>NZ_CP099572.1:0-1200000 GCF_040409805.1 Polynucleobacter sp. MWH-UH23A
ATAACTTTGCAGGATCGCTACAATGGATCCTCCAAAAATATGAGCAACCTACAAAATCCCCCCTCCTTGAATTCAATCAGTCCTTTTGGTTTTTGGGACGGCGCCGTTGGCGCACTCTCACGCGAACTATCACCACAACAGTTTAAAACCTGGATACAGCCATTAGTATTGCTATCTTTTGATGAGAGTGACCGCTTACTAACAATTGGAGCCCCAAACCGCTTTAAGTTGGACTGGATTAAAAAAACTTTTGCAGAACGTTTCCAAGAAATGGCTGCGGACTACTTTGGGGGACCAATCAATGTTCACTTTGCACTGGCGGTTGAAGGTGCCGTACAAGCAAGAGCAACTGGCGCCAGCGAGATTTCCGAGCCTGTGGTCGGCGTCGAAACCCATACAAATACCTCGCCAAATATTTCCGTTGAAGAACAGTCTTTTGAAATTGAGGATCATTCGAAACTTAATCCAAACCTTACTTTTGAGACCTTTGTAACCGGCAAAGCAAATCAACTTGCTAGGGCGGCCTCGATTCAGGTTGCGCACAACCCAGGAACCTCATACAACCCAATGTTTTTATATGGTGGTGTTGGTCTTGGAAAAACCCATTTAATTCATGCGATTGGTAACCATCTCCTCAAGGAAAAACCAAACGCTCGTATTCGTTATATCCACGCTGAACAATATGTATCCGACGTGGTTCGTGCTTACCAACAAAAGGCTTTTGATCGTTTTAAGCGTTATTACCACTCGCTTGATCTGTTGTTGATTGACGATATCCAATTTTTTAGTGGCAAATCAAGAACCCAAGAAGAGTTCTTTTATGCCTTCGAAGCGCTCTTAAGCAACAAATCTCAGGTGATTATTACAAGCGATACCTACCCAAAAGAAATGGCTGGTATTGATGATCGACTCATTTCACGCTTTGATTCTGGTTTGACGGTAGCCATTGAACCTCCTGAACTGGAAATGCGAGTGGCCATCCTTATGAAGAAGGCCGCCAACGAGGGCATCCCCATGAGTGAGGATGTGGCATTTTTTGTAGCCAAACATCTGCGCTCTAATGTGCGCGAGCTTGAAGGCGCCTTGAGAAAGATTCTGGCTTTTGTTCGCTTTCATGGTCGCGAGGTCACTATTGAGGTGGCCAGAACCGCCTTGAAGGATTTGCTATCAATTCAAAATCGTCAAATTTCGGTTGAGAACATACAAAAAGCAGTGGCAGACTTCTACAGCATTAAGGTTGCTGATATGTATTCAAAAAAACGTCCAGCTAATATTGCTCGCCCGAGACAAATTGCCATGTTTATGGCCAAAGAATTAACCCAAAAAAGCCTACCAGAAATAGGCGAGTTGTTTGGGGGTCGTGATCACACCACTGTTTTACACGCCGTTCGTAAGATTGCAGAAGAGCGAGCTCACGACAGCCAGTTAAACCATGAGATTCACGTTATTGAGCAAACACTAAAGTCATAATTTTTACTTGTGGATAAACGTGTGAATAACCCTAGGGATAAGTTTGGGGATTGCTTGTGGATAAATTGTGGAAAGATCCCGCTTCATGCAAAAATAGGGTCTTAAAGAAAAGTTATCCCGTTTTTATGCAGTGTTTATACAGAAGTTTTCCACAGGTTTTTTGGCGTTTAATGTGTTGTTTTGTTTGAGGTTTTTGACTTATCCACGGAAAAGACGGCCCTTATTACTATTACTATTTAGATATATACAAGGATTTAAAAGCAATGCAACTTGTCAACACCTCACGCGATAGTTTGTTAAAGCCACTACAAGTAGTAAGTGGAATTGTTGAGCGTAGACACACTTTGCCAATTTTGGCGAATCTCTTATTTAAAAAGAGTGGTGAGAGAGTGTCTTTTGTATCAACAGATATTGAAATTCAAATTACAACAAATGCTAATTTTGGTGTCGGCTCCGAAGATGTCACTACAACTGTTGCCGCAAGAAAGTTGTTAGATATTTTGCGAGCACTACCCGAGGGTCCGGTTTCTTTAAATCTTAAGGATAACCGTATGGTTGTTCAGAGTGGCAAAAGCCGTTTTTCTTTGCAAACATTATCTGCAACCGAGTTCCCAGTTATGCAAAGTGTTGGCGAGGTTACAGCTGCTTGGAAAATGACGCGGAAAAGTTTTCGCCAATTGATTAGTCAAGTGCACTTTTCTATGGCTCAACAAGATATTCGCTATTACTTAAACGGAATGTTGTTGGTTGTAGAGGGTAAAGAGGTGGTTGCTGTTGCAACTGATGGACATCGTTTGGCATTTTCTCAGGTTCAACTTACAGAAGCTCCGTCAGGATCTGGTCAGCGCCAAGAAATTATTATTCCTCGTAAAACCATACTTGAGTGCCAACACCTACTTGAAGATTCGGATGAATCATTGGAAATTAGTTTGACTGCCAATCAAGTTAAATTTACTTTTGGTGATATTGAGCTTATTTCTAAATTGGTTGAGGGTAAGTTCCCAGATTTCCAAAGGGTGATTCCAAAGGGGCACAAAAATTCTTTGGTGGTTGGTCGTGATGTGTTGCAAGCAGCATTGCAGCGCGCAGCTATTCTTACTACCGACAAATTCAAAGGTGTGCGCTTCTCTTTATCTCCAAACAAGATCACCGTTCAGTCTACTAATGCTGAGCAAGAAGAAGCCCAAGAAGAAATTGAAACTGAATACAGCGGCGATGCTGTGGAAATTGGTTTTAATGTGAGTTACTTGTTAGACGTATTGGCGAACCTAAAGAATGAAAAAATTCAAATTAGTTTAGGTGATGCCAACAGTAGTGCTGTAATCACATTACCGGGATCAGAAGACTTTAAGTATGTAGTAATGCCAATGCGCATTTAATGTAGAAAAAAATGACTGAAGAAAAAAAAGCAGTAGAGCAGTATGGTGCAGCATCGATTCAAATCTTAGAAGGTCTTGAAGCTGTTCGTAAACGTCCAGGCATGTACATCGGAGACACTTCCGATGGAACGGGTTTGCACCATCTTGTATTTGAGGTTTTAGATAACTCTATTGACGAGGCCCTAGCAGGCTACTGTTCTGAAATTACGGTTGTTATTCAAACTGATAACTCTATTTCAATTGTTGACAACGGTCGTGGTGTTCCAACAGGTATTAAGTACGACGATAAGCATGAGCCAAAAAGAAGCGCAGCAGAAATCGTGATGACCGAGCTGCATGCTGGCGGTAAGTTCGATCAAAACAGCTATAAAGTTTCTGGTGGTTTGCACGGCGTAGGCGTAAGTTGTGTAAATGCCCTTTCTAAATGGTTGAAACTAACTATTCGCCGCGATGGCAAAACTCATTACATGGAGTTTGCTCGCGGGGTCATTCAAAATCGCAATATTCAAGAAGAGAATGGTGTTGCTATTTCACCGATTACAGTAATAGGCGATACCGAGTTGTCAGGCACGGAGGTGCATTTTTTAGCTGATGAAGAAATTTTTGGAAATATTGAGTTTCATTATGAAGTTCTAGTAAAGCGAATTAGGGAGCTTTCATTCTTAAATAATGGTGTGCATATCAAGTTGATTGATCAGCGCACTGGACAAGAAGAAGATTTCGCTTTTTCAGGTGGTGTGCGCGGGTTTGTTGAATACATTAATCAAACCAAAAACGTTTTACATCCAAACATTTTTTACGCTGAAGGTGTTCGCCCTTCTGATTTGGGTGGTCAAATTACCGCTGAAGTATCGATGCAGTGGAACGATAGTTTTAGTGAACAAGTTCTGTGTTTTACCAACAACATTCCTCAGCGTGATGGTGGTACTCACTTAACTGGTTTGCGTGCCGCGATGACGCGCGTCATCAATAAATATATTGATGAAAACGAGATCGCCAAAAAAGCAAAAGTAGAAATTTCTGGCGATGATATGCGCGAAGGTTTGGCATGCGTGCTGTCTGTAAAGGTGCCGGAACCAAAATTCTCAAGCCAAACAAAAGATAAGTTGGTATCAAGCGAGGTTCGTGGACCGGTTGAAGAAATTGTTGCTGAAGCCCTAAGTGCTTATCTTCAAGAGCGTCCCGCAGACGCAAAAATTCTTTGTGGAAAGATTGTGGATGCTGCGCGTGCTCGCGAGGCTGCTCGCAAAGCACGAGATATGACTCGTCGCAAAGGCGCCTTAGATGGACTTGGGTTGCCAGGTAAGCTTGCAGATTGCCAAGAAAAAGATCCAGCAAAGTCCGAGTTATTTATCGTCGAGGGTGATTCAGCGGGAGGCTCTGCGAAACAGGGCCGCGATCGTCGTTTTCAGGCAATTCTTCCTTTAAAAGGAAAAATTCTGAACGTTGAGAAAGCCCGTTTTGACAAGATGCTCACAAGCCAAGAGGTAGTAACTCTCATCACAGTCTTGGGAACGGGTATTGGTGTTGAAGAATACAAGGCTGATAAATTGCGCTATCACCGCATCATCATCATGACCGACGCGGACGTTGATGGTAGCCACATTCGCACACTACTTTTAACTTTCTTCTATAGACAGATGCCAGAGTTAATTGAGCGAGGCCATATTTATATTGCTCAACCACCACTTTATAAGGTGAAGTTTGGCAAGAGCGAACAGTACATTAAAGATGATGCTGAGCTTAATCAGCTTTTATTGAAAATCGCTATGGAAACAGCCTCTTTGCAAACTCCTGGTGGCGAGGTAATCGAGGGCGAGGCTCTAAACGAGTTGGCAAAACACTATCAAGTGATTCAATCCATTGTTGATCGCCTATCTCGCACAATTGATGAAGACGCGTTACGCGCAATTGCCTCTGGAACCCAACTAAACCTGGACACTGAAAAAGCTGCAAATGAATCTGCTGATCGCCTAAGAGCCGCACTTGCAGACCCTTCCAATCCATTGGCATTACCACCAGAAATTATTGTGCAAAAAGAAGATCGCACAGAGCGATTCCGTTTGCTGTTGTCGCGTCGTATTCATGGCAACGTAAAACTCTCAACCATTAACTCTGATTTTGTTCATGGCGACGACTACCAGGCTCTCTCTAATGCTGCCGCGGTATTGTCTGGAAAAGTCTTAGCTGGTACGAAAGTGCGACGCGGCGATCCTGACAAGAATCTCAAAGAGCAAACCATTCATGATTTCAAGGGCGCATTCTCTTGGCTATTGTCTGAGGCCGAGCGTGTATTGAGCCGTCAACGTTATAAGGGTCTTGGTGAAATGAATCCATCGCAGTTGTGGGAAACCACTATGGATGCTGATTCAAGAACTTTGCTCCAGGTAAAAATCGAAGACGCGATTGCAGCCGATCAGGTATTTACTACATTGATGGGCGATGAGGTTGAACCACGTCGGGCCTTTATTGAAAAAAATGCGCTCATTGCGCGCAACCTAGACGTATAAATATGGCAACCAAAAAATTAAAACCACCGAAGGTGGATCGGTCTTCTATTGTTGTTAAATCTTCGCCAATTCATGGCAAAGGTGTCTTTGTGGCTAAGCCCATCAAAAAGGGCCAAGCAATTATTGAATACAAGGGTGAACGCATTAGTTGGAAGCTTGCTGAAAAACGGCACCCACATGACCCTAAAGACCCAAATCACACTTTTTATTTTTCTTTAGAAGATGGCCGTGTTATTGATGCAAAGTATGGTGGTAATGCTGCGCGATGGATTAACCACTCTTGCAGGCCTAGCTGCGAAACTCGTGAAGATAGTTTTGATGGTGAACCACGAGTTTTTATCTATGCCATGCGAGCCCTTAAAGTTGGTGAGGAGTTGTTTTATGACTACTCGCTGGATGTTGAAGGACCAATCACCAAGAAGCTAAAAAAAGAGTACGAATGTCGTTGTGGCGCTAAAAAGTGCCGCGGGACCATGCTATCCCTCGACAACAAATAAGCTCAACAGTTTATATGTTGTACATCACCATTCAAGAGCTTGAGGCTGCCATTAATTATTGGCGAAACCTGTCTCCCGCGAGGGGGGATGAGCTCAGTCTATGCGCCGAAGCCTCTACTTTGGCAAAGGCGTATGCCCTAATGATTATTCAAGGCTCCCAACGCGCCCCTTTGGATGTCTTAGATGAATCAGCAAGAATTGCGATTCAAAAAATTATTAAAAATACCCAAAGCTCATAATTTACAAACCCTTTTAATTTAGGGTAATTGCTATATATAGCTAGGCTGTTCTAGGTTATTCTCAAAGTCTTGCCCCAGCAGGGGGTAGAGGGTATGAACTTGCAAGAAACAATATTAAAAACAATTGGTCTGGGAAAATCCTTTAAGGGGTTTTCAGCGGTAAGCGACGTTAACTTGGATGTAACCAGAGGAACCATTCACGCCCTTATTGGGCCAAATGGGGCTGGAAAAACAACCTGCTTTAATTTGCTGACAAAATTTTTGGAGCCAACTAGCGGCCAAATTTTATTCAATGGCTTTGATATCACCAATGAGGCCCCATCACAAATTGCACGTCGGGGTGTGATTCGATCATTTCAAATTTCCGCAGTTTTCCCCCATTTAACAGTGTTGGAAAACGTTCGTGTTGCACTGCAGCGAGGATTGGGCACCGAATTCCATTTTTGGAAACCAGGAAGCTCACTGGATGTCCTAAACGAAAGGGCTTTAGAGCTATTGCAGGAGGTTGGTTTAGAGAAGTTTGCGGACGAAGAGACTATGAATTTAGCCTATGGTCGTAAAAGGGCGCTAGAAATTGCAACCACTTTGGCGATGGAACCAGAGTTGATGTTGTTGGATGAGCCCACTCAGGGCATGGGTCACGAGGATGTTGAGCGCGTTACCGAATTAATTGATCGCGTCTCTAAAGGGCGAACCATCTTGATGGTTGAGCACAATATGAAGGTTGTTTCTTCTATTGCCGATCGCATTACGGTGTTGCAGCGTGGTTCCGTTTTGGCTGAAGGCTCTTATCACGAGGTTTCCAATAATCCCTTGGTGGTTGAGGCCTACATGGGTAGCCATGGGGGAGATGCTTTATGACCATGGCCCTTGAGGTTAAAAATTTAGAGTCTTGGTATGGCGAGTCCCATATTTTGCATGGTGTGAATTTTGCCGTGCGCGATGGCGAGGTTGTAACGCTATTGGGAAGAAACGGCGCTGGCCGAAGCACTATTTTGAAATCCATTTTGGGTTTAACTAGCAAAAGAACCGGCTCCGTTCAGGTCTACGGTGCGGAAACTATTTCGATGCCGACATACAAAATTGCTCGCCTTGGAGTCGGATTTTGTCCTGAAGAGCGAGGCATTTTTGCCAGCCTAAGCACCGAAGAGAACTTGCTTTTATTGCCAGAGGTTGCACCCGGTGGAATGGGTTTAGATGAAATCTATGAAATGTTCCCAAATCTGTATGAGCGACGTAACAGCCCTGGAACACGTCTTTCTGGTGGCGAGCAACAGATGTTGGCTATGGCGCGTATTTTGAGAACGGGCGCCAAGCTACTTTTGCTCGATGAGATTACTGAAGGCTTGGCTCCAGTGATTGTGCAAAAGCTGGGTGAGGTTGTAACCAGTTTGCGCAAGAAAGGCTTCACTATTGTGTTGGTTGAGCAAAACTTCCGTTTTGCAGCGCCATTAGCGGATCGACATTATGTTGTTGAGCACGGAAATGTGGTTGAGGTTGTACAGCAAAACGAGTTGGCTGAAAAAGCGGCCTTATTAAATGAGTATCTTGGTGTTTAGTAGTTTTTATAGGAGATGGGTATGAAGTTAAAGCAAATTACCGCAAGTCTGGTTGCAGCGACCATGTTCGCTTCAAATCCAGTTTTTGCACAAAATGGATCCAAAGTTAGTGGCGATGTTGTAAAGATTGGAGTATTAACCGATCTTTCTTCAACTTATTCCGATTTGGCTGGTCCGGGTGCGGTGATTGCCGCCAAAATGGCGATCGCAGATTTTTCTAAAGACGGCACAGTCATTGGTAAAAAGATTGAACTTGTTAGTGCAGACCACCAAAACAAAGCAGACATTGCCGCCAATAAAGCTCGCGAATGGTATGACAAAGATGGTGTTGATGTAATTGTGGAGCTAGTTTCAACTAACGTTGCCTTGGCTGTAATGGAAGTCGCCGAACAAAAGAACAAAATTACCTTGGTTTCAGGTGCTGCATCATTGCCTATTACCAATGAGAAATGTACTGCCAATAACGTTCATTGGACTTACGACACTTACGCGCTTTCCAACGGAACAGGCAAGGCGGTTGTAAAGCAGGGCAAAAAGAATTGGTACTTTATTACTGCTGACTATGCATTTGGTGCAGCTTTGGAAAAAGATGCTACAAGTGTTGTAACTGCTAACGGTGGAAAAGTATTAGGAACCAGCAAACACCCATTTCCAAATAGCGATTTCTCTTCATATCTCTTGAAGGCTCAAGCCAGCGGTGCTGATGTAGTGGCTTTAGCGAATGCCGGTCAAGACACTATCAATACCGTTAAACAGGCTTCCGAGTTTGGTATTAACAAGAAGCAAACAGTTGTCCCTTTATTGATGTTTATTACAGACGTTCACTCTTTGGGATTAAATGCTGCTCAAGGTATGTACCTCACAGAAGGCTTCTACTGGGATAAAGATGACAAGACCCGCGCGTTTGCTAAACGTTTTATCTTGCAACATAAGCGCATGCCTAGCATGGTTCAGGCCGGCGTTTATTCCTCTGTATTGGCTTATTTAAATGCGGTTCAAAAGGCTGGCACCGACGATACTCAAGCAGTAATGAAAGCCCTCAAATCAACCAACATTGATGACGGCCTCTTCAAAGGCAAGATTCGTGCAGACGGTAAGTTTGAGCATGATATGTACCTCTTGGAAGTGAAGAAACCATCTGAATCTAAGAGCCCATGGGATTACTACCATGTTCGTGCGGTGATTCCTGCTGCCGAGGCAACCCAACCACTTTCATTGTCACGATGCAAATTGGTTACTAATAAGTAATTACAAAAACAAGCATGTTTGAACTTCTTGGAATTACCCCACAAGGGCTGGTTGCCCAGCTCTTGGTGGGTTTAATTAATGGCTCTTTTTATGCCATTTTGAGTTTGGGGTTGGCCATTATTTTTGGCCTCCTCAACATTATTAATTTTGCTCATGGAGCGCAGTACACCATGGGCGCATTTATTGCCTGGATTGGCTTAACTCAAATTAGCCAATGGCTTGGCTTTCCCGAGCTATCAATCAATTATTGGTTTGCTTTAATTGTTGTCCCACTTGTTTTGGCGGGCTTTGGTTTGATCCTTGAGCGGACGATGTTGCGTCGGCTTTATCACCTAGACCATTTGTACGGTTTATTACTAACTTTTGGATTGGCTTTGATTATTGAGGGAATGTTCCGTCATTGGTATGGAATTTCTGGTGAAAGCTATCCTGCTCCAGAGCTCTTACAGGGCGCGATCCCGCTAGAGTCCATTGGAATTATTTTGCCCAAGTATCGTTTGTGGGTTGTGGTGATTTCTTTGGCGGTTTGTTTCTCTACTTGGTATGTAATCGAGAGAACAAAGCTGGGCGCCTATCTGCGTGCGGGCACTGAAAATCCAAAATTACTTCAAGCATTTGGCATTAATGTGCCATTGATGATCTCTTTAGCATACGCCTATGGTGTTGGTTTGGCTGGTTTTGCTGGTGTGTTGGCTGCCCCGATCTTTCAGGTTAATCCGCTGATGGGATCCAACCTCATCATCGTTGTTTTTGCGGTGGTGGTGATTGGTGGTATGGGCTCAATCATGGGCGCGATTTTGACTGGTTTGGGCTTGGGCTTGGTCGAGGGCTTGACTAAGGTCTTCTATCCCGAGGCTTCAGGAGTTGTCATTTTTGTGATCATGGCAATCGTTCTCTTGATTCGTCCTGCTGGACTTTTTGGGCGGGAGAAATAATCATGAATCCCAAAACAAAATTGCTTTACGCCATTTTGGTTTTAATTGCCCTGCTGTTGCCGTTTCAAGATTTCATTTATCTTGTTTTTGCAATGAAGGTTTTGTGTTTCGCTCTTTTTGCTTGCGCATTTAATTTGCTGCTTGGCTTCACTGGTCTTTTGTCTTTTGGTCACGCTGCATTTTTTGGAACCGCCGCTTACATCACGGCTTACTTCTGTAAAGAGGCTGGCTTTTCGCCGGAGCTTGGTATTTTCTTGGGCGTAGTAGGTTCGGGTGTTCTTGGCTTTTTGATAGGATCCCTTGCCATTCGTCGCCAGGGTATCTACTTTGCGATGGTGACTTTGGCGCTCTCGCAAATGATTTATTTCCTGGCCGTGCAACTTCCTTATACGGGTGGCGAAGATGGCATTCAGGGCGTACCGCGCGGAATGCTGTTTGGCTTAATTGACCTCAAAGATGATGTAGCCATGTATTACTTTGTCTTGGCCGTTTTCTTGTTTGGGTTTGCATTGATCATGCGTGCCGTTCACTCGCCTTTCGGCCAAGTATTAAAAGCCATTCGTGAGAATGAGCCGCGTGCGATTTCTTTGGGTTACGACGTTGATCGTTTCAAGCTAATGTCTTTTGTCATTTCCGCGACGCTTGCTGGATTAGCGGGCTCAATGAAGTCTCTAGTCTTCCAGCTGGCAACCCTGACTGACGTTCATTGGCATATGTCCGGTGAAGTGGTGTTGATGACTTTGCTCGGTGGCATGGGAACAATTTTGGGTCCAGTTGTTGGCGCTGGCATTGTGGTTGGTTTGCAAAACTATCTCGCGAATATTGGATCTTGGAGCACGATTGCAACCGGATTTATTTTTGTAATTTGTGTGCTGGCATTTCGTCGCGGTGTTGTTGGTGAAATTGTTGCGCACCTTAAAAATAAAAACTAAGAAACAAAACGAAGTTTTTGTTTTCCTCTTATTATTTAGTTTTTAGTGTGGCGCGTTTAGCGCCACACTCATTTAAATAAAAAGAAAATAAAGAGACTCTCATCGAATTTTCAATTTACATATGGCCTTTGCTCTTGGCGATGGCTTTTTTTGCTGGCTTAGTGGATGCAGTTGCTGGCGGTGGCGGCTTGATTCAGGTGCCAGCGCTTTTTACTGCATACCCAGATGCACCCCCAGCCACCCTGCTCTCAACCAATAAGGTTTCTGCGGTAGGTGGAACGCTGAATGCCGCTCGTAGATATTTGCGACATGTGTCGCTGCCGTGGGCAGTAGTTGGTCCGGCAATTGTTGCTGGTTTTATTGGCTCTTTGTTAGGTGCGAATGCTGTAAGCAACTTTCCGGCGGAGCCATTGCGCAAAGCCTTACCTTTTGTCTTATTGCTTTTGTTGTTGTACACCTGGTTTCAGCCATCGCTTGGAGAAACTCATGCGCCAAAAGGTACAAACCGATTTCAGCAATTAAAAGGTGTTTTGCTGGGCTTAACCATTGGGTTTTATGATGGGTTTTTTGGTCCCGGAACCGGTAGCTTTTTGCTCTTTGGCTTTGTTCGTTTTTTCGGCTTCGACTTTTTGCATGCTTCTGCCGCAACCAAGCTGGTCAATGTAGCGACTAATCTTGCAGCTATATTGTTATTGGCAAGTTTTGGTCAGATTAATTGGACTCTTGGGTTTGCCATGATGGTCGCCAATGTTGCGGGCAGCCAATTCGGTAGTCGTCTGGCAATCAAACATGGAAGCAGTTTTGTCAGAAAGGCTTTCTTAGTCATTGTTAGCATATTAATTTTGAAGTCTGCATGGAATGCATATTTCATTAACTAAATCAAGCACTTAGAAATCAGCCTTTTAAATCCTGAAGAATTCCACATCTTTTGTTTCACGTGAAACAAACAAAATGCTATGATCATCGCCCTATCTAAGGCAAATCATGCGTTATACCAAAAGTTTTGATGTCATTGTTGTGGGGGGCGGTCACGCTGGGACCGAGGCCGCACTCGCCTCAGCACGCATGGGCTGCGACACCCTTTTAATTACCCATAGCATTGAAAATTTGGGTGCGATGAGCTGCAATCCTTCAATTGGGGGTATTGGTAAAGGTCATTTAGTTAAAGAAATCGATGCCATGGGCGGCGCTATGGCCGCAGCTACCGATGAGGCGGGAATTCAGTTCCGAATTCTGAATTCCAGCAAGGGCCCAGCGGTGCGAGCAACCCGCGCTCAGGGTGATCGGGTTTTATATAAAGCTGCTATACGTCGTCGTCTAGAAAATCAGCCAAATTTAAGCTTATTTCAGGCAGCCGTTGACGACCTTTTGGTAAAAGGGGATGAGGTTCAAGGCGTCATAACGCAAATGGGCTTGGAGTTTATGGCCAAAAAAGTTGTGCTTACAGCGGGAACATTCTTGGATGGAAAAATTCACGTCGGCTTGAATAACTACGCGGGCGGAAGAGCGGGCGATCCCGCGGCAGTCTCCTTGTCCGCCCGTCTTAAAGAGTTAAACCTGCCTCAGGGAAGATTAAAAACAGGCACACCTCCGCGTATTGATGGCAGAACCATTGATTTTTCTGTCATGCTAGAACAGCCAGGAGATCTAGACCCCGTCCCTGTTTTTTCTTACTTAGGGCGCCCAGAACAACATCCTAAGCAGGTTCCCTGTTGGATTTCTCACACAAACGAGAAGACCCACGACATTATTCGGCGTGGTTTGGACCGCTCCCCTATGTATACGGGTGTGATTGAGGGGGTTGGACCTCGTTATTGCCCTTCTATCGAAGATAAAATTCATCGTTTTGCTTCTAGAAATAGCCACCAAATATTTTTGGAGCCCGAGGGTTTAACTACAAATGAGTTTTACCCCAATGGAATTTCAACTAGCCTCCCTTTTGATGTGCAGTGGGATTTGGTTCGCAGTATTCGTGGACTAGAGTCGGCGGTAATTGTGCGCCCTGGTTATGCAATTGAGTATGATTTTTATGATCCACGTCAGCTGCGACACAGCTTAGAAACCAAGGCAATTAGCGGCTTATACTTTGCTGGGCAAATTAATGGCACCACTGGTTACGAAGAGGCTGCCGCCCAAGGCATGTTAGCCGGAATTAATGCTGGTTTGGCCGCTCAAGGCAAAGAGCCCTGGCTACCAAAGCGCAGTGAATCCTACATAGGCGTCTTAGTAGACGACTTGATTACTCGCGGGGTTCAAGAGCCTTATCGTATGTTTACTAGCCGCGCTGAATATCGCTTAAGTTTGCGCGAAGACAATGCAGATATGCGACTTACTGGGATTGGCCGCGAGCTAGGCCTAGTTGATGATCATCGCTGGGAAGTCTTTTGCAGGAAGCAAGACGCTGTTTCACGTGAAACATCTCGTTTGCATAATATTTGGGTGGGCCCAAAACATGAGGCTGCCCCTCTCATTTCAGAATTATTGGGTCAGGATTTATCGCACGAATGTAATTTGGCAGATCTTTTAAGAAGGCCTGGTGTTACGTATGAGGCAATTACTGGGCTTGGAGGCGGCATTTGGTCTCCCGGTAGTTTGGACCAAGATCTCGGTTTAGCCGCCCAAATTAGCGACCAAGTGGAAATTTCGGTTAAATATCAGGGTTATATTGATCGTCAGGCAACGGAAATTGCGCGACAAGAGCACAACGAGACCTATCCGCTCCCGGAGTCTTTGGACTATTCCCAGGTTCTTGGTTTGTCTAAAGAGGTGCAACAAAAGCTCAATTTGCACAAGCCGGCAACACTGGGGCAGGCAGGCAGAATTTCTGGGGTAACCCCAGCCGCCCTCTCCTTGCTTTTGGTACACCTTAAAAAAGGTTTGGGCCGCACCCAAGAAACTACATGACCGAAGACCTTCTCGAGTTGGGAATTGCAGAGCTTGGCCTAAACTTAAGTGAAAAAAATATTGCTGATTTAGAGCTTTTTTTGCAAGAAATGGGCCGCTGGAATCAGGTGCATAACCTTACAGCGATCGACAATGAGCAAGATTCTGTACGCTTGCATCTCATTGATTCAATTGCAGTTTTGCCAGTGATGAGACGTTTTTTGCAGGATAACTCCAAGATAGCTGATCTTGGTTCTGGTGGTGGTTTACCGGCCATCCCCATTGCCATTATTCAACCAAATTGGAGTCTGACATTAATTGAGGCTATTCGAAAAAAGACAGCATTTTTACAGCATATACGCGGAAAATTAAAGCTGAATAATATTGATGTGCTGAGTGAGCGAGTAGAAAATGTTGCATTGCAACAATCTAATCAATTTGATGCTGTTATTTCGAGAGCGTTTACCAATTTATCTCGATTTTTAGAGCTTTCGCTACCTCTGCTCAAGCCCAATGGGCTTGTATTTGCAATGAAAGCTAAGCGCGCGGACGAAGAGCTGTCAGCAGTTTGTAAGGATGATTGGCAATTGCTGGCTGACGAAGTGCTTTCCATACCCAATTTGCCAGTAGAGCGCCGTCTTTTAGTGCTCTCCCCCGTGAGAAAATTTATCCCCACTATTTCATCTGCAGTTTAAAAAACCTATGGCAAAAATATTCTGTATTGCAAATCAAAAAGGCGGGGTTGGTAAGACAACCACTGCAGTTAATTTAGCCGCGGGATTAGCTGGGCACGGACAGCGTGTATTGCTTGTTGACTTGGATCCTCAGGGCAACGCGACCATGGGTTCAGGGGTTGAAAAAGCGGATTTAGATTTAAGTGTTTATCAAGTTTTAATTGGCATGGCATCAATTAAGGATTGCGCACAGCGTTGCGAGAGTTCTGCTTACGATGTATTGCCGGCAAATCGTGATTTAGCAGGCGCGGAAATTGAGTTAGTAGACCTTGATGAGCGTGAATCTCGCTTAAAGGATGCTCTGTCATCAGTGGGAAATGATTATGACTTTGTATTGATTGATTGCCCTCCCGCACTTTCATTATTAACACTCAATGGATTGTGTGCTGCCAATGGCGTCATCGTTCCAATGCAATGCGAATACTTTGCGTTAGAGGGCCTGTCTGATTTAGTAAATACGATTAAACAAGTGCACGCCAATTTAAATCCTGATCTTGTGATTATTGGTTTGTTACGTGTGATGTTTGATGCCCGCATGACCCTTCAACAACAAGTATCAGAACAGTTGTTGGAGCACTTTGGCGACAAAGTATTTAAAACCATAATTCCGCGCAATGTTCGATTAGCAGAAGCCCCCTCTTATGGCCTTCCCGGTGTGGCTTTTGATAAATCATCGCGCGGTGCAAAAGCCTATTTAGATTTTGGCGCTGAAATGATCGAGCGCATTAAACACATGTAATTTTTTAAGAAGACAAATCACTATGGTTGCAGTAAAGAAAAAAGGTTTAGGTAGAGGTTTAGAGGCTTTGTTGGGTGAAAAAAATCAATCGCCAAAGCCATCAACAGATATCAACCGTTTGCCCCTAACGGCTTTGCAGGCTGGCAAGTATCAGCCTCGTCAAAAAATGGAGGTGGGTGCACTGCAAGAGTTGGCGGAAAGTATTCGCGAACAAGGAGTGATGCAGCCATTGCTGGTGCGTTTAGTTGGAGCGGGTAAGTACGAAATTATTGCTGGTGAAAGACGTTTTCGCGCAGCAACGATTGCTGGTTTAAAAGAAGTGCCCGTGCTTGTTTCCGGCGCCGATGATCAAGCTGCCGCCGCGATGGCTTTGGTCGAAAATATGCAGCGCGAAGACTTAAATCCTCTAGAGGAGTCTCAAGGATTGGCGCGCCTGATTGAGGAGTTTGGCTTTACGCACGAACAAGCCGCAAAAGCAGTTGGTAAGTCGCGTAGCGCCATAAGTAATTTATTAAGGTTGTCACAGCTTGCAAAGCCTGTGCAGGCAATGCTTTTAGCCGGGGAAGTTGATATGGGGCATGCCCGTGCCCTTCTGCCTTTGCCAGGAGCAAGTCAGGTCGCTTTGGCGCAAAAAATTGCTGCTCAAAGATTATCTGTGCGCGAGGCCGAGAGAATGGCCGCAGCATTAGTTGTCGCTGGTGGACAAATTGGGGATAAAAAAGCAAAGACCAAGTCTGGTTCAGTGATCCCAAGTCAAGATCCTGATATGCGTCGCTTAACCCAAGAAATTGCTGATTTAATAGGTTTAAATGCAGAATTTAAGTTTAAAGGCAAAGGTGGAGAGCTCAGAATTCAATTTAGTCAATTCGACGAGCTTGATTCTTTATTAAAAAAGTTGGGCATAGAGGCATAAACATTGCCAAAAATGTAGCCAAATCCTTTGACATATTGCACTGCACACATTAAACTTTCGGGGCTAAATTGATTCCTCAAAAAAATCAGTTTTCCAAGGCAGATGATTGGGATGAGCTCGAAGAAGAGGTCATTCGGGTCTATAGCAAGGAAGAAATTGTTGCGTTGCAGCAAAGTAATGCGGCAAAGTATCGAATTCTCTCGCCATGGAAAGTTTTGTTGGCCCAAGTGCTGATAACTGTCATCAGCATGGTGTTTTGGTCAATTTTTGGGGAGCCGGTAGGGGTAAGCCTTTATACTCAGTCGGCCTTTTTAGGTGGTTTAATTAGCGTCTTGCCTTCGGCCTTGTTTTTAGCAAGATTGGAAGTGGCAAAAAAATCGCAAAGATTAAATCCAGGAAGTTTTTTAGCAGCATTAGTTTCAGGCGAATTTATAAAAATAGCCTTGACATTAATGATGTTTGTGGGGATTGCATACCTCGTCCCCGGCGTGCTTTGGGTCCCACTATTGGTGACCTACCTGCTTGCCTTGAAGTGTGTTTGGCTAGCGTGGTTGTGGCGCTAAAAAGTGACAATTGAGATTGAAACAAAGGACTAGTTAAGAGATGTCTAGCGAAGTACACCAAGCCCATGCGGCAGCAGAACAAGTGACGCCAACGGCGTATATTTCTGAGCACTTACAAAATCTCACCAACACTGGTGGACCACAGTCATCCATCATTGATTTCAGCGTTATTAATTTAGATACTATTTTCTGGGCCTCTTTGATGGGCTTCTTAGCAGTATTTATCTTGTTAATCGCAGCACGTCGCGCAACCCCTGGTGTTCCTGGTCGTTTTCAATGTTTAGTGGAAATGATTGTTGAGATGGTGGACACTCAGGCAAAAAGCATTGTTCATGGCAACCGCACTTTTATCGCCCCGCTTGCGTTGTTTGTATTTTTCTGGGTAATTCTTCTAAATACTCTCGACTTAATTCCAGTGGACTGGGTTTTGGGTGTAAATCATTTCATCGAAAGCTTCGGTGTACATGTTCCTCACCACAGATTGGTTCCAACAACAGATTTGAATGCAACCATGGGCATGTCACTTTCTGTTTTGTTATTGGTTTTTTTCTACAGCTTCAAGATCAAAGGGATTGGCGGCTTCTTACATGAGTTGGTTTCTGCTCCTTTTGGCGCGAAGTGGTACTTGGCCCCATTCAATCTTGCATTGAACATCATTGAATATTTGGCAAAGGGTGTTTCCTTAGGAATGCGACTTTTCGGAAACATGTACGCTGGTGAGTTGGTGTTCTTATTGATCGCCTTGCTAGGAAGCGTATGGACGTTTAATTTAGATTTATCCCTGTTCGGATTGGTGGGCCATGTTATTGCAGGATCAGCTTGGGCCATCTTCCACATTTTGGTTATTTTGTTGCAAGCTTTTATTTTTATGATGTTGACTTTGGTTTACATCGGGCAAGCGCATAGCCATCACTAAGATTTTATTTTTAACCTACCTCTTTTAACTTCAGGAGTCAGCAACATGCAACAATTTCTCGCAAACATTCAAGGTTTCACAGCGATTTGTATCGGCATCATCATCGGCCTCGGCGCGATTGGTGCTTGTTTGGGTATAGCATTGATGGGCGGCAAGTACATCGAAGCTTGTGCACGTCAACCAGAATTGATGGAGCCACTCCAAACCAAAATGTTCCTCTTGGCAGGTTTGATCGACGCTGCGTTCTTGATCGGCGTTGGTGTTGCAATGTTGTTTGCTTTCGCAAACCCACTGCTCGCAGTTATTAAGTAATTGTTTTGGCATGGATGACCAAGTGGTCATCCAACTGTTCTCAACAATACTGAAAGGAATATCGTGAATCTGAACGCGACCCTATTCGCGCAAATGATCGTTTTCTTCGTCTTATGGTGGGTTGTTGCACGCTTTGTGTGGCCACCACTTGTTAAGGCGTTAGATGAGCGTTCAAGCAAAATTGCCGATGGTTTAGCTGCTGCCGAGCGCGGCAAAGAAGCGCTAGCATTGGCAAGCAATGAAGCTGAGCTAGAACTAAATAAAGCACGCCAAGAAGGCGTTCAACGCGTTGCCGAAGCTGAAAAACGTGCACAAATGTCTGCCGAAGAAATTCGTGCGAACGCACAAGCCGAAGCTGCTCGAATCATTTCTCAAGCAAAGCAAGATGCGGATCAACAAGTCACACGCGCACGCGAATTGTTGCGCGCTGAAGTTGCTGTTCTTGCTGTTAAGGGTGCTGAGCAAATTTTGCGTCGTGAAGTTGATGCAAAAGCGCATAGCCAATTGCTTGACCAACTAAAGGCAGAACTTTGATATGGCTGATTTAGCCACTATTGCACGTCCTTACGCTGAAGCGCTTTTTCAAAGCGCAAAGCCGGCGGAGCTCGCTGGTTGCTTGGAGCAGTTAAATGAGTTGGCACAGCTTGCTGCTTTGCCTGAAGTTGCTGCTTTATCAAACAACCCAAAAGTCTCAGCTGATGATTTGAGCAAGTTGCTTTCTGGCATGGTGAAAACCAAGCTAGATCCTAAGGTTGCTAGCTTTTTAAATCTTGTAAATCAAAACCACCGCTTAGCAGCTGTTCCAGAAATTGCCCATCAGTTTGAGGCAATGAAGAACAAGAGCGAAGGTGCTGCAGAAGTAATGATTACCAGCGCATTCCCTTTAGAGGGTGCTGCGCTAAATGATTTGTTGTCAAGTTTGAAGAAGCGCTTTGGGGGTAAAGAATTGCGCCCAACTATTCAAGTTGATCCAGCATTGATTGGCGGTGTCCGCATTCAAGTTGGTGATGAAGTGATGGATAGTTCTGTCAAGGCACAGTTAGCTCAAATGCAAGCAAGTCTTGGCGCATAAGTAATCCCTATTAAGAACATACGAAATAAGACCCAGGAGTAAGTAATGCAACTCAATCCTTCCGAGATCAGCGAACTGATCAAAAGCCGAATTAGCGAATTGGGTGTTGACTCCCAAGTTCGCAACGAGGGCACTGTAATTTCAGTGACCGATGGTATTTGCCGTGTACATGGTTTGTCAGGCGTTATGCAAGGCGAAATGTTGGAGTTCCCTAACAACACAATCGGCCTCGCTTTGAACCTTGAGCGTGATTCTGTTGGTGCCGTGGTGTTGGGTGAGTACACCCACGTTAAAGAAGGCGACCCCGTTAAATGTACCGGCCGTATTTTGGAAGTTCCTGTTGGTCCAGAGTTGCTCGGTCGCGTAGTGAATGCGCTCGGTCAGCCGATTGATGGCAAAGGTCCAATTAATACCAAATTAACTGACTTTATTGAAAAAGTTGCCCCTGGCGTTATTGCCCGTCAATCTGTTAGCCAGCCAGTTCAAACTGGTTTGAAGGCGATTGATGCGATGGTTCCTATTGGTCGTGGTCAGCGTGAGTTGATCATTGGCGACCGTCAGACTGGTAAGACAGCAGTTGCAGTTGATGCGATCATTAACCAAAAAGGTAAAGGCGTTTATTGCGTTTACGTAGCGATCGGTCAAAAAGCTTCTACTATTGCTAACGTTGTTCGCAAGCTTACAGAAAACGGTGCAATGGATTACACCATTGTGGTTGCAGCAAGCGCATCTGAGTCTGCAGCGATGCAGTATCTCTCTGCATATGCAGGTTGCACAATGGGCGAATATTTCCGTGATCGCGGTGAAGACGCTTTGATTGTTTACGATGACTTGACTAAGCAAGCAGTTGCTTACCGTCAAATCTCCTTATTGCTCCGCCGCCCACCAGGCCGTGAAGCTTATCCTGGCGACGTGTTCTATCTCCACTCACGCTTGCTTGAGCGCGCTGCTCGTGTAAATGCCGACTATGTTGAGAAGTTCACTAACGGCGCAGTAAAAGGTAAGACTGGCTCATTGACAGCATTGCCAATTATTGAGACTCAAGCAGGTGACGTTTCTGCATTCGTTCCAACCAACGTGATTTCGATTACTGACGGTCAGATCTTCTTGGAAACTGACTTGTTCAATGCTGGTATTCGTCCAGCGATTAACGCGGGTATTTCTGTTTCTCGTGTTGGTGGTGCAGCTCAAACTAAGGTTATTAAGAAGCTGTCCGGCGGTATTCGTACCGACTTGGCACAGTATCGTGAATTGGCAGCGTTTGCGCAGTTTGCCTCTGATCTTGACGAAGCAACCCGTAAACAGCTTGAGCGTGGTCGCCGTGTTACTGAATTGTGTAAGCAAGCTCAGTACAAGCCACTCCAGGTTTGGGAAATGGCCGCTTCACTCTACGCAGTAAACAACGGTTATTTTGATGATCTCGAAGTGAAAGATGTACTGGCTTTCGAAAAAGGCTTGCAAGATCACTTGAAATCAAAATACGCTGATTTAGTTGCTCGTGTTGAAGAGACCAAAGATTTGAGCAAAGAAGACGAAGCTGCTTTACGCGCTGCGATTGAGGACTACAAGCGTTCTGCAGCCTTCTAAGGACGCGTAAATCATGGCCGGCACAAAAGAGATACGATCCAAGATCAAGAGCGTGCAAAACACGCGCAAGATCACGAAAGCGATGGAAATGGTCGCCGCATCAAAGATGCGTCGTGCCCAGGAGCGCATGCGTAATGCGCGCCCATTCGCCGAAAAAATTCGTGAAATGGTGGCTAATCTTTCTAAAGCAAATCCCGAGTACCGCCCTGCTTACATGGCGACTCGCGAAGTTAAGAAAGTTGGCACGATTTTGGTTACAACAGACAAAGGATTATGCGGTGGCTTAAATACCAACGTATTGCGTTTGATTGCAAACCAAGTGCGCGATTTGCAGGCAAAAAATATTGAAATTGAGTACACAGCGATTGGTTCAAAAGGTCTTCAGTTTTTGAATCGCTCAAAAGCAAAACTCATTTCTCAAACAATTCAAATTGGCGATACGCCACATTTGGATGTTTTGATTGGCGCAATCACTGCCCAGTTGGAAGCGTTTGAGAAGGGTGAGATTGATGCAGTGTATTTGGCATACACACGCTTTGTGAATGCAATGAAACAAGAACCTATTTTAGAAAAGCTTTTACCTTTGGAGCCGGCAGGTTTGAGCTCTGAAGATAAGTCAGGGCCATCTTGGGATTACATTTATGAGCCCGATGCTGAGTCCATTTTGAATGGCTTATTAAAGCGTTACGTTGAGGCGATGATTTATCAAGCGGTTGCCGAGAATATGGCGTCCGAGCAGTCTGCTCGCATGGTTTCCATGAAGGCAGCATCTGATAACGCAAAGAACGTAATTGGTGAATTGCAATTGGATTACAACAAAACACGACAAGCTGCTATTACCAAAGAGTTGTCTGAAATTGTTGGTGGAGCGGCTGCTGTTTAAGCGGTCAGCATTTAGGAATACGAAAGAATTTACGGAATTAAAAGCGGAGAAAGCGATGAGTAACGGAAATATCGTGCAATGTATCGGTCCAGTGGTGGACATTCAGTTCCCACGCGACAAAATGCCAAACATTTATGATGCGTTGACATTAGTTGAAAGCGGCGAAAAATCATTTGCTGAAAAAGGTTTGACCTTTGAAGTTCAGCAACAAATCGGTGATGGCGTAGTTCGCGCGATTGCGATGGGCGCTAGTGATGGCTTGCGTCGTGGCATGGAAGTGAAGTCCACCGGTAAGCCAATTTCTGTTCCTGTTGGTCCAGCAACATTGGGCCGCATCATGGACGTTTTAGGCCGCCCAATTGATGATGCAGGCCCGATTGCGACTGAAGAGCGTCGTGCAATTCACCAGCCAGCTCCTAAGTTTGATGAGCTCTCTCCTTCAGTTGATCTTTTGGAAACTGGTATTAAGGTTATTGACTTGGTTTGCCCATTTGCTAAGGGCGGTAAGGTCGGCTTGTTCGGTGGTGCGGGTGTTGGTAAGACCGTGAACATGATGGAATTGATTAACAACATCGCTAAGCAACACTCAGGTTTATCAGTGTTCGCAGGTGTTGGTGAGCGTACTCGTGAAGGTAACGACTTTTACCACGAGATGAAAGAATCTAACGTTATCGACAAAGTGGCGATGGTGTTTGGTCAGATGAACGAGCCTCCTGGTAACCGTTTGCGTGTTGCTTTGACTGGTTTGACTATGGCTGAAGCGTTCCGTGACGAAGGTCGTGACATTCTGTTCTTCGTTGACAATATTTACCGTTACACCTTGGCTGGTACCGAAGTTTCTGCGTTGCTAGGCCGTATGCCTTCTGCTGTGGGTTACCAACCTACATTGGCTGAAGAAATGGGTAAATTACAAGAGCGTATTACTTCTACCAAGACTGGTTCTGTGACATCTATTCAGGCTGTTTACGTTCCTGCGGATGACTTGACCGATCCATCACCTGCAACAACCTTCTTGCACCTAGACTCCACCGTTGTATTGTCACGTGATATTGCTGCTTTGGGTATTTACCCAGCGGTTGATCCATTGGATTCCACTAGCCGTCAGCTTGACCCACAAGTGGTTGGCCAAGAGCACTATGAAGTGGCTCGTTCAGTACAGATGACTTTGCAGCGCTACAAAGAATTGCGCGACATTATTGCGATTTTGGGTATGGACGAATTGTCTCCAGAGGACAAATTGGCTGTGGCGCGTGCTCGTAAGATTCAACGTTTCTTGTCCCAGCCTTTCCACGTTGCTGAGGTATTCACTGGTTCACCAGGTAAATACGTTCCATTGAAAGAAACCATCCGTGGTTTCAAGATGATCGTTAGCGGTGAATTGGATCACTTGCCTGAGCAAGCGTTCTACATGGTGGGTTCAATTGATGAAGCCATCGAGAAAGCGAAGAAGCTTTAATCGAACTCATCTAGGGAAATTATGTCAACCATACGCGTCGATGTAGTAAGTGCTGAGCAATCTATTTTCAGCGGTGAAGCGAAGTTTGTAGCGCTTCCTGGTGAAAGTGGCGAGCTCGGTATTTTGCGCGGCCACACTCCATTAATGACACGCATTCGTCCAGGCTCAGTTCGTATTGAAAAAGCTGATGGCGACGAAGAGTTTGTGTTTGTAGCGGGTGGCTATTTAGAAGTTCAGCCTGATCATGTAACTGTATTGGCAGATACTGCTATTCGTGGGCACGATCTGGATGAAGCAAAAGCATTAGAAGCTAAGAAACGCGCTGAAGAAGCCATGCAAAATCGTGGCACAGAATTCGATTTGGCATTAGCTCAATCTGAGTTTGCAATGGCTGCTGCACAGCTGGCAGCAATTGCGCGTTTTCGTCGTAAAAAATAAAAAACCGGTTATTCCTTGCTGTTAAACGATCGGTTTTTAAAGGCTTGCCTGGGCGAGGCGGTAGATCAAACACCGCTTTGGCTCATGCGCCAAGCTGGCCGATATCTTCCTGAGTACAACGCCACGCGCGCAAGGGCCGGAAGTTTTCTAGGCCTGGCAAAAAATCCTGCATATGCCACCGAAGTAACACTTCAGCCTTTGGATCGATATCCATTGGACGCGGCAATTTTGTTCTCTGACATTTTGACCATTCCCGATGCTATGGGATTGGGCTTGAAATTTACTGCGGGCGAAGGCCCTAGTTTTGATCATCCTTTGCGTGATGAGGCGTCTGTTAAGAAGCTACGTGCTGCGGATATGGGCGAGCTCAAGTATGTATTTGATGCTGTTTCGGAAATACGCAGCGCATTAGCTCAGGATGGTAAGCAACGTGTTCCTTTGATTGGCTTTTCAGGAAGCCCATGGACCTTGGCATGTTACATGATTGATGGTTCTAGCTCAGATGATTTTCGTCATGCTAAAACGATGATGTTTAGTCGCCCTGATTTATTGCAGCATATCTTGGATATCAATGCACAATCAGTGGCAAATTATTTAACTGAGCAAGTGAAAGCTGGCGCACAAGCACTGATGATTTTTGATACCTGGGGCGGGATGCTACCAGACGGTTGGTATCAAAGAATGTCTTTGGCATCGATGCAAAAAGTGATTGCCGCATTACCAAGAGAGCACGATGGTAGAAAAATTCCAGTAATCATGTTCACTAAGGGTGGCGCTATTTGGTTGGATGATATGGCGCAAGTTGGTGCAGATGTGATCGCATTAGATTGGACTATTTCTCTTGGTCGTGCGCGCAAACAATTACTCTCCTTAAATAAGCCTTTGGCTTTGCAAGGCAATTTAGACCCACTGATTTTGTTCTCTGAGCCAGAGCAAATCGCAAAACAAGCCAGTGCAATATTGGATGATTTGGCTAGCGCCCCACCTCTTAAATCTGGCTTACATTCTTTGGATGGCCATGTATTTAATTTGGGCCATGGGATTTCCCAATTCACGCCGCCAGAGAGTGTGTCTGTTTTGGCAGAAACGGTGATTAAGCACTCTAGGGCTTTAAGGACAAAGCGGTAATACTGAGTAACTGCTAACTTTCTTGGGGAGATTTTCCATAAAAGTTATGCACAGCAACATCTAAAAATGAAAATTCAGTGAGATTGCGTTAAAAGATAAACAGAAGCTTTCGGAAAGTAATGCAAATTATTGATTATTAAGGAAAATTTTGCAATTTAATCAAAAGGTAAGTATTCAAAGTTTGCTGGTAAATTAGCTTATAAATCAAAGTTTTTGGATGATATCCACAGACTTATCCACAAGCAAAATAGATAAAACGAAGTGCCTGATGCCCTCACCTATTGTGGTCCAAGTTGTTGTAGACAAGCCCCTTGCCCAAGGGTTTGATTACTTATGGGACAAAACAAGTTTGGGGCTAGATCCGCAAATCGGGCATGTGGTTGAAGTTCCATTTGGCAGATCCTTTTTAGTCGGAGCAGTAATAAAAGTAAGTGCTTACTCTGACTATAAAATAAATAAATTAAAGTCTGTTACCAAGGTAGCGCCATTGCCACCAATGGATGCAGCGGCCTTGCGGCTCATGAGTTTTGCAAGCCAGTACTACATCCACGGGCTTGGGGAAACCATCATTCCAGCAATCCCGCAGATGTGGAAAAAACCCTCTTCTTGGGAAAAACTATCGAGTTCACACTTGGCCGATGAGAATAAAAAGCCAAAGAAAAAAGAATCTGAAAAAAAGATTGCTGAAGGATATGTCGCAGAGTCTGAGTTAAATGAAGCCCAGAAAACTGCCTTGACACAGCTAAACGATTCTTGCCGACAAGAAAAATATCATGCTGCTTTGCTACAGGGTCAAACTGGCAGCGGAAAGACAGCAGTTTTTTTGCATTGGTTAAATATTCTTCTTGGCGACAGTAAAGCCCAGGCATTGATATTGGTCCCGGAGATTAATTTAACGCCTCAATTAGAGCGACGCGTACGCGCTTATTTCCCAGAAAAGAAAATGGCAGTGTTGCATAGTGGCGTTTCTGAAAAGAAGCGCGGAATCGCTTGGTATGAGGCAATTACTGGCGAGGCAAAAATTATTTTGGGAACCAGATTAGCTGCTCTGACGCCTTTTCCCAAGCTGAGTGCCATCGTAGTTGATGAAGAGCATGACCCATCCTATAAACAGCAAGATGGCATACGTTACTCGGCGAGAGATCTCGCAATCTGGCGTGCACACGATTTAAAAATTCCTATAGTGTTATCTTCAGCAACGCCCTCTCTAGAAACCTGGATGGCCGCCAAAGCCGGCCGTTATCAGCACCTGCGGCTGGATCAAAGAGCTCAAGGTGCGGCATTGCCAAATGTGCATTTGCTCAATTTGCGGGATCCGCAAAACCAACTCAGCCCAGGCGACAAAGTGAAGCCAGGCTTAAACATTTCTTTAAGCAAGCCAGTAGTTGCAGCAATTCAAAAAAATCTATATGAAAGTAAGCAAAGCCTCGTTTTAATTAATCGAAGAGGTTATGCGCCAGTACTTAGTTGCAGTGCTTGTTCGTGGTTGTCTAAGTGTCATCAATGCAGCTCTTATATGGTGATGCATAAAGCAGGCGCTTTGGGCGGAAAACCAGTTTTAAGTTGCCATCATTGTGGCCTAGTAAAAGGTATCCCTAGCCACTGTCCTGATTGCGGTAACGCTGATCTAAAAACCTTGGGGCAAGGCACCCAAAAGCTGGAAGACGCGATCGAAGAGTGGTGGCCAAATGCAAGGGTATTGCGTGTAGACACTGACTCAAGTCGCAAAAGCAAAGACGCTGAAGAATTGTTTCAAGAAATACACGATGGCAATGTCGACATCGTCGTTGGCACCCAAATGATTGCCAAGGGGCATGACTACCAACGCGTTGGTCTTGTGGCTGTATTGGACGCTGATGCTCGACTGTTCTCACAAGATTTTCGGGCGGCCGAGAGATTGTTTGCACAACTAGTTCAGGTTGCAGGTCGTGCAGGAAGGGCAAATAAGGATGGCCAGCGCAGTGGCGATATTTTTATCGAAACTCAGTTTCCGGAAGCGGCGGTATATCAGTATTTGTTGAGACATGATGTCGATGGATTTTTGGCTCATTTGGCCGCAGAAAGAGAAGAGGCAAAGTTGCCACCTTTCTGCTATCAGGCTTTGGTTCATGCAGAAGCCAAGAGTCTTGATAAGGCAATACGCTTTTTAATTAAGCTTAAAGGTCGATTGCATGATCAGGGTCTAATAGGCTCCGGCTTAAAGGCTTATGACCCAGTTCCTAGAAGCATGATGCGGGTAGCTGGCATTGAGCGCGCTCAACTGCTAATTGAGTCTGTGGATCGCAAGCGATTGCAATTGGCCTTAGAAGCTATTGATGGTGACTTGCGATCCCGGTCTCAGGGCCGCATTAGCAAGGAAGATCGGATTCGGTGGCTAATTGAGCGCGATCCGATATCTATTTAGGCTAAGCCTAAGCTCCTGCAGAAGAGTTGTATTGATCCAAACTCATGAGCTGGTTTAAGTCTGAAGACAGAGTGGTTTCAGAGCTCGGCTTGATTTTGAATAACCAAATGCCATAGGGGTTTTGGTTTACTAATTCTGGGTTGGCATCTACTGCTTCATTCAGAGCAATAATTTCACCACTAACTGGCGCATGAATGTCGCTAGCTGCTTTAACAGACTCTATGACGGCAATGGCTTCACCTTGTTTTACTTGTTGGCCAAGCTTGGGTGCTTGAAAAAACATCACATCGCCTAAAGCCTCTTGAGCATGGTTACTAATCCCAACCCATACTAAGCCATCACCCTCTAGGTCAGCCCACTCATGAGTTTGCGCGAATTTAAATGTATCTTCGGTATTCATTGTTTATCCTTTAGACCCATTTTATTCCCAGTCCCATAAACTAGGAATCCTTATTCATTTTTAGTGATGTGTTTTATGCCAATCAAATTAGGAATAGTTCCAGTCACCCCTTTTGAGCAAAATTGTTCAATTTTGGTTTGCCAAGAAACGGGTGATGCCGCCGTAGTTGATCCCGGCGGGGATATTGAAAAGATATTGGATGGCGTAAAACAAATGGGCGGCAAGGTAAAAAAGATTTTGCTCACTCATGGCCATTTAGATCACTGCGCAGCTGCCAAAGACTTATCGGATCAGCTTGGGGTGCCTATCGAAGGGCCACAAGAGGATGAGCGTTTTTGGATTGATCAGCTGCCGGAACAAACCGTTCGTTTTGGTTTTGGACATGCCAAAGTATTTGAACCCAATCGTTGGCTCAACGATGGCGATCATGTGCAAGTTGGCAATGTCAATTTTGAAGTGTTTCATTGTCCTGGACACACACCAGGACATGTGATTTTTTATGGCAAAGAAGATCGCCTAGCGATTGTTGGCGACGTATTGTTCGCGGGCTCTATCGGTAGAACAGATTTTCCGCGGGGCAATCATGCGGATTTAATTCATGCGATTAAAACAAAATTATGGCCCTTGGGCGATGATGTGCAGTTTGTGCCTGGACACGGACCCATGTCAACGTTTGGCAACGAGCGTAAAACGAATCCCTATGTGGGTGATAAAGCCTAGCAATCGCAATGATTGCATGTGCAGCTTGCGCTAATTAGGTTTTTGCTGAACCAGTGCGGTGCGTACGGTTGTATAAGCAGCTGGCGCAAATCCAACGTTGCTTGCGATTGCTGGTAGGAATCCAAGTTCCACCTTCAAGACGTTTTTCGCGACTGCAAGAAGAGCAAAATTTGAGGCTCTGTGAAGAATCTTGTGCGGCAGCTGGAGTCGTTGTAGTCATGGGCAATCCGAGTAAGGCAAATCTTTATACAAACTACTATTTTACCCGTTTTGCCCTACTGGCACTGGGGATAGCACCACTCTGACGGAGTCTGCCGTCTTGTTCCCATCAAAATCCAACCAAGCTTTGTTTTGGAAATCGTAAAGCTTGCACTTGCGCGCAGTGTCGAAATACCATGCCCAAGAGAACTTTTGGATAAAAATACGCTCTGGAAGGATGGTTTCGAGGGTTTTTTGGGCTTCTGGGAGGTGGTATAGAGGTACGCTCATGTCTACGTGATGGGCGGTGTGCTCCATGATGTGGTGCATTAAAGAGCCCCAAATCCAGCTAAAAGTTAAATGTACGGTAGTTGAAACGAAAGGTTGGGCGCGCAACCACTCCGATTTTTTGTCATACCAAGATACTGATGGGTGGGTATGGTGAACGTAGACCACAAATCCAATCATGCCGTTCCAAAACAAAAATGGAATTGCAAAACCGGTAAGAAGGCCAACCCAAATTGATTGGTTAGTAGCGATCGCACCAGCAATTAGACAGCCAATCCAAACAATCGCAAATGCAGTGACGAGCAAATTGTCTTTTAAGAAAATAGGGCGATCACCAGGTTTGTTTTTTGCATTTGGGAAGTACTCACGTCTCCACCAAATTTCAATTAAGTAATAGAAAACAGGACCCCAGCCACTACGGTAAAGGCGCTCTAGAGCCTTACGCCATGAGGGCAAGGCGTCATATTCTTCCTTTGATAATGGAGCCCAGACAAAGTCAAAGCCCTTTAAATTGGTTTGTCCATGATGCACAACATTGTGACCAACATCCCACAAGCTGTAGGGTGTGAGTGAAGGCAAGAATGCAATACGTCCAAGCACTTTGTTGAGTTCGCGATTGGGGGTGAAGCTTTGATGACATGCATCATGACCCAAAATAAAAATGCGACCAGTGACAAAACCAGCAATTAATCCAAAAACAACTTTTAGTAGAACGTTTTCAACAAATACGGTACCTGCAATGCAACCGAGCCACAAGAATGAATCAATCAACAGCAACATAATTGCGCGTGCTGTTTCGCCTTGGGCCATTGGAATGAGCCAACTCCGAATAATTTTGCGGTGCGGCAATGGCGCCTCAGGAGGCAAGGGATTTGTCAGTGACGGCTCTGAAAGGGCTGAATTTAGATGTGTAGACACGATAAGAATCAATAAGTTAGACGCAAATTTTAGCGGTTTTCATGATTTTACGCATGATATAAGTCAAAAACCCCTTGTGTTTTGGCGCGCCCGGCAGGAATCGAACCTGCGACCCTTGGCTTCGGAGGCCAATACTCTATCCACTGAGCTACGGGCGCCCATAAAAACTGGATACCCCGTTATTGTAAGTGCCTATACCCCTACTCTCTAGTTATAATCACCGCAAAACAACCCTAAAACCCGTCAAACGATAAATTCTTATGAGCAACGAGCACGGAAATCTGATTAAGTCCCCAAAACAACTCATCATCATGGTGTTCGCAAGCTTTTTTGTGCCCTTGATCATTATTTTGTTGTTGATGGTGTTCGTTAACAACGGTAAGCGCGGTGAATCTACAACAACGACCGAACAGCTCATCAAGCCGGTTGCCCAACTTAATTTCAAAGACGCCAGCGGCCCTAAAGAATTGCAAACTGGCGAACAAGTTTACAAAGCAGTTTGCTCTTCATGCCATGCAACTGGCGCTGCTGGCGCTCCAAAGGTTGGCGATGCAGGTGCATGGGCCCCACGTATTGCAAAGGGCTATGACTCATTGTTGACCTCCGTCCTCAAGGGTAAAGGAGCAATGCCAGCGCGTGGCGGATCAAGCCCTGCTGACGTTAGTGATTACGAATTAGGCCGCGCAGTTGTTTATATGGCCAATGCATCTGGTGGCAAATTGCCAGAACCAAAAGCACCTGCTGCTAAGTAATTAACAAAATAATTTCTTAGACTTGTATTTTTAAAAGCTGGCATGTAGCCAGCTTTTATTTTTTTACTCTTTTGCTTTTGCATCTAGAGCAACTTGGTAAGCCTCTTTTTTGTTTGCGCCTAAGGTTTGGGAAAGCACCGTAGCAATTTCTTTGCTGCCCAAATAGGGAGTTAATGCACGCGCCCAGCGATTGAGAGAATCTGTGTCTACAGCCTCATCAGCATTGCCCTTGCGACCCGCCACTAGAATGACAAATTCGCCTTTTAGATGTTCGGAATTTTCAAGCCATTCTGAAATTTCATGTGCCTGAATCGAAGCTAATTGCTCAAATTTCTTTGTGAGCTCTCGGCAGATGAGTAAAGAACGTTCTTTTTCTAAAGAACTTGCAAGCAAGAGAAGTGTCTCGCGAATATGGTGTGGCGATTCGAAAAAAATACTTACTTTCTTACTGCTGATAATGTCTTGCAAGCAGGTTTCTCGATCCTTAGTTTTATGTGGCCAGAAACCCAAGAATTGAAAGCGCCCTTCTGAATTCAGCATGACTGAACCAGATGCTGATATCGCGCAAGATACGGAACTTGCGCCAGGGATTGGAATAACGCGGTAGCCAGCATTCTGAACTTGCTCAACTAAGCGCGCACCAGGGTCAGAAATTCCTGGAGTGCCTGCATCAGAAACATAGGCCCAGCGCTCATTATTCGAAAGATGTTGAATTACAGTTTGAGCGCCACTAAGCTCATTGTGGTCATGAAGCGCAATACATTTTTTATGAATACCGAACTGTCGCAATAGGGCTGCGCTATGCCTGGTATCTTCACAGGCAATCCCATCCACGGAATTGAGAACATGTAGGGCGCGCAAGGTGATATCACCCATGTTCCCAATGGGTGTTGCAACCATGTATAAAGCCCCAGATGGCAAATCTTGTTGTTTTAAAAAATCGAACGAGGCAAATTCCATGGGTTTATTGTCTGCTGAAGATGAATCAATAACAAGAGAATACGTTGGTTTTGAGTTAAGCTGATGACATCTAAATTGAGCGTTACCTTAGCGCATAATATTGCTATGAACAAAGATACGATTGAACGTTTGCGCAAGCGCGCATCTCAGCATTTTTTAGATAGCATTGCTGTTAAGCAGGAAGCAGAAAAAACACTTCCAGATGCAGTTGCTCAAGGAGTGCTGGCTATGGCGGATTGTTTGCAAGCGGGTGGCAAGGTAATGGCTTGTGGCAATGGTGGGTCGGCTGCTGATGCCCAGCACTTTGCAGCAGAGCTGATCGGTCGATTTGAGCGTGAGCGCCAAGAGTTAGCTGCAATTGCTTTAACAACTGACAGCTCAATTCTGACTGCGGTTGGTAATGACTACAGCTACGACGAAGTATTTAGCAAACAAGTACGAGGCCTTGGTAAGAAAGGCGATGTTTTGTTGGCCATTTCTACTTCCGGAAATTCTAAGAATGTTGTCAAAGCAATAGAAGCTGCGAAAAAGATTGGCATCAAAATTATTGCGCTTACTGGAAACGGTGGCGGAAAGATTGCGACTCTTTTGGATAAAGACGACATACATTTATGTGCCCCTTCAACACGTACTGCGCGCATTCAGGAGACGCATTTGGTCTTGCTGCATGGCTTATGTGATGGCGTTGATCACATGCTCTTGGATTAATTTTTAAATCAACACAAAGTACATTTATGCAAATCCAATTCATCAGTAAATCTTTGATTACAGTTTTACTTGTTACACAATTATCTGCGTGTGGAATTTTAGCGGTGGGCGGTGTTGCAGCAGGCGCTAGTGTGATGGCTGATCGTCGTACACCAGGAGTGCAAGCAATTGACAATGGAATTGAGATGCAAGCAAATGCGGCGCTGTCGAAAAAATTTGGAGATAACGCACACATTAATGTGACTTCTTTTAATCAGAAGGTATTGTTAACTGGCGAAGCAAAAGATGCGGATATTAAAGGCGAAGCCGATGCTTACGTAAAAGCAATGAAGAATGCTCGTACCGTGTTCAACGAGATTGTTATCGGCCCAAACAGCACATACACTGCTCGGGCCAACGATTCTTATCTCGAATCAAAGATTAAAACGCAGATGATTTTTACCGATCAGTTGCCGTCAAACTCTATGTCGATAGTGGCAGAAGGAACAAGCGTATATCTTATGGGGATCTTGACTCAGAAAGAAGCGGACTTGGCCAAAAAAGTAGCTAGCAATACCAATGGCGTGAAAGATGTTTACGTTTACTTTGATATCATTTCTGATGCAGAAAAAAATCGACTAGAGAAACAGGGCAAGGCTGATGAATCACAACCAAGCAGTCCGCCAAAGTTCCAATAAATTTTAGTAGTCTTGTGATGTTGCAAAAATATGCGCTTGTAAAAATAGTATTTATTTTTACAGCGCTGTTTTTCTTTGCGACAAAGGCATATAGTAATAGCGAAGACCAAAAAGCATTTGTACTTGCAAAACAAAATGCTTGCTTAGGTTGTCATGCAGTAGATAAAAAAATTGTTGGACCCAGTTTTCAATCTGTTGCGCAAAAATATAAACACGATCAAAACGCGCCAACGTTTTTAAAAAACAAAATTACTAAGGGCGGTGCAGGCTCATGGGGTGTAGTGCCGATGCCTGCAAACGCAAAATTAAGTGATGCCGATTTGTCATTATTGGTGAGTTGGATCTTACGTGGCGCACCAAACTAACCCTCGCATTATTTATTAACGCGCGTGTTTAGGTTTTCCTAGAAACCACCACCATGCTTGATTAGCAAGTTTCAAATTTTCTTTTAATGCGTAATCAAAATCTGCCCATTGTTCGTTTGCTGCTTCTTCAACAATCGTGCTTGGGTTAGCTGGTGGTAGGGTGAGATAAGCATCAGCATCGCCGTATGCATACTCCACTTTCATGCCAGCCTTTTGAGCTAAATGCATCATGGCTTTATTGTTTGCAAGGCAGTGAACATAAAGCGTTTGTATATTGCTATTACGTGAGTGCACCGCAGAGCGGTTGAGTAATGCAGTGCCAAGCCCTTGTGCTCTGCCTTCAGGTAGCACGGAAACTCCAAATTCAGCAGCACGCGCTTGGCCTTTAATCTCTGGGAGATAGGCAAGGTGTGCCATACCAATCAGCTCCAGATCGGCATTGAATACACCAAAAACCGCATCTTGATTGAAATCTAGGTGTTCAACGTAGTGGTGAATCACTTCATCAGGAGTCTGTGTGCCAAAACGTAAGCGACGGTCTTCATCGCTAAGCTTGAGCAGATGGTTGAGGATTGCGTCCCTGTGACCTGCATGTAATTCGCGTACAGGAACTACCTGCCCCACCGTGAAAGGGCTGGAAGGTGAGTGGTTGTTCGCTAATTTATTGTGCATAGCAACATGTTAGCACTAATCAAGGAAAATTTCAGGGTTTTCCCTTAGCTTGTGGCTTATGCGCAAATGGGGTTTTTGACGACCCCAACGATTCGTCTAGGGCCTCAGAAACAGGCTAAAAATGCAGAAAATCTCAAAAAAATTGAAATTTTTTTCATGTTTTATGTGACTGATTTTATTAAGGTTTTTTAGAGAGTCAGAAAAATCTTCGCTTTTTTTAGGAAAAATAGTGCAAAAGGTGTTGACAACCCTATTCGGGTATGTCATAGTCTCGCTTCTTCGCTGAATCTTTTTAATAACGATTCAGCCCTCTTTAAAAATTAGTCAACCGATAATTGTGGGTACTAAGTGAAAGCATCCAGTCCTTCGGGACAGATGTAAATAAATAGTACTCATAGACAGTAAAGATTTGGTTTTTTACCAAGTCGATTTCTTGAATGAGTGCGACGATCCGCAAGGATCACAGGAATTGAACTGAAGAGTTTGATCCTGGCTCAGATTGAACGCTGGCGGCATGCCTTACACATGCAAGTCGAACGGCAGCACGGGTGCTTGCACCTGGTGGCGAGTGGCGAACGGGTGAGTAATACATCGGAACGTACCTTATCGTGGGGGATAACGCAGCGAAAGCTGTGCTAATACCGCATACGCCCTGAGGGGGAAAGCGGGGGATCGCAAGACCTCGCGCGATTAGAGCGGCCGATGCCTGATTAGCTAGTTGGTGGGGTAAAAGCCCACCAAGGCGACGATCAGTAGCTGGTCTGAGAGGACGATCAGCCACACTGGGACTGAGACACGGCCCAGACTCCTACGGGAGGCAGCAGTGGGGAATTTTGGACAATGGGGGCAACCCTGATCCAGCAATGCCGCGTGAGTGAAGAAGGCCTTCGGGTTGTAAAGCTCTTTTGTCAGGGAAGAAACACCGGCTCTAACACAGTCCGGGAATGACGGTACCTGAAGAATAAGCACCGGCTAACTACGTGCCAGCAGCCGCGGTAATACGTAGGGTGCGAGCGTTAATCGGAATTACTGGGCGTAAAGCGTGCGCAGGCGGTTATACAAGACAGGCGTGAAATCCCCGGGCTTAACCTGGGAATGGCGCCTGTGACTGTATAGCTAGAGTGTGTCAGAGGGGGGTAGAATTCCACGTGTAGCAGTGAAATGCGTAGATATGTGGAGGAATACCAATGGCGAAGGCAGCCCCCTGGGATAACACTGACGCTCATGCACGAAAGCGTGGGGAGCAAACAGGATTAGATACCCTGGTAGTCCACGCCCTAAACGATGCTGACTAGTTGTTCGGGATTTACATCCTGAGTAACGTAGCTAACGCGTGAAGTCAGCCGCCTGGGGAGTACGGTCGCAAGATTAAAACTCAAAGGAATTGACGGGGACCCGCACAAGCGGTGGATGATGTGGATTAATTCGATGCAACGCGAAAAACCTTACCTACCCTTGACATGTCACTAACGAAGTAGAGATACATTAGGTGCTCGTAAGAGAAAGTGAACACAGGTGCTGCATGGCTGTCGTCAGCTCGTGTCGTGAGATGTTGGGTTAAGTCCCGCAACGAGCGCAACCCTTGTCTTTAGTTGCTACGCAAGAGCACTCTAAAGAGACTGCCGGTGACAAACCGGAGGAAGGTGGGGATGACGTCAAGTCCTCATGGCCCTTATGGGTAGGGCTTCACACGTCATACAATGGTGCATACAGAGGGTTGCCAACCCGCGAGGGGGAGCTAATCTCAGAAAATGCATCGTAGTCCGGATCGTAGTCTGCAACTCGACTACGTGAAGCTGGAATCGCTAGTAATCGCGGATCAGAATGTCGCGGTGAATACGTTCCCGGGTCTTGTACACACCGCCCGTCATACCATGGGAGTGGGTTTTGCCAGAAGCCGTTAGCCTAACCGCAAGGAGGGCGACTGCCACGGCAGGGTTCATGACTGGGGTAAAGTCGTAACAAGGTAGCCGTATCGGAAGGTGCGGCTGGATCACCTCCTTTCTAGAGAAAAGATGCTGGAGCTATAGTACCCACACTTATCGGTTGACAATAATAGCCACGGGTCTGTAGCTCAGCTGGTTAGAGCACTGTGTTGATAACGCAGGGGTCGTAGGTTCAAGTCCTACCAGACCCACCAATCAGTAGTGATATGGTCTTAGTGGACGTTGGGGGATTAGCTCAGCTGGGAGAGCACCTGCTTTGCAAGCAGGGGGTCGTCGGTTCGATCCCGTCATCCTCCACCAACTCTTAAATGTCAAAACTAAGCAATTAGTAAATTGTTTAGTTTTGCCATTTATGGCTGTTCTTTAAAAATTTGAGTAAGCAAAGTGTCAAACGTATCTTTGAGAGTGCGTTTGACAATGTAATAAGGGTAAAGATTGAATCATCAATCAGTAATATCAAACGAGTTTTACAAAGTTCTTAACAAGTACTTACAGTTTGGATTACGGCAAACATGTCAGAAGTAGAAGTAAAACCCTGTAACAGGTACTAGCAATGGTGCTCGTTATAGGATCAAGTGAATAAGTGCACATGATGGATGCCTTGGCGATTACAGGCGACGAAAGACGTTATAACCTGCGATAAGCCCCGGGGAGCTGGTAAATAAGCTTTGATCCGGGGATCTCTGAATGGGGAAACCCACCACTTTTGTGGTATCCACACCTGAATACATAGGGTGTGTGAAGCGAACCTCGTGAACTGAAACATCTAAGTAGCGAGAGGAAAAGACATCAACCGAGATTCCCAAAGTAGTGGCGAGCGAAATGGGAAGAGCCTTCTAGTGATAGCTCAGTAATTAACAGAATGGAATGGAAAGTCCAACAATAAAGGGTGATAGTCCCGTATGTGAAAATTATTGAGTGGTACTAGGCTAGAGACAAGTAGGGCGGGACACGTGAAATCCTGTCTGAATATGGGGGGACCATCCTCCAAGGCTAAATACTCGTAATCGACCGATAGTGAACAAGTACCGTGAGGGAAAGGCGAAAAGAACCCCGGGAGGGGAGTGAAATAGATCCTGAAATTGTGTGCATACAAACAGTAGGAGCCTCGTAAGGGGTGACTGCGTACCTTTTGTATAATGGGTCAGCGACTTACATTCAGTAGCAAGCTTAACCGAATAGGGAAGGCGTAGCGAAAGCGAGTCCGAATAGGGCGCTAGTTGCTGGGTGTAGACCCGAAACCAGTTGATCTATCCATGGCCAGGTTGAAGGTGCGGTAACACGTACTGGAGGACCGAACCCACTAACGTTGAAAAGTTAGGGGATGAGCTGTGGATAGGGGTGAAAGGCTAAACAAAACTGGAAATAGCTGGTTCTCTCCGAAAACTATTTAGGTAGTGCCTCGTGTATCACCGTAGGGGGTAGAGCACTGTCATGGTAGTGGGGTCCATTGCGGATTACTGCGCCATAGCAAACTCCGAATACCTACGAGTGCGAGCACGGGAGACAGACATCGGGTGCTAACGTCCGGTGTCAAGAGGGAAACAACCCAGACCGCCAGCTAAGGTCCCTAATATATGCTAAGTGGGAAACGAAGTGGGAAGGCTAAAACAGTCAGGAGGTTGGCTTAGAAGCAGCCATCCTTTAAAGAAAGCGTAATAGCTCACTGATCGAGTCGTCCTGCGCGGAAGATGTAACGGGGCTAAGCATATAACCGAAGCTGCGGATCACAGCAATGTGATGGTAGGAGAGCGTTCTGTAAGCCTGTGAAGGTGTCTTGTAAAGGATGCTGGAGGTATCAGAAGTGCGAATGCTGACATGAGTAGCGATAAAGGGGGTGAAAAGCCCCCTCGCCGTAAGCCCAAGGTTTCCTGTTCAACGTTCATCGGAACAGGGTGAGTCGGCCCCTAAGGCGAGGCAGAGATGCGTAGCTGATGGGAACAAGGTTAATATTCCTTGACCATTGTTAGATGCGATGGGGGGACGGATCGCGGAAAGTTGTCCGGGTGTTGGATGTCCCGGTTCTTGCGTTGGAGATGGCTATTAGGTAAATCCGGTAGCGTAATTCAAGGGCGTGAGACGAGCGAATTTATTCGCGAAGCAATTGGAAGTGGTTCCAAGAAAAGCCTCTAAGCTTCAGTCTAACAAGACCGTACCGCAAACCGACACAGGTGGGCGAGATGAGTATTCTAAGGCGCTTGAGAGAACTCAGGAGAAGGAACTCGGCAAATTTGTACCGTAACTTCGGGATAAGGTACGCCCTGGTAGTTTGAACCTGTACAAGGGGAGGACGAAAGGGTTGCAATAAAAAGGTGGCTGCGACTGTTTAATAAAAACACAGCACTCTGCAAACACGAAAGTGGACGTATAGGGTGTGACGCCTGCCCGGTGCTGGAAGATTAAATGATGGGGTGCAAGCTCTTGATTGAAGTCCCAGTAAACGGCGGCCGTAACTATAACGGTCCTAAGGTAGCGAAATTCCTTGTCGGGTAAGTTCCGACCTGCACGAATGGCGTAACGATGGCCACACTGTCTCCTCCTGAGACTCAGCGAAGTTGAAATGTTTGTGATGATGCAATCTACCCGTGGCTAGACGGAAAGACCCCATGAACCTTTACTGTAGCTTTGCATTGGACTTTGAACCGGTCTGTGTAGGATAGGTGGGAGGCGTTGATATCAGGATGCTAGTTCTGATGGAGCCGTCCTTGAAATACCACCCTGATTTGTTTGAGGTTCTAACCTTGGCCCGTTATCCGGGTCGGGAACAGTGCATGGTAGGCAGTTTGACTGGGGCGGTCTCCTCCCAAAGTGTAACGGAGGAGTACGAAGGTACGCTTGGTACGGTCGGACATCGTACCTAAAGTGCAATGGCAAAAGCGTGCTTAACTGCGAGACCGACAAGTCGAGCAGGTGCGAAAGCAGGTCATAGTGATCCGGTGGTTCTGTATGGAAGGGCCATCGCTCAACGGATAAAAGGTACTCTGGGGATAACAGGCTGATACCGCCCAAGAGTTCATATCGACGGCGGTGTTTGGCACCTCGATGTCGGCTCATCTCATCCTGGGGCTGTAGCCGGTCCCAAGGGTATGGCTGTTCGCCATTTAAAGAGGTACGTGAGCTGGGTTTAAAACGTCGTGAGACAGTTTGGTCCCTATCTGCCATGGGCGTTGGAGATTTGACGGGGGCTGCTCCTAGTACGAGAGGACCGGAGTGGACGTACCGCTGGTGTACCTGTTGTTTCGCCAGAAGCATCGCAGGGTAGCTATGTACGGAAGAGATAACCGCTGAAAGCATCTAAGCGGGAAACTTGCCTGAAGATGAGATCTCCCGTAGGTTTAACCTACATAAAGGGTCGTTGAAGACCACAACGTTGATAGGTCGGGTGTGGAAGCGCAGTAATGCGTTAAGCTAACTGATACTAATTGCCCGTTAGGCTTGATCCTATAACCAGCACTATTGTGTTGGATGTTTGCCAGATTTAATCTGCATCCTTAATTACATGCTTACTCAAATAGAGTTGTTGATTTATCAGCAACTCAACCCTCTACGCCCGGTGACCATAGCGAATTGGAACCACTCCTTCCCATCTCGAACAGGACAGTGAAACGATTCTACGCCGATGATAGTGCGGATTACCCGTGTGAAAGTAGGTAACTGCCGGGCACCAAAGCGACGCCCAGACCCCTTTAGGTCTGGGCGTTTTTACTTGTGCAAAGCGTAAGAGAGATTGACAGAAACTCCATTTGGAGTCAGAATATTGGGTTCGCGGAGGGGTGTCCGAGCGGCTAAAGGAGGCAGACTGTAAATCTGTTGGCTACGCCTACGTAGGTTCGAATCCTACCCCCTCCACCAGATGTGCGGGATTAGTTTAATGGTAAAACAGCAGATTTCCAATCTTCGGTCAAGAGTTCGATTCTCTTATCCCGCTCCAGTATTTGCAGCAAATAGAAAGGCCCATGTGGCTCAGTGGTAGAGCACTCCCTTGGTAAGGGAGAGGTCGGCAGTTCGATCCTGCCCATGGGCACCAGGCTTAGTTTTTATTAATTGTGTATTTCGTGTTTTGGTTTTTAAGAGTTAACTAAAGGCAGACAAAAATGGCAAAAGAAAAGTTCGAGCGGACAAAACCGCACGTAAACGTAGGCACCATCGGTCACGTTGACCACGGTAAAACCACCTTGACAGCGGCAATTGCAACTGTGCTCTCAAAAGCATTCGGTGGCGAAGCGAAAGCATACGATCAGATCGATGCGGCTCCAGAAGAAAAAGCACGTGGTATTACGATTAACACAGCACACGTTGAGTATGAGACTGCTGGTCGTCACTATGCACACGTTGACTGCCCAGGACACGCTGACTACGTTAAGAACATGATTACTGGTGCTGCGCAGATGGACGGCGCAATCTTGGTTTGCTCTGCTGCAGACGGCCCTATGCCACAAACTCGTGAGCACATCCTCTTGGCACGTCAGGTTGGCGTTCCTTACATCGTGGTGTTCTTAAACAAGTGCGACATGGTTGACGATGCTGAACTCTTAGAGCTCGTTGAAATGGAAGTACGTGAACTCCTGTCTAAGTATGACTTCCCAGGCGATGACACTCCCATCATCCGTGGTTCTGCTAAGTTGGCATTAGAAGGCGACGAAGGCCCATTGGGTAAAGAAGCCATCATGAAATTGGCTGAAGCACTCGATACTTACATCCCAACTCCAGAGCGTGCTGTTGATGGCTCATTCTTGATGCCAGTAGAAGACGTGTTCTCTATCTCTGGTCGCGGTACTGTAGTAACTGGTCGTATTGAGCGCGGCATCATCAAGGTTGGTGAAGAGATTGAAATCGTTGGTATCAAGCCAACTCTCAAGACCACTTGTACTGGTGTTGAAATGTTCCGCAAATTGCTCGACCAAGGTCAAGCAGGTGACAACGTCGGTATCTTGTTACGTGGTACAAAACGTGAAGAAGTTGAGCGTGGCCAAGTATTGGCTAAGCCTGGTTCTATCACTCCACACACCCACTTTACTGCTGAGGTTTACATCCTTGGTAAAGACGAAGGTGGTCGTCATACTCCATTCTTTAACAACTATCGTCCACAGTTCTACTTCCGTACAACGGACGTTACTGGTTCAATCGAGTTGCCAAAAGACAAAGAGATGGTGATGCCTGGTGATAACGTCACCATTACCGTCAAACTCATCGCCCCAATCGCGATGGAAGAAGGTTTACGTTTTGCGATCCGTGAAGGTGGCCGTACTGTTGGCGCCGGCGTGGTTGCAAAGATTTTGGCTTAAGAAGTATTTAGAAATAAAGGGGTGTAGCTCAATTGGCAGAGCGTTGGTCTCCAAAACCAAAGGTTGGGGGTTCGATGCCCTCCGCCCCTGCCACGATTTGAACTGAAAGCAATATGTCTCAACAAACTGCAAGTCAATCTGAAGAAAAAAGCAGCTGGGTCTCAGGCCTCGCTGCTTTAATCGTCGTTGCCGCGTTAGTGCTTTACTACACGCTCATCGACCAATCTTTATTGGTGCGCTTAGCCGTATTGTTTGGCGGCATTGCTGCTGCAGTCATGATCGTGGCAATTTCTCCTGACGGGCGTCGTTTTATCGCCTACGCAAAAGATTCTTGGTATGAAGTAAAAAAGGTTGTTTGGCCGACTCGTAAAGAGACCACCCAAATGACTCTAGTCGTATTTGGCTTTGTTCTGATCATGTCCTTGTTTTTGTGGATTGCAGACAAATTAATTGAATGGCTAGTTTTTTCAGTCCTTCTAGGCTGGAAGTGAGTAAGCAAAATGACTGATTCAGAAGTAGTCGCAAATTCTCAAGCTGCTGGTAATAAGCGTTGGTATGTAATCCACGCCTACTCTGGCATGGAAAAGAGCGTTAAAAAAGGCCTTGAGGAGCGTATCGCTCGTTCAGGTATGCCTGAGAAATTTGGCCGTATTTTGGTCCCATCAGAAGAGGTGGTTGAAGTGAAGTCTGGCTCCAAGTCTGTTACTGAGCGCCGTTTCTTCCCTGGCTACGTCTTAATTGAGATGGAAATGACCGACGAAAGCTGGCATTTGGTGAAAAACACGCCAAAAGTAACCGGTTTCGTGGGTGGCGTACGTAACCGCCCAAGCCCGATTTCGAACGCAGAAGTCACCAAAATCATGGATCAGATGCAAGCTGGGGTTGATAAACCTAAGCCCAAGACTCTATTTGAAGTGGGTGAGATGGTTCGCGTCAAAGAAGGTCCGTTTACCGACTTTAATGGCAACGTTGAGGAAGTGAACTATGAGAAGTCAAGATTGCGCGTTTCTGTTACAATTTTCGGTCGCGGCACCCCAGTTGAACTGGAGTTTGGCCAAGTAGAAAAGATGTAAAAACAAGGACTTAGTCTTGTATTGCAGTGCAGCAAAGTAGTAAAAGTCGTTTTAAGTGGTTATTTAGTTTTAGTAATTAACCGAGGAGCTGAGCTAGAAAGCCAAAAACTAGCAAAGCGTTAACTCAACGGCGGTCTTTCCTAATGAGGTTAGGCGCGCTTTAAGGAGCAACACATGGCAAAGAAGATTGTTGGCTTTATTAAGCTGCAGATTCCTGCAGGTAAAGCAAACCCATCACCACCCGTAGGTCCAGCATTGGGTCAACGCGGCCTCAACATTATGGAATTCTGTAAAGCGTTTAATGCTCAAACTCAGAGCATGGAACCTGGCTTGCCAATTCCAGTTGTGATTACAGCGTTCGCTGATAAGAGCTTCACATTCATCATGAAGACTCCTCCAGCAACCATCATGATTAAGAAGGCTGCAAAGATCGAAAAAGGATCACCGCGTCCTCATACCGATAAGGTAGGAAAAATTACTCGTGCTCAAGCGGAAGAAATCGCTAAAGCAAAAATGCCAGATTTGACTGCAGCTGATATGGATGCAGCAGTTCGCACAATCGCTGGTAGCGCCCGTTCCATGGGCATCACTGTGGAAGGAGTCTAATCATGACTAAATTATCTAAGCGCGTAAAAGCAATTCAGTCCAAAGTTGATCGCAACAAGTTTTACCCATTAGAAGATGCGTTGAATCTCGTTAAAGAGTGTGCAACTGCTAAGTTCGATGAGTCTATCGACGTTGCTGTTCAGTTGGGTATTGATGCTAAGAAATCTGACCAAGTTGTGCGCGGAGCAGTTGTGCTCCCAGCAGGTACTGGTAAGCATGTTCGTGTTGCTGTTTTTGCCCAAGGCGAGAAGGCTGAGCAAGCTAAAGCTGCTGGTGCAGAAATCGTTGGCATGGAAGATTTGGCTGAACAAATTAAAGGCGGCAAAATTGATTTTGATGTGTTGATCGCATCTCCTGACACAATGAAAATCGTTGGTACTTTAGGTCAAGTATTGGGTCCACGTGGTTTGATGCCTAATCCAAAAGTTGGAACAGTTACACCTGACGTAGCAACTGCAGTGAAAAATGCAAAAGCGGGTCAAGTACAGTTCCGCGTGGACAAAGCCGGTATCGTGCATGCAAGTATTGGCCGTCGTTCATTCGAGCCAGCTGCATTGAAATCGAATTTGCTCGCATTGCTTGAGGCTTTGAATAAAGCAAAACCTCCTGCATCTAAGGGAATTTATTTAAAGAAGGTTGCCGTAAGCAGCACCATGGGTGCAGGCGTACGTGTAGACCAAGCATCGTTACAGGCAGCAGTTTAATAGCCTGTAACAAAAAAGAACTTTGGGTCGACTTTTGCCTAAAAGCAAAAGTCGAACATCAAAGACCGTTGGTGAATTAGTTGCTAGTAAAGAGTTAATTCTTAATTGTTACGAAAGTGACGACCAGCGCAGATGGCGACCCTGAAAAGATTTTCACAAGAATCTTTGTGAACAAATGATCAGACGCTGGTGTGTAACCCCAACTGGAAGCAGTTGGTTTTTATGGAGTTAAACCGTGCCTTTGAATGTACAAGACAAAAAAGCGATTGTTGCTGATGTCGGAGCTCAATTGGCTGGAGCCCAAACCGTCGTTCTCGCTGAATACCGCGGTATCCCAGTAGAAGAATTGACAAAGCTACGTGCTAGCGCACGTGACCAAGGTGTATATCTTCGTGTTTTGAAGAACACATTGGCACGTCGTGCTTCACAAGGCACGCAGTTTGAGCCTCTTGCTGATTCGATGGTTGGCCCCTTGATCTACGGCATTTCTGCTGATCCGATTGCCTCGGCAAAAGTATTGCAGAACTTTGCTAAGACTCAAGATTTGCTAGTGATTAAAGCTGGCCTATACAACGGTAAGTTGTTGGATGTTGCAGGTGTTAAAGCACTCGCGACAATTCCAAGCCGTGAAGAGTTGTTATCAACGTTGTTGGGAGTGATGTTGGCCCCAGTATCTGCGATGGCTCGTGTATTGGGCGCAGTGGCTGCGCAAAAAGCAGCTGGAGCACCTGCTCCAGTAGCCGAAGCGGCAGCACCTGTAGAGGCAGCCCCAGTGGCAGAAACTGCGCCAGCCGCAGAGCCTGCAGCTGAACCAGCAGCCCCAGAAGCTACAGCAACAAACGAAACCCCTGCCGCTGAATAAGCGACAAATTAACTATTTAAGTATTAGGAGCTAAAAATGGCGATTACTAAAGAAGAAATCATTGAAGCAGTTGGTAGCATGTCCGTTATGGATTTGAACGACTTGGTTAAAGCGTTCGAAGAGAAGTTTGGTGTATCAGCTGCAGCGATGGCTGTTGCTGGTCCTGCAGGTGCTGGCGGTGGTGATGCTGGTGGTGCAGAGCAAACTGAATTCACAGTAAACCTCGTTGAAGCTGGCGCAAACAAAGTTTCAGTAATTAAAGCAGTTCGCGAAATTACTGGCCTTGGTTTGAAAGAAGCTAAAGACTTGGTTGACGGTGCACCGAAGCCAATCAAAGAAGGCGTTGACAAGAAGACTGCTGAAGAAGCCAAGAAGAAGCTTGAAGAAGCTGGCGCTAAGGCAGAACTCAAGTAATACAAACTCAGCTGGCGCCTCTCACAAAGGGGCGTTAGCCATGTTGTTTGACCTTTAGAGGTCAAACCCGATTTCATTTCTGATTGAAATCGGGTTTGCCTTCTGATACGACTGCAGAATGCAAGTTTGGTCGGACACTATATCCAAGCGATGTAGTGTTGTCCGCCAGTGATTGGTAGTGGCCAATCGCCAAATCTTTGTACAGTCGCTGAATTCGGAGATGAAATGAACTATAGCTTCACCGAACGCAAGCGAGTCCGTAAAAGCTTTGCTAAGCGAGTAAATAACCATCAGGTTCCTTACCTGATCGCAACGCAGCTGGAGTCCTACGCTAAATTTTTACAGGCTGATAAGCCGGCTACTTCTCGCATTAACGAGGGATTACAGGCTGCCTTTACATCAGCATTTCCAATTGTGTCCAACAACGGTTATGCACGTATGGAATACGTGTCTTATCAGTTGTCACAGCCACCGTTTGACGTTAAAGAATGTCAACAACGTGGTTACACATACCACTCTGCCTTGCGCGCAAAAGTTCGCTTGATTATTTATGATCGCGAAGCGCCTACTAAGGTTAAAGAAGTAAAAGAGAGCGAAGTCTACATGGGTGAAATTCCACTCATGACAGAAAACGGCTCTTTCGTGATCAACGGTACTGAGCGTGTGATCGTTTCTCAGTTACACCGTTCCCCAGGAGTGTTCTTTGAGCACGATAAGGGCAAAACCCACAGCTCTGGTAAGTTGCTGTTTTCAGCAAGAATCATTCCTTACCGTGGTTCATGGCTCGATTTTGAGTTTGATCCAAAAGATATTTTGTATTTCCGCGTTGACCGTCGTCGTAAGATGCCTGTCACCATTTTGCTCAAGGCAATTGGCTTAAACAACGAGCAGATTCTTGCAAACTTCTTCAACTTCGATCATTTCTCATTGACCGCTAACGGCGCATCAATGGAATTTGTTCCAGAGCGTTTGCGTGGCCAGTTGGCTAGCTTTGATGTGGTTGATAAGAATGGCGTTGTCGTCATTCAAAAAGACAAGCGTATCAATGCTAAGCATATTCGCGAACTAGAAGCTGCTAAGACAAAAACAATTGTTGTTCCAGACGACTACCTAGTAGGCCGTGTGGTTGCACGTAATATTGTTGATCCAGATTCTGGTGAAATCTTGGCTTACGCTAATGATGAAATCACTGAAGAGTTGTTGGCGACATTGCGCGATGCTGGCATCAAGCAATTGGAAACCATCTACACCAATGATTTGGATTCTGGTGCATACATTTCTCAGACATTGCGTACTGATGAAACTGCTGATCAAACAGCTGCGCGTATCGCCATCTACCGCATGATGCGTCCTGGTGAGCCTCCAACAGAAGATGCTGTTGAGGCTTTGTTCCAGCGCTTGTTCTATAGCGAAGATACCTATGATTTATCTCGTGTTGGCCGTATGAAGGTCAATAGCCGTCTTGGCCGCGCTGAGATGGAAGGCCCGATGGTCTTGTCGAACGAAGATATTCTCGACACTATTAAGTCCCTTGTAGATTTACGTAACGGTAAAGGCGAAGTAGACGATATCGATCACTTAGGTAATCGCCGTGTACGTTGCGTTGGTGAATTGGCAGAGAATCAATTCCGTGCTGGTTTATCACGTGTAGAGCGTGCGGTTAAAGAACGTCTCGGTCAAGCCGAAACAGAAAACCTCATGCCGCATGACTTGATTAATAGCAAGCCAATCTCTTCTGCTATTCGTGAGTTCTTCGGTTCTTCACAGTTGTCCCAGTTTATGGACCAGACCAACCCACTCTCAGAAATCACGCACAAGCGTCGTATTTCTGCGCTGGGACCTGGTGGTTTGACACGTGAACGCGCTGGCTTCGAAGTGCGCGACGTGCATCCAACTCACTATGGACGTGTTTGTCCGATCGAAACTCCAGAAGGTCCAAACATTGGTTTGATCAACTCACTCGCGTTATTCGCGCGTTTGAATGAGCATGGCTTCCTCGAGACTCCATACCGCAAGGTTTCCAATAGCAAGGTAAGCGATGAGGTGGTTTACCTCTCTGCGATTGAAGAAGCGAAGTATGTGATTGCTCAGGCAAATGCGACGATCGACAAAAATGGTAAGTTGGCTGACGAATTAGTTTCTGCTCGTCAAGCTGGTGAAACCATGATGGTGAGCCCAGAGCGCATCGATTTCATCGACGTTGCTCCTAGTCAGATCGTTTCGGCTGCTGCTTCACTAGTGCCATTCTTGGAGCACGATGATGCGAACCGCGCATTGATGGGTGCGAACATGCAGCGTCAAGCAGTTCCTTGCTTGCGTCCAGATAAGCCATTGGTTGGTACAGGTTTAGAGCGTATTGTTGCGGTTGACTCCGGCACTGTAGTGTTGGCAGCCCGAGGCGGTGTTGTGGATTATGTTGATGCGAATCGCGTTGTGATCCGTGTGAACGATGATGAAACCGCTGCTGGTGAAGTCGGTGTGGATATTTACAACCTCATCAAGTACACCCGTTCAAATCAAAATACCAATATCAACCAGCGTCCAATCGTGCAGGTTGGCGATCGTGTAGCCCGCGGCGACGTAGTTGCTGACGGTGCATCTACCGATTTGGGTGAATTGGCTTTGGGTCAAAACATGACTGTGGCATTTATGCCATGGAACGGTTACAACTTCGAAGATTCGATCTTGATCTCTGAGAAGGTTGTTGCTGATGATCGCTACACCTCTATTCATATTGAAGAATTGTCTGTAGTTGCTCGCGACACCAAACTTGGTTCAGAAGAAATTACGCGCGATATCTCCAATTTGGCAGAGTCACAACTCTCTCGTTTGGATGAGAGCGGTATTGTGTACATCGGTGCTGAAGTAGAAGCTGGTGACGTACTGGTTGGTAAGGTCACTCCAAAGGGCGAGACTACTCTCACCCCTGAAGAGAAGTTACTGCGTGCGATCTTCGGTGAGAAAGCGTCTGATGTTAAAGATACTTCTTTGCGCGTTCCATCAGGTATGGTTGGCACTGTTATCGATGTTCAAGTCTTCACTCGTGAAGGTATTGAGCGCGATGCTCGTGCACAGTCGATTATTCAAGAAGAATTGCAACGCTACCGTTTGGATTTGAACGATCAGTTGCGTATTGTTGAAGGCGATGCCTTCATGCGTTTAGAAAAGCTGTTGGTTGGCAAAGTTGCTAACGGCGGCCCTAAGAAATTAGCTAAAGGCACCAAGATCGACAAGGATTACCTTGCTGATTTGGATAAATACCATTGGTTTGATATTCGTCCAGCAGATGATGAAGTTGCTTCCCAAGTTGAAGCGATCAAGTCTTCTATCGAAGCAAAGCGTAAGCAGTTTGATGAGGCGTTCGAAGAGAAGCGTACCAAGCTTACCCAAGGCGATGATTTACAGCCTGGCGTAACGAAGATGGTGAAGGTTTACTTGGCAGTTAAGCGTCGCTTGCAGCCTGGTGACAAGATGGCCGGTCGTCACGGTAACAAAGGTGTGGTCTCTAAGATTGCTCCTGCTGAAGATATGCCATTTATGGCTGACGGACGTCCTGTTGATATCGTCTTGAACCCGTTGGGCGTTCCTTCCCGTATGAACGTTGGTCAGATCTTGGAAACCCACTTAGGTTGGGCTGCTCAAGGTATTGGTAAGCGTATCGATGAAATGGTTCGTCAACAAGCGAAGCAAGCTGAACTACGTAAGTTCTTCAAGCAGCTTTACAACGAGACTGGCCGTCAAGAAGACATCGACAACTTCACTGATGAGCAAATCTATGCATTGGCTGAGAACTTACGCCAAGGCTTGCCATTTGCAACCCCAGTGTTTGATGGTGCTACCGAAGCCGAAATTGGCCGCATGCTTGAATTGGCATACCCAGAAGAAGTTGCCAAGTCATTGCAGATGACTCCATCACGCCAGCAAATGGTTTTATTTGATGGCCGTACTGGTGATCAGTTCGAGCGTCCTGTAACTGTTGGCGTAATGCACGTCTTGAAACTCCACCACTTGGTTGATGACAAGATGCATGCGCGTTCAACCGGACCTTACTCCTTAGTAACGCAGCAGCCATTGGGCGGTAAAGCTCAGTTTGGTGGTCAGCGCTTTGGTGAGATGGAAGTCTGGGCCCTCGAAGCATACGGCGCTTCATATGTCTTGCAAGAAATGCTGACAGTGAAGTCCGATGATGTCACAGGCCGAACCAAGGTTTATGAAAACATCGTCAAGGGCGAGCACACGATTGATGCTGGCATGCCCGAATCCTTCAACGTTCTGGTGAAAGAGATCCGTTCGTTAGGTATTGACATTGACATGGAGCGCAACTGATATGAAAGCATTGCTCGATTTATTTAAGCAAACGCAGGGTGATGAGCAGTTTGATGTCATCAAGATTGGCCTCGCATCCCCTGAGAAGATTCGCTCATGGTCTTTTGGTGAAGTGCGCAAACCAGAAACCATCAACTACCGGACTTTTAAGCCCGAGCGTGATGGTTTGTTCTGCGCCAAGATTTTTGGACCAACCAAAGACTACGAGTGCTTATGCGGTAAGTACAAGCGCTTAAAGTTCCGTGGCGTTATCTGCGAGAAGTGCGGCGTTGAAGTTACTCTCGCTAAGGTGCGTCGTGAGCGCATGGGCCACATTGAGTTGGCAGCCCCTGTTGCGCACATTTGGTTCTTAAAGTCCCTGCCATCCCGTTTGGGTATGGTTCTCGATATGACATTGCGCGATATCGAGCGCGTTCTTTACTTTGAAGCATATGTAGTAGTGGATCCTGGCATGACTCCTGAAGGCGCAATGAAGCGCGGTCAGATCATGTCTGAAGATGAGTACATTGCTAAAACTGAAGAGTATGGTGACGGTGCATTTACCGCCATCATGGGCGCGGAAGGTATTCGTGAACTCTTGCGTTCGATTGATATCGATCGCGAAGTAGAAACGATTCGTGCTGAGTTAAAAGCAACTGGTAGCGATGCCAAGATCAAGAAATACGCTAAGCGCTTAAAAGTGCTTGAGGCGTTCCAAAGCTCAGGCATTAAGCCTGACTGGATGATCATGGAAGTATTGCCAGTATTGCCACCAGAGTTGCGCCCATTGGTGCCATTGGATGGCGGTCGCTTTGCTACCTCTGATTTGAACGACCTCTATCGTCGTGTGATTAACCGTAACAACCGTTTGAAGCGTTTGTTGGAATTGCGCGCACCAGAGATCATCGTTCGCAACGAAAAGCGTATGTTGCAAGAGGCGGTTGACTCCTTGCTCGATAACGGTCGTCGCGGTAAGGCTATGACAGGCGCTAACAAGCGTCCTCTCAAGTCATTGGCTGAGATGATTAAAGGTAAGAGCGGTCGTTTCCGTCAAAACTTGCTCGGTAAGCGCGTTGACTACTCTGGTCGTTCAGTGATCGTGGTTGGTCCTACACTGAAATTGCATCAGTGCGGCTTACCAAAATTGATGGCGCTCGAGCTGTTCAAGCCATTTATTTTTAACAAGCTTGAGACTTTAGGCATTGCAACCACTATCAAGGCTGCGAAGAAAGAAGTTGAAAGCCAGACGCCAATCGTTTGGGACATTCTCGAAGAAGTGATTCGTGAACATCCAATCATGTTGAACCGTGCACCTACATTGCACCGTCTCGGCATTCAGGCTTTCGAGCCAATGTTGATTGAAGGTAAGGCAATTCAGTTGCACCCATTAGTCTGCGCGGCATTTAACGCGGACTTCGACGGTGACCAAATGGCGGTTCACGTTCCTTTGTCGCTCGAAGCGCAAATGGAAGCACGTACATTGATGTTGGCTTCGAACAACGTATTGTTCCCAGCTAACGGCGAGCCATCTATCGTTCCTTCACAGGACGTGGTGTTGGGTCTGTACTACGCTACACGTGACAAGATTAATGGCAAAGGCGAAGGCATGGTGTTCGCCAATATTACTGAGGTAGTACGTGCATATGAAGCAGGTCAAGTTGAATTGGCTTCTCGTGTTGCTGTGCGTATCACTGAGTATGAAGTAGTGGATAAGAAGGCAGAAGGCGATGCGCGTTTTGCTGAAAAGACCAAGATCTACCAAACCTCAGTTGGCCGTGCGATCTTGTCTGAGATTTTGCCTAAGGGTATGTCTTTCGAGGAAATTAACAAGCCTTTGAAGAAAAAAGAAATCTCTCGTTTGATCAACACTTCATTCCGCAAGTGCGGCTTACGCGAGACGGTGATTTTTGCTGATCGATTGTTGCAGTCTGGTTTCCGCTTGGCTACTAAAGCCGGTATCTCGATTGCAATCGACGATATGTTGATTCCATCTTCTAAAGATCGCATCATTACTGAAGCGTCTACTAAGGTTAAGGAATACGACAAGCAGTTCATGTCAGGTCTCGTAACCAATCAAGAGCGTTATAACAACGTGGTTGATATTTGGGGTGCTGCAGGTGACCAAGTTGGCAAGGCCATGATGGATGAGTTGTCACACGTTGATGTGCTTGACCGAAACGGTAAAACAGCTCGCCAAGAATCCTTCAACTCCATCTATATGATGGCGGACTCTGGTGCGCGTGGATCTGCTGCGCAGATTCGTCAGTTGGCTGGTATGCGTGGTTTGATGGCTAAGCCTGACGGCTCCATTATTGAAACCCCGATTACCGCGAACTTCCGTGAAGGTTTGAATGTGTTGCAGTACTTTATTTCGACTCACGGTGCTCGTAAGGGTCTAGCCGATACTGCGTTGAAGACAGCGAATTCTGGTTACTTAACACGTCGTTTATGTGACGTTACCCAAGACCTCGTTGTGATCGAAGAAGATTGTGGCGCGACAACTGGTGTAACGATGAAAGCGCTTGTTGAGGGCGGTGAAATTATCGAAGCATTGCGCGATCGTATTTTGGGTCGTGTATGTATCGGTGACATCGTTCATCCTGATACACAAGAAGTAATTGTTCCAAATGACACATTGCTCGATGAAGATCACGTTGATCAAATCGTGGCATTGGGTATCGACGAAGTTAAAGTTCGCACCGTACTTTCTTGCCAAACCCGTTACGGTTTGTGCGCTAAGTGCTACGGACGTGACCTAGGTCGTGGTGGATTGGTAAACGTTGGCGAGGCAGTGGGTGTGATTGCTGCTCAGTCAATCGGTGAGCCAGGTACACAGTTGACCATGCGTACATTCCACATCGGTGGTGCGGCATCACGCGCTTTAGTTGCAAGCAATATTGAAGCCAAATCGAATGGTTCCTTGAAGTTCTCTGGCACGATGCGTGTTGTGAAGAACGCGAAGGGCGAGCAGATCGTGATTTCACGTTCTGGTGAAGCTTTGATCGTTGATGACAACGGTCGTGAGCGCGAGCGTCATAAAGTGCCTTACGGTGCAACCCTCTTGTTAAAAGAAGGTGCGGCAGTCAAGGCAGGCGCAAGCTTGGCGACATGGGATCCATTAACCCGTCCGATTATTTCTGAGTACGCTGGTATCGCTCGCTTCGACAACGTTGAAGAGGGCGTCACTGTTGCGAAGCAGGTCGACGAAGTTACTGGTCTTTCCACTTTGGTAGTCATTGACGGTAAGCGTCGCTCTGCTGCAAGCAAAGGCGTTCGCCCAGTGATCAACTTGGTTGACGACAAGGGCAATGATGTAATGATTGCTGGTACTGATCACCCAGTAAACATTGGCCTCCAAGTGGGCGCTTTGATTACTGTTAAAGATGGTCAAAAGGTCGAAGTCGGTGAAGTATTGGCACGTATTCCAATCGAATCACAGAAGACTCGCGACATTACCGGTGGTTTGCCACGCGTTGCAGAATTGTTCGAAGCACGTTCACCAAAAGATGCTGCTGTATTGGCAAAAGTGACCGGAACAGTTTCCTTTGGTAAAGAAACCAAAGGTAAGCAACGCTTGGTCATTACCGATATGGATGGCGAAGCCAATGAATTCTTGATTCCAAAAGAGAAGCAAGTTCTTGTTCACGACGGTCAAGTAGTGAACAAGGGCGAGATGATTGTGGAAGGTCCTGCTGATCCACATGACATTTTGACTCTCAAAGGTATTGAAGAGTTGGCGATTTACATCGTTGATGAAGTACAAGACGTTTACCGTCTCCAGGGTGTGAAGATTAATGACAAGCACATTGAAGTCATCGTGCGTCAGATGTTGCGTCGTGTTCAGGTAACTGATCCAGGCGACACTACATTCATCCCTGGTGAGCAAGTAGAGCGTTCTAAGCTCTATGACGAGAATGACCGCGTCATCGCCGAAGGTAAGCGCCCAGCTTCATTCGACAACGTATTGCTTGGTATTACTAAAGCATCCTTGTCGACAGACAGCTTCATTTCAGCGGCTTCCTTCCAAGAAACCACCCGCGTATTGACCGAAGCCGCAATTATGGGCAAGACCGATACACTTCGTGGCCTCAAGGAAAACGTCATTATTGGTCGTCTGATCCCTGCTGGTACCGGCTTGTCGTATCGCCGCGCTCGCAAGGTCAGAGAGCAATTCGAGCGTGATCGCGCTCAAATGATTGCTGCCGAGGAAGAAGCAATGGCTAGCGCCCCTGTGGAAATAGAGGCTGAAGTCATCGCTCCTACTGGGGAGGCTGATCCAAGCTAATTTGGTAATTCTGGCCACAAATGGCCAGTTTTCCCCCATTTTGGTTGACGGGGAAGGCTGGCCAAGCTAGAATGCTGAGTTCTACTGATTCAGAAGAGGGCCTTTTTGACCTAGAAATTCTCTAAGTCATTGATTTTCTTGAAGAAAGCAACAAAGAAGTACTAACCGAGCTATTTTTATGCCAACAATTAATCAACTATTACGCAAGCCAAGAACAAGGCTTACCGTTAAAAGCAAGAGCCCTGCGCTGCAAAACAGCCCGCAGCGCCGTGGTGTATGTACCCGCGTGTACACAACCACTCCTAAAAAGCCTAACTCTGCGCTTCGTAAAGTGGCCAAAGTTCGCTTGACCAATGGTTTTGAAGTGATTTCATACATTGGCGGTGAAGGCCATAACCTCCAGGAACACTCTGTAGTGTTGATCCGTGGTGGTCGTGTAAAGGACTTGCCAGGTGTGCGTTACCACATCGTTCGCGGTTCTTTGGACTTGCAAGGTGTTAAAGATCGTAAGCAAGCACGTTCTAAATACGGTGCTAAGCGCGCTAAGAAAGCTGCTTAATTTCTGATTAAGCAGTTGAAGTTTTTTGTAGTAAGTCATTGCAGTGAGTCACTTTTGTCAGACTTAAAAGACAAGTAAGTGGCTGTTCCGTTTAAGAATTTTCTTAAATAGTAGGACAGCCGGAGCGGGTAGTTCATGTGAACTGCCCCTAACTGAACTGAAGGAGTAGTTATGCCACGTCGTCGTGAAGTTCCCAAACGGGAAATTTTGCCGGATCCAAAATTCGGTAATGTAGAAGTAGCTAAATTCATGAACGTCCTCATGTTGGACGGCAAGAAATCGGTTGCAGAGCGTATCGTTTACGGTGCCTTTGATCACATCGAGAAAAAAGCAAACAAAGAACCCCTCGAAATTTTTTCAACAGCCATGGGCAACGTTAAGCCAATGGTTGAGGTGAAGAGCCGCCGCGTTGGTGGTGCTAACTATCAAGTTCCTGTTGAAGTTCGTCCATCACGTCGTTCCGCTTTGGCAATGCGCTGGTTGCGTGAAGCTGCAAAGAAGCGTGGCGAAAAATCGATGGCTCAACGTTTGGCCAACGAATTATTGGAAGCTGCTGAAGGTCGTGGCGGCGCAATGAAGAAGCGTGAAGAAGTTCACCGTATGGCAGAAGCTAATAAGGCTTTCTCACATTTCCGCTTCTAATCGAATAGTTAAGAAAAGGCATAAACAGTGGCACGCAAAACCCCCATTGATCGATATCGCAATATTGGTATCTCTGCGCACATTGACGCAGGCAAAACAACTACTACTGAACGCGTTCTGTTCTACACCGGTGTTAATCACAAGATTGGTGAAGTTCATGATGGCGCAGCTACCATGGACTGGATGGAGCAAGAGCAGGAGCGTGGCATCACGATTACTTCTGCTGCAACTACAGCCTTCTGGAAGGGCATGGCAGGTAATTATCAAGAGCACCGTATCAACATTATTGATACCCCAGGACACGTAGACTTCACGATTGAAGTTGAGCGTTCCATGCGTGTTCTCGATGGCGCTTGTATGGTGTATTGCGCGGTAGGTGGCGTTCAGCCACAGTCTGAAACAGTTTGGCGTCAGGCTAACAAGTATGGTGTTCCACGTTTAGCATTTGTGAACAAGATGGACCGTACGGGCGCGAATTTCTTCAAAGTGTACGAACAGATGAAGGCTCGTTTGAAAGCGAACCCAATCTTGATTCAAATTCCAATTGGCGCTGAAGAAAATTTCCAAGGCGTTGTGGATTTGGTCAAGATGAAGGCGATCGTTTGGGATGATGCTTCACAAGGCACTAAATTCACTTACGAAGATATTCCTGCAGAATTGCAAGCTAGCGCTGAAGAATGGCGCGAGAAAATGGTCGAAGCAGCTGCTGAAAGCTCAGAAGAGTTGATGGACAAGTATCTCGGCGGCGAAGAATTAAGCGAAGAAGAAATTAAGAAGGCGCTTCGTACTCGTACGATCGCTGGCGAAATCGTTCCAATGCTTTGCGGAACTGCCTTTAAGAACAAAGGTGTTCAGGCGATGTTGGATGCCGTGATTGATTACATGCCATCACCAGTAGATATTCCTCCAGTTAAGGGCGAGTTGGAAGATGGCACTGAGACTGAGCGTAAAGCTGATGACAATGAGAAATTCTCAGCATTAGCATTCAAGATCATGACTGACCCATTCGTTGGTCAGCTGATCTTCTTCCGCGTGTATTCAGGTGTGATCAATTCAGGCGACACAATCTACAACCCAATTAAGGGTAAGAAAGAGCGTATTGGTCGTTTGTTACAGATGCATGCTAACCAGCGTGAAGAGATTAAAGAAGTTCGCGCAGGCGACATCGCTGCTGCGGTTGGTCTGAAAGATGCAACAACAGGCGAAACATTGTGCGACCCAGACAATATTGTGATTCTGGAGCGCATGGAATTCCCTGAGCCAGTGATTTCTCAGGCGGTTGAGCCTAAGACTAAGGCTGACCAAGAGAAAATGGGTCTTGCATTGAACCGATTGGCTCAAGAAGATCCGTCATTCCGTGTGAAGACTGACGAAGAATCAGGTCAAACCATTATTTCTGGTATGGGCGAGCTCCACCTAGAGATCTTGGTTGACCGTATGAAGCGTGAGTTCGGTGTAGAAGCAACTGTTGGTAAGCCACAGGTTGCATACCGCGAAACGATTCGTAAGACTTGCGACGAAGTCGAAGGCAAGTTCGTTAAGCAGTCTGGCGGTCGCGGTCAGTACGGTCACGTAGTATTGAAGCTTGAGCCACAAGAACCAGGCAAAGGCTTTGAATTCGTTGACGCTATTAAGGGCGGTGTAGTTCCACGTGAATACATCCCTGCAGTAGAAAAAGGCATTATTGAAACATTGAACTCCGGCGTATTGGCTGGCTATCCAGTGGTTGACATCAAAGCAACCCTGTTCTTCGGCTCATACCATGACGTTGACTCCAATGAAAACGCATTTAAGATGGCGGGCTCTATGGCGTTCAAGGATGGTATGCGTAAGGCAGCTCCAGTATTGCTTGAGCCAATGATGGCAGTTGAAGTTGAAACTCCAGAAGATTTCATGGGTAACGTGATGGGTGACCTTTCTTCACGTCGCGGCATTATGCAAGGTATGGATGACATTCCTGGCGGCGGCAAGATTGTTCGTGCAGAAGTTCCTCTCGCAGAGATGTTTGGTTACTCCACTGGCTTGCGTTCTTTAACGCAAGGTCGTGCAACCTACACCATGGAATTTAAGCATTACGCAGAAGCACCTAAGAACGTAGCAGAGGCAGTTATGGCTGCTAAAGCGAAGTAATTTATTCACATTAATTTTGATATTGACTAGCTAAGAAGGCAGACAAAAATGGCAAAAGAAAAGTTCGAGCGGACAAAACCGCACGTAAACGTAGGCACCATCGGTCACGTTGACCACGGTAAAACCACCTTGACAGCGGCAATTGCAACTGTGCTCTCAAAAGCATTCGGTGGCGAAGCGAAAGCATACGATCAGATCGATGCGGCTCCAGAAGAAAAAGCACGTGGTATTACGATTAACACAGCACACGTTGAGTATGAGACTGCTGGTCGTCACTATGCACACGTTGACTGCCCAGGACACGCTGACTACGTTAAGAACATGATTACTGGTGCTGCGCAGATGGACGGCGCAATCTTGGTTTGCTCTGCTGCAGACGGCCCTATGCCACAAACTCGTGAGCACATCCTCTTGGCACGTCAGGTTGGCGTTCCTTACATCGTGGTGTTCTTAAACAAGTGCGACATGGTTGACGATGCTGAACTCTTAGAGCTCGTTGAAATGGAAGTACGTGAACTCCTGTCTAAGTATGACTTCCCAGGCGATGACACTCCCATCATCCGTGGTTCTGCTAAGTTGGCATTAGAAGGCGACGAAGGCCCATTGGGTAAAGAAGCCATCATGAAATTGGCTGAAGCACTCGATACTTACATCCCAACTCCAGAGCGTGCTGTTGATGGCTCATTCTTGATGCCAGTAGAAGACGTGTTCTCTATCTCTGGTCGCGGTACTGTAGTAACTGGTCGTATTGAGCGCGGCATCATCAAGGTTGGTGAAGAGATTGAAATCGTTGGTATCAAGCCAACTCTCAAGACCACTTGTACTGGTGTTGAAATGTTCCGCAAATTGCTCGACCAAGGTCAAGCAGGTGACAACGTCGGTATCTTGTTACGTGGTACAAAACGTGAAGAAGTTGAGCGTGGCCAAGTATTGGCTAAGCCTGGTTCTATCACTCCACACACCCACTTTACTGCTGAGGTTTACATCCTTGGTAAAGACGAAGGTGGTCGTCATACTCCATTCTTTAACAACTATCGTCCACAGTTCTACTTCCGTACAACGGACGTTACTGGTTCAATCGAGTTGCCAAAAGACAAAGAGATGGTGATGCCTGGTGATAACGTCACCATTACCGTCAAACTCATCGCCCCAATCGCGATGGAAGAAGGTTTACGTTTTGCGATCCGTGAAGGTGGCCGTACTGTTGGCGCCGGCGTGGTTGCAAAGATTTTGGCTTAAGAAGTAGGTATTACTAGTAACAATATTTAGCGGTTTGCTAACCGGTGACATCAGTGCTGCTGATGTCACCGCGCTCTTTAGATGTATAACGTGGCAGCACCACACCGCTCTTTGGAATTAATATGCAAAACCAAAAAATTCGTATTCGTCTTAAAGCGTTTGATTACCGTTTAATCGACCAGTCTGCAGCTGAAATCGTTGATACAGCTAAACGTACTGGTGCAGTTGTAAAGGGTCCAGTACCTTTGCCAACTCGTATTGAGCGTTTTGACATCTTGCGTTCACCACACGTAAACAAGACATCTCGTGATCAGTTAGAGATCCGTACCCATCTGCGTTTGATGGATATTGTTGATCCTACAGAGAAAACCGTAGATGCTTTGATGAAATTAGACCTCCCAGCAGGTGTGGACGTCGAAATTAAGTTGCAATAATTTGCTGTTTCCAGTCTCGGCACTTGCCAAGACTGGGTTTTCGGGATAGAATCTATGGCTCTGCTGAGTGAAATTTGGCAGATTTAGTGGTTTTATTAGCATTAAAAACGTTGTAAGTTATTGATTTAGAAGTACTTTTACTTGTAAATCACTTAAATTAATTTTGCCGACCAATCGAAGTCGGCGTGGAGCATGAATATGAGCTTAGGCTTAATCGGCCGCAAGGTCGGCATGACCCGTCTTTTTACGGACGAAGGGGAAGCGATTCCTGTCACCGTAATTGACGTGAGCGACAACAGAATCGCTCAAATCAAGACCCAGGCAACTGATGGCTATGACGCTATCCAGTTGGCACATGGCACACGTAGAGCTACTCGCGTTACCAAATCAATGGCTGGTCACTTTGCTAAAGCAGGTGTGATGGCTGGTAATGCACTTAACGAATTCCAATTAGATGCAGCAAAAATCGCAGAAATGACGCCAGGACAAGTAATTCCTGCTGACGCTGCGTTCACTGCTGGTCAAAAAGTGGATGTGCAAGGCGTAACAATCGGTAAGGGTTACGCGGGTACCATCAAGCGTTATCACTTCGCTTCTGGTCGCGCATCACACGGTAACTCTAGATCACACAACGTACCAGGCTCTATTGGTATGGCCCAAGATCCAGGTCGTGTTTTCCCAGGTAAGCGCATGACTGGCCACCTTGGTGACGTTACACGTACCGTACAAAATTTAGTCATCGCACGCATTGATGCAGAACGCAATCTCATCATGGTTAAAGGCGCTATTCCAGGTGCCCCAGGCGGTAAAGTTATTGTTACTCCAGCGGTTAAAACACCGTTGAAGAAGAAATAAGGAGAGCGAATATGGAACTTAAGCTTCTCCAAGACAACGGTACTTTAGGTGCGGGTGTACAAGCTTCACCAGAAGTATTCGAGCGTGAATATAACGAAGCATTGGTACACCAAGTTGTAGTGGCTTACCAAGCAAATGCACGTAGCGGTAACCGTGCACAAAAAGACCGTGAGCAAGTTAAGCACACAACCAAGAAGCCTTGGCGTCAAAAAGGCACTGGTCGTGCACGTGCTGGTATGAGCTCATCCCCGCTGTGGCGTGGAGGTGGTCGTATATTCCCGAATTCTCCAGAAGAGAATTTCAGCCAAAAAGTAAACAAGAAAATGTACCGCGCTGGCATGAGATCGATTTTGTCTCAGTTAGCTCGCGAAGGTCGTTTGAATGTGGTTGATCAATTCAATCTTGACGCTCCAAAGACCAAAGTTTTAGCTGAGAAAGTAAAAGCAATGGGCTTGGATTCAGTCTTGATCATCGTTGATCAAGTTAGTGAGAATTTGTACTTGGCATCACGTAACTTGCATAAAGTTGCCGTGGTTGAGCCACAGCACGCTGATCCATTGGCTTTGGTTCAATACAAAAAGGTATTGGTAAGCAAAGCTGCGATCGCAAAAATTGAGGAGTTGCTGAAATGAGCCAAGTCCGTAAAAACGATCACAACCTGATGAAGGTTCTGCTTGGTCCTGTTATCTCTGAGAAAGCCACTATGGTTGCAGAGAAAAACGAACAAGTAGTTTTCCAAGTAGCTCGCGATGCAAACAAGAGCGATGTGAAACAAGCAGTTGAATTGCTCTTCAAAGTGCAAGTTGACTCAGTTCAAATCGTGAATCAAAAAGGTAAGCCTAAGCGCTATGGCCGTTTTGAAGGTCGTCGTGACCACACCAAGAAGGCCTACGTGAATTTGAAGCCAGGTCAAGAAATTAACTTTGAAGCGGAGGCGAATTAATCATGCCTTTGATGAAAACTAAACCGACCTCGCCAGGTCGTCGCTCAATGGTCAAGGTGGTTAATCCCGACCTCCATAAAGGTAAGCCTTTTGCACCATTGTTAGAGCCGCAGTTTCAAAAAGCGGGTCGTAACAACAACGGCCACATTACTACTCGTCATAAAGGTGGTGGTCATAAGCATCACTATCGTGTTGTTGACTTTAAGCGCAACGACAAAGATGGTATTCCAGCAAAAGTTGAACGCTTGGAATATGATCCAAACCGCAGTGCAAATATTGCATTGATCGTGTTTTCTGATGGTGAGCGTCGCTACATCCCAGCTGCTAAAGGTATGACTGTTGGCCAGGCAATCATGAATGGCTCTGAAGCGCCAATCAAGTCTGGTAACAATTTGCCAATTCGTAACATTCCAGTTGGTAGCACTATTCACTGCGTAGAAATTCTCCCAGGCAAAGGTGCTCAGGTTGCTCGTTCTGCTGGTGGTTCAGCAGTATTGTTGGCGCGTGAGGGTGTTTACGCTCAAGTACGTTTGCGCTCTGGCGAAGTTCGCCGTGTGTTGATAGAGTGCCGCGCCACTATTGGTGAAGTTGGTAACGAAGAGCACAGCTTGCGTCAAATTGGTAAAGCAGGTGCAAATCGCTGGCGTGGTATTCGCCCAACCGTTCGCGGTGTGGCAATGAACCCAGTAGATCACCCACACGGTGGTGGTGAAGGTAGAACTGGCGAAGGCCGTGTACCTGTATCTCCATGGGGCACCCCAACCAAAGGTTATCGCACACGTCGCAATAAGCGCACAACTTCGATGATCGTTCAACGTCGTCAAAAACGTTAAGCGATAAGGATAAATAGATATGACACGTTCAGCTAAAAAAGGCCCATTCTGCGACGCCAGCTTAGTAAAAAAAGTTGAAGTTGCACAAGCCAATAAGGACAAAAAGCCGATCAAAACTTGGTCACGCCGTTCAACAATCCTCCCAGACTTCATTGGTCTGACGATTGCTGTGCATAACGGTCGCCAACACGTTCCGGTTTATGTATCAGAAAACATGGTGGGTCATAAGTTAGGCGAGTTCGCCTTGACCCGTACTTTCAAAGGTCACGCTGCTGACAAGAAAGTAACGAAGAAGTAAGGGGATGATGATGGAAGTTAAAGCTATTCACAAGGGTGCCCGCATTTCAGCGCAAAAGACACGTTTGGTCGCTGACCAAATCCGTGGTTTGCCGATTGCTCGCGCATTAAACATTTTGAACTTCAGCCCCAAAAAAGCTGCCTTCATTGTGAAAAAAGTAGTTGAGTCAGCGATCGCAAATGCTGAACACAACAAAGGTGCTGACATTGATGAGCTCAAGGTATCAGCGGTCATCGTTGATAAGGCAACATCCTTAAAGCGCTTCACAGCGCGCGCTAAGGGTCGTGGCAATCAAATTGAAAAACAAACTTGTCACATTAGCGTGACCTTGAGTAACTAAGGAAAAATATGGGCCAAAAAATTAACCCTACCGGATTCCGACTCGCGGTAACGAAGAATTGGACATCACGTTGGTATGCAAACAATACTGACTTCGCAAAGATGCTGAAAGAGGACGTAGATGTTCGCAGCTATTTGAAGAAGAAGTTAAAGAATGCATCTGTTAGCAAGGTTGTGATTGAGCGTCCTGCGAAGAACGCACGCATCACTATCTATAGCTCACGTCCTGGCGTTGTGATTGGTAAAAAGGGCGAAGATATTGAAGTTCTCCGTCGTGAATTACAAAAGCGTATGGGCGTTCCAGTTCACGTCAACATCGAAGAAATCCGTAAGCCAGAAGTTGACGCACAATTAATCGCTGACTCTATCACTCAACAGTTAGAGAAGCGCATTATGTTCCGCCGTGCCATGAAGCGTGCTATGCAAAACGCAATGCGTCTTGGTGCACAAGGCATCAAGATTATGTCTTCTGGTCGTTTGAATGGCGCAGAAATTGCACGTCGCGAATGGTATCGTGAAGGTCGCGTTCCACTTCATACATTGAAGGCGGATATTGATTACGCAACATCAGAAGCTGAAACTACATACGGCATCATCGGTGTAAAAGTTTGGGTTTACAAAGGTGACACATTGGGTCGCGGTGCAGAAGCTCAGGTAGCTGCTCCAGCTGCTGAACCTGCTGCAGAAGAAAAGAAAACTCGTCGTGCTCCAAGCAAAACAGCTGCTCGTAAACCAGCTGCTGGTGCTGACAAGCCATTAGTTGCTGCTAAGCCAGCAGTAAAGCGCGTGCGTAAGGTTGAAACACCTGCCGCTGATGCGCAGAAGTCAGGAGAGTAAGCATGCTACAACCAAAGCGTCGCAAGTATCGTAAGGAACAAAAAGGCCGTAACACTGGCGTGGCAACACGCGGTAGTTCTGTAGCCTTTGGTGACTTTGGATTGAAGGCCGTTGGTCGTGGACGTTTAACTGCTCGTCAAATCGAGTCAGCACGTCGCGCAATGACCCGTCACATTAAACGTGGTGGCCGTATTTGGATTCGTATTTTCCCAGATAAGCCAATTTCACAAAAACCTGCTGAAGTACGTATGGGTAACGGTAAAGGTAACCCAGAGTACTACGTAGCTGAAATTCAACCAGGTAAAGTGCTTTACGAGATGGATGGTGTGGATGAGCAATTGGCGCGCGAAGCTTTCAAGCTTGCCGCAGCTAAGTTGCCTTTACAGACTACCTTCGTGATTCGCCACTTAGGTTGATCGGGATAGAGATTATGAAAAATAAAGAATTAGCAGCGAAAGATCTGACTGCCTTAAATGCAGAATTGACAGAGCTCTTAAAGACTAACTTTAAGCTCCGTATGCAAAAGGGTACTCAGCAACTGACCAATACCAGCCAATTGGGTAAAACGAAGCGCGATATTGCTCGCGTGAAGACGTTTATTGCTCAAAAGACTGCTCAGAAATAAGGAAAAAGGGATATGACAGAATTATCTAAACCCTTGCGCCGTACCCTCGTGGGCCGCGTTGTTAGCGACAAAATGCAAAAAACTGTGACCGTGTTGGTTGAGCGTCAAGTTAAGCATCCAGTGATTGGTAAGTATGTTGGCCAGTCGAAAAAGTACCATGCTCATGACGAAGCAGGCACATACAAGATGGGTGATACCGTTGAAATTGCTGAATCTAAGCCAATTTCACGTACTAAATCTTGGGTTGTGACCCGTTTGGTTCAGGCTTCAAAGGGTATTTAAGGCTTTTTATAGGGTTTTGGAGAAGTTTCTTTCCAAAACCTTGTTTTTCGTAGTAGAATAGAAGGCTTCTCTGGTTTTATTGGAGAAGCAGTGTTTTTCATTAATTCCGGGTTTTAGCTTTCGTTAAAGCCCATAGACGGAACCAAGACTGTTTGCCTTTGGCTAATAAGTTGGGGATTAGAAATGATACAAACCGAAAGTAGATTGCAGGTTGCCGATAACACAGGCGCCAGTGAAGTGTTGTGCATCAAGGTATTGGGCGGCTCTAAGCGTCGTTACGCCAGTATTGGTGATGTAATCAAAGTCACTGTGAAGTCAGCTGCTCCACGCGGCCGTGTAAAAAAAGGTGATATTTATAACGCTGTTGTTGTTAGAACAGCTAAGGGTGTACGCCGTCCAGACGGTTCATTGATTAAGTTCGATGACAACGCTGCGGTATTGCTCAACGCTAAGTTAGAGCCAATTGGCACACGTATCTTTGGACCTGTCACACGCGAATTGCGTACTGAGAAGTTCATGAAGATCGTTTCTCTTGCCCCCGAAGTAATTTAAGAGGCTGACATGAATAAGATTCGTAAAGGTGATTCCGTCGTTCTATTGACTGGCCGTGATAAAGGCAAGCAAGGAACTGTAACGGCTGTTCTCGATGACAAACTCGTTATCGAAGGCGTAAATGTTTACAAGAAGAGTGTTAAACCTAATCCAGCTGCTGGTGTTACCGGTGGCTTGATTGATAAGACTATGCCCGTTCACATTTCTAATGTGGCTTTGGTTGACGGTAACGGCAAGCCATCACGTGTTGGTATAAAGCTCGTTGATGGCAAAAAGCAGCGTTTCCTCAAAACCACTGGTGCAACATTGAGCGCATAAGGGGCGGAGAGAGATTATGAGCACACGTTTTCAAGAGCACTATCAAGCTAAAGTTGTTGCAGATTTGATCGCTAAGTTTGGTTACAAGTCTGTAATGGAAGTTCCACGCATCACCAAGGTGACCCTCAATATGGGCTTGGGCGAAGCAGTGAACGATAAAAAAGTTATCGAAAATGCAGTTGGCGATTTAACTAAAGTTGCAGGCCAAAAGCCAGTTGTAACAAAAGCTAAAAAAGCGATTGCAGGTTTCAAAATTCGTCAAGGCTACCCAATTGGTGCCATGGTGACATTGCGTGGTCAACGCATGTACGAATTTTTAGATCGTTTTGTAACTGTTGCTTTGCCACGCGTACGTGACTTCCGCGGTATTTCTGGTAAAGCATTTGACGGCCGCGGTAACTACAACATCGGCGTTAAAGAACAGATTATTTTCCCTGAAATCGAATACGACAAGATTGATGCCCTCCGTGGTCTCAACATCAGTATTACGACGACTGCTAAGACTGACGAAGAAGCAAAAGCTTTGTTGGCGGCATTCAAATTCCCTTTCCGTAATTAAGAGGCTAACGTGGCAAAAGTATCCCTAATTGAGCGCGAAAATAAGCGCGCAAAAACAGTAGAGAAGTACGCTGCTAAGCGTGCCGAACTCAAGGCAATCATTGCTGATCAATCACGCAGTGATGAAGAGCGTTATGAAGCTCGTTTGAAGCTCCAGGCTCTCCCACGTAACGCAAGCCCGATTCGTCAAAGAAATCGTTGTTCATTAACCGGTCGTCCACGTGGCACATTCCGTAAATTCGGCTTGGCTCGCGGCAAGATTCGTGAAATCGCCTTCCGTGGCGAAATCCCCGGTTTAACCAAGGCCAGCTGGTAAGCGGCGAAAGAATTAGGAGAACTCATGAGTATCAGCGATCCAATCGCCGACATGTTGACCCGGATCCGCAATGCGCAAGCAGTGCAGAAGCCTTTGGTCACAATGCCGTCGTCAAAAGTTAAAGTAGCCATCGCAAAGGTATTGCAAGACGAAGGCTATATCGAGAGTTTTGAAATCAAAGGTGAAGCAGCTAAGCCAGTGCTCCACATTGATCTCAAATACTATGCAGGCCGTCCTGTTATCGAGCGTATCGACCGTGTATCAACACCAAGCCTACGTATCTATAAAGGCCGCCATGACATTCCAGAAGTTATGAATGGCTTGGGCATTGCAATTATTTCAACCCCTCAAGGCGTAATGACAGACCGTAAAGCACGTGCAACAGGCGTGGGCGGCGAAGTTATTTGCTACGTAGCCTAAGGAGAGAAATATGTCCCGCGTAGGTAAATCACCCATTACAGTTCCGAAGGGCGCTGAAATCAGCATCAACGGTGCAAACATTACTGTTAAGGGCCCATTGGGTACATTGACACATAACTTGCATCCTTCTGTTGGTTTGAAACAAGAAGATGGTGTACTGACAGTTGTTTTGAATAACGACTCACCAGAAGCTGGTGCTCAGTCAGGTACAGCACGCGCATTGGTTAACAACATGGTTGTTGGCGTAACTACTGGCTTTGAGCGCAAGCTTAGCTTGGTAGGCGTTGGTTACCGTGCTCAAGCTCAAGGCGAAACATTGAAGTTGCAGTTGGGTTTTTCTCACGACATCATTTACAACCTGCCAAAGGGTGTGAAGGCTGAGACTCCATCGCAAACTGAAATCATTATCAAAGGCTCCAACAAGCAACAAGTTGGCCAGGTTGCAGCAGAAGTTCGCGCATACCGTTCACCAGAGCCATACAAAGGCAAGGGTGTTCGCTACGTGGATGAGGTTGTGCATCTGAAAGAAACTAAGAAGAAGTAAGCGAGATTAGAAAATGAATAAAGACGAATCTAGACAAAGACGCGCTCGGCAGACTCGTATTCGCATTGCCGAAGCTCAGGCAAATCGCTTAACAGTTATCCGTAGCAATTCGCATATTTCTGCACAGGTTTATAGCCCATGCGGAACCAAAGTTGTCGCAGCTGCTTCAACAATGGAAAAAGATTTGCGCCAAGCAATCAAAAACGGCGGTAACGCTGAAGCAGCTAAACAAATCGGCAAGTTAGTTGCTGAGCGTGCCGTTAAGGCGGGCGTTGTGGATGTTGCTTTTGATCGCTCTGGTCATCGCTACCACGGCCGTATTAAGGCCTTAGCTGAAGCTGCGCGTGAAGCCGGCTTGAAGTTCTAATAGGTTTAGGAAAAAACATGGCAAAAATGCAAGCTAAGATGCAAAACGAAGAGCGTGATGATGGTCTTCGCGAGAAGATGATTGCTGTTAATCGTGTAACTAAAGTGGTTAAGGGTGGTCGTATTCTCGGCTTCGCTGCGCTCACTGTAGTTGGCGATGGTGATGGCCGCATCGGTATGGGTAAGGGCAAGTCAAAAGAAGTTCCAGTTGCTGTTCAAAAAGCAATGGACGAAGCTCGCCGCAAGATGATCAAGGTGCCTTTGCGTAAAGGTACATTGCAGCATTCAGTGATTGGTCAACATGGCGCTTCACGCGTTTTGATCTCTCCAGCTAAAGACGGTACTGGCGTTATTGCTGGTGGCCCAATGCGCGCTATTTTTGATGTGATGGGTGTAACAAACGTTGTAGCAAAGTCACTTGGCTCAACAAACCCTTACAACATGGTTCGTGCAACGATTGATGGTTTAAGCAAGATGAGTACTCCTGCTGAGATTGCTGCCAAGCGCGGTAAGTCAGTTGAAGAGATTCTCGGCTAAGACCCAATATTAGGAATCTACAAATGACAAAATCAAACTCCAAAGTCAAACTGCAATTAGTGCGCAGCTTGATTGGTACACGCGAAAGCCACCGTGCAACGGTACGTGGTTTAGGTCTTGGTCGCATCAACTCAGTTTCCGAGTTGGAAGACACCCCAGCTGTTCGCGGCATGATTAATAAAGTTTCTTATCTAGTGAAAGTCATTGGCTAATAACTAGCTAGTAAATAGGCGAAGAATATGCAACTCAATACACTCAAACCCGCAGAAGGCTCTAAGAAGGCACGTCGTCGCGTAGGTCGCGGCATTGGCTCTGGTCTTGGTAAAACTGCTGGCCGTGGTCACAAAGGTCAAAAATCCCGTTCTGGTGGTTTCCACAAAGTTGGATTCGAAGGCGGTCAGATGCCTATGTATCGTCGTTTGCCAAAACGCGGTTTCGTATCCTTGACACGTCGTCATGTTGGTCAAATTACATTGAACGACTTAGCAAAAATCAATTTGCCTGAAGTTGACCTCTTGGTTTTAAAAGCTCATGGTTTTGCTGGTGAGCAAATCAATGCAGTGAAAGTCATTAAAACTGGCGAACTCAAAATTGCTGTAACCCTCAAGGGTATTACAGCTACTGCTGGCGCAAAAGCAGCGATTGAAGCAGCTGGTGGCAAATTAGTTGAGTTGGCTTAACAGGTTTTCTGAGTAAACATGGCATTAGCACCTACCAATAGCGCAAGCGCTGCTTCAGCAGGAGGCAAGTTCGGCGACTTACGTCGTCGCTTGGTTTTCCTGGTGCTGGCATTGCTCGTTTATCGTTTGGGCGCACATATTCCAGTTCCTGGTATTGATCCAGACCAATTGGCCCAGTTATTTGCTGGTCAAAAAGACGGCATCTTGGGAATGTTTAACTTGTTCTCTGGCGGCGCCTTGTCTCGCTTCACCGTGTTTGCGTTGGGAATCATGCCTTACATTTCTGCATCAATCATCATGCAGTTAATGACCATCGTTCTCCCATCATTGGAAGCATTGAAAAAAGAGGGTCAAGCCGGTCAGCGCAAGATTACTCAGTACACCCGTTATGGCACTGTATTCTTGGCAACATTCCAAGCATTAGGAATTTCTGTTGCATTACAGGCGCAACCAGGCTTGGTGATCAATCCAGGTCTGATGTTTGAATTAAATACAGTTGTTACTTTAGTTACTGGCACGATGTTCTTGATGTGGCTCGGTGAGCAAATTACTGAGCGCGGCTTAGGTAACGGTATCTCCATCATTATTTTTGGTGGTATTGTGTCTGGCTTGCCAAATGCATTAGCTAGCCTTTTAGAGCTAGTTCGTACTGGTTCAATGAATATTATTTCTGCTCTCTTGATCGTGGTGATCGTTGTAGCAGTAACTTATTTTGTAGTGTTTGTAGAGCGTGGTCAGCGCCGTATTTTGGTGAATTACGCTAAACGGCAAGTTGGTAACAAGATTTACGGTGGCCAATCTTCATACTTCCCATTGAAGTTGAATATGGCTGGTGTTATCCCTCCAATTTTTGCTTCCTCGATTATTTTGTTCCCTGCAACTATTGCTGGCTGGTTTACATCAGGCGAGCCAACCAATATGTTTAGCAGAATCATTAAGGACTTGGCAGCTACTTTGGCTCCAGGCCAACCTGTTTACACCATTTTGTATGCAGCAGCGATCATTTTCTTCTGTTTCTTCTATACCGCTTTGGTATTTAACAGCCGTGAAACTGCTGAGAATTTGAAGAAGAGCGGCGCATTTGTTCCTGGTATTCGTCCTGGCGATCAAACAGCGCGTTATATCGATAAGATTTTGGTGCGCCTGACTTTGGCTGGTGCAATTTATATGGTTCTGGTTTGCTTGTTGCCAGAATTCTTGGTGTTGAAGTACAACGTGCCGTTCTATTTCGGTGGTACTTCATTGTTGATTATTGTGGTTGTTGCAATGGATTTCATGGCTCAAGTTCAGTCATTTGTCATGCAGCAGCAATATGGCTCTTTGATGAAAAAAGCCAACTTTAAGATGGGCGCTTAACTGAATGTCTAAAGACGATGTAATTCAGATGGCGGGAGAAGTTGTAGAGAATTTGCCGAACGCAATGTTTCGCGTGAAGCTAGAAAACGGACATGTGGTTTTAGGGCACATTTCTGGAAAGATGCGGATGCACTATATCCGTATTCTGCCTGGAGATAAGGTGACGGTGGAGATGACTCCTTACGACCTGACGCGCGCCAGAATCATTTTCCGTGCGAAGTAAAGATTAAGTAGTACCTATTTTTAAGAGGTGAGTTATGAAAGTTTTAGCATCCGTTAAGTGTATTTGCAGAAATTGCAAGATCATTAAGCGCAAACGCGTTGTGCGCGTGATCTGTTCTTCAGACGCACGTCATAAGCAGCGTCAAGGCTGATCTGGTTAATTAAGAGGAAATCTCATGGCACGTATCGCTGGGGTAAATATCCCAAATCATCAACATACTGTTATCGGTTTAACAGCAATCTTTGGTATTGGCACAACTCGGGCACATCAAATTTGCAAAACCACAGGTGTTGCAATTGACAAAAAAGTTAAAGATCTTACTGACGCTGACTTGGAAAAGTTACGTGATGAAGTAGGTAAGTTCATCACCGAGGGTGATCTTCGTCGTGAAGTAACTATGAGCATCAAGCGTTTGATGGACTTGGGTTGCTACCGTGGCGTTCGTCATCGCAAGGGCTTGCCTGTACGTGGTCAACGTACTAAGACAAATGCGCGCACTCGTAAGGGTCCGCGTAAGTCTGGCATCGCACTGAAGAAATAATCAAGAAAGTTTATTGACATGGCACAACAAAAATCCGCTTCCGCTGCTGCACAGCGCGCTCGTAAGAAGGTTAAAAAGAACGTTGCTGACGGTATTGCGCACGTTCACGCTTCTTTCAACAACACCATCATTACGATTACTGATCGTCAAGGAAATGCGCTTTCATGGGCAACTTCTGGTGGCCAGGGCTTCAAGGGCTCACGTAAATCAACACCTTTTGCTGCTCAGGTAGCTGCAGAAGTTGCTGGCAAAGTGGCTATTGAATGCGGTATCAAGAATTTGGAAGTTCAGATCAAGGGTCCAGGCCCAGGTCGTGAATCAGCAGTTCGAGCATTGAACTCATTGGGCATCAAGATCACTGAGATTCAAGACGTAACTCCAGTTCCACACAATGGTTGCCGCCCCCCTAAGCGTCGTCGTATTTAAGCTAGGAAGTTGGTAGTACAAGTTTTAGTAGTTTTTATTAAAGCCCACTGTTCGCCTGATTTAAAGGGCGAACTCACCGCCGGTCGCAAGACTGCGGCAAAGAAAGGAAAACATCGTGGCACGTTACTTAGGCCCTAAGGCCAAATTAGCACGTCGGGAAGGTACCGACTTATTTTTAAAGAGCGCACGTCGCGCCCTGTCAGACAAGTGCAAGTTAGATACTAAGCCTGGTCAACATGGTCGTACATCTGGCTCAAGAACATCGGATTACGGTAATCAGTTGCGTGAAAAGCAAAAGGTTAAGCGTATCTATGGCGTATTAGAGCGTCAATTCCGTCGTTACTTCGCAGAAGCTGAGCGTCGTAAAGGTAATACAGGTGAAACATTGCTTCAGCTGTTAGAGTCACGTCTCGATAACGTGGTCTATCGCATGGGCTTTGGTTCAACACGCGCAGAAGCACGTCAGTTGGTTTCTCATGGCGCCATTATGTTGAATGGTAGCGCGGTGAATATTCCATCGATTCAGGTTAAACCTGGCGATGTTGTTGCAATTCGTGAAAAAGCGAAGAAGCAAGCCCGTATTACAGAATCACTCAATTTGGTTCAGCAAATGTCTGCAGTTACCTGGGTTTCAGTTGACGCAGCTAAGCTGGAGGGAACATTTAAGCAAGTGCCTGACCGCGAAGATATCAGCGGTGAAATTAATGAAAGTTTGATCGTCGAATTGTATTCACGTTAATTAGGCACTCTCAAGGAAAAAATATGCAAACAAATTTGCTCAAGCCAAAAATTATTTCTGTTGAAGCGCTTACCGCCAACCAAGCTAAGGTTGTTATGGAGCCGTTCGAGCGTGGCTATGGTCACACACTCGGCAATGCACTACGTCGTGTACTTTTGTCCTCGATGGTTGGTTATGCTCCAACTGAAGTAGCTATTGCAGGTGTAGTCCATGAATATTCCACTTTGGATGGTGTGCAAGAAGACGTTGTAAACCTCTTGCTTAACCTCAAAGGTATCGTGTTTAAGTTGCAGTCACGTGACGAAGTCACTATCAATTTGCGTAAAGAAGGCCCAGGCGTCGTTACCGCTAAAGATATTGATTTGCCACACGATGTAGAAATTATTAATCCTGATCACGTGATCGCTCACTTGTCTGCTGGTGGCAAGTTGGATATGCAAATCAAAGTTGAAAAAGGTCGTGGCTATGTTCCTGGTAACGTTCGTCAATACAACGACGAAACTTCTAAGATCATTGGCCGCATCGTTTTAGATGCTTCATTTAGCCCGGTTAGCCGTGTTAGCTATGCTGTTGAATCTGCTCGTGTTGAGCAACGCACTGACCTCGATCGTCTCGTTATGACTATCGAAACGAATGGTGTGTTGTCTCCTGAAGAGGCAATTCGTCAAGCTGCAAGTATCTTGGTTGACCAATTGGTTGTATTTGCAGCTCTTGAGAGCAGCGAAGTTTCTGGCGATCTCGCACCAAGCCGCTCTTCAATGGTTGATCCAATGTTGATGCGCCCAGTAGATGATCTTGAGCTAACAGTTCGCTCTGCGAACTGCTTGAAGGCTGAGAACATTTACTACATCGGTGATTTGATCCAACGTACAGAGAATGAATTGTTGAAGACGCCTAATTTGGGCCGTAAGTCCTTGAATGAAATCAAAGACGTATTGGCTGCTCGTGGCTTAAGTCTCGGCATGAAACTCGAAAGCTGGCCTCCAGCTAACCTCGAGAAATAATTAGAAAGGAAGCATCATGCGTCACGGAAACGGCTTACGCAAACTAAACAGAACATCTTCGCATCGCTTGGCGATGCTACGCAATATGTCCAATTCTCTTTTGGAGCACGAAGTGATTAAAACCACTTTGCCAAAAGCAAAAGAATTGCGTATGGTTGTTGAGCCTTTGATTACCTTGGGTAAAAAAGACAACTTAGCAAACCGTCGTTTGGCATTTAATCGCACTCGTGATCGCGATATCGTGACTAAGCTCTTTACAGAACTTGGCCCACGCTATGCAACACGTCCAGGTGGCTACCTTCGTATTTTGAAGTTTGGCTTCCGTCATGGCGACAATGCTCCAATGGCATTGGTTGAGTTGGTTGATCGCCCAGAAGTTGAAGAAACAGCAGCTGTAGCTGAAGAGGCTTAAGCCCTTTAGTTGTGCGGTAAATTAAAAAAGCCAGGCCTCGGTCTGGCTTTTTTCATTGATCGGTTTATAAATACGATATGCCTCAAAACCCTTCCGAAATGCTCTCAGTAAAGCCCAACCAGCTATTGGTGGTAGTTACCAGTCTTCCTAGCTTGGAAACCGCTCAAAGCCTTGCTCATGCGCTTGTAGAGAAAAGGATTGCGGCTTGCGTTCAGCTTAGTAGTGGCATCCAATCGATCTATCGTTGGGAGGGTAAAGTTTGCGAGGAAGCGGAAGTATTGCTATCTGCCAAAACAACTGTGAATCAATGGCGAACCATCTCCAGTTTTATTGAAAAAAATCATCCTTATGATTTGCCGGAGATTTTGGCGTTTACTCCGGAACAACATTCAGAGCAATATGGCGCATGGGTAAGTTCAGAGGTAAATTCCTAGTCATGAAATTGCATTTATTAATTACGAGAGTTCTCGCACTCCTATTGCTCGCATCCACTCAACTGTTTGCAGCCCCAGAATTTTTACCTCCTGAAAAAGCGTTTCGTGTAGAAGCTACTTGGTTGGAAAATTCTAATCAAATTGAACTCGAATTTTTCCCTGCTAAAGGCTATTACATTTATCAAGAGTCCCTAAAATTTCAAATCGGGCAACAGACAGCAAAGCTAAGCAATATAAGGCCCTCACTGCCATCTGGTGTTGAGAAGTTTGATGAAACATTTGGAAAAAAACTGCAAGTCTACAAAGAGCCATTTTTGGTATTTGTAGATACAAAAGTAAATCCAAGTAAACCAATTCATTTAGAAGTAACGCTGCAGGGTTGTGCAGAAGCTGGGATTTGTTATCCGCCAATGACTTTGAAATTGCTTCTCTCAGGTCCTGGTGTTAAGGTGTCGCCAATTCCAGAAGTAATTGATCCGCAAGCACAGGGGCAAGTTTTTTTATCTACAGAATTTAGTTTGAGCGATTTGTGGCGCGAGCGTGATGATGTTAGTGCGATTGGACGCTTTCTAGAAAATGCCTCAACCCATTATTTATTCTTGGCGTTCTTTGTTTTGGGTCTTGCCTTGGCGTTTACGCCCTGTGTATTGCCAATGCTGCCGATTTTGTCTAGCGTCATATTTGGTGTGCAAGATGGCAAAGCTATATCCAAGGGGCGCGCTAGTGTTTTAGCCCTCGCCTATGTATTTGGCATGGCTTTGATATATGCGTTGGCGGGTGTCCTGATGGCTGCTCTTGGTGGAAGCGTGCAGCGTGTTTTGCAAAGCCCAATCGCCCTAATCGCCTTTGCAGTATTGCTTCTCGTCTTGTCGGGCAGTCTATTTGGACTATATGACCTACGTTTACCTCAAGCCTGGCATCAGCGCATTGATAGACTAGCAGGGCGCCAAAAAGGGGGTAGCGTCTTTGGTGCCTTTGCCTTAGGCGGTATTTCTACATTGGTGGCCAGCCCCTGCATTACGGCCCCATTAGCCGGTGTCTTGGCCTTTATTGCTCAAACAGGTTCAATGAGTCTTGGCGCAAGTCTGCTCTTTGTAATGGCTCTTGGTATGGGTTTGCCTTTGTTTTTCATTGCGATTGAAGCGCGCATATTAATTCCCTCAACCGGTATCTGGATGGTATGGCTACAGCGCACCCTCGGAGTTTTATTAGTGGCAACCGCAGCATGGATAGCGTCACCCTTAATGCAAAAAAATGATGTCGGCGGACTTGCCAAAATCAGCAACGATCAAAGTGTTCATCAGGTAGGCGATTTATCTTTTGTTGTAATTCACTCACTAGCAGAGTTGGATGCGCAATTAGTAAAAGCAAAACAAGAAAAGAAGTTTGTCATGCTTGATTTTTATGCCGACTGGTGTATTAGTTGCAAAGAAATGGAAGTGAATACCTTCGCAAATGCAGAGGTCAGCAAGCAATTAAAACAACTAGTTTTAGTGCAAGCCGATGTGACTGCGAATAGCCCTGAGAACCAGGCATTACTTAAGAAATTTGGTTTGTATGGCCCGCCTGGAATTTTGTTTTTCAATCAAGATTCTGAAGAGCAAAAAGACCAAAGGGTGATCGGCTACATGTCGCCACAGCGTTTTATTGACCGCTTAAAACAGGTGATAACGCAGTAAAAAAGCCAGCAGGCAAACAGAAACAACAGCAAATAAATAAAATTATTTGCTGTTTGCTTTTATTAAACGCGCTGCTTCTAGCGCAAAATAAGTTAATACACCATCTGCTCCAGCGCGCTTAAATGCGAGCAGTGATTCCATCATGACAGCGTTGTGATCGAGCCAGCCATTTTGAGCTGCTGCTTTGAGCATGGCGTATTCACCGCTAACTTGGTAGGCATAGGTAGGGTAATCAAACGCTTCGCGTACTCGGCGCACAATATCCAAATAAGGCATACCAGGTTTGACCATAACCATGTCAGCGCCTTCGCTAATGTCGAGAGCAACCTCCCGCAAAGCCTCGTCGCCATTGGCGCAGTCCATTTGGTAGGTTTTTTTATCTGCTTTGCCAAGATTTTTTGCTGAGCCAACAGCATCTCTAAATGGACCATAAAAAGCGGACGCGTACTTAGCTGAATAAGCCATGATGCGCGTGTGAATCAAACCATGCTCTTCAAGTGCTTCACGAATTTTTCCGATACGTCCATCCATCATGTCGGAGGGCGCAACGATATCTACGCCTGCTTGCGCTTGTGCAATTGCTTGCTTAACTAGGATGGCGGTAGTTTCATCATTGAGAATGCGACCTTGTTCATCTAGAACACCATCTTGACCGTGACTTGTGTAAGGATCAAGCGCAACATCCGTCATGATTCCTAAATTAGGAAAATGTTTTTTGAGTTCACGAACCGCATTTGGGATCAAGCCATTAGGATTAAATGCTTCTTTGCCATCGGGCGTTTTTAGTGAGACATCGATCACAGGAAAGAGTGCTAGAACCGGAATGCCCAAATCAACACACTCTTGTGCGACCGGAATAAGCAGGTCTAAGGAGAGGCGGTTCACTCCTGGCATAGAAGCGACAGCCTCGGACTTGCCTTTGCCCTCTAACAAGAAGACGGGATAAATCAAATCATTTGCAGAAACAGTATTTTCTTGCATGAGGCGACGAGACCAGTCGTCGCGGCGCATACGGCGAGGACGATGATTGGGAAAGCTGAGCAAAGCGTTAACTTGGGTTTTGGTCTTCATGGTTTTGTGGTTCAAATAGCCATTTAATAATGAGATTATCTGCCTCTTCTAGGCCGATACGCTTGGTGCTTGAAAATAATTGTGCCGTAAGCTGCTTTGACTCTCCAGTGCCGTCGGGTAGTGCTGGATCGTATTGTTGAAGCTGTTTAAGAACCGCCTCCAGCGCGTGCTTGCATTCACTTTTATTGAGTTTGTCGCACTTACTTAATAAAACATGAATAGGTTTGCCTGTTGGCACAAACCATTGAATCATCTGCTCATCCAAATCCGTGAGTCCACGCCTTGAGTCCACAATCAGGATCATGCCAACCAATTGCTCGCGCTCTTGGAGATAGTCGCTAAGTAGGGTATTCCAGTGGTATTTGGTCTCGTGATTGACTGCTGCATAGCCGTACCCCGGTAAATCGACTAAATAGGCCAAAAGCTCGTCTTTTGAGAAAAGACCGAAATAGTTGATGTGCTGGGTGCGGCCCGGGGTTTTACTGGCAAAGGCGAGCCTTTTTTGATTGCATAGGACATTAATTGCGCTGGATTTACCCGCATTTGAGCGACCAGCAAACGCTACCTCCCTCAGGGGGGCGGCAGGCAGGCAATGGGTGTCATTGACTGTGGTGGCGAATCGGGCTTGAAAGAGTTTAGACATGTCTAGAAGCTATTGTAAAATCACGCAAAATCATGAAATATCTCATGGTGTTGGGTAAAAGGTTGTAAAAGTAGGGCCCAAACACTTTTAGGAATTTTTGCCAAGGTAAACATAATGCGTCAAACCTCCCAAATCTCCAAATTCACTAGCTTGCGCGCCGGTTTTGCTGCCCTCTCCATTTTCGCCTTGATTGGCGTTTCTGGATTGGCAATTGCAAATGATGCTGCTCCGGCTGCTGCAGCTCCTGCAGCTGAAGCAAAGCCTGCAGTTCCAGGTAAGCCTAAAGTTGACCCAGCTGCTGGCGAAGCGCTGTATTCCAATGGAGAAGCTAGTCGTGGAGTTACTGCTTGCCTAACTTGTCACGGACCTAAGGGTCAAAGCGCCACTGCTACTTGGCCCAAGTTATCCGCTCAGCATGCTGCCTACACAACCAAGCAATTGAAAAACTTCAAAGAAGGCACTCGTGCAAATCCAGTCATGATGGGAATGGCTGCCACTTTGACGGATCAAGATATGCAAAATATTTCTGCATACTTGGTTAAGCAACCTGTTTCACAAGGTGTTGCTCAAAACAAAGACACGATTGAATTGGGTCAAAGCATTTACCGCGGCGGTATTGCCGCAAAAGGTGTTCCTGCTTGCGCTGCATGCCATAGTCCTAATGGCGCCGGTATCCCTGCTCAGTACCCACGTTTGGGCGGTCAATGGGCTGATTACACGAACGCACAATTACTTGCATTCCGTGATGGTGTTCGTAAGAACAGCAGCCAAATGACAACGATTGCTTCCAAGCTCTCTGATCAAGAAATGAAAGCAGTGTCTGACTACATCGCAGGCTTACATTAAAAAATAAGTAGTAACCAAAAACAAACCCCGCTGTTCTAGCGGGGTTTTTATTTGTTCATTTCAGATGAATCAAACTCGAAAAAATTATTTAGGCAAAACACTTTCACTTGCAAATAGATCTTGTGTATTTTCACGTACACGAATGACATAAGCATTCTTGCCATCCACCATAATCTCTGCGGGCTTGGGGCGTGTGTTGTAGTTTGAGGCCATCACAAATCCATAAGCTCCAGCTGAAAGAATCGCCAGCAAATCGCCTTCATCTACTGCAAGCTGACGATCTCTACCAAGCCAGTCTCCAGATTCACATACTGGGCCAACAACATCATATTTGAGGCTTTTTGCTTGTTTTGCCTGAACCGGAACAATGCCATGGTGAGCTTCATATAAGGCCGGGCGCATGAGTTCAGTCATGGCCGCATCAACGATGCAGAAGTTCTTTTCTGCACCTGGCTTGAGGTATTCCACGGTAGTTAGAAGAATGCCAGCATTGCCTACTAAGGATCTTCCAGGTTCTAAAACAACATCTAGATGGCCAAAGCCACGCTCTGCCACGCGATCTAAAAGAGTGTTGGTGAATTCGGTAATGTCAGGTGGAGTTTCATCGCTGTAGGCGATTCCAAGGCCCCCACCCAAATCCAAATGGTGAATCACAATACCTTCTTTTTTGAGTTGCTCAACTAGGTCTAGCACTTTATCGAGCGCATCAAGATAAGGCGAAGTGGTGGTGATTTGAGAGCCAATATGACAATCAATGCCGACCACATCAATTTGAGAAAGTAATGATGCCTCACGATAAGTTTTTAAAACTTCGTGATATGCGATACCGAATTTATTTCCCTTTAATCCCGTAGAGATGTAGGGATGCGTTTGTGCATCTACGTCTGGATTAACGCGCAGAGAAATTGGGGCGCGCAATCCAAGTTCAGTAGCAACCCGATTAATTTTGTGTAGCTCTGCAATGGATTCCACGTTGATGCATTTGACGCCTGCTTTAAGGGCGCTAGCAATTTCAGCTGCGGATTTGCCAACCCCAGCAAAGACAAGGCTCTTCGGGTCTGCGCCAATGGCTAGGGCGCGCGCGAGTTCACCGCCGCTCACTAAATCGAAACCAGCACCGAGCTCTTTGAAGCAGTTAATGACTGCTAAATTGCTATTGGCTTTCATAGCGTAATGAACGCGAGCACGACGTTTGCCTTTGGAGTCAACGCAGGCTTTGTCATAGGCTTGGTATGCCTCAGTCAGTGCCTTTTTGCTATACACATATAGTGGTGTGCCAAATTCTTTTGCCAAGTCTGCTAAAGCAATATCTTCGGCATACCAAGTGCCATTGCGCTCTGTAAAACCAGATAAGCGAGGAAGTGAAAGTGAATTGCTTGTCATTACTTAGCCGATGAAGAAATATTATTGCTTGTTGGTGTGGTTGATGTAGTTTGGGGTGGATAGAGCTTGCCCTTGGGCTCTGGCTCTGTTGGCGCAGTTGGAGCTGGTGGCACATTTGGCATATATAAAGGACCTCTAACCCCACATCCAATAAGGGGTATTAGGAAGGCAATACCAAGGGTTCTATAAAGAATCGCTATCATGAATGTCTCTAAACGAATGATTGAATATAGCACGCAGGCCCTTTTTATGAATGCAAATAGCTCGAATGTAGAAGCCATTGATGACAAGCAGTTTCACCAGCTAGGCGCACAATTGTTGCACTCCATTGAGGTGGCTTTAGAGACTGCCGATGATGAGCTCGATTTAGACCTTGATGTTGAGCGACAAGGTGGCAATGTCATCAATATTCGATTTCGGGATAAAAGCGTCATCGTGGTCAATACACAACCGCCTTTGCATGAAATATGGGTGGCTGCAAAATCTGGCGGCTATCACTATCGTTGGGCTGGCACTATAGCTCAACCGGTGTGGCTCGATACAAAAACAGGTAAAGAGTTGCTAAGTGATCTTTCTGAATTTGCTAGCGTGCAAGCTGGTCAGCCAATCAAAATTCAACTAATAAAAAATTAATAACTACAGGAGCTTAAGCAGCCCCTGTTGCGGTCAAAGTTTCAAGAACCTGAGCATCTGGCACCCCCTGAATTTGGGCCTTGCCGATTTTCTCTAGAACAACATAGCGGATTTGACCGCCCTCGGTTTTCTTGTCTACTTGCATGAGTTCAAGATAGCGTTCCCCACCAAATTTTGGAGGAATGATCGGAAGATTCATGGACTGAATAATTTTTGTTAAGCGATCTGCTTCTGCCTTGGTGATGTAGTTGAGACGGCAAGATAAATCGGCGCCGAGGACCATGCCACATCCCACGGCTTCACCATGAAGCCATTCACCATAGCCCATGCCCGCTTCAATGGCGTGACCAAATGTGTGTCCAAAGTTTAAGGTTGCACGAATTCCACCTTCTCGCTCATCAGCTGACACCACTGCTGATTTAATTTCACAAGACCGTAAAACAGCATGACTCATTGCATCGGTATTGCATGCCAGCAGTGGCTTTGCATTTGCCTCAATCCAATCTAAAAACTTGGCATCGGCAATAGCGCCATGCTTGATCACTTCTGCTAAACCTGCGGAGAGCTCTCTGGCAGGAAGCGTCTTTAAAGTATTCAGATCGGCAATGACGGCAACGGGCTGATGAAATGCGCCGATCATATTTTTGCCTAGCGGATGATTGATCCCTGTTTTGCCGCCAACGGAAGAATCTACTTGAGCTAAAAGCGTTGTTGGTACTTGAATGAAACGAACACCACGCATAAAGCTCGCAGCCGCAAATCCTGTCATATCACCAATAACGCCACCACCCAGGGCTACTAGCATCGTTTGTCTATCGGCGCCAAACTTTAGGAGGTCATCAAAAATCAGCTGAAGATTTTTCCAGTCTTTATAAGACTCGCCGTCAGGCAAAACAATTGTCCTAACTGTCTTTCCAAAAGTTTCCAAGGTCTTTGTAAGTCGCTGTGCATACAAGGGTGCAACAGTAGTATTAGTAACGATGAAGATAGAGCTCGACTTTTCGCAGGCTTTAAAGAGACCGGACTGATCAATTAAATCAGCGCCGATGTAAATAGGATAGCTACGATTACCAAGATCTACTTCAAGTGTTTTCATGATTGTGTTCAAGCGGAAAGTTCAAGCTGCATGATAAGTGTATTGACCAGTTGATTGACGCTGGGCTTGCCAGTCTCAATAACGTGGTCAGCAATTTCTCGATACAAAGGATCGCGAATTGCATATAGGTTCTCTAGAATTTTTTTAGCGTCACCGTTGCGTAGCAAGGGACGGCCTTCACTACCTTTGGTGCGATGCCATAGCTCAATTGGATTTGCGTGAAGATAAATAACCGTACCATGATCGCTTAGTGCTTTGCGATTTTCAGGAAGCAGCACTGCCCCACCGCCAGTCGCTAAAACAATATTGTGTTCGTTTGTGATTTCTCGAATAGCTTGAGCTTCACGTTTCCGAAACCCTTCCTCGCCTTCCATTTCAAAGATCACCGGAATCTTGACGCCACAACGCTCTTCAATGACATGATCAGCATCTAAAAAACGGCGGCCTAATTTTTTGGCGAGAACCTTACCGACGGTCGACTTTCCGGCGCCCATGAGGCCGATTAGAAAGATATTGTTTGTCGTAGAGTTCACCCCTCGATTTTATTAGGGTTTATCAAGGACGGTAGGGGTAAGAAAGACCAAGAGTTCGGTTTTGTCTTGTAATTTAGATTTATGGCGAAATAAATGGCCAAGAAGGGGGATATCTCCCAATAAAGGGACTTTGACTTCATCCTCTCGCTCTGTGGTTTGAAAGATTCGCCCGATGATTGCAGTTCCTCCATTTTCTACAGTGACTTCAGAACTTAGGCTTTTAGTATCGATGGCATAACCTTGCTCTGTTTTCATTCCAATCGTGTCTTTATTGATGCCTACCAGCATGGAGATTTTTCCATCCGGATGAATCTTGGGTAAAACTTCCAAGCGAAGATTGGCTTTGCGGAATTGCAATTTGCTGCCATTTTGTGAGGTGGTTTGGTAGGGCAGCTCAGTGCCTTGTTCAATGGTTGCTTTCACTTGATCCCCAGTCATGATTCTTGGATTGGACAAAATCTTTCCTTGTCCTTCAGACTCCAGTGCTGATAGCTCGATTTGTAAAAGACGGCTGGCGTTCTTAGATACCAAGGTTGCCGCTACTGCGGCAGGGTTAAAGCCATTTAAACCAGATCCAGATAGATCGAAATTGCTGCTAATTTTATTTTCTGGATTGTTGTTAATTGAGCTTGCCTGGTGATTGAGTTTTACCCCAAGCTCTCGTGCAAAGCGTTCGTCAGCTTCCACAATCCGCGCCTCAATCAAAATCTGTCTAGGGCTATTGATGTGGTCGCCACCAAATGGAAGTGCCGCATCTTCTCGTCGAAATTTTTGGAATGCCACAATTTCCGCATGGAGTCCAATCCAATAAATGTCGCCATTGCGAATGATGCGCAAACCACGGCTAGCCAAAATGGAATGAAGAGCTGTTTGCCATGGTGTATTTTGAAGATCCACTGTGATCTTCCCTTTGATGGATTCGCTTAATAAAAAATTGGTGCCACCCAGTTTTGCCAGAATTTGTAAAAGTTCAGCCAGCTCAATATCAGTAAATTGCAGACTAATTTGGGCCTGCAAATTTGTGTTTGCAGGGGTCGAACCTGTAGCTGGGGCAATCAATAAAACCAGTAAGAGGACTGCCCACAGATTGGTAATTTTGGATTTGAAAGTCATTCGGAAATCGCAGCTTTAAGAGTGAGGGATTTGCCTTGGGGGTGGTTGATGGTGGCCGTCTCTTTATCCGCATTGCTTAGCCTCCAATCCCCAAGCAAAAGCCCTCCCATTTCAATCATCAAAGTGGTCTTGCCGTTGTGGAAAAAGGCGCGATGTGAACCTCCCATTTGACTGAGCCCCAAATAGCGCCAGCGACGGACTTCAGACTCAAAAGGAATGGTAGTGGACTTGGCTTTGGGGGTGGATTGTGTCTTGATTTTCTCTAATGAGTGAACACTCACTTCTATTAAATCAATTGATTCATAAAGACTATTTTCTAAATCGAGCATTTCCTCTCGCAACAAATCAAGCTCCTTTTTCAGTTCGGAGATTTCTTGTATGGACTGTTCGGTGCTGGGATCCTGTGTGGGGCTGATTGGGTTAAAGCTTAAAAATAGCGCCAGTGCAGAGGCGATTAGTAGCCCTCCACCCCCTACATATAAGCCAACCCTTTTCAAGCTTTCCAGTTGAAGGATTTAATCTTGAAAATTGAGTTGAATTTTGGGCTTTTGGGGAGGGTCAATCTCGGCCCAAGCTGGGTGTTTTGGGGCGTTAGGTTTTCGAATTCCGTGGGGGTCTGGGATGGCTGGGTCATCGCCAAGTTCGATCAGAATGTCATCAAAAGATTGTGGGGAGATTTTGCGAGCAGGCATGCCCTTTATTGTGAAAATTGGCGCTTAGCAAAAACATCGGATTTGACCGAATGGTTTGTCAGAAAACACGGGTTTTAGATGTTTTATTGAAATAGGCTAAGCACCCTATAATTTGAACTTATGGCGCTTCCCCCAAAAGACAAGCCGACGTTTAATCGACGTCCCATTCGTCCGCCCGATAGACGTCCTCGTCAACCAGGAGTAAATCCAGGTTCACCTCGGCAATCATCTGGCAGTCCTTTGATGAAGGCATTGCTCATCATTGGTGTTGCGGTAGCTTTCGTGGTGACGCTGCTATTTGGCTATGCATTCTTGGTGGCAAAACCGAATTTGCCAAAAATTTCTGCTTTAACTGATTACAACCCAAAAACGCCTTTGCGCATTTACACCGCTGACAAAGTATTAATCGGTGAATTTGGTGAAGAACGCCGCAAAGTAATTCCCCTCAATGAGATTCCGCGCAGCATGCGTAATGCCGTGTTGGCCATTGAAGACGATCGCTTTTATTCCCATGGTGGTGTGGACTATGTGGGTATATTAAGAGCGGCAGCGACCAACCTACGTGGCCACCTGTCTCAGGGCGCTTCTACCATCACGATGCAGGTTGCGCGTAATTTCTTCTTGAGCAATGAAAAAACTTTCAGCCGAAAAATTTATGAAGTGCTGCTGGCTTGGGAGATTGAATCGCAATTAACAAAAGACAAGATCCTAGAAATCTATATGAACCAGATTTTCTTGGGTCAGCGAGCATTTGGATTTTCTAGTGCAGCACAAATTTATTTTGGCAAAGAGTTGAAGGATATTACGATCGCTGAATCTGCGATGTTGGCAGGCCTACCAAAAGCCCCATCTGCATACAACCCGGTAACGAATTTCAAGCGCGCCAAGGTGCGCCAAGAATATATCTTGCAGCGTATGCGTGATCTTGGGTATATCAGCACCGATGAGTATCAAAAGGCCATGGCAGAAGAGTTGCATATACGTGGACTAGGTAATGAGTTTGCTGTTCGCGCAGACTTCCCCGCTGAAATGGTGCGCCAGTTACTTTTCGGCCAATATGGTGAAGCGATCTATTCGCAGGGAATTGATGTTTACACAACTATTAGTAAGGCCGATCAAGATGCGGCTTATAGGGCGGTTCGTCGTGGGATTTTCGAATACGACTTGCGTCATGCTTACAGAGGTCCTGAAGGTTTTATTGATTTACCAGAGGACCCAGTCAAGCGACAACGCGCAATTGATGAAGCATTATTGGCCTATCCTCAATTAGATGACTTACAGTCCGGCGTCGTCTTAGACGTGAAGCCAAAAGAAATGCAGGTAATGATTGCTACTGGCGACACCATCACCATCAAGGGTGATGGTATGAAGTTGGCGGCAGCATCAATCACTGACAGCACTCAGCCTAAAAAACGTTTACGTCCTGGTGCTATAGTTAGATTGCTGTCTGATGATAGTATTTGGAAATTAGCGCAATTACCTCAAGTTGAGGCTGCGTTTGTTTCGATGAACCCCGAGACGGGCGCGATTCTTTCTTTAGTGGGCGGCTTTGATTTCCGTCGCAATCAATTTAATCACGTCACTCAAGCGCTACGGCAACCAGGCTCTTCATTTAAGCCTTTTATCTACGCCGCTGCAATTGAAAAAGGCTTTGCACCTAGCACTATGGTCAACGATGCGCCATTATCTATTGGTAGCCTAGAGACTGGTAGTCAAGCCTGGGAGCCGAAAAACTATGATGGTAAATATGACGGCATGATGCGTTTGCGTAATGCTCTAGCGAAATCAAAGAATTTAGTCTCTGTTCGTATCATTCGCGCGATTGGTCCTTCATATGCTCAGGAATATATTCAACGTTTTGGTTTTGAACCTGAAAAACATCCACCGTACTTAACTATGGCTCTTGGTGCTGGTTCAGTCACCCCATTGCAAATGGCTTCTGCGTATAGCGTATTTGCTAACGGTGGCTATCGCGTCGATCCATTCTTAATTGACAAGATGGTAGATTCAAAAGGCACCGTATTATTTGAAGCTAAACCTGCGAGTGTTGGCTATGGTGCGCCTAGGGTATTAGATGCGCGCACAGCATTTGTGATGGATAGCATGTTGCAAGAAGTAACCAAGACGGGTACTGCAGCAAGTGCCCGTGGCAAGTTGGGCCGCTCTGATATTGCTGGTAAAACCGGTACAACCAATGAGTCACACGATGCTTGGTTTGCTGGCTATAACCCTAAAGTCGTTGCCATAGCTTGGATAGGCTTTGATAAGCCTGCGAGCTTGGGCGACCGTGAGACGGGCGGCGGCTTGGCTCTGCCAATGTGGATCTCCTATATGGGCACAGCGTTAAGAGATGTTCCACAAATCTCTCGTGAAGTACCAAGCGGCGTAACTCAGCTTGATGGTGATTGGTATGTTCCCGACTTCGCAACCAATGGCGGAGTGCGCGAACTGCAGTAGTTCGGAATCACGATGGCTCGGCAAGCGCGTACTGTTATACCTGGCCAAGCAATGCATGTGATGGTTCGCGGCAACAACCGCGAAACACTTTTTTTCAAAGAAGAAGATCGACAAATTTATTTAGAGTGGTTACGTGACGCTGCAAGACAATTTTCTTGCGCGGTGCATGCATTTGCATTGATGCCAAATCATGTGCATTTATTGCTCACCCCGCAAAATGATGATTCACTTGCAAAAACAATGCAGTCCTTGGGTCGTCGTTACGCACAATACTTCAATCAGCAACATCATCGATCTGGAACGATTTGGGAAGGTAGGTACCGTTCTTCCCTGATTGACCCCGATTATTTTTTGCGTTGTCAGCGCTACATTGAACTAAATCCAGTAAGAGCCGGTTATGAATCTAGCCCCCAAGATTCCAAGTGGACTAGCTTTGCTACTCATATCGGTGGGAATGCAGAGCCTTGGCTTATGGACCACCCCCAATTTTGGAGGTTGGGAAATACTCCTTTTGAACGTCAGATGAATTGGGCCAATATTGTGAAGGAGGGCGCCCCCCATTGGGAAGATCGCCAAATCACAGAATCCTTAATTCGATCGAAGCCCTGGGTAAGCGATGCCTACGCTAAGAAGTTATTCAAAGATTCGCCAGAGTTGATTCAAATGCGCCACAGAGGACGCCCGAAGAAAATAATCCCTTTAAATTCAGTGCCATAGGTATTAAAGAGGATTAATCTACAGAGTCTAAAGTTTGACTCTGTCCCTAATTAAAAGAATTGATCCCAAAAAATATCAAAATAAATGGGACAGAGTCATTTTATTTCTATTGCATGAGTATGGGTATTCACCTATATTTGATCCTCCAAACGTAATCAGGCCGTTGTGCCTCTGAGAAATACTATGACTACTCAATTAAATACCCAGATTCGTCCAGTTGCTCAAGGGATGTATGACCCACAAAATGAACATGATGCTTGTGGCGTAGGATTCGTTGCACACATCAAGGGCAAGAAATCTCATGAGATTGTTTCTCAGGGTTTGAAGATTCTGGAAAACCTAGATCACCGGGGAGCGGTTGGTGCCGATCCTTTAATGGGTGACGGCGCTGGTATCTTGATTCAGATTCCAGACACCTTGTATCGCGAAGAAATGGCAAAGCAAGGCGTCACATTGCCACCATTAGGCGAGTACGGTGTTGGCATGATCTTCTTGCCAAAAGAGCACGCTTCACGTTTAGCATGCGAGCAAGAGTTAGAGCGCACTGTTCGTTTAGAGGGTCAAGTAGTTTTAGGTTGGAGAGATGTGCCGGTTGATGTGAAGTTACCGATGTCTCCAACAGTGCAAATGACTGAGCCATTCATCCGTCAAATTTTTATTGGGCGCGGCCGTGACATCATGACAACTGATGCGCTTGAGCGTAAGTTGTATGTGATTCGTAAAACAGCAAGTCATGCGATTCAAGATTTGCACTTAAAGCATGGCAAAGAATATTTTGTCGCATCAATGTCCGCGCGAACCATTGTTTATAAGGGTTTGCTGTTAGCTAACCAAGTTGGCGCTTATTACCAAGATTTGCAAGATCCTCGTACGGTATCTGCCTTGGCATTGGTGCATCAACGCTTCTCAACCAATACATTCCCAGCTTGGGAGTTGGCTCACCCATATCGCATGATTGCGCACAACGGTGAAATTAATACTGTTAAAGGTAACGTGAATTGGGTGAATGCTCGTGAGGGCGCGATTAGCTCCCCAGTGCTTGGCGATGATCTACAAAAATTATGGCCACTGATTTATCCAGGTCAGTCAGACACTGCATGTTTTGATAACTGCTTAGAGTTATTGGTGATGTCTGGTTACCCATTGGCACAAGCCATGATGATGATGATTCCTGAGGCATGGGAACAGCACACATTAATGGATGACAATCGTCGCGCATTCTATGAATACCACGCATCGATGATGGAGCCATGGGACGGCCCAGCAGCGATGGCATTTACTGATGGTCGCCAGATTGGCGCAACTTTGGACCGCAATGGTTTACGTCCAGCGCGTTACTACGTTACTGATGATGATTTAGTCATTATGGCTTCTGAGGCAGGTGTACTACCAATTCCTGAGAGCAAGATCGTTCAAAAATGGCGCTTGCAACCAGGCAAGATGTTCATGATCGACATGGAACAAGGTCGCATCATTGATGACGTTGAGCTTAAGAATGCTGTTTCTAAAGCGAAGCCATACAAGAGTTGGATTGATGCAGTACGCGTGAAGCTTGATGAAGTTGACGCTAGCAAAGCAGACTTGGTAGATGAAAAGACCACCATTCGTCCCGCTGCTAAATTGCTTGATCGTCAGCAGGCTTTTGGTTACACACAGGAAGATATCAAGTACCTCATGGCCCCAATGGCTATGAATGGTGAAGAGGCAATCGGCTCAATGGGCAATGACAGCCCATTAGCGGTTCTTTCAAATAAGAACAAACCTTTGTACAACTACTTCAAACAGTTGTTTGCACAGGTGACCAATCCTCCGATTGATCCGATTCGTGAAAACATGGTGATGTCTTTGGTTTCCTTCATTGGGCCAAAGCCAAACTTGCTTGATACCAACAACATCAACCCTCCAATGCGACTTGAAGTCAGTCAGCCTATTTTGGATTTTGATGACATCACCAAGATTCGTCACATTGGTCATTACACCAATGGCAAGTTCCGTTCTTATGAGCTTGATATCTGCTATCCAGCTGCTTGGGGTAAAGCAGGTATTGAAGCGCGTTTAGCATCATTGTGCGCAGAGGCTGCTGATGCGGTGCGTTCTGGCTACAACATCTTGATCGTAAGCGATCGTCAAGTTGACGAGAAGCACGTTGCTATTCCTGCGCTCTTGGCAACATCAGCAATTCATCAGCATTTGGTACAAAAGGGTTTACGTACTAGCGTTGGTCTCGTGGTTGAGACAGGTAGCGCACGTGAGACTCACCACTTTGCTCTCTTAGCTGGTTATGGTGCTGAAGCAGTCCATCCATACCTTGCAATGGAAACATTGGTTGATATGGCCAAAGGTTTATCGGGCGATTTGTCTGGTGAGAAAGCTGTTAAGAATTTTGTAAAAGCGGTTGGTAAAGGTTTGCAAAAAGTGATGTCCAAAATGGGTATCTCTACTTATATGTCCTATACCGGCTCGCAGATTTTTGAAGCGATCGGTTTAAATCGCGACATCATTGATCAATATTTCAAAGGCACGCCATCTAATGTGGGTGGTATCGGCGTATTTGAAGTGGCTGAAGAAGCTTTGCGTATGCATACAGCTGCCTTTGGTAATGATCCTGTATTGACTAATATGCTGGATGCTGGTGGTGAGTACGCCTTCCGTATTCGTGGTGAGAACCACATGTGGACTCCAGATACGATTGCGAAATTGCAGCACTCCACTCGTATTGGCGCAGAGAAGGGCTATCAAACTTATAAAGAGTACGCCAACATCATCAATGACCAAACGAAGCGTCAGATGACTTTGCGTGGTTTGTTTGAGTTCAAGATTGATCCAAGTAAAGCTATTCCTTTGGATGAGGTTGAGCCTGCAAAAGAGATTGTTAAGCGTTTTGCAACAGGCGCAATGTCCTTGGGCTCTATCTCTACCGAAGCTCATGCTACCTTGGCAATCGCCATGAACCGCATTGGCGGCAAGTCTAATACTGGTGAGGGTGGCGAGGATCCAAATCGTTATGTGAATGAACTCAAAGGCATTCCAATTAAGAAGGGCGAGTCCCTTGCTAGCATCTTGGGAGATGATGTCGTTGAGGCAAATATTCCATTACAAGATGGCGACTCATTGCGTTCAAAGATTAAGCAAGTTGCTTCTGGTCGTTTTGGTGTGACCACTGAGTACTTACGTTCTGCTGATCAAATTCAGATCAAGATGGCGCAGGGTGCAAAACCAGGTGAAGGTGGTCAATTGCCTGGTGGCAAGGTTTCTGACTACATTGGTAAGTTACGCTTCTCCGTACCAGGTGTAGGCTTGATTTCTCCTCCTCCGCACCATGATATTTATTCGATTGAAGATATAGCTCAGTTGATCCATGACCTCAAGAATGTCAATCCAAAATCAGACGTTTCTGTGAAGTTGGTATCTGAAGTCGGTGTTGGTACGGTTGCCGCTGGTGTTGCCAAAGCAAAAGCAGATCATGTTGTGATCGCGGGTCACGATGGTGGTACTGGCGCATCTCCGCTCTCCTCAATTAAGCATGCCGGATCCCCATGGGAGTTGGGTTTGGCTGAGACTCAGCAAACACTGGTGCTGAATGGTTTGCGTAGTCGTATCCGTGTGCAAGCTGATGGCCAAATGAAGACAGGTCGAGATGTCGTCATCGGTGCCTTGTTAGGTGCGGATGAGTTTGGTTTTGCAACGGCCCCATTGGTGGTTGAGGGTTGCATCATGATGCGTAAGTGTCATTTGAATACCTGCCCAGTTGGTGTTGCGACTCAGGATCCAGAATTACGTAAGAAGTTCTCTGGTAAGCCTGAGCATGTGGTGAATTTCTTCTTCTTTATTGCGGAAGAAGCTCGCGAAATCATGGCGCAATTGGGAATCAGAAAATTTGATGACCTTATTGGTCGTGTTGATCTCTTGGATACTCGCAAGGGTATTGAGAACTGGAAAGTGCATGGCTTGGATTTCAGCAAGATTTTTGCTGAGCCGCAGGTGGCAAGCGATGTTCCTCGCTACCAAGTGCTCACTCAAGACCATGGTTTGGCCAATGCGCTAGACAATATCTTGATTGAGAAGAGTGAGCCTGCTATCGAGCGTGGTGAAAAAGTTTCTTTTATCGTGCCAGTGAAGAACGTCAATCGTACTGTTGGCGCAATGCTTTCAGGTGAGGTGGCTCAACGTTATGGCCACGCTGGTTTGCCTGATGACACCATTCATATTCAGTTAAATGGTACTGCTGGTCAAAGCTTTGCGGCCTTCCTAGCTCGCGGTATCACTTTGGATTTGGTGGGTGATGGCAACGACTACGTTGGTAAAGGTTTGTCAGGCGGCCGCGTAATAGTACGTGCTCCACATGAGTTCCGTGGCGATACATCTAAGAACATCATTGTTGGTAATACGGTTCTTTATGGTGCAATTGCTGGTGAAGCCTTCTTTAACGGTGTTGCAGGTGAGCGTTTCGCAGTTCGTAACTCGGGCGCAACCACGGTTGTTGAGGGTACTGGCGATCACGGTTGTGAGTACATGACTGGTGGGACTGTTGTGGTGCTCGGTACTACTGGCCGTAATTTTGCAGCGGGTATGAGCGGCGGTGTTGCTTATGTTTATGACGAAGATGGTTTATTTAGTCAGCGTTGCAATACCAGCATGGCGACTTTAGAAAAAGTGTTGCCTTCTGCCGAGCAAATTGCCAAGATGCCTAAATCAGAGTGGCATGCCCCTGTTGATGTTAAAGACGGTGGCGAGCGTTTGACTGATGAGCAAATCTTGAAAGGTTTGATTGAGCGTCATTTCCGCTACACCGGCTCAGAGCGCGCTAAGGCGCTGCTTGCTGATTGGGAAAATGCCCGTACTCGCTTTGTGAAGGTTCTCCCAACTGAGTACAAACGTGCGCTCGGTGAGCTTTGGGAAAAGTCACAAAAGAATACGGTTGCAGCGTAATCAACATAGCGAATAGACATTAAGAAAAGATACTAAGGATTAGATATGGGTAAGGTCACTGGATTCATGGAGTTTGAGCGCGTAGATGAAACATACGAAGCGCCTGCTAAACGTCTCCACCACTACAAAGAGTTTGTTGCCGCATTGACTGATGAAGAAGCAAAAGTTCAGGGTGCGCGTTGCATGGATTGCGGCATTCCGTTTTGCAATAACGGATGCCCAGTTAACAACATCATTCCTGACTTCAATGATTTAGTTTTTCATAGTGATTGGAAAAATGCATTAGATGTTTTGCAATCAACCAACAATTTCCCAGAATTTACAGGCCGTATTTGCCCGGCACCATGTGAGGCAGCTTGTACTTTAGGAATCAATCGTGCCCCTGTAGGTATTAAGTCAATTGAACATGCCATTATTGATAAGGGTTGGGAAAGTGGTTGGGTTAAGCCGCAACCACCCAAAACAAAGACGGGTAAGAAAGTAGCGATTGTTGGTGGTGGCCCTGCAGGCATGGCGGCTGCACAGCAATTGGCGCGCGTTGGTCATGATGTCACTGTATTTGAAAAGAATGACCGTATCGGTGGTTTACTCCGTTACGGCATCCCTGACTTCAAGATGGAAAAGTGGCTTATCGATCGTCGTGTAGAGCAAATGCAAGCTGAAGGCGTGAAATTTGAAACGGGTGTATTTGTCGGCAAAGAGGCCATTGGCGCCGAAGTAAAAAATTACTCTACTAAAACAATTTCACCTGAGCAGCTCATGAAAGACTTTGATGCTGTGGTAATTACTGGCGGCGCAGAGCAGCCACGTGATCTTCCTGTACCAGGCCGTGAGCTTGCTGGCGTGCATTTTGCTTTGGAATTTTTGATTCCGCAAAATAAAGAAAACGCAGGCGACTTTAAAAATGAAATTCGTGCAACGGATAAACACGTTGTTGTGATCGGTGGTGGTGATACAGGTTCTGATTGCGTTGGCACTTCTAATCGTCATGGCGCAACAAAAATTACCCAGTTTGAATTGTTGCCTCAACCACCGGAAGTAGAGAACAAGCCATTGGTTTGGCCATACTGGCCTACCAAATTGCGTACATCTTCTTCTCATGAAGAAGGATGTGATCGTGATTGGTCTGTAGGAACAAAGCGTTTTGAAGGTAAAAACGGCAAGGTTGAAAAACTCATTGGTGTTCGTTTGGAGTGGAAAGACGGAAAAATGTCAGAAGTTCCAAATTCTGAATTTGAGATCAAGGCGGATTTAGTACTTTTGGCAATGGGATTCGTTTCCCCAGTGCAGCAGGTACTAAATGCATTTGGCGTTGAGAAAGATGCTCGCGGTAATGCAAAAGCGACTGTAGAAGGTCAAAATGCCTATCAAACGAATGTTCCCAAGGTCTTTGCTGCTGGCGATATGCGTCGTGGCCAATCGCTAGTGGTTTGGGCTATTCGCGAAGGTCGTCAATGTGCTCAGGCAGTAGACCAGTATTTAATGGGGTCATCCGTTTTGCCCCGATAATGTGGGCATATGAATAGCCATCAACCAAGCGCGCTGGATATTAATCAATCCCTAGGCGAAGTTGTCGTCTCTATTAAAGACGTCGACTTTTCCTACGCGCCTGGTGAGCGACAAATTTTGTCTGGTCTCAATATGGAGTTCCGCCGTGGCCAAGTCGTTGCGGTGATGGGCGGTTCCGGCTGCGGTAAAACTACCATTCTGCGTTTAATCGGTGGCCAATTTTCCGCGCAATCTGGACAAGTGCTATTTGAAGGCCAAGATATTGGCAAGATGAGTAGCAAGGAATTAATGGCCGCACGTCGTCGCATGGGAATGCTATTTCAGTTCGGCGCTTTATTTACTGACTTAAGTGTTTTTGAAAATGTCGCATTTCCATTGCGCGAGCACACGAATTTAAGTGAAGAGCTCTTACGCTCTTTGGTATTAATGAAGCTGAATGCTGTAGGTCTTCGAGGTGCACGCGATTTAATGCCATCGCAAATTTCTGGTGGCATGGCTAGACGTGTTGCGCTTGCTAGAGCAATTGCCTTGGATCCACCACTCATCATGTATGACGAGCCCTTTGCCGGTCTAGATCCTATCTCTTTGGGAATCACGGCAAGATTGATTAGAGATTTAAATACCGCCCTGGGAGCCACGAGTTTATTGGTGACTCATGATGTTGAAGAGACCTTTGAGATTGCGGATTACGTGTATTTCATTGCCAATGGAAAAATTGGTGCGCAAGGTACACCAGATGAGCTGAGTCGATCAACAGACGCTTTTGTAAGGCAATTTCTGGATGCGGCGCCAGATGGTCCTGTGCCTTTTCATTATCCAGGGCAAAGCTTGGAAGATGATTTTGGAGTGAGGGCTTAATGACTAACTTAATGACCTCGCTTCTGAATTTATTTGGCGACCTCGGTTTTTTTATTCGTCGTAATTTAAGCAGTCTCGGCTTATCTGCACGCATGTTCGTAGCGGTAATTTGGCGTTCGGGGTTTTTGTTAAAGAGACCTCGTTTGGTAATCGATCAAATTTTGTTTGTTGGTAATCACTCTTTTGTGATCATTGCCGTCTCTGGTTTATTTGTTGGCTTTGTTTTGGGATTGCAGGGTTATTACACCTTGAATCGCTATGGCTCTGAACAGGCGCTGGGTTTATTGGTTGCCCTATCGCTTACTCGAGAATTGGGTCCCGTGATTACAGCACTTTTGTTTGCCGGTCGCGCTGGAACCTCATTGACTGCAGAAATTGGTTTGATGAAGGCCGGGGAGCAATTGAGTGCTATGGAAATGATGGCTGTGGACCCATTAGGCCGCGTCATTGCTCCACGCCTATGGGCAGGCATCATTGCCATGCCGATTTTGGCGACCATTTTTACTGCGGTGGGTGTGCTGGGCGGCTATTTTGTTGGGGTGCCATTGATTGGCGTCGATTCTGGAGCATTCTGGTCTCAAATGCAGGGTGGCGTAGATCTGTTCTCTGATATTGGAAACGGCCTGATCAAGAGTTTGGTGTTTGGTATGGCGGTGACGTTTATTGCCCTATATCAGGGTTATGAGGCGAAGCCAACACCTGAGGGTGTTTCACAGGCGACGACTCGCACTGTGGTGATTTCATCTTTATCGGTTTTGGCATTGGACTTCTTGTTAACCGCAATGATGTTCTCGAATTAGAAAGAATAAACTGGGGCTCTTATGAGAAAAAGCGCAATTGATATCTGGGTTGGAATTTTTGTTGCCATTGGTTTGTTGGCTGCATTATTTCTAGCATTGAAAGTTGGCAATATGAATGCTGTGTCATTCGCTCCAACTTATAAAATTTCCGCGCGCTTTGATAACATTGGCGGTTTAAAACCTCGTGCGCCTGTAAAGAGTGCGGGTGTGGTGGTTGGTCGTATCGCCAATATTTCATTCGACGATAAGACCTATCAAGCAACGGTTGTCATGACCATTGAAGATGCTTATAAGTTTCCAAAAGATTCTTCAGCCAAGATTTTGACTTCAGGTCTATTGGGAGAGCAGTACATTGGCCTTGAGGCTGGCGGCTCGGATGATATGTTGGCTAATGGTGAAAAAATTACCCAAACTCAATCTGCCATCGTTTTAGAAAGCTTAATCAGTCAGTTCTTGTACAACAAGGCAGCTGATAGCGGTCAAGAGAAAAGCGCAGCTAAATAATGTTTTCAGTTGTAGCTCTGATTAACAAGATGAAACAATTTCTCTTGCTTTGCATGGCTACAGTGCTAGTTGCTTGTGCTTCTATTCCTGCTGGAGTGGAGCCTTCACCCCAAGATCCTTGGGAGTCATTCAATCGATCCGTATTTGAATTCAACGAGGGCTTAGATGCTTATCTATTAAAGCCCGTTGTTGCTGGGTATCGGTTTGTATTGCCCGAGTTTGTGCGGGAGGGTATTTACAACTTCTTTAGTAACTACAACGATATTTACACCGCATTATTTAATTTATTGCAAGGCAAACCTGGCTATGCCTTTAATGACTTTATGCGAGTTGCTGTCAATACCACAATGGGACTTGGTGGCTTATTGGATCTAGCTACTCCCGGCGGTCTTGAAAAGCACAAAGAGGATTGGGGTCAAACGCTAGGCGTATGGGGCGTTCCAGCTGGCCCATACGTGGTTCTTCCTTTCTTTGGTCCGAGCAATGTACGCGATACCTTTGGAACAGTTGCTGACTTGGAGTCTGATTATTTATTTAGGCTGCTTCCAGATGTCGCTTTACGTAACAGCATCACGGGATTGCGTGTAGTGAATGCCCGAAATACCTATTACGAGGCAGGTGATTTGTTGGATGGGGCAGCAATTGATAAGTACAGCTTTATGAGGGATGCGTATATTCAAAGACGCCAGTATCAGATCAATGAAGGCCGGGATGATGAAGAGCCTCAAATGCCTGTTTATGAAAATCCCTATGAATAAGCACAGGGCTTAAGGGTCTAAAATAAGGCCTAACCAATTCACAAACTGAGTAACAAGCAAAGTAATAAGCTAGGCGAGTCGAAAGATAGTTCCCATGAAAAACATCAAAGTAGCATCATTATTTTTTGCGTTAAGCATGTTTTTGTTCTCTGGGGCGTCTCGTGCCCAGACTCCTGATGCAACAACACCTCCTGATGCCCTCATTAAGATGGTGGTTACCGATGTGATGGCTTCGGTGAAAGCAGATCCAGAGATCCAAAAGGGTAGCATTCCAAAGATTGTCGATTTAGTGGAAAAGAAAATTGTTCCCTATACCGATATGCGTCGTACAACCGAAATGGCGATGGGTCCGAATTGGAAAAAGGCAAGCGCAGAACAGCAAGCGCAATTGACTTCAGAGTTTAAAAACTTATTGATCCGAACTTATTCAGGCGCGCTAAGTCAGTTACGTGATCAGACTGTGCAATTTAAGGCTCTTCGCGCTGCGCCAGACGATAAAGAAGTAGTTGTGAAAACCGTTGTTCTCGGCCGTGGTGATCCGGTTCCTTTGGATTACCGTTTAGAGAAGACAGACAAGGGCTGGAAGGTTTACGACATGAATATTATGGGTGTCTGGTTAGTCGAGGCATACCGTAATCAATTCGCTAACCAGATTAGCCAGAATGGTATTGAAGGTCTTGTGAAGTTTTTACAAGATCGTAACAAACAGTTAGCAAGTGCTAAACCTGCAAACTAAATATCTAGCAAAATGCCTTTTTCTTTGCCTGCTTCCGTTACGCAAGATAATGCAACACAAATGGAGATCGATGGTATCGGTAATCTTGCTAGTCTAAGCTCCATTGATTGCTCTCGGTTGAAAGATTTTGATTCGACGGTATTAGCAGTGCTCTTAGCTTGGAGAAAAAAGTTGCATGAAAATAATCAATCCTTGCTTATTGAGCATGCCCCAGAAAAACTCAAAGTATTGGCCAAGGTGTATGGTGTTTCCGCTTTGCTAGGTCTCTAAGTAAAAATAAAATAGAAGCATGCACTCAGCAATTTCGATTCAGCATATTTCAAAGCAGTATGGGGCTTTGCAGGCACTCAATGATGTTTCATTGACTATTGAGCCCGGTGAGTTTTTCGGCCTTTTAGGCCCAAATGGTGCGGGCAAGACTACTTTGATTTCTATATTGGCTGGCTTGGTCAAGTCCGATAAGGGTCATGCATCTATCTTGGGTGCTGATGTTCAGAAATCCTTTCGTGATGCGCGCCGGATGCTCGGGGTGGTTCCACAAGAGTTGGTTTTTGATCCTTTCTTTACCGTTCGTGAAACTTTGCGCTTTCAATCGGGTTACTTTGGTATTCGGAATAACGATGCTTGGATTGATGAGATCATGGCTAACCTCGATCTCACCGGCAAGGCTGATAGCAATATGCGCGCCTTATCAGGTGGCATGAAGCGGCGAGTTCTGGTAGCCCAGGCATTAGTGCATCGCCCACCAGTCATCATCTTGGATGAGCCGACTGCAGGTGTCGATGTGGAGTTACGTCAATCGCTGTGGCAATTTATCAGCAGACTAAATCAAGACGGCCACACGATTGTTTTGACGACGCACTATCTTGAAGAAGCTGAGGCGCTTTGTCAGCGTATTGCCATGCTCAAGCAGGGCGAGATTGTGGCACTGGATACCACTGCGAATTTATTAACACGTTACGGCTCAGCTAAAAAAGATGGTGAAGGTAAAACAGATCTCGAAGATGTTTTTGTAAACATCATGTCGGGGGCAGCGCAATGACTATGTTGAATAAAGCACCTCAAGCCCTTAATAAACCAAGCTTAGAGTACGGCAGTGGCTTTCCAACTTTATTGCGCAAGGAGGTGAAACGCTTTTATAAGGTGGCGTTTCAGACGGTTGCCGCGCCAGTATTGACTGCCATTTTGTACCTCATGATTTTTGGTCATGTGCTTGAGGGTAAAGAGGTCTATGGGCGTTTAAGCTATACCGCATTTTTGATTCCTGGCTTAGTCATGATGAGTGTGTTGCAAAACGCATTTGCGAATACTTCTTCATCTCTCATTCAGTCAAAGATTACAGGCAACCTCGTATTTGTTTTGTTGGCGCCCCTGAGTCACCTTGAGTTTTATACAGCCTATATATTGGCAGCAGTTTTTCGAGGAATTGTCGTTGGCTTAGGCGTATTGTTGATCACGCTTTGGTTTGATGTCCCCACACTTGAGTATCCACTTTGGATCTTAGTATTCGCATTTTTGGGTGCCGCCATCTTGGGCAGTCTTGGTCTAATCGCAGGAATTTTGGCTGATAAATTTGACCAATTAGCTGCATTTCAAAACTTCATCATCATGCCTGCAACGATGCTGTCCGGGGTTTTCTATTCCATTCATTCTTTGCCTGCTGCTTGGCAGGTGGTTTCGCATTTCAACCCATTCTTTTACATGATCGATGGCTTTCGTTTTGGGTTTTTCGGGATTTCGGATGTATCGCCTTGGAGCAGCCTAGCTATTGTGTTTTGTTTCTTTGTAGCAGTTTCAGCAATTGCTTTGCGACTCTTGCAAAAGGGTTATAAGTTACGCCATTAATATTGGTAGATTGTTTGGCCGTATTCGTCGTATGTAATGTTTTATTAGGAGAGAAGTATGTTGCCAACCCCAGAACAAATTGAAGGTTATATCAAGCAAGGCATTCAATGCACTCATATTCAGGTTGAGGGTGATGGACAACATTTTTTTGCAACCATTGTTAGTCCAGAGTTTGATGGCAAACGCCTTGTACAGCGTCATCAGCTGGTATATGCAGCAATGGGCGATCGCATGAAAGCAGAAGTGCATGCACTATCAATAAAAGCATTTACTCCTGAAGAGTTTGCGCAAAACCCGTCGGCATAACAATCAAATTTAAATAAGCAAACTCACTAAAGTTTTTACTGGAATCGTTTAATGGATAAATTACGAATGGTAGGCGGGACTCCGCTGAAGGGCGAAGTCAAAATTGCCGGGGCTAAGAATGCCGCTTTACCAATTTTGTGTGCTTGTTTATTAACAGACCAGCCAGTTACATTACGCAATGTGCCCGATCTTCAGGATGTGCGCACGATGCTGAAATTACTTCAGGAAATTGGCGTAGTAGTTAGTTTTCCTGATGCAAAAGATCGTAGTCATGTTGTCTTGAATGCGGCAGTGATTAAAAGCTCTGAGGCAACGTATGAGATGGTAAAAACCATGCGTGCCTCCATCTTAGTCTTAGGTCCATTGCTTGCCAGAATGCATAGCGCAAAGGTTTCTCTACCAGGTGGTTGCGCTATTGGCGCACGCCCTGTAGATCAGCATATCAAGGGCTTAAAAGCCATGGGTGCCAGCATCAAAATTAAGAGTGGTTACATTCAGGCAGAAACAAAACCGCCATCTGATCGCCTTAAGGGCACATCTATTTTGACGGACATGATCACAGTGACAGGTACTGAGAACTTGTTGATGGCGGCGACTTTGGCATCTGGAACCACGATTCTAGAAAATGCTGCACGGGAACCGGAAGTTGGCGATCTTGCTGAATTGCTTGTCAAGATGGGTGCAAAAATTTCCGGGATCGGAAGCGACCGCTTGGTGATTGAGGGTGTTGAAAAATTACATGGCGCCGAACATTCTGTGATTCCTGATCGCATTGAAGCGGGCACTTTCTTGTGCGCAGTGGCCGCAGCGGGTGGCGAGGTGCTTGTTAAAGACTGTCGCCCCGATACTTTAGACGCTGTCATGGTGAAGTTGAAAGAGGCTGGCTTACAAATGGAAGTGGGCCCAGATTGGATTAAAGCTTCTATGCAAACCCGTCCAAAAGCAGTGAGTTTTCGCACTTCTGAATACCCTGCATTCCCAACAGATATGCAGGCTCAGTTAATGGCGGTTAATGCCGTAGCAGCTGGTAACTCAACCATTACCGAGACAATTTTTGAGAATCGTTTCATGCATGTGCAAGAGCTCAACCGCTTGGGTGCCGATATTGCTATTGAAGGAAATACGGCGATTGCACAGGGAGTAGAAAAACTCTCAGGTGCGATTGTGATGGCAACGGACCTGCGAGCATCTGCCAGTTTGGTTATTGCTGGGCTTGCCGCTCAGGGTGAGACCCAGGTAGACCGTATTTACCACCTAGACCGTGGCTATGACCGCATGGAGCAGAAGTTAACCCTGTTGGGTGCCAAGATTGAGCGGGTTAAGTAAGGGTTGCGCAAGTAAATTACTTAACTAAGAGATAATTGAGTCATGAAATTGACTTTAGCCCTCTCCAAGGGGCGAATCTTCGAAGAGACCGCAGAGATCCTATCTAAGGTTGGTATTGTGCCAAAAGAGGATCCTGAAAAGTCTCGCAAACTCATTATCGAGACATCCAATCCCGATGTGCGGTTAATTATTGTGCGTGCATCTGATGTGCCCACTTATGTGCAATTTGGTGGCGCTGATTTTGGTGTAGCTGGGTTAGACGTTCTAATGGAAAAAGGCACTGATGGTTTATATGTGCCTTTTGATTTAAATATCGCAAAGTGTCGTATGTCCGTTGCAGTACGTGATGGCTTTGACTACGCTGCTGCGGTCAAGCAAGGCTCACGCCTAAAAGTGGCAACTAAGTATGTCAATTGCGCTCGAGATCACTTTGCTAACAAAGGTGTTCACATTGACACTATTCAGCTATATGGCTCAATGGAACTTGCGCCACTAGTCGGTTTGGCTGATGCGATTGTGGATCTCGTTTCTACTGGCAATACCTTAAGGGCAAATGGTTTGGTTGAGGTCGAGCCAATTTCGGATATCAGCGCTCGCTTAGTAGTGAACCAAGCTTCCTACAAGCGTAAGCGTGCTCAGTTACAACCTATTTTTGATTTGCTGAAGTAAATCAATACAGATCAATGTCATCTCAAGTTCAGGTTAAGCGACTCAATAGTGGAGATCCAGGTTTTAAAGAAACCCTGCTCTCCAGTCTTTCTTTACCTACAGCTGATGATGTAGCCATAGATGCTGCGGTTGTCAAAATATTAGCCGCGGTAAAAGAGAAGGGCGATACTGCGGTTCTAGAATTTACAAAGCAATTTGATCGACTCAATGTTTCTAGTGTTTCTGAGCTTGAGATACCTCGTCAGGATCTAGAGAAGGCCTATAAAGACCTAATGGTCGAGCAAAAAAATGCTCTAGATATTGCTGCAAAGCGGGTTCGCGCCTATCACGAGCGTCAGAAAATCGAAGCCGGTTGTCATTCATGGGAATACGAAGAGGCTGACGGCACAAAGCTTGGTCAAAAAGTGACCCCATTAGATCGCGTTGGGATTTATGTTCCCGGCGGTAAGGCGGCCTATCCTTCATCGGTATTGATGAATGCCATTCCTGCCAAAGTGGCAGGTGTGACAGAAGTCATCATGGTGGTGCCTACTCCTGATGGCGCACGCAATCCTTTGGTATTGGCGGCTGCATATCTAGCTGGTGTTGATCGCATATTTACGATTGGTGGTGCTCAAGCCGTCGGTGCATTGGCATACGGTACGCAAACCATCCCATCGGTCGATAAGATTGTGGGTCCAGGTAATGCTTATGTTGCCGCCGCAAAGCGTAGGGTATTTGGTACGGTTGGCATCGATATGATTGCTGGCCCGTCAGAGATTTTAGTTTTATGCGATGGATCTACTAACCCTGACTGGGTTGCTATGGATCTCTTCTCTCAAGCAGAGCATGATGAGCAAGCGCAATCTATTTTGTTATGTCCTGATGCCGCTTTTATTGAGCAAGTGCAAGCGAGCATCAATCGCCTGCTTCCAGAAATGCCAAGAGCTAAGGTGATTACCGCTTCACTATCCAATCGCGCCTTATTAATTCAGGTAAAGGATATGGCAGAGGCATGTGATATTGCTAATGCAATTGCTGCTGAGCATTTAGAGATCTGCGCTGTTGAGCCACGCCAGTGGGCTGAGAAAATTCGTCATGCCGGCGCTATTTTTATGGGTAACTACACTAGTGAGTCCTTAGGGGATTACTGTGCAGGCCCCAATCACGTATTGCCAACAGCCCGAACCGCTCGTTTTTCTTCACCTTTGGGCTTATACGACTTCATTAAGCGCTCAAGCATGATTGAGGTGAGCGAGGCTGGCGCACAAAGCTTAGGTCAAGTAGCCAGTACGCTTGCGCATGGAGAAGGCTTACAAGCGCACGCACGCGCTGCCGAGATGCGCATATCTTTAGGGAAAATTAATCCTTAGTGGTTATGAAAAAAGTTTTAATCGAGGGTTGGAGGGGGATAAATCATTCTTATGCAATAGTCAATCAAAACCAATTACTTCAATTAAGGAAGAGCCATTTTGACCTGTACCATAACGACTTACCTTTTTACAATCATGAATGGAACATAGGCTCTAACGCATCAGGATTTGCTGATCAGGATCTGATGCTCATAAATGAAATTCCATCATTTCACATAAATTCGACGCCGGTTGATGTTACTTACAGGATTAGTTTTCCGTATCGATTTTATAAGGCTAATAGTAGAAAACTGTTCGTTTTTGGGACGTCTGAATATCAAAGCATCAATGGATTGATTTATGAGGACGATCTAAATCGCGGTCTTGAGAACTCAGACCTAATGATCATAACCCCATCAAACTGGTCTAAGGAGGGTTTTTTAATAGCTGGTTTTAGGGATGAGAGAGTGTATGTAGTTCCGCATGGGGTTTCTGAAATATTTAAGCCAGTTGATTCTCATCGAAAATCAGAATTTAGGAAAGCTTTGGGTTGTTCTGCGGATGAATTTTTGCTTTTATCTGTAGGGGCAATGACTGGTAATAAGGGCATTGATTTATTAATAGCTGCTTATGCATTGCTAAAAAGAAAATACAAACATATAAGATTAATTTTGAAAGACTCCAGCAACCTATATGGAATTAAAGCTAAGGAGATTTTCATAGAGCTTCAAAAGCAACATCCAGAACTACTCTCGCAGGAAATTTATAAGTCTATTATTTTTATTTCTGAAAACTTAACGCAAAGTCAATTAAATGGTCTTTACGGAACATGTGACTGTTACGTTTCTCCATACAGGGCTGAGGGCTTTAATTTGAGCCCCCTTGAGGCTGCGGCAAGTGGCAGCCTTGTTTTGGTTACCGAAGGAGGTTCTACAGATGACTATTTTCACAGCTCCTTTGGTCTAAAGATCGAGGGCAAAAGAGCCTCTAATGGAGCGGATGGTTTTTATATTGAGCCTAATATGGAAAGCTTGCTAAATCAATTGACATCAGTTATTGAGGGTAAGGTGGATGCTAAAAATTCAGATGAGGCTCAAAAATATATACGAGAAAACTTTAGCTGGGACGCGGTCGTGCAAAAACTTATAAATATTTTTGATGCTTAGTGACTTAAATGGTTGTATTTTCACTGATGCGTTTCATCACGAAGTCTGTAGCAGTATTTCTCTAAAAGCCAAGACGAGTTCGGCGCTCTGCTCATCGGTACCGATCGTAATACGCAAAAACTCTTTAATGCGGGGCGCATTAAAGTGGCGCACGATAACGCCTCGATCTCTTAGTGCTTGATATAGCTTGGCGCCAGAATGTTTTGGATGACGTGTGAAAATAAAGTTCGCAGTAGAGGGTAGGGTGTTAAAGCCCAGCTCATTTAACTGCTCAATTAGTTTGAGCCGAGTCTGAATTACTTTCGCACTCGTTGATTCAAGGTGAGCTTGATCTTCGATTGCGGTAATTGCCCCGGCTTGTGCCAAGCGACCCAAGGGGTAGGAGTTAAAGCTATTTTTGACCCGCTCAAGACCCTCGATGAGGTCAGGGTGGCCGAGTGCAAAGCCTACTCTTAGACCAGCTAGCGCCCTTGATTTGGAGAGAGTGTGAACGACTAAAAGATTTTCTGGGCAGTTCATGCTTCGCAATAGCGGAATGCAGGATTCTGTTCCGTAATCGACATAGGCTTCATCGATCACTAAAACGGAGTCTTTGTTCTGAGAAAGTAATTTTTCAATTTCTGAACGTGCAACTGATCGACCAGTTGGAGCATTGGGATTGGGAAAAATGATTCCGCCGTTTGGTGTCACATAGTCATTGAGATTGATTTCAAAATCATTGCCTAACGGAACGGTTTTGTATTCGATACCAAAGAGTTTGCAGTAGACCGGGTAAAAACTATAAGTAATGTCAGGGAAATGAATTGGCTTACTTTGTTTTAGTAGTCCTGCAAAAACGTGAGCCAATACCTCATCGGAACCATTACCCAAAAATACTTGGTTTGGGTTTAGGCCATGTAATTTAGCAATCGCTTGCTTTAAGGCATTTCCCTCTGGATCTGGATAGAGGCGTAAATCGTCAGTGGTTTGCTGGTTAATTGCTGCAAGAGCCTTGGGAGATGGCCCGTAAGGACTCTCATTGGTATTGAGCTTGATCAGCCGCTGCATTTGCGGCTGCTCCCCTGGGGTATAAGGGGTCAGACTTCTGACGACAGGGCTCCAAAAACGGCTCATGCGGCTACTCGGGTTAAATATGGGTAAGAAAGTGAAATTATTTGAGCATTTATATCTCTGCTAGGAATGATATTATGAGGCTTCAATTAACACTTCGCCTCGCGGCGTAAAGAAGTATGCGGCAAGCCGACGTAACCCGAAACACTTCGGAAACCAAAATTCAAATTTCCATCAATTTAGATGGTACCGGTAAAGCTGAGCTTGCCTCAGGCGTACCTTTCTTGGATCACATGTTGGATCAAATCGCGCGTCACGGGATGATCGATCTCAAGGTGGTGGCTCAAGGCGATACCCATATCGATGATCACCATACCGTTGAAGATGTGGGCATTACATTGGGTCAGGCATTTGCAAAAGCAGTAGGCGATAAAGCAGGCATCACTCGTTACGGACATTCCTATGTGCCTCTTGATGAAACACTGTCTCGTGTAGTGATCGACTTTTCTGGTCGTCCAGGCTTGGAATTTAATGTGCCCTTTACACGTGCACGTGTAGGTGACTTTGATGTTGATCTCAGTATTGAGTTCTTCCGTGGTTTTGTGAATCACGCGGGAGTGACTTTGCACATTGATAACTTGCGTGGCATCAATGCTCACCACCAAATTGAAACAGTCTTCAAAGCCTTTGGTCGTGCCTTACGTATGGCCCTGGCAATAGACCCACGCGCCTCTGGCGCAGTTCCTTCAACTAAGGGAAGCCTTTAATCTCGATTTTTGCTTCTTCTTAGAACAGTGCAAAAGATAGGCTAATTTTGGCGCAAACCATTGCGATCGTTGACTACGGGATGGGTAACCTTCGTTCCGTGTATCAGGCATTCCATCATGTAGCTCCCAATGAAAATGTATTGATTGCTCGTAAGCCAGAAGAAATTCGCAATGCGGATCGCGTTGTGCTTCCGGGGCAGGGAGCTATGCCCGATTGCATGAAGCACCTTGAGGAATCTGGTCTTCTGGAAGCGCTACTAGAGGCGTCCAAAAATAAACCCTTATTGGGCGTTTGTGTGGGCGAGCAAATGCTGTTGGATAAGAGTGCGGAAGTGCGTCCTGGCGAGCAGTGGACAGCCTGTCTAGGCCTTATTCCAGGTGAAGTGCGCCGCTTTGAGTTGGCTGGAAAAAAGCAGGCGGATGGTTCTGCTTACAAGGTCCCCCATATGGGCTGGAATCAAGTGCGTCAAGATCGTCAGCACCCTATTTGGAAAGGGATTCCAGATTTAAGCACTTTTTATTTTGTGCACAGCTACTATGCTGTTCCTAAACGCGCAGAAGATATCGTTGGCTCGACAGAATACGGCGATTGGTTTACTTCTGCTGTGGCAAGAGATAATATTTTTGCAACACAATTTCATCCAGAAAAAAGTGCAGAATACGGATTAAAGTTGTATCAAAATTTTGTTCATTGGCAACCCTAACAATCTAATTTTTAGCGCCTTACTATGCTACTCATTCCTGCAATTGATCTTAAAGATGGACACTGCGTTCGATTAGAACAAGGTGACATGGATAAGGCCACTATCTTCTCTGAAGATCCTGGCGCGATGGCTGCTCACTGGATTAGTAAAGGGGCGCGTCGTTTGCACTTAGTGGATCTGAACGGGGCTTTCGCTGGCAAATTAAAAAATGAATCTGCAATTAAATCCATTCTGAAAGCAGTTGGCGATGAGATTCCAGTTCAGCTTGGTGGCGGAATTCGTGATCTAGAAACGATTGAGCGTTTGTTGGATGATGGAATTAGTACCGTCATCATCGGTACTGCCGCAGTAAAAAATCCAGGTTTTGTGCAGGATGCTTGCACCGCCTTTCCTGGGCATGTCATGGTGGGCTTGGATGCACGTGATGGCAAGGTAGCCACGGATGGCTGGAGCAAGATTACCGGCCACGAGGTAATTGACCTTGCGAAGAAGTTCGAAGACTGGGGCGTTGAGGCAATTATTTATACCGATATCGGTCGGGATGGAATGCTCAAGGGTGTCAATGTTGATGCCACAATCAAATTGGCTCAAGCGATTCGTATTCCGGTGATTGCTAGTGGAGGCCTCTCTAATAACCAAGACATTGAGGCGCTATGTAAGGCCGAAGAAGAGGGCGTCATGGGCGTGATTGCTGGTCGCTCAATTTATTCAGGTGATTTAGATTTGGCGGCGGCTCAAAAATACGCCGATGAATTAACGCTGAAGTATGCAAAGAAAATTATCTAGTGCTAACTAAACGAATTATTCCTTGTCTTGATGTAACCGCGGGAAGAGTTGTTAAAGGTGTCAATTTTGTGGGCTTGCGTGATGCTGGCGATCCCGTAGAAATCGCTAAACGCTACAACACGCAGGGCGCTGATGAGCTGACGTTTCTTGATATCACTGCAACATCAGATGGTCGCGACTTAATCCTGCACATCATTGAAGACGTTGCCTCTCAAGTCTTTATTCCGTTAACGGTTGGTGGTGGTGTTCGTGCCGTTGCCGATGTACGTCGTCTGCTCAATGCTGGCGCGGATAAAGTGAGCATGAATTCTTCTGCAGTGGCTAATCCTGATTTGGTATCCGATGCTGCTGCTTATTATGGCTCGCAGTGCATCGTTGTGGCGATTGATGCCAAGCAGACAGAGGCAGGTAATTGGGAAGTATTTACCCATGGCGGTAGAACCGCTACTGGTATTGATGTAGTGGCTTGGGCTACTGAAGTAGCGCAACGTGGCGCTGGTGAAATTCTCCTGACCAGTATGAATCGCGATGGTAGTAAAGATGGCTTTGATCTTGCTTTAACTGCCGCAGTAAGTGATGCAGTGTCTGTGCCTGTGATCGCCTCTGGTGGGGTTGGTAATTTGCAGCATTTGGTCGATGGCATTACTAAGGGCCACGCTGATGCAGTCTTGGCTGCCAGCATTTTTCACTATGGTGAATATACCGTTGGGCAAGCAAAAGAATATATGGCAGCCCAAGGAATCCCAGTTCGTATCTAGCGGCGCTCATAGGGCGCGTTTCACGGTAAAGTTGAGGTATGACGCAATCCCAAAATAATCCTAACAGCACATTTACCCCTATTCAATCGCTTGAGGCGGGCCCATGGCTTGACGCAGTCACTTGGAATGAACAAGGCTTGGTGCCTGTTATTGCGCAAGAGTTCGGTAGCAATGACATTTTGATGATGGCTTGGATGAATCGTGATGCCTTGTTGGCAACCTTGCGGTTGGGTGAGGCCGTCTATTGGACGCGTTCACGACAAAAGCTCTGGCATAAGGGTGAAGAGTCTGGCCACACTCAAAAAGTGAAAGAAATTCGGCTGGATTGTGATGGCGATACGATTTTGCTGATTGTGGAGCAAAAGGATGGGATTGCTTGCCATACGGGCGAACATAGCTGTTTCTTTCAGCAATGGGATTCTAGTCAAGCCGCCTGGTTAGATGAATCCAGCAAAAGCAAGTAATAGATAAAGTCATGGGCATTGAGAAGTTAGCCCAGGCTTTTAAATAAAAGACATAAAATAAGCCTATGAGCAGTTCAGTGAATAAACCTTCTGATTTGGACTCCGCATTAGCGCATTTGGCTGATGTGGTCGATCAACGTCGAGATGCTTTTAAGGCTGGCAATGCCGACCCAAAGACTTCTTACACCGCTTTGCTGTTCTCAAAAGGTGATGACGGTATTCTGAAAAAGATTGGCGAGGAAGCTACAGAAGCGGTCATGGCCGCTAAAGATGTGCGCTCTTCCAATCTTGCTTCGGATCAGAAAAAATTATTCGTTGGTGAAATGGCGGATCTTTGGTTCCACTGTTTGATCGCGCTTTCACAATTTGACTTACGTCCCGAAGACGTGATTGCTGAGTTAGATCGCCGTTTGGGAACTTCTGGCATTGAAGAAAAAGCTGCTAGAAAAGCAGCGAATAAAGAGTAACGAATCAGTCGCTACACAGAATATAAGCATGAGTCACGATCCTAATTGCCTGTTTTGCAAAATATCGCAAGGCTTAATACCTTCATCCAAAGTTTATGAGGATGAAGAAATTTATGCCTTCAAAGATATCAATCCTGCAGCGCCAGTTCACTTTTTAATGATTCCTAAGAAACATATTCCCATGCTCGAATCAGCGGAAAGCACAGATGCCCCTTTGCTGGGTAGAATGATGGAATTAGCGCCCCGTCTCGCCAAAGAGCAGGGCTGCCGTCCTGGAAAAGATGGTGGCTTTAGATTAATGGTGAATAACGGTGCAGATGGTGGTCAGGAGGTTTATCACTTGCATTTGCATGTGATGGGCGGGCCCCGCCCCTGGAAAAAGCAAGGCATGTAAGCAACACAAATTAGAAATTTAAGTAAGAAACTTAAGTAAGAAATTTAGGTATTCCAAGGAGATTCAAAATGGGTTCATTTAGCATTTGGCATTGGTTAATTGTTTTAGTGATTGTGATGTTGGTTTTTGGTACTAAGAAATTACGCAACATCGGTCAAGATTTAGGTGGCGCCGTCAAAGGATTTAAAGATGGCATGAGGTCCGGCGAAGAGACTAAAGAGCAGATTGCTCAAGGCAATAGCGCTACGGATAAAACCGTTGACGTCCAAGCTAAAGACGTCAATAAGTAATTCTTATTGGCATATCGCGACAGTTGAAATAGATATGGTCTTATTGATTGCGATAAATGATTGATTTAGGGGTTTCAAAACTTGCATTGATTGCAGTAGTTGCCCTAGTAGTGGTTGGGCCAGAACGTTTGCCAAAGGTGGCCCGAATGGCCGGCAACCTTTTTGGGCGTGCACAGCGCTATATGGCAGACGTGAAGTCTGAAGTCAATCGACAAATGGAGATGGAGGAATTTAAAAAATTCCGTGAAGAGAGCGCCTCCGCCTTAAAAGAAGTCGAAAACAGTATTCACTCAGTAACGAATGAAGCCAGCGCAAATCTGACAGATCAAGCAGATATTTTCGAAACTAGCTTTGAAAAACCTCCTCTTGATGAAAAAGAGGTTCTTCGCAAAACGAAGCGACAAGGACGTAATAGCTGGGGCGTCAGGCGCGCAGCTAGGCCAGTTTGGTTTAAGCGTAGCTCCGGAATGCGCACTCGAGTGCAATCAGGCGCAGCTAGAATGAAACGCTTTCACCATAGTGCTGGTAAGTAGTATTGACAAGAAGCAACCAGCATAAAAATAATCACATAAGTAGAAAAAAAGATTGCATGACTGATAACAACGCTACAGAAGATTCAGGAATTCAGGAATCTTTCTTATCGCATCTCTTTGAGTTACGCGATCGCGTAGTGAAGTCCGCTCTAGCAATCATCGTTGTATTTGTTTGCTTGGTCTATTGGGCTCCGGATATTTTTCATCTTTTTGCTCAGCCATTGCTGCAGGCTTTGCCAGCCGGAGGGAAGATGATTGTGACGGATGTTACCGGCTCATTTTTTGTGCCAATGAAGGTGACGATGCTGGTAGCGTTTTTGATTGCCTTGCCTGTAGTGATGTATCAGTTGTGGGCTTTCATTGCGCCAGGTCTTTATCTGCATGAACGAAAGCTGATCTTGCCTTTAGTGGTGAGTAGCTACACCCTCTTCATTATTGGAATGGCATTTGCATACTTTCTAGTGTTTCCAACCGTATTTAAATTCATGGCTAGTTATAACGCTCCACTTGGTGCGGAGATGTCCACGGATATTGATAACTATTTGAGTTTCGCCATGACCACCTTCTTGGCTTTTGGTATTACCTTTGAAGTACCTGTTGTAGTGGTGGTTCTGGTGCGTATGGGCATGGTCTCATTAGCAAAGCTAAAAGAAATACGCCCATATGTGATTGTTGGTGCTTTTGTAATTTCTGCAGTCGTAACGCCACCAGACGTCTTATCTCAATTACTCCTAGCAGTGCCAATGACTTTGCTCTATGAGCTTGGTTTGCTTGTCGCCCGCCTCTATGTGCCTAAGTCAACCGAAGATTCTGCGGCAACAGCTTAAGCTGGCTCCGAATCGGCTTGCTTGATCAAACTTTTTGAAAAGGTTTTCCTGAGCCAGTCAGTGACCCGGTCAAAGCGATAACGCCTTTGGCGTAAATTACCTTCAATATCGATATCTGATCCTGCAAAAGCTTTTCCGGCGGCTAATAGAGCACGACGTTGCTGAATGGTTTCAATTTGAATGAGTCTAGGCAAGATCTTGGGTAGTTCCCATCGAATATCTACAACCACACAGTGTTCATGCTGAAGTTGCCCTACTTCACAAAGCAATAATTCCGCTTTAGTAAAGTTAAAGTGATTGGCAATGACAATTCGGTGACAAAGTAAAAGCCAATCTTCATTGAGTTTGTGTTCGACATGGTGATTTAGTGCAATATCGGCAAATTGCGCAAGCTCATGCCAATCGTTTTTCTTTGGATCAGGACAACTGATCAGAATCTTGCCCAGTAATTCTGTTGCTTCGGGAATGCCTTGTTGGTGTGCTTGCCATATCCAATAAGATGCTTGTAGGCCACGAACTTTTTCTTCAATTTTTTCTCGCTTGCGCCAAAGATTCGCTCCCTTGCGATATTGCGCTTGGGTGTGCCCAAGATCGGCCGCTCGATCAAAGCAATGGTCGCTTTCTTCGGCGCTATAGCCCGAGAACTGTGGGCGACGATAAATTTCTCCTAAGGCGTACCATGCATCACGATCACCATCTTTTGCAGCAAGTTCTAGCCAATAAGCTGCTTTTTTCAAAGAGGCGTTGGATTTTTTATCAACATTTGAATCTAAATGTGCAAGGCGCAAACCTAACGTGAGTTTTGCAGTTGTATGCCCAAGTTCGGCTGCTTGCTTAAGGGTATCTTCATTTTGATCTTCCAGCCAAGCATTCCATAACGAGGAGAGGGCTTCGTTTTTCGGTTGTAGTTTTATTAACAGCTCTTTGGCTAATTGCGCGAAGGGTTGATCACTTTTTGCAACTTCTTCAAGAAACTGCTGAGCACTTTCTTGAATGGCACCTATCTCTGGTGAAACAATATTTTTTGTTTGAATAGGCCTCTTTTTTAGCCAGTCAAAAATCTGACTTTGTGTTTCTTGAAATGTTGGATTCGTGAGTAGATTGGCAAGCTGCCACTTCGCCAACAGAATAGTCTCAATGGGCGCTGAGGAGGATTTGGAGAGATCCCACAATTTGTCCCATCCGAAACCAAATGCAGGGGTATTAAACGTTTCAGCGAGGGGGATACTGGCAACTTGTCTTAAAACCCCCAGAATTTGGTTATTCTCCAGACTTTCTTGTGCTTGCCCTTGGTTTTGCAGGGATAAAAACGATTTTTCAAGCCAAATCAATGCATTAGCGGGCTGAATGGGTGTTTTGAACAATCCAGTAAGGTAGGCCTCAGCTAACTTTTGTTGTGCTAAAACATCACCTATACGCGCTGAACTGAGGATTTTTAAGAATTCGCGGCTTGCCATATGACAATTTTGTCATTCAACGCGCAAAAAAAGCAAGAAATAGGGGGCTTGTTGCCGTCATACAACGAAGAAAACCAAAAAACTGCCTTTTGACAAGCAAAAAGAGTCCCTAAATGCCCCAACTCCCAGTCTAGCAAGGCAAAAGATTGAAAATTCATAGGTCCCAGCTTTATTTGGGCATTACTTTCAATTTATGGAGATTTACAGAATGAAAAAATCGCTATTTGCAGTAGCAGCTTTGTCAGCAGTTGCTGGCGCAGCTCAAGCTCAGTCCAGCGTTACCGTTTACGGTATTTTGGACGTTGGCTATATTGGCACAAACATGCGCGGTACAACTACCAAGCCTGCTAACCTTCAGCAAACTAGTTCTTTCGGCCAAAGCGCTGAAAGCACCAGCCGTTTAGGTTTCAAGGGTACTGAAGATTTGGGTGGCGGTGCTAGTGCATTCTTCACTATTGAGACTGGTTTAACACCTTCAACTGGTGCTGTTGCTTCTACATGGAACAACCGTCAATCATTTGTTGGCTTGAAGAAAAATGGCATTGGTCAGTTTGCTGTTGGTACACAATACACTCCAATGTTTAACCAGGCGTCTGCAACAGATCCTGGCCAGTTAAATAACATGACAGGTAACGTTATTTATGCAACTGAGCCACAAGCTGCATTGAACGGCGGCCTTACATCTTATGGCGCTACTTCAAGTGCTTCAGCAACAAACAGTGGTTTTGTAACACGTACAAGCAACACGTTATCTACACAAACTGATACTTTTGGCGGTTTCAAATTTGCTGCTTCTTACACATTGAATAACCAAAACAATACAACAGCTGCTGCATCAAATAACACCACAACAATCGTTACAACTGGTACATCTGGTGGTAATACAAACTTCAACGGTTGGGCTCTTGGCGCTGATTACACTTGGCAAAAATTGTATGTAGCAGCAAGCTACCAAGCCTATAAGAGCTTGGTGCCTATCGTTACAACTACTTCACTGCAGCCAACTACTACATCTGCTAATGCAACATTGACAACCACAACTGGTGCAGCTGCTTTGACCACACAAACTGGTGGCTCAAACGTTCAGGATAACGGTGCTTATGTTGCTGCTACTTATGACTTCGGAATCTTGAAGGCATACGGTCAGTGGATCAACCGTAAAGTTACATCAACTGTAACTCCTGATTACTACGCAAGCCGTTCTGCTCAACAGATCGGTGTACGTAGCTACATTACTCCAACAGTTGAGGCATGGGCTAGCGTAGGTAATGGTCGTGTTCGCACTTATGGTAATGCAGCCCCAACTGCTAACTTTACTGGTTATCAGTTGGGTAGCAATTACTACTTAAGCAAGCGTACTAACGTTTATGCAATTTTCGGATCTACCGAAACATCAAGCACAACCACAACAGCTGGTACAAGTGCTAACGCATACGCTTTAGGCGTACGCCATACATTCTAATTATTGCTAGCTTAAGCTAGCAATCTTGGAATATTGAAGTAGTAAAGCCTGCCACTATGTGGCAGGCTTTTTTATTTTAAGTTGTACTATTTTTATTTTGTCTTACGATTATTTCTTCAAGGTAAGGCTTTCTAGGTCACTCATTACCTTTTGCATAACTGGGCCCCAATTTCCACTTTGTTTTTGGTTATAGAGTTTTATGCTTGGATACCATGGACTTTCCACACGATCATTTAACCATCTCCAGCAAGAATCAAATCTATTTAAGAGCCATGTAGGCTTTCCAAGGGCTGCTGACAAATGTGCGGTCGAAGTATCAACGGAAATGATCAAATCTAGGTTTGCAATAAGTGCGGCTGTATCTGAAAAGTCTTTCAGCTCGTCTGTGAAAATCCTGAGATTATCTTGGGGCCACAGCTTATTTTTCTGTTCTCTTAGCTCGGTTTCGGCTGGATCACCCTTCTGGAGTGAAAAAAATTCAACATTAGATGCAAATCTTAGGCTTGAAATAGTTTCTAGGGAAATATTTCTTCGTTCATTAATTTGCCAGACTTCTGGCTGATTCGGCCTAAAACCACCGCTCCAAACAAGACCAACTTTTAGTAGATCAAAACCCTTAAGTTTGTCATTCCAATATGAGCGCTTATTCTGATCAACCAATAAGTAAGGAACTTGATTGGGAATCGAGGATAGTGTGCTGCCAAAAAAGTATGGCAGACTCATTAGTGGGGATTGATAGTCAAATTGGGATAGAGGACGTGGAATTTCACTTGAGATTTCTATATCAAACGAACTATGAAAAAGTGAAATTAATTGTGGGGCAGCAAGAAAAGTAATATTTGCCCCCTGACTCTTTAGAAGCTTAATATATCTAGAAAATTGAATGCTATCCCCAAGACCCTGCTCAGACCAAATAAGTATTTTTTTCCCTTCTATATTTACACCTGGTTTGAGCCTAGGTATTTCACTGTATGTATTTGGCAAGGGTGAATTACTGGTATTCCATCTCGATTCATAAAGAGGCCAGCCGGTCTCATAATCACCAAGTGTTAGATAAATCAATGATTTATTCCATTGGGCATCTGGATAATCAGGCTTGAGATTTAGTGCTAAATTATAGGAATCTTGCGCTAAATTAAATTGCCTTAATTCATGATGGGCTGCGGCAATGTTGTAATGTGCTTCTGGATAGTTGGGTTTGAATGCTAGCGCTTTGCGGTATGCATTCATAGCCAAATCAAAATCTTTAACAGACTCAAAATAGGTTGCTCCCAGATTTGACCAGGCTTCAGCGTAATCTGGCTTCAGTGCTATTGCCTTATTAAATGAATCTAGTGCGTCTTGGTATCTTCGGAGATTGTTAAGGGCTACACCTTTATTTAGCCAGGCTTCAGCGTAATCTGGCTTCAGTGCTATTGCCTTATTAAATGAATCTAGTGCGTCTTGATGCAATTTTAGGCCGTGCAGTGTGAGGCCAAGATTGTAGTGAGCATCAAGCGAGTTTGGCGATAGTTTAAGAGCCATGGTAAGAACGTCGCAGCCATCGGAAAATCGCCCCATATCGTTTAGTGTCACGCCTTTATTTATCAAGGCGTTAACATACTTGGGATTTATCGTCAGCGCTTTATCGAATGAATCTAATGCCGCGTTAAATTGCTTGATATTGTAAAGTGATACGCCTTGATTAAGCCAAGCTTCACTACTGTTGGCATCTAGCTGAATAGCGCTTTTGCTGCAGTCAAGTGAGGATGAATAGTCGCCTAATTTGTTGAGTATGGATCCTTTAACAATTATCGCATCTAAATAGTTATTTTGGAGCGCTAAAGCTTGATTAATGGAGTCAAGTGCGGCTTGATTTTTTGATAATTTTGAGAGACTATTTGCGTAATTTAGATAGGCGGCTGGGTTTCTTGGATCAAGCTCGATAGATTTTTGTTGATGCTTGAGCGCGGAGGGATGATCTTCAATTGAAGCAAATGCTTTTCCAAGGTTGTATTGAATGGATGGGTCGGTGGGATTGAATTCTGCAGCTAAGCTGAGGTACTTAATTGCATCATTGTGCCGGTTCTGCGCTGCATATACAAGGCCCAAGATATGAATGCCGGGTGGATTATTTGGGTAGACGTCTAAAGAGAGTTTCAGCTGATTTTCGGCATGATTTAGGTCTCCATTTTGAAAACTTTGTACGGCCTGGCCGATGAGGTGCTCCAAAGAGTGGTTCATTTGATGGCTTTATAAATGGGAGGAAGATTACTTATCTGCACACATCATTTAGAAAGTCAGATAATTTATTTACCGGATCGAGATCATTGAAAATTTTAAACTTATTTTTTTGTATCTTTTGAATAATCTGCTCTCGAAAGTTTTTATTTTGAATCAAATTAATTGCGATATTGATATATTCCGTTTCGGAATAGGCAATACATTCATGAATAGACATCTGGTCAAGGATTCCTGCAGCAAGGTTGCTGCGCAAAAATTGGCCTCTCATAGTTACAATGGGTAAGTCGCATTCAATTGCCTGAATGGATGTGTTAAAGCCCGAAAATCCAATGGTATCTAATAGGATGCACGATTCTTTCATTAGGCCATAGAAATTTTCAGTCTCTAGTAATGGGATATGTTTAATGAATTTTCCAGGATCAAGTTCAGCTCTTTGAAATGAAGTATGCATTCGTTTTTTAAGAATTTCAGTGGCTGGGTCTGGAAATCGAAAAAAAACGAATTGGCAATCATGTAGCTTTAGAGCAAGCTCAATCAGAATGTCGTCAAATTTTGGACCATACTTAAACGGAGAGCCTGCGCATAAAAGTATGGGTTTAGAAGGAGTAATTCCAAGTTTTGAAAAATCAATTTTATTGATATCCCCAAGGTACGGGGTATAGTGAACGCCAAGATTGGGAAGTTGAATGAGAGTTTCTGAGTAATTGGCTTGAGCGCCTGGATTCTCAAAGCTTTCAGCTGAAATAAAATAATCAATTGTTGGAAGTCCAGTTGTTTCTGGATGCCCCCAGGTTGCAATCTGGATGGGGGCAAGCCTTAAACTTGCAAGTTGTGTTGTTACCTTATCCATGCCTATCTCTGGATAAATTAGTGCGTCAATATTGCTTGATTGAATAATTGACGCCCAATTTTCAAAAGAGCCTGCATTAGAAAAATATTTCTTTACATTTAGTTTGGCTACCTCGGTTTCTGCATCATATTTGCTGCCAATATGGAAAAGATAAATTTCAAAGCCCTGTAATTTTTGTATAAAACCTTTCAGCAGGGCCCTCCATACCGAGTGGTTATGAATATGATTGCTTACTATGCCAATGCGGGTTGGTTCGCTTGTGTTGGGGCTTTGAACATGTACAAGAGACAAGGCACTGTAGTTTTTCATGACCTCGGTACAGATAGATCCGTAAGTCGATAAAAGATCTTTGTTATTTTCTGGCTGATAAGCCAGAAAGAATGGCTGATTATTTCCGATTGCGTTTGGGCTCAATCCCTTATTTTTCTCAATAAACTTTTTAACTTCGCGAAGTTTGGTGGCGAATCCAGACCTCGCTTCCATTAGTTGATTGGAAGAGTTGTAAATTTTAGGTATTTGAGCAACAGCTAGAGCAAGTTGAGCCTCTAGTGAAGTGGGGTCGAGGTTGATTGCTGCTTGGAAACACTCATGAGATGCTGCAAGGTCACCAATCTCAAACAGTGATTCACCTTGCGCAATAAAAAATATCGGTTCATAAGGGTTTCTTGCTATTGCTTGATTAAAGTTACTTATTGCCTCGGTATATTCCTTGTTCTCGTGTTGGCATGTTCCAAGGTTAAAGTAAGCATCTGGGTAGGTTGGGTCTGCAACAATAGCCTTTTGATAATCTAAGATTGCATCTGCAGTCCGATGGAGGTCGTGATAAAGGTTGCCTCTATTATTTAGAAGCGCTGCATTCCTTGGATCTAATGAGACTCCCCGATTGTATGCAGTAAGAGCATTCTCTAGCTCACCTAGGGAATAATAGGCGTTACCAAGATTGTAAAAAGTTTGTGGATTATTTGGCGCGATTGACGTCAGGAGTTTAAAGTCTTTAATAGCTGCTTGCAGGTTCCCGGTCTGCTGAAAAACCAGGCCTCGGTTGATTAATGCCGAACTTGATAGCGGATTAATTTCTAGAGACTTTGTTAATAGTTCAATTGATTTTGAGAATTCATATTTCTGTGCTGATAGCACTCCTAGAATATTTAACGCTTCGGAGTTGGCTGGATCTTGTTGTAAGACTTGAAGATAAGTTTTTTCAGAATTGGAAAAGTCGCCAGCCTGAAAGAATGCGGCTGCTTGAGATAGTAAATTAGATGCCAATAAATTTTTCAAATGATTGAATGACCTTATGGGTTAATTCTGCCTTCAATTTTATGGTACTCGAGACTATGCTGTTCTTTGTGTATCTTAAGTAAAAATTGCTCTAAAGCCGCAATTGAAGATGTATTTTCAAACAGACATGTTTTTTTCTTATTAATTAGATCTTTGTAGGTTTGAAGAAGGTTTTTGTTTTGGATTAGTTCAACCGCTAACGCAGCATATTCTTCATCTGTGCTGCATACAAGACTGTTTAATCCCATCAGCTTTAAGGTTGCTGCTGCCAAGCGCCCACGCATAAATTGACTATCCTTGGCTATGACGGGTAAGTTGCAGGATATCGCATGCATGGCCGTATTAAATCCTGAGAATCCTATGGTATCAAGCATTAGATCTGCCTTTTGCATTAATCCATAAAACTCTTCTCTTTTTTGAAATGGAATAACTCGCACAAAGTTTTCTATATCTAAGCCGGCTTGTAAAAATGCCTCCCCCATCCGGGAGTGGAGTATTGCTGTTAGGCTCTTCTGAAAATTAAAAAATATAAATTGACATGATGGAAGTTTTTTTGCAATTTCAATCAGTATTAAGTCGTATGTGGGAAGATATTTAGCTGGTGATCCTGCGCACAATATGATTGGACGATTTGGGTTTATTCCAATATGGTTTAGATTTAGGTCTACCGAATCGCATTGTTTAGCCAAGAAACTCGTTCCCAAGTCTGGTAGCAATATTACTTTTTCGCTATAGCATTCAAATTTTTCTTGAGTTTCAAAGGCTTGGCCAGATAAAAAGTAGTCGATTGTGGAGAGGCCAGTGGTTTCGGGGTGGCCCCAGCTACATATCTGAATGGGGGCTAGTCTCATGCATGCAAGAGCCTTTGTGGTTGGGTCCATGCCAACCTCTGGAAATAGTACGACATCAAAGTTTGCATTTTGAGTAAAAGCAATGATATCTACAATTGAGTTGCCGAGATTTTTGTATTGATTTGCACGTGCCTTGGCGATAATTGTTTCCTGGTCTTCATGGCCGCCCGTGTTGATGATATGTATTTCAATTAAGTTTTGATTTAAGTGCAACAGCCAAGCTTTTGTAATTGCATGCCATACCGGGTGATCACAGAAGTGATGGCTTATTATGCCCACTTTAATTTTTTTGTTAAATTTACTCTTTGTGGGCGCAAAATTTAATTCTTGTTGAATTTGAGTTGCAAATTTTGTGCATAACGAGCCAAATAGAGAAATTAAATCACCATTTTTGAGGTCTTGATAGGCTAGATAGAAGGGGTGGTGCGATATAGCTTTTAATGCGCTTTCAATTTTAATTTGTGAAAAATTTAGGTCTTCTAGATGTTTAATTTGCCGCTCAAAATTGATCCTAGCATCATTAAGCTCCCCTAAATTTTCATAAACTTTGGGTATTTGTGCGATTGCTAAGGCAAATTTCGCTTCTATTAAATTAGGGTTCAGAGTAAGCGCTTGCGTATAACTCTCTTTCGCAGACCTTGCATCGCCATTTTCATAAAATACCTCACCTAAAAAATAAAAAATATCTGCATTTTTTGGATCAATTTCAGCTGCTCTTTGATAGCATTTGATTGAGGCGTTGAGCTCTCGACTCTTTCTTAGTGCCCCACCAAAATTAAGAAAACAGTCAAGATAATTCGGATCAATCTTAAGGGCAGCCTCAAAGGCTTGAAATCCTAGGGAATATTTACCAAGTCTTGTATAGGCATTTCCTAAGTTATTAAATGCTTGAGATAGATTGGGGTTAATTGCAATTGCAGCATTAAATATTTCTATTGCCTTCCCTATTTCTCCTTTTTCTAGATATATGACCCCTTTATTGTTGATTGCATCGCTATAAAGTGGACGAAGATTGATTGCATTTTCATAGGCGGCTAGTGCCGCATCATTTTTTTTCAACCCTTTTAGAGCATTACCTCGATTGTTGTGAATTTCTGGGATGTTTGGGTTGGCTCTATTGGCTAAGTCGAAATACTCCAATGCCTTTTCATATTGCTTAATTGCTGTATAGGTAAGCCCCAAATTGCCTAATATGGTTGCGCAATGGGGCTTTAGCAAGTTTGCGTTTTCCAAAAAATGAAGCGACTGCTCGTATTTACATTTCTGGTAAGCCCTTATGCCTAAAAGGTTTAAGGCATCAATATTTTTTGGGTCATATTTGATTGCTTGGATGAAAAGGGCATCCGCCCTCTCAAACTCATGATTTTGAAGTAGTGCGAATGCTTCTTGAAAAATTAGTCGAGATTCGTTGATTGCAGACTTAACGCTTGCATCTTCATCTGGTAGAGACATTTTATTAATTGCTTTTTAGGCTGTCGCGAATTTCTCTTAACAAGACAATATCTTCTGGCATAGGTGGAGCTGGCGGCGCATCGATGATGCGAATCTTATTGACCACTTTCACCATTTGAAAAATCACGAAAGCTAAAAGAATAAAGTTGATTGAGATGGTAATGAAATTACCATAGGCAAAGATCGGAACCCCAGCTTTTTTAAGGGCATCAAATGTTCGAGGCACCCCTTCCGGAATGTGCCCTAGGACGATAAATAGGTTGGTGAAGTCAATATGACCCCCTAAAAGGGTGGAAATCACTGGCATAACGATGTCGTTTACCAAGGAATCAACGATTTTTCCAAAGGCGCCACCGATGATCACACCCACCGCCAAATCAATCACATTCCCTTTGACTGCAAAGTCCCGAAACTCCTTTAAAACACCCATAATCCCCCCCTTTAATATCCAAATGCTGGTTAAACCGAGATTAACCCTATAACTTTCTTACTTACCCCACTTTTTACTTTAAAATCCTACCTTTAAGCAATTTCCACCCATAAATACCCTTTCTAGGAATTTTGTAAATGAGTGACAAGCCCTGTATGGATAAGGATCGCCGTAATTGGTTGATCGCCACTTCCGCAGTTGGTGGTGTAGGCGCTGCAGCAGCCCTTTACCCTTTTGTAGACAGTTTTGAGCCTTCTGAGCGCGCAAAAGCCGCTGGTGCGGCTGTTGAGATCGATATTACAGGCATGAAGCCTGATGAGATGAGAACGGTTGAGTGGCGTGGTAAGCCAGTATGGGTAATCCGTCGCACACCTGAGCAAGTGGCTGAACTATCTAAGTTGGATGGCGAGCTAGCGGACCCAAATTCTTTGCGCGATCCTGCACAATTTACGCCTCCATACGCTCAAAATCAATGGCGCTCCATCAAGCCTGAGTATCTTGTTGTTGTGGGTATTTGTACCCATTTGGGCTGCTCTCCAACAGCAAAATTTGAAGCAGGCCCACAACCTTCTTTGCCAAATACTTGGCCAGGTGGTTTCTTATGTCCATGCCATGGCTCTACTTTTGATATGGCAGGACGTGTTTATAAGAACAAACCGGCTCCAGACAATCTTGAAGTGCCTCCTCATATGTATTTGAGCGATACCAAGATTCTGATTGGCGAAGATAAGAAGGCCTAAGGAGAGATAAATGGCATTTCAAGAAAAACAAGTTCCAGCCAACGCTCCAGTAGTTCGGAAAGTATTGGCTTGGGTAGATTCACGTTTCCCTTTGACGTCATCTATTAAGGCGCATCTAACGGAGTATTACGCACCTAAGAACCTTAATTTTTGGTACTTCTTTGGCTCACTAGCTATCGTTGTTTTAGCGCTCCAAATCATTACCGGTATTTTCTTGGTAATGAACTACAAACCAGATGCTGCAAAAGCGTTTGAATCTGTCGAGTACATCATGCGTGAAGTGCCATGGGGATGGTTGATTCGTTATCTCCACTCTACAGGCGCCTCGATGTTTTTCGTGGTGGTTTATTTACACATGTTCCGCGGCTTGATTTATGGTTCATATCGTAAGCCACGTGAACTCATCTGGATCTTTGGCTGTGCAATCTTTTTGTGCTTGATGGGTGAAGCCTTCTTTGGTTACTTGCTCCCATGGGGCCAGATGTCTTACTGGGGCGCACAAGTGATCGTGAACTTGTTCTCTGCAATCCCATTTATTGGTCCAGACCTTTCTTTGTGGTTGCGTGGCGACTATGTTGTTGGCGATGCAACGTTGAATCGTTTCTTTGCCTTCCACGTTATTGCTATCCCGTTAGTGTTGATTGGCTTGGTTGCTGCCCACATTATTGCTTTGCATGAAGTTGGTTCTAACAATCCTGACGGCGTAGAGATTAAAGAGAACTTGGATGCCAATGGACATCCAGTTGACGGAATTCCGTTCCACCCTTATTACACAGTCCATGATGTATTTGGTTTGGGTGTGTTCTTGATGGTATTTGCTTGCATAGTATTTTTTGCTCCCGAAATGGGCGGTTATTTCCTTGAGGCAAATAACTTCATTCCTGCAAACCCCTTGCAAACCCCTCCGCACATTGCACCGGTTTGGTATTTCACGCCGTTCTACTCAATGTTGCGTGCAACAACTTCTAACTTCTTGTTACCGTTGTGGATTTTCTTGGCGGTGATTTTGGGTATGTTTGCAAAGAGCTCAAGCGATAAGAAAGTGAAAGCGATCTGTGTAGCTATTGCAGTAGTGTTGGCTGGCGGCTTCTATCTATTTGATGCGAAATTCTGGGGTGTTGTGATCATGGGCGGCTCTGTTGTGATCATGTTCTTCTTGCCATGGCTTGATAAATCACCAGTTAAATCAATTCGCTATCGCCCCCAGTTCCATAAATATATTTATGGTGTGTTTGTGGTGAGCTTTGTGATTTTGGGTTACTTAGGTATTCAACCACCATCACCAGTATTTGAAAAGATTTCTCAGATTTGCACGATTTACTATCTGGGCTTCTTCTTGGCAATGCCGTTCTGGAGCAAGCTTGGTACTTTTAAGCCAGTTCCAACACGCGTTACTTTTAAGTCCCATTAATCGAGAATCTAGAGAGAATTAGGAACTAGTATGAAACGAATTCTGCAAACTATGAAGGGCATCTTCCAAGCTGCTGCATTAGTTGGTGCCCTTGGTTTAAGTGTGAATGTCAGTGCTAACGAAGGGGGTTTTCCGCTGGATACGGCACCTAATCGCGTAAGCAGTAATGCGTCATTGCAAAATGGTGCAAAGTTGTTTGTGAACTATTGCTTGAGCTGTCATGCAGCTTCTAGCATGCGTTACAACCGTTTGCGCGACATTGGCTTAACAGATCAACAGATCAAAGATAACCTCATCTTGAACGATGCCAAGGTCGGCGATTTGATGACTATCTCAATGACTCCGAAAGAGGGCAAGGCATTCTTTGGAAAAAATCCTCCAGATTTATCTGTAGAGGCTCGTGCACGTGGAACTGATTGGCTTTATACCTATCTGCGTACTTTCTACAAAGATGACACTACTCAGACAGGCTGGAATAATTTGGTCTACCCAAGTGTAGGTATGCCTCATGTTTTATGGCAACTTCAGGGTGAACGCGCTGCTAAGTTTGAAGAGCGTAAAGATCCACATGACGAAAGCAAGATGGAAAAAGTTTTTGTTGGTTTTGAGCAGTTAACGCCAGGCACCATGAAGCCACAAGAATATGATGACAATATTGCCGATCTAGTGGCGTTTATGTCATGGATGGCCGAGCCAGTTCAACTTGAGCGTAAGCGTCTTGGCGTTGTTGTGCTGATATTCTTAGCCATCTTCACATTGTTGGCTTGGCGTCTAAATAAGGCTTATTGGAAAGACGTTCATTGATAATTGAGGTCCGTATGGGCCTCAATTAAATAGTGATCAAGTTTTTTTGTCGTATAGAAGTAGAAATTTAAGGAAATAAATTTATGATGGTGTTGTACTCGGGTACAAATTGCCCATTCTCGCAACGCTGCCGTTTGGTGCTTTTCGAAAAAGGCATGGATTTTGAAATCCGCGATGTTGATTTATTCAATAAGCCAGAAGATATCTCAGTAATGAATCCTTACGGCCAAGTTCCCATCTTGGTTGAACGTGATTTAATTTTGTATGAGTCCAATATCATTAATGAATACATTGATGAGCGCTTTCCTCATCCACAATTGATGCCGCCTGATCCGGTTGCACGCGCACGCGCACGCTTATTTCTCTTTAACTTTGAAAAAGAGTTATTTGTGCACGTTGCTGCTTTGGAAAATGAAAAAGGTAAAGCTGCCGAGAAGACGCATGACAAGGCTCGTTTAGCCATTCGTGATCGTTTGACACAGCTAGCACCAATTTTCGTAAAAAATAAGTACATGCTTGGTGACGATTTCTCAATGCTTGACGTGGCTATTGCTCCATTATTGTGGCGTCTTGAGCACTATGGAATTGACTTATCACGCAACGCCGCACCTCTTTTAAAGTATGCGGAGCGTATTTTCAGCAGGCCTGCTTACATTGAGGCATTAACTCCTTCCGAGAAGGTAATGCGTCGCTAAAGACCCATTACCAGAAGTCAGAATGTCTGACATACCAAGTAACAAGCCCTACCTAATCCGTGCTCTACATCAGTGGTGCACGGATTTTGGTTTTACGCCCTTCATAGCGGTGTTTGTGGATGCTAGTGTTGAGGTGCCGCTAGAGTATGTCAAGAACCATGAGATTGTTCTTAATCTATCTCTAGAGGCTTGCCATCAGCTCCAAATTGAGAACGACTGGATTAGCTTCCAGGCGCGTTTTGGAGGCGTCCCAAGAAAAATTATGGTTCCAATTAGCCATGTTTTGGCGATATATGCCAGGGAAAATGGCCAAGGCATGTCCTTCCCACTTGAGCCCCCTAAAGATTTGCATCTGGCTGAAAATTCAGATCAGACTCAGGAAAAGCCAAAACCGGGAAAACCATCTTTAAGGATAGTGAAGTAGGTTAAAATATTAACATTGCCCCTTTAGCTCATCTGGTAGAGCAACTGATTTGTAATCAGTAGGTGGTCTGTTCGAGTCGGACAAGGGGCACCAAATTTTTATATGCCTCACCTCTAGTGAGGCATTTTCCTTTTGGAGTCAGGATGCTAACCCAAGATCTAGTTGCTCTTGAAGAGAATAAAAAAACATGCTCATGGTTTGGTGCGTATGGGATCGTTCCTCATTTGGCGCATATGGTCAAAGCGACCAATATCTTAGAAAATGGGGTCGCCTATGTTTATCATGCAGATTTTCTCTGCACCACCTTGCCTGGAATCCAGTATGTTGATGTTGATCCATATTTAGCTGATTATGACCCCGATGACATTTTTTCTAAAGATGTGCAGCAACTATTTGGTGAAATAAACTCCCAGCAGGCAATGGAGAGATTATTTAAAGCTGTCTCATTTAATTTATTAAGATTTGATGGGCGCGCTAAATTAATGAAACAAAAATCTTGGGATGCGGCCAATAAATTCGTCGATGAATCATTGGATCTTGTATACATCGATGGTGATCACACCTATGATGGAGTAGTTAAAGACTTGGCAGCATGGTTCCCAAAGGTAAGAAAAGGCGGGGTAATTTGTGGGGATGATATTGGCTGGCCTGGAGTGAAACAGGCCGTTGATGAGTTCTTTATAAGAAATTATCAAATTATCTCAAAGAATGGTTTTGAAAATATGCCAGCTTTTTACTATGTAATTGAGTAATATTTTTTATGACCCGCGGAATTCTCTCTATATATTGGGGTGACGAATCTAAGTTGCCTATTCAGCGCCTAAGAGCGTCAGTTAAAAAATTTCATCCTGAGCTCCCGCACGAAATTGTCAAAATTAATGCATCTCCAGAAGATATTTCTTCATTAAATCAAAAGGCAAAAATGTTTGATCTCTCTCCTTTCGGGGAGACATTGTTTTTAGATATTGATACGGTTGTCTTAGGGCGCTTAGATTTTGGTTTCAAAAAAGCACAACAGTTTGGCTTGGCGGTGTCGATTTGTGAGTCACCATGGGCTAGAAGATACCCTAAAATTTTTTCAGGCGACGAGATTGAATACAACACCGGAGTAATCTTCTTTAATAGGGATTCAAAAGTAGTTTTTGATTGCTGGAAAGAATTATCAACAACGATTGATTCCTCAATTCTTGCTGTAAATGAACAGGGTGTTGGCACAATGCCAGCAAACGATCAGGGCTCATTTGCTTTGGCAATTGAGCAAACTAGATTTAATCCATTTGTTTTGCCATTAAATTGGAATTTTAGACCTCAGTGGTACCGAAGTTTTTTTGGCCCAATAAAAATTTGGCATGATTACTCTAATCCTCCGCTCTCCTTTAGCGAGCTCAACGCTTATTATTCAAACTCAGATTCAATAATTCAATATCACCAAGGCTAGATTTGTTTACATGAGAAATTTGCAAATCATTAGCACCCCAGACTCCCTCAACTCAGCACTAGAGACCTGGTTTATTCAAAATGATATTTTTGGTGGGGCATCTTACAGTTTCGGCTTCAACCCTAATATTGTTGGTGAATCTGCGGTGGTTTATCTAGAGCTTAATCAAATTAATGTTGACCTAATCCGCCATATTAAGTCGCTTGGCAATAATATAGTTCTCTATCATATGGGTGGGGAGCGGCTTGATAAAGACATTTCAGCATATGCGGAGTGTGATCTTGTTATTCGTAACTACTATTTCCCTAGTATTATTAACGATTCTCATATTGGCAAAAAAATCTTGTGGGCACCAAATGGATTTAGAACAGGCGTTGGCCCAAGGGATAAGAATTCTTTAAAAGTAGCCTCTCAGCGCCAGTCTTTATCTGCATTCCTTGGCTGGATCAATAATGCGGTCTCATATAACAATGAGCGCGTAAGTTTTGCAGGCCCAGCAGCTGCTTGTGGTGAGAACTTATATGTAATGCCATCCAATGGATTTGCTGGTGGTTATAACGTAGGCCTGTATTCTGCAATTATGGAAGACAGCATTTTTGCCCCATGCCCTTCGGGTAACAATCCAGAAACAATTCGTCTTTACGATGCTTTGGAATTAGGATGCATCCCAATATCTCTACCACATGAATTTTTGTTCAGTAAAGATGCTTTAGCAATGTTTGGTGATGTTCCTTTTCCAATTCTTAGTTCATGGCATGAGTTACCGAAATTTCTAGAAGAAATGAAATCAAAGTGCGTTTCCAATCCAAATCAAATCCTTGAACTTCAACATCGTTGTATTGATTGGTGGTCAAATTTTAAGATTGCTATGCAGCAAAAGATTGCTGAAAGTATTCAGGCTCTTTAGTTTTACCTAAGAAGGCTGGTACATTTTGTTTCCGGTAAATAGTATGCTGCAATAGTTCCGGATAAGCCAAGAAAAATCATTGGATACCAAAGTCCCGCAAGAGAGTTTTCGAAAAATTGGTTTAGCCAAGTAACAATCAAGGGAAGTAGACCTCCAATCCAGCCAGCAGCGAGGTTATGGGGAAGGGTTGCGGCACTATTTCGATTCCTTGCTGGAAATAATTCAGCCAATATGGCGGTTTGCGGCCCAACAACTAATGCAAGCATGCTAGATAAAAAGACGAGCACTATTGTTATGCTAATTAGTGAGAGCGATCTTTCATGTGCCAAGAAGTCATCCCCCAAAAAGACTAGCAACTGAAATGCTGGATATAACAATATCACCCCCAGAGAAATGCCTGCAAGGATAACGGGTTTTCGCCCGACTTTATCGGACAGCCATCCTGCAAATACGGTAAGTGGGAGTAAGGCTATTGTAGAAATAATGCTGAGCTTATCGACTAAAGTTGAATCAAGTTTGATTGAAGTTTTGAGAAAGATTGCTGCATAGACTTGAACGCAAAAAAACAAAATTGCTCCGCTTGAAGAGACGCAAAAAAATAAAAGAAACATTCTTTTGCGAATTTCTCCATCTTTAAAATTGTTTACCAGTTGCGATTGAGTTTGATCTTGTTTGCTTAGCTCCAAAAACACGGGCGTTTCTTCTAGTGATCTGCGAATATAAAACGCGATCGCCAGGAGTAATAGAGATGTCCAAAACGGTACTCGCCAGCCCCAGGATTGGAATTCTTCAATGGTGAGCCGGCTTTGGAGTACGGAAATCTGTATTGTCGATGCCAAAATTCCCAGGGGCCCCATGAGTTGCAAGAAACTTGTTTTAAATCCTCGATTTTCATTACCGGCGTGCTCAGTGAGATAGACGGCCCCACCTCCAATTTCCCCGCCAGCTGATAGCCCTTGAAATAATCTAAGGGTCACAAGCAAAATAGGCGCCCAAATGCCAATCTCTGAGTAGGTTGGCAAGAATCCCACACAAACAGTTGCAGCACCCATTAAGCCAATCGTGATCATGAAAACGGGTTTACGCCCGATGCGGTCGCCTAAAGAGCCAAATAGGGCGGAACCTATGGGCCTTACCACCATGCCCACACCAAAAGTTGCCAGGCTGGCTAGAAGGCCTGCATTAGGATCGCTTGATGGAAAAAATAATGGTCCAAAAATGACCGCTAAGCTAGCAAAGGTCAGAAAGTCATACCACTCCAAAAAGGTGCCAAAGCATGTTGCGATTGCCACCTTTCTATATGAAGATTTTTGCTTAAGCTCTTTGCCTTCCGACTTTTCTAGTGTGGTCAATTTATTCGGCGTCTGAGGATGATTCAATCAATGGTGTAGATAAGTTCTTGGTGGGCTTTACACCTAGTTCACGCACTCTCTCCGCGGAGCGTATTAGATTGCCCTTGCCCGTTTTAAGCTTATTGAAAGCATCGTGATAACTAGTTTGCGCTTGATCAAGTCGTTGACCTAATTTCTCAAGATCATCTACAAAGCCCACAAATTTGTCATAGAGATTGCCACATTGTTTGGCAATCTCTAATGCATTGCGATTCTGATGATCTTGTCTCCAAAGGTGAGCAACAGTTCGTAGGGTTGCCATTAAAGTACTTGGGCATACCAATACAATATTTTTTGCTAAAGCCTCTTGGTAGAGATTTGGGACTGTCTTTAAAGCGAGCAAGAAAGCAGGCTCAATAGGAACAAACATCAATACAAAATCTACCGAACTAACTCCATATAGTGAGCTGTAGTTCTTGCCTGAGAGCCCTTGAATATGTTGGCGTAAAGATTGAATATGAGCAGCTAGTTCACGTTCTGCGATATCGACATCCGTTGTTTCAGCATGCTTTGCATAGGCCGTAATAGAGACTTTACTATCTACTACAAGACTTCTTCCCTCTGGCAGCCTTATTACTACGTCGGGCTGAAGGCGTGATCCATCACTTTGTGTATGGCTATCTTGAACGACGTATTCTTCACCCTTACGAAGGCCAGATGATTCCAGAATGGACTCAAGGACGAGCTCACCCCAATTACCTTGAACTTTAGAGTCACCCTTTAGAGCCTGGGTTAAGGAGCGAGTCTCATCAGACATCCTTAAGTTAAGATTGGCTAGGCGCTCAATTTCACTTTTGAGGGCATGTCGCTCACGCGCTTCATTGCCATAGGTGTTACTGACCTGCTCTTTGAACTCATTGAGTTTGGTTTGTAGGGGCTTTAGAAGCGCATCGAGACTGGCGGCGTTTTGTTCGGTAAAACGTTTGGATTTATCTTCTAGGATTTCATTGGCCAGGTTTTTGAATTGATTGGTGAGTGCTTCTTTAGCTTCATTTAAAGCTTCAATTCGACTTAAACCTTGCTTGCGCTCAGACTCGAGTTCAGCCTCTAGGCGAATTGCATTTTGCAATGCTTTATCCCGCTCTACTCTCAAAGCATCGGCTAAGGCTATTCCATCATGATTCTGCAGCTCTAGACGATTTAGATTTGATCGAAGATTAAAGACATAAACTAAAAGGCCTGCGCACAATCCTAGTGGCAGGCCAAATAGTAAAAGGGAGGCTAAATCAAAAGTCACGAATTAAAAAATGCAAAAGCAAATTAGGCTTTGACGAGTTTTTGTAATTCGCCGGACTGATACATCTCAGTCATGATGTCTGAGCCACCAATGAATTCACCATTGATATAGAGCTGAGGAATCGTTGGCCAATTTGCAAATTCCTTAATGCCTTGACGAATCGCAGGATCTTCCAAAACATTCACGGTATGCAACTTCTCAACACCGCTAGCACGAAGAATATTGACAGCATTTCCGGAGAAACCACATTGTGGAAATTGCGCAGTACCTTTCATAAAAAGTACAACGGGATGGCTGGTAATGATTTCTTTGATTTGAGCTTGGGTATCCATAAATTTATCCTAAAAATGCTTAACTGAAGTGATAACAATTTATCAGTTTCTTGACTCCAATTTTAAGACTTAATCCAAAAAAAGAAAGTCGCTGATTTACTTCCTAGCTGAAACAACCCTTGGGTGGCTAGCTAAATCGTAATGGATTTGAATATCCCCCAATCCTGCTGCACTCATTAAGCCAGCTACCGCATCAGACTGATCATATCCATGCTCCACAGCAATTAGCCCCCCTGATTTGAGGTGTTTAAGGCCTCCCATAATGATTATCTCTAGGCAGCTCAGTCCAGTGGAGTGATCTGTTAAGGCATCAATGGGTTCAAACCGCAAATCTCCCTGATTTAGGTGCGGATCTTGATTGGCAATGTATGGAGGATTGCTCAAAATGACATCAAATACCTGATCTTCACTTAAGGCTTCATACCAGCTTCCCTGAGCAAGCTGAACTTGTTTTTCTAACCCTAAATAATTTGCATTCGACTTAGCGATTGAAAGTGCTTCAGTGGATTGATCTGTAGCAACGACTTGAGTATTGGACGCCTCATTAGCGATAGCGAGGGCAATGGCTCCAGAACCTGTGCCAAGATCCAGAATCTTTGGATGCTTTATATTTCCCTCAATGCGCTTGATTTCTTGAAGGGCTATATCAACAAGTAATTCAGTTTCTGGGCGCGGTATTAAGACACCAGGTGCGACTCGAAGCTCAATCTTATGAAATCCGCGCTTGCCAATAAGGTAGGCAACTGGCTCGCCATTCAGCCTTCTCGATTCAAGAGATTGCCATTCCTCTAAAGCCAATCCTCTAAGCTCCATTTCATCGCGAGAGACGAGCGTTGAACGAGGTAGCCGAAAATGCTTATCCAGCGCGTATGCCATCAAGATATGAGCCTCATTGCGAGGTAGTAAGGTACTGCCCAATAAGGATCGCAGACTCAAGTCCCTACTCATAATGGACCTAATAAAAATTTAGTTTTCACCAAGTGCTGCAAGTAGTTCGGCCTGATGTTCAGATGCAAGCGCATTGCATAAATCATCAATATCACCATCCATCATGGCATCAATCTTATAGAGCGTGAGATTGATGCGGTGATCAGTGATACGGCCCTGTGGAAAGTTGTAAGTGCGAATACGATCGCTGCGATCGCCAGAACCAATCAATGATTTTCTGGTTTGTGCTTCGAGTTGATGCTTCTCGCGTTCGCGTGCATCCATGATGCGCGAAACGAGCACTTTCATCGCTTGTTCGCGATTGCGATGTTGACTACGATCATCTTGGCATTCCACCACAGTGCCTGTTGGTAAGTGGGTAATACGAACCGCTGAATCTGTTTTATTAATATGCTGCCCACCAGCACCAGAGGCTCGGAAGGTGTCGATACGTAATTCAGCGGGATTGATTTTGACTGCTTCTAGTTCATCTGCTTCTGGCATAACTGCGACAGTGCAAGCCGATGTATGAATACGTCCTTGAGTTTCTGTTTGGGGAACACGTTGTACACGATGACCGCCTGATTCAAATTTGAGGCGCGAGTAAACCGATTGACCCACTAAACGAAGAACAACCTCTTTATAGCCACCCAAATCTGACTCTGTAGCGCTGACCATCTCTACTTTCCAGCCTTGTCGCTCTGCAAAGCGGGCGTACATCCGCAAAAGATCTGCTGCAAAAAGGGCGCTCTCATCCCCGCCAGTGCCTGCCCGAATTTCTAAAAAAACGTTACGCTCGTCATTTTCATCTTTGGGTAATAGTAGTTTCTGCAGGCTAGCCTCCAGCTCTTCCATTGTGGCTTGCGCTTGCTTTTGTTCCTCATCAGCAAAGTCCTTCATTTCTGGATCTTTGCGCATTTCCTCAGCGGCTTGAGCATCGGCCTCCGCTTGTTTGTAAAGGCCAAACTGCTGGACCACAGTTGCGATATCTGAATGTTCACGCGTGAGTTTGCGATAGGCATCCATATCTTTGGTTGCCTCTTCTGAGGTTAAAAGGGAGTTGAGTTCGGCTAAGCGCGTGTCTAGATGTTCCAGCTTAGCCCGCATGCTGGGCTTCATCTAATGGTCTTCAGGTTTGGTATGAGAGGCGAATAGTTTGGGTAATAGCTTAATCAAGGCGTCGCGCTCAGCGCCATTGGAATGCTGTAAGGCATGAAGAGAGCCATGCAAAAATTTATTTGTGAGCCCTTGTGCCATGGCACTTAAAACTTCTTGTGGATCATCGCCACGCATTAAGCGCTTCATAGCGCGCTCAAGTTCAAGCTGTCTTAAGCGTTCGCCTTGTTGTTGAATATCTTGAATCAAAGGAACCGCATTACGTCCTTGCATCCAATGCATAAAGTTTCCGACGCGATCTTCGATGATTGCTTCAGCTTGACTGACAGCAGCTTGTCGTAAATTAGCACCCGTTTGAATCATGACTCCAAGATCATCAACTGTATAGAGATACACATCATCGAGCCTGGAGATTTCAGGTTCAAAGTCGCGAGGCACTGCTAAATCAATCATCACCATCGGTTTATGGCGACGTTGTTTTAGGGCGCTTTCCACCATACCCAAGCCAATGATAGGTAGTGAGGAGGCGGTGCTGGAAACAATAATGTCGAACTCATGCAGGCGACCAGGTAGCTCGGATAGCTTGAAGGACTCTGCCTGCACATCTTGTGCTGCGATAGAGTCGGCCAACTCTTGTCCACGCTCAATTGTGCGATTAGCTATTGCGACATTTTTAGGTTTACGCGCCACAAAGTGTGTAGCGCATAAAGAAATCATTTCGCCTGCGCCAATAAACAGAATTTTTTGCTCAGAAATTTTTTCAAAAATTCTCTCAGATAGGCGAACAGCTGCTGCCGCCATGGAAATAGAGTGCGCGCCAATTTCTGTAGATCCACGAACTTCTTTGGCAACGGCGAATGTTTTCTGAAACAGCTGATTTAAGTAAGTGCCTAATACGCCCGCATCATTTGCGGTGCGCACAGCATCTTTCATTTGACCAAGAATTTGAGTTTCACCAATCACCATGGAATCTAAACCGCAGGCCACTCTAAATGCGTGACGAACAGCGTCAGATTGGGGTAGGGAATAAATGTGGGGCTGAAGGCTGCTTGGGGCAAGTTGCTGAGTTTTTGCAAGCCAATCAAAAGTAGCTTCATGTAGAACATCGGCAGCGTTTGCATCATTGGCTGCGCAATAGACTTCTGTGCGGTTGCAGGTAGACAAAATGGTTGCTTCAGGCAAGCCAGATTGATTCGCTCCCAGCAAGTGCTGGCGAAGATCGTGCAACGCTTCTTGAAGAAATTCAGGATCAAAGGCGACCTTTTCCCGAATGGCGACCGGCGCTGTGTGATGATTGATGCCCAGTGTCAACAACTTCATAATGGTGATTATAGATTTGATGGCCTCAATCAGGGATACAAAAAGGGGGTAAAAATGGGTTTTTTGGCTTTTCTGGTGATCGGGGGTGCCACTGGCTGCGCAGCCTGGATTTTGCATCCAGGAAGCTCAAAAAATCGCTCTAAGACTGCAAATTTTCGCAATCTAGTGCTTGCCAGTCTTCTTGGCTTTGTGGCGGCTCTAGCAAGCTCTTATTTGGGTCAATACACCCATTTTTTTCAGTCTGGCCAAATGCTGGAGTGGGCTAGTGCCATTTTGGCTTCATGCACGATTGGCTGCTTGTACACATCCCTAGCCAAATAAATTGGCTTGAGCATTACTTTCTCTGTTGGCGGAAGTTTTTACCCATTGAATGGGATCTAATTGATGAGCTATTAACCACTCATTGGTTTTTGTGAAGTGTCCACAACTTTCCTGATCGCCAGGTACTAAAAAAGGTGTATTGGTTTTATAAACACCTAAACCAGAAGGGTGTGAGGATTGCAAAATGAATTGATCATTATTTTGCGAAATCAACGCTAGCTTCGATTGGGCATGTCCACCCCAAAGCAACCAAACTAACTGCGATTTTTGAGCCGATAGCCTAAATATCAATCGATCAATCAGACTCTTCCAGCCCAAGTTGGCATGACTTCCAGCCTCACCTAATTTGACGCTAAGAGCAGTATTGAGCAACAAAATCCCTTGCTTTGCCCAGTGATGTAGATCGCCATTAGGTAGCGCGCCAAACCCTTCAATGCTGAGGGCTTTGCTGATGTTGCGTAGTGAGCTAGGGAACTCTCGCGAGTTTGTTGAGATGTTATTTGGAATTGAAAATGCTAAGCCTTGTGCAAGACCGGGTGAGTGATATGGATCTTGACCGAGTATGACCACTTTCACTGCGTCAACTGGAGTTAATTCAAGCGCTTTGAAGAAATTGTGTAGCTCAGGTCGAATACTTTCTAGGTTGTTATGGAGTTCTTTTTTTATGTTGTTCTCAAGCGCTTTCCAGTCGGCCGTATCAAAGTAGTCGCCTAATAATGCGCGCCAGTCTTTTGGAATAGCTTCCTTAGAAAAAGAGAACATCTTTTTGTTATTTAGTAGCGGGGATTAACTCGTATTGCGTCGGTAACTGTGATGGTTGCAATACTAAGATGCGTTCATGTTCAAGATCATCTCGATAAAAACAAACTGAGATATGTTGATGTTCCGACAGGCTATTGAGCACTTTATCCCAGCGGCCGGTAGTGATACGTTGACCGTTAATGCTGGCCAATAAATCGCCAGGTGCCAAGCCAGCTCTTTGAGCAGCGCCGCCGTCTAGAACATGGGTAACCTTGAGCCAACCATTGGCATCGGTATGACGCAATCCTAGTTGTAGCTTGATCTTCTCTAACTTTGTCTGAACCTTTGAACTTACAGACACCACTTTTGAAGAAAGCCATTTTCGCAGTGGAATGTCTTCGGTGCCATGTACATAGCGAGATTTAAAGTCGTTCCAGATTTTTTGGAATCCGTCACCAAGCAACTGTTGAATTAAATCATCCAAACCATTTTCCGTAATTCCATCTAGCGTTACCCCATGACGTTGCCAAATTAAGCGCATTAAATCATCCAGCGATTTTTTGTTTTTAGAGAATGCACGGATTTGTAAATCTAATCCAAGAGCTAGCAATGCCCCTTTGCCGTAATAGCTCACAACAGCGTTCACAGTGTTTTCATCAGCTTGATAGTATTTTGTCCAGGCATCAAACGAGCTGTTAGCCAAGCTTTGCTTGAGTCTTCCAGGGCCGCGCAAAATTCCATTCCAATTATCGGCAACTAATTTGAGATATTGATCTAAGGTAATTCGCTTGCTTCTGAAAAGTTGCAAGTCGTCATAGTAGCTGGTAAAGCCCTCAAACAGCCAAAGTAATTGAGTGTGATTTCTATTTTGTAGGTCGTAAGGCTGGAAAGCCTTTGGCTGAATACGTTTTACCAACCAGGCATGGAAATATTCGTGGCTACAAAGGCCTAGAAATTCTCGGTAAGCTGTTTCATCAAGTGGTATCTGTTTCTGTGGAATCTGATCTCTACGGCAGAGCAGGGCTGTACTGTTTTGATGCTCAAGCCCGCCATAGCCATTCAGTACCGCATTAACTAGAAAAAGGTAGTTGTTAAATGGCGCACGTTTTGTTTTAGGTTCAAATAAATTAATCGTGCAGGTGCAAATAGCTTGTAAGTCAGTGGCAAGACGAGCAACATCAATGGGGTGCAAGCAACCTTGTATAGCCATGCTATGTGGGACGTTATTGGAATGCCAGTTGACCAACTGAAACTCCCCGAGAGCCACAGGGTGATCAATGAGATCATCGTAGCTTTTTGCCAGGTAAAAGCCAAAGCCGCGATCATCAGTCTTAGCCTTGCGCAAACCTGTTTGTACTCTCCAGTTTTCAGTGGATACATCCTCAGAAGGAACAATTGCAAGAGAGCAGGGAATATTTTCTTGCCCTTTGACTTCAAGACATAAGCTAGTGGGGTTGAAGAAACCACGTTCAGTGTCTAAGTAGGCTGCGCGAACAGAGTTATCAAATGCGTATACCGTTGTGACGATATCAACCGGTCCATTAATGTCTGCTGGCAATCTCCATTGATTGTTGTCAATGCGATCAAACGGGAATCTCTTTTGGGTTAAAGAGTGAGAAGCCTCAATCGTTTCAACATGCTTAGAGAAGTCTCGAATTAAATAGCTACCAGGAATCCATGCCGCCATCTTTAACACTTGCCCCGCCGGGTCAGGATTAGCAATATGCAGCTTTACTTTGAAGCGATGGCTGTGCAAGTCTGCAGGCCATACTGTGTATTGAATTGCTGGCAAATCAGAGTTTTGCATCGGTGTCTTTTTAATCTTCTACTTCAGTGAATTAAATTTTTTCTCAATATCGCTTACTTGAACCGCACCAGGAAAGCGGCTACCATCGGTAAAGAAAAGTGTCGGGGTGCCAGTGATGCCATACGCTTTTGCAAAGGCTAAATTTTTGTCCAGTGGATTGCTACAGTCAGTTTTACCCGTTGGCGCAATTCCATTGACCATCCAATCAATATAGCTCTTGTTGGGATCAGCGCTGCACCAGATTTGCTTTGATTTTTGCGCAGAGTCTGGTGACAGAATTGGAATGAGATAGGTGTAGATAGTGACATTATCTAGTTGCTGCAAAGACTTTTCTAATCGCTTGCAGTAACCACAGTTCGGGTCTGAGAAAATAGCCAATTGGCGCTGACCATTACCACGCACTGTTTTAAATGCATTGGCTTGATTTAAGTCGCTCCATTTGATGCGATTGAGGTCAGCTTGTCTTTGCTCTGTAATATTTTTGCCAGAGGCGAGTTCAATAATTTCACCCTGAATTAAATATTTACCAGAAGTATCAGTGTAGAAAATTTCATTGCCAACTAAAACTTCATACAGGCCAGATATAGGGGCGGCTGTAACGCTGCGTACTTTTGCATTACTACCCAGCTTTTTCTGAATGTCAGTCTTAATTTGCTGCTCTGTTTGTGCAAATGCAGATTCTGAAGGGGCAAGACTTAGGCATAGTAATCCTGCTGTCAATGCAATGGTGGACAGCAAAGTAGACAATAAGTTGGATGGTAATTTAGTCAAAATCAATTTCTCCTAGAGCGCGCTCGATTAGTCGCTGTTTGATGAAGTGGCTCTTGTTAACCAAGCCAAGACCCCAATTACGCAATTGTTTTTCTGTAGTACTGGTGCCAGAAAATAGTTTTTTCAATTTGTCTGTTACCCATAGAAGAGCGCTGGTATCACCCTGCCGTTGACGTTCATAACGACGTAACAAGGTCAAATCATTTAATTGGCGGAAGGACTCACGTTTACCAATAATATTTAGCAAGACGGCAACATCTCTTAAACCAAGGTTGAGGCCTTGGCCCGCTAGAGGGTGCATCACATGTGCGGCATCTCCGATGAGCGCCACTTTAGGATTGTCTTCTGGACCAATAAAGCGTGAGGCGCGGATCTTGCGCAATGGAAATGTAGCGGGAACAGAGTTTAGAGTTAGCTCACCCAATTGTTTTTGAATGACGCCATTTGCGACAGATGAGAAACGTTCTTGCCATTCAGATTGGTCAAGTCTTAAGAGTTCTGCAGCATGTTCTGGAGAGGTTGACCACACCATTGACACCTGTTTATCTGGTAAAGGCAACATCGCCACAATATCTCCATCAGGCAGAAACCATTGAAACGCTGTTTCAAGATGGGGGTAAGTGCAAAGCCAATTTGCAACCACAGCATTTTGTGAGTAACTTTCTTCGCTAGCGGAAATTCCGATAGCAGAGCGAATGGGGGAGTTTGCACCATCGGCTGCTATAACGAGTTGCGCATGAATTGACTCACCATTCTTCAGATGTAAGGTGCTGCCTTGTTCATTCATTTCAATTGTTTCTACGGCATCAGCAATACGCTCAAGCTTATTTTGAAAGCGTGAGGCTTGATCAAGTGTGTGTTCTATTAAATTGGATTCACCAATCCAAGCAAGTTGTGAAGTACCAGCCTCAAAGGCGGAGAGATGTAGTTGATCATTTCTCTCTCCACGATCGCCATAAATACGCATGTCCCTTACAACTTGCATTCGACTCTGGTCCAGGGCATCCCATGTTTGGAGATGCGCCAGTAATTTTTGGGTGCTTGGCGAAAAGGCGTAGATTCTTTGACCCCACTGAGCACCTTGAGGGGCGGGGGTTGGGCTACCTAAATCAGGGGCAATTTCTACGGTATTCAGCCCAAGCTGGGCTAAGCCTAGGGCACAGGCCTTGCCGGCTATGCCTCCGCCCACTACAGCAACCTCAATGGAGCGTATTGGCGAGGAATTTACCTGTTTTTTAGATGAATGATGATGGCGTGCTTCTGACATACCTTGATGATATCGAAACCAGCACCATTACAATGTGGGCATGTCTTTGAAATGTGGCATCGTCGGCCTGCCTAACGTCGGCAAATCTACCCTCTTTAATGCGCTTACCAAGGCTGGAATCGCTGCAGAAAACTACCCTTTTTGCACAATTGAGCCTAACGTTGGTGTTGTTGAGGTTCCAGACCCTCGCTTAGCCGCCTTGGCTGAGATCGTAAAGCCTGAGCGTATCCTGCCAGCCGCAGTGGAGTTTGTGGATATTGCGGGCTTGGTGGCTGGCGCCTCAAAGGGCGAAGGCCTTGGCAATCAGTTCTTAGCCAATATTCGGGAAACAGATGCTATTACTCATGTAGTGCGCTGTTTCGAAGATCCCAATGTGATTCACGTTGCTGGCAAGATTGACCCTATTGCTGATATTGGTGTTATTGATACCGAGTTAGCACTCTCGGATTTGGCTACGGTTGAAAAAACGCTTGCTCGTTCTAGCAAGGCAGCAAAGTCTGGTAACGATAAAGAAGCAGCTGCTTTAGTTGCGGTCCTCACTAAAGTGCAGACCCATTTAGATTCTGCACAACCCGTGCGCAGTTTAAGTTTGACGGATGAAGAAAAGATCTTGATTAAGCCTTTGTGTTTAATCACCGCAAAGCCTGCGATGTATGTTGCAAACGTTAAAGAAGATGGCTTCGAAAATAATCCACATCTTGAAGCGGTGAAGCAACATGCTGCCAAAGAAAAAGCACCAGTAGTGGCTGTATGTGCAGCCATTGAAGCTGAGATTGCGGATTTGGATGATGCTGATAAATCAGCATTCTTGGCTGATCTGGGCATGGATGAGCCAGGCTTAGACCGCGTTATTCGTGCTGGCTATGCCCTTTTGGGATTGCATACCTACTTTACTGCCGGCGTTAAAGAAGTGCGCGCCTGGACCATTCATCAGGGCGATACTGCGCCAAAAGCAGCCGGTGTAATTCATACTGATTTTGAGCGTGGCTTCATTCGTGCGCAAACGATTTCTTATGATGACTTTATTCAATATAAAGGTGAATCAGGTGCCAAGGAAGCTGGAAAAATGCGTGCTGAAGGAAAAGAATATGTTGTGAAGGACGGAGATGTGCTCAACTTCTTATTTAACGTTTAAGGATTAAGTGAATAAAGAATTAAGTGAATAAGACGCAGAAGATAGAAATAAAAAGCCCTGTTAGTTTTAACAGGGCTTTTTTAATGTCCTCAGGATGTCTACTTTGGGGCCTCTTAAGCCGATTTAAGTGCTTTCTCTAAGCATTTTGAGATGTCTTCATAGCGCTTAATGGTTGCTTTAGTAGGTAGCACCTCTTTCTTACGGCCATCATCGTTTGAAACCATTTTGATATAGCCCATAGCAACAAGATTCTTGAGGCGTCCATGCAAAGTAGCTTGAGACCCGAGTTCGGATAATGAAATAAGATCGCCTACTAAGATGGTTTGATTTGCATGTGCTGCAGTAACAATTCTGTCTAATAGACTTTTTTCGATTGCATCTAACTTCTTGCCTGGGTTAATCCGATCGAGTGTGTCGATTAAATTTAAAAAACGAAGATATGCGGATGGCTTTTCAATTGGCATGAATCAAATATTTAATAATTAGCTATTAGGTGAATAACATTCTATTCCTGATTTGCAGTTGTTGCCATTGACTTTAGTCATAATATTCCTTAACACTGTACAAATGTCAAAATTTTTCTCAACCCTTACGCAATTAACAACGCTTATACGTATAGGATTAATAAATGTAGGTATTAGTGCATCTGCATACGCATTGCTTTTTTATATTAATAGCTGGATTACTAGTGAATTAGTTTTTGGCCTTGGCGTGAATTGGATTTATTTACCCGCAGGCCTGCGATTATTTTTAACCTTGATTTTTGGTTTGCCAGGAGCGATCGGAATTGCTGTCGCTTCAACCTTCATAAGTTATTTTGGTGGGCTTTCATCGGATCTCATAATTTGTACTGGCACCGGGATCATTTCTGGATTTGCCCCATACCTTGCTAGGATATTTGTCTTTAGTAATGTGAAGTTAGAGTCAGATTTGAGTAATATGAATCTACAAAAATTATTGCTTTGTATTTTGATCTACGCCTTGATGAGTGCTGGCTTACATCAATATTGGTATGCCACCGTTGGGCTTGAAAATACTGGAAGTATGAATCACTTCGCTGTGATGGCTATTGGTGATGTGATGGGCTCCATCTTGTTAATAGCATTGATTAAATCTAGCTTGGATCTAATCAAGCGATTTAAAAGAATAGATTGCTAAGGCCCTTACCTGGATCGGCGCTGCGCATAAAGGCTTCACCAACTAAAAAAGCATTTACTTGATTGCTACGCATCAGTTGCACATCTTCGCGGCTCAATATCCCAGATTCGGTAACCAAAATTTTGTTCTTAGGCACTGAAGGCAGTAGCGATAGGGTGGTTTGGAGTGTGACCTCAAATGTTTTGAGGTTGCGATTATTAATGCCCAGCAAGGGGGTTTTTAACTCAAGTGCTTGCTCAAGTTCAGATCCATCATGGACCTCTACCAATACATCTAATCCGAGCTCGTGGGCACAAGCTTCAAGCTCTTTCATTTGATTAAGCTCAAGACAAGCTACGATCAGCAGAATCGCATCTGCGCCAATCGCGCGCGCTTCATAAATTTGATAGGGGTCTATGGTGAAGTCTTTACGCAGAACCGGAATACTGCAAGCATTGCGCGCTTCTTGAAGATAGAGGTTGTTTCCTTGGAAGTAATCCACATCTGTTAACACCGACAAGCATGCTGCCCCGTGCTTTTCATAAGATTTGGCAATTTCAGCGGGAATGAAGTGTTCACGCAGGATACCCTTGCTTGGACTTGCTTTTTTAATCTCAGTGATTACGCCTGCATTACCTGCAGTAATTTTTTGTTCAATAGCGCTAATGAAGCCACGTGGCTTTAGTTGCGAATCTTGATTGTTGGCATGAGCCTTTTCGCGTTGATTCGCAAGAGAGATTTGCTTTGCGTTATGGGCAACTTCAATTTTCTTGGTTGCAACAATTTTATCGAGAATATCGCTCATGAAGCTGTATTAATTGGATTTAGTGGCTGCAATAAATGCATCTAATTTTTGACGTGCGGCACCAGAGTTGATGGCTGCTTTAGCTTTAACAATACCACTGGCGATATCTGATGCTACACCTGCTACGTAAAGCGTAGCACCTGCATTTAAGCAAACTATGTCACTTGCTGGACCTGGTTTGTTATCAATCACCTCAAGCACAATTTTCTTGGACTCTTCGGCATTAGTAACTTTGAAACTGTTTGTGGGTGCTGTGTTTAAACCAAAATCTTTTGGATGAATTTCGTATTCTCGTACGACGCCATCTTTGAGTTCACCAACTAAAGTTGGACCTTCGAGTGAGATTTCATCTAAGCCATCACGTCCGTATACGACCAAGGCATGTTCCATACCTAGGGCTTGTAAAACCCTTGCCTGAATACCCACAAGATCCGGATGAAATACGCCCATCAAAATGCGCTTTGCATCAGCTGGATTAGTTAATGGCCCCAAAATATTGAAAATAGTACGTACGCCTAATTGTTTTCGAATGGGTACAACATTTTTCATTGCAGGGTGATGGTTGGGGGCAAACATGAAGCCAGCACCAATATTAGAGATGCATTTAGCAACTTGATCGGCAGACAGTGCCAAATTGACGCCCAGGGCCTCTAAAACATCTGCGCTGCCGGATTTGCTGCTAACACTGCGATTACCATGTTTGGCAATCTTTGCGCCAGCTGCTGCGGCTACAAACATAGCTGCCGTAGAAATATTGAAGGTGTGCGCGCCATCACCACCGGTGCCTACAACATCAACTAAATGAGAGCGATCCTCTACATTCACTTCGGTAGCAAACTCACGCATGACTTGTGCTGCTGCTGCAATTTCACCAACAGTTTCTTTTTTGGTCCGTAAGGCAACCAATAAACCAGCAACTAACTCAGGCGCCATTTCACCGCTCATGATGAGGCGCATCATGTCGGTCATCTCATCATGAAACAGTTCGCGATGTTCAATGCAGCGTTGCAGGGCTTCTTGTGGGGTAATTGGCATGAGGCTGATTTCGTTTAATTAAATTCAGTAACTACATTTGCAAAAAATTTTTCAGCAAGGCATGTCCGTGCTCGGAAAGAATGGACTCCGGGTGAAACTGAACGCCTTCAACAGCCATCTCGCGATGTCTTACGCCCATAATCTCACCATCTGAAGAGGTGGCGGTTACTTCTAAGCATGCTGGCAATGAGCTTTTTTCAATGGCCAGAGAGTGATAACGCGTTACTTTAAATGGATTGGGTAGATTTTGAAAAACGCCCACACCGGTGTGATGAATATCATCCGTTTTGCCGTGCATCACTTTTTGAGCACGAATGATTTTTCCGCCAAAGGCCTCGCCAATCGCTTGATGACCAAGACATACGCCGAGAATCGGAAGTTTTCCTGCAAATTTCTGAATGGTCTCAACGGAGATGCCCGCTTCAGTAGGGCTGCATGGTCCTGGAGAAATACAAATGCGTGCTGGGTTTAGCTTGGCAATATCCGCAACCGCAATCTCATCATTACGAAAGACTTTGACCTCTTCACCTAACTCTGCAAAGTACTGCACGAGGTTGTAGGTGAATGAGTCGTAGTTATCAATCATTAGGAGCATCAAGTCCTCCTTGAACTAAATCAGCTGCAGTCAGTACAGCGCGAGCCTTTGCTTCAGTTTCTTTCCATTCAGCAGTTGGGTCTGAGTCTGCAACAACGCCAGCGCCAGCTTGGGAGTGCAGCATGCCATCTCGAATCACCCCAGTACGAATTGCAATCGCAACATCCATATCACCAGAAAAGGAAAGGTAACCCACCGCACCACCATAAACACCGCGTTTCACAATTTCCATTTCATCAATGATTTCCATGGCGCGAATCTTTGGAGCGCCAGATAGAGTGCCTGCTGGGAAAGTCGCCCTTAATACATCCATATTGCTCATATTGTCTAGAAGATCGCCTTCAACAGAACTCACAATGTGCTGAACATGTGAGTATTTTTCAATTGACATCGAGTCTGTTACTTTGACAGAGCCGGTCTTTGCAATTCGCCCCACATCATTGCGTGCAAGATCGATCAACATGACGTGTTCCGCAATTTCCTTGGGGTCTGCTAATAGTTCTTTAGCAAGCCTTTCATCTTCCTCTGGATTTGCACCCCGAGGACGGGTGCCAGCAAGCGGACGAATGGTGACAATCTTTTCTGCCGCACGTTTTTCTTGTCGAACCAGAATCTCAGGAGAGGAGCCCACAATCTGCAGATCGCCAAAGTCATAGAAATACATGTAAGGCGATGGGTTCAGGGAGCGCAAAGCCCTGTATAAAGATAGGGGTGAGTCTGTAAATGGCTTGCTGATGCGTTGGCCGATAACAACCTGCATACAATCGCCAGCCAAAATATATTCTTTGGTTTTACGAACTGCATCTTCAAAATCTGCTGCTTTAAATTTTCGGATGAGCTCAGTTTTTGTACTGGCTAATGCGGGTGGCATGCTGACGGGTTTGCTAAGACAGGCAAATAATTCTTTGAGGCGTGTTTGCGCTTTCTCATAGCCATCAGAAATGCTAGGGTCAGCATACACAATGAAATAAATCTTGCCTGCAACGTTATCGATAACGGCTAACTCTTCAGTTAGCATGAGTTGAATATCTGGGACACCTAGCTCATCAGGTAAACCATGTTTAGCTAAGCGTGATTCAATATAGCGAACAGTATCGTAGCCAAAATAGCCTGCTAAGCCACCACAAAAACGTGGCAGCCCCTCTTGCACTGCAACTTTGAATCGCTTGAAGTAGGTGTCTACAAAATCCAGTGGGTTATCTGTATTCGTTTCAACTACCTTGCCGTCTGTTACCACCTCGTTTACTGGTTTTAACGGAGTACCAACAGTACGAACAATCGTCTTCGCAGGCAGACCAATAAAGGAGAAGCGACCAAAACGCTCGCCCCCTAAAACAGATTCGAGAAGGTAAGTATTTTTGCTGCCAAATGCTTGGCTGAGTTTGACGTAGAGCGACAGTGGCGTTTCTAAATCAGCTAATACCTCTTTGACAAGAGGAATTCGATTGAAGCCCTGCTTCGCTAGGGAATTAAATTCTTCGCGCTGCATTAGGCTTTTCCTAACTTTCCTAATTCAGTGCGCATTTCTTTGATGATTTGCTCGTAGTTGTCTTTGCCAAATATTGCTGAGCCGGCTACAAATGTATCGGCACCCGCTTGAGCAACTTGTGCAATATTGTCGACTTTGATGCCACCGTCAACTTCAAGACGAATCTTGCGACCGGTTTCAGCTTGATGACGATCAAGTCGAGTCCGTACTTGTGCAATTTTTTGCAGGGTGCTTGGGATAAACGATTGACCGCCAAATCCAGGGTTCACAGACATCAGCAACACCAAATCTAATAATTCCAGTGTGTGATCTAAGTGGTCAATTGGTGTGGCTGGATTTAAAACAAGACCAGCTTGGCAGCCTTGATCACGAATTACATTTAATGTGCGATTCACATGTGGACTTGCTTCTGGATGAAAGCTAATCAAATTTGCACCCGCTTTAGCAAAGTCGGGAATGATGCGGTCAACTGGTTCAACCATGAGGTGAACATCGATTACTGCTGGCACATCATTTTTCTTGGCATAAGGGCGAATGGCCTCACAAACCAAGGGGCCAATGGTGAGATTGGGAACGTAATGGTTATCCATCACATCAAAATGAATCCAGTCAGCGCCCGCCACTAAAACATCTTCGACTTCTTTGCCAAGGCAGGCAAAGTCAGCCGACAAAATAGACGGGGCAATGACAAATTGCGGATTTGGTGATGTTTTTTCGCTTTCCATCCCTAGATTCTAGCTTGCAGTTGGCCTTAGGATGGAGCAGAATTCCAACATGAATCCTCATGAAATCAGCATTACGGTTAAGACTCAGTATCTTCCGGACCAATCTGACCCAGATAATCGCCAATTTGCCTTCGCCTATACGATCACCATCCGTAACACGGGGTCGGCCAGTATTCAGCTCATAGCCCGCCATTGGTTCATTACAGACGGGGATAACGATGTTCAGGAAGTAAAAGGCCTAGGAGTAGTAGGGCAACAGCCTTTATTGCGCTCAGGGGAGCATTTTGAGTACACCAGCTGGGCTACCCTCCCTACGCCTGCAGGAACTATGCGTGGCGAGTATTTTTGCGTAACAGAGGATGCTCAGTTTTTTCAGGCACCCATTCCCGAATTTGCCTTAGTAATGCCGCGGACGCTGCATTAAGTCGCCCCAACATTCCATGTTGAATTAAGGCAACAGGCTTAGAAAATTATTTTTTGCCTTTACCTGTCCATAGAACAATAAACAACAAAAGTCCTAGCGCGATAGCGCCTTCAATGACAAACAGTAGCATTGGGTATTCATCAAGTAAATTGGCAATCATGATTTTTAAATATAAATGGCCTCAGGTAAGTTTAGTCGCAATTACAGCAATTTCGATCCTTGCTTTGCTAACAGCGTGTTCAACCCCTCCAACGCGTGGAACAGGTTATCGAGCTAGTGGCGCAGGAGCAGCCCCTTCAACATACAGTTCATCCATCGCAAACTTTAGCGCTGTGTCATGGCAGGTAATTCCAGGGTGGCAGGAGGATGAGTTGGCACAAGCATGGCCAGCATGGCAGAAGAGCTGTGAGGGTTTACTCAAGCGTAATGCACGCAACGGGGAGGTCAATTGGAGACAAGTATGCGCTCAAGCTGCAAGCGTCTCGAACCGGGATTCCCAGGCCATTCGCAGATATTTTGAAAACAACTTTCAAGCATATGAAGTTCGAAACAATTCTGGAACTGATACAGGCTTGATCACTGGTTATTACGAACCAGTGATGAACGGCTCTCAGACAAGAACAAGCACATATAGTGTGCCGCTTTATGCTTATCCTGCTGCTTGGAAAAAATCTAAACCAAATCCAGCACCCGCTCGTGCTGAATTAATTAGCTCAGGAATACTCAAAGGCTCTGAAATTGCTTGGGTTCAAGATCCAGTTGCTGCAGCCTTTATGCAAATTCAAGGTTCAGGAAAAATTCGTCTTGAAGACGGTCGCGTGATGCGTTTAGGTTTTGCAGGAACGAACGACCAGCCGTTTAAATCTTTTGCGCAATGGCTACTAGATCGTAAAGAAATCACAAGAAGTGAAGCGACAATGCAAGGAATTTCACAGTGGGCAAAACGCAATCCAGATCGCGTGAATGAAATGCTTAATGCCAATCCCCGTTTTGTTTTCTTTAAAGAATTACCCAGCAATGTAGATGCCGATTTGGGCCCCACTGGTGCATTAGGCGTGCCATTAACGGGTGAGCGAAGTATTGCTATTGATTTGCAAGCGATGCCACTGGGCGCACCTGTATTTTTAGTAACGACTAGACCTTTAAGTAATCAACCACTGCAAAAGCTGGTTTTTGCGCAAGATACTGGCAAAGCCATTGTCGGTGGGGTGCGAGCCGATTACTATTGGGGATCGGGTGACGCCGCTGGTGAGGCGGCTGGACGCATGAAGCAGAATGGCAGGATGTGGTTGTTGTTACCTCGTTAATACAGCAATCTAAAAAAGATAAACATCAAGTAGAGAGAAAGCAATGAGCTATCAAACAATTTTGACCGAAGTGGAAGATAAGGTTGCCACCATCACATTAAATCGTCCTGAAGTACTAAATGCGCTGAATGATCAATTAATGGACGAGCTTGGCGAAGCCTTGCTTAAGTTTGATGCGGACGACAACATTGGCTGCATCATTGTCACTGGTAATGAAAAGGCATTTGCTGCGGGCGCGGATATCGCTGCTATGGCGAAGCGTAGTTTGCAGGATGTCTATCGACATAATTTTATTTCTCGCAATTGGGAGCACATGCAAAAAGTGCGTAAGCCTGTAATTGCGGCAGTATCTGGATATGCCTTGGGCGGCGGGTGTGAATTAGCAATGATGTGCGACATGATTATGGCTGCTGATAATGCGAAATTTGCGCAACCTGAAATTAAGCTGGGCATCATTCCTGGGGCTGGCGGAACACAGCGTCTTCCTCGTGCCGTATCAAAATCAAAGGCAATGGATTTAGCTTTAACGGGTCGAATGATGGATGCTGCCGAAGCTGAGCGTGCTGGCTTAGTATCGCGAATATTCCCAAAAGCCGATTTGTTAAAAGAAGTTAAGGCAATCGCTAAAGATATCGCTGATATGCCTTTGCTAACAACGATGATGGTGAAAGAGGCTGTAAATACTGCTTACGAAACAACTCTGTCCCAAGGCATTCATTTCGAGCGCCGCTTGTTCCATGCATGCTTTGGAACTAATGATCAAAAAGAAGGGATGGCCGCCTTTATGGAAAAACGCCCCGCTAAATTTACGAATTCTTAGTTCTTAGTGCCTAATTCTTCTCTAAAAAGCGTTGGGCTAATTTGACCCAGTAGTTCACACCTATTGGGATCAGTGCATCATTAAAGTCATAGGAAGGGTTGTGCAGATGGCATGGGCCCATGCCATGACCAGTCGATCGATGATCGCCATCACCGTTGCCTAAAAAGACATAGCAACCAGGTTTCTCTAGCAACATAAAGGCAAAGTCTTCGGCACCCATAGTTGGGTCAATAGATGTATTGACGCGTTGTTTGCCTACTAACTCACTCATCACTTGACTTGCAAACTCCACTTCATTTGCATGATTGATCAAGGGTGGATAGTTTCTAGAAAAGCTAATTTCGGCTTGGCAGTCAAATGCGCCCGCAACGCTATGAGCAACTTCTCTTAAGCGTTGCTCGATTAGATCAAGCACTTCTAAGGTAAACGTACGCACAGTGCCACCAATAAAGGCGCTATCCGGAATGACATTGCTAGTTTCCCCCGCGTGGAATTGCGTTACTGATAGTACTGCAGCATCTACAGGACGTTTATTGCGAGTAATAATGCTTTGCAAAGCTAACACCACTTGCGCACCAGCAAGTACTGGATCAGCGCTGTTGTGCGGAAGAGCGGCATGACCACCTCTGCCGGTGACAGTAATTTCAAATGCATTGCTAGAGGCCATCATTGGCCCTGGCGTTACACCAAAATCACCTTCAGCTAAACCGGGCCAGTTATGCAATCCAAATACGGCATCACAAGGAAATTGTTCAAATAAACCATCTTTGATCATTTCGCGAGCGCCAGCACCACCCTCTTCAGCTGGTTGGAATATAAAAATCACACTACCTTTGAAATCTCGATGATTTGATAAATATTGAGCAGCGCCTAAGAGCATGGCAGTGTGCCCATCATGACCACAGGCGTGCATCTTTCCGGGATTACGTGAAGTATGCGCAAAATTGTTGTGCTCTTGTAAGGGTAGAGCATCCATGTCAGCGCGTAAGCCAATCATCTTGCCGGGACCCAAGTCTCCATCGAGTCGTCCAACGACGCCCGTTTTACCCATTCCTCGAAATACGCTGATACCCCAACTAGAGAGCGCTTCTGCAACGAGATCGGCGGTGCGATTTTCTTCAAAACGCAATTCGGGGTGTGCATGAATATTGCGCCGAATTTCTTGTATCTCTGGCGCGGACTCAATGATTTCTGGAAGTAAATGCATTACTTCATCTTATCCGAAACTGAAATGAAGTGCACCCCAAACCCAAGTACAGGCGAATTCTTATGTATTTAGTGTTGCTAAGCGGGTAGTTGAATATGCTGCGCAGCAAACTCTAGTGCTTCAAGAGAATAGGGTTGATTGTTTAATTTTTGAATGCTCGATGGCAGTGTGGGTATTAGCCCTAAAAATGGCGCATCTATTCGTTCCCGAAGCGTTTCGATGTTTTCACTCAATAAAGCCATTTCCTTATCTAAGGTATTCGCAATCCAACCTGCAAAAGAAAGCTTACGTGCGCGAATTGATTCAATGGTGAGCAGTGCATGATTGATGCATCCCAGTTTCATGCCTACGACCAAGATTACTGGCAACTGAATTTGCTGGACAAAATCACCTAAGTCTTTTTGATCATTTAAAGGTACTAGAAAACCGCCTGCCCCCTCCACAACAACACAACCGTTATCTTTTTGCAGATCTTTGTATGCCTTCAGCATAGTCTCGAGCTCAAGGTGAATACCTTTCGCTTTTGCAACCAAATGCGGTGCTGCTGGAGTATCTAAGGCATAAGGACAGAGACTAAGTTGATCTGGCCCCAGGCTTGAGGCAATTCGTAAAGTTTCGAGATCCTCATTTAAGGGTTGACCATTCTGCCCTGTGTAGGTGCCAGCAACTACCGGCTTAAAACCCACAGCCTGTTTGCCTAATTCTCGAAACTTCAAAATCAAAGCACCGCTTACCAATGTTTTTCCAACTTCAGTATCGGTGCCAGTAATAAAAAAACCAGAAGAAGAGTTCATCAATGAGCCTTTTCTATTACTCGCTGTTCAATAGATTGCAGTGTTCTCACGAGGGCTAGAAGGTCTTCTTCACTATGGTTTGCTGAGAAAGTAATTCGCAAGCGTGAACTACCGATAGGAACGGTAGGTGGCCTGATAGCCGGAATCCAGTACCCCTCCTCATCTAATAGTTTTGCGGCCATCAAAGCATTCGCATTGCTACCTAAAATAATTGGCTGAATCGGTGTGCAAGAAAGTACTTTCTCCCAGCTAGAGAATTTCATTTCTGATCGCCAAATGCTGATCAATTGGTTTAGGTGGGTGCGACGTTTAGCACCTTCTTCGGACTCAATGATTTTCAAGCTTTGCAGCAAAGCATGTGCAATTGCTGGTGGAGTGGCGGTGCTGTAAATATAAGGTCGACCTTTTTGAATAAGCCACTCGATAAAAGTATTTTCTGCGCAGATAAATGCGCCACTGACCCCAGCCGCTTTACCTAAAGTTCCAATGTAGATAATTCGGTCGGAGCAAATTTGCTCTTGCTCTAAAACCCCGTGACCTTGCTTGCCCAATACTCCAAATCCATGGGCATCATCTACCATTAGCAGCGCATCACATTGCTCGGCAATAGCCAGTAATTTTTTTACAGGCGCTAGATCGCCGTCCATACTAAAAACAGCATCCGTCACAATGAGTTTGAGCGCTTTGGTATCTTTTTGAAGATCCTTAAGCAAGAGCTCGGGCTGTGTGTGATCAAAGAGTGTGACACTGGCATTGGTTTGAGCACTTGCTAAACGAACCCCATCAATGAGTGAAGCATGATTGAGCTTGGCAGAATAGATGCTGACATTACCTCGCGGAGCAAGCCTTGCTAGACCAGTAATAGCGGTCAGATTAGCAAGGTATCCCGTGCTGAAAAATAATGCGCGGGCATTGGGAATGTGCGCAGCCTGAAATGCCGCCAACTGTTTTTCTAGTAATTCATGTGCAATGCTATGGCCGCTAATTAAATGGGATGCACCACTACCAACCCCATATCTGCGAGCACCCTCCGCAAGGGCTTCAGTGATTACTGGGTGATTAGCAAGCCCTAGGTAATCATTGCTACAAAAAGCTTTAAGTTCACGATCGCCAACCAATGCTTTCGTATTACAAGGAGTTTCAGTAACGCGCAATTTACGCTTCAGCAATTGCAAATCTAAGTCTGCAATTTGTTCTTCGGCTAGGGTTAATGCCTTAAATGATGAGCTTGATGACTGACTCATGCAAGCGCCTTATCTAAAGCCTTCTTCACCGATTGCCCCATGGATTGAGTCTCTTCTGGAGAAAGGATGTAGGGCGGCATGACATAAATCGTATTGGCAATGGGTCGAATGAGGATGCCCTCAGTCAAGCTATGCGCAAACATTTCTCGGGGGAAAGCGTTTGGATTTTTTAAACAAGATAATTTGATATCAAATGCCAATATCATTCCTTGTTGACGCCAGTGCTCAACTAGTGAATCAGTCTTTGCCCATTCAAAAGCTGCTGCTAGTTCCTTTGAGCGAATTTTATTTTTTTCCAGAACGTTTTCTGATTCAAAAATTTCTAAGCAAGCTAAAGCAGCTGCACAAGCAAGAGGATTTCCAGTGTACGAATGCGAGTGTAGGAAGCCGTGTCGAGTTTGATCTTGATAAAACGCTTGATAGATTTTGTCTGTTGTCATGCACAGTGAAAGTGGGAGATATCCACCGCTAATTCCTTTGGAAAGCGTCAGAAAATCAGGCCAAATCTCAGCATGTTCACAAGCAAAGAATCTACCGCTACGCCCACATCCTACGGCGATTTCATCTGCAATCATATGCACTTCATATTGATCGCATAAGTCTCTCACTAGACGTAAGTATTTAGGTGAATGCATCGCCATTTGACCGGCGCACTGAACTAATGGCTCAACAATGATTGCAGCAATATTTTGATGTTCTTTGGCGAACAACTCTTTTAGTTTTTCTGCTGCATCATTTGCAACATCTTCACCACCCATTCCTTTTTTTGCTTTGCGTGCATCAGGCGATGGTGCAGTAAAAACATTTTGCAAAAGTGACCCATAGGCCTCACGAAAAATAGCAACATCAGTTACTGCTAGCGCACCCAATGTTTCCCCGTGATAACCATTTTCAAGACAAACAAATTTTTTCTTGTTTGGTTTATTGTTGTGTTGCCAAAAGTGGTGGCTCATCTTGAGCGCAATCTCAACAGCAGATGCACCATCAGATGCATAAAAGACATGACCTAAGTGATGATTGGTGAGAGCGGATAATTTTTCAGAAAGTTCCACTACGGGTTGGTGCGTGAAGCCAGCGAGCATCACGTGCTCAATTTTTTCAAGTTGCGCATGAATTGCTTGATTGATGAGAGGATTGGAGTGTCCAAAAAGGTTTGTCCACCAGGAGCTAATGCAATCTAGGAGAGCATTTCCTTGCTCGTCATAAAGCCAGGCCCCTTTTCCTTTTGCGATCGCAATTAAGGGAAAGGACTCGTGGTGCTTCATTTGGGTGCAGGGGTGCCAAACGGCTGCCAGGCTGCGATCAATGAGGGTGGGTTGATTTGGATCAGGAATAACCTTCATATTCGATATTTGACCACTAGTTTTTCCTAATTTCGGCTTCCATCTGTTATGTTTATGCCTGAGATTCACCTATTTTTTGGAATTTACCCATGCTGGACGTGCAAACTGTTGAAAAGCCCCTCACTCAGATCAAATCCATGACAGATTTGCGAAAAGAGCTTAATGCGGAATGTGAGTGGACACTAACTAAAGTGGAGGCTTTGTTTGCCCTGCCTTTTAACGAGTTGATGCTGAAAGCCCAAGAGACCCATAAGGCTTACTTTCCTGAGGGTGATGTGGAATTGGCGACCCTATTGTCAATTAAGACTGGCGGTTGCCCTGAAGACTGCGGTTATTGCCCCCAAGCAGCTCGCTATGACACCGATGTGAAGGCGGAAAAGTTAATGGGGCTAGAGGAAGTTTTGGAAGCTGCTAAAGCAGCTAAAGCGGCAGGGTCAAATCGTTTTTGTATGGGTGCGGCATGGCGTGAACCCAAAGATCGCGATATTGAAAAAGTGACTGCGATGATTAAAGGTGTCAAGGCATTGGGTCTTGAAACTTGCGCAACTTTAGGAATGTTGGAAGCCGATCAAGCTAAAGCATTATCAGAAGCAGGTCTCGATTTTTACAATCACAACCTCGATACAAGTGAAGATTTTTATCGCTCTGTTATTTCTACTCGTGGTTATCAAGATAGATTAGATACGATTTCAAATGTGCGTTCAGCTGGTATGTCAGTATGTTGTGGTGGCATCGTTGGCATGGGTGAATCACGTGAACAACGCGCTGCATTTTTGACGCGCTTAGCGAACTTGAGTCCATATCCAGAATCCGTTCCTATTAATCATTTAGTTCCAGTTGCAGGTACGCCATTAGCAGATCAAAAACCGTTGGACCAATTGGAATTTGTAAGAACAATTGCGGTTGCACGAATCACAATGCCTAAAGCACGAGTGCGTTTATCAGCTGGTCGCCAAGAGCTCGGAAGAGCTGTTCAGGCTATGTGTTTCTTGGCTGGTGCGAATTCTATTTTCTATGGTGAGCAACTACTCACTACCGGTAATCCCGAGGCAGAGCAAGATCGTGCACTCTTAGCGGAGCTGGGTTTAAAGACAAAGCAAAGCTGCAAAGCAGAGGTTTTGGTTTAAGTTATTTTTTAGCCAATGACGCCCATTGATCGACTGATTATTGAGTTTGATACCGCTCTGCGATCGGTGGTTGGTGGTGCAAATGCTAGCCGACCAACACCAGACGCTCAGTCAACTACAAAACATTCTCTTGATGCTGCTGAGCGTAAACATGCGGCTGGATTGATGCGCGTAAATCACGTTGGTGAAGTTTGTGCACAAGCACTTTATCAATCGCAAAAATTAGTTGCACGCGATCCTCAAATAAGAGAAATGCTAGAGCATTCTGCGCAAGAAGAAATGGATCACTTAGCCTGGTGTGAAACTCGTCTTAAAGAGTTAGATTCGCATACAAGTTATCTAAATCCATTTTGGTATGCAGGATCTTTTGCAATAGGTTTGTTAGCTGGTTTAGCTGGTGACAAATGGAGTTTAGGATTTGTTGCTGAAACAGAAAAACAAGTCGAAGCACATCTTGAAAATCATCTAGACAAATTACCAATAGATGATCAACGTTCTCGTGCAATTGTTGATCAAATGCGTATCGATGAGATTGAGCATGGACAGGCTGCTTTGCATGCTGGCGGTGTCACCCTTCCTGAGCCAATTCAGAAGATTATGCAAGCAGTCTCAAAGCTAATGACAACGACTGCTTACAAAATTTAGTATTTAAAAAATCGAATAATTTATTTAATACTGGACATAAACACAGTATTTCTTAGATTATTAGGCTTTATATCTAAGATAATGTCTTAAGTATATTTTCCAAGCCATTGTTTTAAGTAGCTATTTTATTAGCATCATTTTATCAACATACGACGCTAAGTGTTTGTAAACATTAGAGAAATTCCTAAAAAAATACCCAAAAACACTTGACCCTAATATGCCGATCCTCTAAAGTGGGAGGAAGTGTGAAAAAGTGGGGTAAATGGTGTTTCAAGGTGCGTCAGCTCTCAATTTAGATGCAAAAGGCCGGATGTCGATTCCGGCAAAGCATCGTGACGCCCTTTTGGTGCAAGGCGATGGTCGCGTTACGCTCACCAAGCATCCCGATGGCTGTTTGCTACTTTTTCCAAGACCAGAATGGGAAAGTTTCCGATCTAGGGTTGCCCAACTTCCAATGGACGCACATTGGTGGCGTCGTATTTTCTTGGGCAATGCCGCGGAGATTGATCTTGATAGCGCCGGTCGAGTTTTAGTAAGTCCAGAGTTACGCGCTGCAGCAGGTATTGAAAAAGAAGTGATCTTGCTTGGTATGGGAAGTCACTTGGAGTTATGGGATGCGGCAACCTATGCTGCAAAAGAACAGGCTGCGATTGCACAAGGCATGCCTGAAGCACTCAAGCAATTTAATTTTTGATGACGGAGTGCTATGAACATAACTCATCGCCCAGTGTTACTGGCCGAGGCGGTGACGGCGCTGATCAATGGCCCGCTCATTCAGAATCAAAACCAAAACTTAACAAAAAATATCTTAGTCATCGACGGAACTTTTGGTCGCGGTGGTCACACGCAAGCGTTGCTCAAGGAGTTGCCAAATTCAGCGCGTATGATTTCCTTCGACAAAGATTTGGACGCAATCGCAGTAGCGAAGCAGATCAACGATCCGCGTCTAACAATCATTCACGACAGCTTTGCGCAGATGGATCAGTATACGCAAGCAGGATCGGTCGATGGTATTTTGTTGGATCTCGGGATCAGCTCTCCACAAGTAGACGAAGCGCATCGCGGTTTCTCATTTCGTCGAGAAGGTCCGCTCGACATGCGCATGAATACCAATCAAGGTATGACAGCATCAGAGTGGTTAGAGCAAGCTCCGCAAGAGGAAATCACACACGTGATTAAAACTTACGGGGAAGAGCGTTTCGCATTTCAGATTGCTAAAGCTATCGTAGCTAAGCGAGAGCAGGGCTTGTCTCCAAAAACAACTACCCAGTTAGCAAATTTGGTTGCAAGCGTGGTTCGCACTCGCGAAGCGGGTCAAGATCCCGCGACAAGAACTTTTCAAGCGCTGCGTATTTTCATCAATCGCGAACTAGAAGATTTGGAGTTGGGACTTAAAGCTGCATTGAAGCTATTGAAACCAGGGGCTCGACTTGCGGTGATTAGCTTTCATTCTTTGGAAGATCGAATCGTAAAACAGTTTTTACAGTCTCATTCAACAGTTGAAGTACCGCGTGGTTTGCCGGTGCGAGAAAAAGATTTGCCACAAAGTGCATTAGAAATTATTGGGCGAGTTAAGCCAAGTGATGCTGAGGTTGCTGATAACCCTCGTGCACGTTCGGCGATCATGCGTGTCGCTGAAAAACGCATTGGAGCGGTCGCATGAATCGCGCCACTCTAACATTGCTGGCTTTGTTACTAATCTGCGCCTTATCACTAGTAGCCGCGCAACAACGTGCGCGTAAGCTATTCATCACTTTAGAGCGTGCTCAAATAGAAGAGCGTAAATTGAATCAAGAATGGTTGCGTTTGGAGTATGAGCAGCGCAATCTCTCTAAGTCTGCCCGTATTCGTGATGTCGCACGAAATCAATTACATATGATTCCGATTTCTCCTGAGCGGACTTTGTACTTAAAGGAGGCTCAATGAGGTCAGTTGGGTTTTCTACTACGCCAAATCTAGTTTTGCGTTTGCCAATGTGGCGCTCAAGACTCATGCTGTTTCTTTTGTTTCTTGTTTTTATGATGCTTCTGTTGAGAGCATTTTGGATTCAAGGTCCAGGGAATGCATTTTATGAGGCTAAAGGTGTGCGTGGTACGCAACGCGAGTTGGAGTTACCGGCGAGCCGCGGCAAAATTTTGGACCGCAATGGCCAAGTAATTGCTACCAGTCTCGAGGCTAAATCCATCATTGCCTACAATGACACAGTTCCTGATGATTTGCCATTCGATAAGCTTCAGAAGCTTGCTAGCTTATTGCAATTAAGTAAAACAGATTTGCGTAAAAAATTAAATGAAGAACGTAAACAAGTCTTCTTGAAGCGTCAGGTAGATCCTGCGATTGCGCAACAAATCATGCAACTAGAAATTCCTGGAATTGGTTTAAATAACGAATATAGACGCTTTTATCCTGAGGGCGAAGCAATGGCCCACGTAGTTGGTTTTACAAACGTCAACGATAAGGGACAGGAAGGCATGGAGCTTTCGAGGGAAAAAGACTTGGCTGCCCATCCTGGTCAAAGACGCGTGGTAGTTGATCGACTTGGGCGTGTAGTTGAGGATATTGCAATTGAACAGCTGCCTCAAAATGGAAAAGATTTGCAACTTTCCATCGACAGCAAAATTCAATTCTTGGCATACAACGCAGTCAAGAGTGCTGTTGAGCAGCATCGTGCAAAAGCTGGTGGAGCTGTAGTTCTAGATACGCAAACAGGAGAAATATTAGCGCTCGCAAATTACCCAAGCTATAACCCCAATGATCGAAGAAATTTAAGTGGTGAGCAATTGCGTAATCGCGTATTGACTGACACATTTGAGCCTGGATCGACTATGAAGCCATTAACGGTTGCCATTGCGCTCGAAAAGGGATCTGTGGCTCCTAATACCAGTATGGTCATTGGAGCTAAATACCTTGTTGGTCCCAAGCCAATTACCGACACGCATCCTTATGACAATTTAACGGTTGCTCAGGTTATTCAGAAATCAAGCAATATCGGTACAGCAAAAATTGCGATGAATAATCTCTCGCCAGAAGAAATGTGGGATTTCTATACGGCCGTTGGTTTAGGTCAGTCGCCTAAAATTGGATTCCCTGGCGCTGTTGCTGGCACAGTACACCCATATAAAAAATGGGTGCCAACAGATCAAGCGCGTATTGCGTTTGGATACGGCATTTCTGCCTCTTTATTCCAGGTGGCACGTGCATACACCATTTTTGCCCGAGATGGCGAGTTGGTTCCATTAACAATTGAACGAAGCCCAGACCTCAAGTCAGGTACTCGAGTTCTTTCAGCTAAAACAGCAATTGAGATGCGCGAAATGTTAGAAGCTGTCACTGAACCAGGCGGTACTGCTGTGAAAGCTCAAGCAGAGGGCTATCGAGTTGGCGGTAAAACTGGAACAGCTCATAAATTGGTCGGCAAAGGGTACGGCAATAAATATCGTGCTTACTTTGCGGGTCTTGCTCCTATAAGTGCTCCACGAATTGTGGTTGCTGTCATGATTGATGAGCCAACTGGTGGAAGTCACTATGGTGGCGATGTGGCTGCGCCGGTGTTTTCAACCATTGTTGGAGAGACTCTAAGAACATTAAATATTCCTCCAGATAGCAAAGTAAAGCAAATGGCGCTTGATGATAAGAGCCCTTCAGAAGTTCGTACTGCAAATGCGCAGACTCAACATGCGGTCTTAAAACGATGAGGACGATGTTGAATATAAATCCCGATCACTTGGTTGAGCGCTTACATTCCTTAGTAAATTCTTCTGCAAAGGTAAGCGCTGACAGTCGTCAGATTCGTCCTGGCGATATCTTTTTTGCCTACCCGGTAGGTCATGGGAATGCATTGCGTGATGGTCGTCAATTTATTGATGCTGCGCTGGAGGCTGGTGCGGCATGCATTGTATTCGATCCTTTAGGTAATTCCGATTGTTACGCTCGTTATATGGAACATCCGCAATGTGTTGCAGTTGAGAACTTAGCTGGACTTGCTGGAAGGTTTTGCTCAGAGTGGTATGGCAACCCAAGCAAACAATTGCGCATGATTGGGGTCACTGGAACAAATGGTAAAACCAGCGTAACCCAATGGCTTGCAAAAGCGTTGGATACACCAAGTCACCGTACAGCGGTACTGGGAACTCTGGGGACAGGATTTCCTGGTTCTTTGCAAAAAACAGGATATACAACCCCAGATGCTCCGAAATTGCAGACGCAATTAAAAGAATTATTGGACGCAGGCGCAAAACAAGTCGCAATGGAAGTATCGTCTCATGCTTTAGATCAAGATCGTATTGCGGGAACTGCATTTAATTGCGCGGTATTTACCAATTTGACGCAAGATCATTTGGATTATCACGCCAATATGGCTGATTATGCGCAAGCAAAAGCCAAGTTATTTGCTCAGCCAGGCTTACAGCATGCAGTGATCAATTTGGATGATGCTTTTGGCCGTGAATTGGCTATGAATCTCTTGGTTAAAGATGCCCTAAAGGTCTGGGCCTTCGCACTCAATAAAGATGCTTTCCAGGGATTTGAAAAGTTTGGTGATCGCTTACAAAGAATTTATGCAGCTGATAGCTCATTCAGACATTCGGGTTATGACTCTACCTTTGTTTTAGATGGAGTTGGCCAAGAAAATCTTCATATTCCGCTGCTTGGAGATTTCAATTTAAGTAATGCACTCGCAGTGTGGGCAACGTTGCTAACCCAAGGTTTAAGCATTGCTGAATCAAGTGGTCGTGTAGGTCGGTTGGAGTCTGTTGTTGGCCGTATGGAATTGATTACATTTAGTAAAAATGCAAAATCTGACGGACTTCTAGCGGTAGTCGATTATGCGCACACTCCTGATGCCCTGCAGAAAGTATTAAGAGCCTTGCGCCCTATCGCTGAACAACGTAATGGAAAAATTTGGTGTGTATTTGGGTGCGGTGGAGATCGGGATTCGGGCAAGCGTTCTCAGATGGGTGCTATTGCAGAGCAGTTTGCCGATCAAATTGTGATCACTAGCGATAACCCAAGATCAGAAGATCCTTTGCAAATTATTCAAATGATTCGCAAAGGAATTAAATCTCCTAGTGCTAATGTACAAGAGATTCCTGATCGCGCAGCTGCCATCATGGCCGCAATTCGTCATGCTGATACGCGTGACATCGTATTGGTTGCTGGCAAAGGCCATGAAACTACTCAGGAAATTGGTGATAAGCGTTTTGATTTTTCAGATCAAGAACATATTCGCCTTGCAGCAGGGGGTCTAGTCTAATGACTGCGATGACTACTCTCGCTCATGTTCACGCAATGTTACCTGGCAGTCATTTATTAAATATTTCTGCAAAAGAGGCAGAGAAATTAATGTTGACCAGAGTGGGAACCGATAGTCGTCAGATTGACTCTGGTGAATTGTTTATTGCTTTAACTGGCGAACGCTTTGATGCGCATGATTTCTTGAGTGATGTTGCTAATTCTGGGGCAGGCGCTGCGCTCGTGAGCGATGCCAAGAAATGTCCAGATAATCTGCCAGCCGTATGCGTGCCCGATACCCGCTTAGGTCTTGGTGAGCTAGCAAAAGCGTGGCGTGCAAGCCATGCTATTCCTTTGGCTCTAGTAACTGGAAGCAATGGGAAGACTACCGTTAAAGAAATGATCGCTGCAATATTTATAGCGGCGGCAGGTGAGGCCCGAACATTGGTGACTAAAGGTAATCTTAATAATGAGATTGGCTTGCCATTAACACTATTAAAACTGCGCTCAACAGATACCCTTGCAGTAGTTGAGCTTGGTATGAATCACCCCGGCGAAACTGCTCAGTTGGCCTCGATAGCACAGGCAAATATCGCCCTAATCAATAACGCACAACGCGAGCACCAAGAGTTTATGGAGACCGTTGCTGCAGTTGCGGAAGAGCATGCCGATGTTATTCGAGCATTGCCAAAAAATGGAATTGCAGTATTTCCGGCTGATTCAGAATTTTCAGGAGTTTGGAAAACAGCTGCGGAGGGTCGCAAGGTAATAGATTTTCAATTGACATCTATCTCGTCAAGCTCGGATGCGGCAGTAAGCGGTCACCAACTTAATAATGGTTGTGTGCAGATTAATCTTGGTGCACATTCAATCGAAGTTCAATTAAATACGCTAGGTGCTCACAACGTGCGTAATGCATTGGCAGCTAGCGCTGTGGCATTAGCCGCAGGAATTTCTTCTGAAAAAATCAAGCAAGGACTTGAAGCGTTTACCCCAGTTAATGGTCGCATGCAGATCAAACTTTCTGACTCTAAGTACACGTTAATTGATGACAGTTACAACGCTAACCCCGATTCAGTCAGGGCCGCAATCGATGCCCTAAAGCAATCGGTTGGTATTTCATGGCTTGTTTTGGGTGATATGGGTGAAGTAGGTAATCAAGGCCCTGAATTTCATCGGGAAGTCGGAGCCTACGCTGCGGAACAAGGAATTGCAAAGTTGTTTGCATTAGGCGAGCAGTGCGTATTTGCTGTAAATGGTTTTGACTCAACAAAAACAGCCATAGGCTCGAGTGCTGGCCATTTCACAAGTATTGAGGATTTGATTTCGAAACTGAATGAAGAATTACGTTCGCATTTGGCTGACGGTAATCAGCATTTAAATATTTTAGTTAAAGGTTCACGATTTATGCGCATGGAGCGTGTAGTGCAAGCCTTGTTAGAGGAGGCTAAAACATGCTCTTAATATTGGCGCAGTGGTTACAAGAAGACTTTGGATTTTTCCGCGTCTTCAACTACATCACCTTTAGGGCGGTCATGGCTACCGTAACAGCTTTGTTGATTGGCTTGGCTGCTGGGCCTTGGGTGATTCGTAAATTAGCTGAACTCAAAATGGGTCAGGCGGTTCGTACCGATGGACCTCAAACTCACTTAGTTAAATCTGGCACACCCACTATGGGCGGCGTCTTAATTCTGATTGGAATCTTTGTTTCATGCATGCTTTGGGCAGATTTAAGCAATCGCTTTATCTGGATCGTCATGATTGTGACTTTTGGTTTTGGCGCAATTGGTTGGGTAGATGACTATCGGAAGGTAGCTCGTAAAGACCCTAAAGGTATGGCCTCTCGTGAAAAATTTTTTTGGCAAACCTTGATTGGGTTATTTGCCGCAATTTATCTAGCATTCTCGGTGTCCGAGGTAAACAACCTAAAAGTATTGCAATTATTTTATGAATGGCTCAAGAGTGGTTTTGCTCTAGATTTACCAGCAAAGACCGATCTATTGATCCCATTTATGAAAGAAGTAAGTTATCCACTAGGGATGATGGGCTTCATCATTCTGAGTTACTTAGTGATCGTAGGTAGTAGCAACGCGGTCAACTTAACGGATGGTCTTGATGGATTGGTGATCATGCCGGTGATTTTGGTGGGCGCGGCGCTAGGCGCTTTTGCCTATGTAATGGGTAATGCCATTTATGCGAAATATCTTCTATTTCCATACATCCCAGGCGCTGGTGAGCTCATGATTTTCTGTGGGGCTATGGGCGGCGCTGGTCTTGCTTTCCTTTGGTACAACACACATCCAGCCCAGGTATTTATGGGTGATGTCGGTGCATTGGCTTTGGGTGGCGCGCTCGGAACGATTGCAGTGATTGTTCGCCAAGAGATTGTTTTGTTCGTGATGGGCGGAATTTTTGTTGCCGAAACACTTTCAGTAATGCTCCAAGTGTTTTGGTTCAAGCTCACTAAAAAGCATTTTGGTGAAGGACGCCGTATTTTCCGTATGGCTCCTTTGCATCATCACTTCGAACTAGGTGGATGGAAAGAAACGCAAGTAGTTGTGCGCTTTTGGATCATTACGATTTTGTTGGTACTAATTGGTTTATCCAGTTTGAAATTACGGTGAGCCAAATCAATCTATGTTGAATTTAGTTAACGTCTTCGCAAATCCCTCTGCAGTAGCAAATTCAGGTTATGAAGCCCCTCACCGCTTTTTAATTTTGGGATTGGGTGAGTCTGGTGTGGCGATGGCCAAATGGTGTTTGCGAAATGGTGCCGTTGTAAGGCTTGCAGATACGCGCGAACGCACGAATTTGTCAGAGCGTCAATTGGCTTGGCTTGCAGAGCTCGAGTTTACAGGTTTGAAAGAGGCTTGCTTTGGGCCATTGAGCGATGACTTACTTAATGATATTGACGTTATCGGCATTAGCCCTGGCCTCTCACCACTTCAAGAGCCAACAGAATCATTTTTAGTAAAAGCCCGTAAAGCCAGGGTGGATGTTTGGAGTGAGATCGAATTTTTTGCTCGAGCTATTGCCGCAATGGAGCGCATTGCGCTAGAAAAACAATCCACTTATGCAACTTCAGTGCTAGCTATTACTGGCACCAATGGAAAGACAACAACAACTGCACTAACCGGCCAGTTATGTGAGCGTGCTGGCAAGAAAGTGGCTGTTGCTGGAAATATTAGCCCAGCAGCACTTGATAAGTTAATGGCGTGCTTGGATGCTGCTGATCAAATTGAAGATATGCCTGATATTTGGGTATTAGAGCTCTCTAGCTTCCAGTTGGTTTATACGGATTCTCTAAATGCAACTGCAGCAACGGTACTGAATATTACCCAAGACCACTTGGATTGGCATGGAAACATGTCTTCATATGCACAAGCTAAAGCTAAAATATTCGGCAAAAATACGGTTTGTGTTTTGAATCGAGATGATTCACTCGTTATGAGTTTGCTCTCTGATGAGCAAAAATCTGAAAGAGCAGTCGTTACGTTTGGATCAAATAGTCCAGACGAGCAAGGCGCCTTTGGCATTGAGCATGACCTACGTGCTGGTGGAATTGATTGGTTAGTTTGGGCTGAGGTGGACGAAGATGTCGAGCCTCAGCCAAAACGTCGCCGTAAGTCTGCTACTGTAGAAGAAGAGCCTTTACGTTTAAAGCGTTTGATTCCTGCAGATGCATTGCGTATACGCGGTCGCCATAATGCATTAAATGCTTTGGCTGCACTCGCGCTAGCACGTGCAGCAAATTTACCCTTAAATGTTTTGTTGCATGGTTTACGTGATTACCATGGTGAACCTCATCGTGTTCAAAGTGTTGCAGTTGTAAATGATGTTGAGTATGTTGATGACAGCAAGGGAACAAATGTTGGTGCAACCGTAGCTGCTCTGAATGGTTTAGGTAGCAATGAAGCTGGTAAGCGAATTTGGTTGATCGCTGGCGGCGAAGGAAAAGGGCAAGACTTTAGTCCTTTGCGCGAACCAGCTCTTCGGTTCGTAAAAGGCGTATTTCTGATTGGCAAAGATGGCGAAAAGATTGCACAAGCGATTGGTGAAGATATTCCTTGTGTCATCAGCGGTGATTTGCCTGCGGCCGTAAGCGCTGCTGCGTCTCAAGCAGTGACAGGTGACTTAGTTCTTCTCTCCCCTGCGTGTGCAAGCCTAGATCAGTTTCGTGACTATGTAGAGCGCGCTCAGGTTTTTGTATCTGAAGTTGAGGAGTTGGGGATGCGTTTTGAAGGGGCTCAGGCATGAGCCTAAAAGAAAAACTGTTTCCTCAAAACCGTCTTGGTTTGGATCGTTTCTGGAATTTTTCTAGGGGCGGAATTGATAATTTCCGTACCGGTTTGCGCGATGCTGTTTCTGGGGTTGAACAAACGCGTTCACGCATGATGGAGTATGACCAGTTGCTTGTTTGGGCTGTTTTATCGCTGATGCTGATTGGCCTAGTTATGGTGTATTCGGCTTCGATTACCTTGGCTGATGGCCCTAAGTATGCGAACTACAGTAGTAATTACTTTTTAATTCGCCATTTGATTTCTCTAACAATTGCTATTGGCGTTGGAATTTGGGTATTCAAGATCCCTAGCAAAGTGTGGGATCGTTATTCCCCAGTGATTTTTGGCTTCACAGTCATTTTGTTGATCATCGTATTAATTCCTGGCATTGGCAAAGGAGTTAATGGGGCAAGGCGTTGGATTCCATTGGGAATTATGAATTTCCAACCTTCTGAGTTAATGAAATTCGCTGCAGTGATTTTTGCAGCAAGCTATACAGTGCAGCGTCAAGAGTATTTACATTCCTTTTCAAAAGGGATGTTGCCCATGGGTATCGCTGTTGCTCTTGTTGGTGGTCTATTAATGAAAGAGCCCGACATGGGTGCTTTCGTGGTGGTGGCATTAATTGCGTTTGGCATTTTGTTCTTAGGCGGAATCAACGCAAAGTTATTCGGCGGCTTGATTGTGGTTGGCTTGCTTAGTGGGGCCGCCATGATTGCTCTTTCACCTTTCAGGCGTGGCCGTATGTTGGCCTTTATGGATCCTTGGCAGGTGGATAACGCTGCAAACAAGGGTTACCAATTAACACATTCCTTAATGGCATTTGGACGGGGTGAGTGGTTTGGTACTGGACTTGGCGGCAGTGTAGAAAAACTACATTACCTTCCTGAGGCACATACCGACTTCATCATGGCTGTAATTGGTGAAGAGCTTGGCTTTGTTGGCGTGGTTGTCATGATCTTCTTGTTCTATTGGATCGTGCGTCGCGCATTCATGATTGGACGTACTGCTTTGCAATTGGATCGAAGCTTTGCAGGTCTTGCTGCTAAAGGTGTCGCAATTTGGATCGGTTGGCAAGCATTTATCAATATGGGCGTGAATTTAGGATTACTGCCAACAAAAGGTCTGACATTGCCATTAGTAAGTTATGGTGGCTCAGGTATTTTGATGAATGCGGTTGCGATAGCAATGCTATTACGTATTGATTATGAAAATCGCATTTTGATGCGTGGAGGGAAGCTGTGACAAGACCCTCAATATTGGTGATGGCTGGTGGTACTGGTGGGCATATTTTCCCTGGGTTGGCTGTCGCCGAGTATTTGCGAATTTGTGGTTGGAACGTTTCGTGGTTAGGCAATCAAAAGGGTATGGAATACCGCTTGGTTCAATCTTGTGATTTTCCTTTTGAGGCGGTGGAGTTTGGTGGTTTACGTGGTAAGGGTATTAAGGCCAAACTGATGCTTCCAATTAATCTAGCGCGCGCTTGTTATCAAAGTTGGAACATCATGCGTCGTCTCAAGCCAAATGTTGTATTGGGTATGGGTGGATACATTACCTTCCCAGGCGGTCTAGTAAGTAAGCTCTTGAAGCGTCCATTGGTATTACATGAAGCCAATTCTGTAGCGGGTAGCGCAAATCGTGCGTTGGCTAAGATTGCGATGCGTACTTTAACTGGCTTTCCAAATGCGATGGACAAAGCGGAGTGGGTTGGCAATCCTATTCGGCAAGAGTTTGACAATGTGCCAGCGCCAGCCTTGCGCTACGAGCAGCGTCAAGGACCACTTTCAATTTTGGTAGTCGGTGGTAGTTTGGGTGCAGCGGCACTCAATGAAAATATCCCTGCGGCTTTGGCTCTGATTCCAAAAGAGTTACGCCCTCAAGTGATTCATCAAGCAGGCGATAAACATCTGGCGGATTTGCAGGCCCGGTATGCTGAGTATGGTGTAGAGGCTGATATTCGTCCCTTTATTGACGATATGCCAAGTGCATATGCACAGGCTGATTTAGTTATTTGTCGATCTGGCGCAATGACAGTCTCCGAACTAGCAGCTTGTGGGGTTGCCTCTTGCCTGATTCCATTCCCACATGCGATTGATGATCATCAAACGGCGAATGCTCGATTTTTATCGGGCGCAAACGCAGCTGTTCTCTTGCCACAAAAACAATTAAACCCTCAGGATTTAGCTGCAATGATTCAAAGCTTGCAACGCGAGGATCTTAAAGAGATGGCGGTGCGTGCTCACGCATTGGCTAAGCCACATGCAACTCAGCGTGTTGCTGAAGTGTGTGCTGATTGTGCGGGAGTAGCTATATGAAACACATTGTTCAGCAAATTCACTTTATTGGAATTGGTGGCGCCGGCATGAGTGGTATCGCCGAGGTGCTACTCAATCTTGGCTACCAGGTCTCAGGATCTGATTTGGCGGAAAGTCCGACAACAAAGCGTTTGAGAGACTTGGGTGCGGTCATTCAGATTGGTCACGATCCAAAAAATGTGGGTACTGCGGAAGCTGTTGTCATTTCAACTGCAGTAGCAGGCAACAACCCAGAAGTATTGGCTGCTCGAGCTGCCAAGATTCCAGTGATTCAACGCGCTGTGATGTTGGGCGAGTTAATGCGCTTAAAACAGGGCATTGCAATTGCTGGTACTCATGGAAAAACCACAACTACAAGCTTGGTTGCATCTGTACTTGCAGAAGGTGGCTTGGATCCCACATTTGTGATTGGTGGAAAGTTAAATTCTGCTGGCGCCAATGCGCGTTTAGGTCAAGGCGACTTTATTGTGGTTGAGGCAGACGAGTCAGATGCATCTTTCTTGCAGTTATTTCCCGCTATGGAAGTAGTGACCAATATTGATGCTGATCATATGGATACTTATCAGCACGACATGGCGAGGTTGAAGCAAGCTTTTGTGCAGTTTATTCAGCGGATGCCATTTTATGGCGTAGCTGTATTGTGTATTGATGATGCGAATGTGCGCGACATTATTCCATTTGTCTCGCAACCAGTGCTGCGTTATGGCTTATCTGAAGATGCAGACATTCGCGCAAGCAATGTACGTGCTGATGGTACACGGATGCACTTCACAGTAGAACGTCGTACAGTGCGTCGTCATGGCAATAAGCCAGGCCCGCTCAATGTAACCTTGAATCTTCCTGGTTTGCATAATGTTCGCAACGCTTTGGCTGCTATTGGTATTGCAACCGAGTTGGGCGTTGGTGATGAAGCTATTACAAAAGCATTATCTGAGTTTGGAGGCGTTGGTCGTCGATTCCAAAGACATGGCGATGTTTCTTTGGCTTCCGGTGGCAGCTTCACATTGATTGATGATTACGGCCATCACCCCGTAGAAATGTCTGCAACATTAGCGGCAGCACGTGGCGCATATCCAAATCGCCGCTTAGTGTTGGCGTTTCAGCCTCATCGCTTTACAAGAACGCGCGATTGCTTTGGCGAGTTCGTTCAGGTGCTCAAAAATTTTGATGCCTTGGTATTAACCGAAGTATATCCAGCTGGTGAAGCAAAAATTCCGGGCGCAGATGGTAAGAGTTTGATGAAAGCCGCCATGGCGGAAGATAAATCTAGCAAATCCCTTCTGCAATCTGGTGAGGTGGTATTTGCAGCTAGCGTTACCGAGATGCCAGAAAAACTGAGTCAGATATTAAAAGATGGAGATGTATTGATTACGATGGGCGCTGGTTCCATATCTGCTTTGCCACATACCTTAGTGGAGGCAAAGCATGGCTAAGGGCACTATTAGTTTGTGGGGTGATCGTGTGAAATCCCAATTAGCCAACATGAACGTTGAGTCCCTTGGTCGGGTTGGAGTTTTACTTGGCGGTCGCTCTGGCGAGCGTGAAATTTCTTTGATGTCAGGTAATGGGGTATTGCAGGCGCTAATCTCAAAAGGAGTTGATGCGCATGCATTTGACACTGGCCTGCGCAATCTCACCGACTTAGCAAATGAGAAATTTGATCGTGTCTTTATTTCTTTGCATGGTCGTTACGGTGAAGATGGAACGATCCAGGGTTTATTGGAATTACTTGAACTGCCGTATACCGGTAGTGGAGTGCTAGCCTCTGCCTTAGCAATCGATAAGATTGCTACTAAGCAAATCTGGATCAGTAATGGATTATCTACACCAGAGTTTGAAGAGTTGACTGCAAATAGTGATTGGAATGCAGTTGCTAAGCATCTTGGTTTACCTCTAATTGTGAAGCCTGCCCACGAGGGATCTTCCTTGGGGCTGACCAAGGTGAAATCTGTGGCAGAACTTCCTGCAGCATATGAGTTGGCTGCGAGTTTGGATACCAAGGTTGTGGCTGAGACATGTATTGTTGGCGATGAACTAACTTGTCCACTAGTTGGTCAGGGTGAAAGCGCCGAAGCTTTACCTGTTATCAAAATTATTCCACCGCAAGCCAATTACGATTTTCATAACAAGTATTTTTCCGATGAAACCCAATACTTGTGCCCTACTGGGCTCTCGGACGAAGTGAATGAAAGTGTTCAAGCGCTTGCCTTGGCTGCCTATAAAGCTTTGGGTTGTCGCACTTGGGGTCGAGCAGATGTGATGCTGGATCAAAAGACCGGCAAACCCTACTTGCTAGAAATGAATACTTCACCAGGCATGACTTCTCATTCATTAGTGCCTATGGCTGCAAAGGCAGCAGGCGTCGAGTATGCCGATCTAGTACTTTGGCTATTACTTCAGACGATGCAGAAAAAAGAGGGTGGCAGTGCATGAGTAATTTCATGGACCGGTTCGGCGAAATTTTCGCCATGTTGATGTCTCCGCTCTGGAATCATTCCGATCGGATGCAGAAGATTAGCCGTTTCTTAATGCGTTGCTTTTTAGTGATGGTGGTGATTGGTTTATTGGTTTGGTTGGGTCAGCGCCCAGTATTTGCGCTTAAGCAGATTCAGATTGAGCCTGTTGCTGGTCAAACCTTAAAGCATATTAATAAGGCGATGGTAAAGCGCCAGGTTGCTGAGACGGTGCAAGGTAACTTTTTTAGCGTTCGCTTAGAAGATGTGAAGCGTGGGTTTGAGAGTATGCCTTGGGTTCGTCATGCCAATGTTCGTCGGGTTTGGCCAAACGGATTGATTGTGAGTATTGAAGAGCAGCAAGCCTTTGGTACATGGGATGGCTCAGACAGTAATACCTTGATTAATAAATATGGCGAGCTTTTCGCGGGCCGCGTTTCTGAGATTGGTGATGGTGTTCGACTCATTGATTTTCATGGGCCAGATGATGCTGGCAAGGAGGTCATGAGTCTTTACGAAAAAGCCAATAACTGGTTTAAGCCATGGGGCGCCGAAGTAACGAGCTTGGCATTGACTGAACGTTACGCCTGGCACATCAAGCTTTCAAACGGTATGAAAGTGGAGTTTGGTCGCGACGAAGAAAGCTCCGATAAAAATTTGACGGAAGAGCGTGTTGCTCGCCTATTTAAATATTGGCCACAGGTGCAGGAGAAATGGGCAAACCGAATTGATGCTGTGGATTTACGTTATGCAAATGGTTTTGCAGTTCATCTTGCCTCTGCAAGTTTGAAAAAGAACGATGTTGATGGCAAGAAAAGTGAGCTGAAGCAATGAAGGTAATGAAGGAATTGGAATGAGTAAAGACAATCGCGATTTGTTGGTTGGTTTAGATATTGGAACCTCCAAGGTGGTTGCCTTGGTCGCTGAATTAGCGCCAGATGGACAATTTAACGTTGTAGGTGTTGGTCAAACAGCTTCAAAAGGCTTGAAGAAGGGTGTAGTTGTCAATATTGAGGCAACTGTTCAATCTATTCAGAAGGCTTTAGAAGAGGCAGAGATCATGGCTGATCGCCAGATCGTTCAAGTCTTCACCGGAATTGCTGGTAATCACATTGTGAGCTTTAACTCCAGCGGCATGGTGGCTATTCGCGACAAAGAAGTTAGCGCTGGTGACGTGGAGCGTGTACTTGAGACTGCTAAAGCAATCAATATTCCAACCGATCAACAGATTCTGCATATTCTGGTTCAAGAATTCATCATCGATGGGCAAGAGGACGTTCGTGAGCCAATTGGTATGAGTGGTTTGCGACTCGAAGTGAAGGTACATATTGTTACTGGTGCAGTAAGTGCCGCTCAAAATATTGTGAAGTGCGTACGCCGTTGTGGACTAGAAGTAAATGATCTAATTCTGCAGCCCTTGGCATCAAGCTTAGCGGTGTTAACCGAAGATGAAAAAGAGCTTGGTGTTGTATTGGTTGATATCGGTGGCGGCACAACAGATATTGCAATCTATTGCCAGGGATCGATTCGTCACACGGCAGTAATTCCTATTGCGGGAGATCAGATTACTAATGACATTGCAATGGCATTGCGAACCCCAACGATCGATGCTGAGGATCTGAAAATCGCACACGGTATTGCGCGTCAAGAGATGGCTGATCCAGCGGCGATGATCGATGTTCCCGGTGTAGGTGATCGTGAGCCACGTCCAATGTCCAAGCAGGCATTGGCAGCAGTCATTGAGCCGCGCGTGGAAGAGTTGTTTACTTTGGTAAGGGGTGTTGTGCGTGACTCTGGCTATGAGGATATGGTTTCTTCAGGAATTGTGCTAACTGGTGGTACAGCATTAATGCCAGGCATGGTGGAGTTAGCAGAGCAGGTGTTCTTAAGGCCTGCCCGTATAGGTACGCCTGAATATCGTGGCCATTTACATGAAGTCTTACGCAGCCCACGCTTTGCCACAAGTATTGGATTGTTGATGGAAGGCCAAGCTCAAGTATTGCGTGGTCGTCGAGTATCTCAATCAGGCGCGTTGCAAGGAGTGATCGCGCGCATGAAGGAATGGTTTGCAGGAAATTTTTAAGTTGTTTTTCGTCGTCGTCAATGTAGTACGTTTTTTACCTAGGAGGGTATATGGAATTTGAAATGTTAGATCAAGAAGTTGCTGGCAAAACCATTATTAAAGTGGTTGGCGTTGGCGGGGCTGGTGGTAATGCAGTCCAACACATGATCCGTCGCGGAGTAAATGGCGTAGAGTTCATTTGCATGAACACCGATGCTGGCGCGTTACAGCGTTCTGAAGCATCTGTGAATTTGCAACTGGGCTCTAGCGGATTAGGTGCTGGTGCAAAACCAGAAATTGGCGCAGCAGCAGCTGAAGAAGCCCGTGCTCGTATTGCAGACGTATTGCAAGGCGCACATATGGTATTCATTACTGCTGGTATGGGTGGTGGCACAGGTACTGGTGCCGCCCCAATCGTTGCTCAAGTGGCAAAAGAAATGGGCATTTTGACAGTTGGTGTCATTAGCAAGCCATTTGATTTTGAGGGCGTAAAGCGTTTGAAAGTTGCAGAAAACGGCGCTACCGAACTCGAATCATATGTAGATTCATTAATTGTTGTCCTCAATGAAAAACTATTCGAAGTAATGGGTGAAGATGCTGAGTTTGACAAGGCTTTCGCTTGCGCTGATGATGTTTTGCATAATGCAGTTTCTGGCATCGCAGAAATTATTAACGTTCAAGGTTTGATTAACGTAGACTTTGAAGACGTTAAGACTGTTATGGGCGAACAAGGCAAAGCCATGATGGGAACGGCAACTGTTTCTGGTATGGATCGTGCCCGTTTAGCTGCCGAGGCTGCAGTTGCTTCACCATTGCTAGAGGGTGTAGATTTGTCTGGTGCGCGTGGCGTATTGGTAAATATCACTGCAAGCCGTTCGTTGAAGTTGTCTGAAACCCGTGAAGTCATGGCTGCTATTCGTGGTTACGCCGCTGATGATGCAACTGTGATCTTCGGAACGGTATATGATGATAGTCTCGGCGATGCTTTGCGCGTAACTGTAGTTGCAACTGGTTTAAACAACCCACAAGCTCGTCAAAGCAATCAACCAGAAGTTGTTTGGAGACAAGCTACTGGTACTCATGATGCAATTCCAACAATGGCAGACCTCAATAGCTTTGCGCCTGCAAGTGCTTCTGCAGCAATCAGTAAGATTGGTCTAGATTCTGCATTAAGCACTAGTGCAGGAGTGGCGATGACTGGTTCTGCTGGTGCGCCAGCAATGGCAGCCCAGCCGACATCGACTAGTGCGGTTGATTACAGTCAGTATGATTTGCCACGGGTTTTTCGTAGCTCTCGTGAAGCAACTCCTGCGCCGACATTAGGTGCAGATAGCTCTCCGCAAGCGAAGACCTTATTGGACAAAGGGGCTGATTACTATGAAATCCCTGCGTTTTTGCGTAAGCAAGCAGATTAACTGACTGCTCAATACAATAGGTAATTGCAAGATGCCAGCGCAGCGCCCCTCCGGACGACGAATCCTGCGCTTGCGTTGGCACGTTAACTGACAATTACTTATTGGAGACACCATGATTGCTATTGGACAAAAATTACCAAATGCCACCCTTTATGAGTTTTTTAATGAAGAGACTGAGGGATGTGCATTAGGGCCAAATGCATTTGAAGTTGAAAAAATTGCCGCTGGCAAAAAAATTGTGATTTTTGGGTTACCTGGTGCGTTTACTCCAACATGTTCTGCCAAACATGTTCCAGGATATGTTGAGAATTACGATGCGATTAAGGCTAAAGGCGTAGATGAAATTTGGTGTATTTCCGTGAATGATCCATTCGTAATGGGCGCATGGGGACGCGACCAAAAAGTAGGAAAGAAAGTTCGCATGCTAGGTGACGGCAGTGCCGAGTTCACTAAAAAATTAGGCTTAGAGTTGGATTTAACAGCTCGGGGTTTGGGTGTTCGATCAGATCGTTACGCCATGATTGTTGAAGATGGCGTAGTGAAATCTTTAGATCGTGAAGCGCCTGGAAAATTTGAAGTAAGTGATGCTGCTTCCATATTGAAGAAGCTGTAATTTTTAATCTATATCCCCTGAATTTAGAAAAGCGATCATGATGAAGCAAAGAACCATAGCCTCTCCGGTGAAAACCGTGGGAATTGGTTTGCACTCTGGTCGTAAGGTGACGATTGTCATTAAGCCTGCACCAGTAAATTCAGGGGTTCAATTTGTTCGCGTGGATACCGAGCAGCAATCCACTGTGCCTGCAACTGCTTTGGCTGTTTGCGACACACGTTTGGCATCGGTTATTCAGAAGGATGGCGTTCGAGTATCTACGGTTGAGCACCTGCTTTCAGCTTGTGCAGGCTTAGGTTTGGATAATTTGTTTATCGAGCTTGATGGTGAAGAGGTTCCCATCATGGATGGTAGTGCCGCTTCTTTTCTGTTCTTAATTGAATCAGCTGGAATCGTTGAGCAGGATGCTCCACGCCAGTTTGTAGTGATTAAGAAACCAGTTGAAGTTCGTGAAGGTGATAAGCTTGCGCGCCTTGAGCCTTTCTTCGGGTTTAAGTTAGATTTCACGATTGATTTCAAACACCCTGCTGTAGATAAAACTGGTCAGCGATTTGTAGTGGACTTTGCAGAGCATGCCTATCGTAGTGAAATTGGGCGCGCTCGTACATTTGGATTTGCACACGAAGTAGAAGCCCTCAGAGAAATGGGCTTGGCTCGCGGTGGCAGTTTAGATAACGCAATCGTGCTTGATGAGCATCGTATTTTGAATAACGAAGAGCTTCGCTACGAAGATGAGTTTGTGCGTCATAAAATTTTGGACGCAATTGGCGATTTGTATTTAGTTGGCCACCCTATCGTGGGCGCTTACGTTGCCGAAAAGTCAGGACATGCATTAAATAACGCACTGTTACGCAAGCTCTTGGAAGATCCAAGCGCTTACGAAATTAGTACTTTTGCAGAAAATAAGGCGCCTGCCGCCTATTCTCAAGAAAATCAGCCCCTCTTTTTCTAGGGACATTTTTCCTTATTTCGGTTTATGCCGAAGTAATCTTTCTACCGTTTTTCGTAGTTCTGAATCGGGCGCAAGTTTTTGCAGTAAATCTTCCCAAGATTTTTTAGCAACCTCATTAAACCCTCGTGCACTCCCGCTAGCTGGGGCGTTTTCTCGAGGTTTTATTTCCCACTGGGCTGATGCAGGTTTTATTTTGATCTGAATTGCGGTGCATTGGACACCTAATTTCTGTAACTCGTTGATTATGCTGGGTAAATTCTGCTGTAATCGATTCGCAATACTAGCGTTATTCACCAGTAGAAAAAGCGCATTTTCTTTGTTTGAGCTCCATCCTGGTTCAATTTTGGAGCTGAGGTGCTCGAGATCTAACTTTGCCAATGCTTGCTCAAGGGTGAGTTTGAGCTTCACAAGACCTTCGGTTTTAGCCAGAATCCCTCCTAAACCATTGGATTCGCGTAGGTAATCAACCCATTCGTGGGCCGTCTGCTTGCGGGAAGGTTTACGAGCAAAGTTCATAAAAAATGGGGTTCGGATGATAAACTCAAGGTCTTCATTTTCTTCAATATCCCATGGTAATCGGTCTTCTTAAAACCCTGGTCGGCAGTCGTAACGACCGCCTATTAAAACAGTATCGCAAAGTCGTTGCCAAAGTAGCCGCTTTTGAGCCTGGCCTTAAGGCTTTGGACGATGCTGCACTTGCGGCCAAAACAGATGAATTCAAATCTCGTTTGGCTGCTGGCGAGTCTTTGGATGACATTGCACCAGAGGCTTTCGCTGTTGTGCGTGAAGCTAGTGTACGTGTGATGAAGATGCGCCACTTTGATGCTCAGCTCATGGGTGGTCTTGCGCTTCACCAAGGCAAGATTGCTGAAATGGGAACAGGTGAAGGTAAAACTTTAACTGCCACTCTCCCTGTTTACTTAAATGCACTCACCGGTAAAGGTGTGCATGTTGTTACGGTGAATGATTACTTGGCGCAACGTGACGCTGAGTGGATGTCGACTTTGTATAACTTCTTGGGTATGAAAGTTGGTGTGAATCTATCGCAGATGGATCATAAGACCAAGCAAGAAGCATATGCGGCCGATATTACTTACGGTACGAATAATGAATTCGGTTTTGATTATTTGCGCGATAACATGGTGCAAGACCTGGGTCAGCGTGTTCAACGTGGCTTGGCATATGCAATCGTTGATGAAGTTGATTCGATCTTGATCGACGAAGCGCGTACCCCATTAATTATTTCTGGTCAGGCGGATGATCACACTGATCTGTATATCAAGATTAATAAACTACCCGCCTATTTAGAGCGTCAAATTGGCGAAGAAAAGGCTGATGGTACTGGCGTTGAGAAGCCAGGTGATTATTGGGTAGATGAGAAGTCCCAGCAGGTTTACTTGACTGAGCAAGGTCATGAAAAAGCTGAGCAGGTGTTGGTACAAATCGGCGCTTTGAATGATGGCGATTCTTTATACGCACCTCAGAATATTACTTTGATGCACCACGTTTATGCTGCTTTGCGTGCACATACTTTGTATAACCGCGATCAACACTACGTTGTTCAAAATAACGAAGTTATTATTGTTGACGAGTTTACTGGTCGTCTCATGCAAGGTCGTCGTTGGTCAGATGGCTTGCATCAAGCAGTGGAGGCCAAAGAAGGTGTGCCGATTCAGAATGAGAATCAGACTCTAGCGACAATTACCTTCCAAAATTATTTCCGGATGTATGGCAAGTTGGCCGGTATGACTGGTACAGCCGATACAGAAGCTTATGAATTCAAGGAAATTTATAACCTTGAAACAGTCGTTATTCCTCCGAATCGTATTAGTCAGCGCAAAGATCGCCAAGACCAAATTTACAAGTCTTCGCGTGAGCGTTATGACGCTGTTATTAAAGACATTGAGGATTGTTATCAGCGTGGTCAGCCAGTATTGGTTGGTACAACCTCAATCGAAAACTCAGAATTAATTGCTGGCTTATTGGATAAGCGCAAGTTGCCACACCAAGTACTGAATGCGAAGCAACATGCTCGTGAGGCAGAGATCATTGCACAAGCAGGTCGTCCAAAGATGATCACGATTGCAACCAATATGGCTGGTCGTGGTACCGATATCGTCTTGGGTGGCAATGTTGGTAAGCAATCCGCCCTAATTGAGGCCGATACTTCCCTCTCCGATGCTGAAAAAGCTGCCAAGGTCAAGCAATTGCAAGATGAGTGGCAAAGCATTCATGATCAAGTTTTAGCTGCTGGCGGTTTGCATATTATTGGTACTGAGCGCCATGAGAGCCGCCGTATTGATAATCAGCTTAGAGGCCGTTCAGGACGTCAAGGCGATCCAGGCTCATCGCGCTTCTATCTCTCGCTAGATGATCCATTGCTTCGTATCTTTGCAGGAGATCGTTTGCGCGCAGTGATGGAGCGTTTGAAGATGCCTGATGGTGAGCCAATTGAAGCGGGTATGGTGACTCGTTCGATTGAATCCGCTCAACGCAAGGTTGAGGGTCGCAACTTCGATATACGTAAGCAGTTGCTCGAGTATGACGACGTTGCAAATGATCAGCGTAAAGAAACCTATCGCCTCAGAAATGAAGTACTCGAAAGTGCTGATGTAGGTGAACTCATCGCTAATTTGCGTGAGGATGTTCTCCGTTCTGTCTGCTCTTACTATGTTCCAGCTGAGTCAATGGAAGAGCAGTGGGATTTATCAGGCTTGGAAAATGTTCTAGCAAGCGAGTGGGGTTTAACGGTCGATCTGCAGAAATGGGTTGAGGGTGAGGAAAGCGTTGACGATTCTGAAATCGTTGAGCGCGTGTTGCAAGCGGCTAAGGATTCGTATGACGCAAAAGTCGATCTCGTTGGCCGTGAGTCATTTGCTGGTTTTGAGCGTTCTGTTCTTCTCTACAGTCTTGATACCCATTGGCGCGAGCATTTGGCTGCTTTAGATCATTTGCGCCAAGGTATTCATTTGCGAGGCTATGCCCAGAAGGATCCGAAGCAAGAATATCGTCGTGAGGCATTCGAACTATATGGCGAGCTCTTGAATGTCATCAAGAACGACGTCGTTAAAAGTATCATGACCGTGCAAATTCGGAGCGCAAGTGAGTTGGATCAAGCGTCTGAGTCTATGAACGAAGATTTGGCCAAACTCAAAGATCTTCAATATCAGCATGCTGATGCCGATAAGGAGGTGGCCGGTTCAACGGGTGATCGTGGTGCTTTAATTGATATTCAGCCGGCGCCTGTGCGCACTGGCCCGAAGATTGGCCGTAATGATCCGTGTAGCTGTGGCAGCGGTAAAAAATATAAGAACTGCTGCGGCGCCTTAGCTTAATCAGCTTATTTGCTTATTCATTGCAAGGCTCAGATTACTGAGCCTTTTTTCTTGGTGAAATCCCTAGTCATTTCATGCGACGATCATCGGTGATATCTGTCATGATTTGTAAGTTCTAAATTGATTTTTAGCTTGTTACATATTCATGATTAGGGGGCGCTATGGCCGTAACATTTACTCTCAATGGTAAAGCAGTTAATTTTGATGGAGACCCAGAAACTCCCATTCTTTGGGTTTTGCGGGATCACTTAGATGTCACCAGTCCTAAGTATGGTTGTGGTGCTGGGCTTTGTGGTGCTTGTACCGTTCACTTAGATGGTGCAGCGATTCGCTCATGTTCTACCCCAGTTTCAGTAGCTTCTGGCAAAAAGGTAACTACTTTAGAGGGCCTATCTCCAAAAGTAGGCAAAGCGCTTGCAGATGCTTGGACAGAATTCGATGTGCCGCAATGTGGTTATTGCCAAACGGGGCAAATGATGTCGGCAGCAGATTTATTAGCCAAAAACAAAAAGCCTAATAGTGATGAAATTAAGAATGCCATGGCCGGCAATATTTGTCGCTGCGGAACCTATTCCCGTATTGAGAAGGCAGTGAAACGCGCTGCTGATAAATTGGCTTAAGGGGGGGTAGATACATGAAAAATCATTCATTAACAAATTTAAGCCGTCGTCAATTTCTTCAACAAAGTGCTGCAGCTACTGGAGCATTCGTGATTGGAATGCATCTACCTGTTGCTAGCGAGGCTGCAACTGCCAGTACTACACCTGCTTTGGCAAATGCCTGGATTCAAATAACACCAAGCAATCAAATTACCCTGATTTGTGCTCGATCAGAAATGGGTCAGGATGTGTACACCTCATTACCTGCATTAGTTGCGGAAGAATTAAATCTTCCACTTTCCATGGTTAAAGTAGAAATTGCTGGTGTGGCTCCGATCTATGTCAATGCAATGTTGGGTGGCCAAATTACTGGCGGCTCGACTTCAGTGCGTGAAGCATTTGATAAGCTGAGAATAGCTGGCGCTGCAACTCGATCTGTCCTGGTTCAGGCTGCTGCGCAACGATGGAATGTTTCTGTATCAGACTGTAAAGCTTTGAACGGCAAGGTGATACACGCCAGTGGTAAGACGGCTACCTATGGTGAGTTGGCTGCAGATGCCGCTAAATTGCCTCTCCCAGAAAAGCCTGTCTTGAAATCCCCAGCTAATTTCATGGTGATCGGAAAAGAGACCATGCGTCGCCTGGATACACCTGCAAAAGTTGCGGGCAAGGCGGTCTACGGTATTGACGTCAAGATTCCAGGCATGGCAATTGCCTCTTTGGCGCAATGCCCTGTGATTGGCGGTACTCCGAAATCTTATGATGCATCGGCTGCGCTTAAGGTTTCTGGAGTTCTTAAGGTCGTGCAAATTTCTGATGGCGTTGCGGTATTGGCAAAAGATTTTTACGCTGCACGCAAGGGTAGAGATGCTTTAAAGATTAATTGGGATGAAGGTCCAAACGCTAGCTTAAATAACGCAACTATTCGCAAAGCTCTTGAAGCTGGATTGGCGAAAAAAGGCGCTGTGATTAAGACGGTTGGAGATGTGAATAAAGCTACTTCAGGTGGCAAATCAATCAGTGCACAATATTTCTTGCCGTACTTAGCGCACTCCACCATGGAGCCGGTTAACTGTTCTGCAGATGTTTCAAATGGCAAGTGCAGAATTATTGGGCCTATTCAGTTTCAGCAGGGTGGTCAAGCCGTTGCTGCGGCTGCAGCCGGCGTCAAGCCAGAAGATGTCACTATTGAAACCACTTTCTTGGGTGGTGGATTTGGCCGTAAGTTAGAGCTCGACTTTATTCGTCAAGCTGCAGAGATCTCAAAGGCAGCAGGCATGCCTGTAAAGATGCTCTGGACAAAAGAAGACGATATTACGCATGACTTCTATCGTCCAATGAGTATTCATCAGGTTGACGGAGTGATCGGTGCTAATGGCCAGCTCGAGTTGATGAAGGCAAAGATGGTTTCGCAGTCGGTGACCGCACGCGCATTCCCGGGCTTTGTAAAGGATGGCTTTGACCCCTTCATGGTTGAAGGCTCTAATAATCTGACTTATGACATTCCTAATCTTGAGTTGACTAATGTAATTGAGGGTACTGGTGTTCGAGTGGGATATTGGCGGTCAGTTAGTAATGCATTAAATGCTTTTGCAGTTGAAAGCTTTATTGATGAAGCCGCTAAAGCTGCCGGCAAGGATCCGGTCGCATTTCGCATGGCTTCATTAAATAAACATCCACGAGCAAAAGCAGTGCTTGATACCGCAGTGAAAAAGTCTGGCTATACCGCGGGTAGTAAACGATTTGGTGTGGCTCAAATGGAGTGTTATGACACTTATTCAGCATGCGTTGTTGAATTAGACACTGCATCGACGGATACCAAAGTGAAGAAAATTACCTTCGTATCTGATTGTGGACTCGTGGTTCACCCAGACCAAGCAAGGGCCCAGTTAACGGGTGGTGTGATCTACGGACTAGGCGCAGCTTTGGGTAATGCGATTACGATCGAAAATGGTCGTGTTCAGCAGACAAACTTCAATAACTATCCAAGTCTTCGACAAAATCAGGTTCCGACAATCGAAGTGCATTTAATTCCTAGCCAAGAAAAACCTGGCGGATTGGGTGAGGTTGGGGTTCCGCTGGTAGCTCCAGCTCTGGTTAACGCAATTGCGATGGCCACAGGCAAACGTATTCGCGAGTTGCCAGTAAAGGCTTGATTTAGGTAATCTGCAGCCAAGCAAGCAAAGCGCGCCAAATACGGCGCGCTTTGTTTTTAAGCCTCATCTACAATTATTGGACTATGACCGTTAATTTACCTCTCCCTCAAAAAGCTGATCTGAAACCCGTTAAGGGCTTTGCCATGGGTATTGCAGAAGCTGGCATTAAAAAAGCCAATCGCAAAGATTTGCTAGTGATGACGCTTGCGCCGGGTTCTCAGGTGGCAGGCGTATTTACCTTAAATCGATTCTGTGCTGCTCCCGTTCAAGTTTGTCGTGAGCATTTGGCACAAGATGGCGCTAAAGGTGAAATAAGAGCATTAGTGGTTAACACGGGTAATGCCAATGCGGGCACCGGTGAGCAGGGCATGAAACATGCTCAAGAGACTTGTCAGGCGCTGGCTAAAGAATTGAAGCTCAATCCTGAACAGATCTTGCCATTTTCAACGGGTGTGATCTTAGAGCCATTGCCGATTCAGAAAATTATTAGCGCGCTTCCTAAAGCGGTTGCAAACCTTGGTGAGAATCATTGGTTTGATGCTGCCCAAGCCATTATGACTACCGACACTCAGCCAAAAGCGAGCTCTGTCACAGTTCAAACTCCAGTTGGCCGAGTGGTGCTGACAGGTATCTGTAAAGGCGCAGGAATGATTCATCCCAATATGGCAACCATGTTGGGTTTTATTGCAACGGATGCGGGATTTGCTCCAGGATTGCTCAACGAGCTTACGCGCGAGGTAGCCGATCTTTCATTCAACGCCATCACAATTGATGGGGATACCTCTACTAATGATTCTTTCATCATCATGGCGACGGGTCAGTCTTCGGTAAGCATTCAGTCGACAAGCGATCCAAGTTATGCAGTATTACGCGATGCCCTGATTGATCTCGCTAGAAAATTAGCGCAAATGATTGTGCGCGATGGTGAGGGTGCAACCAAATTTATGACGATTGAGGTGTTGGGCGGCAAAACTCCAGAAGAATGTCGTTTGGTTGCAAAAGCAGTATCTCACTCACCTTTAGTCAAAACAGCATTCTTTGCTAGCGATCCAAATTTGGGACGGATATTGGCTGCCATTGGATATGCTGGCATTCAAGACTTGGATGTGAGTCGCGTCCAGATGTGGCTTGGCGATGTTTGGGTGGCCAAAGATGGTGGACGTAATCCGGACTATCAAGAGGCAGATGGCCAACGAGTAATGCAGGCTCCCGAAATCACGGTCAAGATTGACTTAGGTCGTGGCACTGCGTCTCAAACGATATGGACATGTGATTTATCACACGACTATGTATCAATTAATGCGGACTATCGCTCATAAGTAAGACTAATCCCATGAATGAAAAATTAGACCGTCTTTTAGAGCATCTAGAGACTTTTTTACCAAAGCCATTAACCGAAGAACAGTGGAAATCCTCTACTGCTTTTAGATGGCGTCGTCGAGATAGTATTTTTGGCAGCATCGGATTTTTACAGCCTGTAAAACATGTTGCAGACATTACCTTTGAAGATCTAAAAAACATTGATCGTCAACGTGATGCGATTCGAGATAACACGAAAAATTTCATACAGAAAAAGCCAGCAAATAATATTTTGCTAACTGGCGCAAGGGGTACAGGAAAGTCTTCCCTTATCAAGGCTAGTCTGCATGAATTTGCGAGCCAGGGATTACGTTTAGTGGAGGTGGAGAAAGAGCATTTGGCAGATCTCGCCGATATTACTGAGCTACTGGCAGACCGCCCTGAGCGGTTCATCATTTTCTGTGACGATCTGTCGTTTGAGGATGGCGAATCAGGCTATAAAGCCATGAAATCCGCCCTCGATGGCTCCGTTTCTGCCCAGGTCGACAATATCTTGATCTATGCCACTTCAAATCGCCGCCATTTGTTGCCCGAATATATGAAGGACAACGAAGGCTATGTGCATAGTGATGATGGTGAAATTCATCCAGGGGAAGTCGTAGAAGAAAAGATCTCTCTTTCGGAGCGATTTGGCTTATGGCTTTCTTTTTATCCGCCAAAGCAAGATGAGTACCTAGCCATCGTTGCGCATTGGTTGGCGCATTTTGGTTTAAGCAATTCGCAAATTGAAGCAGCTAGATCTGAAGCGCTCGTTTGGGCTTTAGAGCGTGGCTCACGTTCAGGTCGAGTAGCTTGGCAGTTTGCCAAACATTGGGCTGGCTCTCACGCTTAAAGCAATCCCTTGAACTCAATAGATCGACCCATTACTGAAGTAGCCGCAGGAATCTTAATTGATGAATCTGGTCGCTATCTTTTAGGTCAACGACCAGAAGGTAAACCATATGCTGGCTACTGGGAAGTTCCAGGAGGAAAAATTGAAAAAGGGGAATCCGTTTTTCAGGCATTAAAGCGAGAGCTTCATGAAGAGTTAGGAATTGATATTCAATCTAGTGAAGAGTTAACCGTTCTTGAACATGATTACCCGCATGCATATGTCCGTTTGCATGTCAGCGTTATTCGAAATTGGAGTGGCACCCCGAAGGGCTGTGAGGGGCAGGCTCTATCTTGGGAGATTTTGGGTGCCGAGAAGCCAAGTGTTGAGCCCTTGTTGCCAGCCGCTTGGCCAATGCTGGAAAGGCTAAAAGCCTTATTGACCTAGAACTGACAGAGTGTCAGTTTAAAAGGCACATCTTTATTAGCGGGTTGTGCTTTTTTGTCACGATCAGACTGCATGAAGCGGATCGAAAGTAGATATTTATTGGCACTAATTTCTGAGAAGAGCGTGTCATCCTCAACAGCAATACGCATGAGTTGATAGACTTTTCCAGAAGGTGCTTGCTGAAAAGATCCGCTGTGAGCAACGACATCTTTAGCCTCACCTGATTGACGCAGTAAACGCAAAAATAATTGACAAGCATCTTGCCAGGGCAACAAAGGCGCAATATAACTTTCTAATAATTTTCGTCGTTCAGTCGACGGACTATTTTTCCAAGCGTGGTAACTTGGTAAATCAATCGGGCTTGTTCCACCAGGAATATTTAGACGAGTGCGTATGCCATTGAGCCATTCACTCTCAGAAATGATTAAATTTGGCCTACCTGCGGATTGGTTGATTTTGGATGCGACCGAATCAATCTCATTTAAAGTTTGTGTGAGAGCTTCTTGGTCAACCTTTTGAGATGACTTCAATCCATTAAGAGCATATTTCTGGCGTTCAAATTCTTTTAAGAGCAGGGATTTGATGTCACCACGTGCGCCAATGTCACCAAGATCAAACAAAATAGCGATTGCATTGTGATGCAATTCAGGGTCATCAGACCGAATGAAATGATTAAAGCGGGCGAACAAATACTCCAGTCGAAGCATGCTTCGAACTAATTCATTGAAAGGGTATTCGTAGACGATCACAAGCCCATATTCTATGACGAACTGCGTTACCCCTTCTGAATTTCGAGGATTTTTTGGTTTAGCTGATTTACTTGATTAATGAGCTGATCGAGACTGCCTTGATTTTCGATAACAAAATCGGCATGAGCCAGGCGATCATCTCGAGAGGCTTGAGTTTGGAGAATTTTCTCAACCTCGGTTCTCGGTAAATTGTTGCGCTGCATTACCCTGGTGATTTGGGTCTCTACAGGGCAATCAACCACTACCAATCGGTCAATCAGATCTATCCAAGTGCCAGATTCAAGGAGGAGTGGAACGACAAAAACGAGATAAGGTGCACCGCCGCTGGCTTGCTGGAAGGCTTGTTTAATGGTTTCTTGGCGGATTAGGGGGTGGGTGATTGATTCCAGTGCTTTCTTGGCTTCTGGCTTATTAAAAACCAGGGCGCGCATCTTAGTCCGGTCTAAGGCGCCATTGGCATCAATGTAGTCTGGGCCAAAATGCTCGCGTATAGGATTGATTGCTGAGCCGTTTGCTGCAGTAATTTGATGAGCAATGACATCGGTATCAATAACTCCAGCACCTAATTTACCCAATTGATCGCTAACAGCAGTTTTTCCGGAGCCAATTCCGCCTGTGAGACCAATAAGGGGGATGACCCCCTTAAGTCCCTTTAAGTTGGACTGTTCAGAATAAGGGCTTGAAGATGTTGTGGCCATAACAACTCAATAATGCCAGCAAACGCAAGAAACGGTCCAAAAGGAAATGCAGTATGAATATTTTGCTTTTGATAACGCAGCCACAGGACTCCTCCAATGGCGCCGCTGATGGAAGCAATTAGAAGAATGCTGGGGATGGCTTCGATTCCAAGCCATGCCCCGAGGGCTGATAAAAGCTTTGCGTCCCCCAGGCCAACCCCATGCTGTTTCTTTATTTGAAAGTACGCTTGATCCAGGTTCCACAATAGGGCATAGCCAATAATTGCGCCGAGAAGGCTATTTAGGGGGCTTGCAAACCCTGCGTAAAGTAATCCACCAATCGTATTGAAGATTAATCCAACTGCAATCATCGGAATGGTGATGGAATTAGGCAATTGAAAAGAATGTAAATCAATGTAAGCCAGAAAAATAAGTGCGGTGATGAGCACTACTTTTAGTATTACTAGGAATGTAAATACATCCATCAAACAATTTGCCCCAACTGAAAGATTGGTAGATACAGAATTATGACAAGACTGCCAATAATGATTCCAATCAAAATGATTAGCAAGGGTTCCAAGGTTTGTCCGAGATTATTTAATTGTTTACTGAGTTGTTCACTCAGTGTTTTAGCGCGTTTATTAAGCATATTTGCCAGAAAGCCACTCTGACTGGAAATATGAAGTAGTTGAAGGGTTTCAAAGTCAAAGAATCGATTTTTGGGGTCTGCCTTTTGCAGCGCTTCCCCTAGCGACCAGCCGCGGGTGATGTGTTTGAATACCTCAGCGCTAAGATCGTGGGTAGTCCAGTGATTGGATGAGTGGGCTGTAACTCGTAATGCATCTGGCAGAGGTAGGCCCGATTCTAGTAAGTGTCCCAATGTGCGACACCAGTATTGAAGAGCTGAAATCCGAAAAAGCTTACCTAGTAATGGAATATGAAGAGTCCATTGATCACATTTCTTTTGTAGGTAGATGTATTTACTCCAACCGAAGAAAAGCGCAATAAAGAAAAAGATGAGACAAATACTCATTTCAATAAAGTAATTTTGAATAGCGGTAGAAATCTGAATAAGCGCCTTAGTAGCTGAAGGTAGATCGGCTTGAAAATTTTCAAAAACTTCTTTGAATACGGGTATCACCCATACCATCATCACAATTAATAATAAAAAAGAAGTTCCCAATGTTGTGATGGGATAAGTTAAGGCTTGTCTAATTTTTTGCTTAAGTTGAATTTGGGCTTCTAGTTGTTGGGTGATAATTTCAAGCGCGAGTTGCATATTGCCTGTGCGCTCACTGACTCGAATGAGATTAATCAATTCAACGGCAAACAAATTACCTTGAGTGGCTAAGCTTTGAGAGAAGCTATTACCTTTATTGAGTTGACCCTGAATAACTTTAAGCCATGGCTGCCAGTCTCTGGGCGCGCTAGACTGGATAAGTTGCATAGCATTGAGAAGGGGTAGACCAGCATTTAGGAGCGTTAATAATTGCTCTGAGAACTCCAATTGGCATTGCGAACTCAGTGCCATGAGTAAATTTCCGCTCTCAAAGAGACCTGATCAATTAATCCCGCATTGATATGTCGTGATCCCGCCTCGTTCATGCTGATATACGCCAGCGAAGGATTGACAACTTGTTCGACATTTAAAACTTCATGAACGCCAATGCGACCTAAGTAAGTAATTCCCTTGCAGGCTCTGCAAGGATTAATAGATTGATCAGACCCACCATCAAACTTTTGCTCTCTGCAATAAGGGCAACGTGCTCTAACAAGGCGCTGTGAGCTCACACACAATAAACAGGATTCAAGCAATTCTCTTTCTACACCCAGACTTTGAAGTCGGGATAGGGCACTTCTTGCGTCGCGTGTGTGAAGGGTGCTGAGAACAAGGTGCCCAGTCTGTGCCGCTTGGATGGCTAGGTTCGCAGTAGCACCATCTCGAATCTCGCCAATCATGATGACATCAGGATCTTGGCGCAGTAGTGCTTTGATAATGGTCGAAAACTCCAGGCCAGCGCGTGGATGGTAGGCCACTTGATTTACGCCAGGCAGACGAATTTCAATGGGGTCTTCAATGCTACATAGATTGCGGTGCGTTTGATTCAGTTTGTTAAGGCAGCTATAGAGAGTGCGCGTTTTGCCGCTGCCAGTTGGGCCAGTTACCAGAATTAGACCATTTGGCTGGGCAATTGCAGTTTGCAAGAGATCCAGTTGTTCGGGTAATAAACCAATTTTTTCAAGGTCAAGTTCCTTAATTTGACTCTGCAAAATGCGAATAACTGCTTTCTCGCCATAAAGTGTTGGTATTAAAGAAACACGACAATCAATTTCTGGGTTTGAAAAATTGAAGCCGATACACAGCCGTCCATCTTGTGGAACGCGTTTCTCTGCGATATCTAAACGCGCCAGTATTTTGATGCGAGTAATGAGCCGCTCGTGAAATTCAATCGGATACTCATATTGCGTCTGTAGCAATCCATCTACACGAATACGGACGAGGCTGCTTAAAGGGCGGGCCTCAATGTGAATATCGCTCGCCCTGGCATGAAGTGCATTTTCTGCTATCTCTTGCCAAGTACGAATAATAAAAGATTCATCATGAATGCTGATCAAGCTAAATCTTGGTCAATTTTAGGTCTGTAAAGTTTGACCGTTTTCACACCTTGATCATCAAACTGAACAATTTCCATCACGATCTCACCAATTTTGATGCTGACATCATGATCTGGAATGGCTTCTAGATTTTCGAGGATAAGGCCATTCAAGGTGCGTGGCCCATCTAGAGGGAGATCTAAGTTCAACAGGCGATTGAGATCTCGTAACGAGGCTCCACCACTAGCAAGATAGGTACCATCTGCTAGCCAGCGCGGATCGGTGGAAAGGTCAGAAAAAGAGGTGGTGAACTCCCCAATTAGCTCCTCCACAATATCCTCGAATGTCACTAAACCTAAAACTTCCCCATACTCATCGACAACTAAACTCAAGCGTTGTTGGTTGTCTTGAAAAAATTGCATCTGCTGCAATACTGGTGTACCAGTAGGGATAAAGTAAGGCTCATTGAGCAAGGCGCGGAAATCTTCATGCTGTAAATCGGAGTCGCCCAGTAGGGATAGAGCCTTCTTAACTGACAGGATACCGACGATACGCTCAGAATCCCCATCGCAAACCGGTAATTTATTGTGATAGCAAGTTTCTAACTGCTGAACGACCTCATCAATCGGTCTTGAAAGGTCTAGCAATTCAATTTTTGACCTAGGCGTCATAACATCATCGACGGTGATGTTCTCTAAATTAAATAAATTGAGCAAAATATTGCGATGATGATTTGACACAAAACGATTAGATTCCAGAACAAGGCTGCGTAATTCCTCTTTGCTCATAGTTCTGCTGTCGGAGGATGATTGCAAGCCCGAGACTCTCATTAATCCAGATACAAAGTTATTAATTAGCCACAGTAATGGAGCAAAGAGAAATGTGAGGGGCAGGATTAACCAGCCTACATTAGATGCGATCTTTTCTGGGAAGGCTGCGCCAATTACTTTTGGTGTGATTTCGCTGAAAATAATAATGAGCAAAGCGACGAGTAGAGTGGCAACAGATAAAACAAGCCCGCTCTCGCCAAATAAATGCAAAGCAATCCCAGTTACCAAAATTGGAAGAATGGTGTTGATCAAATTGTTCGAAATCAACAATACTGATAGCAGTGAGTCAATGCGTTTAAGTAATTTTTCAGCTAAAGCTGCCCCCGTATTTCCACTATTGGCCATCGCACGTAGGCGATGACGATTCGACGAGATCATGCTGGTCTCGGCCATAGAAAAGAAGCCTGAAAGGGCGAGTAAGAATAGGACTAAGGCTGCCTGACTATAAAGGGGCCAATCGTCAAAAAAGTTATCCATCTGTGTGCCTATGTAAATGCAGGATGATTCAATATAGCAAAGTGGGGTTACACAAGCTATAGATCAAATGCGTTAAGTCATCATCCTGTTTGCTGAAATTGTGTGAGAATCTTTCTTATGCCTCGGACAAAAGACTCTGTAACCATCAAAAGCGCAAGTTATTGTGTGATTGAAGCCCCATTTGGTCGATTGGGTATCGCGACTGAATTGGTTGATGGCAGTCTAATGTTGTCAAAAATTGACTATCTTCCTGTGAGCAAGGCTTTGTCATCACCCCAAAATGCTTTAGCTAAAGAAGTGGCCAAGCAATGTAAAGCGTATTTTAAAGATCCGAACTATCAATTCGATCTTCCCATGAAGCCATCAGGAACCGTTCACCAACAGAAAGTCTGGCAAAGTATTCGGAAGATTCCAGCGGGGGAGGCAAAAACGTATGGAGAGATTGCCCGAGCAATTAAGAGTGGGCCACGCGCAGTTGGCACAGCCTGTGGCGCAAACCCTTTTCCCTTAATTACACCCTGCCATCGAGTAGTTTCTGCTCAAGGTATTGGTGGATTCATGAAAGAAAACTCACCAGGCCTATATCGTCAAATTAAGACTTGGTTGCTAAAGCACGAGGGCGTGCTCTAGATCTTAGTCATTTTTCTAAGATTTTTAGAGGAGCAGTGAAAAAAGATTTTCATCAAAAGATCGCTATGAATAGCAAGCCCAGTAAAGCTGTAAAAAGTCATCACCGTTCTTCTGGATAACTTCACTTCATTCTTATTATTAAATTCGGTACGCTGAGCAATTTTGCTGAGTGTCATCACGGCTAAGCCAAAAGCTAGAAAGCAGAAACGTCTTATTCCACTATCTTGTTTTGGAACTAGCAAAATGTACCGCAAAGAGTCCTGTAGTTTTTCATAGGCAATCTGCAGAAGATTAGATTGGCTCATATCGGCAGGCTTCCAAGAAACTCCACGCGCTTTGTCTTCAGGAGAGTCCTTTAGGATATTGGTCATTTGTAGCGCTTGACCAAAAGCAATTGCTAGACTCTCTTTGCTTTGGAAGCTTTTGGCAAATGCAGTTGAGTGATTGCCAAATACCGTTGTTAAGAGTTCCCCAACAACGCCGGCAACAACATAGCAATATTTTTCAAATTCTTTTAGATCTTGAAGTCCAGCTTGGTTTTGCTTATCATGGAAATAAGACATCCCATCAGACATGATCGATATGCATCTACTGACTGCCGCTTGATCTTCCTTAGAGCATGTGTGCAAAATTCTTAAGACCGTTGGCGTATGTGCAATGAGATCTAGTTCATCAAGATTGCCGTAATCTCGAAGTGCCAAGAGACAGGCATTTACGAAGTCCTGTGCAGGCAATCGTTCCAAAACACAATCCAAAAATAGTTTAGATAGTTCCTGTTTCGTACTGACGCTTAAATTAGCTGCGTCCTCGATGGTATCGATGATCCGACAAAGTAAGTAGGTGTTACCTACGACCTTTTCGATTGCAGGGGGGAGAAGGGGAATGGTTAGTGCAAAGGTTCTGGATACCGAACGCAAAATGGTCTTTTGGTAAGCCAAATCCTGGGCTTGGCTGTCGTTAAGGCTTGCGGTGAGGCTGGATGTAGGCGATTGCACCCGCCCATTATGTCAGACGTAGTGGTATTGAAGCGGCAGTGAATTGGGCTTTCATTTCCTTACTAACAAAAGTGACATAGCCATATAATTTCATCTAATTCTTTTAGGGGAAATCTGGCGTGCTGATTTGGTTCGTCATCATTTATTGGGTGGTATCAGTCGGCATTGGCTTGTGGGCTGCTCTACGCGTTAAAAATACTGCTGACTTTGCTGCGGCAGGACATAGCCTCCCCATGCCAATCGTTACAGCTACGGTTTTCGCTACTTGGTTTGGATCTGAGACGGTTTTAGGTATTCCTGCTACTTTCCTAAAAGAGGGTCTGGGTGGGGTAGTCTCTGATCCATTTGGATCCTCTTTATGTTTAATTCTGGTCGGTCTCTTTTTTGCGCGTCATTTGTACAACAGACGTATGTTGACGATCGGTGACTTCTTTCGTGAAAAATATGGTCGCACAGTTGAAGTTCTAGTTACGCTTTGCATCGTCGTTTCTTATTTGGGTTGGGTAGCCGCCCAGATCAAGGCCTTGGGTTTGGTCTTTAGTGTTGTATCTGAGGGCAGCATTTCTCAAACGGGCGGCATGATGATTGGCGCTGCCAGCGTTTTGATCTATACCTTGTTTGGCGGTATGTGGTCTGTGGCAATTACCGACTTTATTCAGATGATCATTATTGTGATTGGCATGCTGTATATCGGTGGAGAGATGACAGCTCAAACTGGTGGCATTAGCGTGGTGATTGAGCATGCCGCCGCAGCTGGTCAATTTAGCAATTTTTTGCCTGATATGAATTTGGCGTCCATCTTGGGGTTTGTTGCTGCGCTTTGCACCATGATGCTGGGCTCCATTCCTCAGCAGGATGTGTTCCAGCGCATTACCTCAAGCAAGAACGTCACCATTGCCGTTAACGCTGCAATTTTGGGTGGCGTACTATATTTTATTTTTGCGTTTGTACCGATGTACTTGGCATATTCAGCAACATTAATTAGTCCGGATCTAGTGAAGCAATATCTCAATACTGATCCGCAGATGATTCTGCCTAAATTGATTTTGAATCACGTCCCAATCATTGCGCAGGTGATGTTCTTCGGTGCACTGCTCTCTGCAATCAAGAGTTGTGCAAGCGCAACTCTATTGGCACCTTCGGTAACCTTTGCTGAAAATATTGTTCGAGGCTTTTTCAAGCACCTATCTGATCATGCGCTATTGAAAATTATGCGAATCACAGTTTTATGTTTCGCAGTGGTGGTGACATTCTTTGCTGTGAACTCCGAGCTGTCTATTTTTAAGATGGTGGAGAGTGCATACAAGGTGACCTTGGTTGCCGCATTTGTGCCACTCGCATTTGGGGTGTATTGGTCAAGAGCAAATTCTTTGGGAGGTTTGCTGGCGGTGGTTGGCGGTTTGACTGTGTGGATTAGCTCTGAAATCCTGGCTCCCAACGCCATCATGCCGCCTCAGTTAGCGGGACTGCTAGCAAGTATTGCAGGGATGATTTTGGGTAGTCTAGTTCCAAAAGACGATCTCAAGGCGGTTTAAAGCAATGCATGCCTAAAAAATAGGCAATCAAATTTGTTGCACCGCAAAACATTCACATTAAAATGAAACTAATTCAAAATTTTTTATTCTTGTGGAGTTCCTATGAAAATCTGTGTGATCGGTGGAGGTGGCGCTATTGGCGGCTACCTAGCTGTCATGTTGGCGAGAGCGGGCAATGATGTAACGGTTGTTGCGCGTGGCGCTACTTTAGCTGCCATTAAAGAACGTGGTCTAGCTCTAATTATGGATGAGCAACCTGAGCCATTGGTTGCACAGGTAAAGGCAGTCGAAAAGATTCGTGATGCCGAGACACCAGACGTTGTTATTTTGGCAGTGAAAGCGCATCAAGTGGAGCCAATCATTGATGACTTAGCAGCCATCATGGGGCCAGAAACTATTTTGATTCCGATGCAAAACGGAATTCCTTGGTGGTATTTCCAGAAGTTGGGTGGCGAGTATCAAGATCATTCTGTTGAGACTGTGGATGCTGGTGGACTTGCTAAGAAGGCAATTAATCCAAACAACATCATTGGTTGTGTTGTTTATCCAGCTACCTTTACACAAGCTCCTGGCGTGATTCGTCACGTTGAAGGCAATCGTTTCCCATTGGGTGAGTTGGATGGCAAGACAACCGATCGCATCCAAAAAATGTCAGAGATGATGAGTGCCGCAGGCTTCAAGTCTCCGATTCTGGATGATATCCGCTCAGAGATTTGGTTAAAGCTTTGGGGCAATATGACTTTCAATCCAATCAGCTCGCTGACACATGGAACACTTGAAGGTATCTGCCAATATCCGTTAACCAAAGAGTTGGCGCGCAACATGATGGCTGAGGCACAAACGATCGCTGAAAAGTTGGGCGTTACTTTTCGTGTGGATATCGAGCGTCGTATTGCTGGCGCGGAGAAGGTCGGTAAACATAAAACTTCGATGTTGCAAGACCTAGAGGCAGGTCGTAGCCTAGAGATTGATGCACTCCTAGGTTCAGTAATTGAATTGGGTCGCATTACCCAGACCCCAACTCCTTGCCTAAATACAGTCTTTGCTCTAACGAAGTACTTGGATGAAAACGTTCAAGCCTCTAAAGGTAGCTTGGCTTTGCCTTCAGTATCGGGTTATTAAAAAATAATTTGAGTTATTTGATTCATTTAACTCATTTCTTTTCGCGGTAGTTAAAAAGCCCTTACTTTTAGCAAGGGCTTTTACTTAACGGCCTGTCGATAAGCGTTTATTCGAAACGATTATCCAGTCTACCAACGCCATCAATGATGATGCTCACGTTGCTTCCAGGTTTCATGGATCCAACGCCGACTGAGGTGCCGCAAGCAATAATGTCGCCAGGTTCAAGTGGAACATCTTGTGAAATGAGACTCGCTAATTTAGCGGGCGGGAAGATCATGTCTGCAACAGGATAGTTTTGGCGCTCTTGATCGTTCAAGATCGTTTTGATGGTGAGCTTGCTTGGATCTACATCAGTAGTGATGTAAGGGCCAAACACACCAAAGGTATTAAAGCTTTTAGAGCGCGTCCACTGAGCGTAGCCAGGATCACGATTCAGAATTTCAATAGCAGTGACATCATTGATGCAGGTGTAGCCAAAAATCGCTTTAGCCGCTTCAGATTCATCTGCTTCGTGGATGCGTTTGCCAATCACAATGCCTAGTTCACCTTCATAAACCACTTTCCCTGAGTAAGACTTGGGTGTACGAATGACTTGATTTGCCGCCAGGAATGAATTATTCCCTTTTAAGAAATACAGCGGTTCAGTTGGCACTGTGTGTTCAAGCTTAGTCACGAGCGCATGAAAGTTATCCACCATGGCAACCATTTTGGAAGGGGTGCAAGGGATATCAATGGTGACTTCTGCTAACGGAATTGTTTCACCGGTGGGTGAAGGGCTATTAAACAAATCACCTGAATAGACGGCAATCTGATCCCCTTGAACTTGCCCTAATCCACTTTTGCCTTGATGTTGAAATCTGAGCCATTGAGCCATAATGGTTTCCTAAAAGTTAAATATTGAATAGGCGATATCTTACAGGGCGGACTTATGTCTCAAGTAACTGAACTTGTTTTTGCACCAGAATGGGATCGGCCAGTTCCTTATATGGAGCGGACGCGCAACTATTACTTAGGCTTAGGCTACGACAATCCCTATGTATGGGCACATTACGTAGAGGTTCCATTTAGCCCCCTCAAAAAACCGCTGAACGAATCTGTATTGGCATTAATTACCACCGCAGTTCCATATGACCCGCAAAAAGGGAATCAAGGGCCTGGTGCGCCATATAACGCAGCAGCAAAGTTTTATAAACCATACCAGCAATCTATTGATGCGAACGCTGACCTAAGAATTGCACATGTTGGTATTGATCGCAAGAACGCCAACATGGAAGATAGTCACTGCTGGTTTCCGCTAGAGGCGGCTAAGCAGGCAAAACAAGGCGGTAGGATTAAAGCGCTATCACCCCATTTTTATGGCCTCCCAACTAATCGTAGTCAGCGACATACTTTAGAGATAGATGCTCCAATTATTTTGGAGATGTTGCGTGCCGATCATGTAGATGCGGCGGTATTAATTCCGAATTGCCCTATTTGTCATCAGAGTCAAAGTTTATTGGCGCGCTATTTAGAGGCCGAAGGAATTTCTACGGTCGTAATGGGCGCAGCAAAAGATATCGTGGAGTTTTGTGGCGTGCCCAGATTTTTGTTTAGTGATTTCCCCCTCGGTAATGCTGCAGCTAAACCGTATGACGCTGTATCCAGGCAATTGAATTTTGAATTGGCTTTGCGTCTTTTGGAATCGGCACCAGCGCCCAGAACTACTGTGCAATCCCCATTGGTTTGGTCTTTGGATCCGAGTTGGAAATTAGATTATTCCAATATAGAGAGACTCTCTAAAGACGAGGTTGCACGATTGCGTGAGGAGGCCGAGCAGGCTCGAATTACTGCGCGTGAACTACGTATGAATAGCGTTGGGTCTTAAGTTTGTCTAGCAAGTGAGTAGACGCATAGATCACGTAATGCAGTAGTTGCTTCATTGCTTGGAAAGTCTTGAATGCATTCCAAGGCTAAGTCCGCTTCACGTTTAGCGGCGGCTTGTGTGTAATCAAGTGCACCAGAATTTTGTACCGCACTTAAGATTTGGGCAAAGACGTCCTCAGGCAAATCTTGGTTTTGTTCAATCGCTGCCCGCACCAGAATTTGTTCTGCATGCGTGCCATTCTCAAGAAGATAGATCAGCGGCAAGGTAGGTTTGCCTTCACGTAAATCATCTCCTGCATTTTTGCCCATTTGAGCTGCATTAGCGGTGTAGTCCAACAGGTCATCCATGAGTTGGAAGGCGGTGCCAATGTGTCTTCCAAATGCCGCAGCTTGTTCTCGTTGTACATCACTGGCTTGAGCCAAAATAGCGCCAAGCTCGGTTGATGCTTCGAATAACTTGGCAGTTTTATAACGAATCACTTGTAGATAACTTGCTTCATCCACTTCGGGATCATTCATATTGAGTAATTGCAATACCTCGCCTTCAGCAATCGTATTGGTTGCATCCGACAGAATTTGCATTACTCGAAGATCATTGGGTCCCACCATCATCTGGAAGGCTCTGGAATACAAAAAATCACCCACTAAAACGCTAGCTGCATTTCCGAAGGCGGCATTAGCGGTTTCACGACCTCTTCTGAGTGTCGATTCGTCGACTACATCGTCGTGTAAGAGGGTGGCTGTATGGATAAATTCAACCACAGCAGCCATTTCTAGGGTGTGTGGGGTTGGTTTGCCGTTGGCAAGTGCTTTAGCAATTAACATCAATAAAGCGGGCCTTACCCGTTTTCCACCCGCTTGGATGATGTATGAAGAAATCTGGTCAATAAGGGCTACTTTTGAGGCTAAACGAGCTCGAATTACTTGATCTAAGTCCTTGAATTCTAAGGAAATTGGCGCCAGTATTTGGCTAAGGTCATTGGTTTTGACAGTGCTCGTCATGCAAGATATAATAATCGGCTTAGCTAATCCAAGGTGGATTGGTTTAAATGAAGATATTAATTGAGGTTTCTAACCATGTACGCGGTCATAAAAACCGGTGGCAAACAGTATAAAGTTGCTGCTGGCGAAAAATTGAAAATAGAACAGATACCAGCGGAAATCGGCAGCGAAATCACTCTTGACCAAGTTCTCGCCGTTGGCGAAGGCGCTTCACTGAAGTTAGGTGATCCATTGGTTAATGGTGCAGCTGTGATGGCCACTGTCGTCTCCCAAGGACGTCACGATAAAGTGACAATCTTTAAGATGCGCCGTCGCAAGCATTATCAAAAGCACCAAGGCCATCGTCAAAATTTCACTGAAATTTTGATCAACACGATTAAAGCCTAATTCAGGGTAGGAGAAAGATATGGCACAGAAAAAAGGTGGCGGCTCAACACGAAATGGCCGCGACTCAGAATCGAAACGCCTAGGCGTTAAGGTATATGGCGGCGAGCAAATCAATGCTGGCAGCATTATTGTTCGTCAACGTGGTACACGTGTTCATCCAGGTGTAAACGTTGGTATTGGTAAGGATCACACTTTGTTCGCTCTCATCGACGGTACAGTGGAATTTGGCGTTAAGGGTGCTTTGAAGAAGGCCCAAGTTTCAGTATTGCCTCGTTCATAAGGCGCCTGACTGAGACACGTTTGATTCAGATTTATTCCGAATTTAACTCTTAGGAACAGGCCTCGCTAAGCGAGGCCTTTTTTATTCATGAAATTTATAGACGAAGCGCGTATTGAGGTAATAGCTGGCCAAGGTGGCGCCGGCAGTGCTTCTATGCGCCGAGAAAAGTTTATCGAGTTTGGTGGCCCTGATGGCGGTGATGGCGGTCGGGGTGGAAGTGTTTGGGCGGTTGCTGATCGCAATATCAACACCTTGATTGATTACCGCTATGCCAAAACGCATACTGCAAAAAATGGTGAGCCAGGTCGTGGTGCGGATTGTTATGGTCGCGCAGGCGATGATATTGAATTGCGTATGCCAGTCGGCACCATCATTACCGATTACGAAACGGGTGAACCAATTGCGGATTTAACCACTCATGGCGAGCGTCTTTGTTTGGCGCAAGGCGGTGTTGGCGGTTGGGGCAATATTCATTTTAAAAGCAGTACCAATCGTGCGCCACGACAAAAGACTAATGGTAAGCCTGGCGAACGACGCAAACTCAAGCTTGAGTTGAAAGTATTGGCAGATGTAGGTTTGTTGGGTATGCCAAATGCCGGTAAATCGACTTTGATTACCGCTGTATCGAATGCGCGTCCAAAAATTGCCGACTATCCATTTACTACTTTGCATCCCAATTTAGGTGTGGTGCGTGTGGGTAATGAGCGTAGCTTTGTAATTGCTGACATTCCTGGTTTGATTGAAGGGGCTGCGGAAGGCGCTGGTTTAGGTCATCGTTTCTTACGCCATTTACAGCGTACAGGCGTACTTCTGCATTTAGTTGATCTAGCCCCGTTTGATGAGAACGTTGATCCAGTGGCTGATGCTAATGCGATCGTCAATGAGTTACGTAAATATGATGAATCGCTTGCTGAGAAACCACGCTGGCTTGTATTAAACAAGGTCGATATGATCCCCGAAGAGGATCGTAAAAAAGTGGTTGCTGACTTTGTGAAAAAGTTTAAGTGGAACGGCCCTGTTTTTGAGATTTCTGCATTAACGGGAATGGGCTGTGAGAAGCTTTGTTATGCGCTACAGGATTATTTGGATTCTGTGCGCCGAGATCGTGATGATGCTGAAGAGCGTGCGGCAGATCCGCGATATCAAGATCAAGCACCAGATTAATAAGTTAACCAAAACTTTTTATGAGTAACAAAGAAACTAAACGCATCGTTGTCAAAGTGGGCTCCAGTCTTGTCACAAATAATGGTGAGGGCTTGGATCATGCCGCCATTGCTAATTGGGCTGGGCAGATTGCCGAGTTATTAAAAGCAGGTCATGAAGTATTGATGGTGAGTTCGGGTGCGATTGCTGAAGGTATGCAACGTTTGGGTTGGGCTAAGCGTCCACAAGAGATTCATGAGCTACAGGCAGCTGCAGCTGTCGGGCAAATGGGTTTAGTACAGGTATATGAAAGCTGTTTTGCACGCTTCAATTTGCGTAGCGCTCAGATTCTATTAACAAATGCAGACCTTGCGCATGCTGAGCGTAATGCCAATGCTAAAGGTACTCTAGATACATTGTTGAAGTTAGGCGTTGTTCCTATCATCAATGAAAACGATACCGTTGTGACCGACGAAATTAAATTTGGCGATAACGATAGTTTGGCTGCTTTAGTGAGCAATTTAGTTCATGCGGATCTCTTGGTGATCTTGACTGATCAAGGCGGTTTATTTACTGCGGATCCACGCCAGAATCCAGATGCTACCTTATTAAGTGATGCCACTGCTGGCGATCCTGCCCTAGAAAAAATGGCTGGTGGTGCTGGTAGTGAGCTGAGTAAAGGCGGTATGTTGACTAAAGTGCTGGCTGCAAAAATTGCAGTTCAGACTGGTACGACAACTGTTATTGCCTCAGGGCGTGAGCCAAATGTGCTGACGCGTTTAATCGCCGGAGAGAAGATTGGCACTCGTTTGAGTGCCAAATAAAGCTTTGGCTTATTGAATTCCAAAAGAGTTAGTGGGCTTTGTTCCCCCAGTAAACCCATTGGGGTTTAATGACTGAACTACAGTCTTGATATTTTTTTCTTGTGTATTGAAATTGCAGAAAGCGCCTTGAGCCAAGGATGCTTGATAGCGATTGGGCACATTACTTTGTATTGATCTCCAGCTGGAGAGTGGATTCTCTTTCCAGACCCCGTTTTCTAGAGTTCCATACAGGCGCCACTGGAATGAATCACAGCGAATACCTTCATATTGGGCTTGTTGGCCTCCACTAGGATTAGTCATGACCACGATATAGCGTGTCACCCCATCTGCTCCAATCAAAATGGAGTCGGTGTCAACGGCGAATTTAAAAATCGTATGTTGAGAGACGTAAAAAGGTATGAGAGTTGATGGGTTAGGCGGGGAAGCGGGCATCTTCGTAACGCCCTCCTTAAATACCATTGGTGCAAATGGATCTAGGCCACTTTCCATTGGATCGCCAGCGCAAGCCACAAGGGATAAAACAAAACAAATACACACTAGGATTTGGTTAAATCTTTGAAAAAGTGGACTCATTATTTTTGCTTATCTGATTTAGTGGATTCTTTTTGATTGTTTTCACCTCTGGAATAAAAGGAATGAAAGAGATCCAGTGGTGTTCCCCAGGCGAGTTGTTGCATACGCACTCCTTTGGCAAGGTAGCGCGCCAGTTCAGATAAGGCCAGTTGATAGACCTCACGCTTAAAGCCTATTACGGCATCTAATTGAATCCAAAATGGTACCCATCGCCAAGCATCGAATTCAGGATGTTCGGTAGCGCGTAACTGAATGTCACTATCTAAACCAACAAGGCGCAATAGAAACCAGATTTGCTTTTGGCCACGATAAGCCGCGCGGTGAACACGTGTGGCATGTTGTCGACGCAGGTATTCCTCAGGGACGTCGTAGCGGAGCCAGTCCCTTGTTCGTCCAATGATTTGGACATGTTCCGGTAGCAAGCCAACCTCTTCATGCAATTCGCGGTACATCGCTTGCTCAGGACTCTCGCCATGAGCTATCCCACCCTGCGGGAACTGCCACGAATGCTGCCCAACGCGTTTTCCCCAGAAAACCTCGTTACGGCTGTTAAGGAGGACAATGCCGACATTGGGTCTATACCCTTCACGGTCAAGCATGATCGTGCCCCAAATCCTTTAAAATCAATGATTTGATTATATCCATACATGAAAGCATCACAATCATTTCTCGCGACGCTAAAAGAAGCCCCCTCTGACGCTGAGGTGGTTTCGCATAAGCTCATGGTACGTGCGGGTTTAATCCGCAAACTGAGTGCTGGTGTTTACAACTACCTACCCTTGGGATTAAAGGTGATTCGTAAGGTAGAAAACATCATTCGCGAGGAAATGAATCGTGCGGGTGCGATCGAGTTGCTCATGCCCATGATCCAGCCGGCAGAGTTGTGGCAAGAGACAGGTCGCTGGGAAAAGATGGGACCCGAGTTGTTGCGCATCAAAGATCGCCATGATCGCGATTTTTTGATCCAGCCAACTTCTGAAGAGGTGATTACCGATTTAGCTCGCAATGAGATAAAGAGCTACAAACAATTACCCGTGAATTTTTATCAGATTCAGACGAAGTTCCGTGACGAGCGTCGTCCTCGTTTTGGGATTATGCGTGGGCGTGAGTTCAGTATGAAGGATGCGTATTCATTTGATCGCGATACCGAGGGTTTAAAGAAGTCGTATCAGATTATGTTTGATGCCTACACCCGCATCTTCAAGCGCATGGGTTTGAAGTTTCGCGCTGTAACAGCCGATAACGGGGCAATTGGCGGCTCTGGTAGTCAAGAGTTTCATGTGATTGCGGATACTGGCGAAGATGCAATTGTGTATTGCCCGAGCTCGGATTACGCAGCGAATTTAGAGGCTGCTGAATCATTGGCACTCATTGCCGCGCGTGCTGCAGCAAGTCAAACTATGGTAAAGGTGCCAACGCCTGATAAAACAAATTGTGCAGATGTAGCGAAGTTTCTCAATATCCCACTCGAGAAAACCGTCAAGTCTTTATTGTTCGCAGCCGATCAAGAAAATGGCCCCGCAAAACTCTTTATGTTGTTGGTGCGCGGCGATCATGAGCTCAACGAAGTTAAGGCGAGCAAAGTGCCAGGTATGGCTGAGTCACGTTTTGCTACTGAAGCAGAAATCAAGCAAGCATGTAATGCCCCCGCAGGCTATTTAGGTCCTGTCGGCGTAAATGCAAATGTCACTGTGGTTGCCGATCGTACCGTAGCCAATATGTCGGATTTTGTATGTGGTGCAAATGACGCTGGTCACCATTTTACAGGCGTGAATTGGGGCCGTGATTTACCCGAGCCTTTGGTATTGGATATTCGGAATGCGGTAGTTGGCGACCCTTCACCTGATGGCAAAGGCGTGGTTGATATTTGCCGTGGCATTGAAGTTGGACACGTTTTCCAACTGGGCACCCGCTACTCTGAAGCGATGGGTTGTACCTATTTAGATCAACAAGGCAAGGCACAGCCAATGGTCATGGGTTGTTATGGCATTGGTGTAACCCGCTTGTTGGGCGCAGCAATCGAACAAGGCCATGATGACAAAGGAATTATTTGGCCTATCTCCATGGCCCCATTTGAAGTAGTCATTTGCCCGATGGGTTACGAAAAGTCGGAACAAGTTAAAGCCGCTTGCGATCAACTTCATGACGAATTGCTTGCTGCTGGAATCGATGTAATTTTGGATGATCGCAATGAGCGTCCAGGCGCGATGTTTGCTGATTGGGAGCTCATTGGCGTACCTTTCCGCGTAGTCATTGGTGATCGTGGTTTAGCGGATTCTCAAGTGGAATTCAAAGGTCGCACCGATTCTGAGTCCCAGAACGTTCCCTTGGCACAGATTAAAGATAAAGTGATTGCCGCCGTTCAGGCCGCTAAAAATACAGTCGCGTAATACTCGTAATACTATTTTTTAAAGAGACCGCCAATACCTTTGGCGGCTCCTTTAGCAGCCATAGCCGCCATGGTGCGCGCCATCTTGCCACCCTTAAACTGCTTCATCATGGTTTGCATTTGCTCGAACTGAGCCAATAGGCGATTGACTTCCTGCACCTCTACACCTGATCCTGCAGCGATGCGCCGCTTGCGACTGGCTTTTAATAGTTCTGGCTTTCTGCGCTCTTGTGGGGTCATGCTGTCAATAATTCCACGCATGCGTTTGGTTTGTTTATCCGCATTACTCAAGTTTGCTTTTGAGGCAGCTTGTGCAACTTGGCTAGGAAGTTTATTCATCAGGCTAGCCATGCCACCCATCTTTTGCATTTGCATCAACTGATCTCGAAAATCTTCTAGATCAAAACCACCTTTGGAAATCTTACTTGCTAGTTTTTCTGCTTTTGCAACATCAACGTGTTGTTGGGCTTGTTCAACCAAGGCAAGAATATCGCCCATGCCTAAAATGCGGTTTGCCATGCGCTCCGCATCAAAGGCCTCTAGGCCATCCATCTTCTCCGCTACACCAATAAATTTAAGCGGTACACCGGTGACTTGACGGACGGATAACGCAGCACCGCCACGAGAGTCACCATCGAGCTTAGTGAGGATCACTCCGGTAAGTGGTAGCGCCTCGTGGAATGCTTTGGCGGTGTTGACGGCATCCTGACCTAGCATTGCGTCCACTACAAATAAGGTCTCAATCGGATTGAGATTGGCGTGCAAAGTTTTGATCTCTTGCATGAGCGTCTCATCAATGCCAAGACGACCGGCGGTATCGACAATCACTACATCAAAGTAGTGGCGACGTGCCCAATCTAAAGCAGCAGCGGCAATATCGTCTGGTTTTTGATTAACGTTGCTAGGGAAAAATTCTGCGCCAACTTGCTTGGTGACTGTCTCTAGCTGTTCGATAGCAGCAGGTCGATATACGTCACAAGAAACGGTGAGCACTTTCTTTTTCTTTTTTTCTTGCAACCATTTAGCGAGCTTGCCAACTGATGTGGTTTTACCCGCACCTTGTAAGCCCGCCATCAAAATCACTGCGGGTGGCTGGGTAGCGAGATTGAGCCCACCACTTTGATTGCTATCGCCTGCCATGACTTGGGCAAGTTCACGTTGTACAACTCCAACTAAGGCTTGGCCTGGGCTGAGGCTGCCAACCACTTCTTCGCCCAGCGCCTTAAATTTAATCTGCTCCAGCAAAGACTTCACTACGGGTAGGGCTACGTCTGCCTCTAAAAGGGCAAGACGGATTTCCCGCAACATCTCAGCGGTATTGGCTTCGGTAAGGCGGGCTTGACCTCGCATTGTTTTCACAATACGGGATAGGCGATCGGTGAGGTTTTCTAGCATTTATCGATTAGACTTTGTAGATGGATATTTTAGGTCACCCAGCATACGAGTTGCTTCCATCCGCACTCTATCTGCTTCTTTTGCTTTTTTTGAGCTTTGGCCCAAAGAGTAAAGATAAACCCTCAGAGTCGTCACCGCTGATTCAGGCCTTTATTCTGTTGGCCTTGCTGGCGCATGGCATGCAGCTCCATGATTCCGTATTTACCCCTCAAGGTTTTGTTTTCGGGTTTGCACAAGATTTGTCGTTGGTCGCCTGGGTTGGTTTGGCTTTCTACTGGTTCCAATCTTGGTTTTTGCCTATTTCCAGTTTGCGTTGGTTCGCTGTTCTTTTTGCTTTTGCTTGCTCACTTTTGCCAAGCCTTTTTCCGGGAACATTAATTTCACCAAGAGCAGTTTCTGATCCTTGGTTTAAGGGGCATTTCATTGTTGCCACGATTTCTGTGGGCTTGCTTAGTTTGGCTGCAATGCATGCGATGTTGATGAGCATTCAGGATCGAGCATTACATCGTCAACTAGCGATTGTTCCTAATGGTCGGGTTGCACATTGGCTCGAGGACTTACCCCCATTAATGACAATGGAAAACCTTTTATTCAACCTTTTATATGTTGGCTTTACGTTATTGAGCTTGACAGTTTTTTCTGGTTTATTGTTTTCGCAAACGCTGTTCGGTAGACCATTGGTATTTGACCACAAAACTATTTTTGCTTTGATCTCTTGGTTTTTATTTGCAGGTTTATTGTTGGCGCGTTGGCGCGTAGGTTTGCGTGGACGAGCGGCGATTCGTTGGGTGTTGAGTGCTTACTTTGCCCTGCTTCTCGCTTATGTAGGCAGTCGATTTGTTTTAGAAGTCATTTTGCAGAGAGCGTAATTCTTGTTTAAGTGGCTTTTATTACTTGCGGGTGCTTACCTTGTTTATCGTTGGTTAAAGGGTAAAAAGCCTATTCAGACTGGGGGAGGGGAGGTCCATAGCCCCAAGCCATATAAGGCTCCAAAGACTACCCAGCCAGAGGAGATGGTGCAATGTCAGCATTGCAAAGTACATCTTCCAAAGTCAGAGGCTAAGATTTTTGAAGAACGTTTTTATTGCTCTCAGGAGCATCTCAATGTACTTGATCAACAAGGTTGGGTTGGTTTCGCAAAGTGGCGTCTTTCGCCGAACCAAGATGTTCGTCCAGAAAATATTTCTCCAGATTTAGTGGTCATTCATCACATTAGCTTGCCGCCTGGTGAATTTAGAAAAAAAGACTCCAGTCAGTACATCATTGATTTTTTTCAAAATCAATTAGATCCAAAAGCACATTCCTATTTTGAAGAGATTGCAGGGCAAAAAGTATCCAGCCATTTTTTGATTACCCGATCTGGTGAGTTGGTGCAATTTGTTTCAACTCAAAATAAAGCATGGCATGCTGGCGTTTCTTCATTCATGGGAAGAGAGAAATGCAATGATTTTTCAATTGGAATTGAGCTAGAAGGCGATGGAGATTCTCCGTTTGAAGAAGCGCAATACCAAACCTTAAAAAAAATAATCCCATTATTGGAGTCTCTTTACCCGAATTTGCAGTTTGCTGGGCACAGTGACATTGCTCCCGATAGAAAGACGGATCCCGGAATATATTTTGATTGGAAAAAGTTCCAAAAAGAGACAAACGTTTCTTTAAAAAATCTGCCATACGGACTCACTTCTCGGTAGCCTCTTTTTTGTATGTGAGCGTACGCTTACTTTTTTAGCCTTTAGGCAAAACGGGCAAAAAAATTCGCACCAATATGACCCCTAAGAAGGGTCAATCACATAGTAAAAGTACTGATAAATATTTGTAAGAAAAGACTTATCAAGGACTCAATATTTCCCTATACTTAGTGCCTAATGCGCTTCAAGACACTAGATGTAGTGTTTGAATCTAGCAATACCCCATTGTTTTTTAACGATATTTTGTCCAAATAACTATATATAGACGCAGGAGTAACATGACATACGCAAATCCACAGACGGCAGGCCAACCATCTGGTACAAATAATCCAGGAATTAACCCTGCAGGGGCAATCAATCAGACCCCTTCTGCCAGCTTTGTAGCCGGCGGAGTTGGTGGTACTCAGGCTACCCAATTGTCTGACTACAAAATTATTCGCCGCAATGGTTCTGTTGTTGCGTTCGAGCCATCGAAAATTGCAATTGCAGTAACCAAAGCATTTTTGGCGGTTAATGGTGGTCAAGGTGCCGCATCTGCTCGCGTGCGTGAGCAAGTTGAGCAATTAACCCATTCCGTTGTGCGCGCTTTATTGCGTAGCCGTCCTAACGGCGGCACTTTCCATATCGAAGATATTCAAGATCAGGTTGAATTGGCTTTGATGCGTAGCGGCGAGCATAACGTTGCTCGTGCTTATGTTCTCTATCGTGAAAAGCGCAACCAAGAGCGTGCTGCGCAACAAGAGGTTGCTCAAGAAGCTCAGACCGCAAACCTGGCTGCGGAGTCTGGCATCAAGGTAACTGACAACGGCGTAGAAAAGTGGCTCGATATGGCTGCATTGCGTACCGTGATTGAAGCTGCTTGTGAGGGTTTGGGCAATCATATTGATGCAAGCCCAATCATCACTGAGACTATCAAGAATTTGTACGATGGAGTTCCGATGGCGCAGGTATACGACTCTGCTATTTTGGCTTCACGTACCTTGATTGAGAAAGATCCAGCCTACAGCCAAGTGACAGCGCGCATCTTGATGCACGTGATTCGTAAAGAGATCTTGGGCAAGGAGGTATTGCAAGGTGATATGCAAGCTGAGTACAGCACTTACTTTGCTAGGTATATCCACGAAGGTATCTCTGCTGAATTATTAGACCCACGTATGAATGAGTTTGACTTGCCACGATTGGCTGCTGCCTTGAATGCCAGCCGTGACTTGCAGTTCAATTACCTCGGTTTGCAAACTCTGTATGACCGTTATTTCTTGCACATTGAAGATCGCCGTATTGAGATGCCTCAGGCATTTTTCATGCGCGTTGCAATGGGCTTGGCTTTGAATGAGTTGGATCGCGAGCGTCGTGCGATTGAGTTCTATGAAATCCTATCTACATTTGATTTCATGTCCAGCACACCAACCTTGTTTAATTCAGCAACAACACGTCCACAGCTTTCAAGTTGCTACTTGACGACTGTTGAAGATGATCTTGATGGCATCTATGAGGCATTGAAAGAGAATGCATTGCTATCTAAGTTTGCTGGTGGCTTGGGTAACGACTGGACCAATGTTCGTGCATTGGGTAGTCATATCAAAGGTACAAACGGTAAGTCACAAGGTGTTGTGCCATTCCTCAAGGTAGTGAATGACACAGCAGTTGCTGTAAACCAAGGTGGCAAGCGCAAGGGCGCGGTTTGTGCTTACCTAGAGACATGGCACTTAGATATTGAAGAGTTCTTGGAATTGCGTAAGAACACAGGCGATGATCGTCGTCGCACGCATGACATGAACACTTCTAACTGGATTCCTGACTTGTTTATGAAGCGTGTAATGGAAAACGGTGAATGGACATTGTTCTCTCCATCCAATACTCCTGATTTGCATGACAAGTTTGGTAAGGCATTTGAAGAGGCTTATGTTGCCTATGAGCAAAAAGCCGATCGTGGTGAGCTCAAGCCATTCCGTAGAATTCCAGCGCAGCAATTGTGGCGCAAGATGCTCGGTATGTTGTTCGAAACTGGTCACCCATGGATCACCTTCAAAGATCCTTGCAATATTCGTAGCCCACAGCAGCATATTGGCGTAGTTCACTCTTCTAACCTCTGTACTGAGATCACCCTCAATACAAACGAGGATGAGATTGCAGTTTGTAACTTGGGCTCTGTGAACTTAACTGCTCACATGACTACCGATGCGAACGGTAAATTGGTTCTCGATCACGAGAAACTCCAAAAAACCGTACGTACTGCAATGCGTATGCTCGATAACGTGATCGATATCAACTACTACGCAGTAGCTAAAGCACGTAATTCCAATTTGAAGCACCGTCCAGTTGGTATGGGCATCATGGGCTTCCAAGATTGCTTGCATATGCAGCGCATTCCATACGCCAGTGACGAGGCAGTGAAGTTTGCAGACACCTCCATGGAGGCAATTTGCTATTACGCATATCAAGCTTCTAGCGAATTGGCTGAAGAGCGTGGGGTGTACAGCACATACAAGGGATCGTTGTGGGATCGTGGCATCCTCCCGCAAGATACCGTAGCAATGTTGGCCGCGGAGCGTGGTGGCTATGTTGAAGTGGATACCTCTTCAACGATGGATTGGGCTGGTTTACGTGCTCGTATCAAGCAACACGGTATGCGCAACTCCAATTGCGTGGCAATTGCTCCAACCGCAACAATTTCGAACATTATTGGTGTTTCTGCTTGTATCGAGCCAACATTCCAAAACTTGTTTGTGAAATCTAACCTTTCTGGTGAGTTCACAGTAGTAAACGAGTACTTGGTGCGTGATTTGAAAGACCGTGGACTATGGGATGAGGTCATGATTGCTGACTTGAAGTACTTTGACGGTACTTTGTCTAAGATCGACCGCATTCCTCAAGATCTCCGTGATTTATATGCGACTGCCTTTGAGGTGGAGCCAAGCTGGTTGGTTGAGGCGGCTTCCCGTCGTCAAAAATGGATTGACCAGGCACAGTCATTGAATATTTACATGGCTGGTGCATCAGGTAAAAAATTGGACGACACTTACAAGTTGGCTTGGTTGCGTGGTCTGAAAACGACTTACTACCTCCGCACGATGGCGGCAACCCACGTCGAGAAATCCACTGTGGCTAGCGGTCAATTGAACTCTGTTTCTAGTGGTGCTGAAGGTGGTGGTGTAGCTGCGGCTCCTGTTGAGGCAGATGGTCCAGTTTGCACAATGCGTCCAGGTGATGCTGGGTTTGAAGAATGTGAAGCATGCCAATAAACATTGTTTTATTGGCCATAAATAAAAGAATTTAGGAGAAAGTTATGTTGAATTGGGAAGAGGAAGTAGCTCCAGCACTAGCGAAAGCTGGTCTCGCGCCACAACCGGTTGCGGCTGAACCGCAACGCCCGCAGCCAGACCAAGTGGCGATGGCGGCACCTCAAGCTGCTGCGCCTGCAGTAGCGCAAACACAAAGTGCGCCAGCGGCTGGCATGGAAACTCGTCGCGTTAATGTGGCTGACAAGCGCGTTATCAATGCGAAAACCGACGTTAATCAGCTTGTTCCATTTAAATATAAGTGGGCTTGGGAGAAATATTTAGCGGGTTGCGCTAATCACTGGATGCCACAAGAGATCAATATGAACCGCGATATCGCGCTTTGGAAAGATCCAAACGGCCTTACAGAAGACGAGCGTCGCATTATTAAGCGCAATCTTGGCTTCTTTACCACAGCAGATTCTTTGGCTGCAAACAATATTGTTTTGGGCACCTATCGCCAAATTACCGCTCCAGAATGCCGCCAATACTTATTGCGCCAGGCTTTCGAGGAGGCAATTCATACTCACGCTTATCAATATATTGTGGAATCTTTGGGTCTAGACCAAGGCGAAATCTTCAACGCATATCATGAAATTGAGTCGATTCGAGCTAAAGATGAGTTCCTGATTCCTTTTATTGATGTGCTCACCGACCCAACATTTAAGACTGGAACATTAGAAAACGATCAAAAATTACTTCGATCTTTGATTGTTTTTGCCTGCGTAATGGAAGGTTTGTTCTTTTATGTTGGTTTTACGCAAATACTTGCGATGGGTCGTCAAAACAAAATGACAGGTGCCGCGGAGCAGTATCAATACATCCTTCGTGATGAGTCAATGCACTGCAATTTTGGCATCGATTTAATTAACCAAATCAAGCTGGAGAACCCGCAGTTATGGACTTCCGCGTTCAAAGACGAGATTAAATCGATCTTCGAAAAAGCGGTTGAGTTGGAGTACCGTTATGCCGAAGATACGATGCCTCGAGGAGTACTCGGATTGAACGCTCCGATGTTCAAAGGTTACCTAAGATACATTTGTAATCGCAGATGTTTGCAAATAGGACTTGACGCGATGTTCCCAAATGAAGAGAATCCATTTCCATGGATGTCAGAAATGATTGATCTTAAGAAAGAAAGAAACTTTTTTGAGACACGCGTTATTGAGTATCAAACCGGTGGTGCGCTAAGTTGGGAGTAATAAGATAGTTTTAAAGCGCACAACTGGCTAAACAGGAGATTAGACGGTTGGTTAGTTTAAGAAGTAAGCAAAAACAGACTCAAATCCGAAAACCCTTGCTCAAGGGTGCTTGGGCTACTCTCCCCGTTTTTTCCAGCACATTTAAGAAGCCGTTGTCCTTCGGGGCCACGGCTTTTTTTCCAGGATTCATTAGCGTGCAGCACTTAGCTTCAAGCCGCGCGCCGATGAATGGCTCGCTCGTTCATCCTGAATGGTCGGGTCTTCTTAATGTAGTTTGTACTAATCCTCACGTGAAGGAGTAACACACATGGCAACAAAGAAAAAACCTGCTGCAAAGAAACCAGCTGCTAAGAAAAAAGTAGCTGCTAAAAAGCCAGCTGCTAAAAAAGTAGCTAAGAAGCGCCCAGCTGCTAAAAAAGCTGCTGCTAAAAAGCCAGCTGCTAAAAAAGTAGCTAAGAAGCGCCCAGCTGCTAAAAAAGCTGCTGCTAAAAAGCCAGCTGCTAAAAAAGCTGCTAAAAAGCGCGTAGCTAAAAAAGCTGCTGCTAAAAAGCCAGCTGCTAAAAAAGCTGCTAAAAAGCGCGTAGCAAAAAAAAAGTAAGTAAGCCTGCTGCGAAGAAAGCGGGCTCTGCTGTAAAAAAGCCCGCGGCTAAGAAAGCTGCACCAGCGACTAGTGCGTTGAATCCTGCCGCTGCTTGGCCCTTCCCAACTGGCACACGTCCGTAAGTTTCGACTTTAGACGGGTGTTATCAGAAGGGGTCTCTCACGAGACCCCTTTTTTATTGCCAGATATTTTGGTAGTTTTGGCAGTGTTAGAAATTAAATCCAAAAGCCAATTCGAATTGCTCAGCAATCTGGTCTTTGCTCGGTTGGTGATTTTGTGGCCCTTGATGGGTAATCTTGATTGAGCCCATGAGGCTGGCCAAGCGCCCAGTGGTTTCCCAATCCATATCATTTTCAAGGCCATGTAGCAGTCCGCCACGAAATGCGTCGCCACATCCAGTGGGGTCAACCACTTTTGCTGCGGGAACAGGCGGAATGGAAATACATTTGCCTTGCGTATAAATCTCCGCACCTTGAGCACCTTTGGTGACGATCAGTGCTTTTACACGCTCAGCAATTTTTGCTAAATCCAAACCAGTTTTTTTGGAGAGCATTTCGCCTTCATAGTCGTTTACCGCCAAATAGCTAGCAATCTCAACTAATTCGAGGAGTTCTGGCCCGTCAAACATTGGCAATCCTTGGCCTGGATCAAAGATGAATGGAATATTGGCATCCGCAAGTTGGTGACAGTGCTCCCACATTCCTTGCCTGCCATCTGGAGCAACAATTCCGAACTTTGCCGCAGCTTTGGCGTTCTTGCTGCGCTCAGCAACGACAGCTGCAACTTCATTGAGATGCGATTCGCTCATGGCACCGGGGTGAAATGCGGTAATTTGATTATTGGTTTGATCGGTCGTGATCAAGGCCTGCGCTGTAAAGGCATTTTCGATTTGGCGAATATGGCTGGCATCGATCTTCAGTTTCTTTAAATGATCCAGGTAAGGGTTTGCATCGCCGCCAACGGTTGCCATGATGATCGGATCGCCACCCAAAAGATGGAGGTTATAGGCAATATTGCCCGCGCAACCACCGAATTCTCGGCGCATAGTTGGGACCAAGAAGGCCACATTCAGGATATGAATTTGCTCTGGAAGGATTTGATCGGCAAATTTGCCTTCAAAGTTCATGATGGTGTCGTATGCGATAGAACCGCAGATCAGGCTAGACATAAATTGCTTTCTGTGTTGATTTTGAGTTTGATTGGGTGGGGAATGAAGTGTAAAAAGTTGCCAGGATAGGATCAGCGCGGGTATATGACATGCACTCGATAGCCCGCAGCATTCGCAGGTAGCACGATTGGCAACTCACACTGAATTATTTCGCCAGCAGGCGCACCATTTTTTAAAAAATCAGGGTGAGACTCTTGCCAAGAAAGTGGTAACCATTCTTTTGGAGTCAATTGAATCGATTTGATTTCAGATTCTTCTGCGTCAGTAAGAGAAATTTCTAAATTTGGGAATAAAACAGGAACTGCAATACGATTTTGTATTTCAACTTGCAAGATCGATTGATTTACAGCGGTTTTAAGGCCATCACGCGCGTTTTCGAGTGAAAGTGTTGCAGAGGTTATTTTCCATGCCGAAAAATCGCTTACAGGGCGATTAAAGCACCCTAGTGCACTACATAATTTTTGATCAATCAACTGCAAAAGCGAAAATGCGCGCACGGCAATGACATTTGATGAGCCATCGATACGCGGCGCCAGTGCTGGAATAAGTGTATTTCTGGAAAGATGCCCTCCAAAAATTAGCAAGACAAGTAAAAAAAGACTAAGCAGAGTCGGTTTTAGGTATTTCGACAGCTTAATACTTTTTTTTTGAGAAAAATTAGAGTCGCTGTTTGAAGACTTTGTTTGGCTGCCACCTAAGGTGCCATGTAAACATACCCATCCTTCACTCTCTTGCCATACTGAGAGTTTGAGCCACTGACTATAGGTGGCAATCACTTCATCGGCTTGTCGAGCTAGAACACCAGACAGCACAATTTGCCCACCCGGACGCATCTTATTAACCAATGCAGGTGCAAGAACCTGCAAAGGGTTAGCCAAAATATTAGCCATCACAATGTCGTATTTTTTTTCTGCGGCGAGCTCTGGGGCGTCTTCGGTTGGCAATACAAAACGGATCTCAGTCTTATTAATCTCCGCATTGCTGCGCGCGGCAACCATTGCTTGGGGGTCAATGTCGGTGCCGACTACAAGATTACAGCCAAGTTTTGCGGCAGCGATTGCCAAAATGCCTGATCCACAACCGTAATCCAACAAACTTTGGTTTGAGAGATTTTGATGTTCTTCTAGCCAAAGTAGGCATAAATGGGTAGTAGGATGACTGCCAGTACCAAACGCAAGTCCTGGATCAACTGCTAAGCAAATCGCGTTTGGATCATCGGGTGCATCATGCCAAGAAGGAACCACCCAAATTCGTTTTCCGATCTGAATGGGCGCAAATTGGCTTTGGGTTAAGCGAACCCAGTCTTGTTCTTCAACCGTTTTTTCTTGAGGTGGCGATAGTTTGAAACCAGCCTCCTTTAGCGAGGCAAGTAGCTGAGGAATAAATTCTGCGGAACCAGATGCATCGATTTCTGGATTAAAGAGGGCGGTAACGGATGATCTATCCCATGCTTGCACTTCAGGCGATAAGCCTGGCTCACCATAGAGCGGATTCTCATCGTAGCCACCCGCAGCATCATCCTCAACGGTGACCGATAGTGCACCCAGCTCGAGTAAAGCGTCTCCTAAAGGCTCAGCGGTTTCCGCCGCTACCGTGAATACCAACTCACGATAAGACATGTAAGGCTCTTATAACTCGCATGAATTGAGGTGCATTAAGACTTGCCGCGACTGGCAGCCTGTTCCTCTAAGCGATGCTCTAGGTAGTGAATGCTGGTGCCACCTTCCATGAAGTTGGGATCGAGCATGAGTTCGCGATGCAGCGGAACATTGGTCGTAATGCCATCAATCACCATTTCGGAGAGGGCAATTTGCATACGACGGATCGCCTGCTCGCGAGTATTGCCATAAGAAATGAGTTTGCCAATCATCGAATCGTAATTAGATGGGACCATGTAACCGCTATAGGCATGTGAATCTACACGAATACCGGGGCCGCCTGGCATGTGGAACGAACCAATTCGACCAGGGCTTGGGGTGAACTTGAAAGGATCCTCTGCGTTGAGTCGGCACTCAATGGCATGTCCACGGAACACAATGTCTTTCTGGCGATAGCTTAGCTTTAGGCCGGCTGCGATACGAATTTGCTCTTGCACGATATCGACGCCGGTAATCATCTCGGTTACTGGGTGCTCAACCTGAACACGGGTATTCATCTCAATGAAGAAGAACTCACCGTTTTCGTACAGGAATTCAAAAGTGCCAGCGCCGCGATAGCCAATCTTTCGGCAAGCATCCGCACAGCGCTCACCAATTTTGGCGATTAAGCGACGGTCAATGCCTGGTGCAGGCGCCTCTTCAATCACTTTTTGGTGACGACGTTGCATAGAGCAATCACGCTCGCCCAGCCAAATGGCATTTCCATGGGTGTCAGCTAGAACCTGAATTTCTACATGGCGAGGTTTTTCTAAAAACTTTTCCATATAGACTTCCGGATTACCAAATGCACGACCCGCTTCTTCACGAGTCATGTTGACAGCATTAATCAAGTGCGCTTCGGTATGAACCACACGCATTCCACGACCGCCACCACCACCAGCAGCTTTAATGATGACGGGGTAACCTACTTTTTTCGCAGCGGCGATAATTTCTTTTGGGTTGTCTGGTAATGCCCCTTCAGATCCTGGAACGCAAGGAACGCCAGCTTTAATCATGGCGCGCTTAGCGGAAACCTTATCGCCCATTAATCGAATGGAAGCTGCTGTAGGGCCAATAAAAGCAAAGCCAGATTTCTCAACACGTTCAGCAAAGTCTGCATTCTCTGAGAGGAAGCCGTACCCTGGATGGATTGCTTCAGCATCCGTTACTTCCGCTGCGGAAATAATGGCCGGCATATTGAGATAGCTTTGTGGCGATGGTGCTGGGCCGATACAGACGGCTTCATCGGCAAGTTTTACGTATTTCGCTTCTTTATCGGCAGTGGAGTACACCACAACAGTTTTGATTCCCAACTCGCGACATGCGCGTTGGATACGAAGAGCGATTTCTCCGCGATTGGCAATCAGAATCTTATCGAACATGTCGGCTCTGAGTTAAGTAAGGGTTTGGAAAAAGTCAGGCGCTCAAATACTTAAGCGATGACAAATAGGGGTTGATCAAACTCAACACCTTGGCCGTTTTCAACCAGAATTTCTTTGATTACGCCAGCTTTCTCAGATTCAATTTCATTGAGCAGTTTCATTGCCTCAATGATGCAAAGTGTTTGACCCACTTTGACCGTATCACCTACATTCACAAAGTTTGGCGATTCTGGATTTGGGGCGCGATAGAAAGTGCCAACCATTGGCGAACGAGCAACAAAGCCCTCTTCAGCGGCGGGTGTCTCTGCAGCAGGCGCTTGGGCTGTAGTAGCTGCCGCAACTGGAGCTGCAGTAATGGCTTGAACTGGAGCAGGGTTGGCATAGACAACTTGGCCTGTAGTAACTGAAGGGCCAGAATTTACGATGCGAACACGATCTTCACCTTCGTTTACTTCTAGTTCAGAAATACCTGATTCAGAAACGAGATCAATCAGGGTTTTGAGTTTTCTAAGATCCATGTGAGCTTGTCCTCTCTTGAAATTCTGTAAATAAGCTTATTTTTGTAAACGGGCGATTGCAGCCTGTAATGCAAGTTCATAACCAATAGCGCCAAGTCCACATATCACTCCCGTTGCAATGTCTGATAAATAGGAATGTTTGCGAAATTCTTCGCGTTGATGAATATTGGATAAATGGACTTCGGTAAATGGAATGGCAACACCCGCCAAAACATCACGCAGAGCTACGCTGGTATGCGTAAAGGCACCAGGATTAATGATGATGAAATCAACCCCGTCTTGTTTCGCCTTTTGAATACGATCGATGAGTTCGCCTTCGTGATTGCTTTGATAGGTGCTCAGCTCGACGGATTGAGATTTTGCAAGCTCTCCCAGTCTTTGGTGAATATCTTCCAGGGTAGTTTTGCCGTAAACCTCTGGTTCACGAGTGCCCAATAGATTGAGATTTGGGCCTTGTATGACGAGAATTGAAGCTTTTTTAGACATAAATCCCTGTTTTTAGAGACAGTTAGGTATCAATTGTTTAATTTAGCTTAATTTAACTATTAAGCCGCCTAGACTGCTATTGCTTTTTTTTTTGCTTCAGCTGCTATGGGTGAAAGTATACCCTCAGAAATATCTGAAAAGTCTAAAGCTGGAGACTGAAAATGAAATTTTCACTACTTTTAAGAGCAAATAATGAAAATTAGCCTAAAAATTGCTTATTAATTCAGCAATTGATAATCGGTAGAATCAAAAGAAAATGGGTTAAATGATCTCATAATGCGCCATTAATAGCTTTTTTGAGCTCATCTTCACTTATTTTTCCTAATTTTGTAAAAGTCGATTTTCCGCTTGGGCTAATGATGACGGTATAAGGTAGTGCCCCTTGGGGGTTGCCCATTTGCTTTGCTAAATTGCTGCCCTCTAATCCGCCAATGACGATCGGGTAAGAAACAGGGGTTTTTTGTAGAAATTCGCGTACGTTAGATGGTGAATCAATGCCGATACCGACAAATAGAACATTTTTTGAAGCATATTCTTTCGAAACTTGATCCAAAGTTGGCATTTCTTCTACGCATGGAGGGCACCAGGATGCCCAAAAGTTAACCACTAAGACCTTGCCTTGCCATTTTTCCGTATTAACTGGTTTTCCATCTGGACTTTGCCAAGGATTAGCAAAAAATGCCTTAATCGATGGCTCACTGGCTAGGCCAGATTGAGAGATCCAATGCGAGGTAAAGATGCCAGTCAGAAGTGCCAGTAGGCTGACGCCAGCAATCACAATCCATTGTCTTCGGTTCATCTCAAGTCCTTCGCTAAAATTCATTAATGCATATACATATTTTGGGCATTTGCGGTACTTTCATGGGCGGCATTGCCGCAATTGCCAGACAAGCTGGACATCGCGTAACGGGTTGCGACGCCAACGTGTATCCCCCAATGAGTACACAACTAGAATCTCAAGGCATCGAACTAATTGAGGGTTTCTCACCAGATCAATTATTGCAGTTTGAGACGATGCCGGATTTATTTGTAATCGGTAATGTGGTTTCTCGTGGCAATCCTTTGATGGAGGCCATTTTGAACCAAGGACTTCCGTATATTTCCGGCCCGCAATGGTTGGGTGAGCAAGTTCTGTATGGCAGACATGTTTTAGCCGTAGCGGGAACGCATGGCAAAACCACTACTTCCGCAATGCTGACATGGATATTGGAATTCAATGGATATAAGCCAGGTTATTTAATCGGTGGCGTTCCTTTGAATTTCACGGTCTCTGCGCGTTTGGGCGAAAGCAAATATTTTGTCATCGAGGCGGATGAATATGACACTGCATTTTTTGATAAGCGCAGTAAGTTTGTTCATTACAGACCACGCACTGCTTTATTAAATAATTTGGAATTCGATCACGCTGATATTTTTGCTGATTTAGCTGCAATTGAAACCCAATTTCACCATTTGGTGCGCACTGTTCCGAGCGACGGATTGTTGGTCGTCAATGGCGAAGAGCCGGCATTAGAGCGCGTTATTGCAAGGGGCGCATGGGCGCCAGTAGAGCGCTTTGGGCAGGATGCTGCTAATGAATGGTCTCTGATTTCGCAGGCAGCCGATGGTTTTATCGTTCACAAGGCAGGCAAGGATGTTGCAACTGTGACGTGGGCGCCAGACTCTGGTGTGATGGGCAGACATAATCAATTAAACGCCCTAGCGGCGATTGCAGCTGCGAATCATATTGGAATTTCGCCTGGGGATTCTGCACGCGCTTTGGCAGAATTTAAGAACGTAAAACGCCGGCTAGAGACAATTGGCGTTGCTAATGACATCACTGTGTATGACGATTTTGCACATCATCCGACTGCCATAACAACAACGGTTGATGGTTTGCGTCGTCGTGTAGGTCAATCTCGTATCTTGGCTGTTCTTGAGCCCCGCTCCAACACCATGAAGCTGGGCACCATGAAAGCCCAACTACCGGATAGCCTGCGGCAGGCCGACAAAGTATTTGCTTATGGCGCCAGTAGCGGTAAAGAGTCTTTAGGTTGGGATCTAGCTGAGGTTTTGGCACCCCTAAATACTAAAGAGCGCACTAAAGCACTTGCTTTTGATAATCTGGATTCTCTGGTGCTTGCTCTTGCAAAAGAGGCTAAGCCAGGCGATCACATTTTAGTAATGAGTAATGGTGGGTTTGGTGGCGTACACCAAAAAATATTAAAGGCAATTGCAAGCTAATCTAGCTTGTGGCCACTAAAGATACTGAAAGTACATTCATGGGCGATCGATTAAAAGGTAAGGTAGCAATTGTTACTGGGGCTGCTAAAGGTATTGGTTTTGCAACTGCCCAGCGTTTTGCGCAAGAGGGCGCAATTGTGATCGTTGCTGATGTAAATCCAGAGGCTGTCAAAAGCGCTGCTGCGCAAATTCCCAATAGCGAAGCACATGTCATGAATGTGACTGATCGTGCCAGCATTCAGGGGGTTGTAGATCAAGTGATGCAACAACATGGTCGCATTGATATTTTGATTAATAACGCAGGTATTACTCAAGATGCACGCCTGATTAAGATGACCGAAGCTCAATTTGATGCGGTGATTGATGTGAATTTAAAAGGAGTCTTCAATTGCACGCAATTAATTGCTCCGCACATGCTGGAGGCAGGCTCAGGTGCGATTGTGAACGCCTCAAGCGTTGTCGGCTTGTATGGCAACTTTGGCCAAACTAATTACTCGGCTACAAAATTTGGCGTGATTGGATTTACCAAGACCTGGGCGCGTGAGCTTGGCCCTAAAGGTATTCGCGTAAATGCAGTATGCCCTGGATTTATTGCTACCGAAATGGTGAAGGCAATGCCCGAAAATATTCTGAAGGATATCGAAAAGCGCAGCTGGCTTGGACGTTTGGGCACCCCAGAAGAGATGGCGAATGTGTATTTGTTCTTGGCTAGTGATGAGGCTAGCTATGTCAATGGCGTGGCATTAGAAGCTAGCGGCGGAATTTCGCTTTAAGCATGAATCTCTTATATGAAGAGGGTGGCGATATCAAAATTGCCACAGTGCAGTCCGCAACAGGGACTGGTGATGCAGAGTCTTGGCAGGCTACTAGCTTATCTGGCAAAAAAATCAAACTCAAGGCTAAAGAGGTTTGGTTGCGCTTTGAAAAGCCTGAAGCTCAGGCGGTGATGGACGAGGCGCTCACCCTATCAACAGAAATTGATTTGCAATTGCTCTGGGATTGCGCTCCTGATGAAGAGTTTGGTTTGGTGGATGTTGCTCATGAGTACTTTGGGAATCAAGCGTCCATTCCGCAACAAGTTTCGTTGGCAATTGCCTTGCAAGGTGCGCCAGTATTCTTTCGTCGCAAAGGGCGAGGACGCTTTCAGAGGGCGCCTTTAGAGCAGTTGCAGGCTGGTTTAGCGGCGCTCGAGCGTAAGCAAAAAGAATTAGAGCAACAGTCCCTCTGGCAACAAGACTTAGTGGCTGGAGTGTTCCCTGAGGACTTAAAGGCTTCTGCCAAGCAACTTCTCTTTTCTCCGGATAAAAATAGTCCTGCTTATAAAGCCTTAAATACAGCCTGCGCAGAGACTGGTGAATCGCCTGCTCAGTTGATGATTCGCTGTGGTGCGATTGATTCTCCTCTCGCATACCACCAAGGCATGTTCTTAAAGGCTCACTTTCCAAATGGCTCTGCTCATAATCCCAATCTGGAGGTTGATCAAGATACTTATGATGCTGCGATTGCAGAGCTTCCTTTGGCAGAAGTTCGAGCATTCTCAATTGACGATTCTGGCACCACGGAAATTGATGATGCGCTTTCTGTAACGGATTTACCGGAAGGTGGTCACCGTATTGGAATTCATATTGCAGCCCCTGGTTTGGTGCTAGCGAGAGACGATGCCTTAGATGAAGTGGCTCGTAGCCGGATGTCTACGGTTTACTTCCCGGGTGACAAAATCACAATGTTGCCGGATGCGGTGATTCAGAAATTTTCTTTGGATGAAGGGGCTGCAAGACCTGCTTTATCAGTCTACGTAGATATTAATGCTGAAGGCTTGGTAAACCGAGAGACCATTCAAATGCGTGCGGAAATGGTTCCAATTACCGCCAATTTGCGCCTTGAAAATATCGAAGACTTGGTAAGCGATGAGACTTTGTCTGATACCGATACTGAATACCCTTTCAAAAAAGAATTAGGTATTTTGTGGCGAGCCGCAAAACATTTACATGCTGGGCGTCAAGAAAAAAGAGTCGCCAATGGATTGCGTGCAGAACAACTAGGTTTTGTAGACTCAAATGCTTTAGCAAGAGATTTTCATTTTCAGATCAAAAATAATGATGGAGTTGAGCGGGTAGAGATTGTCCCGCGTAAGCGTGGTTCCATTCTGGATACGATTGTTGCCGAGTGGATGATCTTTTGTAACAGCGCATCAGGTCAATTGCTCGCTGACCATGGCTTACCCGGTTTGTTTAGAACGCAAAAAGGCTGGGGTCCAATGCGCACTCGCATGCAAACGACCCCTGGACCTCATGAAGGCTTGGGTTTGGACTACTACGCCTGGTCCACTTCCCCCTTGCGTCGTTACTCTGATTTGGTTAATCAATGGCAATTACTCGCATTGGTAAAACACGGTGTTACCGCAAAAATGGTTGCTCCTTTCCCCCCGCGAGATGCGGTATTAATGGGAATCGCCGCGGATTTTGAATCTTCTTATCAAGCCTATGGTGAGTACCAAGATCGCTTGGAGAAATATTGGTGCTTGCGTTGGATGACGCAAGATGAGAGTTCAAAAGCCGTTCATATACGGCATCTAAAAGAGGGCATGTCGAGAGTTGAGCCAATACCATTGCACTTGCCAGTTCCAGAGCTGGCAAGTCATCCACGCATGACTCGAGCCTACGTAATGGTGTCCGATATAGATCTTTTGCAATTAAGTGCAGCTGTTAGAGTTTTGGAGATTGAGTCGACGCAGTCAGATAATCAAGCTGCTGAGGGCCAAGAAGTATTGCCATCTGGAGGGGCGGGAGAAGATGCGAACCTGGATTAGGCCAATCCAATTCCCTCGCTTTGAAAAAGTGGAGCGCTTGATTTCTTATTTTCAAGAAGCCTGGAGAAAGCATCCTTTTCGCTTGGCGTTGCTTGTTTCTATAGCTATCCATGTCATCTTTTTGTCGTTTCGTTGGGGTATTGGCGAGATTCAGAATCGTCGCCTGAATACTCCCCTAAGTGTAGTTCTTGTGAATGCCAGTAATAAAACGCCCCCTAAGCAGGCAAATAAATTAGCCCAGGCTGATTTACAAGGCGGCGGAAACTCTGAGACGCAAGATGCCTCAGCCTTACATCGTGCTAGATTGGGAGCCGAAGCCAGGCTTGAAGTTCTCGAGAAACAACAAAAGCAAATGTTGGCCAAGCTCGATGAGCAGCGTGCTCGCTCTGGTGGTCGAAAAAGTGGCGATGATCAAAAGGTAACTCAACAGCTCAATTCATTAGAGGCTGAATTGGCTAAACGACTTCAACAAGATGGTCGTCAACCCCGTCGCAAAGTGTTAACGGGCGCCAATACAAAAGCAGTAACTTTTGCCCATTACTTTGATGCTATGCGTCAGAAAATAGAGGCTTATGGCAGTACGTTTTTCCCAAGAGCTAATGGACGGCCTTTGTATGGGAGCTTGATCATTGTGGTGAGCGTGGATGCTCAAGGCCGTATTACCAATAATGCCCAGGGAAAAGAGGGGCTTTCAATTGGACGTAGCTCTGGCAATCCAGAGCTAGATCGTCAGGCACTTGCAATTGTTAGGGCTTCAGCGCCATTTGGACCCTTCCCCGCGGAAATGCGAAATCAAATCGATGTGCTGGATTGGATCTCGACTTTTGACTTTACTCGAGAGGGAAACGATCATTTGGAATTACGAAACTAATTCGCTTATTCTGTAAGCCTTATGACTTCAAATGCCAATCTCGATCTGCATACAGACCCCAGCCTTTTTCCTGGCAAGGACGTGTATGCAGTTGCAGGAAACCCTATTTCGCATAGTAAGTCACCCACAATTCATCAATCGTTTGCTGAGCAGGCTCAGCAAACCATGCACTATGGTCGTTTACAGCCAGAATTAGGCGGTTTTGCAAAAACAGCAAAGTCATTCTTTGCTGCTGGTGGTAAAGGAATGAATGTCACCGTTCCTTTTAAGTTGGATGCGCAGGCATTTGCAGATCAATTAACAGATCGTGCTCGCTTGGCGGGTGCAGTAAATACGCTGTGGATTCAGGATGGGAAAATTTATGGTGACAATACTGATGGCGCAGGCCTGGTAAGAGATTTATTGGCACAAGGAATTGATATTCATGCTGCACGTATTTTGTTATTGGGTGCAGGTGGTGCATCACGTGGCGTCATCGGACCCCTATTGGAGCGCTCACCTAAATGCTTAGTGATTGCCAATCGCTCTGCAACTAAGGCGGATGAGCTGGTGAAATTATTTGCTGACCTAGCCGCAAGAAATGAGGTTTCGCTAGAGTCTCGTACCCTAGCCGATCTAGAGGGTGCTCAAAAAACACCCCATCCTTTTGATTTGGTGATTAATGCAACAGCCGCAGGATTAACAGACCAGTCACCTTTGAGTGAAGCGGCAGTAATGCAGGTTTTTAAACCGGGATCATTTGCTTATGACATGGTGTATGGCAAGACCACAGCCTTTATGAAACAAGCTTTACAAGGTGGTGCTCGCATCAGTGATGGTTTGGGGATGTTGGTAGAACAGGCGGCAGATGCATTCTTGCTGTGGCGTGGTGCAGAGCTTGCTACAAAGATCAATTCGCGTGCAGTTTTAGCTAAATTACGTAGCTCAGAAGCAAGCGGCTAATAACAGTCCACAAACAAGCAAACACTTATTTTTTCAATGCGCTGGATTTTCTATCCGTTGAAATGTCTGCTGGCAGGCTTTGTTGCCATGCAGCTTTATTTCGTAATTCAAATTGGTTTATGGACTAGTTTAGATCCCAGTAGTACAGCATTTCAGAGAGCCGAACGTTGGCGTTTATGTTCATGGCATTTCACATGTGACATTCAATCTCAATGGATACCTTATGACAAGATTTCCAATAATCTCAAGCGAGCAGTCTTGGTGAGTGAGGATGACATCTTCTTTCAGCACAAAGGAGTGCGTGTTGAAGATATGCAAAAGGCTTGGGAGAGAAATCAACAGCAAAGTCAGGCCCGATCGCAGTCTGGTGGAAAGACCAAGCTCGCCTTAAGGGGTGGCTCAACAATTACACAACAGTTAGCAAAAAACCTATTTTTATCTTCAGAGCAAAATTATTTCCGCAAGACCCAAGAGCTCATCATCACTGGCCTTCTGGAATTGATACTTCCAAAGCAAAGGCTCTTCGAGATTTATTTAAATTCCGTGGAGTGGGGTGAAGGCATTTTTGGCATTGGCGCTGCTGCCCAGCATTACTACTCAACAACTCCCGCTAGGTTGGATTTAGACCAAGCTGCCGCTTTGGCTTCTGCTTTGCCTGCCCCCAAATGTTTTGATAAACAACAGTATTGCTACAGGGGAAGCATTAACTACTCCGCTCGCCAAGAATTTATTCTAGAAAATATGGGGCGCGTTGCGCTAGCCCCAATCCCTGCGCCTAAAAATACTAAACGTTAAGTAATATTCACTCAGTAATATTTGCAGTATCTAGCTTGCTGCTCTTAGCGCATCACGGGTGCTAATGGCAACCGCTCTTGCCGCCTGAGCAAAATCATTTCCAGAGCTAGCATACAAAATCGCCCTAGAGGAATTAATGATCATGCCTGTCCCGGGTTTGCCTGCGATAGCACCTGCTTTAACGGTTGCTTCAATATCTCCGCCTTGAGCACCAATGCCTGGAATTAAAAGAGGCATGTCACCCACGATGGCGCGTACTTTTGCGATCTCTTCAGGAAAGGTTGCGCCAACAACCAAGCCAATTTGTCCGCTGCTGTTCCATTGGGTGGCAGCTAGTTTGGCAACATGAAGATAGAGGGGGTCACCACTTGGAGCAACATTCAAAAACTGTAAATCAGATCCACCGGGGTTAGATGTGCGGCACAGCACGATGACACCTTTGCCAGTTTGTTTGAGGTAGGGCTCGATCGTATCGAAACCCATATAAGGATTAACCGTAATGGCATCGGCGCTATAGCGCTCGAATGCTTCTAGTGCGTAATGGTCGGCTGTGCTGCCAATATCACCACGCTTGGAATCCAAAATTACCGGAATGTGGGGATATTTATCTTTGAGGTGACGAATAAGCTTTTCGAGCTGAGCCTCAGCCCTTTGGGATGCAAAGTAAGCAAATTGGGGCTTAAAGGAGCAAACAAGGTCTGCTGTGGCATCCGCAATCTCACGACAAAATTGGAAGATGCCTTCTGGCTTCCCTTGTAGGGAGTGGGGCAGACGCTTGGGATCAGGGTCAAAACCAATACACAGCATGCTGCCTTGGGAAGCCCATGCGGACTGGAGTTGCTGGGTAAAGGTGTTTGAGCGAGAGTTCATTCGATTTGGCTTATTTTAATGAAACGGTCATGTTCTATAGGATAAACTAGCGCACATTCCTTAGGAGTTCACCATGATCAACTTGTTCGTCCTGCAAAATGGCCGCCTCTCTCAAGAGCAAGTAGAAGATCGCAATGAATTATTGCAGTATGCCAATCCTATTTGGATTGACGTGGTCGACCCAGAAGAGGAAGAGCTCATTTGGATTAAAGAGGCTTTTGGCGTACTTTTGCCAGAGCTAGATGATTTAGGAGACTTGGAAGCCTCTGCTCGTTACTTTGAGGCAGATGATGGTCACCTACATATTCGAACTGATTTCTTATTGGATGAAGAAGAGACTTCTCGCAACGTGCGAGTTGCGTTTGTGCTGACTAAGCAAGTTTTGTTCTCCATTCATGATGAAGATTTACCGGTTTTCCGCTTGGTACGTTTACGTGCTCGTTTGCGTCCTGGATCGGTGAGCAATGCAAAAGATGTGCTACTTGATCTATATTCAACCGACGCTGAATATTCCGCTGATGCTCTAGAAGAAGTTTATGAAAATCTCGAATTAGCAGGCAAACGGGTTTTGCAAGATGACATCAATGATGCGGATGCTGAACAGGTTCTGGAGACAATTGCTAAGGAAGAGGATACCAATGGACGTATTCGTCGCAATGTCATGGATACCCGCAGAGCCTTATCTTTCCTAATGCGCAGCAAGTTGCTCTCTGATGAGCAGCAAGAAGAAGCACGTCAGATTTTGCGTGATATCGATTCATTAGAAAACCATACTGCTTTCCTATTCGACAAGATTAACTTCTTGATGGATGCGACTGTGGGTTTCATTAATTTGAACCAATCTAAGATCATCAAGATCTTCTCGGTGGTATCAGTAGCCTTAATGCCACCAACTTTATTGGCCAGTATTTGGGGTATGAACTACAAACATATGCCTGAGTTAGATGCTACTTGGGGTTACCCAATGGCAATTATTGCGATGATCGTTTCTGCGATTATTCCATTGTGGTACTTCTATCACAAAGGGTGGATGAAGTAATTTCACTAAGCTTTTTGTGGTGCTAATTCTCGAGAAGTTTTGCTAATTCACTGAGTGCGTAATCGCACGCTTGTTGCCGCACGAGTTGCCGATCCCCATCAAAATGCATCGTTTTGGTGATGATTCGGTTATCGCCAGAATTGCTCCGAATCGCCCATCCAAAGCAGACCATGCCAACAGGCTTTGTTTGAGATCCACCACTTGGGCCAGCAATTCCAGTAATTGATAGGGCAGCATTGACTCCAGCTTTGACCTGAGCACCCTCAGCCATGGCCTTGGCAACCTCCTCGCTAACAGCTCCAAAGGCTTCAATCAGCTGGCTAGAAACATCCAAACACTCTGATTTAGCTTCGTTGCTGTAGGTGATGTAGCCGCGCTCAAACCAATCGCTAGAGCCGGCAATTTCGGTCAAACTGGCGCAAACCAATCCACCAGTACAAGACTCAGCCGCAGCCATTTTCCAATTCTTTGATTTCAGAATTTCTGCGAGAGTGCTAACGATGTCTACGGTATTCATGATGAGATTTAAGTCAAGGACATTGCGATTATCTGAATTAGTGCAATTACCAAGAGTGTGGACAATGCCGCTGCAAGATCATCAATCATGATGCCAAAACCTTGCCACCATATTTGTAATGGAGTTAATGGCGTATCCATATCTTCTTTGTTTTTAAAATGTCGATCAATCCAGCCTATTGGACCTGGTTTGACTGCATCAAAAAATCTGAACAATGCAAAAGCCAAAATTTGAATCCAAAGATTGCTTGGCATGATAAGTCCCAGAATGACCCAGAACGCAATCATCTCATCCCAAACAATACCGCCAAAATCTTGCTTTCCCAATGCCTCACTAACGGATCCACAGATCCAGCAACCCCAAATAAATCCAACTCCCAGAGCCCATAAGAGTGCAGGTGTACCAGACAAAGGAAAAATAAAGTCGACAATTAAATAGATGGCCCAAGCCCATAGGGTGCCAGCTGTGCCTGAGGCTACAGGGCTAAGACCGCTTCCAAATCCAAAAGCAAGAACCCTATTCACGCTTCCTAACATCCACTTGTAATTTGGCTTTATGGTTAGCTCTTGTGAAGCAGTGTTATTCACGAAGTTGTTCATGCTGCAAAGTGATCAAAGGATTTGAGAAGTTGCGCTGCTTCAGTATCAGAAAGAATTTTTCCATCCGCATTCAAAATATGAACTTGTGATGAATGATTTTTTTTCTGAGTGATTCGACCTATACAGGTTAGCGACAAATTGAGTGTCTTACTTATTTCTGAAACGGCTTGATGTTGATTTTTGGGGGCCGTGAAGCAAAGCTCGTAATCATCTCCCCCGCAAGCAGCAAATTGATTTTGAATTTGAATACTTTGTTTTTTTAGAGTATCCGATTTTGGTAGACGATCTATGAATATTTCTGCATCTACTTGTGATTGGCGCAAGATATGTTTTAGGTCTCCAAGTAGGCCATCCGATAAATCCAGAGCTGCATTAGCAATATCTCTTAATCTCAGGCCTAATTCAATTCTGGGGGTGGGCTGATGCATCCGATGTTCAATGACCTTCAACTCATCTTTGCTTAAGGAGATTTCATGACGCAGTGCAGCAAGAGTGAGTCTTGCATCTCCCACTGTTCCTGAAACCCAAACTTCATCATCTACTTTTGACCCTGACCTACGAATGGCTTTTCCATGGGGCACGCTACCAAAAGCAGTAATAGAAATGGTGAGTGGACCTGCGGTAGTGTCCCCGCCTATTAGCGGGCAACCAAACCGATTGGCAATGGAAAATAAACCCTCAGAAAAAGTCTCTAACCATTGCTCGTCCATATTGGGCAAAGCGATTGAGAGGGTAAAGCCAAGGGGTTTAGCACCCATTGCCGCAAGGTCTGAAAGGTTGACCGCTAGGGCTTTACGGCCCAGTTGTTCAGCGTTAGCACCCCTTAAGAAGTGTCGACCTTCAACGAGCATATCGCTGGTGATGGTAATTTCTTCACCTGATGGTGGGTTGATGAGTGCGCAATCATCCCCGATGCCTAAGTTGATCGCAGGATTAGGAGATTGCGCAAGAGATGGCGTTTTGAAAAAACGCTCAATCAGGTCAAATTCACCCAAAGGCTTGGAGGAAGAGTGCATGTCCTATTTTATGGCTCTTGGGACTAGAGTGCTCGAGAGGAATAGAATTGATGATCTATTTAGCATTTCAAGATAAAAGTAAAACAAACTAGTGAGTTCGTTGATGAGTAAAGATAACAGTAAAGAACAACAAATTGCAGCTTTGAGACAGGCTGCCCTTCAGTATCACGAGTCTCCAGTTCCTGGAAAGATTGAGATTGCACCTACTAAGCAACTCACAAATCAACGCGATCTGGCTTTGGCTTACACGCCAGGTGTTGCCGCTCCTTGTGAAGAGATCGTCAAGAATCCTGCAAACGCATTTAAGTACACCGCCAAAGGCAATCTTGTTGGCGTAATTACAAACGGTACTGCTGTGCTTGGATTGGGAAATATTGGCCCACTAGCTAGTAAGCCGGTGATGGAAGGTAAAGCAGTCCTCTTTAAGAAATTTGCAGGCATTGATGTTTTCGATATTGAAGTCAATGAAAACGATCCTGACAAACTCGTTGAGATTATTGCCGCACTTGAGCCAACATTTGGTGGCATCAATTTAGAAGATATTAAAGCACCAGATTGTTTTGTGGTTGAGCGTAAGCTACAAGCGCGCATGAAGATTCCCGTCTTTCATGATGATCAACATGGAACTGCAATCGTTGTAGCTGCGGCGATCCTCAATGGTTTGAAGGTGGTTGGTAAAGATGTTGGCAATGTGAAGTTAGTTACTTCTGGTGCTGGCGCCGCGGCCTTAGCTTGCTTGGATTTATTGGTTGACTTGGGTATCCCACGTAAAAATATTTGGGTAACTGACCTTGCAGGTGTTGCCTATAAAGGTCGTAAAGAATTAATGGATCCAGAGAAGGAGCCGTTCTGCCAAGAGACCGATTTACGCACTTTGGATGATGTGATTGCAGGTGCAGATATCTTCTTGGGTCTATCGGCTGGCGGTGTCTTAAAACAAGAGATGGTGAAAAAGATGGCAGATAAGCCACTCATCTACGCTCTTGCAAATCCAACCCCAGAAATTCTTCCGGAAGAGGTGAGAGCAGTTCGTCCTGATGCAGTGATGGCAACAGGACGCACTGATTATCCAAATCAGGTGAATAACGTTTTGTGTTTCCCATTTATTTTCCGTGGCGCATTAGACGTGGGCGCAACCACGATTACACGCGGTATGGAAGTTGCCGCAGTAAAAGCTGTAGCAGAGTTAGCTCAAGCTGAGCAAAGCGAAGTGGTGGCATCGGTATACGGTATTGAGAATTTATCGTTTGGTCCAGAGTATCTAATTCCAAAACCATTTGATCCACGTTTGATTACAGTCATCGCACCTGCAGTTGCTAAAGCGGCAATGGATGATGGTGTGGCTTCTCGTCCTATTAAAGACTTTGATGCGTACCGCAATCAATTACAGCAATTTGTGTACCACTCCGGTACTTTGATGAAGCCCCTCTTTAGTATTGCTAAGCGCGTACCTGCCAATCGGAAGCGCATCGTCTTTGCCGAGGGTGAAGATGAGCGCGTATTACGCGCGGTGCAAATCATTATTGATGAGCATTTGGCAACCCCAATTTTGATTGGTCGTCCAGCGGTTATTGAGCATCGAATTGAGAAGTTCGGCTTGCGTATGAAATCTGGTGATGATTTTGAGATTGTTAATCCGGAGAATGACGCTCGTTACCGTGATTTCTGGCAGACCTATCTTGGCCTAACTGAGCGCAAAGGCGTTACCGAATCTTTTGCGAAGTTAGAGATGCGTCGTCGTAATAGTTTGATTGGATCTGTCATGATCAGCAAAGGCATGGCTGATGGCATGATTTGTGGCACGGTCGGCAACTCTGCAACGCATTTGAAGTATGTTGATGAGGTCGTTGGTCGTGAGCCTGGTGCAAAGGTCTATGGTGCAATGTCAGGCTTAATCTTGCCTGGTCGCCAAGTATTTTTGGTTGATACCCATATCAACATCGACCCCAGCGCTGAAGAGTTGACCGAGTTGACTTTGATGGCAGCAAGCGAAATGCGCAAATTGGGACTAGTACCTAAAGTTGCGTTGCTATCCCACTCCAATTTTGGATCTAGTAATGCGCCATCGGCAGTCAAAATGCGCGAAGTACTGGCATTGATTCAAAAAGCAGATCCTACTCTTGAAATTGATGGTGAAATGCATGGCGATAGCGCTTTGGATGAAACCATTCGCGCTGGCGCGGTCACCTCATCCCCATTGAAAGGCGATGCTAACCTGCTGGTACTGCCAAATATTGACGCAGCCAACATTTCTTACAACTTGTTAAAAACTGCGGCTGGTAATGGCATCGCAATTGGACCGTTGCTCTTGGGTGTTGCTAAACCAATTCACATTCTGACTCCGGCAGCTACCGTTCGTCGTATCGTTAATGTCACCACTTTGGCGGTTGTGGAGGCTGCAAGTAACGCTAGGGGCATCTCCTAAGTTCTTATAATTTATGTAAGTTATCACTAACTTACATAAATTAATTACATATAAATCAAATACTTATAAATAAGTTGTCGTATTTGGGCTTGATTTGATGGCGTGTTAAGGGTAACCTAGCACCCATCATGAATAATCGCTCTGAAAACACCAATACAGCCAGCTTCGAAGAACATAGCCGCGCTGAAAGTTGGGATAGCAACGATCGACTTGAGTCTGAATCGTCTGCTGCCAATATTTATGCCGAGGGCGGCTTATCTCGTTTACAAACCTATGCAGCAAATCAAGTTTCGGGGAAAAAAGTGACAGCTTCTTGGCGTGCCGCTTTGGCCGTTCGCGATGCCGGACCGCCTGCTATGTTGCGCAGTGTGCGCACTAACATCGTGCAATCGATTCGCGCATTCCGTACACCTGATTTGCAAGAAGCTGCTACTGAGCTCGGTCAACATTTTATTTATGCCAATTGCGCAAATGCAATGACCAAGGGTGAAGTGCTAGAGGCAATCGCGATTGCTTATACCTTTACCAAACAGCAGGCTAAAAATTTCGATCCGCTGTTAGACGCATTGACAACGACTACTGACAAAGCAGGTCAACAACCTGGATTTGTGGTGGTGCTTGAAGGTTTGCCTTGCACACAAAAATTCGACAAAGAAGCTCGCGAAACTTTATTAGATGTGTTCCGTGATGCCGTGGATTATTGGGCTGAGCGTCGCACACCGTATCGCGTGTTCTACTCTTTCGCTTAAAAGATTATTACCGTCAAAGCCTTGAAACGCCTCACTTGAGGCGTTTTTGCATTTCTGGGTTCCACACACTGTGCACTGCCGTAATAGCTACTACGCCTGCCGTCTCCGTGCGTAGCACTCGCTCTCCAAGGGATACTATTTGATAGCCTGCAGCTTGAGCTCGCGATTCTTCCTCGGGTGAGTGACCTCCCTCTGGGCCGATCATGAGAACGATATCTTGAGGTTCTGTTTCCATTAGAACTGAGTACAAACTTTGAGATGCATCGGGACTAAGAAGAAGCTTTAACTTAGGTTTGGATTCCTTCAAATACTCATCAAAAGTTTGAATAGGCTCGAGTGTTGCAAGAACCGTTCTATCGCATTGCTCGCATGCTGCCTGAATAATCCCTTTCCAGTGAGTAAGTCGTTTTTGGGCCCGATCTTGATCGCTTGGTCGAGTTAGCTTGAGGATTGATCGCTCGCACTGTAAGGGGGCAATTGCTTGCGCACCAGTTTCAATAGCTTTTTCGACAATCCAGTCCATTTTGTCGCCACCAGCAAGACCTTGCGCCAAGGTAATGGCATAAGGCGTTTCACGGTGAGTGTCAGTGCGGATTTCGCTTAATTGGGCTGTGCCACTTTTCCCGCTCAGGGATAGGAGTTTGGCTTTGGCAACTTGGCCTTTTCCATCAAAAATCGGGAAGGTTTCTCCAAGTTCAATTCGTCTGACACGTAAATGATGGGCTACCTCTGGGGTGAGGGAGGTTGGCTTTTCGGAATCCCATGGTCCGGGAAGATAAAATTGAGGCATTACTGAAATATAGCCAATTTATTTTCCCAGAGACCATTTTTACGATGTCAAATCTTCAAATTCGCATGGCCAATGCCATTCGCGCCCTATCCATGGATGCAGTTCAGCAGGCAAATTCAGGTCACCCTGGTATGCCAATGGGTATGGCAGATATTGCTGTTGGTCTATGGAATGAGCATTTAAAGCACAACCCTACAGATCCTCATTGGATCGATCGTGATCGCTTTGTGTTGTCTAACGGTCACGGCTCGATGTTGTTGTACTCCTTATTACATCTCTCTGGTTATGACTTACCAATTGAAGAATTAAAAAATTTCCGTCAATTGCATAGCAAAACACCAGGTCATCCAGAGTATGGAATTACTCCCGGAGTTGAAACAACTACAGGTCCATTAGGTCAGGGCATTTCTAATGCAGTTGGTATGGCCTTGGCAGAGAAATTACTTGCTGAAGAATTTAATCGCCCCGGTCACAACATCATTGATCACTACACCTATGTCTTCTTAGGTGATGGTTGTTTGATGGAGGGTATTAGTCATGAGGTTTGCTCATTGGCGGGTACTCTGAAGTTAAACAAGTTGATTGCGCTTTGGGATGACAACGGTATTTCCATCGATGGAAAAGTAGTCTCTTGGTTTAATGAAGACACGCCTAAACGCTTTGAAGCCTATGGCTGGAACGTGATTCGTGATATTGATGGTCATAATGCGGAAGCCGTTTCCAAGGCGATTGCAAAAGCGAAGAAGAGCGATAAACCGACTCTTATTTGCTGTAAGACCGCGATCGGCCAAGGCTCACCAAATATGGCTGGCACCGATAAGGTCCATGGCTCACCACTAGGTGCCACTGAAATTGCAGCAACACGTGTTGCCTTGAATTGGCCGTATGCCCCATTTGAAGTGCCTAAAGATATTTATGCTGCTTGGGATTTCAAAAAACGTGGTCAAGCACTTGAGCATGAGTGGAACAAAGACTTCCAAAAATACAAAACTAAATTTCCTGAACTTGCCGCAGAATTACAGCGTCGCATGCAAGGGGATTTATCCAAAGATTTTGCGCCAACCCTCAACAAATATTTGAAGGCATGCCAAGCAAAAGCGGAAACCGTTGCAACACGTAAAGCAAGTCAAAATGCAATTGAAGCATTAGCTCCCGCATTACCTGAGTTTATGGGCGGCTCTGCAGATTTAACAGGCTCGAATTTAACCAATTGGTCAGCATGTAAGGCAGTTCGTGGTGATAAATGGGGTAACCATATTAATTACGGTGTGCGTGAGTTTGGTATGAGTGCCATCATGAATGGTATTGCGCTTCACGGCGGATACATTCCGTTTGGCGGTACCTTCCTAACGTTCTCAGACTACAGTCGCAATGCCATCCGTATGGCTGCTTTGATGAAACTGCGTAGTATCTTTGTCTTCACGCATGACTCAATTGGATTGGGTGAAGATGGACCTACCCACCAGTCTGTAGAGCATGTAGCTAGTCTCCGTTTGATCCCAAATTTGATGGTCTGGCGCCCTTGCGACACCACCGAGAGTGCAGTAGCTTGGGGTGCAGCAATCGAACGCAAGAACGGCCCAAGTGCCCTGATTTTTAGCCGTCAAAATTGCCCGTTTGTTTCACGCTCTGCAGCGCAAATCAAAGATATCGCACGTGGCGGCTACGTATTGCGTGATCCACAATCTGGAAAAATTGATGCAGTGATTATTGCAACTGGCTCTGAAATTGCTTTGGCACTGCAGACTGCAGAACGTTTAGAAAAAGAAAGTAATGGAAAGATCGGTCTTCGTGTTGTTTCAATGCCTTCCACCACAGTCTTTGATCAACAAAACGCAACATACAAATCATCAGTCTTGCTACCCAATATTCCTCGCATTGCTATTGAGGCGGGTGTCAGTGATTTTTGGTGGAAGTATGGCTGTGCAGCAGTACATGGGGTGGACACCTTTGGTGAGTCTGCACCTGCAGGTCAGTTGTATGAATATTTTGGCTTAACAGTAGATCAAATTGCAAAGACTGTGCAGCAGTGCATCAATAAGAAGTGATTTGAAAATACTAACTACGAATGAATTCAATATTAGCTAGGGGAAATCAATGACAATTCGTGTCGCAATTAATGGTTATGGACGTATCGGTCGCATGGTATTGCGTGCCTTGTATGAAGATCAAGTAAACGGCAAGCCACGTCGTGATATCAAAGTCGTTGCTATTAATGCGATGGGTGATATCGCCATCAATGCCCATTTGACTCAATATGATTCAGCGCACGGGCGCTTCCCGGCTGAGGTTTCAGTGGATGGTGATCACATGGTAGTAAATGGTGATCGCATCAAAATGTTTTGCACTCGCAATCCTGCAGAAACTCCATGGGGCGAGTTGGGCGTTGATTTAGTTTTGGAGTGCACTGGCAAGTTCACTTCAAAAGAAAAAGCCATGATTCATATTCAGCAGGGCGCTAAGAAAGTCTTGATTTCTGCGCCTGGTGAAAAAGATGTGGATGCGACCATTGTGTACGGCGTCAATCAAAATGTATTAAAGCCAAGTGATGTTGTTGTATCAAACGCAAGCTGCACTACAAACTGTTTGGCTCCATTGGTAAAGCCATTGCTAGAAAAAATTGGCATTGAATCTGGTTTGATGACAACCATTCATGCCTTTACAAATGATCAAGTATTAACGGATGTGTATCACAAGGATATGCGCCGTGCACGTTCTGCTGTAAGCAGCATGATTCCAACTAAAACTGGTGCAGCAAAAGCCGTAGGTTTAGTATTGCCAGCATTGGCAGGGCGTTTTGATGGTTTTGCAATGCGCGTTCCAGTGATTAACGTTTCTGTAGTCGATCTCACATTTGCTGCAAGTCGCGCAACCAGTGTTGATGAAGTAAACGCTATTTTGAAAGCTGCTAGTGAGGGTGAGCTCAAGGGTATCTTGGGCTTTAATACCTTGCCTTTGGTTTCGATCGACTTTAACCATGACCCTCGTCCAAGTATTTATGATGCTTCCCAAACTCGCGTTTCTGCGGATGGCAAGCTAGTTAAGGTATTGGCTTGGTATGACAACGAATGGGGTTACTCAGTGCAAATGCTCAATGCAGCAGAAGCATTAATGGCAGTTAAGTAATTAAAAGCATCTAATTAACGTTTACTGCATCTAAAAGTCGTTAAAAAACAAAAAAGACCTCAAATTGAGGTCTTTTTTGTTGTCTGAGAAGTTAAAAATGAGCCAAAAGTCTTTAAAAATACTTATTTTTGCTTATTACGGCAGTTTTTCTTTTGGCAATGGCCGTACATCGCTAGGGCATGTTCTTGAAGCTTAAATCCAAGGTTTTTGGCAATATCTCGCTGCCTTTTTTCAATGGCTTCATCCACAAACTCCTCTACATGCCCGCAATCTAGGCAGATTAAGTGGTCGTGGTGCTGGCCTTCATTAAGCTCATAAATCGCCCTACTATCGCCTTTGCTGGACTCAAAATGGCTTCGCAGCAATAAGCCGGCTTGCTCAAACTGGGTGAGGACCCGATATACCGTAGCCAGACCAATTTCTTGGTCTTCTTTAGCCAGGGCCATAAATACGTCCTCAGCGCTGAAGTGAGTGCCGCTGTTCTGGTGGAAAAAGTCCAAGATTTTCATGCGCGGCCCTGTGGCCTTGAGGCCAATATCGCGTAGATTTTCAGGAGTAGGGTTTTGGTTCGTATTCATGGCTTTGGAGGCTAAAATCAATGTCTTAATGATACGACCAGCTATGCAAAATTGCCTTGAACTTTTTAATCGCTTTTTGAGTGCGCTCCCAAGAGGGTTTTTTACTCCCTCCAGGGACGGTGCTGTGGCGATTGCCGCAATTATGGCCCTTGGAATTGGTGGTTGCACATCTGCTGTAGACGAAACCCAACGTGCTTGGATGAATAAAGTATTTCGTCCGTATGTTCCAGATGTGGTGCAGGGCAACTTTATTTCTAGCGAGCAATATGCCAAATTGAAGCTTGGCATGACTCGCGAGCAAGTGCGTCAAATACTGGGTACGCCTTTATTAGCAAGCTACTTCCATGCAAACCGTTGGGATTACGTATTCGAATTTAAGCGCTCTGGTCAGCGTGTAGGTGCTGAGCGTCACGTCACAGTGTATTTCGATGGCGACAAATTAGTGAAGTTTGAAGGCGATGCATTGCCAACAGAGGTTGAATTGGTTGCAGAGATTGATAACTACGCTAAATCAAAACGTTCATTCTGGGATGTCATGACGGGCTCCAATAAGCCTCCAGTAACTCCACCTTTGCAGCAACCGGAAGTGATGGTTACCAGCAAGACGGATAACTTGCCAGCTGGAGCTTCTATTCCTGCGGTGCCTGCAGAAAGTAAAAGTTCCTTTTGGGACTTCTTTGGTTCTTCAAGCAAATCCAATGCTCAACCTGAAACGCTTGGCCCAGGTTCTTTAAATACTCCGCCTGCAACCGAAGCGAAGCAGTAAAAGAATTCATTTTTGTACTAACAACATGGGAAACCATAGGCATTTCAAAACAGGCATTCAGTAGCTATTTGAAATACCTTTAATTAGAAGCGAAGAAACACATGATGAAAATTGCAATAGCTGGAGCTACTGGTCGTATGGGTAGGATGTTGATTGAGGCCGTACTCAATACGCCAGACGCGCAACTCGTTGGTGCGCTTGAGCACTCTTCCTGCCCTCAATTGGGTGAAGATGCTGGATCTTTCCTAGGTAAAAAAACTGGTGTTGTGATTTCATCTGATGTAGCTGCTGTTCTAGCTAACGCAGAGTTTTTGATTGACTTCACAAGACCTGAAGGCACGATGGCACATTTGGCTGTAGCCGAAAAAACGGGTACCAAAATGATTATTGGTACGACAGGTCTTAGTGCAGATCAAATTGCTAACTTGAAAAAAGCATCTAGTAAATTGGCAATCGTATTTGCTCCCAATATGAGCGTTGGCGTGAATGCGACGTTCAAGCTTCTAGAAATCGCCGCCAAGATGTTGAACCAAGGATATGACATTGAGGTTATCGAAGCCCATCACCGCCATAAAGTGGATGCACCATCAGGCACAGCGCTAAAAATGGGTGAGGTGATTGCTGACGCGCTAGGTGAAAAACTAGAAGATGTTGCTGTTTACGCACGCGAAGGCCATACAGGCGAACGTAAAGAGGGTTCGATTGGCTTTGCCACGATTCGCGGCGGAGATATTGTGGGAGATCACACAGTGCTTTTTGCAGGTGATGGCGAGCGCATTGAAATTAGCCACAAATCCTCCAGTCGTCAGTCATATGCTCAAGGTTCATTACGAGCCGCGCGCTTCTTGCAAAGCCAGACTTCAGGTCTATATGACATGCAAGATGTCTTGGGATTACGTAAGTAAATCAAAAATACAGTCAATAAATAAAGTAAAAGAAGAAAAGAGTTGTATTGAATGAGTAAGGATTACGATTACCGGGCGATTGAAGCTGCAGCACAAGCAGACTGGAATGCTGCCCAAGCTTATAAAGTTGCAGAAAATGCTGTCGGTGCAGACGGTAAGAAAAAGCCGAAGTATTACGCGTGCTCAATGTTGCCCTACCCATCAGGCAAGTTACATATGGGGCACGTTCGCAATTACACAATCAATGACGTGATGGCTCGCCAGTTACGCATGCAAGGCTATAACGTCTTGATGCCGATGGGTTGGGATGCCTTTGGTATGCCCGCAGAAAATGCCGCCATCCAAAATAAGGTTCCACCTGCACAGTGGACTTACGACAACATCGCTTATATGAAAAAGCAGATGGCGGCGATGGGTCTAGCAATTGATTGGTCAAGAGAAGTTGCTACATGCAGTCCAGATTACTATCGCTGGAACCAGTGGCTCTTTTTAAAGATGCTAGAAAAAGGTATCGCCTATCGCAAGACTCAGGTCGTTAATTGGGATCCAATCGATCAAACTGTTTTAGCAAACGAACAAGTCATCGACGGCCGTGGTTGGCGCTCTGGCGCTTTAGTTGAAAAGCGCGAGATTCCAGGTTACTACTTCAATATCACTGCTTACGCAGAGCAATTGCTTTCTGGTTTAGATGGTTTGGGTTGGCCTGAGCGTGTCAAAACCATGCAGCAAAACTGGATTGGTAAGAGCCGTGGCGTACGTTTTGCTTTTAAGCATGAGATTGCAGATGCACATGGCAAATTTATTCAAGATGGTTTGTTGTATGTGTTCACGACACGTGCTGATACCATCATGGGCGTTACTTTCTGCGCGGTTGCGGCAGAGCACCCGCTGGCTGCTAAGGCAGCTGAAAATAATCCTGCCTTAGCAGCGTTTATTGAGAAATGTAAAACGGGCAGCGTGATTGAAGCAGATCTTGCCACTCAAGAAAAAGAAGGTATGTTCACAGGCTTGTATGTGACACATCCACTAACGAATGAGCCAGTGCCGGTTTGGGTTGGTAATTATGTTTTGATGTCATATGGCGATGGTGCGGTGATGGGTGTGCCTGCGCATGATGAGCGCGATTTTGCATTTGCTCTCAAATACGATTTACCCATTAAGCAAGTAATCGCATTAAAAGGCGAATCGCCAATGTTTAATGCCACTCGCTGGGAAGATTGGTATGCCCAAAAAGAAGGTGTAGTTTGCTTCAATAGCGGTAAATATGATGGTCTTTCTCATGATGAGGCAGTAAATGCAGTCGCCAAAGATTTGAGTGAAATGGGCATTGGTGAAATTAAGACCACCTATCGTTTACGTGACTGGGGCATCTCACGTCAGCGCTATTGGGGCACACCGATTCCGATTATTCATTGTGGTGACGAGCAAGACCCTGGTTGCGGTGCTGTTCCGGTTCCAGAGGCTGATTTGCCCGTAGTGTTGCCGGAAGATTGTGTGCCGGATGGCAGTGGTAATCCACTTAACAAGCGTGCCGATTTCCTGAATGTGAAATGTCCAAAGTGTGGCAAGCCTGCACGACGTGAAACCGACACGATGGATACCTTTGTGGATTCTTCATGGTATTTCATGCGCTATACCGGACCAGATGCTAAGAGCATGGTTGATGAGCGTAATGAGTATTGGATGCCAATGGATCAGTACATCGGCGGCATTGAGCACGCGATTTTGCATCTGCTTTATGCGCGCTTTTGGACCAAGGTCATGCGCGATCTTAATTTAATTACCTTTGATGAACCATTTCAGAATCTCTTGACTCAGGGAATGGTTCTGAACGAAACCTATTACACCGAAGAAGCGTCCGGTAAAAAGACTTGGCTCAACCCCTTGGATGTTGAATTAGATTTAGATGAAAAAGGCCGTCCACAGGGGGCCAAGCTCAAAAACAACCCTTCATCACCAGTCATGATCGGTGGCGTTGAGAAGATGTCTAAGAGCAAGAACAATGGCGTCGATCCCCAGGCTCTAATTGATCAATATGGCGCTGATACTGCTCGTTTATTCGTGATGTTCGCAGCCCCACCTGAGCAGCAGCTCGAGTGGTCAGGCGCTGGAGTAGATGGTGCTTCCCGTTTCTTGCGCCGCGTATGGACTTACTCAAGCAGTCAAGCTAGTTTTGTTCGTGAAGCGCAAGATGCAGTACCAGGCATCTTAAACGACGCAGAAAAAGAATTGCGTAGAGAAGTGCATTCAGTGCTGAAGCAGGCGAATTTTGACTATCAGCGTCGTCAATACAACACTGTTGTATCTGCAGCAATGAAAATGCTCAATGTACTTGAGCCCATCAAGTTAGACCAGGGTGCAACTATTAGCGCATCAGTATTGCGTGAGTGTCTCAGCATTCTGTTGCGCGTTCTCTATCCGGTGGTGCCTCACTTAACTCATGTTCTTTGGAAGGAGATGGGCTATGCAAAGACCTTCGGTCCTTTGTTGGATGCGCCATGGCCTGCCGTAGATGAGGCTGCACTTATACAAACAGAAATTACTTTGATGTTGCAAATCAATGGCAAGTTGCGTGGCGATATTAAGGTTCCAGCTGAGGCTAGCAAAGAGCAAATTGAATCTATCGCCTTAGATAGTGAGCCTGCACAAAAAGTGCTTAATGGTGGAACGCCAAAGAAGGTGATTGTGGTTCCGGGCCGTTTAGTCAATATCGTTGCATAGGTCTATAGGAAGCATACCCATGGTCACCAGCCCACTTCGTCGTGTATTGCTTGGTCTGATTGCTAGCGCCCCAGTGAGTGGCTTGGTAGCCTGCGGTTATCGTCTGCGTGGCATGGTGGATTTGCCATTTAAGGCAATTGCGATCACCGGAAATCCTTCGCCACCCTTACGCGCTGATATTCAGACATCGATTTTGCAAGGCACAGATGCCAAGGTTGCCATTAGCCCAAAGGACGCAGACCTTATTCTTGAGATCACGAACGATATTAATGGCCGTGAAATCTTGGCCTATAACTCGGCAGGTCAGGTTTCTGCATACCGCTTAAATATCCGTGTTGGCTTTCGAGCGTTTGATAACTCTGGTGCAGAAATCATCCCAGATAGCGAGATTTATATGACTCGCGATATGGACTTCTCAAATACCACTGTGTTAGCGACAGATGCTCAGCAACAACAATTTTTGTCCTTGATGCGCAAAGATCTAGCCGTGCAAATTCTGCGTCGTGTATCTGCCGCTGCAAGAGCACCAAGAACCAAATCTTTTTAAAAAACAAAATTCCAGAGAGCCTAGACTCGCATGGTCAAAATTGACACTCTGCAAGCCCATCTCAAATCTTTGAGTTCTGGAGGTGCCATGCTACCGCTCTACGTTTTTAGTGGTGATGAACCGCTACTAATGATGGAGGCTATGGATCAATTGCGCATCGCCGCCAAGAAACTGGGCTTTACCGAGCGTGAAGTTTTATTGCAAGAGCGCGGCTTTGATTGGAGTGCCCTACTTAGTGCTGGCCAAACAATGTCTTTGTTTGGTGATAAAAGATGGGTCGAGCTTCGCATCCCGACTGGTAAGCCTGGGCGCGATGGAGCTGATGCATTAAAGCAGTTTGCTGCGCAAATAGCATCACAGCCCAATACTTCAGAGGGGCCTGATACGGTGGTTTGTATCGTGCTACCTAGGTTAGATGGCAAAACCAAAACCTCAGCTTGGTTCAGTGCTTTAGATGAAGTGGGTATGGCAGTTCAGATTGATTCAATTGATCGTGCCAACCTACCAAGTTGGATTGGTGCGCGTCTGAAAAAACAAAATCAAGAAATAGATAGTGGCCCAGAGGGTCAACGAGCCTTGGAATTTATTGCGGATCAGGTTGAGGGTAACTTAATCGCAGCTCATCAAGAGATATTAAAGTTGGGATTGCTTTACCCAGTCGGAGCACTCACAGAGGAACAGATTCGTTCTTCCATTCTTAAGGTGGCACGATATAACGTATTTGAGTTAACTGAGGCGATGTTGGCAGGCGACCTGCCTAGATTAAATCGCATGTTAGATGGTTTAAAAGGTGAGGGCGAACCTTTGGTATTAATTCTGTGGAGCGTGACCGAAGAGTTAAGGCTGCTATCAAAGTTAAAGGCTGCTAGCGATGCTGGAGAGTCGGTGCAGCAACTCATGCGTGCCAATCGCATTTGGGGTAACAAGGAGCGCCTGTATCCGAATGCTTTGAGAAGAATTCAGCCTTTGAAGTTACGTAGAGCTATGCAAGTGGCAGCCGGCCTCGATCGTCAAGTCAAAGGCTTATCCGCAACTGAGTTGCCTGCAGACCCATGGGATGGGCTGCGTTTGGTAGGAAATCTACTGCGATAGAAATTAGTAGAAAATAGCAAAGATGAGCACAGAAATTCAGAAAATGATGCAGGACATTGGTCAGCGAGCACGCAGTGCTTCGCGCGCTATGGCTCGCGCATCTAGTGAGCAAAAGAATCAAGCTTTATTGCACATCGCTAAGTTAGTTCGCCAAAAAGCAGATGAGATTCAAAAAGTAAATGCAGCGGATGTTGAGCGCGCCAAAGCAAATGGACAGGATGCTGCATTTGTAGATCGCCTTACTATGACGCCAAAGACTATTGAAACGATGGCTTTGGGTCTTGAGCAGATTGTTTCTTTGGAAGATCCGATTGGAAAAGTCTCGGCTCTGAAAAAACAGACTTCTGGAATCGAACTTGGTCAGATGAGAGTGCCTTTGGGTGTAATCGGGATTATTTATGAATCACGTCCAAATGTCACGATAGATGCTGCAGCATTATGTCTCAAATCAGGTAACGCAGTGATATTGCGCGGTGGCTCCGAAGCGATTGATTCAAACACATTGCTGGCACAAATTATTCAAGAGGGGCTTGTAGCGGCAACTCTTCCAAAAGATGCGGTGCAGGTAGTGACCACCACCGATCGCAGTGCTGTCGGTGAAATGATCACCATGACGCAATACATTGATGTGATTGTTCCTCGTGGTGGCAAAAGTTTAATTGCGCGTCTCATGGCGGAAGCCCGTGTGCCAATGATTAAGCACTTAGATGGTATTTGCCATACTTACATTGACGCAGATGCTGATCTGGCGATGGCGGTTAAAGTTTGCGACAACGCAAAGACGCAGCGCTATGCCCCATGTAATGCAATGGAAACACTATTGGTCAATAAAGATATTGCTGCAAAGGTGTTGCCAGAGTTATGTAAGATCTATCAAGACAAGGGTGTTGAATTACGTGTGGATGCCGCTACCCGCGCTACTTTAGAAGCAATCGGTTTCAAAAATTTAGTGGATGCCACTGAAGAAGACTGGCAAACAGAATACCTTGCCCCAATTTTGTCAATCAAGACAGTCGCTAATATTGATGAAGCAATGAATCATATTGAGCGCTATGGTAGTAAGCATACCGATGCGATTATTACGGATAACAAATTGAATGCAGATCGATTCTTACGTGAAGTAGATAGTGCGAGCGTGATGGTCAATGCGAGCACACGTTTTGCTGATGGTTTTGAATATGGCCTAGGCGCCGAAATTGGTATCTCTAATGACAAGTTGCATGCCCGCGGACCTGTTGGCTTGGATGGACTTACTTCGCTGAAGTATGTTGTCTTGGGTCATGGTGAAATCCGGACTTAACTGACAAATTAAAAGATCGAATCCATCATGACAAACGCATACCTTTGGGTAAAAACGCTTCACATTGTGTTCATTACCTCTTGGTTTGCTGGATTGTTTTATCTCCCCAGAATTTACGTAAACCTAGCGGATGAGAAAAATCCCGATGCCTATGCCCGTCTTTTAGGAATGGCTGACCGACTTTATCGCTTTATGACGATTTTGGCGGTTCCAGCCATTTTGCTTGGACTCACACTTTGGCTTGGCTTTGGTGTTGGCGCTGGTGACGTATGGATGCATGCCAAATTATTCTTTGTCATTTTGGTGATGGGTTATCACCATGCCTGTTTTAGTTTGCTTAAGAAGTTTCGGGCTGGTCTCAACACTAGATCTGGCGTTTGGTATCGCTGGTTTAACGAAGTTCCGGTAATTTTGTTATTCGTGATTGTTGCTCTGGTGATTTTCAAACCCTAAGCAGTCAACTAAGTATTCCCATTTTTCATTTAAGGCTGTTAGCCCTATGCGATTTTTTGTTGTTTGCCCAGGCGGTTTAGAAGTTCCGCTAGCGCAGGAGCTAGCGGAAATTGCTCAGCGTCCAGATGCTAAAGCCTTGGGAGCATGGGTTATTGACCCAACTCCAACCAGCCCTACGGGCGGCATTGGGCTTGCTGGGCCGCTTTCTGCAGCAATGGCCCTGAACCTGCATTCCAGAATTGCTAGTCGAGTGTTGTTGCAAATGGCGCAGGCGCCTTATCGACATGAAGATGATCTTTATAAATTAGCTTCTGTTCTAGCCTGGGAAGATTGGTTTAGTTCAAAGCAAACATTACGGGTGGATGTAACTGCACACCGCTCACCGTTAAAAAGTTTGAATTTTGCAACTCTGAAGATTAAAGATGCCATTGTGGATCGTTTGCGAGATGTCACAGGCGATCGTCCTAATATTGATACGACCTTTCCAGATATTCGGGTGCAAGCGCATTTAACCGCAACCCATGTCACGATTTATTTGGATACTTCTGGTGAGGCGCTTTTCAAGCGCGGTTGGCGTGATGAAAAAGGAGATGCTCCCTTAAAAGAAAATTTAGCCGCAGGTATTTTGATAATCACAGGCTGGAAGCCTGGGCAGACTCTATTCGATCCCATGTGTGGCAGTGGAACCTTTTTAATTGAAGCAGCGCAAAAGGCGTTGGCTATTCCTCCGGGCGGCATTCGGGCTGGGATGTATGGTGATGGTGCTAAGCCTAGCAAATTGGCTTATCGTCCACTAGTGACCTCTTCAGATGGATTTGGTTTCCAGAGGCTGAAGCCATTTAACGAAGCCACTGAACAAAAGCGCTGGGCAAGTTTCAAAGAGTCATCCTTAAATGAGATTCTGGAAAAACGCAAACAATATCCAGATGCTCAGTCCCTAGGAATTAGCGGTAGCGATATTAACGAGAAGTTGGTTTCGATGTTCAAAGGCAATTGGCAAAGAGCGCAATTACCAGATCAAGCACCAGTTCGACAGGTCGATGCAATGGTAAGTAAACCGCCTGGTAATACTCAGGGCATCATGTTATTGAACCCTCCTTATGGAGAGCGTTTAGTCATCAAAGGGGGTCGTGGTCAGGATCGCAATACGAGAAGTATCGAGGATGAGTCTGGTGAGCCAGAAAACCGATTTGAGCTCAATTTAGAGACTGGTCGTCAAAGTGCAAAGCGATCTAGTCGGGATTCATTAAAGAAGCTTCAAGCCCAACAAGAGCAAGATCCGAAGTTTATTGAGTTCTTGCGCCAATTTGGACAACATCTTAAAGATGCTTTTGGCGGTTGGAATATCTTTGTATTGACCGCTGATATGGCTTTGCCAGGCCAACTACGGATTAAAGAGTCAAAACGCACGCCCTTATTCAATGGTCCCTTAGAGTGTCGACTATTTAAATTTGAGATGCATCAAAAACGCCCTGCAATAAAAGAATCGGGTGATCAATAAAATCCTGAATGCGTTTTAAAATAGACTAAATAAATTGAGAGTCTGCAATTTTTCTATTGCAGTATTAAGGAGAATAACTCGATGGAATTTAAAACATACATGTGCCTCATTTGTGGCTGGGTCTATGATGAGGCTGCGGGTTTGCCTGATGAAGGTATTGCGCCAGGAACGCTTTGGAAAGATGTGCCGATGAATTGGACTTGTCCTGAGTGCGGGGCGCGCAAAGAGGATTTTGAAATGATGGCGATTTGATTATTTGCTATCTAATAACAAAGAAATTAAATAGATTGAGATCATAGTGAGTCAAAACGACGTCTTATTTGAACGCGCGCAGAAAACGATTCCTGGTGGCGTGAATTCTCCAGTGAGGGCATTTCGTCAAGTAGGCGGTACACCCCGTTTTATAACTAAGGCTCAAGGCCCTTATTTTTGGGATGCTGATAACAAGCGTTACATCGATTTAATTATGTCCTGGGGGCCCATGATTGTTGGTCATGCGAACCCTGAAGTAGTTGAAGCTGTTCAAAAAGCGGCTACAACAAGTTTTAGTTATGGCGCTCCCACTGAAGGCGAGATTGAGCTTGCTGAGTGTATCTGTGAACTGATGCCTAGTGTTGAGCAGGTTCGTATGGTTTCGAGCGGAACTGAAGCGACGATGAGTGCTTTGCGTCTAGCTCGAGGCTTTACTGGTCGAGACTTAATTATAAAGTTTGAAGGTTGTTACCACGGTCATGCCGATAGTCTATTAGTGAAGGCGGGTTCGGGTTTATTGACATTTGCTGACTCCACCCAGAACGCACCATCTTCTGGTGGCGTACCCCAAGATCTAGTGAAACACACTTTAGTGTTGCCTTATAACAATGTTGAGGCAATTGAAGAAGTATTTGCAAAGCAGGGAAATCAAATTGCGGCGGTCATTCTGGAGCCTATTGCGGGCAATATGAATTTAATTCAGCCTTCCAAGGAATTCTTAAGCGCTATTCGTAATTTCACGAGTCAGTATGGCAGCGTATTAATTTACGATGAAGTCATGACTGGATTTAGGGTGGCCCTTGGTGGTGCCCAATCATTGCATGGCATTACACCTGATTTGACCTGTCTCGGAAAGGTGATGGGCGGCGGTATGCCAATAGCAGCTTTTGGCGGCAAAAAAGAGATCATGTCGAAATTAGCCCCTCTGGGTAATGTTTATCAGGCTGGAACATTATCTGGTAATCCCGTAGCGGTAGCTGCCGGCCTTAAAACACTCGAGATTATTTCTAGAGAAGGTTTCTTTGAATGCCTCACTGGCCAAACAGAAAAATTGATGATGGGTTTGAAGCAAGCAGCAGATAAAGCAAATATTCCGTTTTCAGTAGACAGTGTTGGTGGTATGTTTGGTTTCTATTTTGCTAAGGATGTGCCCAATTCATACGAGGCAGTTACCAAAACCAATATTGAAGCCTTCAAGAAATTTTTTCATCTCATGCTTGATGAGGGTGTGTATTTAGCGCCTTCAGCCTATGAGGCTGGATTTACATCGATTGTGCATGATAATAATGTCGTTAATGCCATTATCACTGCTGCAGAGAAGTCATTTCAAAAGCTAAAGTAATTTTTATTACATTCTGAGTGGATGATCGTAGCCATCCACTTGAATGATTTCTGAGTATTTCATATCTTTATTGGAGTTAGAGATCTCCATAGCAGTGAGTTTTCCACCCCATACGCAGCCAGTATCAAGACCCACAACATTGTTCTCTCGTAAGAGGCCTAAGGTAGACCAATGACCAAAGTAAATCACAGTATTTTGTGTTTTTCTCTTAGGTACTTTGAACCAAGGAATATAACCTTTAGGGCCCTCTTCTAAGCCTTCTTTGCTTTCAAATTCCATTCTTCCGCTGGGTGTGCAGAAGCGCATTCTGGTTAATGCATTTGTGATAACTCGCAAACGATCATAGCCCTTTAGGGAATTACTCCATTTATTAGGGGTGTTGCCATACATATTCCCTAAGAAGTCTTTATAAGATTTACTGCGTAATACTTTTTCAACTTCTTGTGCGCATTCAATGGTTTGCTGTAAATCCCATTGTGGAAGCACGCCGGCATGAACAGTGAGAACCTTGCCATTACTCAGGGCGAGAGGGCGTTTGCGAACCCAGTTAATCAGTTCTTTGCGGTCAGGGGCTTTTAAAATGGATTCGACAGTATCTAATCCCCGAGTTTTACGAATGCCAGCATCTATTGCTAACAAGTGAAGATCATGATTTCCAAGAATGCATTCTGCTCTACCAGATTCTTGTAAGGCTTTGAGTTGACGAAGTGCACCGAGGGAGTCGGGACCACGATTGACCAAGTCTCCCAAAAAAATCATTTTTGATTGTTTTGGAAGTTTTTTAACGAGGTTATTTAGAGGGGGCGTGCACCCTTGTACGTCTCCAACAGCATAGATCTTGCTCATGCCTTATCTTAAATCTGAATGCTAGGGTCAGAACAAGATTAGCTAACTTTTTTAACAACGTTATACCGAACAAGGGTCTTCTTGCGTGCCTCATCATGATCAACCACGGGGTATGGATAGTCTCGCCCCAGCACAATGCCTGCGCTTTCAAGCTCGATATGCCCGGCTTTCCAGGGAGCATGAATCGACTTCTTAGAGAGTTTCTCTAATTGGGGTAGGTATCGTTTGATAAATTTCCCTTCCGAGTCAAATTTCTCGGACTGGGTAATAGGATTAAAGATCCTAAAATAGGGCTGAGCATCACAGCCTGAAGAAGATGCCCATTGCCAGCCACCATTATTGGATGAGAATTCAAAATCATTTAGATGTTCAGCAAAGTAGGTCTCGCCCCAGCGCCAATCAATACCGAGATCTTTTGTAAGAAAACTCGCCACAACCATGCGCAAACGATTGTGCATATAACCAGTTTGATTCAGTTGGTGCATTGCTGCATCCACTAGTGGGTATCCAGTTTTACCCTCGCACCAAGCATTGAATAGCTTCTTAGCTTGAGCTCCACTTTCCCAAACAATATTGTCATAGTCAGGCTTGAATGAGACGCCCTCCGCTAAGCGCGGATGGTTAGCAAGAATCATGAAGTAAAAGTCACGCCAAATCAGTTCGCTTAACCAAACAGTGGCTCCCATGCTGCCCGCTAACATCCGACGATGCGCTTCTCGCACTAAGCCTCGAATGGACAGCATCCCAAAGCGAAGATGTGTGGATAGGTAGCTTACGCCTTTGACCGCTGGGAAATCCCTTCCAATCTGGTATTGATCGATGCGTGACAGAAAGTCTTCCAAAAATAGCTGGCCACCTTGAGAGCCGGGCGGAAGATAGCTTTCAATGCCTGTGGAACAAAAGCCCATCGACTCTAGAGAAGGCAACCCTAGATCCAGTTTTTTAGGAACTGGAGCCAATTGCCCTGGCTTTGAATTGCAATTATAAGTGGCAAGGTCTTTTTCTTGCAGAGTCTTGAGCCAATTATTTTTGTAAGGTGTGAATACTGAAAAGACCGTATTGGAGTTGGTCAAAATTTCTTTTTTCTCAAAGATCACCTGATCCTTGAAAGTCTCAAATCGAATACCTAACTTTTCAAGTGAATTCTGGACTAATTCATCTCTACGAATTGCGGAAGGTTCATAGTCGTGATTGGTGAAGACGGCATCAACACCGAGCTCTTTAGCGATTTGGGGAATACATTCAGTCGGATTGCCAAAACGGACAATAAGTCCGCCACCAAGCTGTCGAAGTTCCTCATCTATCTGTTTGATACCTTGCCAAATAAAGTCAACTCGACGGTCGTGTTTTAGACCCTTTGAATCAAGCTCACCTTGCAAAAGGGGCTTCAGAATTTCAGTGTCAAAAATGAAGGTAAGCCAGACTTGCTTGCAGTTCACGAGAGCATGGTGAAGTGCCGCATTGTCATACAAGCGGAGATCGCGTCTAAGCCAAACAAGTCCTTTATTCATAGACCCTATATTAGGGCTAATTGATAAAAATTGTTTAGAGGAGCTCATTTAAAAAGGTTAAGATTTCAAGCAATAATGGATACGATCTTTTTTATTCTCTCGAAGGTAGTGCAGTTCTGCATAGAGCCCCTGAATTGGGTAATTCTTTTTATTATTTTCAGCCTGATTTTCCTGATCCTGCGGAAGGTAGCTCTTTGCAAGCGTTTTCTCCTGCTGGCACTTTTTGATCTGTTGGTGGTCGGTTGGTTGCCGACTTCTGAAATGGGTTTGAGGTATCTCGAGGAGCTTATTCCAAAAACCTCGCTTGCAACACTTTCTGAAAATGACCTAGGTGGAATCATCATCTTGGGTGGCGCAATTGAGGGCAGTCAGATTGCCGTCGATCGTGGAGAGATCTCTATTGGCTCTGCTGCCGAAAGAGTGTCTAAAGCCTTTGAGTTGATTCGCAAGTATCCAAATATTCCATTTATCTTCAGTGGCTACTCAGGTCACATTAGCCCCAAAGGTATTTCAGAATCAGAAGCATTTAAACAGCTGATTCAAGAACAGGGTCTTACTGAGCTGACAGAGAAGACTGCGCATTATGAGAATCAGTCCCGAAATACCTATGAAAATGTTCTTTTCATGAAGCCAATGATTGAAGAATTTGGTAAAAAGAACGAGTCTGGTAGCTTGAAACCATGGTTACTGATTACTTCTGCGAGTCACATGTATCGCTCTGCCAGAATCTTTGAAAAGCAAGGTATTGCCATCATTTCGATGCCAGTCGACTTTCAGACAGCAGCAAGCCTTCGCTGGACTGAGTTTGATTTAGTCGATGGCGCCCAAAATTGGAACAAGTTATTTCATGAGCTTGTCGGACTTTTGGCCTATTGGATTACCGGGAAAATCTAGATATTCGGTAAAATACCTCATATGACTACGGCCAAAAATGCCCCTCATGATTCAGATCCTGGATCTTGGGTATCTTATTCGGCCGATCATTTAGCAAATCAATTCTTGATTGCTATGCCAGGCATGGTCGACCCCAATATTGCAAATTCTGTTGTTTACTTGTTTGAACACAATGAACGAGGTGCAATGGGTCTGGTGGTGAACAAGCCCACTGAAGTCGATTTAGCTACTTTATTTGACAAGATAGAACTGAAACTCGAAATCGCGCCATTGCTTGAGCAGCCAGTCTATTTTGGCGGACCTGTGCAAATTGAGCGTGGTTTTGTCCTTCATGAATCCAATCCCCATCTTTCCTATAGCTCTTCTCTAATTATTCCTGGAGGTTTGACAATGACAACTTCCAAAGATGTGCTGGAGGCAGTTGCTTTGGGAAATGGTCCCAGAAATTTTCTAATGACATTAGGTTACGCAGGTTGGAGCGCTGGTCAGCTTGAAGAGGAAATTACCTTAAATGGCTGGATGAATGTGCCCTTATCAAAAGAACAAATGATGGAAATTATTTTCAATACTCCATCTAGCCAGCGTTACGAGAGAACTGTTAGTCATCTTGGCTTTGATTTATCCTCTCTATCTGGCGAAGCAGGGCATGCCTGAAATGTCTGATTCATTGATCAATCAGCCCATTGCGGTAATGGCTTTTGATTATGGAACCCGTCGTGTGGGGGTCGCGGTCGGAAACTCGGTAACGCGATCAGGGCGCGCTTTAAAAACGATTACTGCGCCAAATTTAGACGCTTTGTTTGCAGAGATTCAGGCGCTAATAAAGGAATGGCAGCCTGATCGACTGGTGGTTGGGCGACCCTTCCATCCTGATGGCGTAGAGCATGAGATGACTGCTAAGGCTATCCGATTTGGTAATCAATTACACGGACGGCTCAATCTGCCAGTAGCTTGGGTAGATGAGCGTTATTCTTCGGTAGTTTTAGAGGGGGATGCAAAGATGCGGGACAATCTAGATGCGCACTCTGCTGCCCTCATTTTGGAGCAGTATTTTGCGGAACAATAATTGCTTGAATTCGAGAAGTGTTGGAACGAATAATGAACGCTGAATTGATGTACGAAAAGTTGCTAGGAGCTGTCAAAAAAAGAGCTCAACAGGGTTCATTTGAGTTGGCTGGACTGGCAATGGGCGGCGCTTGGATTGCGGAGCGTTTAGCCAAGGAATTAGGTATGCCTCATTATGGGGTCATCAACGTGGCTTTTCATCGAGATGATTATGCAGAAAAAGGGATGACTGCATTACGCACTGCGAGCACCATGACAACTCATTTGCCGTTTGAGGTGAATGGCGCCAATATTATCTTGATTGATGACGTCTTGTTTACCGGTAGAACAGTGCGCGCTGCCTTAAATGAATTATTTGATTTTGGTAGGCCAGCGCAGGTTGAACTAATGGTGCTGGCTGATCGCGGTCATCGTGAGCTCCCAGTTGCAGCAAATTTTGTGGGTGAGCAAGTGGAAGTAGCTGATAAACATATATTGGTTTTAGAAAAAGATTCCGCTGGAAAATTGAGTTTTCAGCTTGAGGAGCGTGAATAATGGGCGTCAATAATCTTGTAAATCAATTTAATTCTGCTGGTGAGTTGACGCACCTTTTAACTTTGGAGGGTTTGCCAAAAGAGCAGATCCTGCATATCTTAGATACAGCTCAGCAGTTTGTGAGCGTTACAGACCCTTCTCGTGAAGTAAAAAAGGTTCCATTGTTAAGAGGAAAAAGTGTTTTTAATTTGTTTTTTGAGAACTCGACTCGTACTAGAACCACCTTTGAAATCGCTGCCAAACGCCTTTCTGCCGATGTTATTAATTTGGATATTTCTACTTCATCTACTGCAAAGGGTGAAAGTCTTTTAGATACCATCGACAATCTTGTGGCAATGCAAGCCGATATCTTTGTTGTTCGCCATAGTGTTTCAAGGGCGCCAATTGAAATTGCCAATCATATTCCTGCTCATGTCCATGTTGTGAATGCTGGCGATGGTAGTCATCAGCACCCCACGCAGGGCTTGCTTGATATGTATACGATGCGTCACTTCAAGCAGAACTTCAAAGGCTTAAAAGTAGCAATTGTTGGTGATATTGTGCACAGCCGGGTGGCTAAATCCAATATTCACGCCCTTACCACTTTGGGGTGTGAAGACATTCGCGCAATTGGTCCAGAGAGTTTGCTTCCAAGTGATTTGGACATGTTGGGTGTTAAGGTCTTTCATAGCATGGAAGAGGGTCTCAAAGATGTTGATGTGGTGATGACCTTACGCATCCAGAAAGAGCGCATGGAAGCAGGTCAAGTACCTGAAGGCGCTGCATTCTTCAAGCAATATGGCCTCACACCTACACGTCTTGCGCTTGCTAAATCTGATGCAATCGTGATGCATCCTGGCCCCATGAATCGCGGTGTCGAAATCGACTCAGCAGTAGCAGATGGCCCTCAATCAGTGATCTTGAATCAAGTTACGTTTGGCATAGCGGTCCGCATGGCCGTGATGTCAATTGTGGCTGGTAACTAATAGACCTTACTTGTGGGTACGCAAACTCATATTGTGGGACAAAAGAAGCGATGGCTAGTTTTGTCGCATGGCTTCAATATGGATGGCCGCGCATCCAGTCAAACGATTACCGACAAAATTCCCTATTTTTTAGAGGCTGGTGTAGAGCCAATCGTCTTTAGTGCCATAACTGGTATAAAAGATCAACGATTTCCGCATTATCAATTTTTGGCTTGGGGACCCGCCGCTTTTCGTTTTGACTTTCGTCATTGGATTGCCAACAAATATGGTCGCGGCCTCACATATAAGCTTCTCACCAGGACAGTTTCCATTCTGCTAGCCCCGTTGATTGGTTTGGAAAAATTAATTTTGGGCTATTCGAGTCAGTGGTCATGGGCAATGCCTGCATTTATCCATGGCTTAGGATTAATTCGCGCGAATAAAGTAGATCTAATCTATTCAACTGGCGGGGCTTGGTCAGCTCATCTTGCGGGACTTTGGTTAAAGAAGTGCACGGGATTGCCTTTGATTGTTGAGATCCACGATCCATTAGTCATTCGCAAAAGTCCTGATGATCAGGGGTTTGAGAAGCCCAAGAGTAGAGATGCACAATTTCGTCAACAATTAGAAAAGAGAATTTGCAAAGACTCTGACTTGGTTTGGTGGTTTACTGATGGCGCGTTGCATTACGCAAAGGTGCGAAATCCTAATCTAAATACAGCAAATAACGCACATGGGTTTATGGTACTTCCAGGTGCTGAGCCTCCAGGGGGTCTTACATCTAAACAAGTCCATGTCTACTCTAATTTCTTGAATTTATGTCACTTCGGTTCTTTGGCCAATGATCGTTCTCTATCAATTATTCTGAAGGCCTTGGTTCCACTCATTTCTAAATATCCTGAAGCCAAAGAGCTAATTCGTATTCATGCATATGGCGCTCTACTGGATTCTTTGACGACTGAGGCCATTAAAGCGTTTGGATTTGAAACGGTGCTACAGGCGCATGGTCGTTTAGAAAAAGATCCTCTTTCTGGAAAGTCTGGACGAGAGCGGGTGATTGAAAAAATGCAATCTGCTGATGTTTTGATCCTACTGCATGGAAATGATGAGTGGTGTGCCGAATATATTCCTTCAAAATTCTATGAATATTTATGGAGTGGCAGACCTATTTGGGGAATTACCCATAGAAATTCCCAGTTAGATAAGATGCTAGAGGATCAGTGCGCCTATCTTAGCCATGAAGGAGATGAAATGGGTATCGTAATGGCCCTCGAGAGAATTTGGCTTGATTGGCAATCTAAACAACTCATTGAGCCGAAGTGGGGTCCGATTGGTGTAGATCAGGCAGCATATAAAATACTTAATCAAATATATAAAAACACCTAGGAACCCTCTTTGAAAGATATAGTTCTCTACTGCAAGTCTTATCGAAGAGATTTTCTTCGCTTAAAGCGCTTGCTGGAGTCGATTAATCAATTTAATCAAGATCAAATTTCGTTTTATATCTCTACGCCAGAAGATCAGTACCAAGATTTACTTTCTGTACTTGGCGATAAATACTATTACTGGATATCTGATGAATCTATAGTATCTTCAAATCCAGTCGTACCCAAAAATATTGAGAAGACTCGATCTGGCGGTTTGTCGCAGCAGGCAATCAAATCAGAATTTTGGAGACTTGGTATCTCTGATAATTATGTTTGCTTGGACTCCGATTGCGTATTTATAAAACCTTTTTTTCGATCTGATTTTTTGGCTCCCGATGGCAATCCTTATACCGTTATTTATCAAAATAAGGAATTCTTTCAGCTAGCAACTAATCGAAACCATTCAAAAATCGTTCGTAATCTTGAGGCTGAAGGCAGCGCAGTAAAAACTCTCTTTGGTCGAAGCGGCCCGAATTACTATTGCCCGTGCCCACCGTTTATATGGTCAGGAAAGGTATGGAAATCTCTTGATGAGCAGTTTCTAAAACCAAGAGGCATAAACTTTTGGGATATATCGACCGAGAGCCATCCAGAGACTTTGTTATATCTAGAAGCTTTGCTAAATTATCAAGCAATTCCTTTGCATCCAATAGAGCAGTTATTTAGAATTTATTACTATGACTGGCAGTTTTTTTTACTGCGCAGGTTAGGGGAAACCCCAAAAAAACTGGCTAGCAACTATTTGGGGCTGATATATCAATCTAATTGGGAGTCTGGAATGGATTACGGCATCCCAAATAAGCCATTCTTGTCTAGGCTAAATAAAAGGGCTAAAAGTTTCTTGCGCTACCTACAGAGTTATATTTAATTAACCATATGACTGCTACCTCCCTACCTATTCAAATCTTAGTAATTTCCCTAGAAAGATCGGTGGACCGTAGAGCTAAGGTTGAACAGGAAATGAAAAAAACCTCATTATCCTGGTCTTTTTTAAACGCAGTGGACGGTTCTGCGTTGAAAAATCCACCCATAGAATATAAGTCTCATAAGGTGCGATGGCTTCTTGGCCATGATTTAACGGCTAACGAAATAGGTTGCTACTTATCCCATAAAGAGGCATGGAAGCATTGTGTTGAGAAAAATATTCCGACACTTATCTTTGAGGATGATTTTGTGTTGATGCCAAATTTTCATATGGTAGTTTCTTACCTTCTGAACAATGAAAAATTAGATTTTGTTCGGCTACAAGGTTTGTATGAGGTTCCCTTCCGGGTTTTGGGTGAGATAGGTGGCTCAAGTATTGCTAAAAATTTAGGTGATGCCGTAGGTGCAACTGCATATTGGATTAAGCCTGAAATTGCTAAAAAGCTAATTGATGCTTCATCTGAAATTTTTGAGCCTGTCGATCATTTTTTGGAGCATCACCAAAAGCACGGTTTAAGTTTTTTGGCTATACGGCCATACCCTGTTGATATTACTAGAGCTAAGTCAACTATTGATGACCGAAATGAGCGTCAGCCAATTAAGGGGCATAAAAAGCGTTTGCGATCATTCGCCAGGGCCATTGATCGTCTTGTGAGTCCGAGTCCTTGGTTCCCTAGGGGCTAATTAACTTAGTACTTGATCAATTAAATCTTTGATAAATATCTTTAATTGATCTAATGAAGGTTTTTTGAGTAAAAGTGTTTCATTGGCGTATGCACTCAGCAATTTTTGGGAATGCAAAATTTCATTTAGCCCAGCGAAATTATTGTAAGACATCGGTGCAAGATTAATGAAGGCATTTGGGTTGAAGTCTGCTTTCACATTTTCGTCTGCCCAAGTGATTGGTAGGCAGCCAGCCATAAATGCCTCAGGAATTTTTTCTGTGTAATACCCTGGATACATACCATTTTCAGGGCATAAATTAAATGCAACTCTTTTCAGCTCGTCGTATTTTACGATGCCGCTTTCTAAGTGATTTTTTATCTTTGAATCAAAAGTGCGCCCATATTGAATTACCTCAATGTGTTTTTTGACAATATTTAGTAGCGTCTGCCGTGGTTCCCTGAGGTGGGAGGCAAAGATTGCGGCCTTTTGAGGCCTCGCTAAAAAATCATTTCCTAGTGGCTGCAAAAGCCTTTCAAGGCTCAGTAGACATCCATAGCGCGGATTTAAATTTCCGGTTACACCTTCATGAGACCAATCTACCATTTCCATCCAGTAGGGCATTCGAAAATGATTGGATGCTATTACCCCAAGATCAAAAGAGATTGCAAAGTCACACTTTTGAAAATCATGTCTCACATTCTCCCCTGTAATCAGAAGCGTAGGCGGGCCCTGATGTTTCCTGTTCTGATGATTTGCGCCATTTTTGGATTTCGAAATAGCCGACCTAAATGGCTTTGGAACCCAATTAAAGCGTTTCTTTTCTTCTAAAAATGGGCCCACTATCAACAAGCTGCAATTGTTTAGGTTTGTCCAAACTGGTTCATACCCTAAACTTCTAAGGATTGCTGGAAACAGTGAAGTCTGGAAGTCTTTTGCAACACCTTGGGCGGCAAGTTTGAAGGGTTTGAGCTTAGGCATGAATTACATGATAATCCCACTAAAGGGATGGTGAATATGATTTTGGTAACCGGTGGTGCTGGATTTATTGGCGGTAATTTTGTGCTCAACTGGCTATCAGATGCCAACGCAGAGGGTATTATCAACCTTGATAAGCTTACTTATGCTGGTAATTTAGCAACATTAGCTTCTTTAAAGCATGATTCACGGCATCAATTCATTTGTGGCGATATTGGTGACGGGGATCTGGTTTTAAGCTTACTAAAAAAGCATCGTCCACGAGCAATCATTAATTTTGCAGCAGAAAGCCATGTAGACCGATCCATTCATGGCCCTTCAGAATTTATCCAAACTAATATTGTTGGTACCTTTAATTTATTAGACTGTGCTCGTGAATATTGGAGCTCTCTTCAAGAGGAGCAAAAAGAGCAGTTTCGTTTTCATCATGTCTCGACAGATGAGGTCTATGGTTCCCTATCTTCCTCGGATCCTGCATTTAAAGAGACCAATCCGTATGAGCCAAATAGCCCATACTCAGCATCTAAGGCTGCTTCGGATCATCTGGTGCGGGCTTGGTTTCATACCTATGGTCTTCCGGTAGTCACAACCAATTGCTCAAATAATTATGGCCCTTATCATTTTCCGGAAAAATTAATTCCCTTGGTTATTCTAAATGCCATAAATGGTAAGTCGTTGCCAATTTATGGTGATGGACAGCAGATTCGTGATTGGTTGTATGTTGGCGATCATTGTTCGGCTATTCGTGAAGTATTGGCTCGTGGACGCTTAGGGGAGACTTATAACATCGGCGGCTGGAATGAGAAGGCGAATATCGATGTGGTTAAAACTATCTGTAATATTCTTGATGAGCTTAAACCCCGTGCTGATAAAAAATCTTATGCAGATCAGATCACTTTTGTCAAAGATCGACCTGGTCACGATCGACGCTATGCTATTGATGCTAGCAAGATTGAAAATGAGTTGGGGTGGCGTCCTGCAGAAACTTTTGAGACTGGTATTCGTAAGACAGTTGAATGGTATTTGAATAACTCAGAATGGGTTGAAGGAGTAACTACCGGCTCATATCGTGACTGGCTCGATAAGCAGTACCGTAACTAATCACTATTAACTAATGAATATTCTGGTTTTTGGTAAAGATGGTCAGTTGGGTAAGGCTTTCCTGGAGCAATTTCAGAATTCTTTGGGTCGATCAGAAAATAATTTCATGTTTGTTGGACGCTCTGAATGTGATTTGAGTGATGCCAGCCAAATTACTAAAGTACTAAATTCTTTTGAGCCAAATTTAATTATTAACGCTGCTGCTTATACTGCAGTAGATAAAGCTGAAACAGAAGTTGATTTAGCCTTTGCAATTAATGCATCTGCCCCTGAAATCATGGCTAAGTATGCTGCACAGCATGGTTCTACATTGCTTCATTTTTCAACGGATTATGTATTCGATGGTTCAAAACAAGATGCATATTTAGAATTGGATATCACTAATCCGCTCGGCGTTTATGGGAAGTCAAAAGAAGCGGGTGAGCAAGCAATCATTAAAGCTTTTGCTAAAAGTAAAGCGGGTCAATATGCCATTCTGAGGACTAGCTGGGTATATGGCGACGGCAGCAACTTCATCAGAACGATATTACGATTGGCAAAAGATCGGTCAGCTTTACGAGTCATTAGCGACCAGTATGGCGTTCCCACAAGCGCATCATGGTTGGCAGACGTAGCTATGCATTTGGTTCTGGATGGAAGTAACCAAAGAAAATTTAATTCTGGTGTTTATCATGCCGTCCCACAAGGAGAGACTAATTGGTATGGTCTAGCATGTCTGGCAACTCAAGTGGCAAAAGATGCTGGACTGCCTTTACAAGTAGATCTGGACAGCATTACTCCGATTCCGGCCTCAGAGTACCCCCTGCCTGCTCCAAGGCCAATGAATTCTCGTCTATCTAGAGTAAAGCTTCAAACTGAGCTAGAGCGCCTGGGTCTTATGTCAAAATTACCCCATTGGTATCAACCGTGGGATGAGCAAGTAATTGCATACGTCAAAAATTTATCGTGTATTTGACGTTTTGCTTTATTCCAGTCTATGAGGGTAAAAATGGCTACTAGCCTTTTAAAAAATCGCAAAGGCATCATTTTGGCTGGAGGCTCTGGGACTCGCCTATACCCCGTCACCCAAGCCGTTTCTAAGCAGCTCATGCCTGTCTACGACAAGCCAATGGTGTATTACCCATTAACCACACTTATGCTTGCAGGCATTCGTGAGATCTTGCTAATCTCTACGCCGCATGACACACCAAGATTTACAGAGTTACTCGGTGATGGCTCTCAGTGGGGCCTCAATATCCAATATTGCGTTCAACCCTCTCCAGATGGTTTGGCGCAAGCATTTATTCTAGGGAAGAGCTTTGTTGGGAATAATCCCAGCGCTTTAGTTCTGGGAGATAATATTTTTCATGGGCATGAGCTGGTAGGAAACTTAGCAAGTGCTGACCAGCGTCAGCACGGGGCAACAGTCTTCGCATATCACGTTACGGACCCTGAGCGTTATGGTGTAGTTGAGTTTGATCAACATTACAAGGCTAAATCCATTGAAGAGAAGCCTGCTAAACCTAAAAGTAATTATGCTGTTACCGGCTTGTATTTTTACGATAATCAGGTTTGCGACATTGCTGCCTCGATTATGCCAAGTGCACGTGGCGAGCTAGAAATTACGGATGTCAATCGTGCATATCTTACAAAGGACCAGCTCAGTGTAGAAATCATGGGTCGTGGATTTGCCTGGCTAGATACCGGCACTCACGATTCCCTACTGGATGCAGCAGGTTTTATAGCTACCCTGCAAAAACGCCAAGGTCTTATGGTTGCTTGCCCTGAAGAGATTGCATTCCGTCAGGGCTGGATTGATGCAGAAGCCGTTCATAAAGTGGCAACCCAGCTGAGTAAAAATAGTTATGGTCAGTATTTGGTCAAAATTTTGAATGAGATGAGAAGTGGTGCTCAGCCTATTTCTCTATTGCAAAAGAGGGCTAATTAATGCCCCATTCAAAGCCACATCCCAAAATTTTAGTAACACCTACCGCAATACCGGATGTTTTGGTAATCGAGCCAAAAGTCTTTGGTGATGAGCGTGGTTGGTTTACAGAATCATTTAATGCGCAAGACTTTTCTGATGCAACTGGCTTGAATATAGCTTTTGTTCAAGATAACCATTCATTTTCTCGTCAATCGACTTTGCGGGGAATGCACTATCAGTTAGAAAAGACACAAGGTAAGTTGGTGAGAGTAGTTTCTGGCGCTGTTTATGATGTGGCTGTAGATCTTAGAAAAAGTTCTCCCAGCTTTGGGAAGTGGGTTGGAGTAGAGCTGAGCGCAGACAATCACAAGCAACTCTGGATACCAGAAGGTTTGGCTCACGGGTTTTTAGTGCTTTCACCAACAGCCGAGTTCTTATATAAAACCACTGATTACTATCACCCTCAAAGCGAGGTCTGCTTGGCTTGGGATGATCCGGTAGTTGGAATTCAATGGCCTTTAGGATCAGGGGCCCAGCCGACTTTGAATGCTAAGGATGCTGCGGGCCTTTCTTGGGAAAAGGCCCCAAAGTTTGAATGAATAACTCAAGCGCTAGCCCAAAAATACTCTTGGTAAAACTATCTTCTTTGGGGGATGTGCTTCATAACCTTCCAATAGTTTGGGATATACGTTCACGTATACCTGATGCTCAAATTGATTGGGTTGTTGAAGAAGCATATGTCAATTTGCTCACCCCTCTCCTCACTAAAGATGGTTTTCGAGGAATTGATCGCATTATTCCATTTGGTTTGCGTCGTTGGAAAAAATCACTTCTAAGTGCTAATTCATGGAGAGAGTTTTTTGCCTTTAAAAATGAACTTCAAGCTGTAAGTTATGACATTATTATTGAAACCCAGGGTCTGCTGAAGTCTGCTCTTGTTTGCGCTTTTGCTAAAAAGAACTCTGGTGCTGTAGTTTCTGGATTGGCTAATGCCACAGAGTACTCAGGGTATGAGCCAATCGCACGAGCTTTTTATAATAAGTCTGCTCAAGTCCCGTTTCAGTGTCATGCTGTAGATCGGGCTCGATATGTCACCTGTTCAGCTCTAGATTGGCCTCTCATTGGGAGAGGTCAGCAGGTCCAGTTTTATCCTGCTGGCTTTGAAGGTTCCTTTGGAAATATCCATATTGCAGGACTGAAGCATCCATACATTTTGTTTTTTCATTCAACTGCTCGAGAGGCTAAGCGTTGGGTTAATGCTCATTGGGTTGAATTGGGAATCGAGCTCTCAAAATTGGGATATCAAGTTGTTCTCCCATGGGGAAATACTTCTGAGCAAACGATCAGTAATGCGCTTGCTTCTCAAATTCCAAATTCATTAGTGCCGAATGCATTTTCTATTGAAGAAGCTTTTTCAGTTATCGCAAATTCAAGTTTAGTGGTTGGTGTTGATACGGGCTTAACCCATTTGGCCGCGGTATTGAATAAACCTACTGTTGAAATTTATTGCGATTCGCCTCGTTGGAAAACAGAAGGATATTGGTCCAATAAGATTAGGAATATAGGCGATATGCAAAAACCGCCAGAAGTCAAAGAAGCTCTCGATGCTTCTTTAGGGCTACTCAACGCAGCAAAGAATTAATCGCAATTAAATCTTCGTCAGTTAAGGCCGCTGCGTGAGCCTTCAATCTGATGGCATTCAGAATGGTGTTGTATCGAGCCTGCTGCAATTGCGAGCGAGTGGTAATTAAAGTATCTAAGGCAATCAAGACATCAATATTAATTAAGGTTCCCACCTGAAAGCCTAACTTGCTAGATTCCAGCGCAGAGCTTGATGAACGCTCAGCCGCCTCAAATGCTTTTACGCTCGCTAAGCCACCATAAAAACCGGTAAATGCCGTGCGGGTATTTTGTGCGGCAGTGCGGCGTGCATTGTCGTAATTCGCTTTGGCAGCATCTACCAAAGCAGCGTTTTGTCGGATAACAGCGCTATTGAATCCACCAGATACCAAAGGAATATTCATCTGTAGGGCAACAGTATTGTTGTACACATTGGTGTTCGCAGGTGTGTAGCTATTGGGCGTGCCATTAGAAGTGTTATAGCCCGCCGTTCCAACCAAATTGATGGATGGGTAATTCAACGCCTGAGATGCGCGATAGGTGCTCTCAGCCAAGCTAACCGAAAGTTGGTTAGCCAGTACGTTAAAGTTTGCGCTTTCTGCTTGATTAATCCAGTCTTCTAAGGTTTGTCCTGGAGGCAATTGCGGGTTCACGCTTTCCGCAATAGGGTTTCCTTTGGAGTCTTTGCTCTTCGAGCGCGGATCTTTAAGAACACCATCAATTTTTGCTTCTTTAACAAGGGGGCGTAATGGTCCAACAGGATGACCAACAAGTTGCTCTAGGGCGCCTTTTTTCACTACGAGATCTGCTTGAGCGGCGATCTCTTGGGAGTTGGCTAGGTCAAGCGCGGCTTGAGCAGTATTCACATCCACAATCGTAGCTAGGCCAGCATCAAATTTAGCCTGTGCAGCATCTAACTGTTGCTTGATAAGACCTTTTTTATTGCGATATAGCTCGACATTATCTTGGCTGGTGAGCGCATCAAAATAAGCTTGAGATACCCGAATGATAAGGTCTTGCTGCGCTAAGTAAAAGCGCATATCAGCAATTTTGGTATTGAGGTCACCTTGCTTAAATGCTTCTAGCGCACCCAAATTAAAAACTGGTTGGGTGAGAGTAACCGTATAGTTCTTTTGATCGAAGACGCGCGAATTACCTGGACCAGCTGAGACTACAGTTTGACCCACGCCATGCTGGTAATAGCGTGTCCCACCAGGTGTGGCATTGGCTTGTGGTAAGAGCAAAGAAAGGCCTTGCCAGTAGAGTTCTTTGCTCGCTTGGTAATTAAACCGCGCAGCATTCAATACGGGGTCGCTAAATGCTGCGTCTTGGTATAGCTGAATCAAGTCGCTAAATTGCCCCTTCTGCGCATTTAGGGTATTGTCATTCACGCTCGATGGGGCAGCGCTCGTAGGTAATGCTGGCTTGCTTGGTGGAGGTGCAATCTGTGGCGGTTGCTCTAAACCAATTAATGATGAAGTGCTGACCGGCATCGGAAGAGCCGGCTTTGCTGCGGCATTAGGGCTTTGCGCTAGGGCTAATGGCTGCCATGAGCTAAGGCCGAGTGCCTGCCCCAGTATGAGACCGAGTACGGTCAGTCTAGAGGGGCGAAAGCGGCTTGGAGTCATTAAATTCATCAATTCTAAAAGTGCATGAAGTTTAAGGCTAAATGACCATGAGCGGTAATTTGAGCTTTATTTTGCCAAATAAGTGTTTTGCTTTGACAACCCTATAAAATTTGCCCCATGGATCTTATATTGTTACTGAAAGCGGTTATCCTGGGGGTTGTTGAGGGGCTGACGGAGTTTTTACCTATCTCTAGCACTGGCCACCTGATATTGGCTGGGGATTTACTAGATTTCAATGATGAGAGGGGTAAGGCCTTCGAGGTCATTATTCAGTTCGGGGCCATTTTGGCGGTTTGTTGGGAGTTTCGAGAAAAGCTCCTGAAAGTGGCTCTGTCACTAAATAGCAGCCCAAGCTCTCGGCGTTTCCTGCTCAATCTGATTATTGCTTCCATTCCAGCAATGGGCCTCGGATTTGTATTTGGCAAACATATTAAGGCGGTGCTTTTTTCACCGATTCCAGTCGCTAGCGCTTTTATTGTTGGGGCCTTAATTATTTTTTGGGCAGAGCGTCGTCAAGAGAAAAAAACAAATACGAATACCCACATACATTCAGTAGATGACCTATCTTATTTAGATGCCCTTAAGGTAGGTATTGCTCAATGCGCTGCCTTGATTCCGGGCACATCTCGCTCGGGTGCAACAATTATTGGTGGGATGCTATTTGGTTTGCCGCGTTCGGTGGCAACGGAGTTCTCCTTTTTTCTCGCGATCCCGGTGATTGGGGGTGCGACGGCTTATGAACTACTAAAGCTTTGGAAAAATCCGATTACTATCTCGGGGGAATTTAGTCTTGCCATTGTTATTGGATTCGTAGCTGCTTTTATTTCTGCCTTTATTTGTGTGCGTTGGTTAATTCATTATGTGGCGCATCACAATTTCATTCCGTTTGCCTGGTACCGAATCGTGTTTGGATTTTTGGTGCTAATTACAGCCTACAGTGGCGTTATTGCCTGGTCACATTAATCAAGAAAACTGGACTTTTTATGGATGTATCAATTGACGCAATTACCAACAATATCCAGTTGGCTTTAGCGCCTGTATTCTTATTAACAGCCGTTGCTACATTATTAAATGCGATCTCTGTTCGACTTGCCAGAAACGTTGACAGAATGCGTGCGATTCAAAATACGCTTTACTCAGGAGAACCTAAGGAGGGTAGAGTTTTAGAGCATATGCAACAAGAGGCGAACGAATTCAAGTTTCGAGGCCGCCTCTGTACTCTGGCGATATTTTTCGATGTACTCAGCGGTATATTGATTTCCTTGACGGTGCTCGAACTTTTCTTCTTTCAAGCGGGCGCTGTACGCTCACTGCAAACCACTTATGTTATTTGGACCTTCGTTTTAGGTCTGATATCCTTTATGACTTCTTTATCCGTCGTGTTAGCCGAGGTTGTGTATGCCTATCGATCTGCAGGCTGGAACTTTCCTAAACAATATTAAGTTTTCAGAAACTACCTTGATTAAACAAAAACTATGAACAAAATTCTCATCACTGGCGGCGCAGGTTTTCTAGGATCACACCTTACTGAAAAACTCTTAAAAGAGGGCAATGATGTTTTGGTGGTTGATAACTACTTTACTGGCTCTAAAGCAAACTTAGCTCATCTACTCCCCAATCCTAATCTAGAGTTAATGCGACATGATGTGACATTCCCGCTCTATGTAGAAACAAATCAGATTTACAACCTAGCTTGCCCAGCCTCTCCAGTCCACTATCAATACGACCCTGTACAGACGACCAAGACGAGTGTCCATGGCGCGATTAATATGCTGGGCCTAGCCAAAAGAACCAGGGCTCGCATCCTCCAAGCCTCTACAAGTGAAGTCTATGGTGATCCAGAAGTGCATCCACAACCAGAGGAGTATTGGGGAAGAGTTAATCCAATCGGTATTCGCTCTTGTTATGACGAAGGTAAACGTTGCGCAGAAACCCTCTTTTTTGACTACAACCGTCAACACGATCTTGATATCAAGGTCGTCCGCATTTTTAATACTTATGGCCCGCGCATGCATCCGAATGATGGCCGAGTCGTGAGCAACTTCATTGTGCAAGCATTGCAGGGCAAAGACATTACTATTTATGGCGATGGTCAACAAACCCGCAGCTTTTGCTACGTCGATGATTTGATTGAAGCCATGGTAAGAATGATGAATTCAGAGAAGGGTTTTACTGGTCCAGTCAATATTGGCAATCCCGGTGAGTTCACCATGCTGCAATTGGCCGAGACTGTTCTTAGACTTTCTGGCAGTAAATCTAAGATCATCCATCAACCCCTACCATCGGATGACCCCAAGCAGCGTCAGCCTAATATTGATTTAGCTAAGGCAAAACTTGGTTGGGAGCCAAAGGTCAATTTAGAAGATGGGCTCAAAGAAACGATTGCATACTTTAAAAAGGTTGTAGCTTAAGTTGACTCAGGAAGGAGTTCATAAAGAGGAAAAGCGGTTTGAGCGTATTCGCTCTTTCGTTTTAAGGGCTGGAAGAACAACTGCTGGTCAACAGCGTGCTATTGATGAGTTGGGTCCAAAATTTCTCATTTCATATGAGGGTAAAACGCTTGATCTAGTGAGTGCGTTTGGGGGCTCAACAAAACCGAAGATTTTAGAAATCGGTTTTGGTATGGGTGAGTCCACCGCTAAGATTGCTGCTTTAAGAAGCGAAGAAGACTTCTTGGCAATTGAGGTTCATCTTCCTGGTGTAGGGGCACTATTAAAGTTGATTGGAGAAAATAACCTCACTAACTTGCGCCTCATTCGTCATGATGCGGTTGAAGTTCTAGAAAACATGATTGCGCCCGAATCTTTAGATGGAATTCATATTTATTTTGCCGACCCATGGCATAAGAAACGCCATCATAAGCGTCGCCTTATTCAAGAAAAATTTGTGAAGCTACTGGCATCACGTCTCAAGGCAGGTGGTTATCTACATTTGGCGACAGACTGGCATAACTATGCAGAGCAAATGCTCTTAGTGATCAATGCCGAATCAGCTCTACAAAATACCTCCAGCCAGCAGATTAAGATCGAAACATTTACCACCGAAGATGTAGCTTCACCAGAAGAGCTTGCAAAAGGTCTAAATGAATTCAAACCCACCATTGAGCAGTTGAGCATGGAGCACTTAGGTTATGTGGAACGGCCGAGCTACCGCCCACTAACGAAGTTTGAAAATCGTGGCATTAAGCTGGGCCACGGCGTCTGGGACTTGGTCTATAAAAAAGTAAGTTTCTAAGTTTTCTACTTACAAACCAACACAGACATACTTCATTTCTAGATATTCATCCATGCCGTAGACACTGCCTTCACGGCCGAGACCAGATTGCTTTACGCCACCAAAAGGAGCTACCTCATTGGAGATGAGGCCGGTGTTCACTCCGACCATGCCGTAATCTAGTGCTTCAGCCACCTTCCAGATCCGTCCAATATCACGGCTATAGAAATAAGAGGCCAAACCAAATTGGCTGTTATTGGCGAGTGCGATTACTTCTTCATCAGTTTCAAATGGAATAACCGGAGCAACGGGGCCAAAGGTTTCTTCATAAGTAATCAGCATTTGATTAGTCACATTTGAAAGAATGGTTGGCTCATAAAAGTTTTGTGATGCGACGCTTTTCTTGCCACCCGCTACAAGTTTAGCTCCTTTACCCAGCGCATCTGCAACATGCTTCTCCACTTTCTCGAGAGCAGCAGTTTCAATTAGAGGACCTTGAGTGACTCCTTTTTCCATGCCGTTACCAACTTTGATTGTGGCAATAGCTTTGGCAAATTTTTCAACAAATTGATCTTGTACTTTTTTGTGGACATAAAAGCGATTTGCGCAAACACAGGTTTGTCCGGAGTTTCTGAACTTGGATGACATGGCGCCACTCACTGCAGCATCAATATCGGCATCTTCAAACACGATAAATGGGGCATGCCCTCCAAGCTCGAGAGCTAGTTTTTTAACGGTCGGGGCGCATTGTGCCATCAAGATGCGGCCAACTTCTGTCGAGCCGGTAAAGGAGAGGTGGCGTACGGTTGGGGAGGCGCAGAGCGTTTTGCCGATCGCAATTGACTGATCGGCGTCTGCAGTCACAATATTGATAACACCATCTGGAATCCCGGCACGTTTGGCGAGCTCTGCTAAAGCGAGAGCCGAGAGCGGCGTCAGTTCAGCGGGTTTGATCACAATGGTGCAGCCTGCAGCTAGAGCGGGTGCAATTTTGCGAGTAATCATCGCAATGGGAAAATTCCAAGGGGTAATGGCGACACAAACACCGATGGGTTGCTTTAACACCATCATGCGCTTATCGCCCCAAGTAGTAGCAGGGATAGACCCCGAAACCCTTTTGGCTTCCTCTGCAAACCATTCTACAAACGAGGCGCCATAAACTACTTCACCCGCAGCTTCCGCTAGAGGCTTGCCTTGCTCTAAGGTCATCAAAGTAGCTAGGTCTTGTGTATTTTCAATAATGAGGTCAAACCATTTGCGTAGGATGATTGCGCGCTCTTTACCCAGTTTGTTGCGCCAAGCAGGTAAAGCTTCCTCAGCTGCTTTGATAGCTTCTTCGGCAACCTTATTGCCCAAATTGCTAACCGTGGCAATTAGCTCATCGGTAGCTGGATTAGTAACATTAAAAGTTTCTGTAGAGTTAACCCATTGACCATTAATAAAAGCCTGCTCTTTAAATAAGCTGGAATCTTTTAAAAGACTGCGGATATCTGTTTTTTGCATGATGAACTCTTCCGTTTTGGGTGTATGCACTATTCAGAATGATTTTATCCCCATAAAGAAAAAACCTCACAAGCATTACCCTGTGAGGTTCGTTAGCTTTAGCACCCTGTAATAGAGTTTAGTCAGCTTTTGTTTCTGAGATGCGGAGTTTCTGTGCCAAGAGATCTAAGACGCCATTGACATATTTATGGCCATCTGTGCCGCCAAAGGTTTTGGCAAGCTCCACAGCTTCGTTGATCGCCACTTTATAAGGTACGGATAAGTCGGCAGCAAGTTCGTAAGCGCCAATCAGTAGGGCGGCATGCTCTACGGGGGATAGCTCATTAATGGGTCTATCAAGTGCCGGGGTAATAATGGCCTCGAGTTCGTCAGTACGTTCAAGTACACCTTGAAAAATACAATTGAATAGATCGAGTTGGCAACGCTTAAATGCCGGATCTTCAGCCAATTGTTTGGCGATTGCAGGGCCATTTGGAAGGCTGCCTGCTCGACGGACAACCAAGCTTTGATACACGCCTTGAAGAGCGTATTCACGAGCGCGACGACGCGGCGTTAGAGAGCGCTTAGGTGCGGCAGATTTAGTGTTATCTCCATCTTTACTAGATTGTGATGGATTCAGAGATGATTTAGTCATGTTGATTATTACTCTTTACCATCATTCATTTCAAAATCAATATCGGGGGTCAGCGCTAATGCAAGATTAGCCATCTCCACAACAGCTTTGGCACAGTCAGCGCCTTTCACATTGACGCGGACAGCCGCTTGCTCATCAGTATCACATGTGAGAACGCCATTGGCGATTGGTAAACCAGAGTCGATGGAGATGCGAGTAATGCCTGAGGCGGATTCGTTCGACACTAATTCAAAGTGATAGGTTTCGCCGCGAATCACTGCACCCAAGGCAACTAATCCATCGAATTCACCTGTTTCTGCAAGCTTTTGAAGAGCAAAGGGAATCTCTAGCGCACCAGGAACAGTCACAAGCTTAATGTCTGACTGAGAGACGCCCAATGCAATCAATTCACCAATACAAGCATTCGTGAGTGCAACACAATGATCTTCATTAAAACGAGCCTGCACAATGCCGATGCGCAAATCTTGACCATTGAGGTCTGCCTCTAACACACTTACTGCGTCATTGTTTGAAATAGTCATGATGATCTTTTGATGGGATTGGTTTTAATTAGGTTCTTGCCAGCACTCTTATTTGGATTCATAAGGAAGATATCCAGTAACTTCAAGCTTATATCCAGAGAGGCTTGGTACGGGACTTGGATTTGCTAGTAAACGCATTTTTCCGACGCCAATATCTTTGAGAATTTGAGCACCAATACCATAGCTACGGAAATCAGTTTTGCGTGTAAGGGGCTTTTTTACTGCATCGGTTGGCTGATTCAGTTTTTTGAATTGCGCTAGCCAATCTTGATCATTTGGCGCGGCAATACCAGATGCATTCAGCAAAACTGCGACTCCTGCTGAAGCAGCGGCAATCTCTTGTAGTGCTTGTGCCAATGGCCAGGAATGGGTGCTGACCTGAGAGTCTAAAAAATCTAAAACGGTTACAGGCTCGTGAACCCGAACTAGCGTTTCTTGTGATTCGGATGGCTTGCCGTGAATAAGCGCAATATGGATACATGAACTTGGTGTATCGCGATAAATAATGCCTTCAAACTTGCCCCATGGAGTGATGAATTCACGAACACCTTCTCGAACAACAATACTTTCATGTTGACTACGATATTTGATTAAGTCGGCAATACTACCAATTTTGAGTTGATGTTCTTTTGAAAACTCGAGCAAGTCTGGCAAGCGCGCCATACTGCCATCATCTTTCATAATTTCGCAAATCACCGCCGTCGGAGAGCAGCCCGCCATAGCGGCAAGATCACAACCTGCCTCTGTATGACCAGAGCGAATTAATACACCACCCGGTTGCGCCATTAGCGGAAAAATATGACCAGGCTGCACTAAGTCGCTGGGCTTGGCATTAGGGGCTACGGCAGTCTTAATAGTGAGGGCGCGATCTGCTGCAGAAATACCCGTCGTGACACCAGTGGCCGCCTCAATCGAAACGGTGAAGTTGGTTCCCATGGAGGTGCCGTTATCACGCACCATCAACGGTAAATTAAGCTGCTGGCAACGTTCGCGGGTCAAGGTAAGGCAGATGAGTCCGCGACCGTGTTTAGCCATGAAATTAACTGCTTCTGCGCTGACATGATCGGCGGCCAACACTAGATCACCTTCGTTTTCACGATCTTCTTCGTCCACCAGAATGACCATGCGGCCAGCACGAAGCTCGGCAATGATTTCTTCTGTGGGGGAAAGGGTATTTGGCATAGCTCTGTATTTTAAGCTGAGCAGGCGATTATCGTTAGTCTCCGACGGCATTCTTCCGCTTTTCAGACAGCAAGAGCCTCTGTAGCCTGTTTTATTTCCATAAGGGGCCCTAGAAAATGGGGTATGCACCTTACCAAACCAAATGCCGTAGATGGATTTGTCTTACTTGAGGTTTTAGTAGCTATGAGTCTCATTTTGGGCGTTTGGATGACTTCCATTAGTGCTTATCAAGGATTAGCTCTTTGGTTTAAACAACAGGGGAGTAAGCGTTCTGAATTGAGAAGAAACCTTGATACCTATGAGCTAGCTGAACAGCTTAGAGCTAATGCTATTCAACATATTCTTTTAAATCCCTCCAATATTTCTTCTAAGGATACGAAGAATGAATCTTCTCGATTGTCTAGTCGGAATCGCACTTTGCACCCTACTACTAAATCCACTGCTAAAAATCAGCGCTGATTTGTGGGCTAAACAAATGGAATATGAAAAATCTCAAGCTCTCACATCAGAAGCGGAGCGCGCATTGGAGTTGATTGGGCGCGCCATTCGGATGGCAGGCTATCGAAATGTGAAATCAGTTCAAGAGATTGGAAGCAAGAAAAATATCAAAAATTCAATTGAGATTCAGAAGGATGCTGGTTATCAGGGATCTGATTCTTTGCTTACGAGACATGAGTTATCGGAAGGAATTGATTTTGATTGCATCGGAAATGTATTAACGAGCGATCGCACAAAACATAACTTAGCCTTGCAAGGTTTTCTGGTCGAAAGGCAAGCTGGCTTACCAAAGGGAATGAAAATTAATGGTGGCTCGCTAATGTGTCAGTCATTAGATCGTCAGGGCCGAATACAAAACACTACCCTGATGAACGGTATTAATCACTTAAACATTGATGAACTAAACCCCTCTATAAACCAGATCCAGAGGGTCTTTAGGATTAAACTGGAAATGACCGATGGAGCTTCTTTGCAGAAGGCATTCACGCGCATCTTCACCACCAGAAATCTTCCATGATTTTGACTTGGGTGATATCACTATTACTTTTGTGTACGTCTCTCATTATTTATCTTGAGAGATTAACCAGTCTGCGTGTGCTTGAGATAAAAACGATTGAGTATGCACAAGAGCGATTTATGTCTGCAGAAAGATCAGTTCTTGAATGCGAAGCAAATATTACTAATGTATCTGCATTAATCGAAAATCACTGCTTCATTCAGTCTGTAGGAAAGGGCCTATGGCTGATTTCTAGTAAAGAAAAACCGAGTATTCACATACATGTTTTGGTAGATGAAAAATCAGGTGCGGTTACCCGCCTAAATTGGCGTCAAGCATTTGAATAATATGCATCAATCTGAGTCGGGGGCAAGCTTGGTAGAACTAATGGCGGTGATGTTGATTATTGCTATTGCCGCAACTGTCACGATGCCACTGCTGCAACAGCAGATTGCCACTCGCGAAATCGAATCAGTCGCCAGAAGATGGATTGCTCACGCTCAATTTGCACGTCAGCATGCATTGCACTTGGGTGAGTCTATAAGGCTTGAGCCAATGTTGGATGGCAAGTGGGACAGTGGGTGGCTTATTAAAAGTGGTTGTTTAAGTAAATTCAGCAAGCCTGATTGCGTGAGCAAAGTATGGCTTTCTCAAGGGAGAGTTGACCCCATCTTTTTTCGGGGTGGGGGCAGATACTTTATGGATCCCCATACGGGCAAAACTGGAATTCTGTTTAATGCTGCAGGGGCTGCTAAAACAGCTCAGGGCGGTTTTGTTGCCAATCGTCTGGTATTGGGCCACCAAAGGTATCCGGGCTTAGAGCGCCAGCTGATATTGGGCAGTGGTGGGCGTTGGCGAATCTGTGACCCTGCCAGAGATACAAAGCGTTGCCATTGAATGGTTTAATAGATGCATGTATACCGCTGTTGATTACAAATGGATGGGCGAGGCATTAGCCGAGGCTCAGAAAGCACTCTATTTGTCCAACCCCAATCCTCGGGTGGGCTGTGTCATTGTGAAAGATGAGCAAGTCATAGGCCGAGGATTTACACAGCGTGTTGGCGGCCCTCATGCAGAAGTCCAGGCGCTGGCAGATACCAAAGCGAATGGAAATGATCCAACAGGCTCAACTATCTATGTGACTCTAGAGCCGTGTAGTCATACTGGACGTACGCCGCCTTGTGTGGATGCATTGATCGCTGCAAAGCCAGCTAAAGTGATTGCAGCAATGAGCGACCCAAATCCATTAGTTGCCGGAAATGGTCTTCAGAAGTTAAAGGTTGCTGGTATTGAAGTGCAATGCGGCTTGATGGAGTCTAAAGCAAGGGAGCTTAATCGCGGATTTATTTCTCGAATGACTCGAGGTCTACCTTGGGTGCGTTTAAAGATTGCTGCAAGTCTTGATGGAAAAACCGCCTTACCCAGTGGCGAGAGTCAATGGATTACTGGACCAAAGGCAAGAGCTGATGGCCATCACTGGCGAGCCCAAGCCTGTGCAATTGTGACTGGCGTTGGTACTGTTAAGGAGGATGATCCCACTCTCAACGTGCGCGATGTTGAAACACAACGCCAGCCTTGGCGAATTATTGTGGACTCCAAGCTAGAGACGCCACCCAATGCGAAGATTTTGGAAAATATTGACCAATCCGGTGTCATCATTGTTTGCGCAAACTTGGATAGTCCAGAGAGCCAAGAAAAAGCAAAAGCTTTTAAAGCAAGAGGTATTGAGGTCGTTGCAATAGCTAATGCTTTTGGAAAGGTGGATTTACCTAAACTTTTTGCATATCTTGCTCAAGAGCGCGAGATGAATGAAATCCATATCGAGGCTGGCTTTAAGCTGAATGGTTCGATGTTGCGAGAGGGTTGCGTAGATGAGTTATTGCTTTACTACGCACCATTCCTGATGGGCGAGGGCATTGGTATGGCTAATGTCTCTGCCTTGGCTTCATTAAGTTCGCGCCAAGACTGGCAAGTCATAGATCAGAGCTTGATTGGCGATGAGTTCAGGATTAGGCTGATGAAGCGTTAATTAAATTGAAGATACAAACTAAAATCACCATATGTTTACTGGAATTATTACTGCCGTAGGTCGAATTAAAAGCGCTCAAGCTAAAGGCGATGGCTTGCACTTAATCGTTGAGGTGCCCTCAGGTTATTTGGATGATGTAGCCCTTGGCGATAGTATTGCCATTCAAGGTGCTTGCATGACAGCGACGCAATTCAATGGCAATACTTTTGCTTTGGATATTTCTCGCGAGTCTCTTAATAAAACGGTTGGACTTGATCAAGTTGGCCCAGTTAATCTAGAAAAGGCACTGCGTTTAAATGATCGACTTGGAGGCCATCTAGTTAGCGGCCACGTAGATGGTATTGGTAAGGTAGCCCACTTTGCCCAAGTTTCTCAAGATGCTCATGGCTCTTGGTTATTGAGAATTGAAGCGCCAAAAGTGTTAGCACCATTTTTAGCCTACAAGGGCTCTATCGTTGTGAATGGTGTATCGCTCACTGTCAACAAAACAGAAGACACTACTCAAGCTTGCATTGTCGATATCAATTTAATTCCGCATACCTTGCAAAGTACTACTCTTGGTAATCTGAAGCAGGGAGATGCGGTCAATCTTGAGGTAGACCTCATAGCGCGTTATGTTGTGCGTATGCTTGAGGTAAAAACATATGCAAACTAAAGGCTGAATTATTTTCTTTTTAAAGCTTGTTGGTAGACTAAGTCTTGATTTCTTTTGCCGACTGCGGTGACTAAAATGACCAGACGATGGTTAATCACCTCATATACAAGTCGATATCCAATAGTTCTAAGCTTGATCTTATAGAAACCGTCTAAGTCGCCACGAAGTTTTGCTGATGCAACTCGCGGATTAACCAATCTTTTTTCTAGCTGCTTTTTAAACTGTTCGCGTGTTGAGCTATCTAATTTTTGCCATTCTTTCAGCGCTTGAATATGAAACTCAAGACTAAAGCTGCTAAAGCTTTACCTTCACTGTTTTGCCGCCTTTGCGTTCTTTGATGGTTTTAATTAAGGTAAGGTCATCAATTAATTCGAGCAAAGCTTCATATGCTTTCGCTGACAATAAATAGGCCTCGGGTCTATTATGATTTAAGACGGCCACGGGCAAATCACCAGCTATCTCCATGATTTTGCTAGGATTTCTTCTTAAATCGGTCATGCTTACCGTAGTTTTTGCATGAATTGTTTGCGTGATGCTCATATATAAATGCCCATTATTTAGTGCATTATAAAGCACTTTTTTCCATTATCAACTGCTAAAAAATAAGCCTTTTGCAACCACAGGTTTCATAGGAGGGGGATGTCCTAGCGATAACGCGTAGGATCACTCACATTAGCCTGTTTAAAGCCGGCCTGTCTTAGTCTGCAAGATTCACATTCACCACAGGCTTCACCCAAATCGTTTGCTTGATAGCAAGACACAGTTTGTGAGTAATCAACCCCAAGCGTGTTGCCTAGCTGAATAATTTCTGCTTTGGTGAGGTTGATGATGGGTGCGTGAACACGAAAGCGATTTTCATTGTTGGAGGCTTCTACCCCAGCCTTAGTCGCTAAGTTGGCCATCGCTTCAAACGAGGCGACATATTCAGGACGACAATCTGGGTAGCCTGAGTAATCTACCGAGTTTGCGCCATAGAAAATATCTAGTCCGCCGAGTGCTTCTGCCCAGCCCAAAGCAAGTGACAGCAAAATCGTATTGCGTGCAGGCACATAAGTGACTGGTATCTCTTGATCTTTGCCTGGGGTGGTCGGAACTGCAATAGAGGCATCAGTTAGGGCGGAGCCACCAAAGCGGGTTAGGTCTAAATGAACGACCTCATGACGAGCAACACCCACTTTCTTCGCGATATGTTTTGCTGCAGCCAGCTCAGAGGAGTGACGTTGCCCATAACCCACTGAAAGCGCATAGGGTGTGTACCCCAAATCTTTTGCAAGTGCTAAGACGGTTGTGGAGTCTAGACCACCCGAAAAGAGAATGACTGCAGGTGCGCCCAGTTTACGTGGTGCAAGATTCTCAAAAGCGGCAGACAGCTTAGACATGAAGGCGTAAGTGTCTACTTTGTAGCAGCTAGAAGCTGTTGAGCATCTTTCGCTGCTTCAGTATCTGGATATTTAGCAATAATGTCACTAAAGGTTTTCTTGGCAGCTGCTTTGTTACCGCTCTCTAATTGAGAATTTCCCAAAGTAACCATCGCTGCAGGAATGCGCGGATGGTTTGGGTATTTTTTAATCAAACTTTGTAATTGGCTGATGGCCCCAGCGTAATCCTTATTGGCATACTTGCTATTACCACTCCAGTAAAGTGCGAGAGGCAGATATGGGCTCTTAGGGTATTTGGCAGTGAAAGCAGCAAAACCATCTTCAGCCTTTTTTAGATTGCCTGCCTGGAATGCTTTCAATGCATCATCGTAAGCTTTCTTTTCACCAGGCTGGACAGTGCCACTCACACCTTCGATCGTAACAGTGCGCGGTTCAAAATTACCTAAGCGTGTATCGAGATCTTGGTAGTACGTTTTCTGACTGGTCGAAATGTCTTCACCCTGCTTCTCAAGCTCTTCCACTTTTCCTCGTAGCTCTGCATTCTCAGTTTTGAGTTTGTCGATCTGGCTTTGGAGCTCAAGTTGAGTGGTAGCTAGTGACTTACGCAAATCCAAAATGGCCTTGCGAGCCTCATCGTCTGAGAATAGCGCCCAAGCACTATTGGAAGCGCATAAGCAAAATAGGGCGGCACTTAAACAAAACGCTCGTGAGAGCGTTTGTTTGATGATGTGTGAAGAGTTATTCATTTAGTTTGTAATGTAAACAATATCAGCGCGGCGATTTTCAGCCCAGGCTGCTTCGTTATCGCCTTCTGCCTTAGGTTTTTCTTTACCAAAGCTGACGGCTTCCATTTGATTGTCTGATACACCCATCAAGTTCAATGATTTACGAACTGCATCGGAACGACGTTGGCCTAGTGCGAGGTTGTATTCAGCGGTACCGCGATCATCGGTATTGCCTTGAATGATGATCTTTTGATTTGGATTTGCTTTTAAGTAGCTAGCGTGAGCCGATAGCATCTTTTGGTATTTAGTTTGTACTGTGTACTCATCAAATCCGAAATACACACTCTTCTCAAAGAGTGGGCTCTTAGGATCATTCCATGGCTGTGAGCCGAAGCTGCCACTGCCGCCAGCTCCATTAGCGCCGTCAGTGTCATCTAGTTTCACGCTTGAACAAGCCGCCATTAAAAAAGTAGTAATACCAATGATGGCTAAGGTTGCTGCACGGCGTGCGATAGAAACAGTCATGATTTTCCTTTTCCAACAAACTCAGTGATGAAGTTGATATGTAATTCAGAGGGCATGCAGCCCATACCCAATATTATGCCCTTAGGAGCATCAAAAATGCCTATTTCACCCTCAAAAAAGGTGTTTTAGTCCATGAAAGGACCCCAGGATGGCTGACGGACATCAGATCCTGGAATGCTCAACACTTGCTTAGAGTTGCCATCAACCGATACTGCCGCCAAGGCACGCTTGCCGTTGACCTTGGTTGAATAAAGGACGTAGCGACCGTTTGCGGCAAAGGATGGGGATTCATCACTGGTGCCATCGGTTAATGCCTGAGCATCACCAGTAGCAAGGTTCAGAATATACAAGCGATATGCGCCACCGACATTAGCTATGTAGGCTAAGTATTTTCCATCTGGTGAGATGCGCGGAGAGGTAACGAAGCCTTGTTTAAAGGTGACGCGTTTAGCGCCCTCTACTTGCTCTCCATCGGCACTCATGCGATAGATCTGTGGATTGCCACCGCGATCACTCGTGAAATAAATATAGCGACCATCTGCAGAATATTGTGGTTCGGTATCAATGGTATTGCCGCGAGTTAAACGATGTAATCCGGTGCCATCTGCATTGATGCCATAAATTTGGGTATTGCCATCTTTCGATAATGAGATCGCTAATTTCTTACCATCAGGTGACCAAGCGGGAGCGCTATTGTTCCCTTTCTGATTAGATAGAGAAATGCGGCGACCAGTTGCTAGTTCATGAACGTAGATGACTGGTTTGCGATCTTCGAAAGAAACATAAGCCACTTTCTTGCCATCAGGCGACCATGATGGAGAAATGATTGGCTCGCCACTATTCATCGCGTTGCGAATATTTTGACCATCCGCATCAGAAATCACCAGGCGATAGCGCTTACCGTCTTTGATGACATAGGACAAGCGAGTCGAGAAGACACCACGCTCACCTAGCAATTTATAAATAATGTCATCGGCAATTTTGTGGGCGGCTGCGCGTAAATTATCAGCGCTAGAGTTGATATTGAGGCCACCTAGACTTTGCGATTTGCGAATATCAAATAATTTGTAATGAATCTCAAACTGGCCATTACCGGTTTGCACGACCGAACCAACTACTAGTGCATCAGCACCACGAGCAGCCCATGATTTGTAGTTAGGTATACCGTCATCACCTTCAACAGCATTACCGTTTTCAGTATTCTTGAAGTAACCACTGCGAGCTAAGTCTTGACGAATAATTTCTGTAACGCTGGTTGGCAGCTTTGTTTCATCTTTGAAGCGCATGACTGCGATAGGGTAGAGGGATTGGCCCACACCGGTAATTTCGATATTCATTTGCGCGCAGGCTGGGCTGATAAAACTCAAAGTCGAAATAGCAATAGCAACGCCAGTCCAACTGAATTGACGAATCATGGTTTTGAATAACTGCAGCATGCTTAAGCCTTATTAGTCTTTCGGTTTAAAGGTCAATTTCACTTCGCGTTGTGGAATTTTGCCATTGTCGTCTTTTGGCAAGCTCTCGGCACGAGATAGGGCTAAAAGTACCGCACGATCCCAGGCAGGATTACCACTAGAAGTGAGTATGCTTGTACTCAGAATAGCGCCATCGGGCGCGAGGCTCACTTGTATCACAGCTGCTGGATTTCCAGTAACAGATTCTGGATTGAAAACTATCAGCGGTTTTACCTTTTTAATGACCTTATCCGTCCAGCCTGGGGGTGCGTTGCCGCCACCACCAACACCGCTACCTGATGTGCCACCGCTACCACCCTCAGCTCCAGCAGCAGCTCTGAGTCTAGCCAATTGATCTGCACGGACTTTTTCAGCGGCGGCATTCGCTTTCGTTTCTGCGGGCGATTTTGCTTCTACCTTTTTAGTTGGCTCTACCTTCTTAGGAGCTTCCTTTTCTTTCTCTTTTGGAGGAGGTGGTTTTACCGCTTTTGGTTTTTCTTTAACCACCTCTTTCTTAGGCGGTTCTTTTTCCACCTTCTTTTTCTTGACAGCAATATCAGCCGCTTCTTCTTTGACTACGCTTTTCACCTCTGGCTCGGGTGGCGTTTCAACTTGAGGTGTGGAGTCCCAGAGTTCCACCTCAACGCCAGATGGTGTGGAGTTATTCCAACTGATACCGATGACTAAAAAAGCAAGCAACCCCAAATGCGCGATTAGCGAAAATGTAAAGGCACGTTTCGTGCTCTCTTGTTTGGTCAATCGCCCCCTCTTGAATGGCGAGGGGGATGATTGAAAAGTGGCTGCGCTATTCATGGACAAATGAAATAGGTGAAATGGGCCAAGATCCTATTGACTCTTCACTGCAAGGCCAACGCGTTTGACACCATTTTCTTTAAGCTTAGACATGACATTCATCACTGTCTCATACTTAATCGATTTATCTGCAGCAAGAACAACCGGTTGTTCAGCCGATTTTTCAGCTTGAGTTCTAGCAAAGGCCCCAAGTTCAAATGGAGTCAGTGTTTGAACGGGTTCGCCATCTTTGCGCACGATAACGTTTTCATTGGCATCGATGGTTAAAAAGACGGGTGGTAGTGCTTGAACCTTGGCGCCACCAACAGTGGGCAGATTCACTACGCCCGGATTGACCATGGGGGCAGTCACCATAAAAATGACCAACAATACCAACATCACATCAATGTAAGGTACGACATTGATCTCAGCCTTGGCACGGCGTTTGGATTTGCGCAGAGAAGAGCTAGCCATGCTGATACTCCTTAGCGACCCGAAGTTTGACGTTGCAAGATGTTGGTGAACTCTTCAATGAATGTTTCAAAACGAATGGCTAAGCGATCTACATCCGTTGCTGCGCGGTTGTAGGCAACCACCGCAGGAATCGCTGCAAATAAACCAATCGCAGTAGCAATCAAGGCTTCAGCAATACCAGGAGCAACCGCAGAGAGGGTTGCATTTTGTACATTTGCTAAACCGCGGAAAGAGTGCATGATTCCCCACACTGTGCCAAAAAGGCCGATGTAAGGTGAGACGGAACCTACGGATGCCAAAAATGGCAGGTTCGCTTCCAATGCGTCCATCTCTCTTTGGTAAGTCGCTTTCATTGCCCTGCGAGCAGCATCGATTTCATGAACTTTCATGAACTCTTGCATGCCGGCCTCGAAGATGTGTTCAAGAACGGCATCGCTGCGAGTGTTGCGCTGGGCTGCTTCTAAAAGAGTGTTCAGATCACCGCCAGACCAAAAATCGCGCTCAAATCGGTCCGTATCTTGGCGAACCCCCCGCAAAATGGCGGTTTTCTTGAAAATAATGGTCCATGAGGCTATGGACATCCCAATCAATAACACCATTACCAACTGCACTAATAGGCTGGCATTGAGGACAAGGGATAGAAAAGAGAGGTCTTGTGTAGTAGTCATGGCGGATTTTGTATGATGTAGGTTGATTTTACTTACTTAATGGAATAACCCAATTCCGAGTTAGTTCATTACCCAACACCCTAGGATTTTTATCATGTTTGACCGCCAGAACACCTTAGCCAAAATTGACCCCCAGTTATGGGAAGCCATCCAGAATGAAAACAAGCGTCAAGAAGACCATATTGAGCTGATTGCTTCTGAGAATTACACCTCTCCAGCGGTTATGGCAGCTCAAGGCTCTCAATTGACCAATAAATATGCTGAAGGCTATCCAGGCAAGCGTTACTACGGTGGCTGTGAATTCGTGGATGTTGCGGAGCAGTTAGCGATTGATCGCGTGAAAGCTTTGTTTGGTGCTGAGGCAGCAAACGTGCAACCCCATTGCGGCGCTTCCGCAAACCAAGCAGTTTTCTTGGCGTTCCTAAAACCAGGCGACACCTTTATGGGAATGAGTTTGGCTGAGGGTGGTCACTTAACACACGGTATGGCATTGAACATGAGTGGTAAGTGGTTTAACCCAATCGCATACGGTTTGGATAAAAATGAAGAAATTGATTATGAGCAAATGGAGCGTTTGGCTCGTGAGCACAAACCCAAATTGATCATTGCAGGCGCATCTGCTTACTCCAAAAAAATTGATTTTGAGCGCATTGGTAAATTAGCCAAAGAAGTGGGCGCGATCTTTATGGTAGATATGGCGCACTATGCAGGTTTGGTTGCTGCAGGCGTGTATCCAAATCCAGTGCCGCATGCGGATATCGTGACTTCCACTACTCACAAGAGCTTGCGCGGCCCACGTGGCGGCATCATTTTAATGAAGGCTGAGCATGAGAAGGTTATTAACTCTGCAGTTTTCCCTGGTTTGCAAGGTGGTCCGTTGATGCATGTGATCGCTGCTAAAGCGGTAGCTTTTAAAGAGGCTCAAGAGCCTGCATTTAAGGATTATCAAAAACAGGTTGTTGCAAATGCAAAAGCATTGGCAGAGACCTTAATCTCTCGTGGCTTACGTATTGTTTCTGGCGGCACAGATTCTCATGTGATGTTGGTAGATTTGCGTGCAAAGAACATGACCGGTAAAGAAGCTGAACGTGTTCTAGGCGAGGCTCATATCACTTGTAACAAAAACGGTATTCCGAATGATCCAGAAAAGCCAATGGTCACTAGTGGTATTCGTTTGGGATCACCAGCGATGACAACGCGTGGTTTTAAAGAAGCTGAAGCAAGACAGGTGGGTAATTTCATTGCGGATGTTTTGGATAATCCAAATGATCCTGACAATATTGCCAAGGTACGCGCTCAAGTCGCGGAGTTAACTAAGCGCTTTCCTGTTTACGGTTAACTTAATAAGCAAGAGCAAGTAACAACAATAAATAACGAATGCGCTGCCCTTTTTGCCATAACGACGATACCCAGGTTCTAGATACCCGGGTATCTGACGAGGGTGATACCATTCGCCGTCGTCGCCGTTGTGCCAAGTGCGATAAGCGTTTTACGACTTATGAACGGGTTGAGCTTGCATTGCCGGCAATTGTTAAAAAGAACGGCAGTCGCGTTGAATACAGTCACGACAAATTAGCAAGCTCAATCAAGTTGGCCCTAAGGAAGCGCCCTGTTTCGTCAGATTCTGTTGATGAGTCTATTGCTCGCATTGAAGAAAAATTACTGAGTTTGGGTGAAAAAGAAATTCCGAGCGAGCGTGTAGGTGAGTTGGTAATGCGCGAGCTTAAGCGTCTTGATAAGGTTGCTTATATTCGCTTTGCTTCTGTATACCGAAGCTTTGCAGACATCGAATCTTTTGAAAGTGCCTTGAAAGAGCTCAAATAGATTTTCGGCCTTAGCTCTTCGATACTTCTGATCATCTACCTTTCATTTTAAGAATGACTATTTTGGGAAAACGGCTTTGTGTATACTGTAACCAATTGATTACAATTTGGGGATGTATGAAATTCGTAAAACAGTTGACTTTGAGATATGGCTTGCAAGCATTCGTGATCCACTGACACGGGGTCGATTATTTGCAAGACTTCGTAAAGTATCTCTTGGGAATTTTGGGGATGTGGCTCCCATATCGGATGGTGATGGAATTTGGGAAATGCGTGAGTATTTTGGTGCTGGTTGGAGAATGTATTACATACAACGCAGAAAAGTAATTATCTTAATGTTGGGTGGCGGCTATAAGTCAACGCAAAAAGCTGATATCAAGAAAGCAAAGCAATTACTTCAAACTCTGGAGGGCTAAATGAAAAGTATGAAAAAGATAAAAATAAAAGATTTGCCTGAGTTTGATGTAGTTGATTATTTAAAGACTGAAAAAGATATCGCCGCGTATCTGACAGCAGTGCTGGAGGATGGCGATCCTGCCCTATTTGTTGCGGCAATTGGCGATATAGCAAAAGCAAAAGGAATGACCGAGATAGCAAAAAAAAGTGGCGTTACACGAGAATCCCTTTATAGGGCATTAAAAATTGAGGCACGACCTCGTTTTGAGACTGTCGCCAGAGTCATACATGCACTTGGTATGAAACTGAGTGTGCATGCTTAATCATTAAAAAAGGGACTGCAATTGCAGTCCCTTTTATCGACAAACTGTTTAAAGCAGAGCTTACTTTAATGCTGCAAAGATAGAAGTCGTAATGTCTTCGACGCTACCAGTGCCATTCACTTTTCTATAAGCTGGCGCTTTCACTTTGTCAGTGGGGCTCGTTTGAGCAGCCCATGAAGAATAGTACTCAACCAGTGGGCGCGTTTGGCTATCGTAAACCTGCAAACGCTTGCGAACAGTTTCTTCTTTGTCGTCATCGCGCTGAATGAGGGGTTCGCCAGTGACATCATCTTTGCCTTCCACTTTGGGAGGATTAAATTTGATGTGATACGTACGGCCTGATGCAGGATGAACACGACGCCCACTCATACGATCAATAATGGCATCAAATTGGACATCGATTTCTAAAACGTAATCAATCGGCACGCCAGCATCTTTCATGGCCTGTGCTTGAGGAATGGTTCTAGGGAAACCATCAAATAAATAACCTTTACTACAATCAGGTTGGGTCAGACGATCCTTAACCAAGCCGATGATGATGTCATCGGAAACCAAGCCACCAGCATCCATAATTTTTTTAGCTGCAACGCCTAGTTCGGTTCCTGCTTTTACAGCAGCGCGCAACATGTCGCCAGTAGAAATTTGCGGAATACCAAATTTTTCACAAATAAATTGAGCTTGTGTGCCTTTGCCAGCACCCGGTGCACCGAGCAGAATTAACCGCATTTTTTTCCCCTTAGAAGAGCAGTCATTGTCCCGTATTTTGTCGGGATCATAGATATATGGTTCTAAGGATTATCCCCGAGAAACTCACTGCGATCCCTAAAAGAAGTGGGTAAATTGTGTTTAGGAGGCCTTAAAGGCGCCTCTAACGCGTTCTAAGTCTTCTGGGGTGTCTACTCCGGCGGGTGGGGTCTGATCGGCGATATGAACCGCAATTCGGTAGCCGTTCCAAAGTGCCCTAAGCTGTTCAAGAGCTTCTGCTTTTTCTGGCGGGGCTGGATCAAGCCGGGTATAGGCTTGTAAAAATTCCGCCCGATAAGCGTAGATGCCCAAATGGCGCAAATGCGGCGAAGGTGTAGTTTTATTTTCTTCTCCAGCATCTCTCACAAAGGGGATTGGTGCTCTCGAGAAATACAGCGCTTCACCAGCCCGATTCAAAACCACTTTAACCACATTCGGATTTTGAATATCTAGCTCATCATCAATAGGTACCGCAACAGTGGAAATAGCGCAATCTTGATGATCGGCTAGGGTTTGAGCAACTTGATTAATCAGTTCTGGTGGAATGAGTGGTTCATCACCTTGCACATTTACCACTAAAGCATTGTTTGGTAATTTGAGCAATTGAGCTACTTCAGCAAGACGGTCTGTACCAGTGGGGTGATCTTCGCTGGTAAGTAAGCATTCAATACGATGCTCATCACATACCGCTTGAATCTCAGGAGAATCTGTTGCAACCACCACGCTTTGCGCAAAGGATTTTTTGGCTTGCTCAGCAACTCTAACAACCATCGGTTTACCGCCAATGTCCGCAAGGGGCTTGCGAGGTAGTCGTGTTGAGCCGAGTCTAGCTGGTATGACAACTAAAAAATCAGGAGATCCAGATTTGCTCATATCAAATGTATTAGAGAACTTCGTCAGCGCTGATACTTCGAGCTTCTTCGACTAGCATCACTGGCACGTCTTCGCGAATAGGGTAGGCAAGGCGATCTGCTTTGCAAATGAGCTCATTCTTATCGGCATCCAAATGTAATTGGCTTTTACATAGGGGGCAAACCAAGATATCGAGTAATCGTTTGTCCATGATGATTTCTATATAACTTCGCTAAGTGTAGGTTCTGTTAGAGAGTATAGCGACGCGGATCGGGTCTTTGCAAAATGGATTGCAGCCATTCCATGAGATTTTCAGGTAACCGCAATGACATTGGGGCAACCCAAATCCGTTCATCAGAGATGCCAGAGCACTTCACGGCATCTTTTTCAGTAATCAAAATGCATTGAGCCTTGATTGCTTCAAAAAACTCGGGCGTGAAAGTAGCATGGTCTGGTAGCGGAATATGTTTACCAGTGATGCCATGTTTTGCTAGATCGTTAAAAAAGCGTTGTGGATTTCCGAGTCCAGCAACTGCAGTAATGTTCTTTGGTAAGAATTGCTCTGCAATTCGCTCAAAAGATTGGGTGTTTGCAGGATTGTTTAGTTGGTATGGAGTATCTAAATGATTGGATAGATGAAAGGATCTGCGGCCCAGAAAGTATTCGTCAGAAGACCCAGGTTTCGGATTTTTTGATACACCAGTAAAGAGTGTCGCATCGCGTTCACGAGACGCAGGCTCGCGCAGAGGTCCTGCAGGTAGTAGGAATCGGTTACCCTCACCTCGATCATCGCGTACGACAAACTCCACGTCCCGACCTCCTTCGCGGGCTGGCCAGCGAACCAATCCACAGTGTTGCAAGCCATCATCACTAATGATCACATTCACTTCGGGAAATTTTTTTAGTAAGGCTTGAATGCTTTCTTGGCGCTTAGGAAAAACCCAAATCGGAAATTGGTTATGAGTACGTTTTGCAATTAAAACAGGTTCATCACCAGCCACTAACGGATCTGAATCAGTACTTACTTGAAGCGGTGAAGTCTGTAGAGGTGAGCCATAGCCTCTGCTGATGATTCCGGGTTTCCAGCCAAGCTCAGATAGTTGTTGCGCCAAAGCAATCACGATTGGCGTCTTGCCAGTACCACCCACTCGAATATTACCCACAATAATGATGGGAACTGGTGCGGGTTTGGCGTTTTCAATACCTAAATCGCTAATGATTTTGCGAATACGCAAGACCAATCCATAGAGCCAGGACAAGGGCCACAGCAATAGGCTAGTAGGCCCACGCCTTTCCCAAAATTTGGGTGCTTTGCGAAAAAAAGATAGCGACATAGCCTTTGTGATCAGATCTTGACTACTTTTTTGTCTGACTGCTAAAGACAATATTTGAAAGGTTTGCATCGCGCGCTGCTTCTAAGGCTGTCATCACAGATTGATGAGGCGCTTTGGCATCTGCATCGATATTGACCTGAAGGTTGCTATCTTTGTTGCTCAGTTGGGTTAGGGCATTACTTAACTGAGATGAGTCTGTTACCTTGCCATTAATCGCAAAACGCCCATCACGGCTGACGGCAATATGTACTTGCTTGCTTTCTGCTTGTGACTCGCTGCCACTAGCTGTTGGTAGGGTAATAGCTAGCTCTTGATAGCGTGTAAAGGTTGTGGAGATCATTAAAAAGATCAACACTACTAACAAAACATCGATAAATGGAATGAGATTAATTTCTGGTTCATTAGAAACAGAAATTGTTCCTAAAGAAAATGAATTTCTAGATTTCGAGTGTGTTTGTAGCCAACTCATGAGTTAGATTCAGTTGGATAAAGTTTTTTAAATAGTTGGCGTGTGAATTCTTCACACTCACGTTGACGTTGGTTGGCGATTGCTCGAAGCGCACGCCAACTTGCTAATGCAGGTATGGCAATGAGCAAGCCAAAGGCGGTGTTGTAAAGCGCCACTGAAATACCATGAGCAAGTTGTTGGGGGCTGCCTGCACCATTCACAGCGCCTTGGCTACCAAAGATCTCAATCATGCCTACGACGGTACCAAATAAGCCTAATAAGGGGGCAACTGTTGCAATGGTTGCTAGCACACCAAGGTAGCGATCAAATTTGAGCCAAGTACTTTGTGCGACAGCTTGAAGTTCTTCCAATGCGGTTTGCGCATTGTTACCAGCTGATTTTTCGCGCAGAGTACATGCCAGTAATGGGGTGGCAGGAGACTGCTGGGTTAATTGTGCAATCTGTTCATTTGTAACAGTTTTATGGCCAATCAACTGATTACTTAAAGAAAATGCAGTCTCTAAGCTGCCTTTTGGGAATATATGAATTTGCCGTAGATACCAACTCCGCTCAATAACAATGGCAAGGCCAATAATGGAGATGATTAATAGGGGCCAGATAGGCCAGCCGGCAGATAGTAAGATGGAGTACATAAGCTCAGTACTTTAGCTGAATTAATTAGACCCTCTTGTAAAGTTTGCCTGTGGATAACTCTGTGTAAAACTTTTTCGTGGGGGCAAGCTAAGTCATTGATTGATGGTGGAAAGGGTGGAAACCTCATCAAAACACCTTATGATGGTTGAGTAATTTCAGTATATAAATCAAAGGCTTGTAAATTAACTGTAGTATTTATGAGACGTTTCGGGTCAGTAATTGCTTACTTATGATTATTCAACCTAGAGCCAATCAGCCTCTGTGGATATTTATCGCCACATGAGCCTGATGATTTGCGGGGTGAGAAGAAATAAATGTCGGAAATGCTAGAACAATCAAGGGAAATTCTGTCTGTTGGCGATCTGAACCGCGCCATTGCTGCTTCTTTGGAAGATCGGTTCGATACGGTATGGGTGAGCGGGGAGATTTCTAACTTCAAAGCCTATGACAGCGGGCATTGGTATTTCTCATTGAAGGATGAGGAAGGTCAGATTCGTTGTGTAATGTTTAGGGGTCGCAATGGTCAAGTGGGCTTTATGCCTCAGTCAGGAGACTTGGTTGAGGTCAGCGCCAATCTCAGTATGTATGTTCCTAGAGGTGACATCCAACTCACGATTCAAACTTTGCGCCGAGCTGGCATGGGTGGTTTGTATGAGGCATTTTTAAAACTCAAAGCCAAACTGGCAAAAGAGGGTTTGTTTGATGAAGATCGTAAACGGGAAATCCCAACGCACCCAAGATCGATTGGCATTATTACTTCACCGCAAGCCGCAGCATTAAAAGATGTGCTGAGCACTTTAGCAAGACGTGCGCCACATATTCCTATTGTGATTTATCCAACTTTGGTACAAGGGCCTGATGCACCCGCAGGAATTATTGCTGCACTCAAGGCTGCTGAAAAAGAAAAAGCGGTTGATGTGATTTTGTTAGTCAGGGGTGGCGGAAGTATCGAAGACTTGTGGGCTTTTAATGATGAGCAACTGGCTTATGCAATTGCGGATTCAAATATCCCCATAGTCAGTGGTGTTGGGCATGAGACGGATTTCACGATTGCAGACTTTGTGGCGGATCTGCGAGCTCCAACGCCTACAGGTGCTGCAGAGCTAGCTGCGCCTCGTAGGGATCAAATGCTCCAAGAGCTTGATGCCATTACGCAAGCCCTTTTACAGCGCATTAATCAACGCGTTGAGCGAGAAGCGCAAACATTAGATCAACTGGCTTTGAGATTAAGTCATGCATTGCCTAATCCCGATCGTATGCGCGAACAAATGACGAGCTTGCAACAACGCATGAATCAAGCCTGGTCGGTGCGCATGGAAAATTGGAGGCGCAATCAATCCCACTATCAATCGCAACTGGAGTTACTCAATCCACAAAGAACGCTTGAGCGAGGGTACTCTGTAATTTTGAGCAAAGATAACGAGCAATTACATGTAGTAAGAAGCCCCAAAGACCTTACGATTCATAAAGCCTTTCAGATTCAAATGGCAGATGGCAAGGCTGATGTGAGTTTGGCTGAAATCAAAATTAACCCGGATTTATAAGTTCATCCTTTCTTGACAAAACGTACGTTTTAACGTACTATTGAAAAAAAGGAGTGAAATATGACTACATTAACTGCTAGTGAGGCTAGGGCCGGGCTTTACCGCCTGATTGATCAGACTGCGGAGTCACATAAGCCTGTAGTGATCTCGGGAAAGCGGGCTAATGCTGTTCTGATTTCGGAAGAGGATTGGAGTGCTATTCAGGAGACTCTATATCTTATGTCGGTGCCAGGAATGCGTGAATCTATTAAAGAAGCAATGGCTGAACCGCTGGCTAAAAGTAAAAAGGTATTGAAGTGGTAGTTTGGAATTTAGCCTATTCCAAATTTGCATTAAAGGATGCAAAGAAAATAGCTGTAGCTGGATTAAAGGATAAGACGCAGGTTTTGCTCGATGTTCTTCGTGTTGACCCTTTGCAAAATCCTCCACCCTATGAAAAGTTGGTTGGTGATTTGAAAGGGGCTTATTCACGCAGGATCAATATTCAGCATAGGCTCGTATATGAAGTATTTCGAAAAGAGAGAACGGTTCGTATTCTTCGAATGTGGACCCATTATGAATAATGGGTTTATCTTACTCAGAGAATATTAGGCTCAATATCCAGCTTTACACCAAACTGATCATGCACTTTCTCTTGAATGCATTTTGCAAGACCGAGGATATCTTGAGCTGTTCCATTCCCATGGTTGACTAACACTAGGGCTTGATTTTCATAAATACCTACATTACCCATTCGCTGACCTTTAAAGCCGCATTGATCAATAAGCCACCCAGCGGCAAGCTTACGTTTACCTGCAGCATCAGGGTAAGAAACTAATTCTGGGTATTTATGCAAAAGGGTCTCGAATTGTTCTATTGGAACAATTGGATTCTGAAAGAAGCTACCTGCATTGCCGATCAACTTGGGATCTGGCAGTTTGTGCGTACGAATCTTACAAACGGCTAGAAAGATTTCTTCAGGGCTTGGATTAGGGTTTTCTGAGAACTGTTTTGCCAAATCAGCGTAATGAATACGTGCTTTCCATTGTTTGGGTATTCTGAAAATAACCTTGGTTAAGATAAAACGATTTGGGTTTCTCTTAAAGTGGCTATCGCGATAAGCAAGCTGGCATTGTTCTTTTGTGAGGGCAGTAAAAGCTTGGCTATGAGCATCGAATGCCTCGACAGATTCAATGTACTCGCCTATCTCAACTCCGTAAGCGCCGATATTCTGAATGGGAGCAGCTCCTACAGTTCCAGGAATGAGTGCGAGATTCTCTAGGCCTGGCAAATTTTGTTCCAAGGTCCAAGTAACAAATTCATGCCAATTGACGCCACCACCAGCGCTTATTAAAACTGAATGGTTATCAGAGGAAATGATTTCCTGCCCAGCGATGTTCATGAGCAAGGTTGCCCCAGGCAAAAGCTTAGGCAAGATGACATTGCTACCGCCACCCAGGACGCGCCAGGGTAATTTCTTGTTGAGCACCTCGTTTATGACCTCCGAAACATGCTCGGGTGAGGTAATTTCATAGGCTAGCTCAGCGCTTGCCTCAAAACCAAAGGTATTGCGCTCCTTAAGACTCAGATTCGGTACTAATTTAGGTCTGGAAGGCGCGCTTTTTTGGGAGTTCATGCCACAATCTTATTCGAATGTTTGCCAAGAGCGCAGATAATGCAAGATATTACGAAATTGATTAGATAGGGAGTAAAAGATGCCTTCATTTGACGTTGTTTGTGAACCAGACATGGTTGAGCTCAAAAATGCCATTGAGCAGTCCAATAAAGAGATTAGCAATCGATTTGATTTTAAGGGTTCAGATAGTCGTGTAGAGCAAAAGGATGAGGCGTTAATTTTATTTGCCGATGATGAATTTAAGCTAGGTCAAGTGCGTGATGTATTGATTGGTAAGATGGCCAAACGCAATGTGGATGTGCGCTATCTAAAAGATGACAAGACCGAAACCATCGGCGGAGATAAGCGTAAACAAACCATGAAAATTCAGAAGGGAATTACTTCTGATCTTTCTAAGAAAGTAGTGCGCATTATTAAAGATAGCAAACTCAAAGTGCAGGCGAGTATTCAAGGCGATGCTGTGCGCGTTACTGGGGCAAAACGCGATGACTTGCAGGCCACCATGGCCCTATTAAAGAAAGAAGTTACAGAAGCACCATTGGGCTTTAATAATTTCCGTGACTAATGATGTGGTTAAGGATTCCTCAAAGATAGCGCTAGCAAGCCTAGAGGCGATAGAGCGCTTTTGCGATGCTTGCTGGTTAGAGGATGGACTGTCAAAGAATAGTTTGTCAGCTTATCGAAGAGACTTGTTGTTGCTGGCCCAATGGTTATATCAACAGTCAGGTACCGATTTATATTCAGTTCAGGAGAAAGATCTCACTGGGTATATAGCCCACCGCCGCGCTGATAAAGCAACAACTGCTAATCGACGTCTTACTGTTTTTAAGCGTTTTTATCGTCATGCATTGCGCATGAATTTGGTCAAAAGCGACCCCTGTATTGGTCTAAGAGCGGCAAAACAAGCTTTACGTTTCCCCAAAACACTTAGTGAAGACCAGGTTACTGCTTTGCTCAATGCGCCTGATATTGATACGCCTTTGGGCCTGCGGGATCGAACCATGCTTGAGCTCATGTATGCGAGTGGTTTACGTGTTTCAGAAATTGTTTCTCTAAAGACTGTTGCTCTAGGCTTAAATGAGGGCGTAGTACGCATAGTGAATGGTAAGGGTGGCAAAGAACGTTTAGTGCCTTTTGGCGGAGAGGCGGGGCAATGGTTGAGGCGTTATTTTGCAGAGGCGCGCATACCATTATTAGAGGGTAAATCTAGCGATGCTGTGTTTGTGGGGCGTCACACTGGAACTGCGCTTACTAGACAAGCATTTTGGGCGCTGATCAAGCGTTATGCGACGCTAGCTCATATCCCCGTATCCCTCTCCCCCCACACTTTAAGACATGCCTTTGCAACCCATTTACTCAATCACGGAGCTGATTTGAGGGTGGTGCAGCTTTTGTTAGGTCATGCCGATATATCGACTACGCAGATATATACCCACGTTGCTAGGGAGCGCCTCAAATCAATCCATCAGCAACATCATCCTCGTGGTGCTTGATTTAACATCCCCTGAGATATCAATATCCTCAAAAGTGATTAAGATGATGCTATGACATTTACCATAGACCTTTTATTAATTGTTGTTGCGTACCTCATTGGCTCGATTTCATTTGCGGTAGTAGTGAGCAAATGTATGAGACTGCCTGATCCCCATTCCTATGGTTCTGGTAATCCAGGTGCAACCAATGTTTTGCGTACTGGCAACAAGGTTGCTGCGGCACTGACTTTTTTGGGCGATGCTTTAAAGGGTTTTTTTGCCGTTGTTTTGGCAAGAGCTATTTTGGGTGACCCCCCTCTAGAAACCTGTTTAAATTCCTGGGTACTTTGTGGTGTAGTGATAGCCGTATTTTTAGGGCATGTATTTCCAGTTTTTCATGGATTTAAAGGTGGTAAAGGTGTGGCTACCGCTTGCGGTATTTTGTTTGGCATTAATTCCATTTTGGGTATTGCCACTTTGAGTACTTGGATTATTGTGGCCGTATTCTTAAGGTATTCCTCTTTGGCTGCTTTAGCTGCTGCGATATTTGGCCCCATCTATTTTGTATTTCTTTTCGGCTTTCAGCCAATGGCGATCGCTCTAGTAGTGGTTTGTATTCTGCTCATTTGGCGTCATAGGAGCAATATTAAAAACTTACTCAATGGCACCGAGAGTCGTATCGGTTCCAAGAAGAGTAAGGCCTGACAAATATAAAAATTAATAAGTAAACGAAAATTAACAAACAAGACTAAAAATATAGCAAGGAGATATTTATGACGATTGCCTATGCCTGTATCTTGTTTATGGGATTGTTTCCGTATGTTGCTGCTGGTATTGCTAAAAAAGGTTTTGATCAATACGACAACAGCATGCCAAGACAATGGCTAGCCAAACAGACAGGCTTTAGAGCAAGGGCCAATGCTGCTCAGGCCAATCTATTTGAGTCACTCCCATTGTTTTTTGCTGCTGTGATCATTGCTTCAGTAAGTAACGTGCCGCAAGCAAAAATTGATCTTCTCGCGATTGGTTTTGCGATTGCCCGCATCGCCTATCTCATTTGCTACATTGCCAACTGGCCAACTACTCGATCAATCGTCTGGTTACTAGGGTTATTGTGCGTAATAGCCATATTCTTTCAGATCTAAAGAAAATCATCAAAATGACAGTGAAAAAAACAACAAGTAACGTACCAAAAAAAGCAGCCGTGAAAAAAACTGCTATCAAAAAAACCACGGCCAAGAATGATGCGGCTGGAATGCCACTCTCTGTTGTGATCAGACGTCGTATTGAGGCGCAAAAGGCACGCTTTCATGCGAACGACAATATTTCTGCTTTCATTAAACCAGGTGAGCTTGAGGGTTTAGTGGAAGAGGTTGCTCAAAAGATGCAAGCAGTATTGGAGAGTTTGGTCATTGATACAAAAAATGATCACAACACTCAAAACACCAGTCGGCGTGTTGCAAAGATGTATGTTCAGGAGGTCTTTAGTGGTCGCTATGTTAATCAGCCAACCTTAACCAAGTTCCCTAATGTCAGCCGCCTTAATGAGCTCATGATTATTGGCCCAATAACGGTACGTAGTGCCTGCTCTCACCATCTATGCCCAATCATGGGCCGTATTTGGATTGGTGTATTGCCAAGCAAGGCCTCAGCATTGATTGGTTTATCAAAATACTCACGTTTAACTGAGTGGGTCATGTGTAGGCCACAAATTCAGGAAGAGGCGGTTGTGGAATTAGCAGATATGCTTGAGAAAAAAATTAAACCCATTGGTGTTGCAGTAGTGATGGATGCTGATCACTTTTGTATGCAGTGGCGTGGTGTTAAAGATCGAGACTCAAAGATGATCAACAGCGTGATGCGCGGCGCTTTTTTGAAAGACTCTAATCTGAGAAGAGAGTTTTTAGCCTTGATAGATCGAAAGTAATATGCGTTTTACTCGCCCTGCCAGCCACTTTCTTTTTATCATTTTCCTTCTGAGTTGTCTTGCGGCTTGTGCAGGCTTCCCTGACAAAAACCAGGACTCCAGTAAAAACAATGTGGAAAATTTTCGGAAGGATTTAAAGGAGTGCAAGGATGACTATCCTGAAGCAGGCAGTGGGGTTCACATTCGCGAGTGGATTAATTGCATGAATTTAAAGGGTTGGAAATAAACTCTCTAAATTTTATTGGTGAGAACTATTCTCATCTATATTTGTATATAAATCAGTAGGTTATATACCCTCTAGCAAGTCTATTTCATCTGCACTATGATCGCCTCAGGTATTTAGATTCTCATTTCTAATTGTTTTAATTTTGGAGAGCATATGAAAAATAGTCGTCGCCAATTTATGATTTTGTCTGCAGCTGGTGCTTGCACATTAGCCTTAAATGGCAAAGTACAAGCTCAAGCAATGGTAGCTGAGACAGACCCACAGGCTGCTGCTTTGGGTTACAAAGCAGATGCAACCAAAGTAGATAAAGCCAAGTACGCTAAGTATGCTGCTGGTCAACAGTGCGATAACTGTGCACTTTATCAAGGTAAGCCTGGTTCTGCCGCTGGCGGTTGCTCACTTTTTGCAGGTAAGCAAGTTGCCGGCAAAGGTTGGTGCTCCGCTTATGCTAAGAAGGCATAATCTTTGGGCATTGAGTTTTATCCATGTAAGTTAAAGCCACTCAACTGAGTGGCTTTTTTCTTGTGCTTGCGCTTAATACTTTATGCTTGAGCCATTTCTTAATGAGATGAATTTGTGATTACCGATCACCCAAGTCTAATTCACCCTAAATACCGCGCAGATATTGATGGCCTGCGCGCAGTTGCTGTTCTATCAGTTCTTATCTTTCACGCTTTTCCAGAGTGGCTCCCTGGAGGATTTATTGGCGTGGATGTATTTTTTGTCATTTCGGGATATTTAATTTCGACCATTATCTTTGAAAATTGCAATGAAAAGTGTTTTAGTTTTTTAGAGTTTTATAGTCGCCGCATTAATCGCATCTTTCCCTCATTGCTGGTAGTTTTGGCATTTAGCTATGCTTTTGGTTGGCTTAATCTTTTGGCGGATGACTTTGCTCAACTAGGTAAGCATATTGCTGGGGGTGCAGGGTTTATTTCTAATCTGGTTTTATGGAATGAAAGCGGCTATTTTGATAAAGCTGCAGAATTAAAACCGCTGCTGCACCTGTGGTCGCTGGGTATAGAAGAGCAGTTCTACTTTGTTTGGCCCTTAGCGATTTACTTCATCGTGCGTTGGCCTAAGAAACTATTGCCATTTATTGTGGCGATCGCCTTACTTTCCTTTGGTTTAAATGTTGCCTACATCAATGCCAATCCAGTTGCGACTTTCTATTCCCCGATCACTCGGTTTTGGGAATTACTCATAGGGTCTTTATTGGCATATCTGACGGTGTATAGATCACCCGTATTGCATGCTATTCAAGAAAAATATCAAAGTGTGCTATCCGCATTGGGCCTAACGCTCATATTGCTTGGATCATTCATCTTGAATCAAAAAAGCGCTTTTCCTGGTTGGTGGGCCCTAATGCCAACAGTTGGCGCAGCCTTGGTCATTGGTGCCGGAACAAATGCTGGGTGTAATAAGGGCCTTTTGAGTAATAAGGGGTTAGTTTGGTTTGGTCTGATTAGTTTTCCTTTGTATTTGTGGCATTGGCCCTTACTGGCTTTTGCAAGACTACAAGAAGGTGAGACGCCTTCATTGATGATTCGTGCGGCTTTGGTCTTGCTATCAATTATCTTGGCATGGGTGACTTACCGTTTTGTAGAAAAACCTATTCGATTCAATGCTAGCTACCGTACTCATAAAAATATTGCCTTGGTATTTCTGATGATTGTGATTGCTTATTTGGGTTACAACTGCTTTGATCGCAAGGGAATTGCATTTCGCCATAAGTTCTTCATGAAAGAAATCTCAGGCTACACCTTTGATAAAGTTGCTGAGCAGCGTCAACGCACCTGTTTTTTGATGGATATTGGCGATGATGTGAATAATTTTTCAAAAACATGTATTCATAATGACCGGCCTTATAAGTTGGTCTTGTGGGGCGATTCGCATGGGGGATCTTTATACCCAGGGTTTGCAGAACTGGAAAAGAGCAATGCCAAAATTGCTGTGACTCAATTTACGGCTGCTGGATGTGGGGGGTTGTTGCCTACTGAGGAGCAGGGCCCATTTTGCAGGCGTGCCAACGAGTTGGCGATGAAAGAAATTCTCAACCTCAAGCCTAATTTAGTCGTTATTTACAAGGCCTGGAGTCCTTTTTACTACCCCCTGATTAAGCCAACAATTGAGCTACTCCATGAACATGGTATTCAGGTGCTGATTGTTGGTCCAACACCTCGCTGGAAAGACGATCTTCCAAAAGTGGTGTATCGCTACTGGAAAAAACATAAAGAATTGCCACCGGCCTACTATGGAGAATCGCTTGATCCCAATATCTATCAAATGGATGAGCAACTACGGAAGATTGCCCAAGAAAACCATGCCTTGTACTACTCTGCATGGGATCGCTTATGCAATCTGGATGGCTGTTTAACCCGCATCCCTAAAACAGATAATGCGTTGACCACGCTAGACGAGGATCATATAACGCCGGCGGCAGCGAGATATTTGGTTCAGGGGCTAAATCAAGATACGCTCAGTAATTTTGTGAAGTAAGTTTTCATTCATAATTCACTTAATTAATAAAAATATTAGAAAAAATGAGACACACTATTCGTTATTGGTTCAAGCGAAGTGCATTCTATTTTGGGGGTGATCAGCCTCCAGTGAGTTGGAAAGAGCGCATACGAACTTGCATGGGGGCTTTTATTGGTCTGCTGCTGGTGATCACGGCTGCAAAGTATTTGGGGGAGCTCAGCGGAATAGATGAGTGGTTAATGGCTTCTTTGGGTGCTAGCGCATTACTTGTTTTTGTTCTGCCCGGAAGCCCGATGGCTCAACCGTGGGCAGTGATTGCTGGTAATACGATCTCCGCATTAATTGGCATTACCACGGTGCACATCATTGGTGAGTCTTTGTTGGCGATGCCCATTGCGGCGGCAACTTCAATTTTGGGAATGTTTATATTGCGCTGTTTACATCCGCCTGCAGCAGCTGTCGCGCTAATAGCGGTATTGGGCCATATTGCGCATTATCGATATGCAATTTTCCCAGTCATGATTGACTCTATTCTGTTGGTGATTGCAGGAGCTCTGTATAGTAATTTAACTGGTAAGCGATATCCCAATAAACCAGCCAAATAGAGTGAGCAGCTGAATTCCCTGCTGGCTTTAATAAAATATACCCCCATCATTGGGGGTATATTTTTGTACAAGATTTAAGCTGCTTTAATCAATTCATTTGATTTTGGTAGCTGCTATTGATGCAATGCAATCTTTGATGCCGTAGTTCTGAAACTTACCTGCATTTTCTTTGCGCAAAGACTGAGCACATTCAGAAACTGAATTGCGTACATTAATTTTTGGGGTATTGCCCATCATTTTCTCCTTTATTTTGATTTGTATTCATGCTAGTCAATGACAATTAATCAATGGACCAGCATCTGGGGCCTTATTTTAATAAATTTAGGCTGTTTGAAAAGCCTATAAAATCAATACCATATTTCAATTTATAGCTATTAATTCGTTAAAATGCATGTTTAATTTAAGGCTAAGTAATAACGAATATGACCGCTGTTACACCTGTCATTCTTTGTGGAGGGTCTGGTACACGCCTTTGGCCCTTATCACGCGCAAGCTTTCCTAAGCAGTTTTTGGTGCTTTCAGGTAGTGATGCTGGTCAGAGCTTGTTTCAAGAGGCCGTACTGAGAATTAATGCGATCGCTAAGCCTGGCTTGGAAGTGCAACAAACTCTGGTAGTGACTAACGAAGACTATCGGTTTTTGGTTTTAGATCAATTGCGTGAACTTGCCAATATTCAAGCCGCATTGCTGTTGGAACCAGTTGGCCGAAACACTGCACCAGCACTTACTTTGGCGGCGATGCAGGTGGCTGAGGCACCAAATGAAAACTATGATCCAATATTGGTGATCACACCCGCAGATCAAACAGTTAAAAATCAAGCTGCATTCACTGCTGCATTACAAGATTGCGTTGCTATTATTCAAGCGGATAAGAATAATCAGACCATTGCAATTTTAGGCATCACTCCAATAGCCCCAGAAACTGGTTACGGCTATATCAAGCGAGTAAGTTCGGCAAAAGAAGATGAGGGTCAAGCAGTAGAAAAATTTGTTGAAAAGCCAGATCTTCAAAAAGCACAAGCGTATTTGGCTGATGGTGATTATTTGTGGAATAGTGGCATGTTCGTGTTGCGAGCGAGTACCTGGTTAGCCGCTTTACAAGAATTTAGGCCTGATATTTTTCTTGCCACTAAAAGTTCTTGGGCTGCGCGCACGCAAGACAGGGTTGAGCGAACTGCTTTCATACGACCAGGAAAAGAGGAATTTAAAGCCATTCCCAGCGAATCTATTGACTATGCGGTCATTGAAAAATGCCCAGGATCGAGTAAATTTATCGTCAAGATGGTGGAGCTTGATGCCGGCTGGAATGATTTGGGTGCTTGGGATGCGGTATGGCAAGTGGGCAATCAAGATGCGAAAGGCAATGTGACGAGCGGAGATACTCTACTCACGAATTCCAAAAACTCTTTGGTGCACGCTAGCAGTCGTTTGGTAAGCGCCGTAGGTATTGAAAATTTGATTATTGTTGAGACAGCTGATGCTGTGCTGGTTGTTGATAGAAGCAATAGTCAAGATGTAAAAAATATTGTCGCTAAGTTAGAAGAGCAAAAACGAGAAGAAAAGAGTCTGCATCGTAAAGTATCTAGACCATGGGGCTGGTATGACAGTGTAGATGAGGGTGAGCGCTTTAAGGTAAAACGCATTTGCGTAAAGCCTGGTGCGAGCCTGTCATTGCAAATGCATCACCATCGTGCGGAGCATTGGATTGTTGTTAAGGGGATGGCGGAAGTAACCAATGGAAACCAAGTGATTACTTTGGCTGAAAATCAAAGCACCTATATTCCGCAAGGTCAGCCCCATCGGCTTGCAAACCCAGGAAAAAATCCACTAGAAATTATTGAAGTGCAATCGGGCAGTTATTTAGGCGAGGATGATATTGTTCGCTTTGAAGATACCTATGGCCGAAGCTAGAGAGATTGGCTAATGAATATTTTACTAACAGGTGGGACGGGTTACATTGGTAGCCATACTGCAGTCGTCCTTGCACAAGCTGGGCATAAGGTAATTCTTTTTGATAATTTGTGTAATAGCTCAAACGAAGTTGTTGGCAGATTAGAAAAGATTGTTGGCAAAAAAATTGATTTTGCTGAAGGTGATGTGCGCGATACAGCCTTGCTTATTGAGGTGATGCGGACACATCAGATTGAGGCAGTGATTCATTTTGCCGGTCTGAAAGCGGTAGGACAATCGGTTGCAGACCCTATTTTGTATTTTGCTAATAACGTGCAAGGCACTATTAGTCTATTGCAAGCAATGCAACAGTTGCAAATTAAAACTTTTATTTTTAGCTCCAGTGCTACAGTCTATGGTGAGCCAGTCTATTTGCCATATGATGAAGTTCACCCTACTAAGCCCATTAATCCTTATGGCGATAGCAAGTTACAGGTTGAAATCATCTTGAGAGATTTGGCGCAATCGGATGCGCAGTGGAAAATTGCCTGCCTGCGGTACTTTAATCCCGTGGGGGCGCATGATTCCGGTTTGATTGGCGACGATCCTAATGGTATTCCTGGAAATTTGATGCCCTATTTATCTAGAGTGGCTGCAGGAACCTTAAAGTATTTGAATGTATTTGGTAAAGATTACGATACGCGAGATGGAACGGGTGAGCGCGACTATATTCATGTGGTGGATTTGGCTGAAGGGCATATGGCTGCACTGGATTTTTTAAATAAACATGCTGGTTTGCATGTGGTGAATTTAGGAACTGGTAAGCCAGCTAGCGTTCTAGAGTGCGTCCGTGCATTTGAAAAAGCCTGTGGTAAACCGTTGCCTATAGAGTTTGCGCCAAGACGCGATGGGGATTTACCTATCTATTACGCCAAAGCAGACTTAGCAAAGCAGCTTTTTGGTTGGACCGCTCAGCGATCATTAGATAAGATGTGTGAAAGCGCTTGGTATTTTGAGCAAATGCACAACAAATAATGTGCTTAAAGATTCGATAAGCCACCTTTTTAGATAAACCTATTTAGATATTTATGAATACAACACAAAAAGTTGCATTAATTACAGGAATTACAGGTCAAGATGGCTCATATCTTGCTGAGTTCTTATTAGAAAAAGGTTACGTTGTTCATGGTATTAAACGTCGCGCATCTTCTTTTAATACCGAGCGTATTGATCATCTTTATCAAGATCCCCATGTAAATCATCCGAATTTAGTTTTGCACTATGGCGATCTGACCGACACCAGTAACTTGGTGCGCATCATTCAGCAAACCCAGCCTGATGAAATCTATAACTTGGGCGCTCAGTCTCATGTGGCCGTTTCTTTTGAGTCTCCCGAGTACACTGCTGATGTGGATGCGATTGGACCCTTGCGCATGCTTGAAGCTATCCGCATACTAGGTCTGGAGAAGAAAACCCGTTTTTATCAAGCTTCAACCTCTGAGCTTTATGGTTTGGTTCAAGAAATTCCTCAAAAAGAAACGACGCCATTTTATCCTCGTAGTCCATATGCGGTAGCAAAGCTCTATGCTTATTGGATTACCGTGAACTACCGCGAAGCCTATGGCATGTATGCGTGCAATGGCATTCTTTTTAATCATGAATCCAAGCGCCGAGGTGAAACCTTTGTTACTCGCAAGGTGACTCGTGGATTGGCTAACATTGCTCAAGGTCTCGAAAAATGCCTCTTTATGGGGAACATTGATGCCTTGCGCGATTGGGGCCATGCTAAAGACTATGTGCGCATGCAGTGGCTCATGCTACAGCAAGACAAACCAGAGGATTTTGTGATTGCTACTGGTGTGCAATTCACGGTACGTGAATTTATTATCCGCAGTGCCAAACAATTGGGAATTACTCTTAAATTTGAGGGTGTGGCTGAGAATGAAAAAGCGATTGTCGCGGCTATTGAAGGAGATAAAGCGCCGGCACTGAAAGTGGGTGATGTAATTGTTCAGATAGATCCGCGCTACTATCGTCCTACCGAGGTCGAAACCCTCTTGGGCGATCCAGCTAAGGCCAAAGCTAAGCTGGGTTGGGTTCCTGAAATTTCCCTAGATCAAATGATTGTGGAAATGGTGGCAAATGATCTAGACCAAGCTAAGCAACATGCATTACTCCATAAACATGGCTTCTCAGTTGCTGTTGGTAAAGAAAATTAAATCAAATTGAGCAAATAAAAGTATGAGTCAAGATCTAGGCCAAAAGATTTATGTTGCCGGACATCGTGGCATGGTGGGCTCGGCGATTGTTCGTGATTTACAGGCCAAAGGATTTGCAAATATCATCACTCGTACGCATGCACAGTTAGATTTAACTAATCAGCAGGCAGTCAAAAATTTCTTTGAAATAGAAAAGCCCGATCAAGTGTATTTAGCGGCTGCAAAAGTTGGCGGTATTCATGCTAATAACACTTACCCAGCAGAGTTTATCTATCAAAACCTCATGATGGAAGCCAATGTCATCCATCAGGCATTTGTCAGTGGCGTTCAAAAACTCTTATTTCTAGGTTCAAGCTGTATCTACCCCAGATTGGCGCCTCAACCCATGAGTGAGGCTGCATTATTAACAGGCACTTTAGAGCCAACCAATGAGCCTTATGCAATCGCCAAGATTGCAGGTATTAAATTATGTGAGAGTTATAACCGCCAATATGGCCAATCTCATGGTATTGATTACCGCTCAGTCATGCCTACGAATCTTTATGGGCCGGGCGATAACTATCATCCTGAAAATAGCCATGTGATCCCAGCGCTAATTCGTCGCTTTCATGAGGCAAAGGTGAGCAATGCATCCGAAGTAATAATTTGGGGGACTGGAACTCCAAGACGAGAATTCTTGTATGTAGATGACATGGCCGCTGCATCGGTATATGTGATGGCCTTAGATAAAAATACGTATGATCAACATACCCAGCCAATGCAAAGCCATATTAATGTTGGATTTGGATCTGATATTACTATTGCAGAGTTGGCTGACGCAGTGGCAAAAGCAACTGGATTTCAAGGTCACATTAGATTTGATTCTAGTAAGCCAGATGGGGCGCCAAGAAAGTGGATTGATTCATCGCGACTTCATAACTTAGGTTACAGACCAGCAATCACATTGGCTCAGGGTTTACAAAATGCCTATGAAGATTTTTTAAAAAATACTCTTTTATCGAAATAGGTTGTATTTGATAATGCAGTAGATTGCTCGAAATCCGTCTTTCCAGCCAATTTTTTTACCTTCTTGGTATGTTCGTCCGTAGTAAGAGATTCCGACTTCATATATACGGCAATTGAGCTTCGAAATTTTAGCGGTTATTTCGGGTTCAAAACCAAAACGATTTTCTTCAATAGTGATTGATTGGATAATTTCCCGACGAAATACCTTATAGCAGGTTTCCATATCGGTAAGGTTGAGGTTTGTCATCATGTTGGAAAAAAGTGTTAGTACGCCATTGCCAACTCTGTGCCAAAAATACAGAACGCGATGCGCATTTCCACCTAAAAAGCGCGACCCAAAAACGACATCCGCATGATTGTTTTTAATTGGATCAACAAGGCGATCATATTCGCTAGGATCATATTCAAGATCTGCGTCTTGAATGATAATTACGTCTCCGGTTGCAGAGTTTATTCCGGATCTAATGGCGGCTCCTTTGCCACAATTTTTATCGTGAAAAATAATACGATCAATTCTATCAACCAGATTCTTCTCTTGAATTAATTTATTTCTAGTGCCATCAGATGAAAAATCATCTACTACGATAATCTCTTTGTTTGTATAAGGAGCATCGTAAACAGCGTTGATGATCGCATTAATAGTATTAACCTCATTAAAACAGGGAATAATGACGGATAGTTTCATATATGATTTGAGTGGATTAATACTGATGGCAATATTAGTTTCTATTTGTCTCGAATTTTACAATAGATAAGAGTGTGAAAGAAAATGTTAAAAAATTATATAAATCTATTGCACAGACATTTACTGCTGCTTCCAATTCTAATTTTTAGCGCTTTACTGATGAAGCATTTCATTACCAATGATCATGATTGGGGGGATGATTTTGCGCAATATATTTGGCAGGCGCTTACGATAGTTTATGGAGGGTATGCGGAATTTATGCAGACCAATACTTTTATTATCAATAATTCTTCATTTGTAATTGGCTCGATTACTTATCCATGGGGTGTTCCATTAGTACTATCGCTCATTTATAGGGTGAATGGAATGGATTTAATCGCATTTAAATATTTAGGTTTTTTTTCATACCTTTTATTCCTGCTGACAATATATATTGGATTTTTAAAATATTTCCCCAAAAAAATTTGCTTGATTGTGGTTGCTTACTTTGCTATCAATCCATTTTGGGTTGATGGCGTGAACACCATTGTTTCGGATATCCCATTTTTGTTCTTATCGACCGTTTGCATATTTTTAATGAACGCGATTGTCGTTTCAAAACAAGTCATTTTTACAAAAGTGATCGATCAGTTTTTGCTGGGGATTTTGATTTTTACAGCCTTTTTAGTACGTAATAATGGTGTTTTATTGTTGGTAAATCTGTTTTTTATTCAGCTGATTGGTTTTTGGCAACATCGGAAATGGTTTAATAAATCTCAAATCAGGCAAGAGGTGCTTATAACAAGCATTCCTTTTGGGGTATTTATCTTTTTGCTAATCGCCGAGCATAGTTTTTTACCTAACGGAGACTCCACTCACATCCACTTTTTAATGCAAGCTAATCATGTAACGGTGTTTAAGAATTTCATTTATACGATTCGCCTACCCAGATTTTTTTTTGGGAGTCCATGGTTGTACATTGCAACGATATTCCCCGTAATACTAGGTGTGCGCAAGACATGGCGGCAAAGCTATTGCTATCTAATTTATATGAGTTTAACCTTAGCTTTATATTCACTATGGCCTGCTCACGGAGGCCCTCGCTTTATTTTTCCTATTTTGCCTTTATATTTCTTTTATTTGGTTGTTGGTGTTCTAGAGCTCTCTAAAAGAATGATGAATCTACGCGGTCCTCTATTGGGGTCTCATAGCAAGGTTATTGCTTATGCTCTGAGCGGACTTTTTATGGTGAGCTCTATTGCTTATGGGTATGCGGATCTACCGAGAAATGTGAATCAAGTTGATGGGCCATATTCGCAATCCACTGCCCAAGTAGTCAATTTTTTAGAAAAAAATACTCGCATTGATGATGTCATCATTTTTAGAAAGCCTCGAGTGATGTATTTGCTATCTTCTCGAAAATCCGTGTTGATTGACAATGAGGCTGGTCTCGAAATGGGGGACTACTTAGTTCTGGACTTGGAAAAAAAACATGATCAATCACAAATTTCCCTAAACTCGGCAGTGCTTTCAAAATTAAATGAGTTTATGGTTTTTAAAAATGAACAGTTTGTAATTTACAAACTGAAGGGCCATCAAAAAAGTTAATGCTTACCCAAGACTTTTTTGTATACATCTAAATATTGCTTGGCAATTTTTGCATAGGAAAAATAATGCAGTGCTCTTTCCCGAGCATTTTTGCTAAGCATTTGATGTTGTGCTGGATTTAATACCCAGGCAATACCGCTTGCCAGATCATTTGGACTAAAAGCTTCAGCTAGCCAGCCAGTTTCATTATGGGATACGATGTCTGATAGGCCGCCAGTATTAAACGCCACTATGGGCACCCCACAAGCCATGGCCTCAACACCTGTGTTGGGTAAGTTATCCATGCGAGAGGGTATTAGTAATGCATCCGCAGCGTTGTAGACTAATCTTAATTGGTCATCGCTTAAGTGCCCCATATAGTGAATTGGAAAACCTAGTAGTGGAGGGGGGTTAGGGCGATTTTCCCCAAAAACCAGTAACTCTAAATCATCAATTTTGTTGGCAAGCAGTTGGAGTGCCGTTACTAGGAGTTCAAAGCCTTTGTAATAATTTTGTCCTCCACCCATTGCGCCAAAAGCAATTAATTTTTTATTTTGCGGAAGGTTTAATGAGGCGCGACATATAGTTTTCCCCAAGGGTTTCCAGTAATCGGTATCTATTGGATTGAGGATTTGGGTGGCTGGCCACTGTCGCATGAGCGCACTTTCCTGCACGCAATTTTTCATCCAGTTACTTGGGGAAATAATATTCATGGGGATTTTCCATGTCTTGAATTTTTGCTCCCAAGCAATCCTATTAATATCAGGACCACTCTCATGAATTGGTCGGTTGGAGGCAAGATACCCTACTTTAAAACGCGCATCATGAGAGTCTGGCGTATAGTGTTCGGCTCCGCAAAAAGGCCACATGTCATGCAATGTCCAGAAAATTGGTTTTTTGATATTGCCTATATCTTTGATCGAAAGCATGCCATTGATCCAATGAAGATTAACAACATCAGCGTCATGATTATTTATTAGGTTAACAAGTCCACAGTTCTCTACGCCTTCTGAATGAAGGCTTGGATTATCAGAGTGAAATACCGGGCGAATTTTCTTTTGGACTTTATTGAACAATTTATAAGCTTTTTGCCGTATCTTTCTAGCAAATGAGCGTGGAACAATATGTATGCTTTTGTCTGCCGAAGCAGTTTTGAGTACTAGCATATGGCTATCTAGATGGGATGCCTTAAGTGCTTGATGAATCCGGTAGGCCGCCTTAGCTGCCCCGCCACCATACTCGTCTGGGGAAATATGCAGTATTTTCATGGTTATATTGCAACAGATTATCATGTAAAGCTCGCAGATAACTTTTTGAAATTGATTTTGCTCATGTCAAATAATCATTCTTATTTCCAATACGATAATCACTCTGCAGAATGGGAGCGCGTATTGCATGACCCCGATTATCAAAAAATGGGCCAAACATGGCTTAGGACCGATACCTTAGATGCATGGCGCCATGCGCGGATGCGAGAACCTTTACGCGCAATTATTCAAAATGATCCCCAGGCTAATTGGTTAACCATAGGGGATGGAAGGTTTGGTACTGACGCGCACTATTTACTTGCTTCAGGCGTCAAAGAGGTTCATTGCTCCGATGTTTCTGATGCATTACTCAAAATTGGACATGAAAAAGGTTTTATTAAAGAGTTTTCTGCGCAAAATGCAGAGGACCTTACTTTTCCTGACAATACATTTGATTACGTTTATTGCAAGGAGGCCTTTCATCATTTTCCAAGACCTTATATTGCTCTTTATGAGATGTTTCGAGTTGCAAAAAAAGCTGTTTTTTTGATTGAGCCGCGCGATACCTTTATAGATCAAACCCCGCTTGGTGCAATAATTTATGGTTTTAAAAAAATTTTCTTGAGAAAAAAAGATCCTGCTCCGGCATTTGAGGCTGTTGGTAATTTTGTATATGCAATTTCGGAAAAAGAGCTAGAGAAGTTTTTATTAGGTATGCACTATACCTATATTGCATTTACGGGATGCAACGATGAATATATTGATGGGGTTGAATATGTGGCTGAAAACCCGGTTGATGTGGCAGGAGTAAAAATAAAGTCGAGGGTATTAAAAAAAATTCGCAAGATGAATTTTTATTGCAAAATTGGCACCCAAAAAACTGGAGTGTTGACAGCTGCCTTATTTAAGGAGCCGCCCACGCAACACATGATTGATAACATGGAAAAGTTGGGTTGGCGCGTCAAGCGCTTGGCGAGTAATCCATATCTCTAAATACGGTGAAATGACAAACTAATTTTTATTGCGCAGGTTTTTGAGCTCATTTGCAATGGTGCTATTTATATATTTTTTATAATCTGTCCACCAGTTGACGCAGTTCTTTTGTAGAACGTTAATTTTTTCGGGATCACAAGCAAGGAGGTCTTTTTGCAGCTTTAAAAAATCTGGAAGATCACTCCAGTTTTCTAGAATCGGAAATGGCGGGGCTCCAATGGCGGCCAATGCTTGTGGAGAGCGAAGAAAATCATGATTGAGCGAAATAGGAATACATCCGCATTCCAGTGCGTCATAAAGTCGAATGGTTTCTGGTGAGTTACCTGCGGGACAAGGCGTAAAAATACTGTCTTCCATCGTAGCCGAGTACAGCCCGACGTTGTAACCATTTGAAAACCCTGTTGATCCCAAGAGGTTAAGTAGTGGCTGACAACTTGCGGCTGAATCTGAAAATTTTTTTCGTTCGTTATTGTAAGAATTCGAATTACTCAACCACCCCAAAAAAGAGGCAAGATGCCTTCGGTGGGAACCTAATTTGGTAGTTTGTGCAGGTCTGGGGCCAACGCCTGTTCTGAAGCCATTGGGGGCCCAGAGAATTTTAGGGTTACTTAGGGGTTTGATGATTTGTGTGAAGTAGTAATTTCGAATCACTAAATCGCATTGCGAGTAAGCAAAAATATTCTTATCTGCTAGCTCATCACCCATGTGATAAAGCACCACTTTTTTCCCCAGGGATTTGAGGCGCCTGATGATGCTTGTGTCAATCTCATAAAGTTCTACATAAATTGCTAACTCATCAATTAGCAAATTAGGATAGCCCCCAGGAAAATAGGGGGCTCCCTCGAATACTATATTTTGTATAAACCATGTTTCTAAAGCAGCATTGATGGTATTGGGGCTAACGAGGATAGGGGTATTCATTTGATAATGTGAATAAAAGAATTCTATTTTTAAGAGCTGAGTAAATGATTATTGCAATATAATTAAGCTTCACTATACGCTGTAATATCTTTAGCCTTAGTTAATTGACTGCCATCTTTTTAAACTCAATTTATGACAACTGCAAGTTTGGCGATTGTATCGGGATATGTTTCTAAGCCGGGGTCTGGACGCAAGCCAAGATGGCTTAAGTCGGTCAAAAAGAATCATCAGAACTATGCGTCAAAACATGGATATGCATATATATTTCGTGAAGATTTTGCTTGCTCTGCCTCAAATACATCTGCACATGAACCTTTTTATGTTGGAACTTGGTCAAAACCAACATTTATATTAGATTTATTAAATCAAGGATATGAGTATGTTTTTTGGATTGATTCTGATTCGATATTTACCAACTTTAAAATTGGATTTGACGATTTAATTCGCACTCAGAAGGATTTGATTTTTTCTGGAGATGCGTACGATGTCTGCAATGCTGGACATCTCTTATTCAGAAATTCTGATTTTTCTAAAGCTTTCTTAGAAAAATGGGATGAGACACGGTTCTTTAATTATCGAGATAGTGGATCTGCCGCAGATGGATTTTGGATTACTGCAGATGGATACGGTATTAGCGATCAAGCAAATTTGAACGCATTGCTTAGTAAAAATATAGAAACTAGTTTAGATTTACTCGAAGGATTTAATGCGATTAATGGCTATCCTGAGAATCCTTTGAGAAAGCATCGCGATTGGCAAAAGTTATATAGTCCAAAAACTCCAAATTATTGCGATCAGATTTTGCGAGACTTAATTCGCCCAGATCTGCATGCCAATGTGCTGGTTGTGAATCAGCGGCGCTTGAATGCCTACCCTAAATCTATTTGTGGGGAGGCGCGATATCAACCGAGAGATCCGTTGGTACATTTTGTCTCTGATACAAAGGATTATTTAGTAAAAGCCAACATCATCTCATTGTTACTCATGAGTTATGGAATTTACATCACACCTTTTATTTATACTTACCCATTTTTACAGCCTATAGTAGCTCTAAAAAATCGCTTTAAACAGATTAAGCGAAAAATGATTCGAAGAATAAAATCATTTATTTCCTCATGATTCGTTTTAAGAATCTGCTCGAATGGTCATGCTTTATATGCGCCGCATGTGCTCTTATAGTTTGGCCATTACCCCATACAATCGCCCTTAGAAATATTGTCCTAGGATTTGGTGCACTTTCAGCTTTAATTTGGATGTTTAGTTTTTGGACTGAGAGAAGCAAGGGAAATATTTTTTCTTTGCTAATTATGTTGGCTGTTCCCCTCTGGTTGCTTTTGCACTACCTTTCTTTTTCTGTCAATAAAGACCTTGCTTGGTATGACTTATCTGGTACTTGGTTAAGGGTAACTCTTTCAGTCACGATGGGGTTTGGTCTTGGTTTAATGTATAAGTATCAGCCGAAATGGCCCACTTTACTTGTGGGTATTACAGCACTTTATCCGCTAGCAGTCTTTATTGAATATCCCTTTTTGCTGTCTAAAGGCATAGGCTTGCTACAGCAGTACCAAGAATACCCCTCTCAATTTTTTAAGTACAAATCAGCTGCAGCTTATTTTTTAGGCTGGTCTTGCTTGATTGCATATGCCATCTTAGATTTTCAGAAGACACGATCGGGTCGAAAATTAAAAAATATAGCCACATCTGTTTTGGCGGTACTACTAGCCGGTATTTGTTTTGTTGACTTTATAGCATTTCGCACACTAAATGGCATCATGCTGGCTGCATCTTTCGGCTTTCTTTTGATTTTAAAAATACTGGTAGTTAACCTAAAAATGTTGCGTAGCGGCTGGATTATTGCCACCCTTTTAAGCTTTGTGATTGCTCTGATTGCCTCAATCTTCTTTTATGGGCAATACGATGCTGGTGCTGACGGTAAGCTGAAAAATTTAGTTAAAGATGCCACTATTTCTTGGGATATTGATAGAAGTGATGCCTGGCAACTTACGAAAGATCCAAATAAACTAGATCTAATCGCGGATGCCAGTGGCCGCATTGTGAATGAGAGTACCTATATGCGTATATCCTGGTTTCGATACGGCCTCAAATTATTAATACAAAATCCTTTGGGCGTAGGTTATACGCACGCTGCATTTGATCACTACATGCAACAAAGGTTTCCTGGTTCAAGAGCTCATAAGACCCACAGTGGTTGGCTTGACTATGCTCTGGGGGTTGGTTTGCCGGGTCTTTTTTTTACATGGATAGCAATATTCACAGTGATTGTTTTTAGCATTCAAAATCTAAAGTATTCACCTGCCGCTCTTGATTATGTAGCAGTATGGGGATTATTTGGGATTTGGTGTTTATGGTGGGTGTCAGAGTTGAGTGAGCGAGAGTTTATTGAGCATTTATTTTTTATGATTTCATTCTTAACTAGTTCATTATGCTTACCCAATCATTATGCTAGTAAACAACCTTCTGAGTGAGCGGATTGGAGCGCGGCTTATTATCTGTAAATTCTTTGTGTGACTTTTATTTTCACTTTAGGTGACATACCCTGATTAAATAAGTTGGGTAATTTGTATTTCTAGTCTGAAATTTATCGGCTAAACTGTGCTAGTAAATGAACTGTGCTGTATTGCGGAAACAAAAAAATTATTAACTAGAGTTGTAATCGAGTCCCAAATTAACTGATTCAATTTTGAAAACAATGAGCGCTAAGAGAGACAAAAGCATATATGCCAAATACTTTAGTTTGGCAAAAAAAAATGGATACATAGCGGCTACAAAAAAAGTTATTTTTTGGGTTATCAGTAAGCTTGGAATAAGGCAGCTTGATGCAATCCAAAAACGTAGAATTCAAATTTCAAAAACTTTAGATGAGCTTTTAGAGTCGACTGTTAAATACGGCCCATTTAAGGGGTTGAAATTATCACCAAAAACTTGGTGGGGCTCAGCAGATAGGGGATCGATGTTGTTAGGACTCTATGAAAAGGAGGTGCTTGATTCATTACAAAATATTCCGAAAAACTTTAATACCTTTATTGATTTAGGTGCGGCTGATGGTTATTACGGAATTGGCGTACTGGTAAACAAGCAATTTGAAAAATCGATATGCTTTGAAATGAGTGAAAAAGGTAGAGCTACGATAAAAGAAAATGCTCGGCTTAATAACGTTCTAGAAAAAGTTGAAATCAGGGGCATTGCAAAGTATGATTTTTATCAGGAGCTTTGTCCCAACACTCTTTTAAATTCTGTCTTATTCATTGATGTTGAAGGGGCAGAGTTTGACTTGATGGGTAAGGAAACTTTTAAGGTATTTAGCAAAGCAATAATATTCGTTGAATTGCATGATTGGTTTTTTGAAGATGGCAGTGATAAGCTTAAGAAGCTTAAAAATGATTCAGCCGAAACCCATAACGTAACAGAATTGACAATGCGCTCTCGAGACCTTTCCATTTTCCCTGAGTTAAAAAAATTAAACGACGATGATAGATGGCTAATTTGCTCTGAAGGTCGTGGACAGCTTATGGTTTGGCTTCGTTTTGATCCAAAATAGATCAAGTAAATTATTAATTTTTGAAATAACAAATGTGTACATATATTTTGACTTTGACGATAAATTTATTTCGATTTATTAAGGCGTTAAAAAATCACAATTAATCTAAGTTATATTGTTGAATTACCTTAAACCATAAATAGTTGTAAAGATCATTCAATTAATCGGCTGATTAATTGCTCTAAAACAAGGATGCAGTGCTCAAGATGATTCTGAGTTTTGTCCCATAAAATCTATAAATAAATTTATTGCAAGAATTTAGAAAAAAGTATTTTTGCGATTTATACTATAGATAATAAGGGTTGTAAGCGATTTCAATTATGCTCAGATTCAGAGTGAAAATGTAAGCTAAGAGTAATTACAATTTCCCCAAAAAACTTTTAAGCAATTAAATTACACAGACTACATTTTGTTATTTTGAAAAATAATATTTCTATTACAGAGCTGCTATTTCGCCTTTGGACACACCTGTCAGCTAGACGCCAAAAGCAATTTTCTTTTCTCTTAATATTGGCCATATTTACTTCATTTTCAGAAGTTTTGAGCATTGGATCTGCGATCCCTTTTCTGGGGGCTATTACGAACCCTGACTCAATACTTCGCAACCCATACTTACATCAATTATTTGAAATGCTCGGCATTACTCGTTCGGACCAGCTTTTATTGCCTTTAACATTGAGTTTTGGTATTGCAACCCTCATCGCCTGTGCTATGCGTTTATCACTTCTATGGTCAACCACGCGTTTATCACATGCCGTTGGTGCTGATTTGAGCATCGACATATACAGAAAGACACTCTATCAACCATATTCTATACATTGCTCACGCAATACAAGCGAGGTTATCACGGGGATTTCTGTTAAAGCCAATAGTGCGATTGGTGTATTGACGAATACCCTAAATTTATTTAGTGCAATCATCATCCTTTCTAGCATTGCATTGGCATTAATGTTTTTTAATCCTATTGCTGCAATATCAATATTTTTAGGCTTTGGATTAATTTATTTGGGCGTTATATTTTTCACAAGAAGTAAGCAGTTGCTATATAGTCAACAAATTGCACATGAATCAACAGCTGTTATTAAAACTTTGCAAGAGGGTTTGGGCGGTATTCGAGATGTTTTAATCGATGGGTCTCAAGCTGCTTATACACAAATTTATAGTCAGTCTGATTTACGTTTGCGACATGCTCAAGGCAGTAATAGCTTTATTAGTGCTAGTCCAAGATATCTTGTGGAGGCCTTTGGGGTAATTTTATTGGCGGGTATGGCCTACTTTTTGGCTTTAAGGACTGGTGGGTTGGGTGGTGCCGTTCCTGTTCTTGGTGTTCTGGCCCTTGGCGCTCAACGAATGTTGCCGTTGTTACAGCAGGCATATGGTTCCTGGGCTGGTATTCGTGGTGAGCAGATTTCGCTTAGAGATGCTTTGGATTTTTTAGATCAGCCGCTACCGGATTATTTATTGAGGGCTGACTTTAAGCCGCTTGTATTCAAAGATAAAATTGAACTGGTAAACCTATCTTTTCGATATGGCCCCGATTCTCCTTGGGTAATAAAAGATCTCAATATGATTGTAAAAAAAGGGGAGAGAATTGGCTTTATAGGTGCAACGGGTTCAGGAAAAAGTACCTTAATGGACTTAGTGATGGGGTTAATTCAGGCTACTACTGGCTTGATTAAAATTGATGAAGTCATAGTTTCCCTAGAAAACAATAGATCTTGGCAGGCTCACATTGCGCATGTCCCGCAAGCAATATTTTTGGCCGATTCCTCTGTAGCAGAGAATATTGCTTTTGGCGTTCCCGTGGATCAAATTGATTTAGATCGCGTCAAAAATGCTGCAAAACGAGCCCAAATTGATCAAATTATTGAGGGGTGGGTTAGTGGATATAATACTCGTGTGGGTGAGAGGGGTATACGCCTTTCGGGTGGCCAGAGACAGCGAATTGGAATTGCAAGGGCTCTATACAAAAACGCCGATATCATTATTTTTGATGAGGCTACCAGCGCTTTAGATGGTGAAACTGAATTGGCTGTGATGGAGGCGATAGAAACCTTAAGTGATGATCTGACCATCATGATTATTGCTCATCGCGTTAGCACCTTGAGAAGTTGTTCGAGAATTGTTGAGCTTGGTCAATGCGGCTACCGCATCATGTCTTATCAGGACATTTTGCAGCCTTAATTAGACTGTATTAGTTGGAAGGTTGATTTTATGAGAGTATTGGTAACTGGCGCTTGTGGCTATAAGGGGCATGTATTGGTGCCAAAGCTTTTGGCTCGGGGATATAAAGTAGTTGCCTTTGATTTACAGTGGTTTGGTAACTTTCTGGAGCAACATCAAAATCTAAAGGTTGTTAAAGGAGATGTTCGTGATATCGATAGCATCTCTTTAGGGGGTATTGATTGCATTATTCACCTATCTTCGATTGCAAATGATCCTTGTGGTGATTTGAATCCAAAATTAACTTGGGAGGTTAGCGCACTTGCAACCATGCAATTAGCTGATAAAGCAAAGCGTCAGGGTGTTAAACGCTTTATATATGCATCATCTGGCAGTGTGTATGGCGTTAAAGAAGAGCCTCAGGTTATTGAGGAGTTGGATTTAAAGCCAATTTCAGAATATAACAAAACTAAAATGGTCGGCGAGAGGGTTTTGTTAAGTTATCAAAATGATATGGTTGTTCAAGTTGTTCGTCCCGCAACTGTTTGCGGTTATTCGCCAAGAATGCGCTTGGATGTATCTGTTAATTTGCTTACTATGCAGGCATTATCAAGAGGGAAAATAACTGTATTTGGAGGCAATCAAGTGCGTCCAAATATACATATTGATGATATAACCGATGTGTACTTACACTTAATTGATCATCCTGAATGCACTGGCATTTATAACGCTGGATTTGAAAATATTTCTATACTCGATATTGCAAAATTGGTAACAAAATATCTACCGGTTGAAATTAGTATTACAGAGTCTAATGATCCTCGATCCTATCGGATTAATTCAGATAAGTTGTTGGCTACTGGTTATAAGCCAAAGAAAACAGTTGATGACGCTATTCACGAAATAATTCAGCATTATCATGCTGGGGTATTAAAGGATGAGGATCGTTATTACAACTTAAAGTGGATGCAGCAGGAGGCTCTTTTTTGAGCTCTTTTATTACTGAAAGCAGGGATTATTTGGCTCGCCTAAATTATGCTTGCGAGAAAATACCTCTTCATAGTGTTGAAGTCTTAGCTGATGCCATGAGAAATGCTTGGCATGATAAGCGTCAAGTTTTTATTTTTGGTAATGGCGGTTCAGCGGGGAATGCAATTCACTTGGCCAATGATTTCATTTTTGGGGTTTCTAGAAAGTTTGGATCTGGTTTGCGGATTCACGCTCTCTCAGCCAATCCTGCGGTAATTACCTGCCTTGCAAATGATATAGGGTATGAAAATATCTTTGCTTATCAACTTGGCCTCATGAGTAATCCAGGCGATATTGTGATCGCACTTAGCGGTAGCGGTAATTCGCCTAATATTGTTAAGGCATTGCAGTATGCTGCAGAGGCGGATCTCCAGACTTTTGCAATTCTTGGGTTTTCAGGCGGGAAAAGTTTGGGACTGGCAAAGAATCCAATACACGTTCCTGTTGACGATATGCAGATATCGGAGGACTTGCAAATTATTATTGGCCATATGTTGATGCAGTATTTATACGCATTGAGCCAAGCAAAAGAACTATGAATTTGCCCCGTAGAACCAAAGCTGCGATTTTAGTGGCTCAAAAAAGACCTCTAGAGATTGTTGAAATTGATCTACCACGGAGCCTTGATGTTGGGCAAGTTCTTGTTGAGCTTTCTTATAGTGGTATTTGTGGTTCTCAATTAGGTGAGATTGACGGTGTTAAGGGGGCAGATGATTGGCTTCCTCACTTACTTGGTCATGAGGGTAGCGGTGTTGTTTTGCAAATTGGTCCGGGGGTAAGGCATGTTAATCCCGGAGATTTTGTCATTTTGCATTGGAAGCCCTCAAAGGGAATTGAGTCGAATACACCAAAATATCAATGGGGAAGCCAAGTAGTAAATGGCGGTTGGGTTACAACCTTTAACGAGCATGCCGTTGTTTCAGAAAATCGCCTGACTAAAATTGATGCTAGCGTGGATTTAATGACTGCAGCATTGTATGGTTGCGCGGTAACTACTGGTTTTGGTGTCATCGATAATCGGGCTCAAGTTAAGCTTGGAGAGAACATAGTGGTATTTGGGTCTGGCGGTATTGGACTTAATATTATTCAAGCTGCTAGGCTGGCAGGGGCAAATCAAGTAATTGCTGTTGATTTATATGATAATCGTCTGGAATTGTCTCGGCATTGCGGTGCTACAGAATTAATCAATTCAGCCACACAAGATCCATGGAGTGTAATTAAATCTTTATTAGGCGACCAGGATTTAGATGTTTTTATCGATAACACAGGAAATCATGAAATTATCTCCAAGGGTTATGAAATGATATCCTCTAGAGGTCGCGTTGTGCTTGTGGGTGTGCCCAAAAAAGGGGCGAGAACTTCTATAGATACTCTCCCTTTGCACTTTGGAAAGTCAATTGCCGGAACTCATGGAGGAGAAGCAGTGCCGCATAAAGATATTCCTCGATATATGAATCTATTTGATTCGAGGAATATTGATCTCGGCCAGTTAATTTCAGAGGTAAAAAGTCTAGAGCATATTAACGAAATGATTTCTCATATGCGTGATGGTACTTCAGCTGGTCGTTGCTTGATAAAGTTTTAAGATGACAAAGATTTTAGTTATTGGTAGCAATTCTTTTTCTGGTGCAAGTTATTGTCAGTTTGCCTTGAGTAAGGGCGCTTGGGTAACTGGTATCAGTCGATCTGAAGAGCCGGTAAATGCTTTATTACCCTATAAATGGGGTGATCATCATCAATTTGATTTTCATAGATTGGATTTAAACCATGACTTACCTCTGATAGTCGGTTTAATTAATAGTGTTAAGCCAGATTATGTTGTGAATTTTGCGGCACAAAGCATGGTCGCCGAAAGTTGGTTAAATCCCGAGCACTGGTACATGACTAACGTAGTATCAAGCATTAAGCTGCATAATGAGCTAAGAAAAATGAATTTTTTAAAGCGTTATGTTCATATTTCTACTCCAGAAGTTTATGGAAATTGTTCTGGGTTTGTAAAAGAGGATTATCCATTTAATCCGAGCACTCCATACGCAGCCTCTCGTGCAGCTGCTGACTTAAGTCTTCGCACGTTTTTTCAGGGTTATCAGTTCCCTGTTGTAACGACTCGAGCGGCAAATGTTTATGGTCCCGGTCAACAGCTTTATCGCATTATCCCCAGAACAATACTGTTTATGTTGATGAATAAGAAAATTCAACTTCATGGTGGCGGCCTCTCTACTAGATCTTTTATTCATATAAGAGATGTCAGTGACGCAACTTGGAGAATAATGGTGAATGGAATCAATGGAAGTGTCTATCATATCTCTACAAACGAAGTAATTTCTATAAGGTCTCTCGTTGAAAAGATTTGCCAAAAATTAGATAGAAACTTTGGAGATTGCGTTGAGGTAGTTGGAGAGAGGTTAGGTAAAGATTCTGCCTACCACTTAGATAGTACAAAACTGCGCGAAGAGTTGGATTGGCAGGATCAAGTGACGCTTGATCAAGGAATTGATGAGTCAATAATGTGGGTTAGAAAGTATTTTGACGTTTTAGCCTTGCAAGAGCACGATTATATACATAAGCCCTAAGCCTTGAAAATAATATGAAAGACCTGGATCTAGTTCTTCGGTTGCAAGAGCACGCAAATCAATTACGCGCCAGGATTATTGAAACTTCAAGTCGCGCGAGTTTACCGCATCTTGGATCATGTCTATCGTGCGTAGATCTATTGGTAGCTTTATATTTTTTTAAACTAAAAATTGATCCAAAAAATCCGCAAGATCCACTAAGAGATCGTTTCATTCTTAGCAAAGGGCATGCAGCCCCAGCATTATTTCAGGTTTTAGCAAGGCGAGGTTTTTTCCCCATGTCTGATCTGGATTTATGTGGGAAAAATGGTAGTGTTTTTGGGGAGCATCCTCCGACTCCTGGATATCTTCCAGGTATTGAGGCTGCAACCGGATCTCTAGGGCACGGAATGCCAATGGGTTTGGGGATGGCAATTGCAAGCAGGATAAATCAGTTGAATTACTCCGTATATACAATTTTAGGCGATGGAGAATGCAATGAAGGTTCGATTTGGGAGTGCGCTATGTTGGCAGCCGCACAAAAAATTAATAATTTTTGTATTTTAGTTGATTTCAATAAATGGCAGGCTACAGATCGAAGTAAAAATGTCATGCATCTTGATTCGCTAGCTGAAAAATGGAGTGCTTTTGGTTGGGAAGTATTTGAAATTGATGGCCATGATTATTTTCAAATAATCAATGCCTTATCTAAGTCCTCCCAAAAATCTGGAAAACCAGTTGCAATTATTGCCCATACCATCAAAGGGAAGGGCGTATCTTTCATGGAGGATGACAATAATTGGCATTATCGTATTCCAAACTCTAATGAAGTCGCTCTCTCGAAGAAAGAATTAGGAGTATCTTCATGAGAAATGCATTTGCTGATGAGCTTTCACGCTTAGCAGAGTTGGATTCAAGAGTCATGCTTCTGTCAGGTGATATTGGTAATAAATTATTTGACTCATTTAAAAAGGTGGATGCTACACGTTTTTTAAATTGCGGTATTGCTGAGTCGAATATGTTGAGCGTCGCTGCCGGTCTCGCGCTTAATGGATTGCGTCCCGTGGTTTATACGATTACACCTTTTACTACAACTAGATGTTTTGAGCAAATTCGAGTCGACGTTTGCTATCACGAAGCGCCCGTAATTATTGTTGGAACTGGATCAGGTCTCTCATATGCGGAACTGGGACCCACTCATCATTCTCTTGAAGATTTAGCTATCATGCGTACTTTACCAGGTATGCAGATTATCGCCCCATGCGATGCAATTGAGATGCGTCTGGCATTGAGCGCAGCATTGCAAAGTCAATATCCAACATATATACGAATTGGAAAAAAAGGGGAACCGGTTATCCATAAAACAGTACCTCATTTCAAAGTTGGTAGGGCTATTACGATTCAAGCTGGGAGTGATGTACTAATAATGGTAAGCGGTACTATTATGACCAATGTATTGAATGCAGTTGAAGCGCTGGAGACTCATGGAATTTCTTGTCAGATTGCAAGCGTACATACTATTAAACCTTTTGACTATGATTATTTAGGGCAAAATATTGCAAAATTTAAAGCGGTAGTTACGATAGAAGAGCATAGTATGAGTGGTGGGCTCGGTGGGGTTGTCGCTGAATTTTTATCTTCTTATTCGCATCATCCTAGGCATTTACGCTTGGGAACAAGAGATGAGTTCATGCATGAAATGGGTGATCAAGCTTTTGCTCACATAAAGTATGATCTAGACTCAGCCGGTATCGCTAGAAAAATAAAATCATTTTTAGAGCAATAAATGAAGGTCGGGATTGATTTTGACAATACGATCGTTTCATATGACAAATTGTTCTATCAGATTGCACTCGAAAAAAAATTAATTCCGCCTAGCTTACTGCCAAAAAAAATTGTTATACGTGATTATCTTCGATCCGTTGACAAAGAGGATTTCTGGACGCTAATGCAGGGCGAGGTTTACGGTTCAAGATTAAATGAAGCAAATCCATACCCCTATTTTTTTGATTTTATAAAAACAGCCCAAAGACTTGATTGTCAAATATTTATTATCAGCCACAAAACAAAGGCGCCATTTTTAGGGCCGGCTTTTGATTTGCATAAAGCCGCAAATGAATGGATTATAAAAAATATGAATCTTAATGGGATTAAGTTTGATGAAAAAAAGGGTGCCTTTTTTGAAGTTACTAAAGAAAAAAAAATTGATCGAATTGCTCAGCTAGAATGCGATGTATTTATTGATGATTTGCCTGAAATATTATCCGTTTCCAGTTTTCCGAAAAATACAAAAAAAATTTTGTTCGATCCAGATAAGATGCATCAAAAAATTTCTCCTGAAATAAATAATGTGTCTTCGTGGAAAGCAATTCAAAATCTTATAATCAATGACTTATCATAGTCCAACAATCAATGAATTGATTATGGGTCTTTTGAAAAGGGCTGACCTCGATATCAATGTTGATTTAATAGAGGTTATTCGTAAGGGTGGTAATAATCAAATTTATCGTGTGATACAGGGATCACAAAGTTTTATTGTAAAAAAATATTTTCAACATCCTGATGATTTGCGCAATAGATTAGAGGCTGAATTTTCTTTTTTAGAGTTTGCTTACGAGAAAACACCAAGGCTTGTTCCTAAACCCTTTGTTAAGAATAAAGAGGATGCTATTGCATTGTATGAATTTATTGAAGGGGTAAAAATTGCAGATAGTGCAGAATTAAGTCTTGAGAATCTCAAGCAGGCCTCTAAATTTGTATCAGAATTAAATAAAGGAGATAAAGCATATTCAGGGAATATATTAAATGCATCAGAGGCCTGCTTTTCGATTGAAGAACATTTGAATACAATTGAGGGCCGTATAAATGAATTGGCTGCTTGCCCTGAGAGCGACTCAAGTTTTAGGCGCATTCTTGAGGACATTATCTTGAAATGGAGTTATATAAAGCGCCAAGTGTATAAAAATTGTGAGTTACATAATATTAATACTGAAAAAATACTAAAGCTTGATGAAAGAATTATTTCACCATCAGATTTTGGATTTCATAATGCAATTATTAGAGATGGCGATGTGAAGTTTATAGATTTTGAGTATGCTGGCTGGGATGATCCTGCAAAGTTGGTGGGCGATTTTTTTGGCCAAGTTGAAATCCCAATCGACATTAGATATCTTGATAATTTCATAGAGGAATCATTCGGCAAGATAAATTTTTCAGAGATAAATATGATTAGATCTAAATTATTGGTGGATGCATATAAAATAAAATGGTGCTGTATTGTTTTGAATATTTTTCTTCAGAAAAATCTTTTAAGAAGACTATTTGCAAACCCTAGATTGAATATTTCCCTACTAAAAGATGTCCAAATAAATAAGGCATCCAAAATTTTAGAAAGTTTTTCTTAATGAGTTATGTTGATTTTATGTCTCCCTTGCACAAAAGCACAAAAAGAGATTATTTGGCTAGAGTGAATGACTTGGAATTTCCGAAGTTTAAAGCTGCTGAGTTGGCAAAAAAATGGTCATATGATTACTGGGATGGTGACAGAAGAATTAACTATGGAGGCTATCACTACATTGAAGGCAGGTGGGAGAAGGTGGCAAGGCTTATGACTGATTATTATGGGCTAAAGGCAGGCGATAAAGTTTTAGATGTTGGTTGTGGTAAAGGGTTTTTACTATATGATTTAACTAAGGTTGTACCAGGAATTGAGGTTCATGGTATTGACATCTCCGATTACGCAATTAATAACTCAAAAGATGAGGTGAGAGGCTCGCTGACTGTTGGAAATGCAACGGATTTGCCATACAAAGATCGTGAATTTGATTTCGTTTTTTCAATTAACACTTTGCACAATTTATACAATTTCGAGCTAGAAAAAGCTCTAAAGGAAATAAATCGGGTTGCAAAAAAAAATAGATATATTTGTGTAGAGTCCTACAGAAATGAAATCGAAAAAGCTAATTTATTGTATTGGCAAGTTACATGCGAAAGTTTTTTTACGCCAGAAGAGTGGCGCTGGTTTTTTGAGAAGTTTAATTATGACGGGGACTTCTCATATATATTTTTTGAGTAAATTTTATGAAAAATATTTTTAGGGAAATCCGAGGGAAAAACGGCTATTTCGATAAAATGTCCTTAGATGCTAAGGATTTAGAAAATTTTCATGGGGTTATTTATAAAAATATTATTAATAATATTTCATCTCTTTCCGAAAAAGCTGGAATTGACTTTGCAAAATATCCAATAAGTAAATACCATGAATTTTTAACTTCGCATCCGGAATTGGTGCATGAAAAAATGTGGCCAAAGAAAAATAGATTATTGAAGCCGGATGATGTAGATTTAATAAGAAATTCATCATTCTTTCGGGAGCTTATCAGGGAATTCCCAGGAATTCTAATTTCTAACGAAGAAGGAATTTATCCAGAGGAGGTTTACTGGAGAATATGTAGGCCAATCCAATATGGTGGATTATGCGATGTAGGTCCTATGCATGCGGATCAATGGTTTTGGGCTCTTGGACACGGAAGGGAAATGTCTGGGTTTCAACGGGTAAAGATTTGGGTATCAATCTTTAATGAGATGGGCATGAGCGGATTTAGATATGTTTCAGGTTCTCACAACCATAGCTTCCCCTACATTGGTGTTATGAAAGATGGTTTTATTAAACCAGCCATACAAGTCTTAGAAGGTGATCTAGATATCGAGGTATTTCTCTCGAGGCCCGGGGATATAATAGCATTTCACGATAAGCTACTTCATGGTGGAATGGTAGGCGGTAATCTTACTAGAGTCAGTTTGGAGTTTACGATTCTTGTTCCTGATCAAATTTATTATAAAAATACTTAGTGAGTGGGTATGAAATCAATTACTCTTGGATGCAATAAATATGAAGTTGAAGCGTTGGAATCTTTAGGGTATATAACTTCAGTAGTTAATGAAATAATTTCAAAAGAATTTCCTCGCTATTCAGGAGATATTTCAAATCTTCACAAGTATGTAGACCATGAGCAGATAAATTCAATTAGGCTAAAAATTTTTAAAAAAATTAATTCTGATAGTTCAATTTATGAAAAGCTTTGGGATATTGGTGGCGCCTATATTTCGGAAATTCTGGGCCCAGATGTGCTTGTTCAAACTAAGGTGAATGTATCTATTCAAGCTCCGAATGATGAGTCTTCAACGCTAGGAATTCATTCTGATTGCTGGTCAGGAGACACTCCTCACCAGATAAATCTCTGGATACCCCTAACAAGATCTTACGAATCAAACGCCATGTTTTTATTCAATTTTAATCGTACAAAATTAATAATTTCAGATTTATATAAAAATCTTAACAATGCTAAATATGATTTATCTGGCTACATAAAAAAAGAAGATTTTTTGCAATTGGAATACGGGGAATTTTTAATATTTAATCCAGGATTACTGCATGGTAATGTTGTAAACAAAACAGAGTCTACGAGAATGTCTATTAATGTGAGATATAAATCTTTATTTTCTCCGGATTCGAAGCCAGAACATATTTCAAGATCTGCGGGAATATTCTTTAAGCTCTATAGAACGTCAGAGTGGACAAAACTAGCAAAATCTTTGGATGAGGTGAATGAAGGTGGATGACTATTTGATAACTTATTCATTGCCACGACCTTTTTTTGGTTTGAATATTCCAATCCCTATGCAGTCTGCATTTATGAGGGATTATGCTAAAAAAAATCATCTTATATTTCAATTGCCGGCAGTAGAGATTTGCTTTAAAGATTCGCATTATGTTTTATTGAGCTTATTACAAAAATCAAGAGGTAGTTCGCTGATTAATCTATGTATGAGTTCGGTGTTAATGATGCCAATTCTTAATAGTGATTTATTTGAAAAAATAATTCAGGAAAGTGGCAACGTAATATGGCACTTTCCCTTAGAAAGCATGATTTTAGAAAAGTCAGAATTGCTTAACTGGGTCAGTGATTTCAAATGCATGCAATCCCTGAGAAATCAATGAAAATATTACTAACTGGAGCCACAGGTTTCATTGGGAGTCACATATACAAATCTCTGTCCCTAGATCATGAAGTTAGGGTGCTGCATAGGGGTGAGAAGAATCTACTAAATTGCAATGATAATTTTGACTGTCTGATACATTGTGCATCAGCTACACCATCAAATACAAGCGATCCGTATCAATTGGTAGTTGATAATATTTCTTATGCTAAGAATTTAGTTGATTTTGTAAAAAGTCAAAAGATACGCATACTTATTTATTTATCATCAATGTCAGTATATGGTGAAATGATTTCGGGTTGCGTAAATGAGGATTGTGGGGCTTTTGATCCGTCCCTTTATGGGCTATCAAAATTTATGGCAGAGAAAATATTTACAGATTATCTGAAAAATGAAGAGGTTAAGAAAATCTTTCTAAGATTACCGGGTGTGGTTGGTATTGGTGCTAAGGATGTATTTTTGGCTAAATTGCGATCTGGATTTAAGGATGGGAAAGAGGTTACGGTTTATAACTCGACGCAACTATTTAATAACGTATTGCATGTCAATTCTCTCGTCAATTATATTAAATTTATATTGATTGAAAACTCACAGTATCCAAAGGATCTAGCTCTTAATATGAGTTCAGTAGAGCCTATAGAGGTTTGCGAGGTGATTGAGATATTTAAAGAGCTAATACCGTCTGATGCTCAAGTTTTTTATGGCGATTCACTTAAACCTAGTTTTCTAATCTCATGTGAAAAGGCCATTGAATATGGTTTTATTCCCAGCACAACAGAAAATTCTATTAGAGATTACTTATTGGACTTTTAATAATATTAGGGGGTTTTTTGAAAAAAGTATTGATTATTGGTGGCGGAATTGGTGGATGCATATCCGCTTTAGAATTAGAAAAAAAAGGCTGGGATGTAACGCTTGTCGATGCAGCTAAGGAGTTGGGGGCGGGCCTGAGAACTAGGTTCATTGGAGGCCATCCATATACGTTTGGCCCCAGACACTTTCTTACACATAATACTGAGGTGTATGAGTATCTAGACAGTATCGTTCCTTTAAGACGATGCGCGGAACATCAATTTCTTTCATATATTGAACAGGATAGAAATTTTTATTCCTACCCAATTCATTTCGATGATATACCAAGAATGCCCGAAGCACTTCAGATAGAAAAAGAGTTAGAGGGACTTGAAGCAAGATTTCGCGACAATGAATATCGGTTGACTCAGGGTGATGCAACAAATGGAATTACTGCCAGTGACTATAAGGATTTTTGGATAAAAAGCATTGGACCAACTCTGTATGAAAAGTTCATTGGCACATACTCTAGAAAAATGTGGCAACTAGAGGACGAGTCCATTATCGACGACTTTACTTGGTCTCCCAAAGGGGTTGCTATTAAGCGCGGCCAAAGGGCAGGATGGGATACCGCAATATCTGCATATCCGATTGCAGCAGATGGGTATAACAAAATTTTTGATTTAACTTTGTCTAAAGTCAAATGTGTAATGGGGGAACGCATAAGCTCCATTGATCCAATTACAAAAAAGACTGTAATACGGGGTGAAAAACTGCATTTTGACGTAGTTATAAACACAGTGCCGCTTGATGACATCTTCGAGAACTGTCATGGAAGGTTGAATTTTGTCGGGAGGGATATCCAATACATAGTTCTGCCAATTAAAAATGCATTGCCAGAGGATGTTTACTTTACATACTATTGTGGTGGCGAAAAATATACTCGTGTTACAGAGTATAAAAAATTTACAAAGCATAATTCTGAACAAACCTTAATCTCAATAGAGAGTCCGAGTTCAAATGGTAGGTACTATCCATTGCCGGTAGCAAGTCAAAGAGAGATAGCAAAAAAATATCTTGGAATGCTAGGGGATGGATTTTACAGTATTGGCAGATTGGGCCTTTACAACTATAGGTACGACATCGACGATGTTGTAGAGCAGTCACTTGAAGTTGTGAGGTCAGTATAGATCTCACAAAAATGCTGATTCAGAATCTAAGAGTTAATTAAGGAATATAAATGGGTTATAAGTTAGGTCTTTGTGGAGGTCCCCGAGGCACACATGAGGCAGGCATTTGCCTGGTAAAAGATGGTGAGGTGGTGCTTGCAATTCAAGAGGAAAGGGTCAATAGATTTAAAAATGCAGTTTCTTGTTTTCCAACACAGTCAATCACGCAATTGTTTAAAAGATTTAATCTAAAACCGTCTGATATTACAGAAATAGCGGTACCGGGTGAATCTTACCAAGATATGCTGATCAGGTGGCCTGCTTATTTAAGGCTTAATTTTGGTCTTGATATAAAAAAAATAAAGCAAGTGAATCATCAGGTTGCACATGCGAATGCAGGCTTCCTAAGCTCTAACTTTGATGAGGCTTTGATAATTACTCTGGATGGTGTTGGTGATCAACTGTCTGGAATTGTGTGTTCTATGAATCGTTTAAGCACAGAACCTCAAATCATTAAGAAATTTGAAAGACCACTTGAAACTAGTATAGGTTTTTTTTGGGATGCAATTACTCAGGTTATCGGGTTCGAATCTCTGGAAGAGGCTTATAAAACTATGGGTTTGGCTGCGTACGGAAATCCAACAATTGATTTTAGTGATTTTCTATCGATAAAAGGTGGAGTGCCATCATTAAATTCAAGCTTTATACAGAACCAGTGGAAATTTATACCGTATCACCCTAGTGAGCAAAGATATAGTGATGAGTTTGTTGGTTTTTATAAGTTTGTCCCGCGAAGAAAGCAGGATTCGTTATCTAATATTCATGCTGATATTGCTGCTAGCGCTCAAAAACACTTAGTTGGATCCGTAGCGGAGCTGATTAGTTACTACATAGAAAAAAATAAATGTAAAAATATTATCCTTTCTGGAGGGGTAGCACTCAACTCCAGCATGATGGGTAAGTTAAAAGACGAATTTTCTTCATACAATCTCTTTGTGCCGCAGATGCCGTCAGATGGTTGTTTGGCATTTGGTTCTGTGGCTTCGCTACTCGAAAAGGATGAATGGTTAAATTTCAAATATCCTGGCCCATACACTGGTTTTGAATACTCTAATAATGAGATTATTAAAGCAATCAGCCAGACTGGAATTCAACCCATTCAATATGATGAAGACATTATTGTGGATTATTTATCAAAAGAGATGGTGGTTGGTTTTTATGAGGGACGGTCTGAGTTTGGTCCTCGTGCATTAGGCTCAAGATCAATACTTGCTAGCCCCATAAATCCAAACATGAAAGATATAGTTAATAGAAAAATAAAATTTCGCGAAGAATTTAGACCTTTCGCCCCAGTGATTAGGGAGGTAGATGCGGATAACTATTTTGAAGTGCCAAAAAATGCAAATTACGAATATATGAATTTCGTTGTTAAAGCTACGGATATGGCGAGAAAAAATGCTCCAGCAATTGTTCATCAAGATGGCACAAGTCGAGTCCAGGTTTTGAAGAGTGGTGTAAATTCTAAATTAGAAGCATTATTAGGCAGATGGGCAAATTTTTCTGGTTGCCACGTTCTTCTTAACACGTCTTTTAATTTAAAAGGTGAGCCTATTGTTGAGACTCCTACTGATGCAATTAGAACTTTTTTTTCGTGCGGCCTTGATGTGCTGGTAATTGGAAACTACATGATTAAAAAATAATCTTTTAAAGACGATTGATTTTATTAATTAAAAATTAAAATATATTAGGAAAGTAATGAATAAGTCTTATGCATACGATGGTGCTGATTTAATTATCAGATCTTTGTTGCGAGATGTTGAAAATGGATTTTATGTAGATCTTGGCGCGAATCATCCTATTGACTTTAGTAATACCTATGGTCTCTATTTGTCGGGATGGTCCGGTGTAGCCGTAGATGGAAACGAAAAATTTATCAAACTATGGGCCGAAAGCAGGCCTCGCGATATTTTTTTGAATGCCTTAGTTTCTAACGAGGAAAAAGACGTAAATTACACAATCTTTTCTGAGGATACCTTGTCATCAATTGATCCGCCTACAGTTGATAGATATAAGCAGAGAAACACAATTTCAGGGTTTGAGATCGTGAACATGAGAACAGTAACCTTGCAAACCATTTTGGACAGTTATGCTAACGATAAAGAAGTGCATCTAATGTCTGTGGATGTTGAGGGAGAAGATTTTAACGTTTTAAAAGGATTTAATTTTCAATCCGCGTTACCTGGTTGTGTAGTTGTTGAGATTAAAAATTATTCTTTATATGACGTTTTTTCAAACGAAATTGTAAGGTTTATGAAGGATTATGGCTATAGTCTGATATGTAAAACTCCCTTAGACTCCTTTTTTGTTTATAAAGATAAGCCCTACTTTGATTGGATCCCGCGCACAATGCTTGGTTAATTGCTAAGCGGACATAATAGTTACTCGGAATATTAATTATGATTAAAAGTATTTATGCCTAGCAAAGTATTGGTAACTGGAAACTTTAATATCCTACATCCAGGACATTTGCGATTGTTGCGTTTTGCTAAGGAGTGTGGTGATCAATTAATTGTGGCCGTTTGGTCTGATAGGATGGCTGGAGATAGCGCACTTCTTGCCGAAGAAATTCGGCTTGAAGGAATTTCTACTAATGGATACGTGGATAGAGCGTTTATTTGGGATGATTCGATAAGTGAACTAATTAGATATATAAAACCTAATTTTATTGTTAAGGGTAAAGAGCATGAATTGAGGTACAACGAAGAATTGGAGCCGCTAAATGAGATAGGCGGCAGGCTTATTTTTAGTTCAGGCGATTCAACTTTTTCTTCGGTAGATTTACTGCGTAAAGAGATATTGGCTTTCGATCCCTCAACAATTCATCTGCCAAGTGAATACATGAAAAGGCATCTTATTGGCGAGCATGATTTATGTTCTACGTTAGCTGCATTTCAGGGGCTTCAAGTTTTAGTTGTGGGTGATCTTATTGTTGATGAATACATAACATGTGAAGCGCTAGGCATGTCGCAAGAGGATCCAACCCTAGTTGTGACTCCTATTGATAAAATTCAATTTGTGGGAGGCGCTGGAATTGTAGCTGCTCATGCTGCTGGTCTAGGGGCTTCGGTAAACTATATAGGTGTATGCGGAAATGATGCAAATGCTGATTATGCCTTTGAAAAACTCACAGAATATGGGGTAAGACCATTTTTATTTAAGGATGAAAACAGGCCAACAACCTTAAAACAAAGATTTAGGGCTAGCAATAAAACACTTCTAAGAGTTAGTCACTTACAGCAAAATTCTATTTCAATTGAGATGCAAGATAGCATTTATTGTTGTATTGAGAATTTGATCGAAAAATGTAATCTACTAGTGTTTTCTGATTTTAATTATGGATGCTTACCAAGGGATCTAATTAATAGAATTAAAAATTTGTGTATTTCAAGGAAGATTATTATGGCTGCTGATTGCCAATCTTCTTCTCAAATTGGCGACATATCTAAATACACAAACGTCAGCTTAATAACTCCGACTGAGCGCGAAGCTAGACTAGCTACCAAAAGTGGTGATAGCTTAATAGTAATGGCTGATCTATTAGCAAAAAAAACAAATTGCGAAAATTTAATATTAACAATGGCTAGTGAGGGGGCATTGATATATTCTCCTGGTCATGAGCAGTGGCATACCGACCAATTGCCTGCACTGAATAATTCCCCGAAAGATACTGTTGGCGCGGGTGATTCACTGCTTATGACAACAGCGATGTCACTTGCTGTTGGTGTAGAAATTTGGATAGCAGCATTAATGGGGTCCATATCAGCTGCAATACAAGTAGGTAGAATTGGTAATATTCCAATAACAAGCGAAGATTTCCTCAAGGAGATTTGATTGCAAGCCCTCCTTCTTGCCGCCGGAATTGGGGTAAGGTTAAGACCTATAACAAGCCGAATTCCAAAGTGTTTAGTTCCCCTAAATAATCGGCCATTACTAGATATTTGGCTAAAGAGGATGAAGGATAACAATTTTTCACCAGTTTTTTTAAATACCTATTATCTTGCTGATCAGGTAAAAAATTTCATTAAAGCATCTCCATATAAAAAGTTTGTTTCAATAATAGATGAAGTGGAATTATGTGGTACAGCCGGGACATTATTTTCAGTCCAAAATCGTTTGATAAAAAATGAACCGTTATTAATGTTGCATGCAGATAATTTGAGTATGTTTTGTATAGAGGATTTCATTGCAGCTCATAATGCTAGACCGGAGTCATGTGATATGACAATGATGCTATTTCATACTGATGCTCCAAATACCTGTGGTATTGTTGGAATTGACAACCGTGGTGTTATGGTCGCCTATGAGGAAAAGCCTCATGAAAGTCAGTCAAATTTAGCGAATGCTGCAATCTTCATACTTGAGTACTCTTTGATTAAGGAGCTTAGTGAAAAATATCCGCTAGCTAAAGATTTTTGTCAAGAAATCTTACCAAAATTGATTGGTAGGGTTAATACATATAAAAATAATGTGTATCATAGGGACATTGGTTCCATTCAATCCTATGAGATGGCAATTAACGATATGGCCAAAAATCGTGACTCTTGGAAAACTTTTCTATAAAACTTTTTAGGAGAGTTTTAGGTAATTACTTAAAAATGAATTATTTACATAGCTATATAAAAAAAAATTATCCAACTCTATTTGGGATTGTTAAAAAATCTAAGAAAAAATATATAAAAATTAAGAGTATTTTTATATATTTTTTCTTCTTTCCGCCAGCATATGTATTATCAAAGCTAAAAATTGACTTATTAACAGTTAATGTAGCGAGAATAGGGCATCTTACGTTTGACTCCGAGGCATACATTAAGGAGAGAATATTAAATGATGATAAGTATGTGAAGCCGGTGATGCTAGCCCCATATGGAGGTGTAGCCAATAATGAGTTCTTAAAATATTTGTTACCATATATTCACATAGTACAAAATCGATTTTTATGCTTCTTATTGAGGCCGCTATTTTCCCATCCTCTTTGCTCCGTAAATTCCAGTAGATGGGGTGAGGAGAGGGGGACCTTTAGGTCATTTGAGATTGATGCGAGATGGGAAATTGAAGGGCGCAAGGGATTATCAAAATTGCTTCCAGAGCATATTGCCGAGGGAAGCAAAACTCTGAAATTATTGGGGATTCCCGAAAATAGTTGGTTTGTGTGTATTCATAATAGAGAAAGTGGGTATTCTAAAAATAACCATGATTTTGATCAGTCCTTCAGAAATTCACAAATAGCCAATTATGATCTTGCGATAAACGAAATAATTCGTCGCGGGGGGTGGTGTATTCGTATGGGTGATCCAACTATGGAGCCGATTAGCCCTCGACAAGGATTAATAGATTATGCGCACTCTCCCTATAGATCTGAAGTTATGGATATTTATTTGTGTGCTTCAGCACGAGCATTCTTGGGTAGTTCTTCAGGCTTGTCATTGTTGGCAACATACTTCAATGTGCCAGTTGGCGCTGCTAATTTAATCCCTTTGGCAAACTCTATAATGCAAGGCAGGAATAACTTGACCATTCCAAAATTAATTACCTTCAAGAATCACGAGTTAGTTCCTTTCAGCCACGTTTTAAATTCTCCAGTGGGCTCTTTTAGAACATCATCTGAATTTTTATCAAGTCAGTATAGTTATCAAGACAATACTCCTGAGGAGATATTAGATTTATTAGAAGAACTTTTGGGGGATTTCGAGACTAGCAATGATCAAACTTATGATCATCTGCAAAAAAAATTTAGAAAACTAATAGAGCCACATCATTGGTGCTATTACGGATCTGGGAAGATCGGGGCAAAATTTCTTTTTAAGTATAGAGAGCTTTTATAGTGCGTTATTAAATAAAATATTTAATAAGCATCATGGATAATATTTTTCTAAATATAAAAAATATAGAAACTACATATAATAATGATAATTGCTAAAACTCCACTGAGGATAAGCTTTTTTGGTGGGGGAACTGATATCCCTGAGTATTTTGACATTAATGGCGGAGCTATACTGGGATTCGCAGTCGATAAATACATATATCACACTGTTTCTCGATTTCCATCTGAGCTTTTTAATTATTCCGTGAGAATATCTTATAGCAAAGTTGAGTGCGTACAAAATACATCTGAGATTTTGCATGTTCCTTTTCGAGAGATATTGAACGCGATGAATATTCGGCGCGATGTTGAGATCCATGTCGCATCAGATTTGCCTTCTTTTTCGGGTTTGGGTTCATCATCGGCATTTACGGTTGGATTATTCAATGCATTACATGCATATAAGGGTATCAGTCTGTCGCCCATTGAGTTAGCAGAGGCGGCAATTCATATGGAGAGGGAAGTATTGCGTGAAGCTGTTGGTTGCCAAGATCAAGTATTTGCCGCCCATGGCGGATTTAATTTACTTGAGTTTGCAAAAGGATCTGATATTAAGGTTCAAAAAGTAGATATTTCAATGCAAAGAAAAAGTGAGTTATTTTCTTCATTAATGTTGTTTTTTACGGGTATAACAAGAAGTGCACAAGCGGTTGAGGCTAATAAAATTAATAACATACGCAATATTTCAAAAACGCTAACACGCATTAAGCAGCAAACCTATGATGCGTATGATTATCTTTTGGGTAGCGGCTCTATAAATCAGTTTGGAAAAATGTTAGATCAAGCATGGGTCGATAAAAAACAACTGGATTCATCGGTTTCAAATAGCGCTATTGATGCAATGTATCAAACAGCGATTTCAGGCGGAGCTTTGGGGGGGAAATTATTAGGAGCTGGCGGGGGCGGTTTTCTTTTGTTATTTGTGCCCCCCGACAAAAAGTCTAGCGTTAGAAAGGCTTTGAAAGGTTTCCATGAAGTTAATTTCGATGTATCAAATGAAGGCTCATCAATTATTCATAGTTGAAAAAGGGATCTAAAAATAATGAAAATATTGATTACGGGCGGAGCTGGATATATTGGGTCTGTATTAGTTCCACGACTTCTAGCGGCTGGCCATGAGGTCATAGTTTTAGATAATTTTATGTTTAGACAGAATTCTTTATCTGACGCTTGTGGGTATGATTCATTTAATGTTATGAGAGGCGATGCACGGGATGAAGCGCTGATTAAAACCCTTTTAAAAAGCGTAGACATTATTATTCCTCTGGCTGCCTTAGTTGGTGCTCCACTTTGTAAAAATGACCCGATTGGAACTTTAACCACTAATCAAAATGCAATTGAAATGCTATGCAAATATGTCAGCCCCTCGCAGAGAATATTAATGCCTGTAACCAATTCTGGATACGGTATTGGCGCTAAGGATCAATATTGCACTGAAGATTCTCCACTCAACCCGATTTCCCTTTATGGGGTAACGAAGGTAAAGGCGGAGCAAGTTGTTCTAGCAAGAGCTGAATCCATTACTTTTAGATTGGCTACAGTATTTGGGATGTCCCCCAGAATGAGAACGGATTTGCTTGTAAATGATTTTGTGTATAGGGCCGTCACTGATAATTCGGTTGTGATATTTGAGGGGCATTTCAAGCGAAACTATATCCATATTCAAGATGTTGCCAATGTTTTTTTATACGCAATTGAACATTTTGATATCATGAAAGGTCGCCCGTATAACGTGGGGTTAGATGATGCAAACCTATCAAAGCTTGAACTAGCTGCAGTCATTCAAAAGCATTTGCCTAAATTTACATACCTTGAAGCCCCTATAGGGGAGGATCCAGACAAGCGCGACTATATCGTTTCCAATGCGCGATTAGCCAGTGTTGGGTTTAAGCCTTCATGGAGTTTGGATAGAGGGATTCAAGAGTTGATTAAAGGATACACAATCCTTAGAGATTCTGTGTATGCAAATGTTTAAATCCGATTGGGATGAGTATCAGGCAATAATTCTCGCTGGTGGATTTGGCACCAGAGTTAAACATCTACTAGGGGGGCTCCCTAAGCCTATGGCTCAGGTGAATGGCGCTCCTTTTTTACATTGGGTAATCAAAAGCTTGCTCATGCAGGGTTTGAAGCATGTTGCACTTTCAACTCACTATCAAGCCCGTCTAATTGAGAAATTCATAAGTAATGATTTTAAAGATCAAAATATTAAATGCATTGAAGAACCTAGTCCGCAAGGAACTGCTGGCGGGGTAATTTTTGTAAAAAATGCTCTTGAGAGTCAGAATAGCGCCTGTAAGGCTAAATTCTTAGTATTAAATGGAGACTCCTTGATAGCCGGAGATTTTTCTAGAGCAGCAGAGATGCTGGCAGATGATATTGATTGTGTAATTCTGGGTGTTCAAACATCCAATACTGATCGATATGGTCGATTAATAATAGACGAGAACTATAATCTTTTGAGTTTTGAGGAAAAGATGTCGGGAGCTGGAATTATTAATGCTGGTGTTTATTTAATTCGGGCCAGTGTATTTGAAAAATATCAAGGATGTAAAACTCCGATTTCATTTGAATATGACATATTTCCTAAAATGATTACAGATAATAAAAAAATAAAAGTATTTCTGATGAAATGTCCATTTATTGATATAGGAACTGAGAGTTCTTTGGCAAATGCAAGTCAATTTGTCAGGGAGTATCTTAATGGATAAGAAAATGCTGTGTCGCGTATGCGACAGCCAAAATTTAGAGCCTGTAATAGACTTGGGTGATCAGCCATGGTGCAATAACTTTTTAAGTGAAAGTCAAGTTGGAAAAGAAGATTATTATCCTCTCAAAGTAATGTACTGTAAGGATTGCTCAACAGCGCAATTAAATTTCACTGTAAAAAAGGAAATCATGTTCGGAAATCACACCTATTTATCAGGTGTGACTAGATCGCTATCTGATCATTTTGCAAAAATTGCTCAGGATGTTGACCAACTTTTCTCTAATAAATACCATCAAAAGTCAATACTGGATATTGGCTCAAATGATGGGACGCAACTAAAGCACTACAAAACTCTAGGGTGGAGCGTGTTAGGCGTCGAGTCATCTCGTGTAACTAGTGAAATTGCTAATAAGGGCGGAATAGACACCATTAATAAATTTTTCAATTTAGAGACAATGAAAGAGATTGGGAGAAAATTCGATGTCATTAACGCGGCCGGAGTTTTTTTTCACCTCGAAGAGCTGCATTCGGTAACAGAAGGAATCAAATTAGGATTAAAAGAGGATGGCACTTTTGTTGTCCAATTCCTTTATATGAAAAGCATTATGGAAAATATTGCTTTTGATCAAATTTACCACGAGCATTTGCTTTATTACACGCTGCAAACATTGCAGACGCTTTTGGGTAGACATGGATTGCAGTTATATGACGCATACTTAACTCCAATCCACGGCGGCCAGATGATTGGATATGTAACCCATGCGGGTAATGTTAAAAAAAGTCAGAGATTGCTTGACTTGGAGCATGCTGAAAAAATCTCGCAATGTAATGACATTAAAGCTTACCATTTATTCCATCAAAAAATATTAAAGATAAAAGAAGATAATCGAAATTATTTAATTTCTGCGCGCAAATTAGGTAAAGTGATTTATGGAATGGGAGCCCCTGTAAAAGGTAATACTTTGCTAAATTATTTTGATATTGGGCCGGATATTATCGAATGCCTACTAGAAAAAAATCCAATGCGTGAGGGTCTCTTTTCCCCTGGAAAGCACATCCCTATCGTAATGGAGGAGAAAATAAAAAAACATCCTGACATTTATTACGTTTTGGCTTGGAATTTTAAAGAAGAAATTCTTCAGAATAATAAGGATGCAATTGATCAAGGTGTTGAGTTTTATTTTCCTGTAAACCCAAGGTCTGGAAATTTCTCATGAATATTGTAGTTACTGGTAGCACTGGATTTCTAGGAAAATTTTTAATTAAAAAATTGGAGCTATCTGGACATAAGATTACAGCTTTAAGTAGCAAAAACTGTGATTTAAAAACTACTAGAATATTAGATCAAATCAATCAAAAGTTTGATCTTGTAATTCATTTGGCGGCTTGGACGCAGGCCGGGGATTTCTGCCTTAATCATCCTGGTGAACAGTGGATCAAGAATCAGCAAATTAATACAAATATTCTTGATTGGTGGCTAAGAGATCAGCCTCAGGCGAAATTTGTTTCAATTGGAACAAGTTGCTCCTATGATCCAAATCTTCCACTCGTAGAGGAAAATTATTTAATAGGTCAGCCAATCGATAGTTTATATACCTATGCAATGACCAAAAGAATGCTGCAAATCGGAGTCGAATCATTGCATAAGCAATTTGGTTTGGAATATTTAACAGTTGTGCCATCGACTTTATATGGTCCCATGTACCATACTGATGGCAGGCAAATGCATTTTATATTTGATTTAATCAGGAAAATTATTTGTGGAAAATTTTATGATGACAAAGTGGAATTATGGGGTAACGGTTACCAAGAGCGCGAAGTAATTTATATAGATGACTTTATTGATGATTTTCAATCTTTATTGACAGGTGGTGTTACTGGAATTGTGAATATAGGATCTGGTAATTCTATAAAAATTAGAGATTTTGCGAATATAATAAGCAAAATATTGGACTATGATCCAGATAATATTATTTACGACCCCAATAAATATGTTGGAGCAAAATCTAAATTATTAGAAATTTCAAAGCTCAAAGGACTCTTGGGTAGTTCATTTTACAGAACTGATCTTGATGCTGGAATACAAAATACAATTGATTGGTTTCTAGAAAATACAAATACTTATAGCAAAAAATCATGACAATACTGATAACTGGCGGCAATGGATTTCTTGGTAAGCGTCTTGGGAAAATCCTGAAAGAGAGGGGGAAAAAAGTTTTTCTTGCCTCAAGAAATAACAAGCAGAATTTATTGGCACAACAGTATTCTGGTTGTGAGGCTATTGCTATGGATGTCTCAAATATTGAGTCTGTTAGGGATGCCTTTAGTTATGTTAAGCCTGATGTTGTTATTCATGGGGCGGCAACTAAATTTGTTGACTTATCAGAAAAATATCCGTTTGAAACCCTAGATATTAATGTTTTAGGCTCTCAAAATATTGCTAGGGTTGCAATAGAAAAAAATATTAAAACGGTAATTGGAATATCAACAGATAAGGCTTCACCCCCAATTAGAAATATATATGGTTTAAGCAAATCCATGATGGAGAGATTATTTTGCTCTTTAAATGGTCGATCGGGCGTCAAATTTCTGTCTGTAAGATATGGCAACGTAGCTTGGTCAACCGGTTCCGTACTTGGAATATGGAAGAAGATGAAGGATACACAGGGTTATTTTGGAACAACGGGGCCCGAAATGTATCGATATTTCTTTACAGTGGACGAAGCAGTTCAGCTGGTGTTGACGGCGTTTGATAACGCAGAAACTTTGCAGGGTAAAGTCTTGTCCAGAATGATGAAGGCGTCAAAGCTTGAGGAAATATTGAAGGTTTGGTCGAGGATGGAAAATATTGAGTATCGAAAAATAGATCCTCGCCCAGGAGAGAGGTTGGAAGAGTATTTGATAGGCGCTGAAGAGTTGGGCTATGCTCAAGAAACTATTTTTGATAATTTACAGCACTACATTTTGAATTTTAATGAGAAATCACCTGCCCCACTCAGGGAGGTTTTGTCTTCTAGGACTGCTGTTCAGCTTAATGAATCAGAAATTATGGCTTTGATAAAAAATCCGCCATATGAGGAAATATAGTGCCATCAGATAGAATTGAGAATGTGGTCATTATGGCAGCAGGTCGAGGCAGCAGAATGCGACCATTAACAGATCAAATACCAAAAGCTCTTGCGCCATACAATGAGACAACTCTTATAGGGGCAAATTTAGAAAAAATAAAAGCCTCGGGCAGAAAAATACATGTAACTGTAGGATATAAAAAAAACCTCTTGGCAGATTACCTTTTCAAAGCGTTTGAAGTTGATTCATTAGTCAATACAACAAATCAAGATAATAGCTGGTGGATTTTTAACTCAGTTCTGAAATATGTAAGGGGCGCAGTTCTTGTATTGACATGCGATAACATTACGGATTTAGATTTTGAGTTTTTAGAACGAGAGTATTCGGATTTAAATTCTCCTGCATGTGCACTTGTGCCCGTGATACCTGTAGATGGAGTTGAAGGGGATTTCATAAAGTCAGAAAATAAATTTGTAAAAAGTATTTCAAGAGCTATTCCTTCTGATAAATATTGCTCTGGTATACAAATATTGGATATAAATAAAATTAATAATTTGTGTAAGGAGGGATCATTTGCTAGCGTGTGGGAGCAACTGATCTTAAAAGATGAGCTTAAACACACGTCTATTTATAAAAATAAGTGGATCTCTATTGATACTCTTGAGCAACTTAACTTATTAAATGAAAAACATACTGGTAATATCAAAGCAGGCTGAGGAATACGTCAATAGAGAGGTTTATCACATATTGGCGAGTTGGGGGTATTTGGTCAAAGTATGTGTTCCAGTGCAACAAAAATTTTTAACTGATGTTGTTATTTGCAACGATAGTAGTATCAGTGTTGAGAGAGTAAAAGTATTTGGAGGTCATCCAAGGCTTCAATTTATCCCTAATTTATTAGAAACTCTAAATGAAAAAAATTATGACTTCGTTATCATTGACAACGACATAGCTAGCATCGTTGTTACTCAAGTTGGATTAATTAAGAGTAGGAAAACCAAATTAATAGTTTGTACTTTTGAAAATTTTTATCGCAACTACATAAATGAAGCTCTGAAGGCACTCTTAAATCTAAAAATTTCTATTGCAATTGCATTATTGGGTATAGCACTAATAGAGCGATTCAATAGTTTTTTAGTTAATTTAATTTTTGTATTCTCATCAGAAAGTAAAGATGTTAATCATAGGAAATTTAGAAAAATTGATATCCAGCAAATCCCTCTTGGTATATCGAGCATCCTATTTCATGAGAGCAGTTACGATCAACAGCAAAATTTTCGACTTAAATATAATGCGTCAAACAAAGTAATAGTAGCTTACTTTGGAAGGTTGATTCGGGAAAAGGGATTGGACGATTTATATGAATTGATAAAAAATCATCCCAGAAAAGATGATTTTGTGCTTATGATCGATGATTATTTTGAATCCAACAATGGATACGTAAAGCATATAAAGAAGAACTTCACTGAATTGTTAGGAGAAAATTTTAAGTTAATTAGAGCAAATCACAATGAAATTGCTTATTACATAAGAAATGTAGATATTATTGTTTGTCCATCCCATCAGAACAGCAAGTACAAAGAGCAGTATGGAAGAGTTATTGTAGAGGCTAAGCTTTCTAAGACTAGAGTGGTTTGTAGTGACTCTGGCGCATTTCCCGAAACTCATGGTGATGTAAATTTTATATTTAAAGCGGGGAACATGCCGGATTTCAGGCGTGCGTTTGACTATGCGGTAAATGCATCCCAAACTGCTATAGATAGGTTGCACATAGACGCTTTAAATCGACAGACTTCAGGGGTGCAAGCACATCTTCTTGCATCGCTACTATGATTTATCTTTTTTATGAATTTGGAATATCAAGAGATGGCTATGGAGGTGGTCAAGAAATCTTATTGCAAATTTCAAAAATTCATTTAGAAAAAAGCATAGACTTTAAGATATTTATTCCAACTAGAACAAATCAAGTAAATGTAGAGAAGAGTCTTGAGGAGAAGATAGTATATGTACGGGATTCCTCAAATCCATTGCTAGTCGGCATTCGGCTTGCAATGGAGTTTATTAGGAATTTATCGCTAAAAGAAAAGCCGAATAAAGTGATTGTGTTTACATCTGAAGCTTTTTTGATAGCCTTACTTTGTAAAATACTTAAAATACGATGCATTTCATACATAGCAGCACCAAAAATCCCACTATTCAGATTTAGTTTGGACAACCTCAAGAATATTAAGAATAATATTCAATTATTTTTATTCTTGCTTGGCGCTAAATTTTGCTCTATCAACTATGCAATTAGTAAAGAAATTAAATCTCAATGTCTTAATTCTATATTTGGATTTAAGGATGATGAAATAGTTATCGCCTACCCAGGAATAGATAAGATATATAAAAGAAGATCATTCTCAGCTTGTAGCAAAAGAGGAAATTTATTATATTTGGGAAGAATTTGTACTCAACAAAAATCTACTGATTTAATTTTGAAGGCCCTTAAAATTGTTAAAAAAAAATGGAATGAGTTTTTTATAATCGGTAGCGGCAATCTTAATGAAGAAAAAAAAATCAAACAATTGATTTTGAATAGATCACTCAAAAGCAAAGTAAAAGTTATTGCTACTTCCGATAAAAACCAGATCAGAAAATTGGCAAGTAAGTCGAGTGTGGCGATAATGACATCAAATTATGAGAGCTTTCAAATTGCTGCGTATGAAATGATTAACCAGGTTGATAACATTATCCTATCAGATGTGGCAGACCACAAAATTCTGATGCCCAAATCAAATACGGTCAATTATGCAAGATCAAATCGATATCACCTATCGAGAATAGTTGAGAGAAATTTAACATCAGTTAGCACATTAAGTTATAAGTATAAAAAAAATAGATTAAATGCGTTGAATAAAAAAATAGCTTGGGAGAAATTGGTTGACTCGCTCTCCTAAAATTAGCATTATTCATTTTGAACCTGAATTAAGTGGTTACTCTGGACATCTATACAATACTTTAGAGACCATTAAGAAGGCATTTTTAAGTCATGGGCATGAATATAGAGTCGTAACTGCACCTCAGGCTCAATCTATAGACAATGGATTTTTACAATGTGAGTTTAATTTTGATGAAATGCCAAAATATAGGAACACATTTTTTGGAAATTTATTTTTAAATCCAATAATTTATAACTATAAAATTTTCAAAGGGATTATTAGTACCAAAATATACGCTGATAATGTAATCTACTTTAATACGTGCCAACATTTACATCTAATAGGGATTGCAATTGCTTGTCTTTTCAAAAGACCAAATTATATTGTTCTCACATTTAGGCTTGACACTTTTAGTGGCTATAGATCCATACCTAGAGTTGCTTGGTATTTCGTTGGAATTCAACTAATCCGATTGCTGTTCAATTCTAAGACCAAATTTGTCACGGATTCCGATCTTTTAGTAGAAAGGTTTAAAAATATATATAACCTAGACTTAAAAAAATTACCTATTCCACACATACCTAATATTGAAGAAACTCGTAATACAAAACAGTTAGTTACCATTGGGTCTCTTGGGCCAGCATCAAGACCTAAAAATGTCTTATCCACCATAGATGCGCTACACAGCATTGATCAAAAGCTTACGCATAAAATTAATTATCTTCTGTATTCTTATGGTGAATGCGAAAAACAAATAAATAGCAAATTAAAGAAATTAAGTTTTTATAATATTAGTTTTATAGTCAAAGATAAGCCAGTACCTTATTCCGAATATTTATCGGATTTACAGAGTGTTGATATAGTAATGACAAACTATATTGAAACTTATTATAGATATAATACTTCAGGGATTTTTTCAGAAGCTTACGCTTTAAATAAAATTATAGTTACATCACCTGATACTTGGATGTCAGCTAATTCAAATAATTGCCCCGGCGTTCTTGTGCTAAAAAACCAGCAAGATGTGGGGCGCACATTGATTTATGCCCTAAGTAATTTTGAAAAAATTAAAAGAAGTATTAGTAGAGCTTATAAAGTTGACAATTTCTATGAAGAATTTATGAGCCTCATGGAATGAAAAGACTCTGCAATGCCTTAATCACCCCCCTTTTTTTTGTGCTGATCACATTTCGGATTGCAGATATTTCAATTGCAAATTTGGAGATACCAAGAAATTCTTTGAATAACATAATGCCCTTTATGGTATTCCCAATTATTTTGATTAATATTCAGATAGTTCCCATTGAATATTTCAAGCGAGCGGCCTTATTTTTTTTACTCCCCATATCGGTGTTAATTTTTAGTTCAGATATTAGGGCATTAGGTTCAATTATTGCTTTGATATTTCTCATACCACTTTACAGAATATTCTTAAGTAGACTTAATCCTAAAAATTTAACTATTATTTTATCTGCAATAATATTTATAATACTTTATGACTTAATTAATTCAAAATATTTTGGAATCTATAATTGGGGGTATTATGGAAGAGATAGGTTATTTCTGGGGATATTCCACCCTAAAGATCAAGCTTATCTAATCATATACCTTTATTTGTTATTAAATTCAATATTATCTAATAAACGATTTGTATCAACAGTCTTCTATTTTTTTTCACTCATTTGCATCTATTTAACAGATTCAAGAGGTGCAATGCTAGGGTTTGTGGTATTCGGAGGCGTATCATTTTTTGGAAATAAGGTTATAAAATTTCTAATACCCATTTCATTATTGGCTATACTTGCTGTTTGTTTTAATTATAACTTTGAAGAAATAAACACATTATCTAGTAATCGAGTTGGCATATGGTTAGATATACTAAATCAAAATATCAATCCATCAAACTCAATTGATTCATCTTTTTTATATTTTAGTTATCATGGTATTTATGGTTTATTTGCGATCATATTTTGGATAATATTCGCATTTATAATTGCATTTAAAAGTTTTGGAGATGAATTAAAATATTTTATATTAATTATTACTTTGGGAATTTTTGATCTTGGCTTATTTTCGTTTTCAAACTTAGTCGCCCTACATTGCTGGACATTGTGCTTGCTGCATGAAGAAAATTAATAGTAAATTTATAAAACTTAAATTTTTGAATGACTTATTTTCACTAATTTTGATATTTTTATTTGGGAAATCAAAATTAAATAGAAATGGAAATAGCATATTAGTTTTAGACTTACACTTACTGGGTGATGCTGTTTTAGATATTCCATTAATCGAGGCTATAAAGCTAAATAATAATGATAAAAATATCTTCTTCCTTACTGGATCTTGGAATAAGCCTCTATTTTCTACAATTGATGTTGACTTCCCAGTTCTCTATATTGATTGCCCCTGGATTAGGAGCGGTAGTGTAGGTACTTTCCTCAAGCAATTGCATAATTTAAAGAAGCAGTTTTCCGATTACTCTTGGAATTATTGTATTGATGTTAGAGGAGATTTTAGAAACATATTGATTCTCTTCTATCTGCGAGTTGGTGGAATTGTCTCTTTTGCCTGGACGGGAGGGGTATATATGCTATCGCGGGTTGTGCATGACGATGGTATATTGAAGCATTTGGCTGCTCATCATGTGATGATATTAAATGCGTTGGGAATTAACTCAACTTTTGAACAATATATTCCGTTCATAAAATTAAATTCCCCGTCAAAAAGATTGAAAATGTTTGCAACGCTAATTCATTTTGGTGCTTCCAAGAGGTTGCGATCTATGCCTTTAGATCAAGCATATAGTATCTTTATAAAAATTAGAGCATCCCATAAAAGGATAATTTTTGTTGTTGATCCTTCCCAGCAGATTGAGTACACCAAAGCAATTGAAAGTATGCTTGTCAAACTCGAGTTTGAATATTTAATGTGGAAGGGTGAGCTTGCTTCTTTGATTGCTTTAATTGGTAGGGTCACTAATGTCTATGCGATGGATAGTGGAATCGCACACTTGAGTGCAGCATTGGGAAAGCAGGTGACCGTTTTCTTTGGGCCATCAGATAAGAATTTAGTTGGGCCACTTGGTCATCATGTTATTAACATACAGGGCCAGGATGCATTAACTGGAGTTTGTGCTAGCTGTGACCACGAATTTTGCAGATCTTTGGAAGCCATGAAGTGCTTTAGAAATATTGCGACAAAGCTTTGATGAAAAAAATTACCATAATAACCGTAGCCCTTAATAGTGAGTCGACAATAAAAAAAACTTTAGATTCAGTATTTAAGCAATCACATGCAGAAATAGAACATATTGTTATTGACGGTGGATCTAGTGATAACACAAGATTAATAGTGCAATCCCACCCTAGCAATCTGATAGCATTTCACGAGCTTAAAGGATCAACTATATATGAGGCCATGAATTACGGGATTCAATTAGCAAAGAATGAATATATAGCCTTTCTAAATTCCGATGATTATTACTTGGACGATGATTCAATATCTAATATTATGAAATTATTTGAAGGTGATGATCGGCTCGACGCAGTGTTTGGTGATGTGGAATTCTTTAATGAAGGTAATGAGAGCAGAGTTATTAGGAGATATCAGTGCAAAGATTTTACGCCAAATGATCTTTGCGATGGAATTATGCCGGCTCATCCAGGAATGGTATTGCGAACAGCTTATTATCGAAGTTTAAATGGTTTTTCTAAGGCCTACAAAATTGCAGCAGATTTTGATTTTATATTCCGATTATTTAGAAAACATAAAATCAAATATATAAATACACAAAGAGTCCTTGTAAGAATGAGAGCTGGTGGAATTAGTACGAGCGGGATAAGGAGTAAGCTACAAATTACAAAAGAAATATACAAATCCATTAGAGAAAATGGAGCCAAAATTAATCTTAGAATTTTATACAAAAGATTTTTTAAAAAATTGCTACAAATCAAGCTATGAATAAATTGATTTTTCGAGTTGGATCAATTGGAGATAGTGTAGTCTCTTTGCCTGCTTTCCATTCTATTAAAGAAAAATTTATCAACGATAAAGTATACCTTTTGTGTGATGATCATGAATTAACCGATGGCAAAGCTGTTAGCTCTTACAAAATTTTTGAATTCTTTAATCTTATAGATGGGTATTTTACTTACGAAGAAAAATCAAAATATAAAAATTTATTCTCATTAAGGAAATTTGTATTACTGAATAATATCTCAACTGTATATTATTTAATGCCTAGTAGATCATTTTTACAAAAATTGAGAGATTACATTTTTTTTAGAATTCTAGGGCTTGAGATAATAGGGATTGATTTATTCAGTAAAGATGAAAATTTATATCTAAAGAATGCTAGGTATGAGCCAGAATCCGCAAGATTACTTCGAAAGCTTAATTTTAAGAGTGCAAATGCCACACAAATACTAAAGATAAAATCCAATATCCACGCCAACAAAGAGGTAACGATAGCAATTGGAACAAAACATAAGGTTAATGATTGGGGATTGGAAAATTGGTATAAGTTAGTATCCCGTCTTGCCGAGGTGCCGACCATCAAATTTAATTTTATAGGCGGACCTGATGATTATGAACCTACAGAGCGGCTATGCTCTTTGATAAAAGATAGATATTCGAATTATTGCGGAATTTCCTCCATAGCAGACTCAATTGCAACGATAGGTAGAAGCAATTTATTTATTGGCCATGATAGCGGTCCAATGCATTTAGCATCATTAACAAGTGCCAAAATTATTGCAATTTACTCTGGAAAGAATCCGCCTGGCATCTGGTATCCTCAGGGCAAGAATATAAACATCTATCGTGCTGATGATGTTAAGAGTATTGAACCTGATGTCATCTTTGAAATTGCAAATAAATTGATAGATGAATAAATCCATTTTAATAACAGGTACAACAGGATATGTTGGGGGTTTCCTTGCTGATTCCTTGGGAGGTGATTTCAGGATTTATGCAATGAATCGACGTCCAATGAAGAGCTTGAATCAAGACTGTCAGATTTTAGTTGATAAAAAATCTAATATTGAATTTGATCGTAACTTAAATATAGATAGCGTAATTCATTGCATGGGCATTGCGCATAAAAAATTTTGGTTAAGTCAAAAACGTATTGAAGAGGTGAATATTGATTTAACGCTAAAAATTGCAAGAGCAGCAATACGAGCCGGCGTAAAAAAATTTATATTCATAAGCACAGCAAATGTCTTTGGGATATCGCACGACCGTCGGAATAATTTTTCTTTTGATTCAGAGTGTCGGCCTAATGGCGCTTATGCATTATCAAAGTTCAAAGCTGAAATTGAGTTAAAAAAAATGTTTGATTTATCTGCAACCCAGCTCATTATTTTGAGGCCGCCGTTAATTTATAGATCTGGATGCTATAAAGGAAATTTAAAGCTACTCGAATTATTTGTAAAATTTAGAATTCCATTGCCAATCGGTCTGCTAACGACTAAAAGAAGTTATCTATCGCTTGAAAATTTAAGTAATTTTATTAGAGTTTGTATAAATGAAAAATTTCAAAGTGAAATACCATTTTTAGTTAGGAATAAAGAGAACCTAACGCTAATGGAAGTGACTGATCTGATATCAAAATCAATTTTGATTGATGCTAAAGTAGTAAATGTAAATTTAAAATTAGTTAAACTAATAACTTACATTCTCTTTGGAAAAAATATAGCCCATAAGTTATTTCAGGAATTAAATCTAAATCAAGAAATAACTATTGCAAGAACTGGCTGGCATCCAGTTGATAGTTAGTAGGTTTATTATGAGTCAAATCATTGCCTTTTTTTTGCTGCTAATTCTTTCTCCAGTGCTGATTTTGGTGGGAATTATTATCAGGATAGACTCTCCTGGTCCGGCGCTCTTTTGGTCTAAGAGGGTGGGGAAAAATTCTATTCTATTTAATATGCCTAAATTTCGTACTATGTATTCCGATTCCCCGGTTGTTGCAACAGATTTACTGCAAAATACAGATGTACACATCACAAAGATTGGGAATATTCTCAGAAGAACAAGTCTAGACGAATTACCACAGCTATATTCGATACTTTGCAATCAAATGCATTTTATTGGACCAAGACCAGCCTTGTATAACCAGTATGATCTTATAGACTTGCGCAAAAAATTTGGGGTTGACTGTTTGTATCCCGGGATAACAGGCTATGCGCAGGTAATTGGGCGTGATAATGTATCTTTAGAAGATAAAGTCTCATTAGATTGCTACTATCTTTTGAATAGGGGTATAAAGTTAGACATCTATATTTTGTTAAAAACTTTCTTGGTAGTATTTTCGCAAAAAAATATAAAGCACTAGCTATGATAAATAAATTGCTTAAATTACCGGGGAAAATAAAAAAAATCATTGTTATCTCAATCGATGTAGTTGGATTTTTTTTGGCATTTGCAATCTCTAAGATTGTGTTGGCTAATGAAGAAATTTATTTAAACGGCGGTATTCATTTTCAAGTTTTATCTGCATTTATTTTCATATTTATAGCTTATAGGTTGGGTTTTTATAATCATTTTTTTAGGTACACAATATTTGAGAGCAATTCCAGGTTAATTAAATTATTTATAAGTTTTTACCTTGCTATCAATTTGGCTGACTATTACCTTAGTCTGACTCTTAGGCCATTTGGAAACTTTTTTCTAACCACAATTTTTTTAATTGAATATATTTGCGTTAGATATATTGCATACTGGTTTATCTCTAACGGTATTAATGATCCCAAAAACAAGATATGTGTAGCAATATATGGGATAGATGATGATTCATATAAGGTCATCGGAATGATCAAACAACTCGGCATCATAAAAGTTGTGGGGATATTTGAGGATGACAATAGAAGACTAGGTTCAGTCTTGCATGGTGTTGAGATCTATTCTGCAGAAAGAATCCCTGAAATATTGTCAAAATATGGTGTTCAGTATCTTTTAGTCAATGAAAGAAGAAAAACCGCCATCAATCAATTTGTAGATGAACTAGTTGGGCTCAAGATATCGATTAAAAATTTGCCTTTATCTAAGGAAATATTAAGCTCCGGGCTAAATTTTAAAAATTTAGATGATTATAAAATTGAAGAATTACTCTATAGAAATGAAACAGATTTAGCTGGCAAGGAGATAAATCAGGAATTAATTGCCAATAGATCCATTTTAATTACGGGGGGTGGCGGCTCGATAGGCGGTGAAATAGCTAAGCAACTTTCTCTTTATAACCCTAAAAAATTAATTATTCTTGACCACTCAGAATACAACCTTTATAAAATTAGAAATGAGATAGTTAGCCTTGATGAGAATACGCTGATCACAATTCTTGGGTCATATGATGATTCTGGACTGGTTCAAGAGTTGATGGGCTTATATCAACCATCCATCATTTTCCATGCTGCAGCATATAAACATGTGCCACTATTAGAGGAAAATGTAATTAAATGCATTCAAAATAACTTTTTAGGGACTGTTAACTTTCTTGAGATTGTTGCGCGGTACGGCATCACTCACTTTACCTATATCAGCTCAGATAAGGCTGTTAGACCAACCAACATAATGGGTGCATCCAAGAGGTTGTGCGAAAAGTATATCCAATGCATGGCCGCTATCAAAAATGAAATTAAGTTTACGATCGTGAGGTTTGGAAATGTTCTGAACTCATCTGGATCAGTTGTGCCTTTGTTTAAATCGCAAATTAAGAACGGGGGACCTGTAACAGTCACTCATCCAGATATTACAAGATATTTTATGACTTTATCTGAGGCGGTATTTCTTGTAATTCAAGCAACTGATATATCAAAATCAGGTGAAATATCTTTACTAGATATGGGCAAGCCAATTAAGATTTTAGAGTTGGCAAAGAGAATGATTGAATTAAGTGGTTTCAATCCAATCCTTGTATTGAATGAAGCTGAAAATTACTCACATGATAGTGCAGTGAGCATACCAATTATTTTTAGCGGGCTTAGGCCTGGCGAGAAATTATATGAAGAGTTATTGATTGAGCAAGATTCCATACCAACAGCGTATTCTAAAATTTATACTGCCTCTGAAAATTATATTAACAATACTGAGATGCAAAAATTTATTTCCGAAATTAAAAATTTAATTGACCATAGAGATGTAAGTGGGGTTTTGCTTCTTGTTGAGAGCTATGCCGAAGCTAATTTTCGATTAAAGCAATCCCCTTTATAACCAATGAATTTAAAATATTTTATATTTGTTGATTTTGAAACGGCGGGCCATCATTTTGATTATGCGAAAAATTTTCAGGTGGCGGTTTCAAGCGAGAACTTCAAGGTGCAGTTTATTGTGCTACAGGGGTTGCCGAATAAATTTTCTTTAAAGGAATGGTATCCCGTAATACAGGGAGGGCGGTCTAGACAAAAATCTTTGAATAAAAGATTCAATCGCTTTGCGTCGAATACTCAGTGGGTATTTAGCGCTATGCCAAGTTTTATCAGTTCCATATCTCGAATCATTGAAGATGGTGATATTGTATTCTTGGAGGATTTTTCTTATAGCGAATTGTGCGCATTTATTGTCGCCTTACTTTTCTCAAACAAGAAAGAATTGCTATTATCGATATTGTTTAGATACTCAGTTAATCAGTCAATTATTAAATACGTTCTTTATAAATTTTTATTCTTGATTGTCAACCTTTTGTTTAGAGAGGTTATTTATTTTTCAGATAGTAATTTACTGTCGAATTCTTGGGAAAAGATTGTTAAGAGAAGAGTAACTACGTTTCCAATTCCTAATAGGTTAGACTATTTAGCGCACAATAAGCCCCCTAGAATTTTTTGGTGGCCCGGTTATCCTCGAGAAGATAAAGGTTTGAATAGAATTATTAAAATCCTCAGTGAGGATCATAGAATATCAGACGCGAAGTTTATCCTAAGCGAGGACGTAAGGAAATTTTTGAAAAACACTTCCTTGCGGATCGAATATATAGATCCTATCCTAAGTACCGATAAGTATTTATCGACCTTCCAAAGAGTGCGGTATGTGATACTTCCATATGACAAAATCAGGTACTCGAAATCAACATCAGGTGTATTTGTCGAGGCCGTTTTGCTAGGCTGCATTCCAGTAGTAGAGCATGGTACATGGATGGCGCAGGAGTTAGATAAGTTCGGACTGATGGATTTAATCGTGGATTTTAATTACTTCGATTTGTCAGATTTTGTGCAGAATATTGAGTCAAATATAGAGAATATTGAGTTTAAACTTCAGGTTATGGGTAAGTTTTATGCTCGATATCATACGGTCGACTCATATAGAGATGAATTTTTTCATGCAATATCGTGCGCATTTTCATAAATTATTAAAAATAATTTTGCGACCAAAAGGGAAATACGCATTTATTCTCTACGCAAAAAAATTACAAAAACTGTCAATTCTTGATGTTGGTTGCGGAAACAATTCATGGAAAGATTTCTTTTTGCTTTATCCGACATGTCAGTATTCTGGTCTAGATATACAAAGTTATGGCACTATAAATAATACCTTTGGTACTAATATTGTTGTTGATCGTGAAGATTTTAATTTACACCTAAAAAAATTTGCTAATTCTTTTGATGTAGTCTTCAGTTCACACAATATAGAGCATTGCGATGACTATAAGCTGACTTTTAATCTACTTAAAAAAGCCACAAAAATCGATGGAATAATATATATATCTTTTCCTACAGAAAAAAGCACTAAATTTCCTAAAAGATCCGGTGCGTTAAATTATTATTCAGATGCCACTCACAAAGACCCGCCTCCAGATTTTAATTACCTAAAGAGAAGTTTGTGCTCTGATGGTTTTGAGATCCTTTATTCATCAAGAAGATATAGGCCGGCCATCTTGTTTTTTTTGGGCCTAATACAGGAGCCACTTTCATATTTACTGAATAAAAATTTAAGATTTACCTGGGGCTTCTATGGTTTTGAGTCAGTTATATGGGCTAAGCGAATTTATTAAGCTTCGGGACGATCGATTTGAGTGTCGAGGGTAGTTGTTGCTAGAGCCGCGGATTATTTTTTGGCTTTAATTATGGATCTAAGCATAAATTGAATATTAGCAAATCCAGCAAAGATACCAACAATCAAACCTGCTATTGTTGAAATAGCTAGCTGCGAGAACCAGCTAGTGGATATGCGTGGATTGCTTGGTACTTTCAAGTAATAGCTTGGGCTGGCATTTATCTCTTCGATTGAGGCAAGGACTTGTTTTGTTGAATGCTGAAGCTGGAATTTCTCTGAGGCAAGGGAATTCTTATATAGCAGCAAGCTGGTGAGATCGCCAGGGGATCCATTTGCCATGGCTTGAATCCGATTTGAAACTATCTTTAAAGAATCATCAATTTGTTTGATTTGACTATAGTCCAAATCTAGTTTTTGATTTAATTTTTGCAGCATGTTTGACTTCTTAGAATTCAGAAAATTCAGTAAATCATCACCTGCAATGGTCACATTTTTTTGTGCTATTACTGGATCTGGTGATTTTGACTGAATGGTAATTGCATTATCTGATTTATTGACATAAGCAGAATTAAAAATTTCAGAAATTATCTGAAATTTTGATGTAGGATCTTGTACGATTGGCTGTTCAGACTGCAGATGAAATTTATATAATTCCAAGGCCTTATTCGCAGAGCTGAATTTATCGTTTTCCGTTGTACCGGTTGCTATAAGCGCGGTGGAGATATATTGCGCAGGGACAGTGATGATAAGCATTATTCCAATGATTAAACCAATTAAAGAGCATGCCGTAATAATCTTATATTGAGCATATAAAAAATCTATATAAGTCTTTAATGGCGGTAGTGCAATTGAGCTTTGGAATTCATTTTTCATGTTTGCATTTGTAACAGACTATTGATGTTAATCACTATTTTACAGATCTTTCACTTTTTACCAAAGGCTGTATTTTTTCTAAAATTTTAAGTGCTCCTGTTGGGCTAATATGTTCTTTATCAATATAAAGGGATTGGCCGATATCAGTTTTATAGGCGCATTTACTTTCGTCGCAGAAAATATGGATAGGATCATATATTACTAACGATGGATTGAGAAGATGAATCTGATTGATCGCCTGCAGATATTGCATTCTTTGATTTTTAAAATCTTGAACATTAATTTCACATTCTGATTGATTGGTGAATTTTATTAACCTTTCGCAGTCGGCCGGTGTTTTTTTGAGCGGTGGCACATCAATGATGTAGACAACTTTTTTCCCTAATTTTTGAAAAGCGTTAATTAATGAGCTATTACCCTGAATAAAAGCTTCTAACTCAGATATAGCCTTATTGTTGGCTAGGTATTTAGACTGGGTATTTTCTGATACGGATGGCATCTTATTCGTTATCAGGATTGTTTTAATTGTGGAAGTTTTTTTTGCTGCCTCTATTGCTGAATTAGCTATTTGATCGCAATAGTTCCCATGCTTTTCAAAAGGATTTGCTGTATAAGAAAAATAAGGATAGAGGTAGCATGAGTTGCCGGCAATAATTGCAGCAGATAAGTTTGGAGAATTTAATAATGGGGTAAACAGCGACACGGCATGGCTATCCCCAATAATTAGTAACTCCGGCTCCGGTGAGTTGGAAAGGCATATTTCTTCGCTGATAGGGGCATGTTGGAGGATGAGTTGGCAGCTTTTATTTGATTTGTTTGCTTTTGCAATTTCCCCAAAATTTATTGATTTGAAAGGCACATTTAAATGCCTGCTGGGTGCCCCATTGCTAAAATAAAAATAGGCGCCGCAAGCAGCTACAAGCATTAGTAAGATCGATAAAAAAACAGCAACAAATTTACCTTTTATATTGACAATATTTCTTTCGATTATGTGAAAAGTGAATATTGCCATGACGATAGAGAAAGCCGCTACCATCAGTAAATGCAATGTACTCAGAGATTCGCTGATATAAGTCTTTGCAAGCGCAAGTAATGGCCAGTGCCATAAATACAGTGGATAGCTGATTAAGCCAAAATAAACAAGGGGTTTTGTAGATAAAAAATATTGATTGATCAATCCTTTGGGGCCATGAGAGATCAATAGCGTTGCCCCAAGAGCTGGAAGAAGGGCGACCATACCTGGAAAATTAGATTCTTTATTAGTAATAAAAAGCCCCAAAATTATTAGGGCACTACCTATCAGGGATCTGGAATTAGCAAAAAACGTCCAATTTACATTTTTCCAAGAGGTATAAGCTAACAAAGATCCCAGCAATAGCTCCCAAGCTCTAGTTGCTAATAGAAAGAAGTTTTCAATAGGGTATGGTTTGACTAGAAAAATATTTAATAAAAATGATGCAAGCATGCAAATTAAAATAATGGGAAGAATTCTCTTTTTTATGCATAGCATTACGATGGGGGGCCATAATAAGTAAAACTGCTCTTCTAGACTTAAGCTCCAAATATTTAATAAAATTTTCTGATGGCTTTGATTGAAATACGTGCTTTCAGACATGTAAAGAAAGTTCTCAATGAATATTGATGCGCCTAAAATATGTTTACCAAGATATCTAAGCTCATTTGCAAAAAGTGTCACATATCCAATAATTGCCACAAAAAGCAATACAAATATTAGGGCGGGGAATAATCTTCGTATTCTTCGAATATAGAAACTTTTCAGGGTAAATAAATTATTTTCAGCTTCATGAAAAATAATTAATGTAATTAGATAGCCTGATATAACAAAAAAAATATCAACACCAATAAAGCCGCCAGGAACTCTATTGGGAAAGAGGTGGAAAAGCAAGACCGAAATAACGGCAACTGCTCTTAAGCCATCAATATCGGGTCTATATGGGATGTGGGCAGAACCTCTCTTCATTAAGGGAATTATGCATTAAGCTAATCACTCGCCCCTTAAATTTTAACTATTTTGTACCCTACCTAATCGCCAACCTCACACACTGCTGTAATGCCCTATGCCGTAGCATCCTTCTAGGCATCTTTTGCCATAGCTCATGGCTATTGCGTACTTCTACAAAGTACTCCCTAACAGTAATAGGCATTAATCGATCTCTTCTATAAATAGAGCACTCTATCCATTCAGGCACTCCTTCTACTAGGGTATCTGCTTGATTAAATACCAGGCCATTAAATTGATGATGTTCATTGAGTAACCTAGAACACCCATCAATACTAATAAAGACTTGCCAATGACCATCCTCATATTGGGTAAAGCCTATTTCATCTTTTAAGGGATCTAAATACCAGTGCTGCATAGTCCGTAGTAATGACAAAATAGTCCTAGCCGGCACTTCAATCTGCAAATCAACCCAAGCTTTGAGCTCTGCCTCACTAATCTCTAAATGAGATGCTGCACCAGCAATCTCTTTGGCAATGAGTTCATGAAAGATGCCAATAGCCTCTGATAAATTTGATTTAGGCTCTTTCGGTGAGGCTGGCTTATCACTACCAAACTGAACAGTTCGTATATTGCCAGTTTGGCTATCAGCCTCAAATGGCAGATCCTCTTTGATCTCAAGTAGATTAGTTTCTTGCTTTTCCAGCAGCTCTTTTAAGGCATGGCTACGTTTACCAGATCTATTGGCACTCACTTTGCTACTAGCAGTTTTCATCTTAGATCCCCCCATTCTTTCATTTTGCTGGTTTAATGACTTCATCACTTCATTGCTCAATTGCTTATTGACTTAACCATTAATCGACTTCACCACCAAGCGCCGACTGTTCTGAACCGGGATCTTGTAGGCGCTAGTAATCTGCGGATGCTCTAGTTCTAGGCGTTTGCTATCTAATCTAAATGAGGGTTTTGGTGCTTTCCAAGTAGCCAGAACCTTTCCTTGGTAGGTAAGTGTTTCTGCTTTCCCCATCTGGTTCATGATGTTTTGCTTAATAGAAGAAATCTCTTCTTCTCGAACTTCAATCTCACCATTAAGGATCTGCAGTCTCTTGGCAAGCTCTAGGGTTTCTTCCTTGGCGTCAACACTCATACTGGAATCTCCTTTGCTAAAGAGCGTTTGGCAGTCAGCTTCACTTTGCGGGGGAGGTGGTATGTCTTTAAGAACATGCTCATTCCAAAAGTGCATTGCCTTGGCAATAATCAGCTTTTCTAAGTCTTTATCCCTGGTGATCTCATAGATCCGAAAGTCACTATTACCAAAGAGCACTGCTAGATCCACTCTAGCAAGATTGGTAATAGCCATATACCAAACGCATTGACATAGGTAACTCATTGGTACCTCATCAGAACCTACTTCGCCCCAGTCGCTAGAGGTAAATGGGCTAGCTGTTTTGCACTCTAGGATTCGGGTAGGAGATTTATCTTGATCGGCACTTAATACAAAGCGATCAATATGTGCGCTCATAAATGAGTGGTGAGGGTGGATATGCGCGGATTCATCATGAAGAAGCTCAAAACCCGTTGCGCGTGAATACTCGTTAGCCACAAAACTTTCAGCAAAGTTACCAAAGCGCAGTGGCAATGAGTCTGCCTTCTTAGCTTCTTTCCCTGTCTTTTCCATCCAGACCTCCAACGGGGTCTTAAAGCGGGAAAGACCCAAAATGGCCCCAATATCGGAGCCACCTATATATTTAGTGCGATCTACGCTAAAATCTTGATTAATAAGCATTTTTTGTCCTTTATATAATATAAATTACTAGTTAATTAGTAATTATTACTAATAATATAGCAAATATAACTTGATTACAAGTGATCAAATACGTGCCGCGCGAGCTCTACTGAGATGGAGTGGCAAAGACTTGGCTGAGAAGACCGGTTTGGGTTTTTCGACCCTGATGCGTTTGGAGGTCCTTGAGGGTGTACCAAGCGCGCAAGCAAAAACTTTGGAGACTATTCAGAAGGTTTTTGAAAGGGCGGGGGTTGAATTCATCGGCACACCTGAGAGTGGGGCAGGGGTGAGGTGGCGCCACAAATGACGCTAATTAAGTTTCCTATAAAGACTGACCACAATGAGAATTAAATTCATACCACTAATCTTTTTGATTGCGGTGTTTGGTTGCACCCCTTTGCCACTAGTTCAAACGCAGAAAAAAATTGAGCCCTATCAAGATGCAAATGCATATTCGCAGGGCAATTGGATTGTTTTGGCTCAATCTTCAAGTAAGGATTGGTACTACGACCCCTCAACACTCTCAAAAGATGATGAAGGAATGATTCTTTTTTGGTCTTACTGGGTCCCCAAATCTGTGGCTACAAACACCAATTTATCGATCGACCAAAAGGCTGTACCCGGCGGTCCTGCGCAAGAGCAAGTGAATGATCCTAGTTTGAAAAATCCTCCATTTAACTCCAAAATATACGGCCCCTATCTACAAAAGATCGATTGTTTTACGAATTTTCATTCATCTGAGAGTCTGATAGATGGTAGTTGTGATTTAAGCGAAGCGCCTGCAGAGGCTCAAAGTGCAATCATAAAAGTCACCATTGACTGCTGGAGAAAGGTCAAACCTAAAACAGCTATCGCCTTTATTGAAAACAGAGTTTGCGGCAGAAAGTTTCCGATGGATACCATTCGCAATTATTTTTTATTTCAGGATCAAGAAGTGTCTTCACCCTCTAAAAAAGCGGGCTCCTCTGAATCTACAAGCTCTCTTGGTGATGGCGCAGTGAAGAAATTGCCAGAGGCAAAAAATCGTCCTAGCGAACTGTTTTATGAAGTAGTGAATAACGAATACATCGTGATCGATGCTAAAAAGAATGTGCGGGAAATGCGCATTTCTAGTTATTTTTTAGATAAAAATCTCTCCCCTAGGCAAAATTATCTCTATAGGGCGAGCTGTAGCGAGAAAGTGGATCATCTTTACCCGCTAGGAAAAAGTGCTGGTCCTATGCGCGCCATTGGCGCTCCTACTTCCTTATCTGGCGTAGCTTTTAACCGGATTTGTGCCGATCATGGCAAATACATGACCCAGGTAACGCGATTCACGCCCTAGCGCTCTACAAGAGGGCAAGATCTGGTTATTTCTTGCCTTCTGCCAATTTAAAAGCGTTCTTGTTTCGTATGAAGTTTTGCAAAAAAGACTTCTAAGAAGAGCTTATCCAACACACCAAAAGATCTGTTGGTGTGTTTACCTAAATCAACACCCGCTTTGTAATGCTGATAATTTTTTTAGGCGCTTGAGCTTTGCAATTTTTTTAAAAGCCAGTAAAATTGAATTGTGGTTCGCTTTTTACAAGAGCATCAATTATTTTCTGTTGGTGGTATTTGAGTGGCAGACAGTCCATTTAAAAACAGAAAATCAAAGCAATAGGCACACAATCTATTGTTCCTTGTAACAAGTTGCAAAATAAAAACCATTGCAATATCCACCGACAAAACGGTGAGCACCCTTGACAACTCAAGGGGCAGTAAATCGCTCGGACATGAGCGGGCAGTAAAGCCCACCGGACATGGTGGTTTTACCTGACAAGAGGTAAATGTTTGCAAGCGGACGGCTTTGCAAATGTGTGATAGCCCAGTGTCGTTTCTGATAAACGAAAAAACACAGTAGTACCAGTCGTAATGGTTTGTGGTAGCCAATCCTATTGCAATTGGAATCGAGATTGCGCATACCTTCGCTAATGGCTTTTTGCTAGTTCATGAGGGTGAGTTGCAAGTCAATTTCAATAGCGCAAGCCTGGCTGCAATAGCCAATACGCTGGCAATCGTACAAGCGCTTTGGACCTCTTCAATATGAAGTGGGTTAAGGCATGACCAATTAATTGATCCCTAAACGGGAAAAAGGAGTAGATATGGCAGCAAACAATAGTACAGAAGTGAGCACAAAAGCAAAGACGAAAGTAAGCGCAAACAGCGGTGCACCAGCAGTCGATGGGGTCAAAGCCCATAGCCAAACGGGCCCGAAAAGTATTGCCGGCAAAAATCGCTCGCGCTGGAATGCGCTGAAAGATGGGGCAAGCGCCAAAAGTTCAGTTCTACCCTTTGAGGATGAAAGGCTGTATCGACGGCATATTCGGGAGGTAGAGAGGGCCCTTGCTCCAGCAAATTACGTTGAAGCGCAATTGGTGCGAGAGTATGCCGAAGGGCTGTGGCGCATCACGCGTCATGAAAAACGTGGGGTCTATGAGCGCGAAAAAATTCTCGAGCGCATTACAGCGCCGATGGTAGCCGATATGTTGGGTTTAGATGAGCGCTATATTGCCCGCGCTCCAGCGTTTTTAACGAATCTCAAACACAAAATTGCCAAGCGCGATGCTACCCATGCCAGCGAGCTGTTACTGCTATACCGACATTTGCAAGAGAACGCAAAAGGCATTGGCAACTTTCAGATGGTCTGGGCGCAATATCAAAATCTCTTTCGGGCGCTTAGTGCGTATTTGCAGCAGATTCAACCGGGCTCAACTACGGTCGTCAATGGATTAGACCAAGGCTTAAATCTGGCTTGGCAGCAAAAGCCTGAAGTGCTCCTCAAATGGTTAGATCAGTTTGCTACCCATTTATTTTATGTGGCTAACTTTGAGCAATTTAAGCCAACGATACGGGTGTGGATGGAGAGTTGGTTCTTTTTGCAAAAAACTGAGATGCGGCGCCTAGAGCGTGATGATCAGATTGTGCTCAAAGAGCGCAATCACGTGCACTCGCTATTGGATCGGATTGTGCGTATTCGTAAAAGTCAGGTGTATGGCAATTGCAATGCCAAAGCCATAGCTAGTGTGAGCGCTGCCAATCAGGAGGTGTTTATAAAAAACGAAATGGCATAAAGTCCTTTGTATTCAAGCGCTTACTCAATACGCCAGTCAGTAAAAAAGCAACTTGAACATGATTTTTTGATCGTTTTTTTTGGCCTTGTATGTTGTAAACGCAGTTAGTTGTTTGCATGCTTTGCTACTGCGAAGCATTGCGGTTCTTTAACAATTTGTGAACAGAGTTTGCAAGCCCTAGGTGATTAATGGCCTGGAGCTTGCAAGAGGCGAGGCATGCCGCTCAAATGCGGCGATGCTCTGAAAGTGGAAGCAAGGAATTGGGAATGTGTTTTAAGGCACCAAACTTAAAAACAAATACTCAAAGAAGATGATCAGATGCACCACGCCTTGCAATAGGGTGGTTCTGCCAATCGTTAGTGTTAATGCCCCAATAAAGAAGGTAAGGTACATGAGCGTCATATTTAGGTCGCTAATACCTAGGCTTAATGGAAGGTTAAAGAAAATGGCAATCGCCGCAATTGTGGGGATCGATAAACCAATACTTGCTAGCGCTGATCCCAGAGCTAAGTTCAAACTACTTTGCAGACGATTGGCTTTGGCTGCGCGCACGGCGGCGTAGCCTTCAGGCATGAGGACTAACATGGCAATGGCAATACCCACAATCGTTTTGGGCGCCCCAGCGGCTTTAACGCCCGCTTCAATGGCTGGGCTGAGCAATTCGGCAAGACCAACCACCACAATCAGGGAGGTAATTAATAGAACTACGCTAACCGCTGTTTTGAGATTGCTCGGTTTTTCTGCATGGGCATTACTATCCTTTTTTTGTTCTTCATTCTTAGGTAAGTAATAGTCTCGATGACTCACTGTCTGAAAAAATAAGAAAGCAGCATACAGCGCAAAAGAAGCAATGCCAGCAAATGCCAACTGGCTCTTGGTAAAGTCTGGCCCAGGAGTGCTCACGGTGACAATGGGCATGACCAAAATGAAAGTAGCTAATGCGGTGAGTACTGCTAGGGCAGAGTTGGTGCCTTCATTGCGAAAGCCCATTTCGTGATGGTGTAGGCCGCCGATAAAAATACATAAACCAATCACGCCATTAATCACAATCATGACGGTGGCAAACACGGCATCACGCGCAATAAATTGTGAGCCTTCATGACCTGAGAGCATCATCGAGATAATCAGGGATACCTCAATAATGGTGACGCTAATCGCAAGGACTAATGCGCCATACGGTTCACCGGTTTTGTGGGCGATGACTTCAGCATGGTGAACTGCCGACAGTACGCCACCAATCAGTAGGGCTGCCATGATGGCAATGAACCAAGATTGGTTTGCAAGTTGGTGTACAGATTCCAGCATAGGCTTATCAAATAATGGGATAAAAATGGGATAAATATGAGTATGATTATGCGATGATTTGCTAGGCTTTGGAAAATTTACTGCATATGAAAGCGATTATTCTGTTTGGCCATGGTGCTCGTGATTCCCGTTGGCGCGAGCCTTTTGATCGCTTAGCCGATCTTTGGCGTGCGCAGCACCCAGATGTTTTGATAGAGCTCGCCTTTCTAGAAATGATGCAACCAAGCTTGCCAGAGGCGGTGGCCTCATTAGTAGGGCGGGGCGTTACCCACATTACGGTAGTGCCAGTATTTTTTGGTCAAGGTGGGCACCTACGCAATGACTTCCCGGCGCTACTATCTAGTTGTCAAGAACAGTATCCGCAGATTGTCTTAAATGCGACCGGTGCCGTTGGCGAGGATCTGAGTGTTTTGCAGGCGATCATCGATTTTGGGGCTAGAGCTTTGTGAGTTAGTCGTTTTTGTTTGGCTTGTTTCGTTTCTCAAGGCTTCACCTACCATGATGAGTGCTGGCAAGTGGCTATCAAACCATTGATCTGCTTTACCTGTGGCAAGCTCGCCAAGCGTACTGCTCCATTGGCGCTCACGAGGGGTGCTTACCGCCTCTAAGATGTGTACTGGCGTATTGGGGTTATGAATGCAATTTACCAAATTAGCGCCGTTATCAATTAATTGCTGGGCGATCTTGGTGGCATCTTTGCGACCCATGTAATAGACCAAAGTATCGGCACAAGGGTTGTTCATGGGTTGCAAAGCCACAGTCTGCTGAGCTTGCTTTGATTGATCGCCTTCGGCTGCTTGTGCCAAAGTCACAAAAGCAACACTACGGGAGACGCCGCGCAAAGTGAGTGATTGTTGCAAGCTCGCAGCGCCAGCCAGTGCGGCGGTAACACCGGGTACTACTTCAACAGCGATGCCATTATCTTTTAATGCCTGAATCTCTTCATCGGCTCTACCAAAGAGCATAGGGTCGCCCCCTTTTAAGCGGACGATCACTTGAAATTTGTGAGCGGCATCAACTAACCGCTTATTAATAAAGTGTTGTGCGGAGGACAGTTTTCCGCAACGCTTGCCTACAGCAATCTTTTCTGCTTGTGGGCATAGCGCAAGCATTTGCGTATCAACAAGCGCATCATAAAATACGATATCAGCTTGAGCGAGTAACTTTGCGCCTCGAACAGTAATTAAATCAACAGCGCCAGGACCAGCCCCTACTAAATACACTTTACCAAGTGCATTTTTTTCTAAATGATTTTGCTGGGTCATGAGTTGGTGGGTAGATAGGGAAGTGGGTGGATTAAAGCGTGTTTGATTTTAAATACTTAAGCTTGCTCGTTTATCACGCCAACTATTTTGGGTGGTCACAGAGTACAAATCAAATTGCTTTAAGGCGACATCGAGGTTCTGATCAGGGCGCAGTGCAAAGCTATCAAAACCTACGCGAGCACCTTGCAAGAGTTGGTCAATTAGCACATCCCCAATCGCACGAATTTCACCAGTCCATGCAAAGCGATCACGCAATAGGGCTGCGGTACTAAAGCTTCTGCCATCTCGAAAGATAGGGAAATGTGCTGCCACTAGAGGCCACACTTTTTTGCCTTCATTGATTAGCTCTACATGCTTCAGAATGTCATCATCGGCCGCAAACCAAATACCAATCTGTCCCCCTTTGGTCTTTGCCTGAATATCTGCCTCTTCGTGATGACTGATCCACCATTTAAATGGCACCAGCACTTTGGCCTTGCCATGCTCTAAATCAGGTAGGCCGCCCTCATCCTGACTACCGCTCCAGATAAGCCATTCATTAGGGGTTAAGCTGGGTTTGCCATCTTTTGGAAAATGTAAGACGTGCTCATGAGCAGCAATCGCATTGGAAGAATTTGCATTCGTCAGACTCATGATGCGTCCTCCCCAGTGACTTTGCTATCCGCTTTCTCTTTCTTTTTGGCATTCTTATATGCCGCCTCTTTAAAGGGCGCGACACCCAAGCGGTTATATGTCTGAATAAATGCCTCGCCATCAGCACGTTGCTCAACATAGGCATTGATGATGTTCGTCATGACATCGGGGATTTCATCTGCGTAGAAAGAAGGTCCGATCACTTTGCCAATCGCAGCATCATTGCCCTGCTCGCCACCTAGAGTAATTTGATACCACTCTTCACCGTCTTTATCGACACCTAATACGCCAATATTGCCGACGTGGTGGTGGCCGCAAGAGTTAATACAACCTGAGATATTTAAGGAGATATCGCCTAGGTCAAATAAGTAATCAAGATCATCAAAACGCTCCTGAATTGCCTTGGCAATTGGGAGAGATTTGGCATTGGCTAGGGAGCAGAAGTCACCACCAGGGCAAGCGATGATGTCAGTGAGTAGGCCAACGTTCGGTAACGCCACTTTTTGTTTTTTCGCCTCTTGCCAAAGTTCATAAAGCTTGGATTGCTCAACATCAGCTAAAACTAAATTTTGTTCATGGGTTGCGCGCAATTCACCAAAACTATATTGATCTGCCAAATCTGCGATAGCTAACATTTGTGCCGTAGTGGCATCACCAGGAGCAACTGAACCATGTGGCTTGAGTGATAGCACGACGCTGGCATAACCTGGAACTTGATGGGGTTTAATGTTACGCTCTAACCATCTCGCAAACGCTGCCTTATCCTCATCTTTGGCAAGACTGATGACTTGCTCATTAGTCAACTTTTGCAAGCTCTTGTAAGCTGGTTTCGTGAAATGCTTCGCTACACGATCCCATTCCGCTTGCGTGAAATTGTCATCGCCATCTTTAATGTGTAGCCATTCACCCTCAACTTGGCGGGCGAACTCTTCAGGACTTAAGGCTTTGACCAAAATCTTGATACGAGCCTTATAAAGATTGTCTCTGCGACCGAAGCGGTTATAGACGCGCAGTAGAGCAGTGAGATAGCTTGGTAGTAATTGCCAAGGCAATGCTTGCTTGATGAGTGATCCCAAAATTGGCGTACGACCCATGCCGCCGCCAGCATAAATGTCAGCAATTAATTCGCCACTAGTATTTTTCTTGAGTTCAATGCCAACATCATGGCAAAGTAGAATAGTGCGATCTTCTTTAGCGCCATTGATTGCAAATTTAAATTTGCGTGGCAAGTGAGCAAACTCAGGATGGAGTGTTGACCACTGACGCAATAGTTCACATACGGGACGTGGATCTACGTATTCGTCGCCAGCAACACCCGCAAATGCATCACTTGTGATATTGCGTATGCAGTTACCTGAAGTTTGAATGGCATGCATTTCAACTTTGGCAAGTTCAGCCAAAATATCGGGAGTATCTTCTAAAGTGACCCAGTTGTACTGAATGTTCTGGCGGGTAGTGAAGTGACCATAGCCCCGGTCATACTTCTCAGCAATGTGCGCCATCGTGCGTAACTGTTTAGAGTTAAACAATCCATAGGGAATAGCAACGCGCAACATATAAGCATGGCGCTGGTGATACAGGCCATTTTGTAATCGCAGTGGGCGAAACTCTTCTTCAGCAAGACTGCCGTCCAAGCGCCTCGCAACCTGATCTCTAAATTGTGCAACCCGTTGATTTACAAGGGTTTGGTCAATGTGGTCGTATTTATACATAGACCGCAATTGTCACGGATTTTCAATATTCCATCAAATACTGAAAAATCTGTCTTATATAACTATTGGCTATATAGATTTATAGGCCATATTCACGATAGTGCCTGTAGAGATTGGCGATTGAGGCAAACCCAAGAATTACGATGAGGATTGCAAACAAATGTTCAATAGTGAAGTGCTGAAAAACGCCGAGTTGTAACAACACCGCTGCTGCAACAAAAGCGCCTATGGAGCCAAAGGTGACTAATTTAAAGTTAGGCACGAAAGCGCCCAAGGTGATTGCAATAAATACTAAGTAAAGATCTGAGACCAACTGATCAGCTGTAACAAAAATAGCATTGGTCATTTCAGGGTTGGAAAATTTACCCACAACTGCCAGGGCCAAGATGCTAGCCAAGATCATGAAATTGAGTTTAGCTTTGCTTAGAACTGTTTTGAGTTGAGTATTCATCTAATGTGTTCTTGTTTAACCACCATTACCGCTAAAGACAAGGCCCATACCAAGCCAAAGCAATGCAAAAGCAACCAATATCGTAAAGCCGATCTTTTTGAGGAAATGGTCAAGGCTATTCATATAGTCTTCATCGTTACGCCCAAACCAGGTATCAAAGCGCTTCCAGACAAGACGACCTACAAACAATGGAAGCAGCATGGCAATAATGCCAAGAATGACGGTGAAAGTGGTATTCATAACATTTCTCTATTACAGACGTGTATTGATCTAATTAGATGCTGGAAAGTTATACAGGATACAGGGGTTGTCTACTAGGATGGATTTTCTGAGGACTGGATCTTTAACCCAGTCGCCAAAGAGGTCGCAAAGATCAGCATCATGGGGCATTTGCTTTTTTACCATCACGTGGGGCCAGTCGCTACCCCAAATCAGTCTTTTGGGATTAGCCTCAATCACAGCATCATTTAAAGGCCGCATATCGGTATAGGGTAGATTGCCATCACAAATACGATAAGGCCCTGTCATCTTTACCCAAGCCTGTCCATTTTTTAGTAGTGTTAGTAGCCCCTGAAAACCTTTGTCATTCACACCATGTTTTGCATGGCTGTAACCAAAATGCCCAAATACTAGATCTATTGGAAAACCCTCAAATGTCTTTGCGAGATTGGGATACTCATTGACGTGCATGAGTAATTCTAAATGCCAACCAAATGGCTGAATTTTCTTCGCTAGGGCTTTAAGATTTTCAATCGGCAGTCCTACTGATGGATCGGCAACATCCACAACGTTGCAACGAATACCACGGACCCCAGCTTGATGAAGACTCTCTAATTGTTGATCTGTTGTGTCATTCGGGTTGCTAGAAATTACTGCCACCCCCCGAAATTGATTTGGGTATTGGTTGAGTGCTCCCAACATCGCGCGATTATCAGTTCCATAAACACTGGGTTGTACTAGCACTGCGCGATCTACATGTAAGGTCTTTAGTAGCAATCGATAAGCGTCAAGAGTGGCATCAGGCGGCGTGTAGATACGCCCTTGCGCATATGGAAACTGTCTTGCTGGACCACAGACATGTGCATGGCAATCAACAGCCCCAGGCGGAAACACTATCTTGGGTGATCGTATTTCCGGATTGGGAGCTTGGCACAAAGGAGCCGAAGAGTGGCTAGTCAATTTATTGCGGCTCAATATTTGCGTCTTTGGCGATCTTTTGATACTTGCTCATTTCATCGCGCACAAACTTACTAAATTCAGTAGGACTCATAGGCGTAGCTTTAATGCCTTTGGATTCATAAGCGTTTTTGACTTCAGGGTCTTGCATCGATTGATTGATATCGGTATTAATCTTTTTCACGATAGCGGCTGGTGTACCCGCAGGGGCCCAAACACCAAACCAAAGTCCGATCTCAAAATTTGGATAGCCTTGTTCAGCGATGCTCGGGATATCGGGCACGGCAGCATTACGGGTTTTACTCGTCACGCCTAAGGCACGAACCTTGCCACCTTTGAGTTGGCCGATCGCAGTATCTAGTGGCGCCATATAAAAAGCGGTACGACCAGACATCGTGTCCTGAATAGCCTCTGGAGAGCCTTTGTAGGGCACATGGACTAATTTGATGCCCATCATTTGATTAAAGTATTCGGCAGCTAAGTGAGTGGAGCTTCCTACGCCTGCTGATGCAAAAGTAATTTCACCAGGTTTGGATTTGGCGGCGATGACTAAGTCTCGAATCGATTGATAAGGGCCATCAGCAGCAGTAATCATGACATAGGGCGTTTGCCCAAGAATAGCCACATCAATCAAACTCTTCAGTGGATCGTAAGGCAGCTTTTTATAAATTGCGGGATTGGCTGCATAGGAAGCAGACTGTACTAATAAGGTATAGCCATCTGGTTCTGAGTTCACCACGACGCCTGTGCCGATGAGTCCGCCTGCGCCTGGACGATTTTCAATAATGACGGGCTGTTTCCAAGTTTCAGTCAGGCTCTTTGCAACTACCCGGCCTGCAATATCAGCCCCAGATCCTGTAGTCAGGGGCACAATCATTTTGACGGTACGGTTAGGGTAGTTTTGAGCGTTCGCAAGACTTACTCCCACGCACAGGCTGAAGCATGCCCCTAGAATTGCTAAACATTTGCCTGTTTTCAATGTCTGATTCATAAAGTCTCCCTTTTCGTTAATGCATTGAACTAACGCACTGGATATTGTTGTTTTTATTGGTTCTGCAATATTTCACTAGATAATCTAACATGGCTTTTTCAATAGATAAATACATTAGATGAACATAACTCATGCGTACAGGTAAGTTGTAGGTGAGCAATAGCCACATAGATGCATGAAACGAACAGGTAGAGACAAATGACTCAATTGCAAGATGTAAAAACGGTCAATGTGAATGGCGTGGATATTGCCTATCGATTTGACGGTCCTGAAAATGGTCGGGTTTTGCTGGTAGCCAATAGCTTGATGGCCAATGGCAGCATGTGGGATTGGAATATACCTGCATTTGCCGATCGCTATCGCGTGCTTCGTTACGACAAAAGAGGGCATGGTAAGTCGAGCGTTGTTCCTAGGCCTTATAGCATTGCGCTATTAGCAGATGATGCTGCTGGACTCTTAGATGCCTTAAATATTGAGAAAGCGCATTTCATGGGCTTATCAATTGGTGGCATGATTGGCCAGCAATTGGGTGCTCGCTATCCAGAGAAAATTTACTCACTATCACTTTGCAATACAGCAAGCGAGATGCCACCCCGCAGTTTGTGGGAGGATCGCTTTCAAACTGCGCGTACAAAGGGGCTTGCTGGATTGGTTGATGGAACCATACAGCGCTGGTTTACTGCGCCATTTATTGAGCGCGCCCCTCAAGATATTGAAAAAGTACGCCAGATGATTTTAGGAACCAATGTGGATGGCTATATCGGCTGCGGTAGCGCGGTACGTGATATGGCACAAAGTACGATGCTGCTAAAGATTAAAGCACCAACCCTGGTGCTTTCTGGACGACACGATCCTGCTTGCACTGTAGATCAAGGGATTGTGCTCAATAGGCTAATTGATGGCTCGCAGATGGTTATTATTGAAGATGCAGCGCATTTATCGAATATTGAGCAACCCGCTCGATTCAATAAGGCGGTGCGAGAGTTTGTTGATTCTGTAGATGATCGTTTGTAATTGACGAATATCATACTACTTAGATTATTAATAGAAAGATTTATATGGCTGATTTATCAGTAGATCAAATTAAAGAAATTCGTTCTAATGTATTAGGCGCCGCAGCAAAAATTCCAGGGGCTTTGATTGGTATTGGCATCTTATTCATCATTCTTGGAATGATTGGCGTGGCAGGCCAAGTTTTATTCTCACTGGTATCAGTTAACGTCTTAGGCATCTTCCTTTTTGCAGGTGGCGTTCTACAGGCAATTCATGCTTTCAAATCAGCGGGCTGGAAAAGTGTCACTATTCAGCTCATCTTTGCTATTTTGTATATTGGCGCAGCGATCTATGTTTGGGTATTTCCGATTCCTGCTTTAGAGGCGATTACTTTATGGCTCGCAGCGATCTTTTTCGTCACTGGTTTCTTGCGTCTCATTGCGGCGCTTCAGCACCGTCATTTTGCTGAGTGGTTCTGGCTTGCACTATCAGCAGCGATTTCTATTTTGATGGGTGTACTCATCATGAATAATTTCCCATCTTCTAGCTTGTGGCTACCAGGATTATTAATTGCGATTGAGTTATTGCTACAAGGCTGGTCTTTATTGTTCATCGGATTTGCTGCTACGTCACTGACGAAGTAAAGCGAACCAAAATCAGCAAACAGAAATAAGAATTCAGAATTCCAAATCAATGGGCATAAAGAGTGATAGTCATGGCAATGAAAAAAACGGATCTGTATAAAAACTTAGCCTTGACTACTGCTCAACGTATGAAGAATGCGGCTAAGACTCCCAAGCCGGGGGCTGCAGAGGCACATGCAAAGTCTAAGAAAGAGTTAGCGGAGGTAAACTCCTTGTTAGCCTCTTTGATGGGCAAGAGCAAGCCAAAGAAAAAATAGCTCTTCTTTACAGGTAATCAAGATTCAAGCAGCATGTCATTGAAGGTTCTTCAGGGTCGGCAATTATTTCATCAGCGAGTTCGATGGAATCTAGGGGCAATATCTTTCCTAATGCCATTTCTATTGCTTTTGCAAACGAATCATTCTTGGTCGCAAATTGCACCACCACCTAATTACGATCAAAAGCTCAATGACATGGTGGTGAATGCCACTCGTTCGGGGACGCCATTAGATGAAATGTCTCTTAATACGACGATTCTGACGAAGGAGGTTTTAGAGTCTTCTCCCGATCAGACCATTGATCAAGTGCTCAAAAATGTACCAGGCGTATTTCTGAATGATGTACCTTACTACCAAAAAGATCCGACAGGGCAGAGTATTAACGTTCGCGGCTTAGGTTATGGCCGCACATTGGTATTAATTGACGGACTGCCAGCCAATGATGCGTTTTATGGAACTGTGCAGTGGAACTTAGTGCCCATGTCCTCGATTGAGTCGGTAGAGTTTGTGCGTGGAGGGGTCTCTAGTCTTTACGGTAACTATGGCATGGGTGGGGTGATTAATATCAATGCGAAGACCCCTAAAAATAGTTCACAAGATGTTTCTGCCAGCTATGGATCTTTTGCGACAGGTAATGTGGCAGCCTCCAAAGATCTTATCGTCTCTGATGCAATGCAAATGCGGATCTCCGCTGACTATTTTTCGAGTGAAGGATTCCAGAATTACGCCACGATCTATCCCGGCTCGCCAAGTAATCTCAAAAATGGCATGGGAACTGATGCGGTAAAGAATTCGAATGTGCGTTTGCAAAACTACTTTAAGCCTAGCGCTGACACTAATGCATTCTTAAGGCTGGGCTACAGCACGATGGCAGATTTGAGTAATAACTATGCCATTGCACCTAACCTCATTCAGATGGCAGATGTTGCAGGGGGCTCTACAACAAACTTGGATATTAATAAAAAAGTTCAAGTAAATGTGTATTACCAAAATACGAACTTTTACAAACAGACTGCCAACAATCTCACATCAGCCCCTTATAAGCCCTATATCAACGCCAACTACATCGATCCCTATTCGACCCTAGGGGCTTCTGCTCAATATACGCATGATCTGAAAGCGGCTGGCATTGATCAATATATCTTGGGTATTGATGCAAGAAATATTTCCGCATCGAACTTAACGAATAATCTATCGTCGGGCGGGGCAATTAATTCAGTGAACTACGCTCAGGGTCAGCAAAATTTTTACGGCCTTCTTGGACAAATTAAATCCCGCGCAAGTGTGATTCCTCTTGAAGCTACTCTAGGAGCGCGAGTCGATGTATGGAATAGCCAGACTCCCACCTTATATAACGCTGGTAGTAATGGATCAAACCCGCTATATCAGTCCATTCCCAACCAAAGCAAAACACAGCTGAGTCCCACATTAGGCCTTTTATATAAACTGAATGACGGTTGGGATTTAAGAAGTGCCGCCTATCAAGCCTTTCATGCGCCGAGCATGAATAACACTTTGCGCAGTTATGGAAATTCCACCACGGGGTACACCATCGCAAACCCCAATCTCACGCCTGAGACTATGACGGGTTATGAAGTCGGAACGGACTATCGATGGAAGAGTGGCTTTGCTCAGTTAACTGCTTTCAATAATTACATTCAAAATGCCATTACTAGTTACAAGATTACCAGTGCTAATTCAGCATTTGCATATAGCTTGTGTAGTGCGAGTGGGATTCCTGTTTACCCCCAATCTGGCGGTTGTTCTACTTCTGGTGCTTACACAAATGTCAATTACTATACCAATCAGCAAAATCTCTTAAGTCGAGGTATTGAGTTTCAATATCACCAAGATGTCAATTCGCAATGGGCTTTGGATGGAGGGTATAGCTATACCAATACGATCTTGACTTGGAGTGCCACAACGGATCCTATTAATACTCAAGTCGGTGGTGTTCCTAGAAATATGGCTAACGCAGGCATTACTTACTATCCCGTTCCTCAAGCTAGCCTGACAACGACCGTTCGCTATGTAGGTAATTCTTGGATGGCAACAGGTTCTCTGCCAGTTCCCGCCTATGCTGTAGTAGGCCTTAAGGCAAACTACCAACTGACCCCACAGGCATCTGTGTTCGCCTCAGTGGTGAACTTATTTAATCGCCAATATGTCACTTTTAATATCGCCTCTCAAGCAACTGCTTACCAAGCTGGTATGCCACAAGCGATCACAGTTGGCGCACGCCTTAACTTTTAGAGATCCTTAATATAGGGTATTTCCCTAAAAATTTCGGATGGGAGTGAAAACAATGCTTAAATAGACCCCAAAGTCTAAATAAATAAATATAAAAAATATGGGAGAAACTGAAATGACACAACATCGTGAGCCTATGCGCCATCGACTTGCACCATTTGCTTTGGCCTTATTAGCATCCTCAGTCATCGGATTGCAAGGCTGCTCAACAAACACCATTAGTAATGCTTCTGCACCTGCTGCACCAGCACCTGCTTGGAAGCAAGGCATGGGCGCAGATATGTCTAGTTCTAAATTGGCTCCATTGGCTGGCAAGATGACGACTACCCCGGCCAATGAGATTCCTCTCAATACTTTAAAGATGCCTCCGGGCTTTAAGATTGAAGTCTATGCAACTGGCATTCCTGGCGCCCGCGAAATGGCGATGGGTGATAACGGAAAAATTTACATCGGTACGCGGGCAATTGGTCGGGTATATGAGGTAAGCAATAACGGCAAAGAGCGCACTAGCCGTGTCGTCGTGGATAAATTAGTGCAACCTTCGGGCGTGGCTTACAAAAATGGTTCGCTGTATGTAATGGCAATCGATAAAGTGTTGCGCTATGACGGAATTGCTAAGAACCCCAATGTGGCGCCAGTAGACCTGACTGCCAAGTTCAATTTGCCGCCTGAGCAACACCACAACTGGAAGTATTTGGGCTTTGGTCCAGATGGTAAGTTATACGTACCATTTGGAGCACCTTGCAATATTTGCGAATTACCAACTCCAGAGTATGCGCAGATTCGTCGGTATAACCCAGATGGATCGGGTATGGAGGTCATTGCGACTGGTGTACGCAACACACAAGGTTTTGACTGGCATCCTGTAACCAAGCAACTTTGGTTTACCAATCACGGTCGCGACTGGATGGGTGACGATAAACCAAACGACACTCTCAATATTCTGACTAAGAATGGAGAGAACTTTGGCTTCCCATATTGTCATGAAGGCAATATGCCAGATGACAAAGTCATCAAGCCAAACGCATGCGAAGGCGTGACCAAACCAGTTGCATTATTGGGTGCTCACGCGGCAGCAATGGGGATCAAGTTCTACACGGGCAATATGTTCCCTGCCGAGTATAAGAACGTAGCTTTTATCGCGCGTAAGGGCTCATGGAATCGCAACACGAAGTCAGGCTATGACGTAGTCACTGTAAAAGCGGACGCGGATGGTAAAAACGCCAAGATCACTCCTTTTATTACAGGCTTTATGAATCCTGCTGATCAGTCGTTCTGGGGCCGTCCAACATTCTTCATGCAAATGCCTGATGGTTCTATGCTTTTGACAGACGAACAAATGGGCGCTATTTACAGAATTACTTATAGTAAGAAGTAATGGTGAATTGCAAAAAGTAACATTGATTTTTAGTTTTTGTGAGACTGACTAAACTAGCGGCGCTTCTATTGGGAGGGTATCTCTTAATGGTTGCGCCGTGTTCTATTGCTCAAGATATATCTGCGAAGCTAGCAGTCTGCTCTGCTTGTCATGGTCCCGATGGTAATTCAGTGATGGAGGGCGTCCCCTCCCTGGCTGGTCAACCTAAGGTGTTTCTTGAAAATAACCTGATCATGATTCGTGAGGGTATTCGGAATATTCCCGCAATGAAGGGGCAGCTTGATGGCTTAAGTGATAAGCAAATTATTGCGTTGGCTAAGTTTTACTCATCTCAAACGCTCAAACCCATTCCAGGTAAGCGCGATGATGCGGTTTATGAAAGAGGGCAATTCCTATCAAAAGAAGCGCTCTGCGGAACATGCCATCTGCCAGATTACAGTGGAAGAGATCAAATGCCCCGTCTTGCGGGACAGCGGGAAGACTATTTGCTGCATGCCATGCGTCAGTTTCGAAATAACCAAGCCACTGGACGCGACACGATTATGGCCGCTTCTTTATACGGGATTAACGATGATGACCTAAAGGCAATTGCACATTATTTATCTCAATTAAAATAAGGTCTTTATCTTCTAGAGCATTCAATTGCTGCTCTACTAGTAAGCGTTCTATTGGTTTTTATAAGCCCCCAATCATTGCAATCCAAAAACCATTTTCTTCTTATCGATTTTTTAAAGACTTTTGCAGCCTTAACGATCATCCTTCACCATTTTTCTAGTTATGGACAGATTGCGGAGGATGCCAGATTACTCCTACCAGGTTTCATGACTTGGTTGTTTGAATATGGTCGTTATGCCGTACAAATCTTCTTGGTGATGGGTGGCTACTTAGCCGCTCAATCATTGACTCGAGCTAGTAATCTAAAAAACCCACAAACGGTATTAAAGACGATCTTCAATCGTTACCTCCGTTTATTTGCACCCTATGTGGTTGCGCTGATTGTGACGATTATCTGCGCATGGCTCGCCCGCTTTTGGGTTCAGGATGAGTTCGTGGGTGAATCTGAAACGATGGGGCAGTTTTTAGCCCATCTGTTTTTCTTGCAAGGAATATTGGGCTTAGATTCGATTTCGGCTGGTGTTTGGTATGTAGCCATTGATTGGCAGTTGTATGCCATCTTAGCGATCATGTTGTCGATGTTTCCCGGGTTTCGTTCGCTGATGTGGATCTTAGCGATGCTCTGCGTTTCATCTTTGCTATTTTTTAATCGCTCTGGTGCATATGAGAACTACTTCATTTACTTCATTGGGGCGTATGGTTTGGGTGTGCTAGCGCAGCTTTGCAAAAACTATCCTGATCCCTTGGTTAATCGTATTGCCAAGCTCTTCTTCATTGCAATTGGGATCATTATTGTGATATCGAGTTTTCATCAACTCTGGATACGTAATATTTTGGCTTATGCAGTAGCTATTGCTCTAGTTATCTGGGGTGATTGGGCATACAAAGACCATGACAAAAAACAAAGACGAGGTCATGAAAGTAGAATCCACAAAATAGTCAACGCTATTCTTTGGGGAAGTAAGCGATCGTATTGCGCCTTCTTGATTCACTTCTCTTTTGTCTTGCTTGCGAACACGCTATATATAGCTTGGGGTATGAGCCATCGTCATGAAGGTGTAATGGCTATTGCATTAATGTTAGTGTCAATCGCGGCAAGTTGGGCTGCAGCAAACTTTCTTTATCGATGGGTTGAGGTGCCGTCTCGTAGCTTGAAGCTCTGAAACCACTCAAAGACCTCCAAATTTTGTGAGTATTAATGTATGTAAATTAGTTTTAAAGTAGAGGCACGACTCACCCAGTAACCATTCATTTTTCTGAATGCTTTTTGGGCAGCAAGCCACCTTCTGGTGGCTTTGTCTTTTTATTCGGGTAAATGATTAAAAAGCTAAAGAATTAAGTAATTTAAGCGGCAGGGCTTGATAGCAGCTTAATTAAATACTTGTATTTATTGTGATACATGTATTACATATGCCTATCAACATTAAATTACAGGTGAATTCATGGCTGTCTCAATTCGATTAGATCCTAGTATTGAGCAAAGATTGGACCGTCTTGCCGCTCAAACAGGTCGAGCAAAGTCATACTATCTACGCGAACTCATTGAGCGCGGACTAGATGATCTTGAAGACTTCTATTTGGCAGATGCCACCATGGAGCAAGTGCGCAAAGGTCTTGAAAAAGTGCTTGATGCATCCCAGGTAAGGAAAAATCTTGGCTTAGATCATTAAGTACACCGAGTCTACGAGCACACAATTAAACAAATTAGATAGGCAAATTGCATTGCGAGTGCTTGATTTTATGGATGAGCGAATTGCAGTCTCTTCAGATCCATATGCTTTAGGTAAAAATTCAAAAGGGCCAAAACTGTGTCAATACTGGCGTTATCGCGTTGGAGATGTGCGTATTATTTGTGATATCTTGGATGCGCAGGTCACAGTATTGGTAATCGAAATTGGGAATCGTCGTGAGGTCTACAGATGATGGTGTCGCCGAGATCATAAGACTTTGATTCATCTTTATTGAGATCATGGGCTAGACCTAGATGCCCATTTCCTTTAAGACTCGAAAGATTTCTCGATAAGCCTTGGGCGGCTTATTATGTTCTTTCTCTTTACGAGCATTCCGAATAAGTGTGCGCATATTCTGAATATCCATATCCGGATATTGCTCAATCATTTTGGTAAATGTCTCATCATTAGCAATGAGACGATCGCGATAGCTCTCGAGAAAATGGAGTTTGGCTGTCTCCGCTTTACTAACGCCCTGAATCGCATCTAGTCGCTTTTGGATTGCTTCAAGTTCTTCATCATCCAATGCACGCATCAGCTTGCCCAGGTATTGCTTATGACGGCGAATCGCTTCAAAACTTTTAATTCTGCTTGTTTCTGCTACAGCGTTTTTGATGGTCTCATCTAAAGGAATAGTTTTTAGTGCATCACTGCTTAAAGCCGCCAAAACCTCAGCCAACTTCTGACGCTCCGTCATTTGACGCTTTAGCTCAGACTTGCTTGGCCCCTCGTCCTCTAGAACTTTGGGGGTACGGTTTTTTTCATTTAGATGCATGCTTTCATTTTAGACGGCTATTGGCCGCCAGTTACTCTTTACTAATTTTTAATTTGAATAATTTGAGTTCCGCACTTGAGAAGAGCTGACTTCTGCCGATTGTGTTTGATGGCTTTAATCTTCCGGATTGTACGTATCTTCGCAATGTGGGAATTGAAATCTCTAAATATTCTGCAGCTTCTTCTGCCGAAAAAGCTGCAGTCTTGAGATGGCCAAAGACTTGGTCGTGAGTGTAATCAGTCTCTTTGAATGCGTTTATAGCAACTAGGGAGAAAAATTTAATTCGTTCTTTTGCTGACATTTTTTGTACTTGAGCAAAAAGATCTTCAGCAGTTATTGATTGGGTCATATTTGGGTTCACTTTTTTATTGAATAGGCCAAAAATAATTATTTAAGTCGAATGGATCTTTTAAGTTGCATGTAAAAGTTTTCATGGGGACCGATTTGACAAAATTCAAGCCAGGTTAATTTGTTTGCATTCGATGAGCGATCAAATTCGTAAGCCATTAAATACTCCTGATTGCTGAAGCGAAACTTATAAACAAAAAGGCCTTGTAGGTCACCCAATTTTTGTTTTCCAATCTCAGGGTTGTTGCAAACCTCATTAATCCTATCCTCAATCGTTAATTGCAAAGGTTTTGAAGCCTTTTTTACAAATTGAGCAAATGCGCGCTTATAGTAGATCTCTATGATCTAATGTTAGATCAAAAGTGATTCTATAACAAATCAACAAAAATGCCAAGCAATACCTGAGTTTTTGTATTGGTAAATAATAGGATGAACTAAGCTTTTGTACTCTCAAAATGACTCAAACAATTAATTACGACTACATCATCATTGGGGCGGGTAGCGCTGGTTGCATGTTGGCAAAGCGCCTAACTGAGAACCCTAATAAGAAAGTATTGCTCATTGAGGCTGGCAAAAGCGACAACTATATTTGGATTCATATTCCGGTTGGGTATCTCTATTGCATCGATAACCCTCGTGCCGATTGGCGTTTTAAGACAGTTGCAGAAAAAGGTCTTAATGGCCGTTCATTGCTATACCCCCGTGGTCGTGTATTGGGCGGTTGCTCATCAATCAATGGCATGATCTATATGCGAGGTCAGGCTGGTGATTATGAATCTTGGGTGCAGGCAACTGGTGATGATGCATGGTCTTGGGAGAATGCACTCAAACGTTACAAATCTTTTGAGGACTATCACAGCTCTGCCAATCAATGGCATGGCAAAGGCGGTGAGTGGACTGTATCGAAACAGCGTCTACGTTGGCCTATCATGGATCGATTTAAGGATGCTGCTGTAGAAGCTGGCATCCCGGCTTCTGATGACTTTAACCGTGGCGATAATTTTGGAGTGGGTTACTTCGATGTGAGTCAGCGTAAAGGTTGGCGACTCAATACCTCAAAAGCTTTTTTAAAGGATGCGATGAAGCGAAGTAATTTAACGGTGATTACAGAGGCAGTAGTCACAAAGCTGATCATTGATTCTGATACCAAAAATTGCAACGGAGTGGAATATCAAAAGAATGGCGCAATTCATCAGTCTTTAATCAATCAAAGTGGCGAAGTCATTTTGAGTGCCGGTGCTATCGGTAGCGTGCAGATTTTAGAGCGTTCAGGCATTGGATCTGCTGCGCTTCTAAATAAGTTAGGAATTCCAGTGATGGCAGATTTACCCGGCGTTGGCGAAAATCTCCAAGACCATTTGCAACTGCGTATGGTCTATAAAGTCAGTGGTATTAAAACTCTAAACACCAAAGCCAATTCTCTTTTTGGAAAGTTGATGATTGGTTTGGAGTACCTCTTCAAGCGCTCAGGCCCTATGTCAATGGCACCCTCACAGTTGGGGGCATTTGCCTTTAGCTCATCAGAGCAAAAGAGCGCCAATGTGGAATACCATGTTCAGCCACTTTCGCTAGAGCGCTTTGGAGAAGATCTGCATTCATTCAATGCATTCACGGCAAGTGTGTGTAATTTGCGACCCACATCACGTGGCAGTGTGCATATTGCATCGACTGATCCAGAGGCACCGCCCATCATTAACCCAAATTACTTATCAACCGATGAAGATCGTAAGGTGGCTGCAGAGTCATTGCGCTTAACAAGGAAAATTGCTCAGCAGGCTGCGCTCTCACCTTATTGCCCAGAAGAGTACAAGCCAGGCATGCAATATCAATCGGATGATGAGTTAGTCAAAGCGGCTGGTGACATCGGCACAACGATATTCCATCCAGTGGGTACATGCAAAATGGGCCGCGCTGATGATCCGATGGCAGTATTGGATTCAGAATTGAAGGTGAAGGGCATAGGAAGATTGCGTGTCGTTGATGCCTCGGCTATGCCGACTATTACCTCTGGCAATACAGCAGCCCCAACGATGATGATCGCGCAACGCGCCGCAGAATTACTCACGCGTGAATAGTTCAAATACAAAAGACCAGTCGGGGTATCAACTACCAATTAGCCATTTGCTGTTGGCTCTGGCTATTGTTGCAGTATGGGGCACGAACTTTGTCGTGATCAAAATCTCGCTTGAGAGTTTTCCACCTTTTGTATTTGCTGCCTTGCGCTACATCTTTGCGTTTTTGCCAGCAGCTTTATTTTTGCCAAGGCCAAAAATTTCTTGGACAAATTTATGTGTTTATGGTGTTGCTGTTGGGGTGGGTCAGTTCGGTATTTTGTATTTTGCGATTGATGGCAATATTTCTCCGGGCTTAGCCTCCTTGGTGATTCAGACGCAGGTCTTTTTCACAATCGGCTTTGCCATGCTCTTTGCCAAAGAAAGTCTCAAGCTATATCAAGCGCTTGCCGTGGGGGTAGCCATGACTGGTCTTGGCATTATTGCGGTGCACACAGATTCCACGACAACATTTCTGGGTTTGGCATTAGTAGTCTTTGCGGGTTTTTCATGGGGTATTGCGAATACGACTAGTCGCCGTGCTGGCACTATCAATATGCTCGCGTATGTTGTTTGGGCTAGTGTTTATGCCATCCCTCCCTTGGTTTTGATGGCCCTGCTATTTGAGGGTGGCTGGACAGTTGTGAGTAAATCTATTCTGACGGCACCTCTGGGGGCTTGGTTGGGTGTCTTATGGCAATCCTGGGGCAATACGCTGTTTGGCTATGGCGCTTGGGCATGGCTGTTATCAAAACACCCGGCAGCAGTTGTTGCACCCGCGCCATTATTGGTGCCCATTTTTGGAATGGGGGCATCTGCCTATTTTCTGTCTGAGCCACTACCTCCATGGAAGATGGAGGCGGCAGGGTTAGTAATCACTGGCTTAATGGTGAATTTATTTTGGCCCAGCATTCGTAATCGACTGGCTAAGTAAATATAGGAACGGGATAAGGGATCATTTGAGAGATAAGGTCATCAAAATGGCTAATGTAAAACCCTAATACAAAGCTCTTTTTTTGCAATTGCAATAACAGTAAGATAATCCTTCGTTATGCGTAGTAACTATAAAAAAGTTTTATTTCATTAGTATTTTTTAGTCATGGAGACTTTATGAAGATTCGTCATCACATTTTTGCAGTCGCTGCTTCTGCAATTCTTGCAACCGGCGCATATGCTGCCGATATTAAATTAGGTGTATCAGGCCCATTTACTGGTGGCTCATCTTCAATGGGCGTGAGCATGCGTGATGGCGTGCGACTTGCTGCAAAAGAAATTAATGCTGCTGGCGGTATCAATGGCAACAAAATCGTCTTGATTGAGCGCGATGATGAAGCGAAGAACGAGCGCGGCGTGCAAATTGCGCAAGAATTGATTAACAACGAGAAAGTCGTTGCTACTCTTGGTTACATCAACACTGGTGTTGCATTGGCTTCACAGCGTTTTTATCAAGATGCCAAGATTCCTGTCATGAATAACGTTGCTACTGGCTCTGTTATCACTAAACAATTTCCCAATGCTGCTGAGAACTATGTTTTCCGTAATGCTGCTGCAGACAATATCCAAGCGCCAATGGTTGCTAAGGAAGCGGTTGAAAAGCGTGGCTTAAAGAAAGTGGCGATTTTGGCTGACTCTACTAACTATGGTCAGTTGGGACGTGAAGACTTAGAAAAAGCGTTGAAGACATATGGCGTAACTCCAGTAGCCGTTGAAAAATTCAACATCGGTGACGTTGATATGACTTCTCAGTTGCTCAAAGCTAAGAATGCTGGCGCTGAAGTGATTTTGACTTACGCAATTGGACCAGAGTTAGCGCAAATTGCTAACGGTATGGCTAAGCTAGGTTGGAAAAAGCCAATGATTGGTAGCTGGACTTTGTCTATGGCTAGCTTCATTGATACTGCTGGTAAGAATGGTGACGGCGCAACAATGCCACAGACTTACATTCAGACTCCATCAACAACTGCTAAGCGTAAGGCGTTCCAAGAGGCTTACTTAAAAGAGTTCAAGCCAAAGAACAACAATATCGCTTCTCCAGTTTCTGCTGCTCAAGGTTACGATTCTGTATACCTCTTGGCTGCAGCTATCAAGCAAGCTAACAGCACTGAGGGACCAAAGATTTTGGCAGCATTGCAAGATCTTAAGACCCCAGTTGATGGCGTTGTGATTACCTACAACAAGCCATTCTCTGCGACTGATCATGAGGCAATTAAGGCAAAAGACGTTGTTATGGGCGTAGTTGAAAACGGCCGCGTTGAGTTCTTAAATGCTGAGGATGCAAAGTCTAAGAAGAAGTAATTCTTACTAGTTTGCAGCGGAATTTTTAAAAACTTCCGCACTGCAACATTTGTACTAACAAAGCGCCGCCCAAAAAGCGGCGTTTTGCTTACAATGTCGGATTCTTTAATAAAAAGTATTAAAAATAACTAGGCCAATTTTATGGAAATGCTTGCACAAATCCTCTCGAGCGGTATAGCTGTGGGGATGATCTACGCGGTCATCGCTTTCGGCTTTCAGCTCACCTTTGCTACATCAGGCACATTGAACTTCGGACAGGGTGAGGCCCTGATGTTGGGTGCGCTTGTCGGCTTAACTTGTGTGGATACGTTCGGTATGAACTACTGGGTAATGATTCCAGTGGTGTGCTTATTCGGTATGTTGCAAGGTAGCTTCGTTGAACTAATCGGCGTGCGTCCTGCGATCAAAATTAAATCCGAGTTCGGTTGGATTATGTCGACGATTGCGCTTGGCATTATTTTCAAAAACGTCGCAGAAAATATCTGGGGTCGTGATGCATTACCATTCCCAGCTCCATTACCAATGGAGCCAATGAATTTCCTCGGTGCGAATATTCTTCCAATGGAAATTTTGGTGGTCGTTGGTGCTTTAGTAATGATGTTATTGGTTGAGTTCTTCAATCGCAAAACGATTTACGGTAAGGCAGTTGTAGCAACTGCAAATGACCGTGATGCAGCAGGCCTCATGGGCATCAATACCAGCATGGTAATCACCTTCTCTTATGCTTTATCTTCTCTAACAGCGGCGTTTGCTGGTGTATTGATTGCTCCTTTAACCTTGACTGGCGCAACTATGGGTGGCGCACTTGGTTTGAAAGCGTTCGCCGTGGCAATTATTGGTGGTCTTTCAAGTGGCCTTGGCATTATTGTCGGCGGCCTCATTTTAGGAATTGTGGAGACCGCAACCGGTTTCTATGTATCGACTGGCTATAAAGATGTACCAGGTTTGATTTTGTTATTGCTTGTATTGGCATATAAGCCATCTGGTCTCTTTGGTAAATCTGCAATTAAGAAAGTTTAATAATGAAGAAGTCTCTACTCCCTCTATTAATTGCGATTGCGGCACTCTTTTGTTTGCCTCTGTTTATTCACAACCCTTACTACATTCACTTAGTAGAAACGATTCTGATCTATACGATTCTCTTGTTTGGTTTAGACATTGTTGTAGGTTATGTAGGTCAGGTATCTTTAGGTCATGCTGCTTTGTTCGGTATTGGCTCATACACTGCTGGCGTTCTGTATTTCCATTTTGGCTGGACCATTTGGGCAACCTTGCCAGCATCCATCGTCATCACATCTATCTTTGGCGGTATCTTGGCATTGCCAGCGCTCAAGGTGATTGGCCCTTACTTGGCGATGGTGACTTTGGCATTCGGAACAATTGCTCAGATTCTGATTAATGAAATGACCTGGATGACCGAAGGCCCATTGGGCATCAAGATTCCTAAACCAGACATCATGGGCGTGCCCATGACCAAGGCCGAATACTTCTGGTTAGTCTTGGCAGTTTTAGTTATGTCTTTGGTGGTTGTGGATCGTTTCGTCAAATCGCAAATTGGTCGTGCATTTGAAGCGTTGCGTGATAGCCCGATTGCTTGTGACTGTATGGGTGTTTCCGTATATCGCTTTAAGGTGATCGCATTTGTGATTAGCGCGGCTTTTGCTGGCTTGGCTGGTTGCTTATATGCTTATTCAGAGCAATATATCTCCCCAAATACCTATAACAACGAATTAGCAGTTCTATTCTTGCTCGGCATCATCATGGGTGGTCGTAAGTCGCGCCTCGGTGCTCTGATTGGCGCGGCAATCATCGTGCTACTACCTAAGTTATTGGACGACATTAACTTGTTCCGTATCGTTGCATCGATCATTGCGATCGCTGTGGTGGTTGGCGCAGGCTTAGCGCTCTCCAAGAAAGTAACCACTCCAAGACGGGTTGCGGTTCCAATCGCTGGTGTAGTGGGCTTGGCTGCATTCTCATTCTGGCTTAATACCATTTCTGACTGGCGCTTGAGTATTTTCGGCTTCATGATTTTGTTGGTGGTGTACTACTTACAAAACGGTATTGTGGGCTTTGCAAAGAGCTTCTATCAGTCCATTACTGGCAAAGCTAAAACTACTCGTGGTGGTGAGGTTGAAGCGGTTGATGACTCGATTAGCTTTATTAGTGCTGTGGGCACTCAAAATACCGGCGCAGAACTCTTAAAGGTAGATTCTGTATTGATGCAGTTCGGTGGCTTGAAAGCGCTGAATAATGTTGACCTCAGTATCAAGCGCGGTACGATTCATGGTTTGATTGGCCCTAACGGCTCCGGTAAGAGCACCATGATGAACGTGTTGACTGGTATTTACGTGCCAACTGCGGGTAACGTGTTGTATGCCGGTGAAAGTGTCGTTGGTAAAACTTCATCTGATATTGCGTTATCTGGTATTGCTCGTACCTTCCAGAACGTGCAGTTGTTTGGTGAGATGACTGCCATCCAAAACATTTTGGTCGGTTTACATCACACTTTCAAATCGAACATGCTTGAGATCGCGCTGAATCTGCCACGCTATAAGCGTGAGTCTGACGAGGCACATGCTCGTGCAATGGCCTTGTTGAAGTTTGTTGGCTTGGATGATTTAGCTAATGAAGAAGCGCGTAACTTGCCGTACGGTAAGCAGCGTTTGCTGGAAATTGCTCGTGCATTAGCGCTTGACCCAGAGCTGCTCCTCTTGGATGAGCCAGCCGCAGGCTTAACAGCTCCTGATATCAAAGAGCTCTTGCGCATTATTCGCAAGATTCGCGATAACGGCATTACCTTCATCTTGATTGAGCATCACATGGATGTGGTGATGTCAGTCTGCGACACCGTCTCTGTGTTGGACTTCGGTCAGAAGATTGCAGAAGGTAAGCCAGCTGAAGTTCAGGCAAACGAGAAGGTGATTCATGCCTACTTGGGTACTTAATCACTAGAACAATATTGAACGGTAAATACCATGTTATCTATTAAGAATCTTGAAGCAGGCTACGGAAAAGTCAAAGTTCTCCACGGCATCAATATTGATGTGCCTAAGGGACAAGTGATTACTTTGATTGGCTCAAACGGTGCTGGCAAAACTACAACCATGCGTGCTATCACTGGCATGATCAAACCCACTGCTGGTGAAGTGAGCTTAGGTGGCGAAAAAATTGATGGCTACGACTCTCATAAAATCGCTCGTCTTGGTTTAGCGCATAGCCCAGAGGGTCGTCGTGTGTTCACAACTATGTCAGTCACTGACAATTTGTTGCTGGGTGCGTTTCCGCGTTTTACTGGAAGTCGCCCAAAGGGTGATATCAAGAACGATCTAGAAAAAGCCCTAGAAATGTTCCCTCGCTTAAAAGAGCGTCGTAATCAATTGGCAGGCACATTATCAGGTGGTGAGCAACAGATGTTGGCAATGGCTCGCGCAGTTATGTTGAACCCAGAAATCATTCTCTTGGATGAGCCTTCCATGGGTCTTGCGCCAATTTTGGTAGAAGAGGTTTTCAAAATCATTTCTAATTTGAAGTCTCAAGGCGTAACCATGTTGTTGGTTGAGCAGTTTGCTGCAGCCGCATTGAATGTTGCAGACTATGGTTATGTATTGGAGAACGGCAAGATTGCAACTCATGGCCCAGCAGCAAAACTCAAAGATGATCCAGCTGTGAAAGCAGCGTACTTGGGTGGAGCAGGTGGCCACTAACCAACATCTAATTAAAGATAGGTATCAGTAATAAAAAAGCCCTTTTTTAAGGGCTTTTCTTTTCCAAGTTCGCAAGCTCTGAATTAAGAAATGAGCTTAATCGCCTCTCGAATGAGTAATGCACGGTAGCCCATGTAAACGGCGACCACCGTAAACCCAAAAAGAAAGAGTTTGGGTACAAGTTCTCCTTCGCTGACTATTTCGCTATTGAGTAGGCCAATAGCAACTGCGAAAAAGAATAGTGCGCCTACAGCAAGCACCAACCAATTTTCATGATGGCTCATTTTCTGGGTTTGATTCTTATAGGCAAGAACTTGAAAGCCACTATCTTTTTGATAGCCTGAGACAGTCAATTCATCACCATTGGCAATCACCATTGGCGATGAGAATGTAGCCTTAATCGCTTGATCACCTAATTTGAATTTAGAAATATAGAAACGTTTGTAATAAATCGAAGAATGATCGTGAGTTGGTTTTTCTGGGTTGACGTATTCCAGAAGTTCATTGTTGAGATTGCTCACTATTCCAGAGGTGGCGCTAATGGAGGTAGATAAAAAACGGCTTGGCTTGGTGATAGTCATCAACAGAATCCCTAAAAGACTGAAGAGCAGAATGAAGAGTAGGGTAGGTTTTAGTTTTTTCATAGAGCATTTAAATTCTAAATTTTTACCCTAATCAATCATATCCACTATATAGCTAATAGGGATTGCAAATCCTTAGTTCAGAGGAAAGCCTACCTTCAGAATGTATTCATTGACGGTGTGGCTATCCCATACTCGTGCGTTAGAGCATTCCGCTTCGCCACCACCCATGCAGGTGCCACCGGCTAGCTGATAACGCCATGCCCCAGTGACCCACCAGTCTTTGGCGGCATAGTGCAAATTAGGTCCCACAAATGTGGCGCGTTGTACTTGATTGCGCAAGTTGAGCTCAGAATAGTCATTATGAAAGCGCGCCTCTACACCTGCTGACCATTTGGGGGCAATACGATAGCTTGCGCCAACCAGAATATCCAGCATGGATTCTGGAACGTTGCCGTTTTCTATAAATTTAAGACGCTCATTAGCAACCACTATATTGCTGGCGACAATCAAGCGATCGTCAATAAAGTTGGACTGTAGTAAGAGGCGCGCCTCAATTTCATCTTTATTTCTTCCCCAACTTGGTTCGAGATAGAGACCTACGCCAACGGGTGAGGTAACGGGATTGGTAATTCGGTAAATTGCTTCGAGAGAGCCACCTTCAATCCCACTTTTTCTGTATGCGGTTGATGGATCATGGGAGGAGGGAACGCCGTAGCCTCCAGTGCAGCTAGGCGCGTCTTCGCATGCCTCGGGATTGGTGTAGTTTTGATTGGCGCTGGTGTAATAAGAATTAATGTAACCAGCGATTTGTAAATCGTTCGTAAGGCCGTACTCTAATTCTGTTCTAGCAGTCCATGCATCATATGATCCTGCTGCTTGTTGTTGATTGAGTTGTAGTCGTTGCTCAAACTCTAAGGTTCCTTTGGGTTGTAAATCGAGGGTATAAATCCAGCCAAACACGCCTTCACCAGCATTTGCAAATGAGAAATTTAGGGTGGCAGCAAGAAAAAGGCTGAAGGCCAAAAGTCTTTTGATAGTGAGTTTCATAGAGGGTCGTCATCTTTTTGAGAGTTGATTGAAAGTGATCGAATGGGTAATTCGAATCGGATTCCAATATAGCAAATCAAATAAGAATGATTCTCAAATAGGTATAAGACCATTCCTCAATAAATGGCTAGATGAATATGGGATTAGATTTGAAATCAGCGCGCAGCTGCGCTGTTTACTCGACTTTTATTTCTTTATAGCTTGTAAGATGCATATATGGATTCACAAGCATTAGAAAAATTAGTTTCAATGAAAATGCCATTTGGTAAGCATGCAGGTCGCGCCATTGCAGACTTGCCAGGAAATTACTTAGCGTGGTTTGCTCGTGAGGGATTTCCGAAGGGTGAGTTAGGCGAATTACTTGAATTAATGCACACGCTTGATCACAATGGCTTGCGTGGACTCTTAGCACCAATACAAAAAGCACAAAAAGCGCAAAATTCACAAAGAGCACACAACGTACTTGATTAATTTACTTTGATCGAACGATGACAGTTACGCGCTTACGCTCGTAAGTAACGCCAGGGGTCTCTGGTGGACTACTCTGACTAAGCTCGATTGCAACCTGAGTTTGAGACTGCAGCTGATTGGCAATCTGCTTTGCAAGCTCAGCATTCTGATCATATTGAATCTGAACGCTAGCAACTTTGCCTGCTTTAATGCTATTAAGAATCGCACTTACCTTCTCAGCCGAATAGGTGTCAAAAAATACGGGATACCAGCCGCCTACTAAGCTCGCATTCTGCCCAGTCTTGATGGGTTTAGGGTTAGTTGAGACTGTGTTGCTTGGATTGGATTCGCCTTGAATCGGCAAATGAAAATCGATGCCCGTTTTGCTTACTAATTCTGCATATGAAATTGGTGGCGTCATTAATGCGTCGTTGGAATTTTCAATCCAATAAGCCCATGCCAAATTTTTGCTGGGGTCATATACCAATTTATATAAATGACTCGGTATCGTGACATGACCTCTACCGATGCTCCCTTGGTTTCCGGTTGAGCCAGTAAAGACATAAATATCTCCCGCAGCTCTTTTGGCGTAATGTCTAGTTGGCTCCTCAACATTCTTGGCCCAGATGCCCTGATTATTTTGTCTAGCCTGCGGCATCATATTAGCCAAGGAGAATGATTGGTCCATTGCTCTCTCATTACTCATGTCACCTGCTGGCGCGTTATGGCCTCGGTCATAGCCGCTGCCCCGATAGTCAGAGAGAAGTGCTCTTTCTGAGAAAGGCAGTCTGGCCTCTTCATAAAACTGGTTGCTTCTACGTGGATGTGGCGCTGATAACTGTTCTCGATTGAGCTTCTGGGCAACATAGATGGGCTTCTTATCTTGGGGCGAGTAATAAACCGCAAAGCTATCAAAGCAGAGATCTCGACCCACTTGAGTAGCACTAGGAATGCGCTGATTGGGAAAAAGGTCCTTGCAGTCATCAAATAGGGCTAGTGCCCTAGGAGGCGTGAGTAGGTACCCAAGCAAGCAAATGAGGCTGATGACACGGAGCAAGCCAGGTGATTTGAGATCTGAATTCATTACCCATAAGTGTAGGGCTAGCCAATTCCTCTAAGCTTGGTGTTCGCTGTAGAGCTAGTGGGAAATCAGGCTGCTTTCATTGATTGGCGCACTGCCAAGGCCTTATAAATAGTGCCTTGCAGCAATAATGGTCGATAACTACCTGTAGAAAATAATATGAGCTTAAACACTAGATGTATGGTTTTTTCAGGCAATTTTTGATTCCAAATAGTAAAAAAATTGGAAATTAGTCAATTTTTTATAGAATGAAATTAGTGCCCCCTAACATCTATAAGTAATTGATTTATATATATTTATTCCTGAATTTAGGCAGCATATTCGGGAACTCCCGTATTTCAACAACTAAAAGTTATTGAAATTTAGTTCTTTATTCTTGACTTGATATAAGAACCTTTTTAGGATGACCCATGTTTTTAATATATTGCGATGCAACATAAAACAGCTAGGCAAAGGTCTTGAGTGTCTTGAATGTTTTGGGGTGTCGCAAACCAGTGAATGAGTAAATGTATAACGAACAATTTGAGTGAGATGCAGGAGTCGCAGTCAGCTATGCTGTCTGCAAAAGACCTGCTAGCCCATGCGATGGCTCCGGTATATCGAGTCATTAATGGCTTGCTAGTTGTTACAGTATTTATGGTTGTCGGTCTTTGGCTCTCAGGCAACGGCACCAATGCTGGCGCTTTTGACTTGGCCCGAATTCTAGTTCCAGATGAGGCACGTCATATCGTGTGGAGCAATGGCTTTGGCATGCTTGATCAATACAAGACCAGTGAGAATGTCGCAACCGCTTCCGATACAGACATTGCCTCGGTGATATATCAAAAGTCAGGTCATCACGAACCTGGACTAACGAGCGTGAAGCAACAAACTATTGCTTTATTGATGCCTTCAGTAGCGCAAATGCAGGTGAAGTCTATCTCCCATTTGGCTGATCGCATCCCAACATCAAAGGTGGATCCCCAAGCTCTTGATAGTAATTTGATGGGTTCTATTCAGAATCAACGTGCTGTCGCTGACTTCTTTGAGAAAAAATACAACCTCGATCGCAATAAGATTGAAGAGTATGTTTCAAATACGATTTTGATCGCGAAAGAAGTCAATATTGACCCAATCTTATTGTTAGCAGTGATCTCGGTGGAATCGAATTTCAATCCAAACACAAGAAGCCAAGCTGGCGCAGAAGGTCTCATGCAAGTGATGACATCTGTTCACCGTGAAAAATACGCTTTGTATGGTGGAACTCAGCAGGCCGTGAAACCAGAAGTCAATATTCGCGTGGGCGCATATATTCTGAAGTACTTAATTGCTACAGCAGGTTCTTTGCGCAATGGTCTGAAATATTACGTAGGTGCTGCTAATGCAGAAGATGATGGGGGCTATGCCGATAAGGTATTGGCAGAGCGTAATCGACTAATTAGCTTATGCCAAACCAAGTCCATGAACCGCCTGACTTTAAATGGAAAACCTCTGCGTTCTTAATCAGTAAGATGACTAATTGATAGTCGCCAGATGAACAAAAAGCCACCCTAGGGTGGCTTTTGTATTTTTGTATTGCGTAGTGAAACTTTAGTTCACGCCATGCAATTCGACATCAAATACAAGCGTTGCGTTAGGGGGAATAACGCCGCCAGCGCCACGAGCACCATAACCCATCTCGGCTGGAATAATCAGAGTACGCTTGCCACCAATCTTCATGCCGGCAACGCCTTGATCCCAGCCTTTGATAACGTGACCGGCGCCTAGTGGGAAACTAAACAGTTGTCCGCGGTCGAGCGAACTATCAAATTTTTGACCTTTATGGTCCGGCGCATTTTCATCGTAGAGCCAGCCGGTGTAATGCACGTCAACGCGATTACCTGCCGTTGCTTCTTTGCCATCACCAACGACAGTATCGATTTTCTTGAGTTCAGACATGATGTATTCCTTTAAAGTATTTCTTAGGTATTTCTATAGGTTCAAATGACTGGCTAGTATAGGCGTATCAGGCCTTGTTAGTTTTTCGATGTTGAAGAGCTAGCCAAATTAAAGCAACTGCGGTAATCGCAGCGGGAATGAGTGAGCCTAAATTCAGAATCTCCCAGCCTTGAGAGGTAATAAGGGCGCCTGACCCAAAAGAGGTGAATGCCATGGTGCCAAACACAAAGAAATTAATAGCAGCCTGGGCCTTATCACGCTCATTTGGTTTGTAGGCTGTTATAGCTAGAGAAGTTGATCCGGTAAATAGGAAATTCCAACCCACGCCAAGCAAAAAGAGGGCAATGAAAAATTGATGAAGGTCTGTGCCACTCAAGGCAATAAATATGCAAATGAAATTAAGGCTGACTCCAAGCCCCATGATTTTGAGAGCGCCAAAACGTTGAATCAGCGCCCCTGTAAAAAACCCAGGTGCGAACATGCCAATAACGTGCCACTCCAACACTAGGGCGGTATCAGAAAAGGGGAGTCCGCAAATTTGCATCGCTAATGGCGTGGCTGCCATAAGGAGATTCATAACCCCATAACCAAGCGCTGCTCCGATGATTGCCACCAAAAAGACAGGCTGACGCAAAATGGTATTGAGAGGTCTGCCATCTGAGAGGGCATGCTGGGTTTTGAATTCTTCTGGAAAGTGAATGAACTGCATCACAAGAATTCCGATGAAGGCTGCAATGGACAGTGTTAGGTAAGCGCCCAAGAAGGCAGTCTCAAATAGATTCCGAGTCCAAGAGGCTAGATTAGGGCCGATCACTGCACCCAAAATACCGCCAGCCAAAACCCATGAGACGGCTTTATCTCGCTGACTTACTTCGGTGAGCTCTGCCGCCGCAAAACGATAGAGTTGCCCGTTAGCGCTGTAGTAACCAGCAATGAATGTGCCAACCACTAGTAGCCAGAAGTTTTTGCTGAATGCCGCATAGGCGCAAAGCAGCGCAGATAAGACGGCCACCAAAAGACCGAGCTGAAAAGAAATTTTTCGACCAAAGTGATTTTGTGACTTCGCGACTAGGGATGTGGAAAAAGCGGCACCAACAACATAGCCCATCACAGGTAGGGTGGCCATCCAGCTTACGGGGGCAAGGCTATAGCCAACTAAGCCATTAATAGCAATAAAAGTAACATTATTGGTTAGGAATAGGCCCTGGCAAATAATGAGTAAGCATAGGTTCTTGTTTAGTAAGGGGTGCTGGTTGCTGGGCATGGCATGCAGTTTACGAGGAATTGAGCGTGGCTACCGTCTCGGTGGATTCCCTTAAATTGGGCAATATAGGTGGTTTTTGGGCGAAAAACCGCAATTTATGCCAACCCCAATGATTTAAAATTGAACTCTCGCCTCATTGGCAAAAGGGTGCGTTTTAACTGTAAAACGAGCTAACTAAAAGTGCTTTGCAAAATGCGGAATATGAGAGTGGCAGGGTAAAAACCTGACTCTGTAAATTTATCAATATTGAGGAAACGTTAATGGCTTCAGAGAAATCAAAGATTATTTACACGCTGACAGACGAAGCGCCGCTTTTGGCGACTTGCGCATTTTTGCCAGTTATTCGTACTTTCACTGCGCCAGCCGGAGTGGAGATTGTGAAGAGTGACATCTCAGTTGCGGCGCGTATTTTGGCTGAGTTTTCTGACTACTTAACAGATGCCCAAAAAGTTCCAGACAATTTAGCTGAGTTGGGCAAGATGACTTTGCTCCCTGATACCAATATTATTAAGTTGCCAAACATCAGTGCCTCTGTACCCCAATTGGTTGCTGCTATTAAAGAGTTACAAAACAAGGGTTACAAGATTCCTAATTTCCCTGATGATCCTAAGACGGAAGAAGAAAAAGCGATTCGCGCTCGTTACTCTAAGTGCTTAGGTAGTTCTGTAAACCCAGTATTGCGCGAAGGTAACTCTGACCGTCGTGCGCCACCTGCTGTGAAGCGTTATGCACGTAAGAACCCTCACTCTATGGGTGAGTGGAGCCAAGCTTCTCGTACACACGTCTCCCATATGCATGGCGGTGACTTCTATTCCAGCGAGAAGTCAATGACTATGACTAAAGCTTGTGATGTGAAGATGGACCTGGTTACAAAGAGCGGTAAAACCATTGTGCTCAAACCAAAAGTCTCTTTGCTTGCCGGTGAAATCATCGATAGCATGTACATGAGCAAAAAGGCCTTGTGTGAGTTCTACGAAAAAGAAATCGAAGATGCGTATAAGACCGGCATGATGTTGTCCTTGCATGTGAAGGCAACCATGATGAAGGTGTCACACCCGATCGTTTTCGGTCACGCTGTAAAGATTTTCTATAAAGATGCTTTTGAGAAGCATGCGAAGTTGTTCGAAGAGTTAGGCGTTAACGCTAACAACGGTATGAGTAGCTTGTACGACAAGATCAAAACTTTGCCAGAGTCTAAGCGCGAAGAAATCATTCAAGATTTACATGCTTGCCATGAGCATCGTCCTGCATTGGCGATGGTAGATTCAGCAAAAGGTATTACCAACTTACACTCTCCAAGCGATGTGATTGTGGATGCGTCAATGCCAGCCATGATTCGTGTGGGTGGCAAGATGTGGGGCGCGGATGGTCGTTTGCATGACACTAAAGCGGTAATCCCAGAAAGTACCTTTGCCCGTATTTATCAAGAAATGATCAATTTCTGTAAGACACATGGCAACTTCGATCCAAGAACCATGGGTACCGTTCCAAACGTGGGCTTAATGGCTCAACAAGCTGAAGAGTACGGCTCACATGACAAGACATTTGAGATTCCGGAAGCTGGCGTGGCTCGTATTGTTGCTGATGACGGCACTGTATTGCTCGAGCAAAACGTAGAAAAGGGTGATATCTGGCGTATGTGCCAAGTGAAAGATGCCCCAATCCGTGACTGGGTCAAATTGGCAGTTAATCGCGCCCGTCTATCAAATACTCCAGCGGTGTTCTGGTTGGATGAGTACCGTCCGCACGAAGCTGAATTGATCAAGAAAGTAAAAACATATCTTAAGGACTATGACCTTGAGGGTGTGGATATCCAGATCATGTCTCAGACTCGCGCCATGCGTTACACCCTTGAGCGCGTGATTCGCGGTAAAGATACTATTTCCGTGACTGGCAATATCTTGCGCGACTACTTAACAGACTTGTTCCCTATTATGGAATTGGGCACCAGCGCGAAGATGCTCTCGATTGTTCCATTAATGGCTGGTGGCGGTTTGTTTGAAACTGGCGCGGGTGGTTCTGCACCTAAGCACGTGCAACAGTTGGTAGAGGAAAATCACTTGCGTTGGGATTCACTTGGTGAGTTTTTAGCTTTGGCGGTTTCGCTTGAGGATATTGGTGATAAGACAGGTAATCCAAAAGTGAAAATCTTGGCGCGCACTTTGGATGAAGCTACAGGCAAGTTATTGGATAACAATAAATCGCCTTCGCCACGTACTGGTGAGTTAGATAACCGCGGTAGTCAGTTCTACTTAGCCATGTATTGGGCAGAAGCATTGGCCAATCAAACTGAGGATAAAGAATTGGCGGCACATTTCGCGCCTTTGACAAAAACCTTGGCTGAAAACGAGCAGAAGATTGTTGAGGAGCTCAAGGCAGTTCAAGGTAAGCCAGCTGACATTGGTGGTTACTATGTTGCTGACTCTGAGAAATGCAAAGCAGTTATGCGCCCAAGCCCAACTTTCAATGCAGCATTGAAAGCGGCAAGAGTGTAGTACATAAAAGTGCTGATGCACCAGATATGAGCATTAGCGCATTGATGTTAGGTGTTAGCGATAGTAATTTCTTATATTAATTAGCGCTATCATTCAAAGGCAAACTTTCGGGTTTGCCTTTTTCTTTTTTCAGTCTTTGCAAAATACTTAATGCCAAAACCAAAAGACCTCATCGAGCTAAGTTATTTGAGCGAAGCAGTCTCAGATATGTCTTTCCTTGGTTTGATGCGACTCTTAGAGTCAGCACGAGTCTTTAATCAAAAACATGGTGTGACTGGCATTTTGTTTTACGATAATCAGCAGTTCGGGCAAATCATTGAAGGTGAGCGCGCTAACATCATGAAGGTTTGGAAGCGGATTCAAGAAGACGATCGTCATCATCGCATTTATCTATTAGAGATTCGTGAAATTGCAGAGCGAAGCTTTCCAGACTGGCTTATGCGCTTTTATGGCGGAGAAACACTAGTACGAGACTATCCAGTATTGGCGGGCATGGTTGCTGGTATGGATAAGCACAGCTTGCGCCTGCTCAATCAGATGCGCGCCGCCCAAGAAGAGTAGTGCCCTAGGATTCCCGCGTTTATATCTAGCTCAAGCAATAAATTGCCATCGGTAGCAAAATAGACCCATTGCTTTAGTAGGGGTCAACCATGCGCTTTAAAGATAAAACCATACTTGCTAGTGACATCACGCCTAGAGACGTTTTTGAAAATCGACGTTCGATAATCAAGACTGCCGCAGCTGGTGGTTTTGGTATGGCTTTAGCACCATGGTTTTCTCGTCAAGCGCTTGCATCAAACCCAGAAAAATTAGCTGCCACTTTAAATACGACCTATAGCGTTAAAGAAGAGCCAACACCATATAAGTACGTTACTGGCTATAACAATTTCTATGAGTTTGGCACTGATAAATCTGATCCAGCTGCCCATGCAAATACTTTGCAAACAAGACCATGGGCGATCTCCATTGAGGGGCTTGTAAAAAAACCACTTACGCTAGATATCGATGCATTATTAAAGCTAGCTCCAATTGAAGAGCGTATTTATCGTTTGCGCTGTGTTGAAGGTTGGTCCATGGTAATTCCTTGGGATGGGTACTCCTTATCCAAATTAATAAACAAAGTTGAGCCATTGGGGTCCGCAAAGTATGTGGAATTTATTTCTCTGGCAGATCGCAAACAGATGCCAGGAGTCGGTAGCAATATTCTGGATTGGCCCTATCGTGAAGGCTTGCGCATGGATGAGGCCATGAATCCTCTGACCTTGCTGACGTTGGGTTTATACGGAGAAGTTTTGCCTAAGCAAAATGGTGCGCCTGTACGAATAGTGGTGCCCTGGAAGTATGGTTTCAAGAGCGCAAAATCAATTGTCAAAATTCGATTTACCGAAGAGATGCCAAAGACCAGTTGGAGTCAGTTTGATTCAAGGGAGTATGGTTTTTACTCCAACGTCAATCCACAGGTTGATCATCCACGTTGGAGCCAAGCGACAGAGCGTCGTATTGGTGACCCCAAGGGAATGTTTGCACCAAAAGTGAAGACCCAAATGTTTAATGGATACGCAGACCAAGTTGCGAGCATGTATGCTGGGATGGATTTAAAAAAATACTATTAAGCCCCATGAATAACTTTAGTCGTCTGGTTTTTACACTTAAACTATTTTTGCTGTGTTCATTTAGTTACGCCCAAGAGTCTGCTGTCAAAACTATCCCCTCTCTTGATGTGCCTCGCTACATGGGAACTTGGTATGAGATTGCCAAATTTCCAAATTGGTTTCAGAAGAAATGTGTCAGCAATACCCAGGCGGTTTATTCATTTAGGCCTGACGGAAACTTAAAAGTGCTTAATAGCTGTAAAACTGCTGATGGCGAGATCTCTCAAGCAGAAGGGACAGCAAGGCAAGTAGGTGCAAAAGATTCGCCAAAGTTAGAGGTGCGGTTTGCTCCGGCTTGGCTATCTTTCTTGCCAATGGTTTGGGGTGATTACTGGATCATCGATCTAGATTCTCAATATCAGGTAGCAGCAGTAAGCGACCCTAGAAGAGAGTATCTATGGGTATTGTCTAGAAATCCACAAATGGATAAAAAGACCTACGATGCTTTGTTGCAGCGCCTACAGAATCAACAATTTGACATTCATAAGCTAGAGCTCACTCAGCAGTTAGTAAGTTTCCCAAAAAATTAAGAAGAATTCATTGAAACGGTCTCCATCAATACAACATGTATTGCCTCCGGGCATTGAGGTCTTTGAGAGAGGGTGGTTGTCTGCCAATAATATTCTTCACTTTGGCGAGCATGATGTTTCCTTGGTCGACACTGGTTATGTTGCTCATCAAGGCATGACTCTAGCCCTTGTGCGTAATGCCTTGAATAAACACCAGCTAAATACTGTCAATAAGGTTGTTAATACTCACCTGCATTCCGATCACTGTGGTGGCAATTCAGCCTTGCAAGAGGCTTATGGTAGCCAGATTTATATCCCTGCTTCTGAAGCTGAAGCAGTTCGCGATTGGAATATGGATTTACTTAGTTATCAAAACCTAGGGCAAGACTGCCCACGATTTAGCTTTAATCATTTACTAATACCAGACCAGCATATAACTCTAGGTCGATATGAATGGGATATCTTGGCTGCGCCAGGGCATGACCCTCACTCAGTTATGTTATATCAAGAGCAGAATGGCATATTAATTTCTGCCGATGCTTTGTGGGAAGAAGGCTTTGGTGTGATCTTCCCCGAGCTTTGGGGTGAATCGGGATTCGAAGAAGTCGCTCAAACTCTTGATCTCATAGAAAGCCTTTCGATTTCTTTAGTGATTCCGGGGCATGGAAAACCTTTTGTGGATGTTGCTGCCGCTCTCGCTACAGCGCGCTCCCGTCTAGATTACTTAGCATCAGACCCTGACAGAAATGCTCGACATGGAGCTAAAGTCTTACTGAAATACAAATTATTAGAATGGCGTAGCAAAGAGTTATCTTTAGTAAATCAATGGATCTCAAATACGCCCGCCTTAAATAGCGCAGCAAAGCAATTGAATATGAATATGGATGAATTTTGTATATGGCTTATGCAAGCATTGGCTAAGTCTGGCGCGGCTGTTATCGAGGATAATCACTTAATCGATAAAAATTAGTCATAAAGCCAAATGAACTTATAAAAACTTAAAGGATGACAAGGGGAAATATGGAACATACTGTTTTGGTGACTGGTGCAACTGCTGGATTTGGTGAGGCAACAGCTAGACGCTTTTTAGCACATGGACATAAAGTGATTGCGGTTGGAAGGCGGCAAGAGCGCCTAGATGCTATTAAAGCCTCTTTGCCTGTGGATCAGCAAAAACGTTTACTCACTTTATCGGTGGATGTTTGTGATAGCGCCAAAGTGGATAAGTTAGCCAATGCATTGCCAGCAGAATTTGCGAACGTAACAGTATTAGTTAATAACGCCGGATTAGCATTGGGCTTAGAGCCAGCACATCAAGCATTTCTGAATGATTGGGATCGAATGATTGACACCAACATTAAAGGTTTGGTTCATATGAGCCGTGCATTTTTACCGGGCATGGTTGAGCGTAAGCGTGGTCACGTCATTAACCTAGGTTCTGTAGCTGCTAATTACCCCTATCCTGGTGGAAATGTCTACGGCGGTACCAAAGCTTTTGTAAAGCAATTTAGTTTAAATTTGCGTGCTGATTTAATTGGCACCCCTGTGCGTGTGACTTGCATTGAGCCTGGTATGTGTTCGGGAACCGAGTTTTCAAATGTGCGCTTTAAGGGCGATGATGATAAAGCGGGCAAAGTCTACACTGGTGTGAAAGCATTAAGTGCCGACGATGTTGCTGAAGCAATTTATTGGTCAGCCACTTTGCCAAGTCACATGAATATTAATGTGTTAGAGCTGATGCCAGTGCAACAAGCATTTAATGCATTCAATGTGCATCGCGGAGAACTTTAAAACTTTTTGTCTTGTTCTTTCCAGCGGTAAAACTTGGGATAGACACGCATCACTACTGGCCCGTTGAAATCCCAAGATTTGCAGGTACCAAGATATAGGGGCGGCTTGTTTTCATCGGGATCAAATAAGGCACCTGGAATGGCTTGAAAGGCTGCTGTAGCTAAGCTGTTGAGTAGCTCGCGCAAGTGCGTACAGCCTGCAATCCCGCCAATGTGAGTTTGAATGGTTTTTCGCCAGCCCTTACCCAGTCTTTCGCCAATCAAAGCGGTCATCGGTGGAATTGCTTGAGGGCATTCAGGATGGGGGTGCCCATCCATGACCACTTCAATATCTTGAATCACTAATTCATTATTGAGAGTCACCCTAACCCACATGTCATGAAAAGCTTCACCAGGTTGCCAAGTGGTTCCACCAGTTGTAAACGGAGTTGCTTTGTAGTCCTTTAAATGCCCTTCGATATCCCATAAACCATCTTCCCGCGCATAACCCTGGAAAGTGATTTCTCGGGTGTGTAGAGGTGATCGGGGTTTGGGGAATGAAAGCATGGTGACCAAATAAGAAATGCGAAAGGCTGATAGCTCAATGATAATGAATTGAGGCAAAACTTGCTATCCAAGCTCATACGTAAACGCGCCCTGTAGTATGCTCTGCAGCATATGGCAAAACCGATCTCTCTTGAAAAAATCTTATTTAGCCAAGGCTTTGGCACGCGACGCTATTGCGCTGATTTAGTCTATGCTGATTTAGTCAAGGTTAATGGGGTTTTGGCGGAAGATCCAGACGAGCGTATCTCTACCGAAGGCCTCACACTCAATGTAGACGGCAAAGATTGGGAATATCACGAGAAAGCTTACATTGCATTCAATAAGCCCCTGAATTATGAGTGCTCCCACAAGACAACACATCACGCAAGTGTCTACAGTCTATTGCCTGCGCCCTTTGTAGAACGAGGTCTGCAGTGTGTGGGTCGACTAGATTACGATACCACTGGATTGCTATTAATTTCAGATGATGGTCAATTCATTCACAAGATGACGACGCCAAAAAAGAATATTGGTAAAGTCTACGAGATCACCGCAGCAAGCCCGATTACTCAATCTCAGATCGATCATTTACTCAATGGCGTAGTTTTAGACGATGATCCAAGGCCATGTTATGCCACAGCTTGCCAACAGGTTTCCGAGAATGTGTTAGCGATGACAATCGTTGAAGGAAGATATCATCAGGTAAAGCGCATGATGGCTGCGGTTGGTAATCATGTAGCCCAGCTACACCGTACGCAAATTGGTGCTTATTTAATGCCTAAAGATTTGCCAGAAGGCCAGTGGCGCTGGCTTTATGCAGATGATTTGCGCCTTCTATCTCAAAGTGTGGATTTAAAGTGAGTTCTGAAGAGGGGGTCTAACAAAGTGAAGTCTACTAGATTGCCAAACGATTTTGATTTTGAGAAACATCTTCCCTTATGGAAACGGGATATTGCAGGTATTGCAATCGAGCGCAACTTTATTTTTAAAGACTTTCAACAGGCATTTGCTTTTATGACGCTTTGTGCCCAATTCGCTGAAGAAATCGATCATCATCCTGATTGGTCAAACACCTGGAATCGAGTCAATGTGCGCTTAAGCACTCATTCAGAAAACGCATTAACGCAATTAGATATTGAAATGGCTAAAAAGATGGATGGCTTTGCTGCACAAATTCAAACTCAAGTTCAAACCTAAAAATTAATGCTCATCACCTTCTTGAGCCTTCTCATTGAGGCTCATTAGGATAGTTGCCAATAATCCATAGACCACTTCGGTTGAGATCATCCCATCCTCGTCCAGCTCGTCAATGAGGTCGTTAAGGCAGTCTTCAGTAGGTTCATTTAGTAGGGTCATGGCGCATTCGCAACCATAGTTAAAGTCTTCGTCGTTTTGGTCTTGGTGATTGTTTGTCATAGATATCCTTGCTAGAGGTCTCAGAATAGCAAATTACCTAGGAACTGGATACCAATTGTCGCTGCTGAGCATAGATGGCAAATGGAGGGCAAAGGTCGCATTTCTTGTGCAAACGCACAAATCTCATAATGATTTATAGTAATTCGAAAAATAAAATAAAGGAGGCAGCATGCAGCTAAATATCAATGGTCAAGTCCACAATATTGACGTGGAGCCAAATATGCCCTTGTTGTGGGCGATACGGGAAGTGGTGGGTTTAACTGGTACCAAGTATGGGTGTGGCGTTGCGCAATGTGGCGCCTGCACTGTCTATATGAATGGCGAGCCAGTGCGTTCTTGTTCTATTCCCGTCTCAGCTGTTGGCGCTGCCAAGATCACTACTATTGAGTCGCTCTCTAAAGACAATACACATCCAGTGCAGAAAGCATGGATTGCATTAGATGTCCCTCAGTGTGGTTACTGTCAGTCCGGTCAGGTGATGGCCGCTGCAGCATTGCTCAAGCGCATTCCAAAACCAACAGATGCTGATATCGATAATGCGATGTCAAATATTTGCCGTTGCGGAACTTATCAAAAAATTCGTGATGGCATTCATGTGGCATCAGGTCAGAAAAAATTAGCGGATGTGCTGGCGCAATACCAAGCTTCTCCAGCAACACGTGGTTAAGGAGAAGAATATGACACTCGAAAATACTTCACGTCGCGATTTCATTATCAAGGGCACCGTGCTTGGCGGAGGCCTCATGTTGGGTATTGGCGCTTTACCAGAAAACGCTTTGGCCCAGGCTGGGGCGCAATATGACCCTAATACGCCTACTAAAGCTGGTGATGCAGAAGTCAATGCCTGGGTAAGCATTAAACCAGATGACACCGTTTATATTCGTATTGCTCGATCAGAGATGGGGCAGGGAACTCGAACTGGCTTGGCGCAATTAGTGACCGAAGAGTTGGAATGTAACTGGAAAAAAGTCAAAACACAGTCAGCCACACCAGGACAAAGCTTGGCACGCAAGCGCGTTTGGGGTGAGCACGGTACTGGTGGCAGTCGCGGCATCCGAATATCAGAAGACTATGTGCGACGTGGTGCAGCAGCTGCTCGTATCATGTTGCTTCAGGCTGCTGCAAATCAATGGAATGTTCCTGTTAGTGAATTGACTGTTGATAAAGGGGTGATTACACACATCCCATCTGGGCGCAAAACAACTTACGGAAAAGTTGCTGAGCTGGCATCTACCTTAACTCCCCCTGATCCAAAATCAATCACCCTAAGAGATCCTCGCAAGTGGAAGGTTGCTGGTCAGCCTTACGCACGCATTGATACCGCCAATAAAGTCAACGGTACCAAGGTGTATGGTGCCGATTTGCAAATGCCAGACATGTTGTGCGCATCGGTGAAGTCCTGCCCGGTTTTTGGTGGCAAGCTTGTCAGTTATGACGAGGCAAAGATTCGGGGAATGCGTGGTGTCAAAGGCGTTGTCCAGATTAACGATAGTACTGTTGCCGTCGTGGCTGATACATGGTGGCGTGCAAACACTGCTTTGAATGCTTTGCCGATCGTCTGGGATGAGGGCAAAGCCGCCAATGTTTCACAGGCCGATATCGATAAGATGTTGCGTAATGGCTTGGATGAGCAGGGTGATTTCTGGCAGCGCAAAGTGGGTGATGCGCCTCAAGCAATTAATAGCTCCGCAAAGAAGGTCGAAGCAATTTATTACACCCCATATCGAGCTCACGTCACGATGGAGCCAATGAACGCAACTGTGAAGATTAGTGGTGACCGTGCTGAGGCTTGGGTGCCAACACAAAATGGTGAAGGCTCATTAGCGGCATTGTCAGAAGCTACCGGCATTCCTCTAGCGAACTGTGAAGTTTATAAGCTTGACTCTGGTTGTGGTCTTGGTCGCCGTGGTTCCACTCAAGACTTTACAACTTTTGCTGCAAAAGTCGCTATGAAATTTCCAGGCACTCCTGTAAAAGTGTTATGGAGTCGTGAAGAAGATATGACCCATGACTACTACCATCCGATTGCGATGGCCAAGATGAGCGCCGGTATTGATAGCAGCGGCAATGTGACTGGTATGCATATTAAAGTGGCAGGCCAATCTATTAACGCGACATTAGCGCCTTCAGCAATCAAGGATGGCAAAGATGAGCGGCAATTACAAGGCTTTTATGAAAAGGGCCCCGATGCGCAACTTGGCTATACCTTCCCAACTCTCTTGACTGAATACGTCATGAAAAATACCCACGTTCCAGTTGGACCATGGCGTGGCGTTAATACAAACCAGAATGGCATCTTTATGGAATGCTTTATGGATGAGTGTGCCAAAGCGGCAGGCAAAGATCCTGTGAAATTTAGGCAAGTACTTATGCAGAATCATCCAAAGCATTTGGGGGTTCTCAATGCAGCCGCTGAAAAAGCAAATTGGGATAAGCCATTGCCTGCGGGCACCTATCGTGGCGTTGCGCAGTTTATGGGTTATGCCAGCTACTCGGCATGCGTCGCCGAAGTCTCAGTCGATGGAAAAATGGTACATGTGAAGCGCCTAGTATTCGCTTTAAATTCGGGCCACGTCGTCAACCCTTACTTAACGCGTGAGCAAATTGAGGGTTCAGTAGCGATGGCCTTAGGTGCGATTTTCAATCCAGAAATTACCGTTGAAAACGGCCGTATTAAGCAACAAAACCTCGATTCTTATCCTCTCTTGAAATTGGCTTCAACCCCCAGAATTGAAACAGTTCTGGTGCCAACTTATGATTTCTGGGGTGGGGTAGGTGAGCCAACCATTTGTGTCGTTGGTCCCGCTGTCGCTAATGCGATATCGGCCGCGATTGGAAGGCCTGTGCGTAACTTCCCTCTGTATAAAGAAGGATTAACTCTCGCTTAAAATTTTGGCTCGTAATACATGGCTCCATCAGTCGAATGATTGTTGGAGCCATTTTTATATTTGGCTTACTATGACGTGATGCAGGCAAATATCAAGTTATCCAAAACTATTCTATTTTTTATTGCGCTAATGCCGCTAGCGCGCCTATTGTGGTTGGCGAACGATGATGGCCTGGGAGCTAATCCAATCGAATTTATCACCCGCTCAACAGGCGCCTGGGCTTTGGTATTTTTGTGCATTACTCTCGCCATGACTCCAATGCGAATGATCACAGGTTCTGCGAGTTGGATTAAGTATCGTCGTATGTTGGGACTCTTTTGTTTCTTCTATGCCTGTCTCCATTTTGGAATTTGGTTTTATTTAGACCAATCTTTAGATTTGCAAGCAATGATTCATGATGTTCTCAAGCGCCCATTCATTACGATGGGTTTCTTAAGCCTCGTCTTATTATTGCCCCTAGCATTCACATCCAATCAGTGGGCGATTCGCAAGCTAGGCAGGCGATGGACTTTATTGCATAAATTGGTTTACATCATCGCTTGCACAGCCATTGCCCACTACTGGTGGCATAAGGCTGGAAAAAATGACTTAGGAACAGTAGCAATATATGCTGGCGTGATCGTAGGCTTACTTTTTCTGCGACTGCCTGCCATTCGTAGATGGTTTGTAGCCTAGGAGTATAAAAACCGATTAGTCTTTATTCGGAGAAGGCGAGTTCCGGAATCGAATTTAAATTCAATAGCTCAAGTGCAGTATCGGGAGTGGCATTGAGCCAGCGATCAAATAAATCTGGTCGTAATGGAACAACTGTGCGCTTTTCATCTTCTGGCTTATGACAACGTCGCATGATGGGGTGTTCGCTGGCATCAATCGTTAGCATCGAGAATGACACAATTAATTCACCTGTTTCTGGTTCGGTCCAGGTGTCCCAAATGGAGGCAATTGCCATGGGCTCTTGATTGGCTTGACCAATTTTTGTTCTGACAGCTTTGCCAGATTCATAGCAGGGTTCATAAAAAGCATCTGCTAGTGCTAATGCAAAGTGACGTTTTGACCAAGCGTTTTTGTAAGAAGGTTTTTCGCTAACCGTTTCAGATCGAGCGTTATAGGTTTTCCTGCCAAAATCTTCGTCTTTTGCCCATGCCGGAATGAGCCCAAAGCGAGCAGGGCCAATTGCAGTTCGTTGGGTATTGTGGCTCTTAAGAACAATCATTCCTGGATAGGTCGGAAAAACATCATGGGCGCTTGACGGTGGCAACTCTAGGTCAAAGTGGGATTTGACCCAAGCATTGTTGTCGGTAGTTAGATATTGAACACACATAAAACTATTTTACTGACGGTTATGCCGACATGCTTATGCTAGCTGTTAACATTGAGACTCCTAAGATAAGAGAGTCCTCATGAGAAAACTAGTATTTAAAAGCCTATTGATTGCTACGCTGAGTGCTGCAACAGGTTCAATTTATGCCCAGCAAAGCGGGTTGCCAATTAATGCGGCTGCTTCCGTTAATGGTGTCATCATCACGAATGATATGGTTGAGCAAGGAATTCGAGTTGCTTTATCTCAGGGTCAGAAAGATTCTCCTGAACTACGCAAAGCGGTGATCGAGAAATATATTGAAGTGTTATTACTTTCTCAGCAGGCCGAGAAAGACGGATTGGCAAATTCTGATAAGGCCAATACGCAACTAGCCATGATTCGCCAAAACTACTTAGCGGATCTAGAGTTAGCCACATTCATGGAAAAAAATCCTATTACCGATGCCGATGTGCGTGCTGAGTACAACAAGCAGGTGGGATCTTTAGGCCCGCAAGGCATGATTGTGGAATACAAGATCAGCGATATTGCCGTTGCAAGTGAAGCAGATGCTCAAGCAGCTATGAGTCGCATTAAAAAAGGCGAAGCCTTTGATAAGGTTGCTCGTAGCGTTTCCCTTGCTCCCAATAAGGCTCAGGGTGGTGCGGCTGGCTGGGTTCAGCTCGGCCAACTTCCACAGCCGTTATCTGCTGCTATTGCCAATCTCAACAAAGGTCAGATGTCTACCCCAATCCAGATGCAACAAGCTTGGTATTTAATTAAGGTTGAGGATAAGCGTTCAAGCAAGCCACCAACATTTGAGCAGGCAGAAAAAGCTGTCAGAGCTGGTTTAATGCAGAAAAAGCAATTTGAGTTCTTATCTCAGCTTGCCAAAGATTCTAAGATCATAGTTCAGTAAAAAAGGCCCCTCGGGGCCTTTTAATTTCGTGCTTACTTGCGCTCTAGAGTAAGGAAGGCAAAGTGAATATCGTTTTCAGATCCTGGCACTCGCTCAACTTCTTTCCAATCGGATGCGTTTGGGATTTCAAAGAAAGTATCCCCGCCTTCCACGTCAATATCAATTTCTGTTACATACAGACGGTCAGCTCTGTGAAACGCCTGTTTAAATAGCTGCTCTCCGCCAATCACGAATACTCTTGGTGAGTCAGAGAGGCTGGCAAGCGCTTCATCTAGTGAGCCAGCAAGCTCTGCGCCCGCAGGCGAGTAGTCTGCATTGCGGCTTACTACGATGTTCCGACGTCCTGGCAATGGGCGACCAATGGATTCCCAAGTCTTTCTTCCCATAATGACAGGATGACCCATGGTGACGCGTTTAAAAAACTGGAGGTCAGCTGAAATTTTCCAGGGCATCTGGTTGTCGCGACCAATCACGTGGTTACGTGAACGAGCAACAATCATGGAGATGGCAGGTTGAGTCATAAACAATCTTATACAGCTACAGGAGCTTTGATATGTGGATGTGATTCGTAGCCAACGATTTCAAAATCCTCAAACTCATAATCAAATATTGAGTTCGGTTTTCGGAGGATGTTGAGTTTCGGTAGTGGGAAAAAGTCTCTAGATAGCTGTAAATTCACTTGCTCAAGGTGATTGCTGTACAAATGGCAATCACCGCCGGTCCAAATAAAGTCACCTACTTCTAAATTGCATTGTTGCGCCATCATATGGGTCAGCAGAGCATAGCTCGCGATGTTAAATGGGACGCCTAAGAAGATATCTGCACTGCGTTGATAGAGTTGGCAAGACAGTTTGCCTTCAGCAACATAGAACTGAAAGAATGCATGGCATGGTGCTAATGCCATACGAGGAATATCCGCCACATTCCAGGCTGAAACAATAATGCGGCGTGAGTCAGGATTCTTTTTAATTGTCTCAACCACTTCAGAAATCTGATCAATGTGTTGCCCATTGGGTGCAGGCCATGAGCGCCATTGATAACCGTAGATGGGGCCAAGATCGCCATCTGGTGCGGCCCATTCATTCCAAATCGATACGCCACGCTCTTTGAGCCAATTGTTGTCGGTGCTACCTTTGAGAAACCAAAGTAATTCATAAATGATGGACTTGAGGTGTAGCTTCTTGGTTGTCACCATTGGGAAGCCATCAGCCAGGTTAAAGCGCATCTGATGCCCAAATACAGAGATCGTGCCTGTGCCAGTCCGGTCAGACTTTTTAACGCCCTTAGCAAGGACTTCTTTCATGAGATCGTGATATTGGCGCATAGGGTAGGAACTAAATTAAGTACTAAGTATTGTTAATTAATTGCTAATAAGGATAGCTTACTCGAATGTGGGCGACTGCACCCCAAGGGCTTTATGCAGCTTGGTGGAGGTGGTGGTGTATTGGAGCTGAATCGGCTTTTCAGGGTTCAAATAGGCGGCTGCGGCAAAGGCAGCTAAGGCAGCCTCATGAAAGCCGGACAAAATCAGCTTTTTCTTTCCGGGGTAGATATTGATATCACCTACCGCGTAAATACCCGGAATACTGGTCTGAAATTTTTCGGTATCAACTGCGATTTGCTTGCGGTCTATATCCAAGCCCCATTCAGCAATTGGACCTAATTTTGGAGAGAGTCCAAAGAAGATCAAAAGATCGTCAAGCTCTAATGATTGGGTATTCCCTTCAATATCGTCCACGGCAACACCAGTCAAAGTTCCATCTTGTACTTCAAGACCGGTAATTTGACCAATGAGCAATTGAATCTTTCCCGCATCACAAAGTTCGCGCATTTTTGTAATCGACTGAGGCGCCGCTTTAAAGTCATTACGACGATGAATGAGGGTGATGCTTGATGCGGAGTTAGCAAAATACAAAGCCCAATCAAGTGCAGCGTCCCCGCCACCACAAATGACAATCCGTTTGCCTGTAAATTGTTCTGGCTGTTTAACGTGGTAGAAGACTTGCTTGCCAACTAGAGATTCAATGCCCTCGAGATTGAGTAGCCTAGGTTGGAAGGCGCCAACTCCAGCAGCAATAAACACAGTCTTAGCCAGAAAGGATTTGTTTTCAGAGGTCGTCAATAGAAATCGACCATCTTCTTGTTGCTCAAGACTCGTAACGTCTTGTCCCAAATGAAATTGGGGTTTAAATGGTTCGATTTGTTTTAGAAGATTGCTAACAAGCTCTCGACCAGTGCATACGGGTATCGCGGGAATATCGTAGATAGGCTTATCGGGGTAGAGTTCAATGCATTGACCGCCAATTTCTGGCAATGCATCTATGACGTGCGCCTTAATGTCTAGGAGGCCAAGTTCAAAAACTTGAAAGAGCCCCACAGGACCGGCGCCAATGATGACTGCATCAGCTTCTGTGGGGGAGTGCAAGGCAGTTCTCTGACTTAATGAATATGGTGAGTTAATGCAATTAGCTAAAGAGCGAAGGATTTACCTCTGCAGCTGATCGAGTTTGTTTTTAACGTCTTTCCATTCTTCAGCATCTGGAAGTGCTGCTTTAGATTTGGTGATTGAAGTCCAGGATGGAGCTAACTCTGCATTGAGCTTAATGAAGGCTTGTTGATCACCTGGCACATCATCTTCGGCATAAATCGCATTTACTGGACACTCTGGAACACACACTGCGCAATCGATACACTCGTCTGGATCGATTACTAAAAAATTAGGGCCTTCGCGAAAGCAATCCACTGGGCAAACATCAACGCAGTCAGTGTATTTGCAGCGGATGCAGGATTCGGTAACAACGTAAGTCATGGTTTTAATGAATGGAGCCCAAAAACGAGGGCTGCTGGGTTGTAAAACCTCAATTTTAGCCGAAATACCCCAATCTATTTGAGGTAAAGTTCCCCCTATGAATACATCAACTAATACCCAAAATACTGGCGCAAAACCCAAAATATTGGTCGCTCGGGCGATATTTCCGGAGGCTTTGGCTAAATTAGAGGCAAGCTTTGAGGTTCGATCCAATCAAGAGGATGTGATTTTCACGCCTGAACAATTGCACAAAGAACTCTCAGGAGTTGTAGGAGCTTTGGTTGCTGGTAGCGAGCGTATTGACGCTACAGCATTGGCAAATGCAAAGGATCTAAAAGTCGTTGCTAATATTTCCGTGGGGTATAACAACTTTGATGTGCCAGCAATTACTGCCGCTGGTGTCATGGCAACAAATACTCCAGATGTGCTGACTGATACCACCGCCGATTTTGGTTTCGCACTCTTGATGGCAACCGCCAGAAGAATTACAGAGTCAGAGCATTGGGTGCGAGCGGGTCATTGGGATAAATGGTCGATTGTGAATAATCCACTCGGCATGGATTTGCATCACAGCACTATTGGCATTATTGGCATGGGTCGCATCGGTCAAGGAATTGCTAAGCGCGCACTGGGATTTGGTATGAATGTGATTTATCACAACCGCAGCCGTTTATCAGATGTTGATGAAAAAGCTTGTAGAGCAAACTATGTTTCAAAGGAAGAATTATTGCGTTCGGCCGATCACGTTGTCTTGGTCTTGCCCTATACCCCTGAGAATCATCACACCATTGGCGCAAAAGAGATTGCCCTAATGAAACCCACGGCAACCCTGATTAATATTGCGCGGGGCGGCATTGTGGATGACTTGGCTTTAGCCCAAGCTTTAAGAGAGAAAAAGATATTTGCTGCTGGCTTAGATGTCTTTGAAGGCGAACCAAAAGTTAATCCTGAATTACTGAAGCTGAGTAATGTTGTGCTTGCGCCTCATATTGCTAGTGCGACAGAAAAGACACGCAGAGCCATGGTGGATTTAGCGATTGATAATGTCATAGCTGCGCTATCTGGAAAAAAGCCACCAAGTTTAATTAATACGGAAGTTTTTAAGGCTTAGTTAAATAAGAATCGCAACTTATTAGTTGTAAAACAAAAGAGCCGAGATATCTCGGCTCTTTTGTTTAATCGAGTGAAACTAGAAAATTACTCGGCTTCAATTTCTTCTGGAAGATCACGCAGTGCAAGTTCAATGCCGCCGAATTTTCCAGCAACCCAGTTGTAAACTTTGCATGCAACCCAGAGCAGGCCAAATCCCAGCAAGGCATTTAAAATCAAGGCAGACAGAACGGTAAACCCAGGAATAGCGCCGTCACGAATGAAGGCGACAAACAAAGCAAGCAAAACGATTGGAACCGAGAAACAGAGATAAACCAATACCAGTGTTTTGGCTGTATGCGTTGGGTCTAGGAAAGCAAGTTCTTTTTTGGTTAGTTTCATGATGGTGCAATCTTAAAGCAGTCCATCAAAAAGCGCTATATCTACCCACTCGCCAGCAGCAACATTTCCTTGATCATGACCCAAAATGACGAAGCAGTTTGCCTCGCTCATAGATCGCAAAATACCTGCGCCCTGGCTGCCTGTGAGTTTCACGCTAGGCTTGCCTTCGGTATTGCGTCCGAGGATTGCGCGCTGGAACTCGGTGCGACCAGGCTTTTTCCGTATCGTTGTTTCAGAGATGGCTTGTACCAATGGAACCTCTGTTTGGCTGGCGCCATTGAGTTGCAGTAAAGCACTGCGTACAAATTGATAGAAGGTCACCATGACGGCAACAGGGTTGCCAGGCAGACCAAAGAATAGGGTTTTGCTCGCTGATGTCTTTCCAGGAACTGGCCTAAGCGTTCCAAATGCCATTGGGCGCCCTGGCCGCATAGCGATTTTCCAGAAGCCGACATCACCTAACTCTTGCATGATTTGTTTTGTGAAATCCGCCTCACCGACTGATACTCCGCCCGAGGAGATAAGCACATCTGCTTTTGAGGCTGCATCAATAAATGCATTTTTGAGTGAGGTCGGATCGTCCCGCACAATGCCACAATCAATAATGTCTAGATTGAGGCGATTGAGTAGACCAGTCAAGCTGTAACGATTACTATCATAAATACTTCCAGCATCCAAAGCCTGATCTAAGGAACGAAGTTCGTTACCTGAAGACAGAATCGCAACCTTCAATTTGGGTTTTACTTTGAGAGTGCGAACACCAAGTGAAGCGGCTAAACCTAAATCTGATGGACGCAGCAATCTTCCTGCAGAAATAGCCGCTTTTCCTTTTTGCAGATCTTCACCGCGTAAGCGTCTATTTTCACCGGCCTTCAGTTGACTGGCATGAAAGCAGATGTGCTCAGAATCAGGGCTAGTTGTAAATTCTTGCGGAATGACGGTATCGCAATCGCTTGGCATTACTGCGCCAGTCATGATTTTGAGACATTCACCCTTAGCAATTTTTCCAGTGTAGGGTTTGCCAGCCAAAGCAGTCCCTACAATGCGTAGTTTGATTTCTGCTTGACTGCCTTCTAAGCATTTGCCATCAAATGCAAAACCATCCATAGCAGAGTTATCTGCAGCAGGTACATCGATAGGTGAAAGCAGGTCTTGCGCAAGAATTCGGTTAATGGATTGATCAAGGGTGACCGTTTCAATGGCATCGGGGCTATTAATTGACGGCGCTTCCTGTAAAAGCTGATTCACTAGATTGGCAATTGCCTTACGCGCTTCATCTACATGCAGTGATGAGGTGAGCAGTATTGGATCATTAGGCGATTGACTCATGATGCCGCCTCTAGAGATTGCAATTCTTCTGGTGTGTTGGCATTAGCAAAGGCGTGAGCATCATCAAAAACAATTGTGCCGCTTTTAAGTTCTTTAAACCAGCGATCAATTTTGAGATCACCTTTGCTTAAAAAAGAACTTAAAGAATCTTGCAAACTAGCACGCATTAAACAAAAGACAGGTTGTGCCCATACCTTACCATCAGCCTCTTTGCTAGATGCGTAGACTAAATCCAAGTCATTACGCTCTAGCTCACTAGCAAGCTTAGCGCCTAGATCCTTTGGAAATAAGGGTGAATCGCAAGGGGTTGTCAGTAAATAAGGCGTCTTACAGTTTTTAAGACCCATCAGGAATCCTGCAAGAGGCCCTGAAAAGTCAGGGGTCTCATCCATGATGACGGGATAACCATAGGCGGCGTACTTGGTAATGTTGCGATTGGCATTAATCAGAATAGATCCAACTTGCGTTTTGAGTCGTTGGATGGTCGCTTCAATTAAAGGTTTTTGATGAAAAGGAATAAGACCTTTATCAATACCGCCCATACGCTGTGCACGACCACCGGCCAATATCAAACCCGTAATTTGTTCACTGCTAATCATTAACCACCTATGTAAGACATTTCAACCTTGCGACCACCAGTTGATTGATCGGCTGTATGTGAGCCCCGAATTTCTGAATAGTGATCTTCGCGAGTAGACCAGGTATTCATAATGGCATTAGCAATTTCTAAATCAGACTTACCTGAACGAAGCAGAGTTTTGAAATCAAAGCCTGAATTAGCAAACAGGCATAAATACATTTGGCCATCAGTAGAGATTCTGGCGCGGGTGCATTCATGGCAAAAAGTTTGGGTAACGCTCGAAATAACGCCAATTTCACCTGAACCATCTTGATAGCGCCAGCGTTGCGCTACTTCGCCCGAGTAGTTTGGTTCTGCTGATACCAGTGGGAATACTGCATTGATGCGGGCAATTACCTCTTTAGAAGGGAGTACCTCTGTCATATTCCAGCCATTGGAGCTGCCAACATCCATAAACTCAATAAAGCGCAGAATGATGCCGCTGCCTTTGAAGTGCTTGGCCATCGCAACGATCTCATGATCGTTTGTACCTTTCTTTACCACCATGTTGACTTTGGTGTTCTCAAAGCCTGCTTCTTGTGCGGCAGAAATTCCATCTAAAACATCAGCAACAGGAAAATCCACATCATTCATTTTCCGAAAGACTGCATCATCCAAGCCATCAAGACTCACCGTGAGTCTATGTAAACCAGCTGCTTTCAGGCTAGCTGCCTTCTTGCGCAAAATACTGCCATTAGTAGTTAGCGTTAAATCTAATGGTTTGCCTGCTGGAGTGCGAATGGCTGCCAGCATTTCAATGAGTAATTCTAAATTTTTGCGAAGTAGAGGCTCGCCACCAGTTAAACGAATTTTTTCAACACCTAAGCTGGAGAAGATGGTTGTCAGACGAGTAATTTCTTCAAAGCTCAGCAATTCTTTGTGAGCAAGGTAAGGATAGTTTTGGTCAAAGACTTCCTTGGGCATGCAGTAAGTGCAGCGAAAGTTACAGCGATCCGTTACTGAAATGCGTAGATCGCGTAAGGGGCGACCACGAGTATCTTTAGTCTGATTGTGGGGTGCGCGCAACTCTGTGCCAATGCTTGGCGCAAGGCCTCTGCCTTCATCAATGCGAATCGGGATAACTTTAGATGGGTTGGGAATTGCTTTTTCGACCATATCCCCAATTATGGCTTTGAAATCAGCTTTCTGCCAAACCGCCCAAAATCCTTTTGGGATATCGGGCGGCTTAGAGAAAAGAGGTTTGGGCGCTAACCGTCTTTAACGTTTTAAACGTACTAAACGGTTTTTTCTTGACCGCCGGTTTCCACAAGGACCATTGGGCCTTCAGGGAGAGTCGCGGCGGGTTTTGGTGTGCGGCCTAAGTTATGAACTACTGTCTCAGCTTTAATTTGTGTTTGCACTTCAGCGTGCTTGGACGCATCAGTTGCAACCCAAATCATACCTGCGGATTGCACAACGCTATGCAGCGGAGTTTCTTCGAGTGCTTGGAAAGCCACCTTGGGAAGCTCTGGCATAGGTTTGGCAATCACTTCAATTGCAGTAACAGCAACAGCTGCTACGGGTGCTGGTGATGTTGGAGTGGTCGCTACTACAGATGTAATTTGCTCAGAGCGAGATTCACGTGGTGGACGTGATGAACGCTCAGATCGTCCTTGACGCTGACTTGCAGGCTTTGCATTACTAAAGCTACTCACAATATTTTGAATAGGCATGCTTGCGGATGCGCCAGCCATTCCTGCGGGAGGCCCACTAAAGGGGCTGGCTGAAGCAGTCGCTCCTTCTGGTGAAGTGCTGCCATTTTCTGCGCGCTCGCTACGGTCACCACGCTCATTGCGATTACGTCCGCGACCACGGCGATTACGTCCGCGACCACGGCGCTCTTCACCATCCGCGCCAGTAGCAACTTCATTACCTGGTACAGCCTCTGTTGCAGGTGTTAGTGCCGCAACGTTAGCTTGATTGTTATTGCGGTTTGCGTTTTGCTCAGTCTTCGGACCGTTTTGATTACCTTGATTGCCTTGGTTACGATTATTGTTACGGTTATTGCCATTGCGATTATTCGCGCCTTCAGTATTTCCGCTTTCTGCAGCATTCGCAGCAGGACGCTCGCCACGACGGTTGCGGCCGCGATTACGGTCGCGGTTATTGCCGTTGCGACCTTGGTTGCGGCCACGGTTACCACTTTGTGCTGGCTTCTCTTCTACCGCTGGTGAAGAGGAAAAGAGCTTTTTAATAAAGCTAAAGAAGCCGCCAGAACTTTCAGAGCTGGCTTTCTCCGCACGTGCAGGACGTGGCTGAGCAATTGGTGCTGGCTGTGTTGGAGTAATACCCTTAACAGCTGCCTCTGGGCGCGCTTTTACATCCGCATCTTTTTTACTTACGGTTGTATCAGTCTCTAATTCACGCGCAGCTTCTTCAGCCATTACGTAGCTAGCCTTCTGATCATCTAAACGGGGATCATCATGGCGTAAGCGCTCAAGCTTGTAATGCGGAGTTTCTAAGTGCTTGTTTGGAACCAAGAGTACGTTGACCTTGAAGCGTGTTTCGATCTTGATCACTTCAGCACGTTTCTCATTTAACAAGAATGCGGCTACCTCAACTGGAACCTGCGTATGAATCGCCGCAGTATTCTCTTTCATAGCCTCTTCTTGAATGATCCGTAGCACTTGCAATGCAGATGATTCAGCATCACGAATATGACCAGTGCCATTACAGCGTGGACAGGTTACGTGGCTACCTTCGGAAAGTGCAGGACGCAAACGTTGGCGTGACATTTCCATCAAGCCAAATTTGGAGATCTTGCCCATCTGTACACGGGCACGATCATGGCGCAGGGCATCACGTAAGCGATTCTCAACGTCTTTTTGTGCTTTGCTTGATTCCATGTCGATGAAGTCAATCACGATCAAGCCACCCAAGTCACGTAGACGTGCTTGACGTGCGATTTCATCGGCAGCTTCTAAGTTCGTGCGAGTCGCAGTTTCTTCAATATCAGAACCACGAGTTGCGCGAGCGGAGTTAACGTCGACAGAAACAAGCGCTTCTGTGTGGTCGATCACGATTGCGCCGCCAGATGGCAATGGCACAGTACGTGAGTATGCGGTCTCGATTTGATGTTCGATTTGGAAACGAGAGAAAAGCGGCACATCATCTTGATAGCGCTTTACTCGTGGCAAGTTATCCGGCATCACCACTGACATAAAGGCAGCGGCTTGCTCATAGATATCGTCGGTATCAATGAGGATCTCACCAATATCTGGCTGGAAGTAATCGCGGATCGCACGAATCACCAAGCTAGATTCAAGGTAAATGAGTAATGGTGCAGAGTTGCCTTTGGCAGCCTCATCAATCGCTTTCCACAATTGCAAGAGATAGCTTAAGTCCCACTGCAGTTCAGTAGCGTCACGCCCAATACCTGCTGTTCGAGCAATAATGCTCATGCCATCAGGCACTTCTAATTGAGCCATCGCTTCACGGAGTTCTTGACGGTCTTCGCCTTCAATGCGACGAGAAACGCCGCCTCCACGTGGATTGTTTGGCATTAATACCAAGTAACGTCCAGCCAGGGAGATAAAGGAGGTAAGTGCAGCGCCTTTTTGGCCGCGCTCTTCTTTTTCTACCTGAACAATGATTTCTTGACCTTCGCGTAGGGCATCCTTAATGGATGCGTTGCGAACATCAATACCTTCCTTGAAATAGGCTCTAGCAACCTCCTTAAATGGCAGGAAGCCATGACGCTCTTCACCATAGTTAACAAAGCAGGCCTCAAGCGAAGGCTCAATACGGGTAATAACACCTTTGTAAATATTGCCTTTGCGCTGTTCGCGACCGGCAGCTTCGATATCAATATCGATAAGTTTTTGGCCATCGACGATGGCAACACGCAACTCTTCTTGTTGAGTTGCATTAAACAACATGCGTTTCATAACACTCTCCTGTTGGGGGGTGGAAGTAAGCCGGTGCGTTAGGGGACAGATTGAATACCGCCTTGGGCTAAACCATAGCGGTGTGAAAGTGTGGAGCATGCAAATCTAGGCACTTTTTGCCTAGTTCACCCAGTTAACGTTTGGTTAAATCGGTGCCACACTTGACGATCGCCGCAGAGACCTCCTTTAGGTCATCGATGCAGGCGCGCGCCTGAAAACTGTCATCTAATCGCGGGTCGCGGCATACGGCACACCAACCCTGCGCCTCATTCAACAGGGGAGGGGCAACCCCGGGAGTCTATTTAAGGGCGACTCCAAGCTCCAATATTCATACCGAACTTCGGTAGGGATCTAGTCAAAAATCGGCTAGAGCGTTGATTATACGGCACAAGTTGAATGGGAATGGGGTATTGTTGAGTCCCTTGACACCTTTTTTCGGGGTGGCAAGAGAAATAAATCATGAAATCCAACCCAGTTTCTAAGTCTAAAGTAGCCCAAGCGCGAGCACCAGCGGCAGTTCATTTGCAGACTATTGGCCCGGAAGAGGCCGGCCAACGCCTGGACAACTATTTGCTGCGTTGGGCAAAAGGGGTTCCTAAAAGCCATGTTTATCGAATTATTCGCTCAGGTGAGGTCCGGGTAAATAAGAAGCGAGCAGAGCCAACCACTCGCTTAGTTGAGGGTGATGTGGTCCGAGTTCCCCCCGTCAGAATTGCTGAGCCAGCCCAAATGGCTAGTGTTAATGCTGCGCAAACCAAGTCACGAGCCCATGCTTATCTAGACAAAATGCCAGTCTTGTTTGAGGATGAGGCGCTCTTAATTGTGGATAAGCCATCCGGACTTGCGGTTCATGGCGGCTCTGGAATTACTCTGGGAGTCATTGAGACCTTGCGTATTGCTCGTCCAGAACTAAAGTTTTTGGAGTTGGTCCATCGCTTGGATAGGGACACCTCTGGGGTTTTGTTGCTTGCTAAAAAACGCAGCGCCTTAGTAGAGCTGCATCGTCAGATACGTGAGAATCAAACAGACAAGCGCTATTACTTACTTGCCCATGGTGAAATTAAACAGGGCGCGCAGGTCATGCAACTCAAATACCCATTGCATAAATACTTGTTAGCCAACGGTGAGCGTCGTGTGCGCGTTGACCCAGAGGGCTTACCAAGCCATACCGCATTGCGAGTGAGTAAAGTGATGAAGCGAGATGACGCTGCTATTACCTTGGCAGAGGCCCAATTAAAAACAGGACGCACGCATCAAATACGTGTGCATCTTCAAAAATTAGGCCATGCTATTTTGGGTGACGATAAATACGGTTTTGAAGATCAAGATAAGCAAATCAAGTCGAAACGCTTGTATTTACATGCCCATCTTGCCGGATTCACTCATCCACGTTCTGGTGAGAAGATGCGGATTGAATCGCCTATTCCAGCAGAATTTATCGCCATGATGAAAACCTTTGAGCAAGCAAATAACACCCAAGAATGACTCCAGTAGAGAAATCTGAAAAAGCCGATCGACGCTACGACCTGATTGTTTGGGATTGGGATGGAACCATCATGGACTCCACGCCAACAATCGTGCATTGCATTCAGCAAGCATGTCGCGACCTGGGATTTAAAGAGCCGGACGATACCTTGGCAAGTTCTGTCATTGGTTTAGGAATACAAGACTCCTTGCGTAGAGCTGTGCCCTGGATTGAGCCAAAGCATTTTCAGCAATTGACGGATCGTTTTCGTTATCACTATTTAGCAAAAGATCATGAGTTGGATTTATTTGTAGGCATTCGTGAGTTGTTGGAGGAGTTAAGGGCGAATCAGTTTTTATTGGGCGTTGCCACAGGCAAGTCCAGAGTGGGATTGAATCGTTCTTTGAATCATCATCAGATCGGACATCTCTTTCATGAGACTAGGACCGCTGATGAATCTTTTTCTAAACCCCATCCAGCAATGTTGCTCGAGTTATCTGATATAACTCAAGTGCCAACACGCCGCATGCTCATGATTGGCGATACCACTCATGATTTGGATATGGCTGCAAATGCTGGGGTAGATGCGGTTGCAGTGACTTATGGCGCTCATCCCCCAGACACCTTAAGGGCATCGCCATCATTGGCGCATGTTGATGATGTCGCTCAACTCTCCCAGTGGCTCAAAGCCAATGTTTAGTTGAATATATTGAAAATAGCAAAATACAATTCAGAAGCAGAAAAATTGAGGATGCAAGATGGAAAATAATTCAAATTCAAACTGGGAACGTCAAGCGCTTGAGCACCTGCTCTTGGAAAATCTAAAAGAGACCCGTAAGGCGCGCCGCTGGAAGGCAGTTTTGCGAGTGCTAACACTCTTAGTCATCGTAGCCGTGCTCTTTGCGGTATTTGATTTTCATTTACCTGGTCGCGGCATGAGTGTTGAAAGACATACTGCGATGGTTACTTTGGAGGGAGAAATTTCTTCAAGCACTATGGCTAATGCAATGGATATTAATTCTTCACTGCAGTCTGCTTTTGAGAATGAGCATAGTGCTGGCGTGGTTCTACGCATCAATAGCCCAGGCGGTTCTCCAGTGCAAGCAGGAATGATTAACGATGAAATTCATCGTTTACGTAAGCTTTATCCAAACAAGCCGTTTTACGTAGTGGTCGAAGATATTTGCGCCTCAGGTGGCTACTATGTTGCAGTAGCAGCCGATCAAATTTTGGTAGATAAGGCAAGCCTTGTGGGATCAATCGGCGTGATCATGGAGGGCTTTGGTTTCACAGGCCTCATGGATAAGTTAGGCGTAACTCGCCGCATGATTACTGCGGGTTCAAATAAAGGCATGCTTGATCCATTTAGTAAAGAAGAGCCTAAGCAGGTTGAGATGGTTAAGACCATGATTGATGAGATTCACCAGCAATTTATTCAAGTTGTTAAAGAGGGTAGAGGCTCTCGCTTAAAAGATAGCCCTGACCTTTTCTCAGGTCGTATTTGGAATGGTGAGCAAGCAGTCAAATTAGGTTTGGTTGATGGCTACGGCACAGTCGATTCGGTAGCGCGCGATATCCTCAAGGCTCCTGACGTGCTTGACTACACCATGAAAGAAAACTTTGCTGAACGCGTGGCAAAACGTTTTGGCGCTGAAGCAGGTGCCGCTGCCGGTAAGGCTCTGGTAAAGGCGCCTGATCTTAAGTGAACAGTCTTAAGTAAGCAAACTTACTTTCTGCAATTACCTTAAATCTAGGCCAATAGGAGAAATACTGTTGGCCTATTTTGTAATGAGGCGCATGAAGTTTCATTTGGATAACGCTTGCGCCACTCCGCAATTGGCAATGTGACAATCATTTCTGATGGCAGGCTTAAATCTACCCCAAGACAAAGCTGTGTTTGCGGCGCAAGTGAGTTGATGCAAGCCATGAGCATCGCAGTGTTGCGATAAGGCGTCTCAATCCAAATTTGCGTTTGTTGTAATTTGCGGGATTCTGTTTCTAATTGTTTAAGTTTGCTACTGCGTTCATGGGTATCTTGAGGTAGGTATCCCTGGAATGCAAATCGCTGGCCATTCAAGCCACTCGCCATTAAACCCAGCAAGATCGAGCTTGGCCCTACAAGAGGTTTGACTTGGGCGCCAAGTTTATGTGCGGCAAGTACAAGCTCTGCCCCTGGATCAGCTACTCCAGGAACTCCCGCTTCTGACATTAAGCCCATATCGTTGCCAGCTAGCAGTGGTTTTAATAAATCAGCGGGTTTTACTGAGTCGCCATACTTTGCATTGCGCGCGGCACCACGCCATTCACTCATTTGCATTTCTTGTATGGTGCATGCAAGTGGTGAGGTGCTATCAATTGCCTTCAGAAATGCGCGCGCGGTTTTTGCATCCTCAACAATCCAGTGCTTGAGTTTTGCTGTACTTGCAATCGTCTCAGACGGCAAGATCCATGGCAATTGCTCTGCACGATTTTCATTGCCCAAGGTATTGGGAACTAAGAATAGTGTTCCAAGTTTTGCCATGAATAATTTTTTAGTTAGTTGCTGGGGTACTTATTTCTTTGCTGGAATTGCAAAACCAGCATCACGCAATAGTCCAGTCAGAGCAATCAAGGGAAGGCCGATGAGGGCGGTAGGGTCATCGCTTTTGATAGATTCAAGTAAGCTGATTCCTAAACCTTCAGACTTGGCGCTACCTGCGCAGTCATAAGGCTCTTCCGCTAATAGATAGTTTTCTAAAACGGTATCTGGTAGTTTGCGAAAACACACTTCTGTGGGAATGCTAAGCGTAGTTTGTGTATCGCCTTTCATTAGGCATAAAGCGGTGTGAAACGTTACAGTTTGTCCTCGCATTAATTGCAATTGCGCCATGGCTCTTTCAAAGTTACCTGGTTTGCCGATTGCTGCGCCACAAAGATCGGCAACTTGATCAGAGCCGATTACCCAAGCATCTGGATATTGCTTAGCAACAGCTTCCGCTTTTGCGTGCGCAAGACGCCTTGCCAAATCCAGTGTGCTCTCGCCAGTTAATGGGGTTTCATCTACCTTGGGAGAAACAACTTCAAATGGAATGCGCAAACGAGCTAATAGCTCACGTCGATATGCAGACGTGGACGCTAAAATGAGCGATGGATTTTTGGATGTGTTTGCAAAATGACTCATTGCTGCGTATTTTCAACTGACTGAGAAAGAAAGGAAAGTAATTAAGGAAAAGTGATATGGAAAAATGGGAGGCAAGCGACTGAAAAGTCACCATCCTTATTCTTGATTTAGACTGATGTCATGGATCGAAATCATGCTTTACCTCAAGTTCAGTTGCCCGCAGAGCCGAATGCTTTGCGGCGGATTGATTTCTGCGCACCACAGTCCTACAAAGGCTCCGGCTTTTTAAGCATCCCAGACTTGCCAAGGGTAGCGGAGGAGGTAACGGCTGTTCTTCCTGGGGATGGCTTTGATTGGGATATCAAAACTCACTTTGAGTCTTTACCTGGTAGCGAGTCCCATCAAATCATGGAATTGGGCTTGAAAGGCAGACTGCATTTGACTTGCCAGCGCTGCTTGCAGGGTTGCGCAGTCGAATTGGACGAAAAGCGCCAATTTATCTTCTTAGCCACCGAATCTCAGGCGGATGAGTATCCACCGGAGGATGAGGATCGGGAGCCTCTAGTGGCCAGCCAGCAATTTAACCTTTTAGAGACCATCGAGGATGAGATTTTGCTGTCTATCCCCTTGATTCCAAAGCATCCTGAGGGTTTTTGTGAGCCTCATACCCCGGTTTTTGGGGAGGATGATGAGGATGAAGTACCGGCTGAGCGCGAAAATCCCTTTAACATATTGAAAAATATGAAGAAAAACTGAAAAAGCTTGTTAAAAATGGGGTGTTGTTTCAGCCCTTGTTTGCAGATAAATCAAGCATTTAGACGCTTTTCCATGCTAGAATGTCGCCTTGCTTAGGAGTTCATTATGGCCGTTCAACAAAATAAAAAATCACCATCCAAACGTGGCATGCACCGTGCGCACGACTTTTTGACCGCACCTGCTACGGCTGTTGAAGCCACAACTGGTGAGGCACATTTGCGCCACCACATTTCACCTAACGGCTACTATCGTGGTCGTAAAGTAGTTAAAACTAAAAACGACTAATTTTTTAGTCTAAATAGATCGAAGCGGCTCACTTATAGCCGCTTTTTTCTTAGATAAATCACTTGTAGCAATCAATGAGTTTATGAGCGTTACTCTTGCTATTGATGCCATGGGCGGAGATCATGGGGTCGTCGTGACCGTCCCCGCCGCTTGCGACTTTTTAGAAAAACACGCTGACGTCAAGATCGCCCTTGTAGGCGATCCGGATTTAATTAAGCAGGTCTTAAGTAAATCTTCTAACGCTCCCATGGAGCGCATTCAAATTATTCCTGCGAGTGAAGTGGTCTTGATGGATGACCCTATCGAAGTTGCTTTGCGTCGCAAAAAAGATTCTTCCATGCGTGTGGCAATTGAGCAGGTAAAAGAAGGTGCTGCTGATGCAGTGATTTCTTCTGGCAATACCGGCGCACTCATGGCGATTTCTCGCTACATACTCAAAACACTGGAAGGTGTTGATCGCCCTGCGATTGCAACCGCAATTCCAAATGAGCTGGGGCGCGGCACGACCATGCTGGATTTAGGTGCGAACGCGGATTGCGAGCCCATGCATTTACTGCAATTCGCTCAGATGGCTAACGTAATGGTGCAAGTAGTAGATGGCAAACCAAATCCTTCGATTGGTCTTTTGAATATTGGTGAAGAAGTCATTAAAGGCAATGAGGTAGTGAAACAGACAAGTGAACTACTTCGCCAAAGCAATTTGAATTTTTACGGCAACGTTGAAGGCAATGACATTTTTAAAGGCACCACAGATATTGTGGTGTGCGATGGCTTTGTTGGTAATGTAGTACTCAAGGCTAGCGAAGGTTTGGCTAAGATGATGAGCGGCATGATTCGCGAAGAATTTAACCGCTCTCTACTTACCAAATTGATGGCGATTTGTGCAATGGTTCCCCTGTTACGTGTTCGCAAACGTGTTGATCATCGTCGCTATAACGGCGCGGTATTGTTAGGTTTGCGTGGTTGTGTGATTAAGAGCCATGGATCTGCCGATCGATTTGCATTTGGATTTGCATTGGATCGTGCATATGAAGCGGCTAAAAATCGCATGGTTGAACGTATTGCCGCAGCCTTTGTGGCGGAGACAACGGTATGAGTAGTTATGCAAGAGTAGCTGGCACAGGAAGCTATCTTCCAGCGCAGCGTTTAACAAACCAAGATCTAGTTGAGCGTCTTGCCAAGTCAGGCTTAGAGACAAGTGATGAGTGGATTACGACTCGCAGTGGAATTTCTGCGCGCCACTTTGCTGCTGAAAATGAATTGACTAGCGATTTAGCAGTAAAGGCTGCACAGGCTGCTTTGACCAGCGCTGGCATCACCTCAGCCGACTTAGACCTCATCATCCTCGCCACTTCCACCCCTGATCACTTGGGTGGTTTTCCGAGTACGGCTTGTGTGGTGCAAGATAAGTTAGGCGCTCATACTGCATGCGCGGCTTTTGATGTGCAGGCTGTATGTGCAGGTTTCACTTATGCACTTGCTACAGCGGATGCCTTCATTCGTGCAGGTTCTTATAAAAAAGTATTGGTGATTGGCGCTGAAACCTTCTCACGGATTTTGGATTTCCAGGATCGCGGAACTTGTGTGCTATTCGGTGATGGTGCTGGTGCAGTAGTGCTTGAGGCTTCAAATGAAGCTGGCATTCTGTCAACCGCATTGCATGCGGATGGTAGTCAGCGTGACATTTTATGTGTGCCAGGACGCTCTGGTAATGGAACAGTTCATGGCTCCCCATTTATGACCATGGATGGGCAAGCAGTTTTCAAGCTGGCTGTAAAAGTATTGGAGCAAGTCGCTCATGAAGTTTTAGAAAAAGCAAAACTGAGGCCAGAGCAGATTGATTGGTTGGTTCCTCATCAGGCAAACATTCGCATTATGGAAGGTACTGCTAAAAAAATGGGAATGTCCATGGATAAAGTCATCGTGACAGTTCATGAGCACGGTAATACTTCAGCCGCTTCGATTCCATTAGCTTTAGATGCTGGTGTGCGATCTGGTCAAATCAAGCGAGGTCAACATCTTTTATTGGAAGGAGTTGGCGGTGGTTTTGCTTGGGGTGCGGTAGCGCTCAAATACTAAGAACTCAAAAAGCTATTCTGTTTATTTCCTTTATTTCAATTCGTAAATCTCACCTATCTCGACTATGACATTCGCATTCGTATTCCCAGGCCAAGGATCACAATCAGTAGGCATGCTTAATTCGATTTCTGAGCGTCCTGAAGTTCGCGCTACATTGCAAGAGGCTTCTGAAGCTCTAGGTGAAGATGTGGCAAAACTGATTGCCGAAGGCCCTGCCGAAGCGCTTGCTTTAACTACCAACACTCAACCAGTGATGTTGACCGCTGCCGTGGCGTTTTATCGTGCTTGGCTGGCTGCCGGTGGTGCTGCGCCTAAAGTGATGGCGGGCCATAGTTTGGGCGAATACTCTGCATTAGTTGCGTCTGGAGTGATTTCATTTAAGGATGCTGTTCCTTTGGTTCGTTTTCGTGCTGAAGCGATGCAAACTGCAGTGCCAGTTGGTACGGGTGGTATGGCAGCCATCTTGGGTTTGGATGATGCGGTTGTTATTCAGGTTTGTGCTGAAGCTAGCTCCGCTTCAGGCGGTGTGGTTGAGGCGGTGAACTTTAATGCGCCTGGCCAAGTGGTGATTGCCGGAGCAAGTGATGCAGTAGCTAAAGCCTGTGAGTTACTAAAAGCCGCAGGTGCTAAACGTGCGCTACCTTTACCTGTATCGGCACCATTCCACTCTTCCCTACTGCAACCTGCCTCTGAAAAGTTAAAAGGCTATTTGGCGAATATCGAATTCAAGGCACCAACGATTCCGGTGATTAACAACGTGGATGTTGAAATCTTGAATGATCCTACTGCAATTAAAGATGCACTAGTGCGTCAAGCTGCTAAGCCAGTGCGCTGGCAAGAAACCATTCAGGCAATGGCTGCCCAAGGCATCACTCAAGTCGTTGAGTGTGGACCTGGAAAAGTATTGGCTGGTCTTACAAAGCGTATTAATGATCAAGTGACTGGCATTCCAGTCTTTGATGAGGCGAGCTTGAATGAAGCTCTTGCCACCGTAAAATAAATTTAATACAACTTCCGGAATATAAACATGAACCTCGACTTAAGCGGACAAATTGCTCTAGTAACTGGTGCCTCGCGTGGTATTGGCCAGGCGGTAGCAGATGAGTTGGTAAAGTGCGGCGCAAAAGTGATTGGCACAGCTACCACTGCTGATGGCGCTAAAGCAATTGATGCGAGACTGAAGCCCTCTGGTGGCGCTGGTTTAGCTTTGAATGTAACCGCACCAAATGCCTGCGAAGAAATTATTGATCACATCGTGAAAGAGTTCGGTGGTATTCATATTTTGGTGAACAACGCTGGCATTACTCGTGATAACTTAGCTATGCGCATGAAGTCTGAAGAGTGGACTGATGTGATTGATACCAATTTAAGTGCAGTGTTTCGTTTAACTCAAGCAGTATTGCGTCCGATGATGAAGGCACGCACTGGCCGCATTATCAATATCACTTCGATTGTTGGTCATATGGGAAATCCTGGCCAAGCAAATTACGCAGCAGCTAAATCTGGTGTTTCTGGAATGACCCGCGCGTTAGCACGCGAAATTGGTAGCCGTAATATCACTGTGAATTGCGTAGCGCCTGGGTTTATTGATACTGATATGACCCGTGCATTGAGTGAAGAGCAGCAAAATGCACTAAAAGTGAACATTCCTTTGGCTCGTTTAGGAAGTCCAGAAGATGTAGCTCAGGCAGTGGCGTTTTTAGCCTCTCCAGCCGCTGGCTACATTACGGGTAATACCCTACACGTCAATGGCGGTCTCTATTTGGCCTAATGGCAAAACACGGATTTAGTCATTTTTTGGTGGTTTTGCTAATTCAGCCCGCCAAACTGATAAAATCCTTTTCATCGTTTTTTTACAACCCTTGGGGGACTTAATGGACAACATCGAACAACGCGTTAAGAAAATCGTCGCTGAGCAATTGGGCGTCGCTGAAGGAGATATCAAGAATGAATCTTCTTTTGTGAACGACCTAGGCGCTGACTCTCTTGACACTGTTGAGCTGGTAATGGCTTTGGAAGATGAATTCGGTATCGAAATTCCTGATGAGGAAGCCGAAAAGATCACCACAGTTCAGCTCGCGATCGACTTCGCTAAATCAAAAGCTCAGGGTTAATTCCCTAGCTTAAGTATTACTTAGGTTTACTGTGTCAGCATCAAATGGCCGACGCCGGGTTGTAGTCACCGGCCTTGGCCTTATCTCACCTGTTGGTAATTCTGTTGATGTAGCTTGGTCTAATTTGCTCGCGGGCAAATCAGGTATCGCTACCATCACCAAGTTTGACCACGCTCCACTCAGCGTTCATTTCGCTGGAGAGGTGAAAGATTTCAATGTCGAAGAGTATGTTTCTGCCAAAGAGGCGCGTCATATGGATACCTTTATCCATTATGGAATCGCCGCTGGCACACAAGCTATTCGCGATAGCGGTATTGAAGTAAACGAGCAAAACGCTGAGCGTATCGGCGTTATGGTGGGCTCAGGCATTGGCGGCTTGCCAATGATTGAGGAAACAGGAGCTGAGCTTATAGCTCGTGGGCCACGTCGTATCTCACCATTCTTTGTTCCTGGCTCCATTATTAATATGATTTCCGGGCACCTCAGTATTTTGTTTGGTCTCAAAGGTCCAAACGTTGCTGCGGTAACTGCGTGCACGACTGGTTTGCACAGCATTGGTTTAGCTGCGCGTCTCATTCAGTACGGTGATGCTGATGTCATGATTGCTGGTGGTGCAGAGTCAACCATTTCTGCATTAGGCGTGGGCGGTTTTGCTTCTGCTAGAGCGCTCTCAACTCGTAATGATGATCCTGCCACCGCATCTCGTCCTTGGGATAAAGATCGCGATGGTTTTGTGCTTGGCGAGGGTGCTGGTGTTTTAGTGCTTGAAGAGTATGAGCACGCTAAAGCACGTGGTGCAAAAATATACTGCGAGTTACGTGGTTTCGGTATGAGTGGTGATGCGTACCATATGACTGCTCCAAACATGGATGGCCCACGTCGTTGTATGGTCAATGCAATGCGCGATGCTGGCTTGAATCCAGATCAAATTCAGTACGTTAATGCTCACGGTACTTCAACGCCTTTGGGTGATAAGAATGAGACTGAAGCTATTAAGGCTGCATTGGGTGACCATGCTAAGAAGGCCCTAATTAACTCAACCAAGTCGATGACGGGTCACCTCCTGGGCGGCGCTGGGGGTTTGGAGTCTGTATTTACAATTCTGGCGCTCCATCACCAAAAATCGCCCCCTACGATCAATATCTTCAATCAAGACCCTGAGTGCGACTTGGACTACTGCGCCAATACTGCTAGGGATGTGAAGATTGACCATGCAGTCAAAAACAATTTTGGCTTTGGTGGTACTAACGGCACCTTGATTTTTGGTAAGCTGACCTAATATTCCCTTTATCTCCATTTTTTTGGTTTTTACCAAGTAGGTCTTGGCATTATGAAAAAGCACTTTATTGCGCTCTTGGCTATTTTGAGTCTGGGGCAAATGTCGTTTGTTCCTTCCGCTATCGCGCAAAATCCTCGTGTCACGATTCCTGATTTCGCGGATTTAGTAGAGCGTGCTAGTCCAGCTGTAGTCAACATCCGAACCACCGAAAAGGTGATGGTTCAGCAACAGGGCGGCATTCCTGGAATGCCTGAAGACCAAGCGGAGTTCTTTCGCCGTTTCTTTGGCGTGCCTATTCCCGGAATTCCAAATGGCCCGAAGCAATCGCAACCTAACCCTGGAAAACCGCAAGAAGCTGATCGTGGTGTTGGATCTGGTTTCATTATTGAATCGAATGGTTTGATTCTGACGAATGCGCACGTAGTTGAAGGTGCTACAACGATTTATGTCACCTTAACTGATAAACGTGAATTCAAAGCCAAGCTATTGGGTATGGATAAACGTACCGATGTGGCCGTTGTCAAAATTGAAGCGCGTGACTTGCCAAAATTACCTTTAGGTGATTCATCTAGAGTGCGTGTTGGTGAGTGGGTATTAGCAATTGGCTCCCCATTTGGCCTGGAGAATACTGTCACCGCAGGTATTGTCTCGGCCAAGAGCCGTGATACAGGTGATTACTTGCCATTTATACAGACGGACGTTGCAGTTAATCCGGGCAACTCTGGAGGACCCTTATTGAATACTGCTGGCCAAGTGATTGGCATTAACTCTCAAATTTTTAGCCGCTCCGGTGGTTACATGGGAATCTCTTTCGCCATTCCAATTGATGAAGCAATGCGGGTGGCTGATCAATTGCGTACCAATGGAAAAATGACGCGTGGTCGTATTGGTGTTGCACTTGGTGAGATGACTAAAGAAGTTGCCGAGAGCTTGGGTTTAGGTAAACCACGTGGTGCATATGTGCGTAATGTTGAGCCAAATGGTCCGGCTGCAAATGGCGGCATTGAATCTGGCGATGTGATCTTGAGTTTTAATGGCCGAGAAATCGCTAAGTCAACAGACTTACCAAGAATTGTTGGCGACACTAAACCAGGTACTGCTGTTGCAGTTCAAGTTTGGCGTAAAGGTGCTACTCGCGACTTAACGGTTACGGTTTCTGATGGCGAGGCTTCTCAGGTCGCAAGCAAGAAATCTGAAGCACCCTCGGGTAGCGGAAGTGCGACCACCCTAGGTGTAGCAGTCAGCGATGTATCAGACGCTAAAAAGAAGGATCTCAATATTAAAGGTGGCGTTGAGGTCACTGGCTTGGGAGACGGTCCTTTGGCTAGAGCGGGTGTGCGACCTGGGGATGTCATTATTCGGATTGCTGATACTGATATCTCGGGTGCAAAGCAGTTTGAGGCTCTTGTGAAAGGCCTAGACGCCAATAAGGCTGTTCCAGTCTTTATTCGCAGAGCTGACAGCACTTTGGTGATACCTGTAAGGCCAAAATAAGGCATTTTTGCCTAAAAAATGGGCACAGGCGCCATTTGGGCGCCACCCATTACAATCCTTTTAAGACGACTTTTTGCAGCGCATCATCCTGGTGCGTTCTGACAAGGCGTTTTTGGAATTACTAAATAAGACGCTATGGATTTAATCCGCAATTTTTCTATCATCGCCCATATTGATCACGGCAAATCTACGCTTGCGGATCGCATTATTCAACTCTGTGGCGGTCTCTCTGATCGCGAAATGGAAACCCAGGTACTCGATTCGATGGATATCGAACGTGAGCGGGGTATCACGATTAAGGCTCAAACCGCGGCACTGAATTACAAAGCCAAAGACGGCAAAACCTACAACATCAATTTGATTGATACCCCAGGACACGTCGACTTCTCATATGAAGTCAGTCGATCTTTGTCTGCCTGTGAGGGCGCCTTATTGGTGGTCGACGCCAGTCAAGGTGTTGAAGCGCAAACAGTTGCGAACTGCTATATGGCGCTCGAGTTGGGAGTTGAGGTTGTTCCAGTTCTCAATAAGATTGATTTGCCACAGGCTGATCCTGATCGCGCTAAAAAAGAAATCGAAGATGTGATTGGTATTGACGCATCTGAAGCAGTAACCTGCTCAGCTAAGACTGGTATGGGTGTTGCGGATGTGATCGAGGAGATGATCGCTAAAGTGCCACCTCCAAAAGGTGATGCATCGGCACCATTACAAGCATTAATTATTGATTCTTGGTTTGATAACTATGTTGGTGTTGTCATGTTGATACGTGTTGTCAACGGCACCTTAAAGCCAAAAGAAAAGATTACCTTGATGGCCAATGGCTCAACTCATTTGGTAGAGCATGTCGGTGTGTTTAGTCCGAAGTCAGTGGATCGTACAGAGTTATCTGCGGGTCAAGTAGGCTTTGTAATTGCGGGCATTAAAGAACTAAAGGCCGCGAAGGTCGGCGATACCGTGACTCATGCTCCAGGACAGCAAGGTCGAGTTCCCGCTGCGCAGCCTTTGCCTGGTTTTAAAGAGGTCAAACCACAAGTGTTCGCTGGTTTATATCCAGTGGAAGCGAGTGAATATGATCAGTTGCGCGAGTCACTTGAAAAACTCAAGCTCAATGACGCATCGCTCTTATATGAGCCTGAGGTATCTCAAGCTTTGGGTTTTGGTTTCCGCTGCGGTTTCTTGGGCTTGCTCCATATGGAGATTGTTCAAGAGCGTTTAGAGCGACAGTACGGAATGAACTTGATTACAACAGCACCAACAGTGGTGTATCAAGTTCAGCAATCTGATGGCACCACCATCATGGTGGATAACCCTTCAAAGATGCCTGAGGTGAGCAAGATCGATACGATTCTTGAGCCGATTGTGACAGTGAATTTATACATGCCGCAAGAGTATGTAGGCTCTGTCATTACTTTATGCGTTGGTAAGCGTGGCATTCAGACGGGCATGAATTATCTTGGGCGCCAAGTGCAGCTCACTTATGAATTGCCGATGGCTGAGATTGTGTTGGATTTCTTTGACCGCTTGAAGTCAATTTCTCGTGGCTATGCTTCGATGGATTACGAGTTCAAGGAATATCGTCCTGCAGATGTGGTCAAAGTAGATATTTTGATTAACGGTGATCGTGTAGATGCGCTCTCCGTGATCGTTCACCGCAGCAATAGCCAGTCTCGCGGCAGAGAAGTGGTCTCTAAAATGCGCGGCATCATTCCGCGCCAGATGTTTGATGTCGCTATTCAGGCCGCTATTGGCAGCAATATCGTTGCTCGTGAAAACGTCAAAGCATTGCGTAAGAACGTTTTAGCAAAGTGCTACGGTGGTGACATTTCCCGTAAGCGCAAGCTCCTAGAGAAGCAAAAAGAAGGTAAGAAGCGCATGAAGCAAGTAGGTAATGTGGAGATTCCGCAAGAAGCATTCTTGGCAATTTTGCAGGTAGAAGATTAATGAACTTTGCCCTCATCCTCTTCATTTTGGTGGTTGTTTCAGGCCTTGCTTGGGTTGCTGACCGAATGTATTTTGCACCCCAAAGAAAAATGGCTGGTATTGATCGCATGCCGCTGTGGTTGGAGTACACGGCTGGATTTTTCCCAGTTATTTGCGCTGTATTTGTATTACGTTCATTCATAGTTGAACCTTTTAAGATTCCATCAGGCTCTATGATCCCAACGCTACAAATTGGCGACTTTATTTTAGTAAATAAATTTACCTACGGTATTCGTTTGCCGGTGATCAATCAAAAAGTAATTGATTTAGGTTCACCTAAGCGCGGGGACGTCATTGTGTTTCGCTATCCGCGCGATGAATCAGTGGATTACATCAAGCGGGTAGTAGGTATACCTGGTGATGTGATTGCATATGAAGATAAGCGTTTAACAGTTAATGGTCAGCCATTGCAATACAGCGGCGGCGAGTCTTATTTAGATCCTGAAAATATGCGCTATGCGAAGCGCTTTACAGAAAGTTTCCCTGCCGATTTAGGCGGCAATCGTCATGAGATTCTCAATGACCCAGACCGTCCTGCTGCGGTATTTCCAGTAGAGCGTTTCCCTGGAGCTGAGTTTTGTCAATATCAGCCATCGGGCTTAACCTGTAAAGTTCCCGCAGGTCATTACTTTGCTATGGGGGATAACCGCGATAACAGCGCAGACTCTCGCTACTGGGGATTTGTTCCGGACAAGAACTTAGTAGGTAAAGCATTCTTTGTATGGCTTAATTTGGGCAACCTTGGTCGTATTGGTGGATTCCAATAAAACATCATGAACGCACGCGCTGTCATTGAAACCGCACCGCTTCAAGAGCGCCTAGGTTACATCTTTAAGAAACCAGAGCTGCTTCATCAAGCGCTGACTCATCGTAGTCATAGCAAAAAAAATAACGAACGCTTAGAGTTTTTGGGCGATTCTGTCTTAAATTGCGTAGTCGCCGAAATGCTGTATGAGCGCTACTCCGATTTGGATGAAGGTGATTTGTCTCGTGTGCGCGCCAATTTAGTAAAGCAGCAAGCCTTATATGAGATTGCACAAACTTTATCTCTGTCAGACTATTTGCGTTTAGGTGAGGGTGAGTTGAAGAGTGGCGGCTTTCGTAGACCATCCATTTTGGCTGATACCTTAGAGGCGGTAACAGGCGCTATCTTTTTGGATGGCGGCTTTGATGCTGCTAAAACTTGCTTGCGAAAACTTTATTCCGTCATTCTGTCGCAAGTGGATCCAAAAACCTTGGGCAAAGATGACAAAACGCTTTTGCAAGAGTGCTTACAAAGCTATCAATTGCCATTGCCTACCTATAACGTGATCGGTACCAGTGGCGCTGCTCACAATCAGCAATTTGAAGTTGAGTGTTTGATTCCAAGTCTAAAAGTTTCTGTGAAAGGCGAGGGTGCCTCGCGTCGTGCTGCCGAGCAGTCTGCCGCAAAAAGTGCTTTGCTCGCGGTTTTGAAGGCTTTGCCACAAGATTCTCGCAAGCCGAAGAAAACACGCTCTGCTAAGAAAAAAGCCGCCAAGAAAGAGGCGACCGAAGAGCAACTGAATTTGAAGTTAAAGGGCTAATTGTGTTTAGATGCGGCACCATTGCGATTGTCGGACGTCCTAATATGGGCAAATCTACTTTGCTTAATGCATTGGTAGGTCAGAAGATCAGCATTACTTCACGTAAAGCGCAAACCACACGTCATCGTATTTTGGGTGTTCAGAATCGCGAAGAAGCGCAGTTTATTTTCATTGATACGCCAGGATTTCAGACGCGTTTAATGAATACCTTGAACAAGGCGCTAAATCGTACCGTTACCACTGCCTTGCAAGATGTCAACGTAGTTTGTTTTGTTGTCGAAACTGGTTATTTTGGTGAGGACGACAAGAAGGTTCTTAAGCTTCTGCCAAGTGGTATTCCAGTGGTGTTGGTATTAAATAAGTTGGATCTATTTAATAGTCGTTTTCAGGCGCCATCAGAGCGCGATCAAGCTTTGCTCAATTTCATTAAGGAAATGGCTAAGCCTTGGTCTGAATTGGGTGGTCACGAAGATCAGAAGTCTGAGTTCGCCGAAATTGTCCCAATGAGCGCAAAGAGCCCTGGCGATATTCAGAGGCTATTGGATGTTCTTGAGGGTTATTTGCCTGAAGGAGATCCAATATACGATGGCGATACGGTCACCGATCGTAGCGAGCGCTTCCTTGCCGCTGAAATTTTGCGTGAAAAGGTATTTCGCTTCACAGGCGAAGAATTGCCATATACCTCTACCGTGGTCATTGACCAATTTAAGATGGATGGCAAGATGCGCAGAATTTCTGCGACCATTTTGGTCGATCGGGATAGTCATAAGGCGATGATCATTGGTCAAAAGGGTGAGCGCCTAAAGAAAATTTCTACCGATGCCCGTATTGATATGGAAAAACTGTTTGATGGAAAAGTTTTTCTAGAGACATGGGTAAAGGTTAAGCGTGGTTGGGCGGATGATCGCGCTGAGTTACGGGCACAAGGACTGGAATAATTTCCTATGGCTTCGATACGTGTTACTGACGAGCCCGCTTTTGTATTACACAGCATTCCCTATAAAGAAACTAGCCTTATTTTAGATGTCTTTACGCGACAGCACGGTCGCATGGCGCTCATTGCCAAAGGGGCAAAGCGTCCTCATTCCACATTAAGGCCGGTATTGCAGCGTTTTCAACCGCTTCTGGTTTCATGGAGTGGAAAGTCGGAGTTACGTACCTTAACCAAATCTGAATGGGTGGGCGGCATGCCCTCATTAGTAGGCGATGCGCTTCTGTGTGGTTTCTACCTAAATGAATTGCTAGTGAAATTCTTGGCACGTGAAGACGAATATGAAAAGCTCTACGATCGCTATGCTGAGGCTATTAACGCCTTATCGGCTCTAGAAGAGTCAAAAGGTTTAGAAGAAATTCTGCGTCCATTTGAACTGTCATTACTGCAAGAGACGGGTTATGCAGCGGCACTTGATCGCTGTGTTGAAACTAATGAAGCTCCCGTTCATGATGGTCAATACGTGTATCAACCTGAAAAAGGTGTGAGACCCGTTCAAGTGGATGATCCTGGTCATTGGCCTGTGCTGACTGGCAAGTCTTTATTGGCTATCGCGGTTGGTGACTTTTCTGATCCAGTAACGCTTGCCGAAAGTAAGCAATTGATGCGTTTTCTACTTGGCTTGCATTTGCAAGATCAAGTGCTGACTACGCGTCAAATTCTGATTGATCTCAAGAAAATCTAGTAATCTACCGATATGACTGCAGCGCGTCCTTTGGAACTGGGAATCAATATCGATCACGTGGCAACCTTGCGCAATGCGCGGGGCACCATTTACCCGGACCCCATTAAAGCGGCGCAATTGGCAGAAGAGGCGGGCGCTGATTTAATTACATTGCACCTTCGCGAGGATCGCCGTCACATTAAGGATGCTGATTTAATCGCTTTGCGACCTTTGATCAAAACACGCATGAATCTCGAGTGTGCAATTACTCCAGAGATGCTCAATATCGCTTGCAAGGTTAAGCCGCAAGATATTTGCTTGGTCCCTGAAAAGCGCGAAGAAGTCACTACCGAAGGCGGTCTTGATGTTTTGGGGAAATTTGAGCTCGTCAAGGCGGCTACCAAACAATTACAAGAAGCTGGCATTCGGGTATCACTTTTTATTGATCCAGAAGAAAGGCAAATTCAGGCTGCTAAAGATGTAGGTGCCACCGTAGTGGAGCTACATACTGGTCGCTATGCTGATTTATCTGGCGCTCAACAAGAGGCTGAGTTGTTGCGTATAAGGAAGGCGTCACAGTTTGGGAAAAGTATTGGTTTGAGAGTCAACGCGGGCCATGGCTTGCATGAAGGTAATGTGATGCCCATTGCAGCCATTGCAGAGTTATCAGAATTAAACATCGGACATGCCATCGTTGCGGAAGCCTTATTCAAGGGCTGGCAACAAGCAATTAAAGATATGAAGGCCTTGATGATTCAAGGCAGGAAAGCAAACCCATGATCATCGGTATTGGCACCGATATTTTGCAGATTGAGCGCTTACAGGCTGCATATGATCGTACTAATGGTCGCCTGGCTGAAAAGATTCTCGGTCCCGATGAGATGTTAGTCTTCAAGCAGCGCCTTGCCAGAAATCACAAGCGGGGCATCGCCTTTTTGGCAACTCGTTTTGCCGCTAAAGAAGCTTTCTCAAAAGCGACTGGTTTGGGAATGAGAATGCCTATGACCTGGCGCTCTTTACAAACCTTAAACGAGCCCAGCGGTAAGCCTGTTACCAGCTATTTAGGCGCTTTAGCCCAATTTATGAATGATAAAAACTGGGAAGCTCACGTTACGGTGAGCGATGAGCAAGATATGGCAATTGCGCATGTTATCGTGACTCAAAAATAAAAAGATCAATCACAAGAGGAATCAATGAGCAAATCGATCATGAAGCCAGGACCCATTACTTTGGATGTTGTGGGACAGGAATTAAATGCTGAAGATCGCCGTCGGATTTTGCATCCACTAACAGGTGGTGTGATTTTATTTGGTAGAAACTTTAAGGATCGCAAACAACTTACCAAGTTAACTGCGGATATTAAAAAGCTTCGTCCTGATGTATTAATTTCAATTGATCATGAAGGTGGTCGAGTTCAGCGTTGCAGAACAGATGGTTTCACGCACTTGCCAGCGATGCGAAAATTTGGCGAACTTTGGCTTGCTAAAAATAAATCTAGCCATGCAGCAGAATCCGCTGCGCTGGCGATGGCAGCAGCTACCGCTTGTGGTTATGTGCTTGCTGCTGAGCTTCGTGCATGTGGCGTAGATTTCAGCTTTACACCAGTGTTAGATCTCGATTTCGGTCGTAGCGGTGTGATTGGAGACCGTTCCTTTAGTCGTGACCCTCAAATTGTGTTTGCTTTAGCAAAGAGTTTGAATGAAGGTCTGCGTTTGGCTGGTATGGCTAACTGCGGCAAACACTTTCCTGGCCATGGTTGGGCAGAGGCGGATTCTCACGTGGCTATTCCGGTGGATGAGCGTTCGCTTCAGGAAATTTTGAATGACGATGCCAAGCCTTATGAGTGGCTTGACTTGAGTTTGACCGCAGTCATGCCGGCACATGTGATTTATCCAAAAGTTGATCAAAATCCAGCGGGCTTTTCTGAGGTCTGGCTGCACTCTGTGTTACGTCAAGAGCTTGGCTTTGAAGGCGTGATCTTCAGTGATGATCTATCAATGGAAGGCGCAAGCGTTGCAGGATCGGTAGTGAAGGGCGCGGAGATGGCCTTAGATGCTGGATGTGATGCCGTTCTCATCTGTAATCAACCTGATCTAGCGGATCAGTTGCTAAGTAATCTCAAAGTATCTAAAACAAAACAAACTGAATCGGCAGTGCGTTTAAATAGGCTTATGCCTAGCAATCCCGCACTTTCATGGACAGAGTTGCAAAATGAAGCTCAATATCAGCATGCCAAGGGCTTGCTGCAGCAATTGAAGTTAATTGGTTAATTGAGTTAACCGTTAGAAAGAAAAAGCCCGGCATGCCGGGCTTTTTATCTTTTGCAGCTAACTAAATCAAACTAGGCATCAATTAGCACGACTGCGGTATTCACCGGTACGTGTATCGATTTCGATCTTGTCGCCTGTATTGCAGAACAAAGGCACTTGCAATTCATATCCAGTAGCCAGTTTTGCTGTTTTCAACACTTTACCGGAGCTGGTATCACCTTTTACTGCAGGTTCTGTGTAGGTGATTTCACGAACGAGTGAATTTGGCATCGCTACAGAGAGGGCTTTACCTTCGTAGAACACTACTTCACAAGGCATACCTTCTTCGAGGTAGTTCAATGCATCACCCATGAATTCAGATTCAACTTCATATTGGTTGTAGTCGCCATCCATAAATACGTACATTGGATCTGCGAAATAAGAGTAGGTGCACTCTTTCTTATCTAAAATCACCACATCAAACTTGTCATCGGCTTTGTAAACACCTTCGTTTGGTGCACCAGTTAACAAGTTCTTGAATTTCATTTTGACAACAGAAGAGTTGCGGCCAGAGCGGCTGTATTCTGCTTTTAAAACGACCATGGCATCAGTGCCGATCATTACTACGTTACCAACGCGGAGTTCTTGTGCTGTTTTCATCTTGCTATTCCTGGGTGCAGATTGCTTTCTGCGGTTTTTATCAAAAACAAGATTGTAACCGCCCGCAGGGCTTTATTGCTTGGGTTTAGCTGGTAAACCGCAATAGACGGGCTGCCAAGCCACCATCCCCTTGTTTTTTGAGTAGCTGGGCACGCCAGTCTTTGGCGTAGGCGCTCCATTGATTGAGTATTGCAAACCATTCGCTGGGTATTGCCCATGTCATGGCCGCAATGATGGCCAAGCGTAATTCTTGATCTGCTTCTTCTAGATAGAGGTCTAAAAATGCCGCTAATTTGACTTCGTGAGCGCGATCTTCTTGTGGGTAAATGTGCCAAATAAAGGGCTTGCCTGCTAACTGTGCTCTGACAAAAGAATCTTCACCCCGCACGATATTGAAATCGCATTGAGAAAGAACCCAGTCGTACTCATCTTGAGAAACAAATGGAATTGAAAGTAATTGCAGGTTGCTTGGTAGTTGAAGTGCTTGTTGGCCATATAGACTTAATTGTTCGGCATGGCCATGCGTCAGTAATACATCAATATCCTCATTGAGTGAGCCCAAGTTTTCAAGCCATTTGCGTAATGGGGCGCCTGGGTAACAAAACACGCTGATGCGTTTTTCATTTAGGCGAAGCTTTGACCAGGTCTCTTGAAGTGCTAAGGGGATATTTTGTTTGCTTACTTCGCCATCAGGCGGAACGGGGTCAATTAAGATGCCGCCTGCTTCATCCTGAAATCCTGGAAAGAAAAAGTATTTTGAGATGCCATGAGATTGAGGCGAAGCCTTGCCATGAAAATCCAAAATCCATGGTTCCGCACTCAGATACTCCAGATTGATGATGATGGGTTTCTCTGGCGCAATGAATAGTCCCGCCAGATAGCGTTCTGGTAGGTCGCACCCGAACGCCTCAATCACGACATTTGGGGTTTGAATGGGATGCCTTGCATTGCTAAAGCTGGCTTCCCAGGGTTGTATATCAATACGATCTTTAACGCTTGCATCGGTGCCTGAGGCGATTAGATTCAAGGTGGGTAGATCATCACAGAAAATCCGCACCTCTTGTTGGTGAAGACTTGATAAGCTACGGGCTAGACGCCAGCAAACACCGGCATCACCATAGTTGTCTACGATTTGGCAGAAAATATCCCAACGCATGAGTAATTCGCTTTTTGAAACCCTTCAGCAGGATGTTAAACGGCTGCCCGGATTGCCGGGGGTATATCGCTTCTTTGGTGAGGCGGGAAATATTCTGTATGTAGGCAAAGCTCGTAACCTTAAAAAACGCGTTTCTAGTTATTTTCAGCGGACCCAGTTATCACCTCGCATTGAATTGATGGTGGGCAAAATTGCTCGCTATGAAACAACCGTAACGCGTACTGAAACCGAAGCTCTCATTCTAGAGAACAATCTCATTAAAGAGTTAGCTCCGCCATTTAATATTTTATTTAGGGATGATAAGTCTTACCCTTATGTAATCTTAACGGGTCATGAGTACCCGCGCTTGGCATCCTATCGCGGCAAGGTTGATAAGCGTAATCAGTATTTTGGACCTTTCCCTAATAGTTGGGCGGTTCGCAATAGTGTGCAGATTTTGCAAAAGGTATTCCGTTTGCGCACTTGCGAGGATTCTGTTTTTAAGAACCGAAGTCGTCCTTGTTTATTGCATCAAATTCATCGTTGTAGCGCCCCTTGCGTCGGTCGCCTTAGCGTTGAGCAATACGCCCAAGATGTTGCGCAGGCCACACGATTTTTAGAGGGTGATCATCGGCGTGTTCTCTCCGAGCTTGAAAAGGAAATGCATGCGCATAGTGAAGCAATGGAATTTGAGATGGCGGCAGTTTTACGCGATCGTATTGCGGACCTCTCTAGCGTCTTGCAACAGCAATCTATGGATGTGGTTGCTGATGGTGAGGGTGATGTTGACATTATTGCTGTCGCGCAAATGGAGGGCATGGTTTGCGTAAACTTAGCAATGGTTCGTGGTGGTCGCCATCTGGGAGATAGAGCTTACTTTCCGAAGGGGCTGCGCAGCGCGTCGGGTGAACCTCTTCCCCCATCAGAAATACTGGAAGCATTTATTGCGCAACATTATTTGGAAGATGTCGCTCATGATGCTACTAGCATCAATTTGATTCCACCGGTTCTTATCCTCAATCACCCTTTAAAAACTGCGGGTGACGATGTGAGTCAATCAAGTGATGATCTTCCTGAAGATTTGCATGATTTATTAAATGCGCAAGCTGGTAAGAGAGTTACCTTCTTACATCAACCACAAGGTCAGCGTCGACACTGGTTGGCAATGGCTGAGGGTAATGCAAAGATTGCGTTAACAAAACGTCTCGTTGAAACGGGTGGGCAGTTGGCTAGAGCAAGAGCCCTGGTTGATATCTTGGGCTTAGATTTGGAAGGCCTAGAACATTTACGGATTGAATGTTTTGATATTAGCCATACCTCTGGAGAAGCAACACAAGCATCATGTGTGGTCTATGCTAAGAATGCAATGCAATCTGGTGAGTACCGTCGCTTTAATATTAATGACATCACCCCAGGTGATGACTATGCAGCGATGCGCCAGGTTCTTCAAAGGCGGTATGCTAATTTTCAGGAGCTCCCACCAGAAAAGATGCCCCAGGTAATTTTGATTGATGGCGGCAAAGGCCAAGTGGAAATGGCAAGACAGGTGCTCACTGAATTTGGCATGGATGTCAGTTTGATTGTTGGCGTAGCTAAAGGTGAAGGACGCAAGGTTGGTCTAGAAACTTTAATATTTGCAGACGGTCGTAAGCCATTGGAATTAGGGATTGATAGCGCCGCACTTTTATTAGTTGCGCAAATTCGGGATGAAGCGCACCGCTTTGCAATTACGGGAATGCGCGCTAAACGAGCTAAAGCCCGAACAGTCTCGCGTTTAGAGGAAATTGAGGGAATCGGTGCTAAGCGCCGACAAAAGCTCTTAGCTCGATTTGGAGGGCTTAAAGGAGTGGCTAATGCAAGTATTGAAGAGATCGCTAGCGTAGAGGGGGTATCGCTCACACTAGCCGAACAAATTTATCGCCAGTTGCACTGATTAATGAATTAGGTATTTAGTTAAACATTTAGTTTATGCTTGTGACATGCCGTTTAATCTACCTATTGCCCTGACTTGGTTGCGTGTAGCAGCCATTCCTTTATTGGTAGTGGTTTTCTATCTTCCGAATTCTTGGTTTACCCCCTTTGAAAAAAATATTATTGCGGCGGTTATATTTATTTCTGCCGCGATTACAGATTGGCTGGATGGATTTTTAGCACGCCGTCTAAAACAAGAATCCGCTTTTGGCCAATTCTTGGATCCCGTTGCAGATAAATTAATTGTGGCTGCAGCTTTATTGGTATTGCTCAACATGGATCGCGTACAGGTCTGGGTGGCGCTCGTCATCATCGGTAGAGAAATTACGATATCCGCTTTAAGAGAGTGGATGGCTTTGTTAGGTGCAGGTAAAAGTGTTGCCGTTCACATGGTTGGTAAACTGAAAACCACGGCGCAGTTAGTAGCCATTCCGTTTCTACTCATTAATGACACCTTATTTGGATGGCTTGACTGCGCGAAGTTAGGTACCTGGTTGATTTGGGTTGCTGCCTTTTTAACGCTTTGGTCAATGTTCTATTACCTCAAGAAAGCGCTGCCGCAATTAGTCGGAAAAATCGATTAATTCTCTTATTGCCCGCCCAGTAAGGCTTAGCGGGCTCATTTAAGCTGTGAATATTTCCCCTTCTGCAGGAAAAATGCTTTCTTTTGGATTGTTTGTTAAACTATCGCCCTGTTATGCGGGAATAGCTCAGCTGGTAGAGCGATACCTTGCCAAGGTATAGGTCGGGAGTTCGAACCTCCTTTCCCGCTCCAAGTTCGATGGGAAGCTCTTCAAAGCTTCCCATTTTTGATTCAGGATCTGGCGCGTTGGCCGAGTGGTTAGGCAGGAGCCTGCAAAGCTTCGTACGGGGGTTCGATTCCCTCACGCGCCTCCAGTGATTTCACTTGACGAAAAGGGTGTAGCACCTAAAATACTTTCAGTATGTATAAGAAAGTCGCACACACTCTTTAAGGCGAAATAAATAGATGAATTCCATACACCCCTTGAAACTCAGCGCGCTTGCACTATTTCTATCGGCTCTGTTGGGCGCTTGCGCAAGCTCTGGTGACTCACCTACTGGTACACCTCAAGAGGTTCAAGAAATTCAAACGCAGTTATTGGGCGATATGCCTTTGCCTGCTGCCTCAAAAATTATTGGATCAGATTCTCTGATTATTGGTCGTGGCGATAATTGGGTTGGTCGTGTAGTGCTTTCTGGCGTGCAATCACCAACTGATATTTATGCTTTCTTTCAATCTGAGTTCCCACGTGCGGGTTGGACAACGGTGAGCGCAGTAAAAACAAAAACCAGTATCTTGGTATTTACAAAAGGTGATCGCACCGCCACTGTGGAATTAAATGAAGGTTCAATGACGGGTCCAAAGACATTGATTACCATTACTTCATCCCCCAAGAATGCGAATGTGATTGCACCAAGTAAGAAGTAAGAGTAGAAGCAAAAATAGAAACAAAGGACAGTCAATAAAAAAGCCTCCAAATCGGAGGCTTTTTTATTTCTAACTTAACCTTATTTATGCTTACAGGCCTTCTGCCCGAATAAGCCCTACGGCTTGACCTTCAATCGCAAAGTTAGGTTGACGACCGTCTACTAGAATGTTTTTAAAATCTGGATTTTCGGCTTGTAGCTCAATCACCATACCGTTGGCAGTTTTCTTTTGTTGCCAACGTTTCACGGTTACTTCATCATCAAGACGTGCAACCACGATATCGCCATTACGCACTTCAGTTGTTTTTCTAACTGCTAAATAATCGCCATCTAAAATTCCTGCATCACGCATACTCATACCTTTTACTTTTAATAAGTAATCGGCGCCTTTGCTAAACAAGCTCGGATCAATCGGAACTTGTTTTTCAATATGCTCAACCGCCATGATCGGTGATCCAGCAGCAACACGACCAATGAGCGGCAATGTCAGTTGTTGTAATGCACCTGATGGCAAAGAGAGCTGACGATATTGATTTGCGTTTTGCGTTTGATTAAAACGGTGTGGAACGCGAATGCCACGCGATGTTCCTGGAGTTAGTTCGATGTATCCCTTTTTTGCAAGCGCGCGCAAATGTTCTTCAGCCGCATTAGCGGAAGCGAATCCTAATTGCGTTGCAATCTCTGCTCTAGTAGGTGGCAATCCACTCTCATCAATCGCCTTGGTAATGAGATCCAAAATCTCGCTTTGACGAGGTGTTAGCTTGGGGAGGGCAGTCAGCTCCTCTGAGTAATCGACTGTGTTTATGTCCATACTGGGATTGTATACAGCACTTTTTCTGAATTCAAGCGATATAAAGGAGATAATGGCGTAATGAGTCAAATTCAGAATCAATCGAATAATTCTCCTCATATCCTTGTTTTGGGAATGGGGGGCACGATTGCTGGTTTGGCTTCCAATCCAGATAAAGACCCTCTTCAATACGCTGCAGGTCAGGTGGAGATCAGATCTTTACTAGACCATATCGAATTTGCAATTCCAGAGGGCGTTTGCCTCGTATCAAAGCAGCTTGCAAATATCAATAGTTGCAACATGACCGAGACGCTCTTGGCGCTTTTGGGTAATGCAGTTAGGGAGGCCCTTGAAAACACAATGGTTAGGGGGGTAGTGGTTACTCACGGTACGGACACGATTGAGGAAACAGGCCTATTTTTGCAGCTAATTTGCGGTAAATTTGCACAAAATTTAGGCAAAAGAGTAGTTCTAACAGGGGCCATGCTGCCTGCCAACGCACCCAATGCCGATGGCCCCGCCAATTTAGTAGATGCGATTCAATGGGCTGCAAGTCCTTTGGATAACAGTCCTGGTGGTGTTTATGCTGTGATGGCGGGTAAGGTCTGTATGGCCATGGATCTGGCTAAGCGCCACACAACCGCCTTAAACGCCCCGATTCAGAACTCTCCTGCCAGTCCAGTGAGGCTAATTAACCCTTCCTGGCTCTCTGGCGTCAAAGCAGCTCAGGCAATCTGGGTCGAGGATTTACCCATTCCAGATGGAGATACTTGGCCTTGGGTGGAGATTTTGACTAGCCATGCTGGTGCACGCCCTGAATCCATCGACCTTTTGCTGGAAAGCAAGATACAGGGCTTGGTGCTTGCAGGAACCGGTATGGGAAATCTCCATGAGCAATGGCTTAAGCCCTTGTCTAATGCCACAAAGCAAGGGATTGCAATGGTAAGGGCTTCTCGCTCTGGGGCTGGGCAGGTATTACCAAATATCCCGGAGTGGGATTTTGAAGGCTGCTTTGCTGCGGGTAAGTTTTCTCCGCCCAAAGCAAGAATTGCTCTGCAGTTAGCCCTAAATGCTAAAAAACAGGCTAAATCCGCTGGTAAATCCCTGACTTGGCAGGATTTTTTTGCTAGAATAGCAGTCTTGCCTGAAATCGGGTGAGCACTGAAAAGTGGCTGTAAAGTTGTTGTAAGCAGTATCTACAATTTGTTACTACCTTGTCACACTGGCGCTAATTTCGCAACCATCAGAAATTAGCAAGACGCCCAGGTGACTTTATCCTTAAGGAGTGTTTGATGCGTCATTATGAAATCGTCTTTATCGTCCATCCGGACCAAAGCGAGCAAGTGCCAGCGATGATCGATCGCTACAAAGCTACATTAGCAGCTGCGGGCGGCAAAATTCATCGTATTGAAGATTGGGGTCGTCGTCAGATGGCTTACATGATCGACAAGCTTGCAAAAGCCCACTACGTTTGCATGAACATTGAGTGTGACCAAAAAACTTTGGAAGAACTCGAGCATGCGTTCAAATTTAACGATGCTGTTTTGCGTCACCTCATCATCAAAACAAAGAAAGCTGAAACAGAGCCTTCCATCATGATGAAAGAAGTGCAACGTGAAGAAGCGCGCAAATCAGCTCAAGCCGACGCTCCAGTAGCAGCGGAATAAGTTAGAAATTTGAAGAGGAATACACAGACTAGAAAACGTATCAGAGAAGCGGAGCGGCGTTGAATCATTTCACCCTCACTGCAATCTTGGTATCTAAAGACGCGATTCGATTTACACCAGCAGGAATACCGGTAATGCATTGCCAGCTAGAACATAGCGGTCAAGCAAACGAGGTAGGAGTAGCTAGGAAGATTCAGATGAACGTTGAAGCCATTACGATTGGTCCGATACAAAAGGACCTTGAAAAAATGGACTTAGGAACTGAGGCAGTGTTTGAAGGATTCTTAGCACCGAAGACTCTTCGTAATCAAAGACTGGTTTTCCATATTACCCATATTCAATTAAAAAATTAAAAGGAAATCATCATGGCGTTTGGAAAGAAACCCGATTTCAAGAAGAAACCTGCTCAGAACCCATTGTTCAAGCGTAAGCGTTATTGCCGTTTCACTGTTGCTGGCGTAGAACAGATTGACTACAAAGATGTAGACACATTGAAGGACTTCATTGGCGAAAACGCCAAAATCACTCCTGCTCGTTTAACAGGTACAAAAGCGAAGTATCAGCGTCAGTTAGACACTGCTATCAAGCGTGCCCGTTTCTTGGCTTTGTTGCCATTCTCTGATCAACATAAGAAATAATTGGGAGCCCTCAATGCAAATCATTCTTTTAGAAAAAGTAACAAACTTGGGCAACCTCGGTGACGTCGTTCGTGTTAAAGACGGTTACGCTCGTAATTTCTTAATCCCACAACGCAAAGCTCGTCGTGCGACTGAAGCAGCAATTGCTGATTTCGCAACTCGTCGTGCTGAGTTGGAAAAGTTGGCTGCTGAGAAGTTGGCTGCTGCGCAAGCTGTTGGTGTGAAGCTTAAAGACTTAGTTTTGGACATCGCTCAAAAAGCGGGTGTTGATGGTCGTTTGTTTGGTTCTGTAACCAATCATGACATCGCTGATGCTTTGAAGGCTAAAGGTTTCACAATTGAGAAGTCTTCAATTCGCTTGCCAACTGGCCCATTGAAAATGGTTGGTGATCACCCAGTAGCGGTGGCAGTACATACCGATGTTGTAGCTGATATCACCATCCGTGTAATCGGCGAGCAAGCTTAAGTAATACACTAGCCTCATGGCTGAATCCCGCTCACGTACCGTTACGTTGAACCCTAGCATGACGGGTTCTGGGGATTCAGTTGTGCAGGCCTTAAAAGTACCCCCGCATTCTGTAGAGGCCGAGCAATCACTGCTCGGTGGTCTACTGATCGATAACTCTTCTTGGGATAACCTGGGTGGAGTATTAAACGACAAAGATTTCTATCGCCCTGAGCATGCTTTGATCTATAAGGTCATTGCGCGCCTCATTAGCGACAATCATCCCGCTGACGTCATTACAGTTTATGACGCTGTTAAGTCTGAGCAGGGCGGTGATTTAGTCAGCATTGACTACTTAAATTCTTTAGCGCAGAACACACCAAGTGCCGCGAACATTAAAGGCTACGCCGATATTGTTCGTGATCGCAGTATTCTGCGTCGCCTTATCGAAGTCTCTGACAGCATTGTGAACTCTGCGTTTGTTCCAGAAGGGCGTACTGTTAGAACGCTTTTGGATGAAGCCGAGTCTCGTATTTTGCAAATTGGCGAAGAAGGTAGTCGCAAGGCGGATTACCTTGAGATTGAGCCGCTCTTAAAAAGCGTAGTAGCTCGAATTGATGAGTTATATAACCGTCAAGGTGGCAGCGACATTACCGGTATCGCAACGGGTTTTATTGACTTAGATAAACAAACTAGCGGACTGCAAAAAGGCGACTTGGTGATTGTTGCTGGAAGACCTTCAATGGGTAAAGCTCAGCCGCTAGATGCGAAGATCAAAACGATTGATGGTTGGAAGTTGATGGGTGATCTTCGTTTTGGCGATCGTTTAGCATCAGTTGATGGCCAGTTTTCCATGGTGACTGGCATATATCCTCAGGGCATTAAGCAGATATACAAGGTTACTCTTTCGGATGGTCGCCAAGCCGAGTGTTGTGATGAGCATTTATGGCGCGTGATGTATCGGGATTGGTCTGAGCCGCGCGTAATCAACACCAAGCGTTTAATGGAAATGCTGCAGTGCGTACGTTATAAAAATAGATTATGGATTGATCCAGTTTCTGGAGACTTTGGGCACTCCAATGCATTGCCAATTCATCCATGGGTATTAGGCGCATTATTGGGTGACGGTACTTTGGCTTTGTCTCACAAGTCCGTGATGTTTTCTACTAAATCTCCTGAGCTTGTAGAGCGCATGAATATGCTTGCTGGCTATGAGATGGAGATGGTGCACGCTGGTGTTTATGACTGGCGCATCGTTTCAAAAGAGAGAATTGCTGTAAACGGTACTAGACAGTACGTTTCTAAAAATTATTTCAGGGCTGCTCTGGAAGATGTAGGTATATTGGAATGTAGAAGTTTTAATAAATTTATTCCCGCAACCTATCTAGAGGCTAATAAGAATGCTCGTCTCGCTTTATTTCAAGGCTTGATGGATACAGATGGTTGGATTGAAAAGTGGGGCTCCATTCGTTTTTGTACTGCAAGTAAACAACTATCAGAAGATGTTGCTACCTTAGCAAGATCTTTAGGTGGTTTCTGCTCAATCGCAACCAAGCAGTCTAGTTACACATACCAAGGCGAAAAGAAACAGGGTCGTTTGACCTATGTTTTGAAGATGAGCTTTGAAGCAGGTTTCCAAGCTTTTAGCTTGCCTGAAAAGAAAGAGCGCTTGAGAGCAAGCTGGGATCGTCAACGTCGTTTGACATTCAAGAGTATTGAGCCATCAAGAGTGACCCAAGCGCAGTGTATTTCTGTAAGCCATCCTCAAAGAACATACATTACCAATGATTATGTTGTTACGCATAACACAGCTTTCGCGCTGAATATCGCCGAGAATGTTGCATTAGCCGAAGGTTTGCCTGTAGTTATTTTCTCCATGGAGATGTCAGGCGAGCAATTGGCAGCGCGTTTATTGGGTTCAGTAGGGCGTGTTGATCAAGGTCGTATGCGGACTGGTAAATTGCAAGATGATGAGTGGCCACGCGTTACCGATGCTATTGCCCGGTTAAGCAACACACAAATTTTGATTGATGAAACGGGCTCACTCTCCAGCTTAGAATTGCGTGCACGTGCACGCCGTATTGCTAGAAACTTTGGCGGTACCTTAGGCTTGGTAGTGATTGATTACCTGCAGCTCATGAGTGGATCGGGTTCTGAGAATCGCGCTACGGAGATTTCTGAGATCTCCCGTTCTCTAAAGTCGCTTGCAAAAGAGTTGCAGTGCCCTGTAGTTGCGCTCTCGCAGTTAAATCGTGGTCTTGAGCAACGCCCAAACAAACGCCCGATCATGTCTGATTTGCGTGAGTCAGGTGCGATTGAACAGGACGCCGACTTAATCATGTTTATCTATCGTGATGAGGTCTATCATCCAGATACCACCACCGATAAAGGCGTGGCAGAGATCATCATTGGTAAGCAGCGTAACGGTCCAATTGGTACAGTGCGCTTGAGCTGGCAAGGTCCATTTACCAAGTTTGATAATTTGGCGATGGGATCGATTGGCTATTCATCTGGTGGCTACGAACCGTTCTAATTGCATCTCACTTTGAGGCAATGCGTCGCGCCTCAGTAAATTTAGCAGCCCAATAGGGTGAGGTAATGTAATCAAGGCGCACAGTTCCACCTGCGCTTGGTGCATGCACAAATCTTCCTTGCCCAACATAAATTCCTGCATGCGAATACTTCTCGCCGGTGGTGTTAAAGAACACCAAATCGCCAGGAGCGGGCGGACCATTTTCAATACTGAAGCCTTGGCTACTCATTTGCTGAATGGTGCGAGGTAATTTGATTCCAGCAGTCTTGTTATACACATACATAATCAGACCGCTGCAATCAAAACCGCCCTTGGGAGTATTGCCGCCATAGCGATAGGGCACATCGACTAATCCAATTGCCGCAATTGAGATGCCTTCGGTGCCAACACTCGTGTCTTGTTTAAATTGAGCGACTTTGGCCTGATTGGATTTGCCACTAAAGGTGCTACACCCTACTAATAACAGCAAGGTGCAAATAAAAATGCCGCACCCAAAAAGAGTGCGGCATGAGAGGATTTGCTTAAAGCGCGTCGGCAGCATGATCCGCAAGACGTGAGCGCTCGCCACGCGCTAAGGTGACATGGCCGCTATGGCGCCAGCCTTTAAAGCGATCAACAACATAAGTGAGGCCAGAAGAACCTTCAGTTAGATATGGAGTATCGATCTGAGCAATGTTGCCTAAGCAAACAATTTTGGTTCCTGGGCCAGCACGAGTTACTAAGGTCTTCATTTGTTTTGGTGTCAGATTTTGTGCTTCATCAATGATGACAAATTTACTCACAAATGTTCTGCCGCGCATGAAGTTCATACTTTTCACTTTAATGCGCGAGCGAATCAGCTCTTGAGTGGCTGCACGACCCCACTCGCCAGCATCATCATTGCGTTGTAGCACTTCTAAGTTGTCATCGAATGCACCCATCCAAGGCTGCATTTTTTCTTCTTCAGTTCCAGGTAGGAAGCCAATATCTTCTCCAACAGGAACCGTTGCACGGGTAATAATGATTTCGTTATAGCGCTTGCTATCGAGCACTTGCTCAAGACCAGCTGCCAATGCCAGCAAGGTTTTACCCGTACCAGCCTGACCCAATAAAGTAACAAAGTCGATATCTGGGTTCATGAGTAAGTTCATGGCAAAGTTCTGCTCACGATTGCGGGCAGTTACGCTCCAGACATTGTTCTTCTGGTGGGAGAAATCTCGTAAGGTCTGCAACAGGGCAGTTTTGCCATTGATTTCTTTAACGTGGGCATAAAACGGGGTCGAGCCATCAGGATTTTCTTGATAGACAAATTGATTGACTAACATGCTCGGTACGGTGGGGCCGGTAACACGGTAATACATTGTTCCTGATTTGGAATCCGCCCAGCTCTCCATATCTTTGCCGTGCTTTGGCCAGAAATCTGCAGGCAGGGAAAGCACACCTGAATACATTAAGTCACGATCTTCTAATACTTGGTCGTTGAAATAATCTTCGGCAGGTAAGCCTAGCGCACGCGCTTTAATACGCATGTTGATATCTTTGGATACCAACACCACCTCTTGACCATTACGAGTTTTTTGCAGCTCGCTAACTACCGCCAAAATGAGGTTGTCGCCTTTGCCTTCAGGAAGTCCTTCTGGTAACGCTTGGGTAGATAGCTTGGTCTGGAAATACAAACGACCAGAGACATCTTGATTGCCTAATTTATTGAGCGGAATGCCATCATCCAATGTGCCACTAGTGCCTGCAATCAACTGATCTAAGGAGCGGCTAACGGTACGGGCATTGCGAGCTACTTCAGTCATGCCTTTCTTGTGATTATCAAGCTCTTCCAAGGTAGTCATTGGTAGGTAGAGATCGTGCTCAGAGAAACGGAACAGAGAGCTTGGGTCATGCATTAATACGTTGGTATCGAGCACAAACAAGCTAGGAGGTCCTGTACGAATAACGCGTTTTGGTTTTGCTGGAGCACTAGCCTTGCTTTCATCTCGTACGGGGCTGCGATCAGCCTTAATCTTTTCTAGGGCGACTTCCGCTGCCGATAAATCTTCTTCAGCATCATTGACCCACTCAGCCGTTTCAAGTGCAACTGGTTTTGCCTGGGCTGGACGTTTCTTTAAATCAGGAGTGTCCTTGCGGCTCAGTTTCACTTGATCAGCAATTTGAGTTGGGATGGGTGGCAATGGCATGCAGACTCTCCTAAAAGAAAAAACCGCCAAGCGGAGTGCGTTGACGGTTTATTACGAAACTGGTTATGAGCGCATCAGAAAAATGGAGGGGGTGGTTCCCCGTACCTGCTGTGAATTGCTCAGGCTGTTGATTCAAACGGATTGTCAGACTTTCCCGTCGTTTACGGTGCATGTAGATCACTTTACCCCAAATTTTGGGGTTTGCAAGCACCTCAGATCAAATTGTTGTAAAAATCATTTAGCGGCTTTGGCAGCCTCTAAGACTTCGGTCACATGTCCTGGAACTTTCAGGCCGCGCCACTCTTTAACTAGCTTACCGCTGGAGTCAAAAAGGAAGGTGCTACGTTCGATACCGCGCACTTGTTTGCCATACATATTTTTCATTTTGATGACACCAAATAGTTGGCAAAGCTTCTCTTCGGTATCAGCAACAAGCTCAAAAGGAAGCTCTAACTTGCTACGAAAGTTGTCGTGGGATTTGAGGCTATCTCGGGATACCCCAACAATTAAAGTATTGGCTTTAGTAAAAGCCGCGATGTTGTCACGAAACTCTCCAGACTCAGCGGTACATCCTGGTGTCATATCTTTTGGATAAAAGTAGAGAACCAGTTTTTTTCCTTTGGCGGAATCCGGGGTAAAAGTAAGACCGGATGTCGCAGGAATCGCACATGCTGGAATGGGTTTGCCGATAGCTACTGTCATGATGATTCCTTTTTATAGTGATTCTTTGTAATACGTCTCTAAACTGATTTTTTAATCTTATTGAATAATCAACTCACCGCTTCGATTGGGTATTTCACCCCAAGTTAACGGTAATACAGCTATTTTATCGAGTTGCTTAGTGGCTTTCCAAGATTGGTGAAGTTCGCCCATGGTAACGAGGTCGTGGCCTTGATTTAGCCAGCCCATCAGCAGCTTTTCAAAGGCAGGAAGGAGCTTTTGCCCCTCAAGCTCGGCGTGCAAGGTGAAGACTTGATCATTGGGATTGCTGTTGGTAATTTCCAGAATCTTGTTTACTGCACCAAACTCATTGGCGCCATCAATCCCAATGAGTTCATCAAATGTAGGCAGCGTAGTGGGGTATTGCACATGCTTGGTATTGCCGGAGGAAAGCGCTAAACGATAAGGCATGAGATTAGGTTCAGCGCGACCATCAGAAGAATATTGAATACCCCATTGATCAAGTTGCTCAAAAGCGGCTTCATTCATTTGCCATCCAGCAGCACCATAGGTCACTGGAGGGTGTCCAAAAATTTCAATAAAGCGATTCCAGCTTTTCTGCATCATCGTTTTTGTCCACGCCGCATCTTGGTGGCGAACAGCATCTTGCCATGCGACATGGTCCCAAGTATGAATACCGGTTTCATGACCAGCCTGATCGATGGCGCGCATCTGCGCAGCAGCTTTTTTTCCAATGTCTGGACCTGGGAGTAAAACTCCGTAGAGCAGGGTTTTGATTCCGTAGTGCTCAACTACTGAGGTGCGACTTACTTTCTTTAGGAAGCCTGGGCGAAAGACACGTTTGAGTGCCCAGCCAGTATGGTCTGGACCAAGGCTAAATAAGAACGTAGCCTTCAAACCAAAGCGATCTAAGGTTCGAGCTAAATTGGGAACACCTTCTTTAGTGCCGCGTAAGGTATCAACATCTACCTTGAGAGCAATCTTAGCCATGAATCCCGATGTTTATATTGCGTTGATTTGCTTATTCTTTATCGACCAATGAGCGTGCTTTTTCCACGTCTTGGCGATAGGCTTCAAAAATATTCTTAAGTGCATCAGCCATAGTAGTGGTTGGTTTCCAGCCAAGCTCGCTCATCGTATTGTCAATTGCAGGCACGCGGTTCTGAACGTCTTGATAGCCTTCACCATAGTAAGCGCCAGAGGTGGTCTCAACAATCTTCACGTCACTGGCTGTTTTGGCGTATTCCGGTATGCTGCATGCGATCTCGAGCATTTGATTCGCAAGTTCACGTACAGAGTGATTATTTTTTGGGTTACCAATGTTGTAGATCTTGCCATTGGCAACACCATTTTTATTGTCGATGATGCGCATCAAGGCATCAATACCATCGTCAACGTATGTAAAGGCACGTTTCTGAGCTCCGCCATCAACCAAGTTAATCGGTTCGCCACGAACAATGTGGCCTAAGAATTGCGTAACAACACGAGATGAGCCTTCTTTCGGTGTGTAGATGCTATCTAAGCCAGGGCCAATCCAGTTGAATGGACGGAATAGAGTAAAGCGTAAGCCTTCCATGCCATAACCCCAAATTACGCGATCCATTAATTGCTTAGAGCAAGCGTAGATCCAGCGTGGTTTATTTATTGGGCCGTACACCATGCTAGAAGTAGATGGATCGAACTCGCTGTCTTCACACATGCCATAAACCTCTGAGGTTGATGGAAATACCAAATGCTTTTTGTATTTGACAGCGGAGCGAACGATAGGAAGATTCGCTTCAAAGTCGAGTTCAAAGACTTTGAGTGGTTGCTGCACATAAGTGGCTGGGGTTGCAATCGCCACTAAAGGCAAGATGACATCGCATTTACGAATGTGATACTCAACCCATTCCTTATTAATGGTGATATCGCCTTCAAAAAAGTGCATACGAGGATGATTGATTAAATCTCCTAAGCGATCATTCTGCATATCCATGCCATAGACATCCCAGTCGGTTGTCTCGAGAATGCGCTTTGAAAGGTGGTGGCCGATAAAGCCATTAACACCAAGAATGAGTACTTTTTTCATGTTTACTGCCTCGTTTCAATCTAATTTATTTGCTGGCTGGAAACCATTCCAAGATCTCTAAGGCTTGCTGGTCACCACAAATGCCGAATACCCGATTATCAACCACTTGGATGCCTAAATCCCCTAGATTGAGGTTGCTGGGGAAAGGGCCTTGAAGGCTAGTGCGGGCAACAATCATGGTTTTGCCATCGTGGTCGGTAAAAGCGCCTGGATAAGGGGGTGCAACCGCCCTGACAAGGTCATGAACCTGTTTAGCAGTCTGATTCCAATGAATTTGCCCGTCAGCAGGCTTTCTGCCACCAAAATAGCTCCCTTTTTGTAAGTTATTTGGCTTTCGAGGAACCTTCCCTTGCAATAGCGCAGGGAGTGCCTGATGAATAATATTGACTGCCGCCTTGCTCACTTTGGCAAAAACATCAGTAGCATTTTCATCGGGGCCAATGCTCACTGCTGATTGACCAACAATATCACCCGCATCTGGTTTTTCTTCCATGATATGCAAGGTAGCGCCCGTTTCAGTTTCCCCATGGAGAATCGCCCAATTGACTGGAGCACGTCCACGATATTTAGGTAGTAATGATCCGTGCATATTGAGTGCCGCAATTTTGGCGCATGCCAGAATCTGCGCAGGAATCATATGGCGATAGTAAAAAGAAAAAATGTAATCAGGAGCAATTGCTTGGAGCTGCGGAACGAGGTCGACTAGTTCACTTGCGCTTGGTGTGATGTACGCAATACTGTTTTCTTGGCAGAGCTTGGCTACACTTCCAAACCAAACATTTTCATTGGGATCGTCTTGATGTGTGACAACAAGATCAATTTTGATACCAGCTTTAATTAGCTCATTTAGGCAATTAACGCCAACATCGTGGTATGCAAAGACAACTGCGCGCAATTATTTTTTCTCTAAAACCGTTTGCACCACATAACGAGGGCGATTACGGATTTGTTGGTAGATGCGGCCGATATATTCGCCCAGTAAGCCTAGGCCAAAAAGCATGACGCCAATTAAGAAGAATGTGAGTGCGAAGAGAGTAAAGACGCCCTCTACCTCAGCGCCTAATACAAAGCGACGTACTAAGAGGTAAGCAAATAGGCTGCCAGCAGCAAGGGAGAGCAGCATGCCCAGGATCGAGAAGATCTGCAAAGGCATGATCGAGAACCCAGTCACTAAGTCAAAGTTCAAACGGATCAGTTGATACAAGCTATATTTAGATTCACCTGCAAAACGCTCCTCGTGTTTGACGGTAATTTCAACGGGGTTTGCTGCAAAGGTATAAGCCAGTGCAGGAATAAACGTATTGCTTTCATCACATTGACGCACAAGATCAACAATGCGACGGCTATAGCCACGCAACATGCATCCTTGGTCGGTCATGGTGATACGAGTGATGTTTTCACGCAAACGGTTCATAGCGCGTGAAGCAAATTTTCTAAAGAAACTATCGCGACGCTCAGCACGAATGGTGCCAACATAATCATGTCCATCAATCAACTTCTCAGCGAGAGCATCAATTTCTTCAGGGGGATTTTGTAGGTCTGCATCTAAGGTGATGATGTATTCACCTTTCGCGTATTCAAAACCAGCCATGATGGCCATATGCTGACCAAAATTACTATGGAATAAAACGGCTCGTGTGACATCAGGTCGCAACTCAACTTGTTTGGCTAATATGCCAGCGGAGCGATCTTTGCTGCCATCGTTAACAAACACAATCTCATAGGGGATATTGCGCTTAGCGGAAACCTTATCTAATGCAGGATAGAGTCGATCAAATAATGCTTGGAGGCCATCTTCCTCGTTGTATACGGGGATGACAATGCTCAGCTTTGGGTTGGCAACTAAATTTGCAGTCATGCCACAATTTTGCCTGATTCTGGGAATTACACCCAATATAGCTATTTTTTGTAGTGTTTCTGAAGAATTCCAATAAGACCACTCGCAATACGAGCTATATCTTGGTCTTTCATGCCTGGAAATAGCGGCAGGGTCAAAATAGATTTACCAATGCGTTCTGCAACCGGCGTAGTGCTGGTTTGGTAGCCCAGATTTTTGTATAGAGTGAAACCGCTGATGGCGGGGTAGTGAACTCCAGTGCCAATTCCGAGTTCTTTTAACTCGGTCATTACTTGTGCGCGATCACAATTCAGCTGCTCCAATGGAAGTACCACTTGAAACATATGCCAATTGCTTTCAGTAAAGTTTTCGACTGGTAGCTCTAGTTGGAGGTCAAGACTGGTAGATTTAATTTCTGCACGAATGCTATCGAAATACTGACGAGCTAATGCAGTCCGTCTGGTTTGATATGCGGGTAATTGTTTTAGCTGATGCAGGCCAATTACAGCATTCACATCCGTTAAATTATCTTTGCCACCCAAGACATCCACATCCATGCCGTCCATGCCTTGGCGTGTAAGCCCTTGTAGGCGAAATTTCTCAGCAAGCTTTGCTTCGTCACCATTGTTTAAAACAAGGCAACCGCCTTCAATGGTGGTGAGATTTTTATTGGCCTGAAAACTAAAGCTCACCAGGTCACCAAAGCTACCAATCTTTTTGCCTTGCCATTGAGAGCCAAAAGCTTGTGCAGCATCTTCAATAACGCGTAATTGATGTTGTTTGGCTAGTGAGTAGAGCTTATCCATATTAACTGGTAGCCCCGCAAGATAGACCGGCATAATGGCTTTGGTTTTACTTGTAATGGCGCCAGCTACTTTATCAAGATCAATATTACGTGTTACGGGATCGATATCCACAAAAACGGGTTTCGCACCAACGCTCAAAATCACATTAGAAGTGGCAACCCAAGAAATCGGCGTAGTAATGACTTCATCGCCGACACCAATACCGGCAACTTGCAGAGCGATTTTCATCGTCGCAGTGCCATTGGCAAAGCAACGTACAGGACGTCCACCAAAGTATTCGCTGAGAGTGGATTCAAATTCAGCGAGCTTGGGTCCTGAGGTTACCCAGCCAGAGCGCAAGACTTCAGCAACCGCATCAATCGTTTCCTGATTAAAGCTTGGGCGCGTAAAAGGAATAAATTCTGGACTGGTGTTTGACATGATGCTCTATCTTACCGTGTTGAGCTTGAGTCATCTGGGTGCTTCACAATCACTCTGCGTGAATCCCGCCCCACTTCTTGCATTGGCAGGTTTAGTCCTTGCAGCTCAATAAACACCTCAGGCACCATGATCGCATAAGCGCTTGGATCTTCTTCCCAGCGAATAATGAAATCATTTAATGTGGGCATCCATAATTCTGGCTGTTGATCAACGCCAAATCGTAATTCATCAGGGTCTTCAACCATGATCATTGTTCTGCCTAAATAGAATGGCACCGTGTGATCTAGTAAGCGTACGGAGTAGAAATTCACATTCGCAGGAATACTGCCTTTTACTCGATTGGCAAGATCAATACCAGACACTCCCCGACCTAGGGTTTCATGTCCAGTGCCGGCAATAATGGCGCATAAGAAAAAGCCCCACGCAAAAATCACAATGCTATTAATGCCGTTTCGTTTAGATTGGAAGCTTGCATAAAGACTAAATGCAAGCAAGGTAATTAGTGCGGCAATAATCCAATACACATATTGGGCATAGGCTTCAATTTCATCGGGCCTAGCTTGCTTGCCGATTTCAGATAAGAAGAAAAATCCAATAGCAGCCAACAATGCAAAACTAATTGTCTGCAACTTCCATGAAAAAGGTAGGGAGTTGGTGTGGCCAAGTAAATGATCGAGGCGATTTCCAATTAATAATGCAAGAGCCGGAAAAATGGGGATGATGTAGCCTGGCAGTTTTGACTGTGAAATGCTGAAAAATGCAAATATCACGATAAACCAGCAGCTAAGTAACCATCCAGAAGAGAAAGTTCTTGAGCGCTCTTGCCATGCTTGCGCAATAGAGCCAGGGAGTTGGGCTAGCCAAGGCAGTAATCCAATCAATAACAGCGGTACAAAATAATAAATGGGCCCCGTTCTGCTATGAGCATCTTGAGTGAAGCGTTGTAGGTGCTCATGAATAAAGAAAAACTCCAAGAACTCTGGATTACGTTGTGCCACCAAAACAAACCACGGAGCAGTGATCACTAAAAATAAAATAAGTCCGCTGAATAAGCGTAAGCGTTTCCAGATCTTCCAATCCCATGCGCTAATCGAATAGATAACAAAAACCATTGCAGGTATTGCTGCACCTATCACGCCTTTTGAAAGGGTTGCTAGCGCCATGAAGATCCAGCATGCCCACATCCAATTGCGACGGCTCGATTGAGTTTGTGAAGTTTGCGCAATCAAGAGGCTGCATAGTGCGGCAACCAAGAATGCAGACAAACCCATATCTAAAGAATTGAAGTGTCCGCTAATGACCCACATGGGACTCGAAGCTAAAACAACAGCCGCCAACCATCCCGCTCTAGCGTTATAAATTTTTGCGCCAGTAAATCCAATTGCAAGAATGGTTAAAAAGCCTGTGAGCGCAGTCCAGAGTCTAGCTTGCCAATCGCCAACGCCAAATAATTGAAATGTGGCAGCAGTCGCCCATATTTGTAGTGGTGGCTTTTCAAAATACTTGTAGCCGTTATAGCGAGGGGTAACCCAATCACCTGTGACGAGCATTTCTCGGGCCATTTCTGCATAACGACCCTCGTCTGAGGGAATGAGATGGCGGTAGTTGAGGGTTCCAAACCAGAGAGCTGCATAGATAAGCAATAACAGCAAAATCTTGCCAGGATGGAGGGCGGATGACTGCCGAACTTGGCCAAATTGCATTAGGTGGGTTCCACAATTAAGGCCAAAACGACCTTTCGGCCTTCGCCAACCAGGATGTTGTAGGTACGGCAGGCTGCTTGTGAGTCCATGATTTCAAAGCCAATTTTTGCTGAAATCAGACCTTTAAGGAGCTCAGGCTTCGGAAATTGCTGGCGACTGCCCGTTCCAATCAGAATCAATTCTGGCTTCAAATTGACCATTTGATTGAAGTGGCTAGCCTCTAGGTCGCTAAAGGACTTTGCTGGCCATTCTTGGGTGGCGCCATCCGAGCTCAATAGGACGCTGTGCTTGTATGGAGTTTGGTTGATCTCCACATAGCCATCGCCATAGCCAGTAATCGTATTGGCTCCAGAATGGGGGTCAGATTGAAGCTTCAAGTGCACTCTCTGTCATAATTATGAGGATTATAGCTAGCTGTTTTTTCCAAGATTTCAAGAACTTACCCTTTAATTTATTGTGAAACCCATCCTAAAGTCCCAAAAACTCGATAACGTCTGTTATGACATTCGTGGGCCTGTGCTTGAGCTTGCTCAGCGCATGGAGGAAGAGGGTCACAAAATCATCAAATTAAACATCGGAAATGTGGGTGTTTTTGGTTTTGATCCCCCTGAAGAGATTCAGTTGGACATGATTCGTAATTTGAGTAATGCCTCCGCTTACTCCGATTCCAAGGGTATTTTTGCTGCCCGTAAAGCCATCATGCAGTATTGCCAAGAAAAAGGTATTCAGGGCGTCAATCTAGACGACGTTTATACCGGTAATGGCGTATCTGAATTGATTGTGCTCTCGATGAACGCATTGCTCAATGATGGTGACGAAGTTTTAGTGCCTACCCCAGATTATCCTTTGTGGACCGCAGCTGTGAGTTTATCTAGTGGCACCCCCGTTCACTATCTTTGTGATGAGTCAAAGGATTGGGCGCCAGATCTAAATGATCTGCGTAAAAAAATTACACCAAAGACAAAAGCAATTGTGGTGATTAACCCGAATAATCCAACGGGTGCAATTTATTCGAAAGAGGTATTACTTGAGCTCACACAAATTGCACGTGAACATGGTTTGATTTTGTTTGCTGATGAGATCTACGACAAGATGTTGTACGACGGAGAGAAGCATATTTCTTTAGCTTCCTTGTCTACCGACGTTGTCATCATTACCTTTAATGGTCTTTCCAAGAATTACCGTTCATGTGGCTATCGTGCTGGCTGGATGGTGGTTTCAGGGGATAAAGAGATGGTACGCGACTATATTGAAGGTCTCAATATGTTGGCTTCAATGCGTCTCTGCGCAAACGTTCCAGGTCAATACGCTATTCAAACAGCTTTAGGTGGATATCAAAGCATTAATGATTTGGTCGGTGAAGGTGGTCGCTTAGCTAAGCAACGCGATCTTGCTTGGAAGCTGATTACCGATATTCCTGGTGTTTCATGTGTGAAACCAAAATCCGCATTGTATTTATTTCCAAAGTTAGATCCTGAGGTTTATCCAATTGAAGATGATCAACAGTTTGTTGCTGATCTTTTGAAAGAAGAAAAAGTATTGTTAGTGCAGGGCTCTGGTTTTAACTGGGGCAAGCCTGATCATTTTCGCGTAGTGTTCTTGCCTCATGAAGATGTACTAAAAGAGGCTATTGGACGTCTTGCGCGTTTTCTCGAACGTTATCGTAATAAGCATGGCCGTAAGGCTTCTTCAACCGCAGCAAAGGCATCATGAAACCGATTCAAGTAGGTCTATTAGGCATTGGCACCGTTGGTGGTGGCGTATTCACTGTTCTCGACCGTAACCAAGATGAAATTACTCGCCGCGCAGGTCGTGGTATTCGGATTAATACCGTTGCTGATCTCAATGTCGATCGCGCTAAAGAGATCGTTAAAGATCGCGCGCAGGTAGTGAATGACGCTCGTGCGGTGATCAATAACCCTGAGATTGATATCGTTGTCGAGTTAATCGGTGGCTATGGCATTGCTAAAGACCTAGTGCTAGAGGCAATCGCTGCTGGTAAGCATGTGGTTACTGCAAATAAAGCCTTGATCGCTGTTCATGGTAATGAGATTTTCAAGGCTGCGCATGCAAAAGGCGTTATGGTGGCTTTCGAGGCCGCCGTTGCTGGCGGCATTCCGATCATCAAGGCTTTGCGTGAAGGCTTAACTGCTAATCGCATCGAATGGATTGCCGGCATCATCAATGGCACCACGAATTTCATTCTTTCTGAAATGCGTGACAAAGGCCTAGACTTTGAAACCGTATTGAAAGAGGCGCAACGTTTAGGTTACGCAGAGGCTGATCCGACTTTTGATATTGAAGGGGTGGATGCAGCTCATAAAGCAACCATCATGAGCGCAATCGCATTCGGTATTCCGATGCAGTTTGAAAAAGCGCACATTGAAGGTATCACTAAGTTAGCTGCAATTGATATTCGTTATGCAGAGCAATTAGGCTATCGCATCAAATTGCTCGGTATCGCTAAGAAGACACCTGGTGGCGTTGAGTTGCGCGTGCATCCAACATTAATCCCAGCAAAGCGCTTGATCGCAAATGTAGAGGGCGCAATGAATGCGGTTCAAGTATTTGGCGATGCAGTGGGTACTACTCTGTACTATGGCAAAGGCGCTGGGTCAGAGCCAACCGCCTCCGCAGTGATTGCCGACTTAGTGGATATCACTCGTTTGCTCAGCGCAGATGCAGAGCATCGCGTGCCATATTTGGCTTTCCAACCAGATGCCGTTCAAAACACCCCTGTTTTGCCGATTGGCGAAATTACAACCAGTTACTACTTGCGTATGCGTGTAGCTGATCAAGCAGGTGTGCTTGCAGACATTACTAAAATCCTGGCTTCACATGGTGTATCTATAGATGCACTCTTGCAGAAAGAGGCGGATGAGGGCGAGAGCCAAACTGATTTGGTTGCATTGACTCACGAGACTAAAGAAAAAAATATGCTTGCGGCAATTAAAGAGATTCAAGATCTCAAAACAGTTGCAGGAGAAGTAGTAAAAATCCGTTTAGAAAATCTGTCTTGAGAAACAATAAGCAAACATAGCAAAACTAAGCAAATACATGCGTTACCAGTCCACTCGTGGCAATAGTCCACAACAATCTTTTTTAGAAATTCTGCTCGGTGGATTGGCGCCAGATGGTGGTTTATATCTTCCAACTCAGTACCCACAAATTACTCCTGCTCAATTAGATTCTTGGCGTGGACTGGCATACGCTGATCTAGCCTATGAAATTCTGAGCTTGTATTGCGATGACATTCCTGAGGCTGACTTACGTGCTTTATTGCGTAAGACCTACACAGAGCAAGTCTATTGCAATGGTCGTCCACAAGATAATGCGAAAGACATCACACCATTACATTGGTTGGGTGAGGAGCATGGAACACGCATCGGTTTATTAAGTCTTTCTAATGGCCCAACTTTAGCCTTTAAAGATATGGCTATGCAGTTGTTGGGCAACTTGTTTGAATATGCCCTTAAACGCGCTGGTCAACAGCTCAACATTTTGGGTGCCACCTCTGGGGATACCGGTAGTGCTGCGGAATACGCCATGCGTGGTAAAGAAGGTGTCAAAGTATTCATGTTGTCGCCACGCGGCAAGATGAGTGCATTTCAGTCTGCACAAATGTATTCCCTGCAAGACCCGAACATTTTTAACTTGGCGGTGGCCGGCGTTTTTGACGATTGTCAGGATATTGTTAAGGCGGTTAGTAATGATCACGCTTTTAAAGCGAAGAACCAAATCGGTACTGTGAACTCGATTAACTGGGGCCGCGTTGTGGCTCAAGTGGTTTACTACTTCCAAGGCTACTTATTAGCAACTAAATCGAGTTCTGAAAAAGTATCGTTTACTGTTCCGTCAGGCAATTTTGGTAATGTCTGTGCTGGGCATATCGCTCGCATGATGGGCTTACCAATTGAGCATCTAGTTGTGGCAACCAATGAAAATGATGTGCTAGATGAGTTCTTCCGTACTGGTGTTTATCGTGCTCGCAAGTCTGCGGAAACTTTGCATACATCAAGCCCTTCGATGGATATTTCTAAGGCAAGCAACTTTGAGCGTTTTGTTTTTGACTTTATGGGTCGAGATGGAAAAGCGACTGCAAGTATGTTCAAGCAAGTTGATGAGGTAGGTGGCTTTGATATCTCCAAAGAAGCGGTCTTTAAAGAGCTAGATCAGTATGGCTTTCAGTCTGGACGCAGCACCCATGCCAATCGTCTGGAAACCATCCGTGATGTCGAAAAGAAATACGGCATCATGATTGACACACATACGGCCGATGGAGTGAAGGTAGCGCGTGAGCATTTGCAAACTGGTGTGCCAATGATTGTTTTAGAGACTGCCTTGCCAATTAAGTTTGAAGAAACTATTCAAGAGGCTTTGGGTCGTCCGGCTGAGTGCCCTCCAGCATTCCAGGATATTAAGTCTAAGCCGCAACGCGTAGTCAATATTGATGCTGATGTAAATCAAGTGAAAGATTTTATTGCTACGCATCTCAATTAACTAATCAGAGATAAGCCAGTAATCAGTATTGTTATGACTAAGCTACCGATGTTGACTGCGCAGCAGGCCTTAGACCATTTGCTCTCACACGCAAATCCTGTTCATGAACATGAAAATGTTCCAGTGCAAGCTGCATTGGGTCGTATTCTCGCTGAAAACGTTCAGTCTCTAGTGGATGTCCCTCCTTTAGATAACACTTCGATGGATGGATACGCGGTTCGCACTGCTGATACTGCTAGTTCTGGTCAGGTGTTGCGAGTAGCGCAACGCATACCAGCAGGTTCGGTAGGCACCCAGCTAGAACCGGGAACTGCTGCGCGTATATTTACTGGTGCTCCAATTCCTCCTGGTGCTGATGCGGTAGTCATGCAAGAAGATTGTGCTATTCCTGAGGGATCGAATGATCAAGTGCTGGTTAATGCGGTTCCTGCGGCTGGACAGTGGATACGTCGGCGCGGAGAAGATCTGAGCACTGGAAAAACAGCGTTGACTGCCGGTATTTTTTTGCGACCACAAGAATTAGGGGTGGCTGCTTCAGCAGGTCTAACCCATTTGAATGTAAAGCGACGTGTGAAAGTTGCTGCATTCTTTACCGGTGATGAGTTAGCGCTTCCTGGTGAGCCTTTAAAACCTGGAGGTATTTACAACTCTAATCGCGACACTTTATTGGCTTGCCTTCGTTCTTTGGGTTGCGATGCAAGTGATTTAGGTATTGTTCCCGATCGTTTGGATGCGACTCGAGAGGCTTTGCGTTGCGCAGGTAAGGATCATGATCTCATCATTACCTCTGGTGGAGTCTCGGTTGGTGAGGAAGATCATATTAAGCCTGCAGTGACTGCTGAGGGTAGATTGGATCTGTGGCAGATTGCAATTAAACCTGGCAAGCCTTTGGCTTTTGGCGCCGTTCGTAAGTCAGATCAGGGTGATGATGAAGCATGGTTTATTGGATTGCCTGGTAATCCAGTATCCAGTTTTGTTACTTTCTTATTATTCGTCAGACCGTTTATTTTGAAATTGCAAGGCCGTGACATCACTGCGACACCTTCCTACTTTGTACGTGCTGATTTTGATTGGTTAAAGGCGGATCGTCGTAATGAATTCTTACGCGTCAAAATGAATGAGCGGGGTGGACTTGATATATTCCCAAATCAAAGTTCTGGAGTCCTCACCAGCGCATCTTGGGGTGATGGGCTAGTAGATTGCCCTCCAGGGCAGGCAATTCATAAAGGCGATCTAGTGAAATACATCCCTTTTGATGCGCTTCTCAAATAATCGGTTTACGATTAACTCATGAAACTCGAATTACGCTTTTTTGCTTCTTTACGAGAAACCTTGGGCGCATCGCAAGAGACTATTGAGGTGTCGGAAGAGGTAAAAACGGTATCTCAACTTCGTGCGCATTTAATTGCGCGCGGTGGGGTTTGGGCTGAAGCTTTGGCAGAGGGTAAGTCACTGCGCTGCGCCCTGAATCAAACCATGGTTGATGCTAATACTGCTTTGATCGACGGTGCTGAGGTGGCATTTTTTCCGCCAGTAACTGGGGGCTAATATGACTCAGTCATTGATCCGTATTCAAGAGAAAGACTTTGATGTCAGTTCAGAGATCGCAGCACTTCGAAAAGGTGATCCCAGAGTCGGAGCAGTTGTTACTTTTCTAGGTACTGTGCGTGATTTGAATGATGGTAGTCAAGTCAGGGAAATGACCCTGGAGCATTACCCTGGCATGACTGAAAAAGCCCTTGAGGAAATTGTTGCGCAGGCTAAATCTCGCTGGAATATCTATGAAGCTTTAATCATTCATCGAGTAGGTCCATTACTACCTGAAGATCAAATCGTTTTGGTTGCTGTCACTAGCGCACACAGAGGTGAAGCGTTTGCCGCCTGTGAGTTCATCATGGATTACCTAAAAACCGCTGCCCCATTCTGGAAAAAAGAAGAAACTCCTGATGGCGGTCGTTGGGTAGACGCTAGGGTCACAGATGAAGCTGCCATGGCTCGCTGGAAAAAATAATCATCCTTCATCACATCTAGGGTTATCTGGATTCAAGAGTCTTGGTAATTAGGAGTGTGTTACTGCAGCAATTCCAGACGCAAGGTCGGGATGTAAGCAATCTAATTCTAGGGTCTGTAGGTAGCCGCTACGTTGTGCCATTTCATAAGGTTGATGATCAAGACCACAGATGATGAGTTTAATATTCCGAATTTTGCATAAATGCGAAAGCTCCGTAATAGCTTCCATTCCAGAAGTATCGATGTAAATAACGTTCTTTAAATCTAAAAGCAAAATTTGCGATGGTAGGTTTTGCTCAATCTTCTCGAGCAGTTTTACTGCACCAAAAAAGATTGCACCATAAATACGATAGGCATCAATTCGGCCTTGATGATTTTCTAGTGCCGGATAGTGTTGAATATCAGCTGGTTCGCATCGTGAGAGACTGGATATGCGATAGATGAAAGTAATAAAAGCAAAGAGCAACCCCACTTGAACTGCAACCGTAAGGTCTAGAATAATTGTGAGTATGAACACACTCAGAATCGTGAGGCGATAGGGTAAACGAAATTGCTTGAGATCAATAAATTTTCGCCACTCACCCATATTCCATGCGACGTACATCAGAATGGCTGCCAAGCTTGCTAAGGGTATATCTTTTGCTAATGGGGCGGCAAACAGCACCACGACTAGTAGGGTACTTGCGTGAACTATTCCAGAGATTGGCGTTCTTCCGCCACTTTCAATATTAGTGACTGTTCGAGCAATCGTACCGGTTGCTGGCATGCCGCCAAAAAATGGGCTGAACAAATTAGCTACACCTTGTGCCATCAGTTCTTGGTTGGAGTTATGACGATCATGAATCAATCCATCTGCAACGCGCGCACAAAGCAGGGATTCAATTGCACCGAGTAGAGCTAGGGTCAATGCAGGTGTGACCATGTACTGCGCTGTACTCCAACTAATTGGAATCCATTCAAAATGCGGTAAGCTGGATGGAATGCCGCCAAAGCGACTGCCAATCGTATCTACTGGTAAGTTGAATAAGCCGGTAACAGTTGTAGCGATTGCCATTGCTACTACCGTTCCAGGAAGATGGCCAAGCCATCCTAATTTTTTCTGAATGAGTTTCCAGATTACGATAATGATCAAACTCGCGCTAGCAAGACCCAGAGCAACGATGTTGAAGGTATCTGCAGCCGCATAAAGCGCCTGTACCATAGGGAAAAATTGAGCGGGCATTTTCTCAACTGTGAGACCAAAAAAATCTTTGATTTGAGAAATACCAATCAAACAGGCGATACTGTTGGTAAAGCCAATGATGACAGCGATGGGAATGAAGCGCACCAAATTACCTAACCTAAAAACCCCCATGAGAAATAGCATCACTCCTGACATTGCGGTGGCAAGTAACAAGTTCGGAATGCCATAACGCTCCACAATTCCATACACAATCACAATAAATGCGCCAGCTGGTCCACCGATTTGGACACGGCTACCACCTAGAAGAGAGATGAGTCCGCCAGCAACAATGGCGGTAAAGATGCCTGCTTCTGGTTTGAGGCCACTTGCTATCGCGAATGCCATTGCTAAGGGTAGGGCAACAATGCCAACCGTAATGCCTGCTAATACATCCTTAGTCAAAAGGCTACGGTTGTAGCCTTGAAAAGAGTCCAGAATTTTTGGGTGAAAAAAGAACATGGTTTTAGGAGAATCGATTGCCTACCCAATAGGCTACGCCAGAACATAGGGCCGTCACAAAAGATCCCCAAGCAATATCAATGAATGCTAGCTTAGTTGGAAAATTTCGAATTACAGCCAGATTAGTGAGGTCATAGGTCATGTAGCAGAACAAGCCGAAGAGGGCTCCGTATATTAGGGCATCAGTACATGACTGTTTTGATAGAGCTGGGCCTATGACAAAAATACAGACCCCAAAGGCATAAATCAAATAGAAGGCCAGTGCGGCTATGAGCTTGGGTTCGCTAGCCATCAAATCACCCATTTCATTGCGATATAGGTTTTTTGCGATCCCTAAGAGCCAGACTAAATCGACCGTTAGTAGGCAGACTAGAAATGATAGGTAGATCCCAAAATATTTGAGCAATTAATTTACCTTTTGATCTTTTATAGGCGAATAATAAGCATTATGATGGAAAGAGTAGATTGGTAGTTAATTTAAAGGAGATTGGTATGTTTAAGCATTTATTAGTACCGGTAGACGGTTCGGATATCAGCAAAAAGTCACTCAAAAAGGTGGCTGAACTTGCTAAGGCGGACGGCGCAGCCGTGACTTTGGTTTATGTTTCTGATCCCCTTCCACCTTTGGTCTATTCCGATAGCACAATGGGTTATGGAATTTCCGCCAAAGAGCATAAGAAGGTTTGCGAAGCCTATGCCAAAGATGTCTTTAAAAAAGCTGCAACGGCTCTAGGGTCTAGCATTAAAGCAAAGACTTTGCATATTTCCAATACCAATCTTTCCGAAGGTATTTTGGATGGTGCCAAGAAGGCGAAGGCCGATGTGATTGTGATGGCCTCGCATAAGCGTACCGGCATCAAAGGCATCTTGCTGGGAAGTGAAACGCATGAAGTAATCGTACACTCTAAGTTACCAGTATTGGTATTAGGTTAATTAGCCAGCCCTCTCTAAAGGACTAAAAATAAAGGGGTTCATTTGAACCCCTTTATTTATTTGATCTTTCAATATCGTCTGATAACGATCGATTAGCGTGTAATCGGGCTTCCTAACAGTAAAATTTCTCTTGTTAGCTGACCACTTTCGTTATCACGCATCGACCATAAATCTAGTTGAGTTTTGGAGGCGTAGGGGTCAACATAGATGCCATCTTTTCTAAGTTCAAAGTGAAGGTGAGGCCCTGTTGATCTGCCAGTTGAGCCAACGTAACCAATTTCAAAACCCCTTCTCACTTCGTTTCCTAATTCCAGTTCATTGTTGTAGTTACTTAGGTGCGCATAGTACGTGTGATAGCCACCAGGATGCTCTAAAACAATGAGATTGCCAAAAGCACCGCTATATCCTAGATGCACCACTTTGCCATCAGCAACACTAAATACCGGTGTTCCAATGGGGGCGGCGTAGTCAATACCCATATGTGCCCGATAGCGTTGTTTTGTTTGGGTTGCTTGGGCTGGCTTGGTGACAGCAGTATTGGCTTTTGATCGCTTTGCGCCTCCTGACCGAACCATGCCTACGCCACGAGAAATGCGTCGATAGCTCAATGGGTTGGTCCAAAATGAGCGCTCTAGCGCTTCGCCGTTGCCAGTAAAAAATGCCCCCGGAATATCATTGCGACTTACCCAAAATGCGCTGGAAAAGATTTCATTATTAATTGGGTCGGTAATTTCGACGGCCCAGATCTGTGCCCATCTTTGGCGATCGCCAAAATCAACAATTAAGCGAACAACGCTATTTGTATTTTCTAAGGAATTATTGTCTTCTGGATAAATCTGTTTGATGATGGAGTTCAGCTCCCACACCAATTCAACTGGCAATTTATCGCCTAATTTACGCTGGTCATACAAGACTTCTTTGAGGGGCACCCGAATTTCAGAAAGGTTTTTAGATTCGTTCTTTAATAAATCTTGTTGAACCAAAAACCCGCCAAATGCGGATGGAGTGAAGGTCCATACTTCTGTCTTGCTATCCTGAAATGGGCCATTCATGATGCTCAGAGAGTCAAAGCGATTGCGAGTGGTAAAAGCGGCAGCGTAAGGGATGCAATCTCCACGCATGCGATCGAAGAATGATTTGGTCTGACTTTTGAAAAACTCTGAAAATTGACGGTTGTCGATCCCAATTGAAGCCGGAAGATTGTCTTCATTGAAGTTGCGTCGTAAGCAGCCTTGAACCACTCGGTAGTCTAAGTTGGCATCATTATCAAGAATGAGTTCGTTCGGATTTTTTCGTTGAAAGAGCTCAGGATTTAAGCTCATACTGGAACTTTTGGTATTTACTCCAGCGGATTTATCCTTAAACCCAATTTGCTTGGTAGTTTGAACGGCCACTTTTTTGCGGGGCTGGTTTGTTTGAGATTGCGCCAAGGGGCTAAAGCCCATGGATAGGCCTAGTAATAAACAGGCTAGCGGGCGCTGAAACCTCTTCACAAGCCGAGTTGGAGCTAAAGCATTTTTGTTCACCCCATCATTATCTAATAATGTTGCCCAATAGATTCAGAATTATGTTGTAGCGCAATAAATTCATCCGCTTTGCCACAAACTGACTATTTCAATACTGGCTAAAATGATTTTTTCAATAAAAGGAGTTTAGATGCCGATCATCGAATCAGTCCAGGTTGCATCAGTAGCCGTGCCGCTGGATAAAGTCACCTCATTTTCAACTCGGACTGTGTCTGAGCGCCACTATTGCATTGTTAAGGTTCGTGGCAAAGATGGCAATGAGGGTATTGGTTTTTGCTATGTCGGTAGCGCGGGTGGAGATATTGCGAAGATCGCGATTGAACAGCTTCTAGCCCCAAAATTGATTGGTCAAAACAGCCATCGCAGCGAAGGCTTATGGATGGATATGTATAACGAATCTATTTTGCAAGGGCGTGCAGGCGCGGTGATGCGTGGCATTTCTATTTTGGATAATGCTTTGTGGGACTTAAATGCTCGCGCTGCTGGTTTGCCTCTTCACCATTACTTAGGGTCTGTAGTGGATGATCGTGTTCCTGCATATGCCAGCGGCGGTTATTACTTAGATGGAAAAACTCCTGCAAAACTTGGAAAAGAAATGGAGTCCTACGTAAAGCAGGGCTTTAAAGCGGTAAAGATGAAGGTAGGAAGACTCTCCCCGACTGAAGAGGAGGCTCGTGTGAAAGCGGCCCGTAAAGCGATTGGTGAAGATGTTTTGCTGACCCTAGATGCAAATAATGCTTGGCGTGATCTGCCAACGGCGCTGGAGTATGTCAGACGATTTGAGGCTTATAACCCGTATTGGATTGAGGAGCCTTTCTCTCCAGATGCAATTGATTTGCATGCTGCTTTAGCTCGTCAAACTACCATCAATGTAGCTACTGGAGAAATGGAAGCAGGACGTTGGCGTTTTCGAGAATTAATTGATGCCGGTGGCGCTGCGATTTTGCAATCAGATGCCGCTGTTTGTGGTGGTATTACGGAATGGCGTCGTATCTCTGCTTATGCGGATGCGAAGGGTATTACTGTGTGCCCACATTGGATGCATGATTTGCATGCTCCATTAGTGGCTGCAACTCCAAATGCGCGATTCGTGGAGTTTTTCTTAGACGATCAAGTGCTCAATTTCCGTCGCTTAATTAATAAACAATTGACTTTCAAGAATGGCGATTTGATTTTGCATAAAACGCCTGGATTGGGCTTTGAGTTTGATGAAGCGGCAATTAAGAAGTACACCGGGAAAGATGCTTGGAAGAAGATTTCTAAGTAATTATCTAAACTCTCAATTTCCAAATAAAAAGCCCGCGATTTTTTAGTCGCGGGCTTTAGTTTTTATTGAGTAATCAATTTATGCGGATTTAGGTCGTAGCCTGATATGTCGAATGGTTTGAGTAACAAGAATTAAACCAAAGCCAATAAATCCAACAAGATCCGCTTCTGTCGATGGGTAAGCAAGCGCTACGCCAGAAGCCACCATAATGACGCGTTCGAAGACTTTAGTCTTTTCAATAAACCAACCTTGTAGACCGCCAGCAAGGCAGATAATGCCAACGACTGCAGTAAATGAGACCCAGCCAATCTGTGACCAATCCGCTTTTTCTAGAGCGTCAGTAGAGCCCATCAAAAGTAGGCTTACCCCAGACTTATCCAAGACAAACATAAACGGCACCAAGATTGCTGGTGCAACGTATTTCCAGGTCTGTAAGGTCGTTTTATAAGGATTGCCTTTGCAGATGGCGGCTGCTGCAAATGGAGAGAGCGCGGTCGGAGGCGATACCTCAGACAATACTGCGTAATAGAAGATAAACATATGGGCTGCAAATGCAGGCACACCTAAATTGATAAGAGCAGGAGCTGCAATCACTGCGCAGATGATATAAGAGGCGGTTACAGGAACTGCCAGCCCCACAACCCAAACAACTAGTGCAGTAAAGATGGTGGTGAGAAGTAAAGAGCCGCCTGCATACTGGATCACGATTGAGCTAAATTTCAGACCAAGTCCAGTCAGGGTCACCGTTCCAACAATTAATCCTGCGCCAGCACAAGTTGCTGCAATCGCGAGAACACCGGTAGAGCCTGAGGCTAAGGCCTTGGTGAGATTGGAGTTGTAGAGTCCAGAGATGAATGGCTCTTTTCCCTTAAACCATGACCATGGAATGATTGCGGTATCTTCACGCAACATACTGGACAGCGCTGAGACAACGGTTGCCCAGAACACAGCCATCACTGGAGAGAAGCCCAGCAACATAAATACCACAATAGAAATCAGGGAGAAGAAGTGGAACCAATATTTTTTAGTCAACTGCCACGCAGTTTCAACAGACTCGAAATGAATACTCTTCATCCCATATTTACGAACATCAATTTCTACCATGACAAATAAACCTAGATAGAACAAGATAGTCGGAATAGTGGCCATCAAGAGAACATCGAGGTAGGAGATCTTGAGGAAGTCTGCAATCAAGAATGCAGCGGCACCTAATACGGGTGGTGAAATAATCGCCCCCAATCCACCTGCAGCCAACAATCCACCTGCCGCATTTTTCTCGTAACCGACTTTCTCTAACATCGGCGCAGCAACTGAGCCAACAGTAACCGTAGTGGCAACACCTGACCCAGATGGGCCGCCCAGCAAGAATGAGGACATGACGATGGTTCTGCCAACCCCCGAGGATTTGCCACCCATAGCGGCAAATGAGAAGTCGATAAAGAATTTGCCTGCACCAGTAAATTGGAGGAAGGCGCCAAAAATAGTGAAGAGAATAATCAGTGTCGCGGAAACATCCACAGCCGTTCCGTAAATACCCTCTAGCGTCATGTACATATAACCTACTAAACGATCAAGATCGTAGCCCTTATGGGTCCATGGAGCAGGTAAGTGGTTACCAAAAAGTGCATACAACAAAAATAGGATGGTAACGGTGACCAGGATCATGCCGTTCGTACGACGTACGCTTTCCAGGATAAGCAAGATTAAAGCAATCCCCATTAAGACATCTGTAGGATTAGGTGCAGTATTGCGATCCATAAAATCATCGCCACCACTGAGTATGTAATACGAAATCGCAATAGATCCGATTGCAAACACAATATCCCAAGGCATCAAGCGATTTTTGAAGCGAGCCGCGATAGGAAAGCTCAAAAAGACCAAGAATAGAACTAGTGCAACGTGAATAACTCTTAATTGCTGGGTTGGTACGATGGAGTAGGCAGCATATAGGTGAAATAGAGACATGCCGACCGCAACCAAGGTGATGAACTTGGCCAATAAACCTTTGTAGTCATTAGAGTCACCTTCTTCTTGCTTGATAAACGCGTCTAGTTTTTCTTGTGTCTCATTATCGATGACGTTTTGATTCATGTCTCAACCTATTATTTGTAGTTTTTGTATGTTTATGTACCGCTCTAAATTAAAAGGGGCGAGATTAACTCACCCCTTGTCTCTCTTTTAGTTAACTTTGACGTTCTTTTCTTTGTAATACTTCAGAGCACCTGGATGAAAGTCAACCGGAGTTGCTTTTGCTTTCTGATTTTCAAGGTTCACATTCATATATTCCTGATGAGTGCGAACTAGATCCAGTTTGTTATCAAAAATAGCTTTGGTAATTTTGTATGCCTGATCATCTGGCATATTCGCATTGACTACTAAGATGTTTGCAACAGCAGCGACCTTGTTATCTTTGCTCATACCGCTATAAGTTGCCTTAGGAATATTGGTCTCAAAGTAGAGATTGCCGTACTTCTTATTCATGGCAGCCACTTCAGCATTGGTGTCAATCATGACGATTTTGGTACCAGGAGTGTTAGCAAGATCGGTTACTGCTGCAGTCGGTAATCCACCAACCCAGAAGAAGGCATCAATCTTGCGATCTTTAACAGCGTTTACAGACTCGGCTACGCTAAGGCGCTCGCGCTTTACATCTTTATCTTTATCTATGCCAGCCGCCTCAAGTAGACGGAACGCCATTACTTCTGTTGCGCTTCCAGGGGCGCCAGTACTAATGCGCTTGCCTTTGAGGTCTTTCATGGACTTAATGCCAGTTGAATCGACTGTTACTACGTGCATTAAGTTTGGATACAAAACTACCAAAGTTTTCAGGTCAACCTTCTTACCGCTAAATTTACCTTCACCAACCTGGGCATCTTTAGCAGCGTCTGCCATGGAGAAGCCAACATATGGTTTCCCGCTGCCGATAAGGTTGAGGTTATCTACAGAGCCACCAGTTACTTCCGCTGTTGCGGACATGCCAGGAACTTTGCTTGACAGCACAGAGGCTAAACCGCCACCCATTGGGTAGTAAACACCGCCAGTTCCACCGGTAGCGATAGAAATATTTTGTGCTTGGGCACTCATCCATAAAAAGCTAAATGAGAGCGCAATGATTTTTAATAATTTCATATTAATGTCTCCTAAAACTATAGTGAACTAAATTAAAGACCAGGCATACTGAAATTGATTTTCTTTAACTCGCTGATCAACTGGGCTTGTTGATCAGAAGTAAGTTGCATGAGTGGTGGGCGAACACGCAACCACTCTGAATCATTGCTGAAATGGGCTACAGCAGTCTTCATGCCAGCAATCATTTGATATTTAGCAAATACGCTACGCACCTTGTCGAGGTCAGCTTGACGCTCATCAGCGTTAGACTCTCTCCAATGTGCTGCTAAATCGGCGATTGCGTGTGGATTGACGTTCGCAGTTGCGGAGATGCAGCCTACGCCGCCTGCACGCAGAGTGCGCATCAGGAATACTTCGCTACCAGCATAAACACGGAAACCAGAGGGCGCCAATAGTTTGATTACGGACTCGGTATAAGCCCAATCTCCAGAGCTATCTTTCATGCCCACGACGGTTTTTGGATACTCTTTAGTTAAACGCTCGAGCAAGGACAGACTGAGATTGATTTTGGTAACAGGTGGAATGTTGTAGATATAAACCTGGAGAGCATCACTGCCGACTTTCTGAATCACTTCAGAAAAATATGCGAAGAGACCATCGTCAGTAACGTCTTTGTAATAGAAAGGAGGCAACATAAGTACGCCTGCACATTTTAGATTTACTGCATGACGTGTCATGTTGACTGTAGCGTCAATCGAGGTAGCGCCAGTACCAGGCATCATATGCGCTGGATTTAAGCCACCTTCCACTAGTGCTGTAAGTGTGCTCATTTTTTGTGGAGCTGACATGGAATTCGCTTCGGAGTTTGTGCCAAACACTGCTTGGCCAACACCATTCGATTCAAGCCATTTGCATTGCTTTAATAATTTTTGGGCATCTGGGTTGCCGTCAGCCTTAAATGGCGTGAGTACTGGTGAGAGTACCGCTGGCAATGTAGAGGGATGCAAAGTAAGGGGCATGCTGACTCCGTTTTAATAATGAACTTCTGATAGAAGTGGTTGTTGTGTAAAGAAAGCCTCTAAATTATCTACTGCTAATTTGGTCATTGCTACCCGTGTTTCCGAGGTGGCACTACCGATATGGGGTGTTAATAGGACATTATCAAGTTTTAGAAACTCGGGGTTTGGATTTGGCTCATTATTAAAGACATCTAATGCTGCGCCAGCAATCTTTTTATGTTGCAGTGCATATAAAAGATCAGACTCATTAACGACACTGCCTCGCGCAATATTAACTAAGTACGAGCTTGGCCCAAGAGCCTCCAGAACAGCCGAATTCACTAGATTGTCAGTTTCTGGTGTTGCTGGGCAAGCCAGGAAGACGACATCGCAAGCTTTAGCTAAGTCTTTAATATCAGGGTAATAGGTATACGGTACAGGTTTAGAGTTGGGGCCAGAGTAAGCAATCTCAACCTTAAAGGGCTCTAGGCGTTTTGCAAGGTCTTGACCAATACGACCCATACCCACAATTCCAACCCTTTTGCCCGCCAGAGTGGTGGTTAACTGGAAGAGACCTTTTGCCCAGGCTCCACTTTTGACGTGCTCTTGGGATTCAGGAATTCGACGCATGAGGCTAAGCATCATGCCAATGGCGAGCTCGCATACCGCATCATTGAGAACGCCCGGGGTATTGGTAGCTTTAATGCCTTTTGACTTCAGGTAATCCAAGGGGAGATTGTCATAACCTACGCCACATGTCGATACCAGTCGAATTGTTGGGATTTGTTTAACCAAAGCCTCGGGTAGTTTGGTATTAGAGCGAACTAGGATCGCTTGAAAGTTGCCAGGTGGGGGTGGTGCAGAGGGGTCTGGATGTCGGGTAGGGCTAAAGCGTCGATCAATTTCCGCTTGCATAATCTCTGGGAAATGGCCGACCTGTAACACCGAATTGACGGGAATCATGGTTGTCTCAATTTTTTATTGGAATAATGGGCTTATTGTATGAGGAATTTTAAAAAAGAGGCTTGAGCCTCTCTAGGAGAACATTGATGTTATTTACCCCAGCAGAAACCAAAGTAGTTGTTGTGGGAGGCGGGACGATGGGCGCCGATGTCGCAGCGGTTTGTGCTCGTGGTGGCTGTGCCGTTCAGGTGGTAGAGCCAACAACGGAGCGTCGTGCTTTATTGCCTGACTATTTTGTCAACACTATGACTGAATTGGGGTACGAGAATCGAATTCACTTATTGTCAGTTGCGGGAACGCTTGAAGAGGTGGATTGGTCTGATATTGACTTGGTGATTGAATGCGTGCCTGAGCGCTTGGATATTAAGCGCGAGTTATTTGCAAAATTAGAAAAATACGCAAAAGCAGAAGCGGTATTGGCAAGCAATAGTACGAGCTTTCCAATTAGCCAAATTGCTGAAGGTTTAAAAACTCCAGCCCGCATGATTGGCTTGCATTTTTTTATGCCTGCACATTTGATTCCTTGTGTAGAGGTTATTTATGGCGCAAAAACATCGCCCATGGTTGCTGATAGCCTCACCCGTTTGATGACGGCATGCGGCATGGTTCCGGTGACTGTAAAAAAAGATCTGCCAGGCTTTTTAGCCAATCGGCTGCAACATGCCTTATCGCGCGAAGCATTTGCTATGGTGGATGCTGGAATCTGTACACCAGAAGATATAGATAAAGCAGTTCGTTATGGCTTTGGCTTCCGTTATATTGCGGCAGGCCCAGCTATGCAGCGTGATCATGCTGGCCTTGAAATACATGCAGCTGGTGGCACGACGATCTATCCCACCTTAAATAATTCAGCAACGATTGCTAAGTGCTTAAGCGATCGAGTTGAAAGCGGTAAGTTTGGTATGAAGACTGGCGAAGGTTTTTACTCTTGGACTTCAGAGTCAATTAAAGCGGAACGTGAGCGTTATCAAGACGCCTTACGTGAAGGCCTGAAAATTATTCAGAAAGAATTGCCAAAAATTAAGTGATGTCGCGAATGTGAAACTTGTGCAAATTTGGCGCAAGTTTATAGGTGATCAATACCACTGCTAACGTAGCGACACCACCAAAAATAATAGAGGGCACTAAGCCTAAGAGGCTAGCTGCAATGCCAGACTCGAGGGCGCCCAATTCATTTGATGACCCAATAAAAATTCCATTGATTGCGCTGATGCGACCGCGCATATTGTCTGGAGTTGTCAATTGCACAATACTGCTCCGTATCACTACAGAAACGGAGTCACAACAGCCCGAAGCGAATAAGAAAAATGCGCATACCCATAAATGGGTGGATAAACCAAAGCCAATAATGGAAATTCCAAAGCCCGCAACGGATAGCAGCAAATACTTACCCGAGTCATTTAGGATGGGGCGGCTAGCAAGATAGATCCCCATGAGAACGGATCCTGCGGCTGGCGCGGCACGTAAAATGCCAAGAACTTCTGGACCCGCATGAAGAACATCACTCACAAAAGCGGGAAGAATTGATACGGCACCTCCAAAAAGTACTGCGAACATATCCAGTGCCATGGTGCTTAGGATGAGTTCATGCTTTCTGACGTAATCAAACCCCTGCATAAAGCTTTTGAGAAAGTGCGTAGATTGAGCCGATTTTTCTGTGTGGGCTTTGATCAAAGTAACACCATAAAGACTAACGAGTCCACAAAAAGCTGCCAAAGCATAAGTCCATGTCAGATTGGTAAAGCCAATCATGAGGCCACCTAAGCCAGGCCCAGCCACTACGCAAATTTGGAAGGAGGCATTACCGTATGCCATGTATTTTGTGAGTTGCTCGCGCGGAATGATTTGACCAAAGAGCGCTTGATATGAGGGACGTAATAATGCTCGAGCAATGCCAATAAAACCGACTGCCGTATAGATCAGCGGAACGGGTGGAGATACCCAATCTAACGCAATGGCGCATAAAAATAATGCGACGAGCACGTGAATAATCGCAGCGATTGCGGAGATGACTTTACGAGAGTAGTGGTCTACTGCATGACCCGAGTAGAGCGCTAATGCAAAGTAGGGTACGAGTTCTGCAAGACTAATCAATCCCAGTGAAATCACGCTATGGGTAATTTCATAGAGATGCCATCCAACTGCCACCATCGTAATTTGATAGCTTAGGGTGGCGCCAATACGATAGATCAGCAGGGTTTTAAAGGCTTTGCTTGGACTCATTTTTCATGAGTTTAAGGGAATTCTTGTTTTATCTGATTTATCCTTAGGGTATGAAGAAAATCATTCGCGTTTGGGATTTACCAATCCGCTTGTTTCACTGGTTGCTAGTTGCTTGCATTATTGGAAGCTTGGTGAGCATTCATTTATTTGATAATGCGGTTGAGTTGCATGCCTACTTTGGGTATTGCATTTTGACTTTGTTGATATTTAGAGTAATTTGGGGTTTCGTGGGATCAAGGCATGCGCGTTTCGCCTCTTTTATTCCCAACCGCCAATCAATCCTTGATTATCTTCAAGGTAAATCTCCGCGTTTTTTGGGGCACAACCCGATTGGGGCTTTATCCGTTTTTGCCTTGCTATTTATTTTGTGTGTGCAGGTGCTCACTGGATTATTTGTAGATGATGAAATCGCGTTTCAGGGGCCGTTGGCAAAATATGTGCCAAGTTGGTTATCTTCATTTTTATCAGAGATTCATGAGAGCAACCAAGTCATTATTTACACGCTAGTTACCATTCATATTATTGCTATTTGGTACTACAAGAGATTTAAAGGTGAAAACTTAATCAAACCAATGATTACGGGCGATAAAGAAATTGACCCAAGCGAAGAAGCGAGTTATTTGCTTTCTGACTCGGGTCAAGGTTCCAAGGATGGAGCTTTGCAACGGGGTTTAGCTTTATTGCTCTTAAGCTTGATTGCCGTTGCTGTGGGTTACTTCATTACGCGTTGAGAAGGCGCTTTATTTTTTCTTGAAATCATCGTGGCAGTTTTTGCAGCTTGCGCCTGCTGCTGCAAATGCTTTCTTAATGCTTTCCAAATCACCAGACTGTGCGGCGGTATTAAGATTGGCAACAGCAAGTTGCATTTTTTCAGAAGCAGCTTTGAACTTCGCGTTATCAGACCAAATATCAGCTTGCGCTTTACCACCTTCGGTGCCGGTGCCAAATGCTTGCCATGGCAAAGTCGATAGTGTCGCTACAACTGCAGCATTTTTTGCAACTTCATCTTTGTTATAAGGCGCTTCACCTTTAACAACAGCACTAATTTTTCCAAAGGAATTCGCCATCACAGTAAATACGCTTTGACGATATTTGATGGCATCTTCCGAGTTTTTAAATTGGGCAATTGCTGTGCCAGCACCTATTGCAAGAATCGTGGCTGAGCTTATTAGTACTAGTTTGTGCAGTTTCATGGAGAACCTCTCATGCGTTATGTTGTGAATCGAGACCGCTTAATGTGAATTCAGCATACTCCAGATTATTAGGTTTTGCTGAATGTTCTTAAAAGAGCATTTGTAGGGGGTAGGTAAGCAGATAAATAGCGCCCTTAAAAAACGCCATTAGAGGATCCATCCAAAGGGCGCCAATAATACCGGTGAAGACAAGACCTAAGACAATAAAGAATCCCCAAGGCTCAAGCTTTCCAAATGCAATCGACTGCCTTGTTGGTAATAAGCCAGCAAGAATGCGCCCACCATCAAGCGGCGGTATTGGGAAGAGGTTGAAAACGAGTAGACCTAAATTCCAGAGGATGCCCGCTTGCGCCATGGCAATAAAAAACTTTTCATCTATCCCTAGGCCAATAAGCAGAATCAACAAGATCGCCCAAATCAAGGCTTGAATAAAGTTGGAGCCTGGTCCTGCTAGGGCAACCCAAATAGAATCGATTCTAGGATTACGTAGACGACCAAAATTGACGGGAACAGGTTTGGCATAGCCAACCAAAAAGGGGGAGCCCACCAAAATTAACGCTAATGGAATCAAGATGGTGCCAACGGGATCAATGTGCTTGGCAGGATTGAGACTAACCCGCCCCAACATATAGGCAGTGTTGTCCCCAAATCTACGGGCAGCATAGCCATGGGCTGCTTCATGGATGGTGATAGCAAAAATCAAGGGAATCGCATTAATTGCGATAGCTTGGATAGAATAGTCAGTAATCATGGCAATATGATATCCATAGGAGCTAAAAGTGACTGACGATAAGAAATCTGATCCCAAGACCCCCGCAAAACCTGTTGCTGCCAAGCCTCCGGTCCGCCCCCCAGCCCCTAAGGGCCCATCTGGCCCTGCTGGAAGGCCTCAGGCTGGCTTTGGTGGCGGAAAAGGCATGATGCGCAAGGCTGGTCGCGGTCGATAGTGGATAATTGCACTCATTATTAATGTGTTTACAGAGGATTTAGCATGAACGAATGGCATAACGAATCTAAAGAAGAAGTTAACAAAAAGATCATTACCTTGATCGTGATGTTGGCTGCAGCAACTAGCTTGGCGATTTTGTTTGCATTGGTAGCTGCTCATACTGGTTACGTATTCGGTTAATCAACCTGAATGACTAGCCATCGCCAACCTGCAATTTTTGCTGGCCATGGCAGTCCGATGTATGCAATTGAGCCCAACCGTTATACAGCGGCTTGGACTGCATTAGGAAAATCGCTTAAGCGTCCTGATGCCATCTTGGTAATTTCTGCGCATTGGGTAACTCGAGGAACTTGGGTTACCGCAATGGCAAAACCAAAAACGATTCATGATTTTGGTGGCTTCCCCCAAGCGCTTTTTGATATTCAATATCCCGCGCCAGGAAGTCCCGCTCTCGCTGATCGCGTCAAAGAGTTGCTCAGTGTTCCGATTGTTCTTGAAGAGAATGAGTGGGGCATTGATCATGGCGCTTGGTCAGTACTTAAATATTTATACCCCAATGCGGATGTACCCGTTGTACAGCTAAGCCTTGATGGCTCAATCTCAGCACGAGCGCATTACGATTTGGCCAAGCAACTCAAGCCTTTGCGCGATGAAAATATTCTGATTCTATCCAGTGGCAATGTGGTGCATAACCTACGCACGATTCACTGGCAAGATAATGCACAGCCATATCCGTGGGCTAAAGACTTTAATGAATTCTTTGTCGCTCAAATGGATGCTAATCATCATCAGCCATTAATAGAGTGGGAGAAGTATGGCGAGGTAGCACATCTTTCTATTCCTACGCCAGAACATTATTGGCCAGCTTTATATACCTTGGCATTGCAACATGAAAATGAGCGCGCATCCATTTTTGTAGATGGAATCGAAATGAGCTCCATCAGTATGTTAGGTTTTTCTGTTCAATAAAGATTAGCGACGGTAAAACGCGAAGATAAATTATGTGGCTATCTATTCTTGCAATATTTTTTGGAGCGGGTTTTGGTGCTTTATTCAGAGCGGGATTTAATATTCTGACTGTTGGTACTGCCTCAATTATTCCTTTGGGGACTTTGCTCTCTAATATGGTGGGCGGTTATTTAGTTGGTTTGGCGGTTGCTTACTTTGGCAATAATCCACAGCTATCGCCCGAGTGGAAGCTATTAGTCATAACGGGTTTTTTAGGTGGCTTGACAACCTTTTCTAGCTTTTCTGCGGAAGTAGTTGGTTTTATTCAGCGCGGTGAATTTACCTGGGCTTTGGGTACAGCAATGCTGCACCTCGTCGGCTCCTTGGTATTAACCTTTTTGGGCATTCTGACCTATCAGGCTTTGAAATAAAAAAGGGGGCTTATTAGCCCCCTTGATCAAAAAAACTGCTTATTCCGGTTTGATATTCGCCGTTTTGACAACGGTGCTCCACTTCGCAGATTCTGATTTGATGAGTGTCGCAAAATCTGCTGGTGTCCCACCACCAATTTCATTACCTTGAGACAACATTAGCTCTCTCAACTGAGGATCTTTGAGTGCTTCATTAGCAGCAGCATTGAGTTTGTCGATCACAGCCTTAGGCGTTCCCTTTGGCGCAATCAAACCTTGCCAATTTAAGACTTCTACTTTTGGATAGCCTGCTTCAGCAAATGTAGGAATATTGGGGAGTAGTGGTGAGCGCTTCTTGCTGGTGATGGCAATTGCACGTAACTTATCACCCTTAATGCTCGGCATCGCAGAATACATTTGATCGAACATCATGGTGACATTGCCTGCCATGAGGTCGGTTAGGCCTGCTGAACCGCTCTTATAGGGAACATGGATCATGTCAATGCCTGCGCTCTGTTTGAATAACTCGGCAGACAGCTGATGACTCCCGCCAATGCCGCCTGAGGAGTATGTCAAGGCGCCAGGTTTGGCTTTAGCGGCGTCCACAATTTCTTTAACAGTTTTGTATGGCGAGCTGGGATTTACAACTAGTACTAGCGGACCTTTTTCAATCAAGATGATTGGCAGCAAATCAGTTTCTGGGTCGTAGCGAAGATTGCCAAATAAGGTTTTATTAACAGCCATTGGAGCAAAGTTGCCCATACCAATGGTATAGCCATCTGGAGCTGCTCGCGCAATGAATTCAGTGCCGATATTGCCGCCCGCACCTGGTTTATTGTCGACAATAATAGGTTGCTTGAGAATGACGCTCATCTTCTGAGCAATTTGACGACTGCGCGCATCTGAACCGCCGCCTGCACCATAAGGTACGATGAAATTAATTGGTTTATTGGGGTAGTTAGCTTGTGCAAAGGCAGTTGGAGTGGTGAGTGTGGCAACTCCCAGTAGTGTCGATGCCAATAATTGAATGGGTTTTAGTAGATTCATATTAACTTTCTTTAGATAAATCCCAGAATACCGAGGAGGGCGCCAATCGCAATGAGATATAAAGGATGCCATCTTGTGAATAAGGTAGTGGCAATTGTGCCAAGCGTCAAGAGATAAGCAGCAAGACTTTGATTAATTTGCAAAGCAATTTGTAAGGCAGAAGAGAGTACCAAGCCAATAGCCAATGCTGCAGCTGCATACTGAATTGATTTCTTGTGGTGAGAGTTTTGAATTCCTAGAATCAGACGCTGAAGATAGTAGATCAGAATAGATGATGGCCACGCAATAGCCAGCGTTGCAATCAGCGCGCCAATCACACCATAAATATGCCAGCCTAATAGAGTGACTGTCATGAAGTTTGGACCTGGCGCTGCTTGTGCAATCGCAAAGTAGTCAGAGAATGTTTGTAAGTCGATCCAGTGTTCTTGATTGACAGCCAAGTTGAGAAGTACTGGCAGTAGGGCGTTCACGCCCCCAAAAGCAATCAAGGAGAATGCAGAAAGCTTTAAGAAAAGACTTAGTAAGATACTCATTCTCGACCAGCCTTTTTCCAAGCGAGAACTAATGCAAGTGGGGATGAAATGAGCACCACCCATCCCAAGCCTAAATGGAAATAACTGGCAGTAATCATCGTCAACGCAACCACCAATAGCATTGCTGGAAAACGAAACTCATCCTTGAGCATTTTGAATCCAGTAGATGCAATCAAACCAACACCCACAGCAGAAATTCCGCGCAATAATCCTTTGACGGTTTCAAGATAGCTGTAGTGCTCGTATAAAACTGCTAATAGCATCACTATTGAAATAGGGCCTAGAGTTAGGCCAAGCACACTAGCAATCGCTCCACGCGCGCCTCCAAATCGCGAGCCAACGCAAACGGCCAGATTCACGATATTGGGTCCAGGCACTATTTGGCAGATGCCAAGAATGGCGCTAAATTCTTCCGAAGTCAGAATTTTGTCACGCTCTACAAGTGTTCTTCTAGCCCAAGGTAAGACCCCTCCAAAACCAGACATACCGATTTTGCTAAAGCTGATAAACAGCTCAAGAGGCGTTAGTGTTTTCAAAATGACTTCGACTTTATTTGGGCTCTAGCTTGGCTTATAAGGATGTGGAATAGGTTTTTGATCGAGCCAAGCTTCTAGTGTCTCGGTAATACCTTTAGCAAAAGCCTCAAAAATAGGTTCGGCAATAAATCCTAGGTGTGGTGTCACCAAGAGGTTTGGAGTATTACGTAGCGGATCTTTTTCGGGGAGAGGTTCGATATCAAAAACATCAATTGCGGCCTGACCTGGCTTACCTGCAAGCAATGCTTTTTGTAAGTCACTCATATTAATGAGGGCTGAACGAGAGGTGTTTACTAATATTGAATCGGGGCGCATTAAGGATAGCTGATCTGCGCTAATAATTCCCTTGGTTCCAGGTCCCGCCACTAAGTGCATCGACACAACTTTAGATGTGGATAGTAGTTCATCCAGACTAACTGACTTAGCGCTCTCTGCTGCAGCGCGTTCTGGTGTCATGCGAGGACTCCAGGCTACAACCTCCATACCAAATGCAGCGCCAACACGGGCAACTCGGCTACCAATAGCGCCCAAGCCCATAATGCCCAAGCGCTCGCCTGCGAGCATCGGAAGAACTGAAAGTTGATCACGCCAACCACCTGACGCAATCAGTTTGTTTTGTTCAATGAGGCGCTTTGATGCACCCAAAATCAATGCCCATGTGAGTTCGGCTGTAGTGTCCTTAGAAGGACCACCTGGAGAGCAGGCAATCGGAATATTGCGTGCTATTAGTGCGGCTGCATCTAGAGTACCATTGCGCTCCCCGGTAAACATCAGAAATTTCAGCTTCGGTAGGCGTGCGATCATGGCTTCATTAAATGGTGCACGATCACGAACAATCGCAATTACATCAGCATCCTTTACAACTTCATAAAGAGCCTCATCACGTAAAGGCTCATGATGAAAAGTCAGCTTAGCTTGTTTATCTAATTTTTCCCAATTCGAGAAACGACGCAATGCGCGTTCGTAATCTCCAAGAATGACGATATTAGGCAATGAGCTCATAAATACTTTCTAAATTAATCTGGTGTGCAAAGACTGATGATCTGTTTGAGATCGGAAGCTTGTCCTAGTTTCCACAAAGCAGAGATGAGTTGACGAGTTTTTTCTTTGCCAATGACAGGTTCAGCAAGGTTGGTGAATTTTTGCTCTAAGTTAGCATCGCTCATTGGATTTTCCAGGGAGCCAATTGCATTCTTCACAAAAATATGAACTTCTTTACCGTTCTTCAAGAAGGCTTTTACATCAACAGATGCTTCGCTGATAGAGGTATCTGTAGTCGCGTTAACTTTAGCGCGTAATGCCACAACATCCGGGCGATTAACAATGTCATCGGCGTATTCGCCTTCGCCTGCTTGACCAAAGATTAGGCCAACAGCGCAACCATGATAGACACTAAATTTACCTTCGAGTCCATCCTTCGGTGTCTTTTTACCAGTAAGCTCTAGTACGAGTGGGTGAACACGTAATTCAATGCGTTCAACATCTTCAGCTTTTACGCCTTGAGCGCGCAATTGTGCGCAAGCATCGATCGCAGGGTGAATCACAATGCCGCATGCAAATGGCTTATAGGTATTTAGTGAAATCTCAAATGATTTACCTAGTTCGCGATCGATCTCTGACCAGTCGCATTTAGTTGAAACAGTCTGCATATAGCCACGACCTGCCTCAAGCGCTTTAGGGCTTGCTGTGAAACCATGCTTCGCTAGTAGAGCAGAAAGTTGACCTGCACGAGCAGCACCGCCTGGATGAAAAGGTTTTGTCATCGTGCCAAATTGTTCACGCATTCCTACGGGTTGCGAAGCGGCGATTCCTAATGCCATAGTGGTCTTTTGTAAATCTAAGCCCATTAAGCGAGCGCATGCTGCTGCAGAACCGAGTGTGCCAGTGGAGCCGGTGATGTGCCAGCCACGGTGGTAGTGATCGGGATACATGGCATTACCAACACGACAAGCAACGTCAATGCCAAGAACTAATGAATCGATAATCTGACGACCATTTGCACCAATGTGTTCACCAAGCGCCAAGATGGCAGAGGCAACAGGACCTGCAGGATGAATTACTGTTTTCAGGTGAGTATCGTCAAAGTCAAAAGTGTGCGAGCTAATGCCGTTAATTAAAGCTGCACCACCCATGTCTACTTTGTCTTTGCGACCCAAGATGCTGGCTTGAGGGGCGGGCTGGAATTCGCGAACGGCTGCTAAGGAAGACTCCACGCTTTCATGATTTGCCGCGCCAATTGCACAACCAAGCCAATTTAAGAATGTGCGGTGTGCCTCATGATCTACCTCAGGAGTCCAGCCTTGGGTTGGATGAGAGTGAACAAACTGAGCGAGCGTTTTAGTAACTGGTGGCGCATTAAGATCGGCAGCTGCGGCAATAGCATGAGACATATGATTTCCTGTGAATGAGCAATTAATATAGGTAGTTGATTGGTATTTGTTGATTTATTCAATTTCAATATTGCGATCTTTGGCGACTTTTGCCCAGCGTGCAATATCTTCTTTTATGTAGTTGGCAAACTGAGGTGGAGTCATTGGCATGAGCGTCATGGCTTCACTTGTCATTTTTTCCGAAAAGTCTGGGCTAGCAAGAACTTTATTAAGTTCAGTATTGAGTTTTGCAACAACTGCAGGAGGCAAGTTTGCGGGGCCTACGATTCCATACCATTGCTGACCATCAAAGCCATTAAATCCCAACTCTTTAAAAGTGGGAATGTTGGGTGCAGCAGAACTGCGCTTGGCACCAGTGACCGCAAGTCCGCGAACACGGTTGGTATTGATATAGGGTAAAGCAGCAAACAGTGTGGGGAGCATAGCTTGTGTTTGACCGGCTAATAAATCAGTGTAGGCGGGACCTACACCCCGATACGGGACATGAACCATAAAAATACCTGCAGCTAATTTCAGTTGCTCCATACCTAAATGCGTTAGGGTGCCTGGGCCTGCAGATCCGTAACTGAGTTTGGCGGGATTCTTCTTTGCATAATCTACAAACTCTTTGAAGTTTTTGATTGGCAATTCTGGATTAATGATGAGTACGTTTGGTGTGGCGCCGATCATGCCAATTGGCGTGAAGTCTTTGATTGCATCGTAAGGTAGGCGACGAACCGCTGGATTTGTTCCATGAGTGCCTACGTAAGCAACCATCAAGGTATAACCATCTGCTGGAGCTTTAGCTGTAGCTTGTGAGGCAATTGCACCACCGCCACCGCCCATATTCTCAACAATCACGGGCTGGCCGATTGAACGTGAGAGTTTTTCAGCAGCAGCACGGGCGATATTATCGAGTCCGCCACCCGCAGCAACTGGGGCAATTAACTTAATCGGTTTGGTTGGATAAGTTGGCGCTTGTGCGTGGACATTGATGTTTACGAACAAAGCTAAAACGACAAACAAAAAAGATAAAAAAATCGGCTGTTGCCGATAGAGGGTATTAGACATGTCTCAGGCCTAGAGTTGTTATTTAATAGTTTTTGTAAAGCTTGGCTATTTTACTATTTATGACTGATTTTGGTGTTTTAGCTAGTTTTGATGTTTTTGCGAGTAGAACGTTCCAGAGGGATTGAGTCAAGAGTGGGTTCTAGGGCCTCACGCGTGTCAAAAACAAAGCAACTACCTTGATAATGTGCTGATCCTACCTCTTCAAAATACTTCAGAATGCCGCCCTCCAGTTGGTAGCTGTGCTCCATACCAATTTCTCGCATGTACAGACCAGACTTTTCGCAGCGAATTCCACCAGTACAAAAACTCACCAATGTTTTATCTGCTAATTCGTCTTTGTGCGCAGAAATGGCAGCAGGGAACTCGGTAAATTTTTCAATATTGAAATGCAAAGCATTTTTAAATGTGCCGTAGTCGACTTCAAATGCGTTACGAGTATCAATCATGACTACAGGCCGACCAATATCATCCGTTCCACGATCTAGCCATTCTTGTAATTTTTTCGGCGAGATGAAATTCGCGCGACCTTTCTCTGGCTGAATGGTGGGGTGATTCATGCGAATAATTTCATTTTTGAGTTTGATCAGCATTTTCTTAAAAGGCTGCTCATCCGACCAGCTTTCTTTTGCCTCAAGAGGGGCAAAGCGTGGGTCAGCGCGAAGCCAATCTAGAAATCCGCGAAGTGCATCGGGCTTGCCAGCCAAAAACATATTGATACCTTCGCCGGTAAGCAAAATCGTTCCTTTGAGTTCACGGGCATTACATTCATCGAGCATTTTTGCGCGCAGTTCTGGCAGCGCATCAAGGCTTACAAATAGATAGGCGGCAATATTGAGTATGGGTTTCATATGTTTCTTTTGCTGACTTAGCTATTATCGAGCAAATAGCCCCAATGGGTGGTAATCTTCCTGATTCACTATAGGAGACAAACCCATGAAACTGACGGCTCAATTTGGCTTTAAAGCCCTTCAGAACATGCTGGCCTTGGCATTATTTGCATTGGGCGCCAGTACCTTAGCTTTTGCCCAACCATCTGGTGCTTGGCCTACACAAAAACCCATTCGCTTAATTGCAGTATTTCCGCCTGGAGGCTCTGTTGATCAAGTAGCCCGTATTTTGGCACCTGCTTTGCAAGCAGAATTAAAGCAAAACGTCATCGTTGAAAACATCGGTGGTGCATCTGGTGTTATTGGTACTTCTGCCATGACGCGCTCAGATCCTGATGGCTATACATTTGCCGTGGTCTTTGACACTCACGGCGTTAACCCCAGTCTGAAAGACAAGCTTCCCTATGACACGATCAAAGATATTGCTCCTGTCATTTTGGTGGGTACTTCACCGATGGTGTTAGTGGCAAGTAAAAATTCTGGCATTACTAGCTTTAAGCAGTTAGTAGATCAATCTAAAGCGGGCAAAAAATTTAGTTATGGCTCAATTGGTATTGGAAGCCTTGGTCACCTAGCAATGGCGCGTCTAGCCAAGCAGGCTGGATTTGATTGGAATCATATCCCTTATCGTGGTGGTGGCCCATTAATGCAGGATGCATTGGGCGGTCAAGTAGAGCTGGCTGTGGGATCAGAGTTCTTAGTGAAACCTCATATTGAAAGCGGTGGCGTTATTCCGTTAGTGATTACTACTGCAAAACGTTCTCCTGCTTTGCCTAATGTTCCAACGATTTCTGAGAGTGGCTTCCCTGGCTTTAGTGCTCCTGCTTGGTGGGCGGTTTTAGCTCCAGGTAAAACACCTCCAGCAGTAATTGATGCCATGAATAAAGCCTTGAATAAAGCACTCAAAAATCCTGCTGTGGCTGCAAAATTTAAAGCCCAAGGTATTGAAGTGGTCGGCGGTAGCCCAGAAACTTTGCGCGACTTCATCGGCAAGCAAATCGCTATTTGGGGCAAGTTCGTCATTGAAAACAATATTAAAGAAACAGCTCAATAAGAGTTAACTCAACAAAGGTATTTATGTCAGAACGATTAATTCCTTATCAGCCAATGGATTTGGCTGAGCCAGCCGAGTTAGTCGCTGCGATTCGTAAGCGACGCGGTGGTCAATTTATTAATTTGGATCGCATGTTATTGCATAGCGTTCCCATTGCCGAAGGTTGGAATCATTTCATTGGTGAAATTCGTAATAACTTATCGCTGGATCCAAAGCTGCGCGAGTTGGCGATGTGTGGTGTAGCTGTTTTGAACGGCGCTGAGTATGAGTTTTTCCATCATGCGCCTCCTTTCAAAAAGGCTGGTGGCACCGAAGAGCAAGTTCAGGCATTGCGTTTAATTGGGCAAGCAAACTTTCCAAAGGGTCTATTTACCCAGCTTGAGAATGATGCGGCAGATCTGACATTTCAGATGACGCGTAACATCAAGGTTGATCCTGAATTAATGAGGCGCATACAAAAAGCATTGGGCAGCACGGATACCGTTGAGTTGGTGACAGTGATTGCCGCATATAACATGGTCTCGCGCTTCTTAATTGCCTTGGATGTTAATCCAGAAGACCATCCACCTGCATAATCGAAAGAAGGGCGCATCATGATTCGCAATATTCAAACGGTCATTCCTGGCATTGCGACCTCAGATGGTGCGGGAGTGAAGTTACGTCGCAGCCTTGGTGGTCAGCAGCAAGTTCGATTAGATCCATTCTTGATGTTGGATGAGTTTTCATCAAACGATCCCAATGATTATGTTGCTGGCTTTCCGCCGCATCCCCATCGTGGTTTTGAAACAGTAACCTATATGCTTGAAGGCCATATGCTTCATGAGGATCATTTGGGTAACCAAGGACATCTGAAGACTGGTGGCGTGCAATGGATGACGGCAGGGCGCGGCATTATTCACTCGGAGATGCCTCAGCAGGTAAGCGGAGCAATGCGGGGATTTCAGTTGTGGATTAACTTGCCAGCCAAAGAGAAGATGAAGCCAGCGGGTTATCAAGACATCCAGGAAGAAAATATTCCCAAAGTATCACTTGAGGATGGCACTTACGTGAAAGTCATTGCTGGTACCTATCGGGATGACAATCAAACCATCACAGGGCCAATACAGGGGATCAGTACTGCACCTGTATTTTTGGATGTACATCTACCCTCAAATACCGATTTTGAATACCCTCTCGCAAAGGAGCTCAATGCCTTTGTGTATATCTATGAAGGCGCCCTAGAAATTGGCAGCCCCCTGAAAGCTGCACCCAAGCAAGCTGCAATTGTCTTGGATGAAGGTGATCAACTCAAAGCAAAGGCGGGTGCCGATGGTGCGCGGTTCATTGTTTTGGCTGCATTGCCTTTGCATGAACCAATCGTGCAATATGGCCCATTTGTCATGAACACGCGCGCTGAGATCGAGCAAGCTATTGATGATTATCAAAACAATCGTTTTGCGGTCTCTTAATGCTTTATTGGAATGAGGGCGGGCAACAATGCTTCGCAAGATGGCATTCTGAAAACGGGATAGCGGCCCATCAAAAAATTCAGATTGGTGATGACACCTTAACTGCAGATGTAGCTTACCGTTTGGCTTGCGAGGGTACAGCCATTTTGTATCGAGGTGATTTCCAAAATGCTAGGCAGTTGTTACAAGCTCTAGTACGAAGGGTAGATAAACCTTCCAAGAAGTCGAAAAGAGTAAATAAAGGTTCTAAAAATGGGGAGACTAGAGAAAAAACTCCTTTAGATCTTTTCAACTTGCACCGCCTATCTCAATCGCAGCGGGCGCGTATTTTGGGAATGTTGTTGATTCAGATCGAGGCAGATCATTCTATCCCGCTTAGACGTGCGCCAGATGTCGCTCAAGCCTGTCTGGAGGCATATGGCCCACAAACACAGTCTTACGTAATTTCTTTGCGAGAGCTCTTGGGGGTTATTAGTGCTCATGAGTGGCGCAAGAAGGGTGTTCCTATCCTCGTTAGGGATGATGAAGAGATCCGCATTCATCCACACTATGGTGTGTTCTCTCCAATTCGTGGTGAATATATTGAACTCGTCTTAAAAGCACCTTTACCTAAAGCGCTTATCGAAAGCTCAACAGCATTTGATATTGGAGTGGGCACCGGAGTTTTGTCTGTTGTGTTGGCAATACGAGAAATTCAAAACATCATTGCAACAGATCAAGATGATCGAGCCATTACTTGTGCCAAAGAAAATATTGATCGTCTTGGCCTAAGCAATCAAGTGAAGATTCAGAAAACTCATTTATTTCCTGATGGTAAGGCTGCACTCATCGTCTGCAATCCACCTTGGTTGCCTGCTAGACCTAGTTCTTCTCTGGAGCATGCGGTATATGACCCTGGTAGCCAGATGCTTAAAGGCTTTTTGGGTGGCTTAAGAAAACATCTTTTGCTCGAAGGTGAGGGCTGGTTAATTCTTTCAGATATAGCTGAGCATCTTGGTTTACGCACTCGAGAAGAGTTGCTGGGCTGGATCGATGCCGCAGGTTTGAGTGTAATTGCACGCTTGGATACCAAACCGCATCATCCAAAAGCATTTGATCAAACAGACGCTTTGTATATGGCAAGATCTAAAGAGATCACCAGTCTTTGGCGTCTAGGGATAAAGTGATAAAAATATCCCTAGAGCTTCTATCCTCGTTCATCTCATGGTTGTTAATCGCCTACTTCATTCATAAAATTATGCCAACTGCTGAAATTTAAGCAGGTCTTATTGAGATGCGTGTGGCGTAGTTACACATCTCTCGTAGTGCATGATTGATTTGTTCGAGGCTTAAATTTGTACCGTAGTTCACAAAATCAAAATTACTTAGCAGTTCTTTTCGTCATCTTCATTCATGTTTTGCTTTTATTGGGAGCATTCATGTTCGATATACGAAAGAGGGAGGTATTAGATTTTGGATCGACAACAGGACCTATATTTGTGCACTTGCACCAAAGCGTCAAGTTAAAAACCCAAGCGAGACATGATGATGCTGTAGTTCTTGACCCTAGAGCGCTCAATAATCAAAAATCAGCCGATACAGAAAGTGAATCCATCCCTAAGCTTCCCAGTTTAGGTGGTACGGCTGCAATTCGTAATATGAGTGATTTACGCCCAACAAAAATTGACGGCCCCAAGCCTCACTACCCAATCGCCAGTAGGCGGTTAAGGGAAGAAGGGGAGGTTTTAGTGAGGCTATGCATAGACTCTAGCGGTGCAGTAGAAACTGCGCAGATTCAAAAAAGTTCTGGCTATCGAAACCTAGATCACTCCGCCTTAAGTGCATTATCAAAATGGCGTTTTTTAACCCCATACCAATTAATCAATAATGACCTCGCAGAGTGTTTTCGTTTTCCAGTGCGTTTCACCTTAGAAGGTTGATGAATGGTTAATATTTCAGAGCCTATTTTTGAGAGTGTGGCAAAGCAAGCCAAGTCAGAGCTTCCCAAAACAATTTCTAGTGTCGCCCTACTGGGGAAACAGAATCAAATTTATATTGTTCATGATGGCCAGCGATATCTGCTACGCATCACGAAGTTAAGGAAGCTTATTCTCACTAAATAATTTTTAACAATTTATTAGCCAGCAACAGCATTTTCATATGCACATAGCCAGCGATTTTTTACTAATGTCACTGGAGGTTGTATATGAAACATCAGTTTATTGGGGGATCTTTTGGCGATCGTAATAAGATTGCTTGGATATCATCTATCGCACTGCTTTATGGAAGTATTTTTTCAGGTTCTGTAAAGGCGCGTGATGCAGAATTACCAAGGATCGATATTGTTGGCAGAGAAGAAAGTGCGGTACATAAGATTCCTGGCACAGTTGATGTTATTTCAGAGAAACAACTTGAAATACTGCAGGCGCCATCACTTCAGGATGCCTTAAGAACCGTTCCAGGTGTCAATATCAGAGGGGATGAGGGTGGTCTTGGATCTATTCCGAACATCGGATTACGTGGTCTAAATCCGAGTCGTAGCTCCAAGGTACCTCTTTTGGAGGATGGTGCCCCAATTCAGCCGAGTTTATTTATCTCAAATGCCTCTTACTACAGCCCTCCAATCGATCGAATTAGTAGCATCGAAGTTTTAAAGGGTGCCTCTGGCTTGCAGTACGGACCCTCTAATATTGGCGGTGTTATTAATTATCTTAGTAAAACACCTGCATCAGGCATTAAATTGACTGGCAAAGTTGGCAACTTTGGGTACCGACTCGCAGAGCTGGAAGCTGGAGGCAAATCTGATGCGAATGGGGCAATTGGTGGCATCAACCTCATTCAATCTGAATCAAATGGGTATCAAAATAATGGATTTAAGATGTATGACGTATTAGTCAAAGGCGGTCTACAAATTGATCAGAATCAGTGGTTAAGTCTTAAATACACTCACTACGATAACAACATCAATACTTCTTATGTTGGGCTTCGTCCTAATCAGTATGCCGCCAACTCTGGCATAAACCCAGCTCCCAATGATCGATTTATTACTCAGAGAAACGCGGTAGATATTAACCATTCTCTCGAGATTAATTCAGACACCAAGCTCAATACATTGCTGTATTGGAGCAAATTAGACCGAGATTATTGGAGGCAATCTATTCTGGATCGCAATCAAGATGCAACTGTGTTTAAGCCATGCAACACAGGTGCCGACTGTCAGGCTGGGCGAAATCGAGAGTTTCAGATGTTAGGTTTAGATTCGCGTTTGACTCATGGATATAAAGCCCTTGGTATCGCAAATGAGATGGAATTGGGGGTTCGATTGCACACGGAGTCGCAGTCAAATCAAGTGGAGACATCTCAAACTCTAGCTCACTCAGGTCGATTGACTTTGCACGAGGAGAATAAGGCTAACTCGATTGCCCTGTATGCTCAAAATCGATTTTTAATCACGCCAGATTTTGCAATTATTCCAGGTGTTCGTGTTGAGAGCTACAACCAAACTCGATCAAATGTTCTCACCAATAAAAGTGGTAGCGCTAAGAATATAGAAACTGTCCCACAGATTGGTGCTACTTGGCAATTAATTCCCCAAGCGCAGATCTACAGCAGTATCTATAAAGGCTTTGCACCTGCGCAATTGGCTACAGCTATTGATGACAAAGGAGTAGATCAGCAGCTTGCACCAGAGCGTTCTACCAATATGGAATTTGGATTAAGGGGTCGTTCTGGTGGTTTTTCATATGACTCTGCTGTATTCAGTATGGATTTCAGCAACCAAATTGTGAATCAAAGTCTTGCCTCTGGTATGTCCAAGGCTAATGGAGGACAGAGCCTGCATCAGGGAGCTGAACTATCTCTGGGGTATGAGATTGGTGGGGGTTGGAGCATCAACACAAACGCGACATATATTCCAGTTGCGCGGTTTGTTGGAACCAATTCTTTAGGTAAAGATGGGAAACGTATTCCGTATACGCCAGAGTTAACTTCCAATTTTGGTGTTAATTATCAAAAGAATGGGTTTAATACTTTGCTATCGCTGAACTATGTCTCAACTCAATATGCGGATTCTGCTAATACCGTTGCACAAAATGCAATTGGCACTATTGGTGAGGTACCAGCTTTTGCCACAGTAAATTGGAGCGTTAACTACGACATTAATAAGGCCTGGAAAGTATTTGGTGTGGTGAACAATCTTTTTGATAAAAGATATATTGCCAGCCGAAGTCCCGATGGTATTTTTCCAGGTGCGCCGCTTAATTTTCAAGCAGGCATGAGTTATCAATTTAATTGAGTGCGAAAAATGATTACGCTCTTGCAAATCTGAGTAGTGGTTTTATATCGCCTGCGTCTGCAGTGCGAAGGGCTGACAGATAGTTTTGACGTGTAATGCTTGGGGTAGCAATTGATGTATTAGCACCCCAAGAAAATCTTTCGCCACCAAGATTCATTATTAAAGCATCAGCTATTAAGCGGGCATGGCGTCCATTACCGTTTGGAAATAAATGAATTAGTATTAGTCGATGATGAAAGCGGACTACGATTTCATCGATAGACATCACGCAATGTTCTATTTGATAGGTGATGTCATCTAAAAGATCTCTGAGGGCAACAGAGATTTGCGCCCAATCAATGCCAATGCTTTTATCGCTTTTTCTGAATGAGCCAGCCCATTGCCATGTTTGGTTAAACATGCGCCTATGTAATTCGCGTACCAGACTTTCATTTAAATTCTGAGCTAGCTTCTGACGGCTAATCCAAGCGGCGCCCTCGACAATATTTAATTCTTCCCAAGCATTCAGGTCTGCTTGAGTGTGAATATGTTTTGGAATTAAGCCAAGAGCCTCATCCGGATCAATCGGAGTTGCTCCTGGTGGATATTGAAATTGCATCACCACAAATTCCTTCTAGGGCCATCCAAAATCTCTTTTGCGAGGAGCTGGAGCTGCTTTTCATTGGAAGACTGATCAACTGCCTGATCCTCAAGGCCCATTGAATGAGAAACAGGACGCAATTTATCCCGCGCAACTGCCATTGCGCGATCCTCCAAGATTTCCTCTAAAGATTTACGCGGTATTAGGGCGTATTGCAGCTCACAATCCAGTGCGTTAGCCAGTTTGCGTAGGCTTTGCAAGGTAATCTTCTCATCAACCTCGGCTTTTTCTAGCTTAATAATGCTGGCAGGCGTAACGCCTAATTTGCGCGCTAATGCGGATGCAGACATCCCCAAAGATTCACGAATAGCCTTAACCCACCCATTACTAGGCGGGCTTGGGGGGCGAGCATCCCTTAACTTAGTAAGGGTGGAATTGATTTGATGGAGTTGCAAATTGGCAAATTTATTCTTCATATTGATACCTATAGGTATAACTTAATAAGTTAAATTATAGCCTATAAGTATAAATTAAATAGTATATTTTATGCCTATAAGTATCAAATTTATACAAAAATTAGGGTTTGAGCTCAAATTACAACGCCACCATAGTGGGTGGCGTTGGGCTGTTACAGACTTCAAAATGGTGGAGTCGGCGGGAATCGAACCCGCGTCCGCAAATCCTCCACAACAAGTTCTACATACTTAGTCATATCATTTAATTTAATCAGCTAGACACGGACTGACACGTTTCTCGCCGACGATTCACTTGGTTTTCGTACTATTCTTCGTGACACAAAATAGTCTTATCTCTTGTATATGACCCTGATGTAGCTTGCGCTACCTGACCCAAGAGAGAATCAGTTCAGGGGCAACCGCAATTAAGCGGCTAGTGCGTAACGTTCGTCGTTAGCAGTTATTACATTCCCATTGATTTACGAGATAACGGGTCCTCGGTATGCCCTTGATGCTTTGCAATCCACGTCGAAACCATGTCGACCCCGGAGTTCACGCATAAGAATCTCTATTTTAAAGCCGCTAGCCTTAAATTGCTTGCGAATGTTGCTTTAATCCCTATTGGGAAAAATGATGTTGACTAACTCCAGAGGAGAATTGATGAGGTAATCCGCTCCCCAGGCTTCTGGTGGTTCTTTGCAGCCACAATATCCATATGCCGCTGCTACAGTTTTCATGCCAGCAGCTTTCCCAGCAATAACATCTCGAATATCGTCGCCAACATAAAGTGATTTTATAGGGTCAATATTGGCTAATCTAGCTGCGTGCAAGATCGGCTCTGGATGTGGTTTAGAGTGTGGCGTGGTGTCGCCAGAGACAGTAGAAGCCGATCTCTCATGAAGGCCCATGAGCTCAACTAATGGGTTGGTAAAGCGCTGGCTTTTATTAGTCACGATTCCCCAGGGGAGATTGGCTTGATCCATTTGATCCAATAAGTGATCAATATCTTCAAACAATTTGCTTTCAACTAGCAACGCTTTCTCATAATTGGAGAAGAATTCATCTCTTAAGGTGACGAAATCTGGGTGGTCTGTGCCGATCCCAAAAGCGCCCTCTAGCAATCCTCGCGCTCCTGCAGAGGCATAAGGCCGAAGGAATTGATAAGGCTTGGGATCTAAATTGCGGGCTGTTAGAAGCTTGTTTGTGGCCGCTACTAGGTCTGGGGCGGTATCCGCTAAGGTTCCATCTAAGTCAAAAAACACCCCATGAAAGGGGCTGCTAAAACTGCTCATTTACGAACCGCAATCATGTAGTTCACATCTACATCATCGCTGAGGCTGTAGACCTGAGTGAGAGGGTTGTAGCCCAAACCTTTTATACCGAGCATTTGCAATCCTGCCTGACGCGTAAACGCAACTAACTCCGAAGGCTTAATGAATTTAGCGTATTCATGCGTACCTTTAGGTAGTAACTTCAGAATGTATTCAGCTCCAACAATGGCAAATAAGTAAGACTTTGGATTTCGGTTTAGGGTGCTGAAAAATAAAGTGCCCCCTGGTTTGCATAGTTTGGCACATGCACGGACTACAGATGCAGGATCAGGTACATGTTCAAGCATTTCCATGCAGGTAACTACGTCATATTGTTCAGGTTGCTCATCTGCTAAATCTTCTGCAGAGATTGAGCGATAGATGAGCTTAGCGCCAACTTCTAATGCATGAAGCTCGGCGACTTTGAGCGCTTTTTCAGATAAATCGATGCCAGTTGTATCTGCACCAGATTGAGAAATAGATTCAGCCAAGATGCCACCACCGCAACCTACATCAACTACTTTTTTATTCTCAAGCGACACAAATGATTTAATCCAATTTAAACGCAATGGGTTAATCGCATGCAATGGTTTGAACTCGCTATTGGGATCCCACCAACGATGGGCTAGGGCGCTAAATTTGGCGATTTCTGATTGATCGACGTTCATGTTGGACTTGTACTTAATGCAAAAAGAATGTGTATGTGATGAATATAGCGGAAATAAAAAAGCCCGCTGTAAGCGGGCTTTTTTACAAGTAAAAAGAATTACTTAGCTGCTGTACCAACAACTTCGATGTCTGTACGGCGGTTCTTAGCACGGCCTTCAGCAGTTGCGTTTGATGCAACTGGATTGCTCTTGCCCTTAGATTCTGTGTAGATGCGGCTACCGTCAACACCCTTGCTTACGAGGTATGTCTTAACAGATTGAGCACGACGCTGACCGAGAGCCATGTTGTATGCATCTGTACCAACGCTGTCTGTGTTACCAACAGCAATGATCACTTCCAACTTGATTTTCTTCAAGTCAGCAGCGATTTTGTCCAATGTAGCCATTCCTTCTGGCTTCAAAGTTGCTTTGTCAAAATCATAAAGTGTGTCAGCTTGCAAAGTGATTTTGCTTTGGCTAACGCCAGCAGCTGCAGTACCAGCAGTCAATGCACCGTCACAACCCTTAGCTGCAGTAGCAGGTGTCCAGTTGTTATCGCGCCAGCACAATTGGCCATCACCGTTTTTCCAGGCTGTACCAGTTGAGTTGACCCAGTTGTCAACGTTTTGAGCTGAAGCAGCAGTAGCGGCAACAGTAATTACACCAGCAAGTACCAGTTTTAGGGTTTTGTTCATTTTTAGTCCTCAAAAATCTCTTTTTTAATTAAAGTCAAACTTAAATGTAATTCGCCCTACCTTAAAGCTAAAACTGCAAAGCGACACATCTCAATTTCGTACAAACTGACAGAATCTTAGCATAGCGCCCCTCTGTCATCAAAATGATATTATTTCTAGATGGAACAAGCCGCTAAAGAAACACTACCAATATCCCTCGAAGACGAAATGCGGCGGTCCTATTTGGACTACGCAATGAGCGTCATCGTCGGCAGAGCCCTGCCAGACGTGCGTGACGGCCTCAAACCGGTGCACCGCCGGGTCTTGTATGCGATGTATGAATTAAACAACGATTGGAACCGAGCTTACAAAAAATCTGCCCGTATAGTTGGCGATGTGATCGGTAAATACCATCCGCACGGTGATTCTGCGGTGTATGACACCATCGTTCGTATGGCCCAGGATTTCTCTCTGCGCTATATGCTGGTTGACGGCCAGGGTAACTTTGGCTCTGTAGACGGCGATAACGCTGCTGCAATGCGATATACCGAGATTCGTCTGCGTAAGATCGCCCATGAGCTTTTGGCCGATTTAGACAAGGAAACCGTCGATTTTGGGCCAAATTACGATGGTAGCGAGAAAGAACCCCTGATTTTGCCGGCCAAAGTGCCAAATTTGCTGATAAATGGCAGTTCTGGCATTGCTGTGGGCATGGCAACCAACATTCCTCCCCATAACCTGGATGAGGTGATTTCAGCCTGTTTGCACGTACTTCACAACCCAGAATGCTCAATTGATGAGCTGATTGAGATCATTCCAGCCCCGGATTTCCCGACCGCTGGCATTATTTACGGTCTTCAGGGGGTTCGTGAGGGCTACCGTACAGGCCGTGGCCGCGTAGTGATGCGCGCTAAGACCCATTTTGAGGACTTGGACAAAGGATCCCGTCAGGCCATCATCGTGGATGAGTTGCCTTACCAGGTAAACAAGAAAAACTTGCTTGAGCGAATTGCTGAGCTAGTGAATGAGAAAAAAATTGAAGGCATTTCTGATTTACGTGATGAATCAGATAAATCTGGCATGCGCGTTGTGATTGAACTCAAGCGTGGCGAAGTGCCTGAAGTCGTTCTCAATAATTTATACAAGAGCACTCAATTACAAGATAACTTCGGCATGAACATGGTGGCTTTGGTAGATAACCAACCACGTTTGTTGAACCTGAAGCAAATGCTTGAGTACTTCTTGCAACATCGTCGTGAAGTAGTTACACGTCGTACGATTTTTGAATTACGCAAAGCGCGTGAGCGTGGTCACGTTCTTGAAGGTTTGGCTGTTGCATTAGCAAACATTGATGAGTTCATCGCAATTATTAAAGCGGCTGCAAACCCTGTCATTGCTAAGCAAGAGTTGATGGGTAAGGCTTGGGATTCTTCTATGGTGCGCGAGATGTTGGCACGCGCTGAGAGTGATACTCCAGGTGGTCGCAACGCTTATCGTCCAGAAGGTTTGTTGCCTGAGTACGGCATGCAAAGTACTGGTCTCTATCGTCTTTCTGATAGCCAAGCGCAAGAAATTTTGCAAATGCGTTTGCAACGTTTGACTGGTCTTGAGCAAGACAAGATTGTTAACGAGTACAAAGAAGTGATGGCGGAAATTGCTGACTTGTTGGATTTGTTAGCAAAGCCAGAACGCGTGACCCAAGTGATTGAAGATGAACTGAAAGAAGTTCAATCTGAATTTGGTGCCGCCGGCACAGATAACGGTCGTCGTTCATTCATTGAGATGAATGCAACCGAGCTCTTCACTGAAGATTTGATCACTCCACAAGATATGGTGGTGACACTTTCTCATACTGGTTACATGAAGAGTCAGCCTCTGAGCGAATACCGCGCACAAAAACGCGGTGGTCGCGGTAAGCAAGCTGCAGCTACAAAAGACGAGGATTGGATTGACACTCTGTTCGTGGCGAATACGCATGACACGATCTTGTGCTTCTCTGATCGTGGCCGCATGTACTGGCTCAAAGTGTGGGAGGTTCCACAAGGTAGTCGTACATCGCGTGGTAAGCCAATCGTCAACATGTTCCCATTGATTGAAGGTGAAAAGATCACCGTGATTCTGCCGATTAAGGGCTATCAAGATGATCACTATGTATTCATGGCTACTCGTCTAGGTACAGTGAAGAAGACACGCTTGTCTGACTTCTCTAACCCACGTAAAGCCGGCATTATTGCGGTTGACCTCAACGAAAATGATTTCTTAGTGGGCGCTGCGATTACCGATGGTCAGCATGACGTAATGTTGTTCTCTGATGCAGGTAAAGCAGTTCGCTTTGATGAAAACGATGTGCGCCCAATGGGCCGTACCGCACGCGGTGTGCGCGGTATGAACTTAGGCGAAGGACATCAAGTGATTGCCATGTTGGTAGCGCCTGCAGAAGCTGCAGAGGGCGCGCAAATAGCGGTAGTTGATGAGAATGGCGTTGCTATTCCAAGCAGCGTACTAACTGCTACAGAAAATGGTTATGGCAAGCGCACTCCAATCGCTGAATACACGCGTCATGGTCGCGGTACTAAAGGCATGATTGCGATCCAGACAACTGAGCGTAACGGTAAGGTAGTTGCAGCAGCACTAGTATCACCAGAAGATCAAATTATGTTGATTACTACTGGTGGCGTTTTAGTTCGCACTCGCGTCTCTGAGATTCGTGAGATGGGTCGCGCTACTCAAGGTGTTACCTTGATAAACGTCGACGAAGGCACCCGTTTATCTGGCTTGCAGCGAATTGCTGAGAGTGACTCAGATGAGGAGGGTGCTGACGATGCTGAAGATGGCGATGCATCTACGGATCCAGTAGCTGATCAAGACCAGTAAGGCGATGACTTTCGATCACCGCATCTTCAATTTCGCTGCGGGGCCTGCTACCTTGCCTGAAGAGGTATTGAAGCAGGCTGCGGATGAGATGTTGAATTGGCGCGGGCTTGGTACAAGCGTGATGGAAATTAGTCATCGCAGCAAAGAGTTCATGGAAGTCTATGAAGAGACTTTGCAAGATCTCCGCACCTTAATGCGCATACCTGATACCTATGAGATCTTGCTTTTGCAAGGTGGTGGTCTTGGACAAAATGCAGCGATTCCAATGAACTTGATGCCCTTGGCAAAGAATGGTCCCAAGGCGGATTTTTTAGTGACTGGTATTTGGTCTGAAAAATCTTACAAAGAAGCACAAAAGTACGGTACTGCAAATTTAGCGGCATCATCCGCTGCAGAAAAATTTAATACGATCCCGCCAAGATCGAGTTGGAAATTATCCAGTGATGCTGCCTATGTGCATTACTGTGCCAATGAAACCATTGGTGGCGTTGAGTTTCCTGATGTACCGGATGTGGGAAGTATTCCTTTGGTTGCTGATATCTCAAGCAACATGCTCTCCAAAGAGATGGATGTAAATAAGTGCGCTGTTTGGTTTGGTGGCGCGCAAAAAAATATTGGCCCCTCTGGTGTCACGATTGTGATTATTCGCAAGGATCTAATCGGTCACAGTATGGGTATTACCCCAACCATTTGGGATTGGGCTATACAAGCCAATACACAATCAATGATCAATACGCCTCCTACATTTGCCATTTATATGGCAGGCCTTGGGTTTAAGTGGCTCTTAAAACAGGGTGGCGTAAAAGCAATTGAAAAACGTAATCAAGAAAAAGCAGATTTGCTCTATCAGTTCATTGATCAAAGCAGTTTGTATGAAAACCGCGTTACCAAAGAATATCGTTCACGCATGAATGTGACTTTCTTCTTGAAAGACGAAAATTTGAATGCGGAGTTTTTGGCGCAATCGAATGCTGCAGGTTTGGTGGCTTTGCGCGGCCACAAAGCAGCAGGTGGTATGCGCGCCAGTATTTACAACGCAATGCCGATTGAGGGTGTAAAAGCCCTAGTTGAATTTATGCGCGACTTTGAAAGGCGGGCTTAATGAGCACTGAAGAACAGCGCCTAGCGCCATTACGTGAAAAAATAGACGCCTTAGATGCCCAGATTTTAGATTTGCTAACGCAGCGTGCTAAAGCGGCTCAAGAAGTGGGTCACGTCAAAGGTGGATTCTCCTCGCCGGTATTTCGTCCAGAGCGCGAACGTCAAGTTGTTGCGCGCTTACAAGAGATTAATCAAGGTCCTTTGTTGACTGACGGCATTGCTGCCATCTGGCGCGAAGTTATGTCTGCTTGCCGCGCCTTAGAAGCGCGCCAAACAATTGCGTATCTCGGACCGGTAGGGACATTTTCTGAGCAAGCGGCACAGACCTATTTTGGCCACTCAATTGCTGGCTTACCTTGTGCTAGCTTGGATGAGGTATTTAAGTCGGTTGAGAAGGGTGCGGCGCAATTTGGGGTTGTGCCTGTTGAAAATTCAAGTGAAGGTGCCATCTCACGCACGCTTGATTTGTTATTGGATTCTTCCATGCGAATCAGTGGAGAAGTTGTTCTGCCTATTCGCCATCACCTGTTAACAAAGAGTGGCAACTTAGATGGTGTGACTACAGTATGTGCACATGCGCAGGCTTTAGCTCAATGTCAGCAGTGGTTAAGCGTACATGCGCCACAGTTAAAGCGCCAAGCTGTCAGCAGTAATGCTGAGGCGGCCCGTTTGGCTGCGAATGATCCAACATTGGCTGCTATTGCTGGTGATCCCGCACAAGAAGCCTATGGTTTACAAGCAGTAGCTGCGCAAATTCAGGATGATCCACACAATCGCACCCGCTTTGTAATTGTGGGTAACTATGCTTGCCAACCCACAGGAAAAGATCAAACATCATTAGTACTGTCTGTGGATAACCAGCCAGGTGCAGTACATCGTTTGCTAGCCCCATTGGCAAAACATGGCGTTTCTATGAACCGCTTTGAGTCTCGTCCAGCGCGCAAAGGCACTTGGGAATATCACTTCTATATTGATATTGCTGGTCATGCTGATGATGCGAAGGTAGTTGCTGCTTTAAATGAGCTAAAGGAAGTGGCTGCGTTTTATAAGAATCTTGGCTCTTATCCTCATTCTGCGTAAGCAAGTGCCTAGTAGTTTTTAAAAGATTAATCAGCAAACCATTTAGTAAATTCGAATGACTTCTAAGATCGGCCTAAAACATATTCATGCGATTGCCCCTTATGTTGGCGGCCGTCCAATTAGTGAAGTCGCGCGTGAGTATGGTCTTGATGAAAACAAGATCGTGAAGTTAGCGTCCAATGAAAACCCCTTGGGAATGCCAAAGTCTGCTCAGGATGCGATGCTCAAAGCTGCAAGCGATTTGGGTCGTTACCCTGACTCCAATGGATTCGAGTTAAAGAATGTTTTATCTAGCTCTTTAGGTGTGCCGCCTGATTGGATAACACTGGGCAATGGCAGCAACGATATTTTGGAATTAGCTGCGCGCGCAGTTGCGCAAGCAGGCGACGAGGTGATTTTCTCTAAGCATGCATTCGCTGTTTATCCGCTTGCCACTCAGGCTGTTGGGGCAAAAGCAGTAGAAGTTTTGGCAACTTCAAGTTACGGACATGATTTGCCAGCAATGCTAGCCGCTGTCAAATCTGCAGGTGATAAAGCGAAATTGGTTTTTGTGGCCAACCCAAACAATCCCACGGGAAGTTATCTCACTGCAAAAGAGATTGAAGATTTTTTAGTGGCGCTGCCATCGCATGTTGTAGTGGTGTTGGATGAGGCTTATAACGAATATCTCACGCCTGAGCAGCGTTACGATGCTATCGCTTGGGTGAAGCGTTTTCCGAATATGATTCTGTCGCGCAGCTTTTCTAAGGCTTACGGTCTTGCAGGTTTGCGCATTGGTTATGGGGTTGCTCAGCCACATTTAACGGATTTATTAAATCGCATTCGTCAGCCATTCAATGTGAATAGCCTTGCACAAGCTGCAGCGATTGCCGCTTTTCAGGACAAGGCGTTTTTACAAAAGGGCTTTGAGCTCAATTGCGCTGGTTACCAACAACTCACGAAAGCATTTGATCAACTAGGACTTCGCTATTTGCCATCAGCAGGTAATTTTGTATTGGTGAAGGTAGGCGATGATGATCAAGCTGGCGCGCGCATGAATTTAGCTTTGCTCAAGCGCGGCATTATTGTTCGTCCAGTTGGTAACTATGGTCTTCCGCAGTGGTTGCGTATCTCAATTGGTTTGCCGCAAGAGAATGCAGCATTTATTGATGCATTAAAAGCAATTTTGGCGGGCGAATGACCATCATTAATCCAGTAAGCAATTACGGCACCGTCACCATTGTGGGCGTTGGCTTGATTGGTGCCTCACTTGGCTTGGCTCTTAAGAAAGCAGGGGTGGTCACAAAGGTTTTGGGCGTTGGTCGTAGTAAAGAAAATTTAGATCAAGCACAAAAGATGGGTGCGATTGATGGCGTAGTGGATTTGATAGAAGCTACAAAGCAGTCAGATGTCATTGTGCTTTGTGTACCAGTAGCGCAGATGAGAGCCGCGTTTGAAACAATAGAGCCCCATCTAGAGTCGCGCACCATGATTACGGATACTGGCAGCACTAAAGGTGATATCATTTTGGCGGCTAAAGAAGTTTTAGGAAAGAAAGCTTGTCAGTTCGTGCCAGCACATCCGATTGCCGGTGGTGCGCAACATGGTGCTAGCGCAGCTAAGGCAGATTTGTTCCAAGGGAAACAAACCATCATTTGCCCCCTACAGGAAAACTCACCAGAAGATACTGCGTTGATTACTGGATTTTGGGAGTCAGTAGGATCTGTGGTGAAGAAAATTGGCGTTGTGCAGCACGATGCCATTTATGCAGCAGTCTCACACTTGCCACACATCTTGTCTTACGCCTTAATGGCTAGTGTGGTGAACTCTGAGGATGCAGATCAAAAGCTGGATCATGTTGGTGCTGGCTTTAAAGATTTCACGCGCATCGCCGCTTCTAGCCCAGAAATGTGGCGTGACATTTGCCTTGGTAACCGCACCGCCATTCTGAAAGAGCTTGATCAATATTTATTAATCGTCAATCACATGCGTAAATTGATTGCGGAAAATGATGGTGCGGGCTTAGAGAAATTATTCAATAAGGCAAGTAAGGCGCGCCAAGATTTGGATGCATCTGAATGAGTGGTTTGCCTGATATCAGTATTGGCCCATTCAAGCGAGCACAAGGCTCGATTGTCTTACCAGGCTCGAAGAGTATTTCTAATCGCGCGTTATTACTTGCAGCACTTTCCTCTGGAACTACGACTCTTAAAAACTTATTAGATGCTGATGACACCCAAGTCATGCGTAATGCCCTGCGCCAGCTAGGTCTCACAGTCACTGATAAAGACAATCATGTTTGCGTAGTTGAGGGTTGCGGCGGGAAATTTCCTGTGCAAGATGCAGACCTCTTTATGGGAAATGCGGGAACTGCCATTCGACCATTAACTGCAGCTCTAGCAATGCAAGGCGGTAACTATCGCCTCTCAGGCGTTGCGCGTATGCACGAGAGACCGATCCGTGATCTGGTTGATGGTTTGCGTCAAGTAGGCGCAAAGATTGAATACGAATTGCAAGAGGGTTATCCGCCGATTAAGATTTTGGCCTCACCTATTCAGATTAAAGATGTGGTGAAAGTACGCGGTGATGTATCGAGCCAATTCTTAACTGCTTTGCTAATGGCTTTGCCCTTGGTAGCAACTGAACCAGTACGCATTGAAGTGGTAGGTGAATTAATTTCACGTCCATACATTGATATCACTTTAAAGTTGATGGCTAGATTTGGTGTGACTGTTGCTTGTCCTGATGCGCAGTCATTCGTGATTCCAGCTAAAACATCTGATGCGGTTTATAAGAGTCCTGGCCAGTTATCGGTTGAAGGCGATGCTTCCTCTGCTTCTTATTTCTTGGCTCTGGGCGCTATTGGCGGTGGCCCAGTGCGCGTATTAGGTGTTGGAAAAGACAGTATTCAAGGGGATGTGGCATTTGCTGATGCGCTTGCCTTAATGGGCGCCAAGATTACTGCTGGTGAAGATTGGGTAGAAGTTGCTGGCGTAACAAATGCTAATGGCAAACTCAATGGCATCACTTTAGATTGCACGGAAATTCCAGATGCGGCAATGACTCTAGCGGTTGCCGCTTTATTTGCTGATGGTCCAACACGCTTAAACAATATTGCTAGCTGGCGCGTGAAGGAAACCGATCGGATCGCAGCAATGGCGAAAGAGTTAAAAAAAATTGGTGCAGTTGTTGAGGAGGGCGCCGATTACATTGTGGTGCAAGCACCAGCATCACTCAGTGATTGGAAATCTCCAAGTGAAGGCATTGATACCTACGATGACCATCGTATGGCAATGTGTTTCTCATTGGCTGCGTTTGGTCCGAACGCGCTCAAGATTAATGATCCGAACTGTGTGGCGAAAACTTTCCCAACCTACTTCTCGGAATTTGCGACGGTAGTTGCGTAATTTAATGAGTCAATTTCCAGTTATTGCCATTGATGGACCTACCGCTTCCGGTAAGGGAACGGTTGCATCCCTAGTAGCTCAAAAGTTAGGCTTTCATTATTTAGACAGCGGCGCCTTGTATCGTTTGGTGGCCCTGGCTGGTGAGAAAGAAGGCATGGATGCTAAAAATGGTCCAGAGTTAGGTTATTTAGTTCCTAAGTTATTGATTTCATTCAAAAATAATCAAGTTTTCTTAAATAATGAAGATGTGACTGAGGCTATTCGCACAGAAAACATCGGCTTGAGGGCCTCTGCGGTAGCGGTTCATCCAGAGGTGCGTACCGCTTTGGTGGGCTTGCAGCGCAGTTTTCGGCAATCTCCGGGCTTGGTGGCCGATGGTCGAGATATGGCTAGTGTCATATTTCCAGATGCGATTTTGAAGGTTTTCCTGACTGCAACAGCTGCCGCAAGAGCCGAGCGTCGTTATAAGCAATTGATAGCTAAGGGAATTTCTGCTAAACTTGAGGACTTGCTGCAAGATTTGCAGGAGCGTGATGCTAGAGATAGTAGTAGAGGCACCGCCCCCTTGTTAGTCGCAGACGGTGCAAAAGTGCTCGAAACATCAGATTTATCGATAGATCAAGCGGTTAAGACAGTTTTAGATTGGTATCAATCTGCAATTGTTTAGCTCAGTTTTGTAAGTAGTAGGTAGTGAGCTGTAGTTGTAAGTAGTAGTTTTGGTGTCTTGGGAAACTCCACAACGCGATTATTTCTTTAGCGTGTTTCTTTAGGCTTTTTTAACCTAACCCGTCGGGCCTTCTGGCGGCACAAAGTGAATATACATGTCTGAATCATTTGCAGAACTATTTGAAGAATCATTAACCCGATCGAATATGAAGACCGGCCAAGTTATTTCGGCTGAAGTTCTTCGCATCGACCATAACTTCGTCGTTGTTAACGCTGGCTTAAAGTCTGAAGCGTTTATTCCTGTTGAAGAATTCCATAACGACGCTGGCGAGATTGAAGTATCTCCTGGCGATTTCGTTTCTGTTGCTATTGACGCTCTTGAGAACGGCTATGGCGACACCATCCTCTCTCGCGATAAAGCGAAGCGTTTGGCCTCTTGGTTGAATCTGGAAAAAGCTCTCGAGCAAGCAGAAATCGTTACCGGTACTGTTACTGGTAAGGTTAAAGGCGGCTTGACAGTAATGGTGAACGGTATCCGCGCATTCTTGCCTGGATCACTTGTTGATACACGTCCAATCAAAGACACCAGTCCTTACGAAGGTAAGACGATGGAGTTTAAGGTTATCAAGCTTGATCGTAAACGTAACAATGTTGTGTTGTCACGTCGTGCAGTGGTTGAAGCCAGCCAAGGTGAAGAGCGTGCTAAGTTGATGTCTAACTTGAAAGAAGGCGCAGTAGTTACTGGCCTCGTTAAGAACATCACTGATTACGGCGCATTCGTTGATCTTGGTGGTATCGATGGTCTCTTGCACATTACCGATTTGGCATGGCGTCGTGTGCGTCACCCAAGCGAGATGTTGACTGTTGGCCAAGAAGTAACTGCGAAGATCTTGAAGTTTGATCAAGAGAAGAATCGCGTTTCACTCGGTGTGAAACAGCTTGGTGATGATCCATGGGTCGGTATCGCTCGTCGTTACCCACCAAATACCCGTTTATTCGGCAAAGTGACCAATCTAACTGATTACGGCGCATTCGTTGAAATCGAAAGCGGTATCGAAGGTTTGGTACACGTTTCTGAAATGGACTGGACTAACAAGAACGTTGCTCCAAGCAAGGCTACTGCATTGGGTACCGAAGTTGAAGTCATGGTTCTCGATATCGATGAAGACAAGCGTCGTATTAGCTTGGGTATCAAGCAGTGCAAAGCAAATCCATGGGAAGAGTTTGCACGTTCACAACAAAAAGGCGACAAACTTTCTGGCGCAATCAAGTCAATTACCGACTTTGGTGTGTTTATTGGCTTGCCTGGCGGTATCGATGGCTTGGTTCACCTCTCAGACCTCTCATGGAATGAGCCAGGCGAAGAAGCTGTTAAGAAGTACAAAAAAGGTGATGAAGTTGAAGCCACTGTATTGGCAATCGATGTTGAGAAAGAGCGTATCTCTCTCGGTATCAAGCAATTGTCTGGTGACCCATTCAATAACTACACCTCTGTGAATGACAAGGGCGCAATGGTAACTGGCACTGTTAAGAGTGTTGATGCCAAAGGCGCAACCATCCACTTAGCTGATGAAGTTGAAGCTTACTTGCGTGCCTCTGAGATCTCAACAGATCGTGTTGAAGATGCTCGCAATGTATTGAAAGAGGGCGATAGCGTAACTGCAATGATCATCAATATTGATCGTAAGTCACGTGCAATCAACCTTTCAATTAAGGCAAAAGACAGCTCTGATCAACAAGATGCAATGAGCAAGCTCCAAGGTGATGCGCAGTCTGGCACAACCAATTTGGGTGCTTTGTTAAAAGCAAAATTGGACAATCAAGGCTAAATCAATATCGCCGCTTTCCGTGAGGAAGGCGGCGATATTTTATTGATAGATCATGACAGATCAAGAGCAACAAGCGATCACCCGCTCCGAACTAGTGGAGAGCTTAGCGGAACAGTTTCCGCAGCTATTGCCTAGGGATGTGGAGTTGGCGGTAAAAACATTGCTGGACACAATGACTCAAGCCTTGGCTGAAGGTAAGCGTATCGAGTTGCGTGGCGTGGGAAGTTTTGTGCTTCACCATCGTCCTGCGCGCACCGGTCGCAATCCGAAGTCTGGTGAGAAAGTTTTGATTCCGGAAAAACGCGTTCCGCACTTTAAGCCTGGCAAAGAGTTGCGTGAGCGAGTGGACTATAAGCCTTTGAAACAGGCGAGCCCGAAAGAGGGTACTGGTGCCTAGTATTCAGGCTCAACCTCAGTGGTCCATTCGGACCATTTTTTTATTGGATTTTTGCTAAGCATGATTCAAATTGCGACATCTTGGTTATTGTTGCTACCAGTCATGTTTGGTATTGGCTGGCTTGCCTCCCGTTGGGATCTGCGATTGGAGAATCGTATGGATGAGCGTGAGCGCATGCGTCAACAGCGCTCCACCTTTAAAGGCTTGAGCCTTTTGTTAAACGAGCAACCAGATCAAGCCATTGAGACCTTGGTCAAGATTGCGCAGTTAGATCCTGAAACTATCGAGTTGCATTTTTCTTTGGGAAATTTATTCCGTCGTCGTGGTGAAACCGAACGTGCTATTCGGGTGCATCAACACTTAGCTAATCGTGATGACTTAAAACCGCGTGATCGAGATCATGCTGCCTATGAATTAGGTCGTGACTTCTTGCGTGCAGGACTGCTTGATCGCGCAGAAGCCTCTCTCAATCGTGTGGGCGATGGCAAGTACGCTGTCCCAGCAAAAGAGAGTTTGTTAGAGATGTATCAGGTAGAGCGTGATTGGAAAAAAGCGATCATTGCTGCTTCTGAGCTTGAAGGTCTTCAAGGTAAATCACATCGCATTGAAATTGCTCAATTCCATTGCGAACTAGCCCAAGACGCACTGCGTCGTAAAGACTTACATGAAGCTGAGCAATCTATTCAACGTGCTTTGCAAGCAGTACCAAATCACGCGCGTGGCCTTATTTTGCAGGGCGATTATTTAATGTCGATGGAGCGTCCTGCTCAAGCCATTGAGGTATGGGGTCTAGTTGCTGATTCACATCCTGCTTATATGCACCTGTTGGCGGATCGCTGGATGCTTGCTCATACTGCCTTAGGAAAAGAATCTGAAGGCTTAGATCGTCTCTGCACACTTTTGAAAACACAGGCTACTGGCGAGCTGTTGGATATCGTACATAAGCAGCTGATGAAGATTCGCGGGCCAGAGGCTGCCAATGCAATGTTGTCTGAGGTAATGCAACATTCCCCTAGCTTGAGCGCCTTATCAAAACTCGCTGAAACACGCCTTGCACTAGAAGAAGGCAATGCCAACCCAGAAAGACTCTCGGAGTTGCAGTCAATACTGAATCTCCTGCGCCAACGGACAACGAGTTTGGCTCGTTATACCTGTGGCAATTGTGGTTTCCGTGCGCGCAGATTCTATTGGCAGTGCCCAGGTTGTAATAATTGGGAGGCATACTCACCAAGACGCTCAGAGGGGGTTGCTCCAAGTGGCCCATTAATGTAATGAACTATAGAAAATAAGAGACGCAATGAAAGTTACAATCGTTGGAAGTGGTTACGTAGGCTTGGTTACTGGTGCTTGCCTCGCTGAGCAGGGTAACAATGTCTTTTGTTTGGATTTGGATCCAAAGAAGATTGAAATTCTCAATTCTGGTGGCGTGCCTATTTATGAGCCTGGCCTAAAAGAAATGATTGAGCGTAATCGTGCCGCTGGTAGATTACAGTTCTCCACAGATATCGCTGCTTCAGTAGCGCATGGTGATATTCAATATATCGCAGTAGGCACTCCTCCTGATGAAGATGGCTCTGCTGATTTGCAGTATGTTGTTGCCGCAGCGCGCAATATTGGTCGTCATATGACTACCCCAAAAGTTATCGTCGATAAATCGACTGTCCCAGTTGGAACGGCAGATAAAGTTCAAGCAGCTATTACCGAAGAACTTGAGAAGCGGAATTTATCTGCCGATCTTTGTTCCGTGGTATCTAATCCAGAGTTCTTGAAAGAGGGTGCTGCGGTAGAAGACTTTATGCGCCCAGACCGGATTGTGATTGGCACAGAAAATACACCAGCGGGTCTGCGCGCGAAAGAGCAGATGCGTAAACTTTATGCGCCATTTAATCGTCACCATGAGCGCACCTATTACATGGATGTAAAGAGTGCGGAGTTAACCAAGTACGCTGCTAATGCCATGTTAGCAACACGTATTTCCTTCATGAATGAGTTGGCCAATCTGGCTGACTTGGTGGGTGCGGATATCGAGGCAGTGCGCCAAGGTATTGGGTCGGATTCGCGCATTGGCTTTGGCTTTTTGTATCCCGGTACTGGTTATGGTGGATCCTGTTTTCCAAAAGATGTATCCGCACTATCAAAGACTGCCAAGGAACATGGCAGAGAATTGAAAATTCTCGGTGCTGTTGATGCGGTAAACGAGATTCAAAAGTATGTGTTGGTAGAAAAGATTGAAAAGCGTTTTGGTAAAGATCTTTCTAATATGAAATTTGCTTTATGGGGTCTAGCATTCAAGCCAAATACCGATGATATGCGCGAAGCTCCAAGTCGCGTCATTATTTCTGAGTTGGTTAAGCGTGGTGCTACGATTATTGCTCACGATCCAGTGGCAATGCCCGAAGCGAAGCATGCTTTAGAGTTGGATTTTCAGAGTAATCCACAGGGGCTGAAAAACGTTTCCATGGTGGATAACCCAATGAATGCGCTTGATGGTGCAGATGCGTTGATCATTGTTACAGAATGGAAAGCATTCCGTAGCCCCGATTTTGATGTGGTTCTCCAAAAATTGACTCGCCCCATTATTTTTGATGGACGTAATTTGTATGAGCCACAAGCAATGCAAGAGTTGGGTATTGAATACCACGGCATTGGGCGACATAATTAAGCAAGTCATTAGCAAAAGCTATTTATATGGAAAAAGCCAATCGCGAACAATTTTCTAAGGCACGTCTACTAGTAGTAGGGGATGTCATGCTTGATCGTTATTGGTTTGGCGATACCAACCGTATTTCACCCGAGGCGCCTGTACCAGTGGTCCAAGTTGGCAAGATTGATGAGCGCTTAGGAGGCGCTGCGAACGTGGCCCGAAATGTGGCGGCTCTTGGTGCGAAAACAACCATTCTTGGAATAGTGGGTCAGGATGAGCCTGGTGAACGCGTTATCAATTTGCTGCAGTCTGGTGGTGTTGATAGTCAGCTTGAGATTGATGCGAAAGTTCCAACGATTGTGAAGTTGCGTGTGATTGCACGCCAGCAACAATTAATCCGTTTGGATTTTGAAGAGACTCCCAGTGAGAAAGCGCTAGCGCACAAGTTAGAGCGTTTTGAAAAATTAGTTGGCTCTGCTGATGTTGTGATTCTGTCGGATTACGGTAAAGGGGCTTTAGGTCAAGTCGCTCATATGATTGAGCAGGCTAGAGCGCAAAACAAAATGATCTTGGTTGATCCTAAAGGCGAAGATTATGAGAAATATCGTGGCGCCACCGTTTTGACGCCTAATCGCAGCGAACTGCGTCAAGTGGTTGGGCGGTGGACTAGTGAAGAGGATCTCACCAAGAGAGCGCAAGATCTCAGAAAGTCTCTTAACCTTCAGGCGTTATTGCTTACCCGCTCTGAAGAGGGGATGAGTTTATATACCGAGGCAGGTGTCAGTCATGTCAAAGCGCAAGCTAGAGAGGTATTCGATGTATCTGGTGCTGGCGATACGGTAATTGCTACTTTGGCAGTTGCTCTAGCAGCTGGATGGCCATTAGAGCGGGCGATGGCGTTGGCAAATCGCGCTGGTGGAATTGTGGTTGGTAAGCTGGGTACTGCTACCGTTACTTCAGAGGAATTACAGTGACTATTATCGTAACTGGCGCCGCAGGATTTATTGGCGCAAATATCGTTCAGGCTTTAAATGTGCGCGGTGAAAAAAATATTATCGCTGTTGACGATCTACGTCCGGCTGATAAATATCGCAATTTAGCCGATCTCGACATTATTGATTACCTAGATAAGGATGAGTTTCTAGAAGCATTTAGAAATGGTCGCTTTGGTAAGGTAAAAGCAGTGTTTCATGAGGGCGCCTGCTCCGATACCATGGAGACTGACGGCATTTTTATGATGGCGAATAACTATCGATACACCATGGATTTGCTAGATATCTGCACTGCTCAAAAGGTTCAGCTCTTGTATGCCTCATCTGCTGCTACTTATGGCGGTTCCGATGTGTTTGTTGAAAGTCGTGAGCATGAGAAGCCTTTGAATATCTATGGCTACTCAAAGTTCTTGTTTGATCAGGTGATGCGCAAGCGTTTTGCTGAAAATGCCAATACTGCACAAGTGGTGGGCTTCCGTTATTTCAACGTATATGGTCCACGCGAATCACATAAAGGTCGCATGGCATCCGTAGCATTCCATCAATATCATCAATACAAAGCAAATGGTCATGTAAAACTATTTGGTGAATATGGTGGTTATGGACCAGGCGAACAAAGTCGTGACTTTGTATCGGTTGAAGATGTCGTTAAAGTGAATCTCTTTTTCTTAGATCACCCAGAAATTAGCGGCATCTTTAATTTAGGTAGCGGTCGTGCGCAGCCATTTAATGATGTTGCTCATGCTGTAGCCAACGCAATGCGCAAACTGGATAAAGCGAAGCCTGCAAGCCTTCAAGAGTTGGTAAAAGAAAGGGCCATTGAATACATTCCATTTCCGGGCGCACTCAAAGGTAAATATCAGTGTTTCACGCAAGCTGATTTAACAAAACTGCGAGCCGCTGGATATACAGAGCCCTTCCTGAATGTGGAGCAGGGTGTCAGCCGTTATATTGAATGGCTAGAAGCAAATTCTGATTTCTTGGCCAACCCACTATAAGCCAGTCAACTAGATCTATACATCTTCGTTGTAAATGATCCACGTGCACTTTGTGCCCGTGGATTTTTTATTGATCTCTGGAGAATGTATGAAAAACATCAATTTTGGAAGCGCTAAAAATATGATGAGATCTGTTGTGGTCTCAGCAGTACTCTCAATTTCTGGATTGGGCTTGGGTATAGGTATTGTAGGTATGGCAAACGCTTCACCTATTAATGTCAATACTGCTACTCAATCTGAACTAGAAAGCATTAAAGGTATCGGTCCATCTAAGGCAAAAACGATTATTGCGGAGCGTCAAGATGGTGGCCATTTTCAGGATGCTAATGATTTGCAAAAGCGGGTCCGTGGTATTGGTATGAGATCGGTTGAAAAAATGGTGGATAACGGATTAACCATTGAGGCACCAAGCTCTTTTCGGGAGCCCAATGGGCGTACGCAGAAAGAAGGGGGAGCCTCTAGCCGGCGTCATTCGCGTCATCAGGCTAATGGGCGAAATTCATCGGAGCGTGCAGCGCCACATCGCAGAAATTAGACCCTTTCGCGTTTAGGTGTGCTTACGGCTAAAATCAGTCTATGAGTAGACCTTCTTACCTAACCATCTCACAAACAGTAGGCAATACGCCTTTGGTGCGCTTGCAGCGTATTCCAGGATTGGAAAATGACAATCGCAACAATGTCATTCTGGGTAAGTTAGAGGGCAACAATCCAGCCGGGTCGGTTAAGGACCGACCTGCGCTGTCGATGATCATGCGCGCGCAAGAGCGTGGCGAAATTAAACCCGGCGATACCTTAATTGAGGCTACTAGCGGAAACACCGGCATTGCTCTAGCAATGACTGCCGCCATGTTGGGCTACAAAATGATTTTGGTGATGCCGGAAAATCAGAGTATTGAGCGTCGACAAAGTATGGCTGCTTATGGCGCCGAATTAATTTTGACGGCAGCTTCAGGCGGTATGGAGTTTGCAAGGGACTACGCATTGCAATTGCAGCGCGAGGGTCGTGGAAGATTGCTTGATCAATTTGCTAATCCTGATAATCCTAGAGCACACATCGAAACTACAGGGCCTGAGATTTGGCGCGATACCGATGGTCAGATTACTCATTTTGTTTCAGCGATGGGTACTACTGGCACTATTACTGGGGTATCAACTTTTCTAAAGTCCATGAATCCCAATATTCAGATTATTGGTGCGCAACCTGAAGAGGGTTCGCAAATACCAGGTATTCGTAAATGGGCTCCAGAATATCTACCGAAGATTTACCAAGGCGAGCGTGTTGATCGTATCGAATATGTAACGCAAGCAGATGCAGAAGATATGGCAAGACGTTTAGCGGTAGAAGAGGGAATCTTCTGTGGTATCTCTGCGGGTGGCGCTTTGGTTGTTGCTTTGCGCATCGCCCGTCAGGTTGAAAATGCTACGATTGTCTTTATTGTTTGTGATCGCGGGGATCGTTACTTATCTACGGGCGTTTTCCCAGCTTGAGCTACTAACTACAAGTCCTGATTAGTTTGCTTTTGATTTTTTCTTAGCGCCAGATTTTTTGCTGCTCTTACTTTTGAGTTTATCAGTGGCATCTTTAGCGCTATTCGTTTTCTGCGAAGACTCTACAGGTACAGCACTTTGGTTTTTGTACCCTAAAGCTTCCGCAAACTCCGCCACACTTTGAGCGTAGAAATAGCTACGGTTGTATTGCACGATTGTCAGAAAATTATTGAGGCCAACAAAGTATTGCGCTTGATCTGACCCATCTTTACCTGGATAAGGCAGATCTACAATGAGCCCTTTGCTCTGGGGCTCCACACCACCACGTTGCAAATCACCTTGCTGTGGACTAAGAATTCCCTTTTGGATTAACTCGGCAACAGTGTGTTTCAGTTGTGGCTCTCCATCCGCTAATTCCTTGGCGGCACTTAAACCGCTTTCTTGTACCGGGAAGGAGATAGGCATTCCTGTTTGCCAGCCATGCTTTTTCATGAAGTTCGCAACGCTAGCAATAGCATCTTTCGGACTCTGTTTTAAATCAATGCGACCATCACCATCCCCATCGATTGCAAAGCTACGAATGCTGCTAGGCATGAACTGAGGTAAGCCAATAGCTCCAGCGTAAGAGCTATTTTGATTAAGACAGGAATTAAAACGACTTTGATTAATACCCTGAGTATTTTTGGCTGGCAACTGACCACCTGCTTCTGTCCAGCACAACAAAATAAGTTCTTGAAGCTGATCTTTAAAAAGCTGCTCTCGAGCAGTTTTGTTTGGGGTATACGGATAGCTGAAAGCTAAGGTTGATAAAACGTCTTTCACCCGAAAATTACCAGTTTGCCGACCATAAATCGTTTCAATGCCAATAATGGCGGCAATCACTTCAGCTGGTACCCCATAGGATTGCTCAACCTGACCCAAAAACACTTGGTTTTCCTCTAAAAAGGCCTTTCCAGCCTTTAGGCGGATTGGCTCAATGAAACGCTTGCGGTAGGCTAACCAGTTCTTCTTGAAGGTTCCCGATGGGGGTAATACCAATTTGCGGATCGAGGGAATCGTTTTAGCATCTATAAAGCCCATTTCTAGGGTCTGAATAGGGATTTCCTGGGTTTGGGATACCTGATTGAGCAGGGCATTCAGGCTTTGGCTATAACGCGCCTCGGTGGCTGCATCATCCGCCTGGTTTACGATGGTTTGCTGGGTACTACTTTGCTGTGGGGGTGTGCTTGTGCAGGCCCCAAGAGCGAGTAGCGCTAGTAAGAGCAGTGGGAAGTGGATGCGCAAGCAGGAATTTGGGGACATAGGTTTTAACGAATTAAGCAATATTGATTAGATTATAAAAATTACAGTTTTGCTATTAAGGATTTAGGTAAATGACAACAGGATACATAACTCATCCCGATTTTCTGAAACACGAGATGGGCAGTCATCACCCAGAATGCCCAGAGCGTATTCAGGCAATTAACGATCAGATGATTCGTAGTGGTATCGATCACCTCCTGCATCACTTGGAAGCGCCGTTGGCTAGTGAAGATCAGCTCGAATTGGTGCATAGCCCAGACCATATTGCTTTTGTAAAAGAGCAGGCGCCACAGAGTGGGTATGCGATGCTCGATGGCGACACCATTATGAATCCGCATACTTGGCAAGCGGCTCTAAGAGCAGCAGGTGCTGCAATTGCAGGGGTTGATGCCGTAATGAAGGGTGAAGTTGAAAATGTATTTTGCGCTGTAAGACCTCCAGGTCATCACGCTGAGCCAACTCGCTCTATGGGTTTTTGTCTCTTTGATAATGTTGCCATTGCTGCACGTTATGCGATGGAGGCTTATGGAATTGAACGTGTAGCGATTATTGATTTTGATGTGCACCATGGCAATGGTACGGAAGCAGCATTCTTTAATGACCCTAGCGTATTAATGTGCAGCATTTTTCAGCATCCGTTTTACCCCTACAGTGGTCTAGATCATGCGAATAACATGGTCAACGTACCCCTGCCTGCCGCCACTCGTGGCGATGTGGTGCGTGCGGTAGTAGAGGAAAGGTGGTTGCCAGCATTACGTAATTTTGAGCCACAGTTAATCATTATTTCTGCGGGATTTGATGCGCATCGTGAAGATGATTTGGGTCAGATGGGATTAGTAGAGGATGATTATGTGTGGATCACTAAACGCTTAAAAGAGGTAGCACATGAGTTCGCCAACAATCGCATTGTCAGTTGCCTTGAGGGTGGTTACAACCTATCCGCCTTGGGTCGTAGCGTCGTTGCGCATGTGAAAGCCTTAGCTGATATTTAAAAGATTAAAAATAAAACTGTTATTGAAAGCAAAAGATGGCAAATATTTATGAACAGGGTCTAGAGCGTAATTCTGCGAATTACACCCCGATTACTCCACTGTTGTTCTTAGAAAGATCGGCGGAGATTTATCCTAAAAAAGTAGCCATCGTGCATGGCAAGTTACGTCAGACTTGGGCCCAGACCTATGATCGTTGTCGTCGCTTGGCAAGCGCCTTGCAAAAGCATGGGATCGGCCTTGGCGATACCGTTGCCGTTATGCTTCCTAATACGCCTCCTATGGTGGAGGCACACTTTGGCATTCCGATGGCTGGTGCGGTGTTAAATGCCTTGAACACCCGCTTAGACCCAGAGTCTGTTGCCTTCATGCTCAATCACGGCGAAGCCAAGGTAGTAATCGTTGATCCAGAATTTTCTGGTGTCATGAAAAAAGCACTTGAGATTGCCAAGAAAGATAGTGGCCGTGATTTCTTGGTCATTGATGTGGAAGAAAAAGAATTTGATGTGCCAGGTGAGAAGTTGGGCAAGTTAACTTATGAACAGTTACTGGCCGAAGGCGATCCACAATTTGCATGGCAAGTTCCTGCAGATGAATGGCAAGCGATTTGCTTAAATTACACTTCTGGCACTACCGGTAATCCAAAGGGTGTGGTGTATCACCACCGTGGCGCAGCGATTAATGCTGTATCCAATGTTCTAGACTGGGATATCAACAAACATCCAGTGTATTTGTGGACACTACCAATGTTCCATTGCAATGGTTGGTGTTTCCCATGGACGATTGCGGCGCGTGCGGGTATTAACGTCTGTTTACGTCGTGTAGATGCGCAACATATTTTTGCCGCTATTAAAGAGCACGGTGTGACGCACTACTGTGCGGCGCCGATTGTGCATAACTTGCTGGTGAATGCCCCAGACGAACTCAAGGCAGGTGTGCCTGCGGGCGTCAAGGGTTTGATTGCAGGGGCCGCACCTCCCGCATCCATTATTGAGGGTATGGAAAAGTTGGGCTTCGATTTAACCCACGTATATGGCTTAACAGAAGTGTATGGTCCGGCTGCAGTTTGTGTGAAGCAAGATGAGTGGAATGACATGGATATTGGTGAGCGTGCTCGTTTGAATGCGCGTCAAGGCGTGCGTTATCACATGCAACAAGCGATTGATGTATTAGATCCAGAAACAATGCAACCTGTTCCTGCCGATGGTGAAACCATGGGCGAGATTATGTTCAAAGGCAATATTGCCATGAAGGGCTATCTTAAGAATGAAGAAGCCACCAAAGAAGCGTTTGAAGGTGGGTGGTTCCATTCAGGGGATTTGGCGGTGAAGAACCCAGATGGTTACGTCAAGATTAAAGACCGCAGCAAAGACATCATTATTTCTGGTGGCGAGAATATTTCTTCGATTGAGGTGGAAGATGTTCTTTATCGTCACCCAGCAGTGATCGCTGCGGCGGTAGTGGCTAAGCCAGATCCTAAGTGGGGTGAGACGCCCTGCGCTTTCTTGGAAGTCAAGCCTGGTGTTGAGGTAACACCTGCTGACATCATTGCCCACTGCAAAAAACATTTAGCTGGCTTTAAGGTTCCCAAGGCGATTGTGTTCGGGGAGCTGCCAAAGACATCAACAGGAAAAATTCAGAAGTTTGAATTGCGCAAGCAAGCTGGTTCTGCGGCTGCAATTGATGTCTAGTTTGCGATGATGGGGCGTTAAAATAAGCATTAACCCATTTTTAAGTAAATTTTCAGTTTGTTTTAGTTTGTCGTCATTAAGGATTGTGAAAGTCAGATGAAAATCTTAGTAGCTGTAAAGCGTGTAGTGGATTACAACGTCAAAGTACGTGTGAAATCCGATAACTCCGGTGTGGACATTGCCAACGTCAAAATGAGTATGAACCCTTTTGATGAGATTGCGGTGGAAGAAGCTGTCAGAATCAAAGAAGCGGGCGTAGCAACTGAGGTAGTGGTAGTTTCTGCGGGTGTTACGCAGTGCCAAGAGACTCTCCGTACCGCTCTAGCGATTGGAGCTGATCGCGCTATTTTGGTTGAAACCGATGCAGAGTTGCAGCCTTTGGCGGTAGCTAAGATTCTCAAAGCTCTCTCCGAAAAAGAGCAGGCTCAAATCATTATTTTGGGTAAACAAGCAATTGATGACGATAGTAATCAAACTGGTCAGATGCTAGCAAGCCTCATGGATATTCCGCAAGCGACATTTGCCTCTAAGGTGGTAGTTGCAGATGGTAAAGCGACTGTGACTCGTGAAGTTGATGGTGGCTTAGAAACGATTGCACTCTCATTGCCAGCAGTCATTACTACTGACCTACGTTTGAATGAGCCACGTTATGTGACATTACCAAACATCATGAAGGCCAAGAAAAAGACTATTGACACAATTACCCCAGATAGCTTGGGTGTTGATATTGCTCCGCGTCTGAAAACTCTCAAAGTAGAAGAGCCACCTAAGCGTAGCGCCGGCGTCATGGTTGCTGATGTGGCGGCTCTTGTTGAAAAACTTAAAAATGAAGCGAAGGTGATTTAAATGGCCGCACTCGTTATTGCTGAACACGACAATCAATCCTTAAAAGCTGCGACTTTAAATGCGGTAGCTGCCGCCTTGCAGTGCTCTCCAGAAGTGGATGTGCTTGTTGCTGGTAGCAGCGCCGATGCTGCTGCGGCCTCTGCAGCACAAATTGCTGGTGTGCGTAAAGTCATTCAAATCGACGCTGCCAATCTAGCTGATCAATTGGCCGAACCTTTAGCTGCGCAGATTCTTTCTGTAGCAAAAAACTATAGCCACGTATTAGCTCCTGCAACCGCTAATGGTAAGAATGTATTGCCACGTGTTGCTGCTAAGTTAGATGTTGCTCAGTTATCTGACATTACTAAAGTGGTTTCACCTGATACATTTGAGCGTCCAATTTACGCGGGTAACGCGATTGCGACAGTGCAAAGTGCAGACCCTATCAAAGTGATTACTGTGCGTACCACTAGCTTTGATCCGGTTGCTGCTACAGGTGGATCTGCCGCCGTTGAAAAAGTAACAGCGGCTGACAGTCAATCTTCCTCATCTTTTGTAGGTCGTGAGCTCACTAAGTCTGATCGCCCTGAATTGACTGCTGCCAAGATCATTGTGTCTGGCGGTCGCGGCCTAGGTTCTGGAGAGAAGTATCAAGAGCTCGTTGTGCCTTTGGCTGATAAGTTAGGTGCCGCTTTGGGTGCTTCGCGCGCTGCAGTTGATGCGGGTTATGTACCCAATGATTATCAAGTGGGTCAAACTGGCAAGATCGTTGCACCACAGTTGTATGTAGCCGTTGGTATCTCTGGTGCAATTCAGCACTTGGCTGGTATGAAGGACTCCAAAGTGATTGTTGCCATTAATAAAGACCCAGAAGCACCAATCTTTGGTGTGGCCGATTATGGTTTGGTGGCTGATCTCTTTACTGCTGTGCCTGAACTGACAAAGGCGCTTTCGTAATTCTGTAACTGATTTGAATTGATAGGAGTTGTAATGCCATATGTAGCCCCTGTAAAAGATATGTTGTTTGTGATGAACGAATTGGCGGGGCTATCTGAAGTTGTGGCTTACCCATCCTATGCAGAGGCAGGTGCTGATGTTGATTTAGCGCCAGCAATTTTGGAAGAATCGGCAAAGTTCAACCAAGATGTTGTTGCGCCACTCAATTGGCCTGGTGATCAAAACCCTAGCTCTTTAAAAGATGGTGTTGTAACTACAACACCTGGCTTTAAGGATGCATTCGAGCAATTTGCAGCCGCAGGTTGGCAGGGTGTGGTTCACCCTGCTGAGTTTGGTGGCCAAGGATTACCAAAGTTGATTGCAACCGCCTGCTTTGAAATGGTTCACTCAGCAAGCTTATCCTTTGCCTTGTGCCCTATGTTGACTGATGGCGCGATTGAGGCCTTGTTGACTGCTGCTAGCCCTGAGCTTCAAGAACGTTATGTGCCTAATATGATCTCGGGCGAGTGGACTGGCTCTATGTGTCTCACAGAACCACAAGCAGGATCTGATTTATCAATGGTTCGTGCGCGTGCCGTACTAGAGGGTGATGGTACCTATAAGATTTTTGGTACTAAGATCTTTATCACCTATGGTGAGCACGATATGGCCAAGAATATTATTCACTTGGTATTAGCGAGAACGCCAGATGCGCCTGAGGGTGTCAAGGGAATTTCACTCTTTGTTGTGCCTAAGTTCTTAGTTAAACCAGATGGTTCTTTGGGTGAGCGCAATGATGTTCATTGTGTTTCGATCGAGCACAAACTAGGAATTAAAGCCAGCCCAACAGCAGTATTGCAATTTGGTGATCACGGCGGCGCCGTTGGTTATCTAGTTGGTGAAGAGAATCGTGGCCTGGAATACATGTTCGTCATGATGAATGCCGCTCGCTTCGCAGTTGGTATGCAGGGTATTGCAGTGGCTGAACGTGCTTATCAAAAGGCGGTGCAATATGCTAAAGATCGTGTACAAAGTCGTGATCTAGCGGGGTCTCCTGGTCCCGTGGCAATTATTCATCAGCCTGATGTGAAGCGGATGTTGATGACGATGCGCACGTATACAGAGGCTTCTCGTGCGTTAGCTTATTACGCTGCAGCTGCGTATGATGCGCAACACGCTGCGCCTGATAATGCCGTACGCAAATCAAATCAAGCTTTATATGAATTCTTAGTGCCGATTGTTAAAGGCTTCTCAACCGAGATGTCGATTGAAGTTGCTAGCTTGGGTGTTCAGGTGCATGGAGGTATGGGCTTCATCGAAGAGACTGGTGCTGCACAACACTATCGCGATGCTCGTATCTTGACAATTTACGAAGGCACGACTGCGATTCAGGCGAATGATTTAATTGGTCGCAAAACCGTGCGCGATGGCGGAGCTACTGCCAAAGCATTCTCAGAAAAAATTGCGGAAACAGAAAAAGAATTAGCCGCTAGTGGCAGCGCAGATGCAAAAGCAGCCCTAAAGCAACTATCAATTGGCCGTGCTGCATTCGATGAAGCGGTTGCTTATATCCTGACTAATGCAAAAACAAATACTAAGGCAGTATATGCGGGTAGTTGTGCTTATTTGCGTTTAGCTGGCTTGGTGCTTGGTGGTTGGCAAATGGCTCGTGGCTTATTGGCTGCCGAACGTTTGCGTGACAGCGATCCTGCTTTCTACAATACGAAGATCGCTACTGCTCGTTTCTTTATGGAGAACTTGTTGCCTCAAGCTCAGGGTCTTGCAACATCCATAGTTGAAGGCGGTTATTCTGCAAACGCTTTGGAAGTAGAACAGTTCTAATCTAAAAACTTAGCAAGCAATTCAAAAGCTATCCGCAACTATTGGGATAGCTTTTTTGCTTCATAGATTTGAGAAATAAAGAATTGCTCAAATGCGATGGCTAGAAATGTCATCATGATGCCAGCACCAAACACGAGTGAGAAAATGACCGTCAATACAACTAGCCAGCCAGATTGATTGCGCTCATGCTCAGCAATACCAGGGTTAAATTGAGCATCCCACTTTTCATCGGGTCGTAATCCAAAGGTAATCGTAGTTAGCCAGCTTGCCTCCTGAGCAATGAATCCAAAAGTAAGCAGTACCCAGCCAGGCGCCGAATGAAAGTGTGCATCTTTGAGTAAGGACCAACCGATGATGCCGCCAAGTGTTGCTAGTAATTGTGACCAACCCCAAAATGATTTAAGACCAAGCAAATAGAAACAGTTAAAGCCGCTACCTGGAAAAAATAATCCGAGTGCGCAAAATATGAGTTTTGATTTTTTCATAATCATTAAGTTTTAAATCGTTTGTATTATTTATTTGTTGATTGACGTTGGGTAAAACTTAATACTTCACGATCGTTGCCAACCATGAGCAATTGATCGCCATTGCGAATGATGCTACGGTAGTCATTGAGTTGGTATAAAAAGTCATTCTCTAATTCCATACGCTGGGGGGTGCAAGCCATCTTAGTGCTGGCGATTTTGCTTAAGCTAAATCCACGTGAATCCTCATCCAGTTCTGCGGTAAAGCGATTGCAGCCTGTTGAACCGCTGACGCGTTGACCATTTGCATCAAAAGCAATTTGAATAGGGTTGCTCGCCTCTCCTTGGGGTATTTGACGGGCGCGGACCTCACCTTTGCTGTTGGGGGGTAGGTTCCAACGGGTGAGCTCCCAGCGGGTGTTACGTAACTCGCTGCTAGGCGGGCTAATTTTGGCGCCACAGGGTGGAATAACGTTGGCGCAGCCCCCGAGAAAGCCCAAGATCAAGACTAAAAAAGCCAGAAAAGGCCTTTTTGAGGTCTGACTGGTGGGTTGTAAATGGGGTGTTTTCTGGGGCATATTTATATAAGTTATTGTTTTATATGAGAATATTATTCAAATTTTGTATCTATTTTAATCTTCAAGGCGCTCAAATAGGTGGAAGAAGTAGGGGTTTTCGTCTAGAATATGAGGTTTTCCGCATCACCGTACATTTGTTGGTGAGCTGAAGCCCAAGATTTTTGAATAAATTTCCTTGGGTTGTAATCAACCAGTTTTCATTATTAGATTTTAAGGAATAAGTATGGTCGTCATTCGACTGGCACGTGGTGGCTCCAAGAAGCGCCCTTTTTACAGCATTGTTGCTACTGATAAGCGCAACCGTCGTGATTCGAACTTTATCGAGCGTATTGGCTATTTCAATCCAAACGCTGCAGAATCTGAGCAAGCAATGCGCATCGCTCAAGATCGTTTGACTTACTGGACTGGCGTTGGTGCACAAGTTTCTCCAACCGTAGTTCGTTTAATCAAAAACAATCCTGCTGCTTAATATCCTTTGCTAAGAACTTCATCATTTTGGTGAGGTTCTTGGTGATGCATTGGACTAGTAGTTTTATATTGGGAATGCGGGTGACTTACAAATGAGTACACCTTCCCTAAATGATTTAATTGAGCTTGGGGCCATCTCTGAGGCCCAAGGTTTACGAGGACAAGTGAAGGTTAGACCTCACTCATCAGATCCCGTAGCACTTCTTTCATCTAAAACTGTTTGGCTTTCCTTGATTCCCCGTAGGGATCTGAATACTTCTAACACCCCTGCAATAGAAGGCTCTAAGGCTTCATTGACTGAATACAAGGTACAGGGTGCAAAGATGCACAGTGGCAACGTAGTGATGACCTTAGATGGTGTTAGTGATCGGGATCAAGCCTTGGCACTTAAGGGCGCGCGTATCTTGGTTGCTCGTGATGCGTTTCCAAAAGCAGCCAAAGATGATTACTACTGGATTGATTTGATTGGATGCCATGCAATCAATTTGCAAAAAGAATCGCTTGGTGAAGTCATTGATGTCACTGAGAATGGGGCTCATGGCGTCATTGCCGTTGGCGATCTTGCCAAGAAAGAAGTTCGATATCTTGTTCCCTTTGTGAAAGAGGTAGTGCAAAGCGTAGACTTGCCAAATAAAGTAATCACGCTTGATTGGCAATTGGATTGGCAATAGACCTGTAAAACACAATATGCGCTTTGATGTAGTCACTCTCTTTCCGGAAATGTTCTCCGCACTAACGCAGTGGGGGATTACCGGGCGCGCATGCGAACAATCTTTGGCCAGCGTGCATTTATGGAATCCACGAGACTTTTGTAGCGATCCTCGCAAGACTGTTGATGATCGTGCGTATGGGGGTGGTCCAGGTATGGTCATGATGGCCAAGCCACTGGAAGCTACGGTAGCTGGAATTCGGGCTGCTCATACTGCGGAAGAGGTCAAAAGTGGCCCAATTTGTCTTTTGGCACCCCAAGGTGAGCGTTTTTCTCAGAAGATAGCGACAGATATCCTTAATTACGGTAATTTAACCCTCATTTGTGGTCGGTATGAGGCTGTAGACCAGCGTTTTATCGATCGAAATGTGGATTTACAGCTCTCAATCGGCGATTTTGTGCTTTCTGGGGGTGAAATTCCCGCTATGGCAATCATGGATGCGGTCATCCGCCTCATCCCTGGGGCTCTTGGGGATGGTGAATCTGCCGCTCAAGATAGCTTTATGAATGGTCTTTTGGATTACCCGCACTACACCAGACCTGAGATTTATGAAAATTTATCGGTACCAGACGTGCTTTTGGGCGGACATCACGCTAAAATAGCGGATTGGCGTCGGCAGAAGTCTTTAGAGCTGACGTTAAGGCTAAGGCCGGATTTAATTGAATCTGCCAGAGCCAATGGGTTGCTAACCCGAGAAGATGAACAATTTCTTCGCTCGCTGTGAATGCCTTTGCTTTGCTCGGTAGTACACGGTAGTGAATAGGTAGTTTTGTTTTTGGTTTAGTGAAATAGTTTTAACTGCATCCTCTGTTAGGTCCGTCAATTTTTAATTACGGGATAAAACGCTAACAAGATGTTTAAGGATTTAAAAATGAATTTAATCGCAAAAATTGAGCAAGAAGAAATTGCTCGCTTAAGTGCTAACAAGAATATGCCAAGCTTTGCGCCTGGCGATACAGTAGTAGTTAGCGTAAACGTTGTTGAAGGTACACGTAAGCGTACCCAGGCCTTTGAAGGCGTTGTGATTGCAAAGCGCAATCGCGGACTCAATTCAAGCTTTATCGTGCGTAAGATTTCTTCTGGTGAAGGCGTTGAGCGTACATTTCAAACTTACTCACCATTGATCGCTAGCGTTGAAGTAAAACGTCGCGGTGATGTGCGTCGCGCTAAGTTGTACTACTTGCGTGATCGCTCCGGTAAGTCTGCACGTATTAAAGAAAAGCTCCAAGCTCGTAACAAGCCAGAGGCTGCTGCCGCTGAGTAATTGCTGCTTTGATGCGAATAAAAAGGCGGCCTCGGTCGCCTTTTTTGTTGCCTTAGAATAGAACCATGTCAAAAACATCCATTCCTGAAGTAGGTGCAATTAATGTGGCCGCGCCTCCAGGCTTTGATGCGCAGGCTATCCCGATTCATCAAGTTTGCTCAGATCAAAAGAAGATTTCCCCAGAATTTTTAGAGCCTAAGGCTTTAAAAGCAAGGTTGCAGTCGCCTCCTCAGTGGGAACCAGAAATTACTGATGAGAATCGCCATGTCATTGCGGCCGATATCATTGCGCGTCGACAAGCCGCTGGCAAGGTAACTCGCGCGGCTGTGTTAATTCCTTTGCTATTAAAAGAAGATGGCTTATCTGTTTTGTTGACGCAAAGAACAAATCACTTGCGTGATCATGCTGGACAGATTAGCTTTCCAGGTGGTCGTATGGATCCAGAGGACCAAAGTCCTAATGAAACTGCTTTAAGAGAGAGTCACGAGGAGATTGGATTAGATCCTCGTCGCGTCGAGATTATTGGACATTTACCAGAATATTTGACTGTATCTGGTTACAGCGTTACGCCGGTAGTCGGCTTGGTGCAACCTCAGGCAGAATATGTATTAGATGAGTTTGAAGTGGCGGATGTATTTGAGGTTCCGCTACAGTTTTTGTTGGATCCTGCCAACCATCAAGTTAGACTATGGGAAAGCGAGCAGGGTGGCCGTCGTTTTTATTCAATGCCTTATGAGAACCGATTTATTTGGGGTGCTACTGCGGGAATGTTGCGTAACCTATATCATTTATTAAAAGTATGACTTTCTTTTCTATTCTCTTCGCCCTAATAGCCGAGCAATATCGCCCGGTTACTTCTCAACACTGGATTGTGCGTATGAGCACGCGCTGGTTGGATTGGGTTGCTAAAGAATTTGGTGGCAAAACAGAAGAGGGCGCCAGCCCAGTTGGTGCTCGCATGGCATGCTTGGTTGCTTTCATACTTCCAACCTTTTTAGCTTTTATCGTTTATGTCGTTTGTATGATGACATATCCGATTCTCGGATTTTTGTGGAACGTAGCGATCGCCTATTTATTTTTTGGCTTTCGTCAATTTAGTCATTCATTCACCTTGGTGCATGAGGCGATTGAAGCGCACGATTTACCAGCAGCGCGTGCTGCTTTAGGTGAATGGTATGGCCCCGAGTTGGACACCCCCGACCTTACTGAAACTGAGGTGATCTCATTAGCACTTGAACGCGCCATCATTGGCTCTCATCATCATGTATTTGGTGTGCTGTTCTGGTTCATGATGCCAATGGGTCCAGCGGGTGTTGTGCTCTATCGTTTAGCAGATATTGCCGCTCAACGTTGGTCAGAGCGTGGCGATTACAACCTAAGTGAATCCGCACGCCATTTCTTTTACGTGATTGATTGGATTCCGTCACGCATTACCGCGATGGGTTTTGCGATCGTGGGTAATTTCGAGGGCGCTGTGTATGCCTGGCGTTACCTCACGCAGAAGTGGTCTGATTCTTTGTCATCAGTGATCTTAGCTGCAGGTAGTGGTGCGCTTGGTGTGCGTTTGGGCGAGCCATTGAGCGAGCCAGATAGTGATGAGGCTTTGCGTATGGCTGAGGCTGGTGAGCCTCTGGTCTATGAGGTAGGTTTGGAGCCAACAGAACGCACGATGCGTTCAGCAGTAGGATTGGTCTGGCGCTTGGTTATCGCTTGGATGGCTTTGTTGCTAATGCTGACCATCGCTCTTTGGCTTGGCTAATTCCCTGAATTTGAATATCGGCAGTCTTTGAGTCCGATCGTAGTTGTCTGAATAGCGCTAGTCTTTCTGGCGCTATTTCATTTTTATCTACCGCATCACGAATTGCACAGTCAGGCTCTGATTGATGGGCACAGTTATGAAAGCGGCACTTGCCTAGTAAGTCTTTAAATTCTCTGAAGGCGTGCTGTAATTCGCTCACTGACATGTGGGCTAGGCCAAACTCCTGAAATCCTGGTGAATCTATGAGGGCGCCTAATTTGCCGTTGGCAGCTTTTCCCCAAGACTCTGGAAGCTCAAAGTAGCGACAGGCGGTTGTGGTGTGCTTCCCGGTATCAAGGCGCACAGAGTATTCCTGAGTAAGCGCCGCCGCATTGGGTACCCATGCATTGAGAAGACTGGATTTGCCCATGCCAGATTGCCCAACAAATACAGAGACTTTGCCTTGCAATATCGGACGAAGAGCATCAATCGAAGCCGGATCAAATTTTGCTGATACTTCGCTGACTGGGTAGCCCATACGTGCATAAGGCGCAATGATCTTGCGGGCATTTTCTAATTGATCTTTAAGGTCGCATTTATTGAGCAGAATGTGTAAGTCAATCTGATTGGCTTCAGCTGCTACAACTGCTCTACCCAATAGATCGGGAGAGAAAGCAGGCTGCGTAGCCAGCACTACTAATATTTGATCGACATTCGAAGCAATGATCTTGCTTTTAAATGCATCTGAGCGATACAAAATATTTTGGCGTGGCTCTATTTCAATAATGCGTGCTTGATCAGCGGAGGTCATCTCTAACAACATGCGATCACCCACAGCGCCGATATGTTGTTTTGCGGGTGTACTGACCTGAATTAGTGGGCCACTGGGGGATTCGTTGCCTGTGGCATCGCTCACCAAGCATTGCGCTAAATAATGTCTTCCATAAGAGGCGGTGAGTAGCGCGTGAAATTGATCCATGTATAAATGAATGAATAATGCTTGCTAGGATTTGCTAAAGCGCTGCAAGTTGGCGATGCGTAATGGCGCCGGTGGATGAGAGCTATAAAAAGCCGTATAGATTGGATCTGGTGTTAGGGTGGAAGCATTGTCTTGGTATAGCTTGACCAAGGCCGAGATTAAATCATTTGCCGATGATTTTTCTGCGGCAAATCCATCTGCCTCATATTCATGTTTGCGCGAGGCTAGGCTACCTAGTGGTGTAAAGAAAAAGCTAAACACAGGCGACACCAGCATAAACAGAGCTAAGGCGAGACCGCCGTTATAACCATTTAGATTTGGCATCACACCAAGATCGGTATAGAACCAAGCTTGAGTGCTGATCCAGCCTAGTAGCGCGAACATACCAAAGCTAAGTGCGAAGGAGGCGAGCAAACGTTTGCGGATGTGATTCCGTTTGAAGTGTCCGAGTTCGTGAGCAAGAACGGCTTCCACTTCTCCAGGGTTGAGTTTTTCAATGAGGGTGTCGAAAAACACAATGCGCTTGGCTTTGCCCATGCCAGCAAAGAAAGCGTTTCCATGGGCGCTGCGCTTGCTACCATCCATCACAAATAAGCCTTGGCTAGCAAAGTCACAGCGAGCAAGGAGTGCTTCGATTTGTGTTTTAAGCGGGCCATCTTCTAATGCTTGGAATTTGTTGAATAGAGGTGCTATGAATGTTGGAAAGATCCACTGCATGAGAAGGCTAAATGCAGTTAATACACCCCAAGACCATAGCCACCAGAGATCACCCGCTTTTGCCATCAGCGAAAGAATGACCCATAGCAATGGTAGTCCGATGGCGGCACCAAGAGCAACGCCTTTCACAAGATCTACAAAAAACAATTTTTTGCTCATGCGATTAAAGCCAAAGCGCTCTTCTAAATAAAACTGCTTATACCAAGAAAAGGGGAGATCAATGATGCCGGAGATAAGGGCAATTGAGGCTAGTAGTGCAATTTGCTGAGTAATGCCTGGGCCAAAATAATTTAATAAAGCAATATTTAAGATTTCAAGGCCACCCAAGAGAGTGAAGGCAATTAAAATGATGGCGCTGACACCGTTTTCTAAGATACCGAGGCGTAATTTGGCGATCGTGTAGTCAGCTGCTTTTTGGTGGTCAGCTAGGGTAATTTTTTCAGCAAAATCGACAGGTACTGCATCTCGATGCTTGGATACATGGCGAATTTGGCGTTGAGAAAGCCAGTGGCGCAGGCCAAAGCTAGCAATAAAAGCGATTAAGAAAATAGTAGTGAATGTCATGAGATCATTATAGATATGAGCGAACAAACCAACATAGCAAGCAATAGCGCACCTAAGAGTGCTCCTAAGCCCGCCCCAGCTAGCGAACATCTGATTTGGGTGGATATGGAGATGTCGGGCTTAAACCCAGAAACCGAGCGTATTTTAGAGATTGCCATCATCGTGACTGATGCGCATCTCAATACCATTGCCACTGCGCCAGTTTGGGTGGTACATCAAGATGATGCCGTGTTAGATGCGATGGACGCATGGAATAAAGGCACCCATGGTCGTTCGGGTTTAATTGATAAGGTAAAAGCATCTACGATGGATGAGGCTGCTGTTGAGGCAGAGTGCATCGCTTTTCTAAAAAAATATATTAAAGCTGGTATTGCACCGATGTGTGGAAATACGATTGGTCAAGATCGTCGCTTTATGGCGAAATACATGCCAAAGTTAGAGGCGTATTTTCATTATCGAAATATTGATGTATCAACATTAAAAGAATTGTGTAAGCGTTGGCACCCAGAGCTAGTGAAGGGCTTTACAAAAAAACAAGCGCATACCGCATTAGCAGATATTGAAGAATCGATTGAAGAGCTGAAATACTATCGCGATAAATTTATCGTGCCGCTACCACCGCAATAAGTTAAATAGCTAACCCCAGGGCGCCTATTTCTTAATTGCACTCTTTGGTCTAAAGGCTTTGATGACCGCTTCATTGGTTTCTATATATGGACCGCCAATGAGATCGATGCAGTAGGGGACAGCGGCAAAGATTCCAGGCACGATAGATTTACCGTTTTCATCCTTAAGGCCCTCAAGGGTCTCTGCAATTGCCTTGGGTTGACCCGGCAAGTTGATCACGAGGGCAGCGTGTCCTTCAATCTCACGAAGTACCGCAGTCTGCCTTGAAAGGATGGCTGTGGGTACGAATTTAAGGCTAATTTGGCGCATTTGTTCACCAAACCCAGGCATCTCTCGGGTGCCCGCTTCAAGGGTTGCCTCTGGAGTTACATCCCGTCTTGATGGGCCAGTGCCGCCAGTTGTTAAAACTAAGTCACAGCCAAAGTCATCAACAAGTTCAACGATGGATTCGGTAATGACTTCAGACTCATCGGCAATCAGTCGCTCATGGAAGGTGCAGGGGTTGCTAATCGCTTTCATGAGCCAGGTCTGCAGGGCAGGAATCCCCTCATCTTGATAGACGCCTTTGCTGGCTCTATCAGAGATGGAGATAAGGCCAATTTTGACCTCGTTTGGCGACTTACGCTCTAGGGCTTCGGTATGCTTCATGTTTCTATTCTAGCTATTATTGAGGCATGTTTACATATACATCTCACCAGTTTCAGGAAATTGTCGATTTCATGCTCAAAGAGGCCAAAAGAAGGGGTGCCTCAGATGCGGTTGCGGAAGTTTCTGAGGGTCAAGGTCTGTCAGTCACTGTTCGTAAAGGCGAGGTTGAAACGATTGAGCAAAGCTTAGATAAGCAAGTTGGAGTAACCGTATTTTTAGGGCATCGCCGTGGCAATGCCAGCACGAGTGATTTTTCTAAAGCATCATTAAAGACAACCGTTGAAGCTGCGTATCACATTGCCCAGCATACGGCTGAAGATGATTGTGCGGGTCCTGCCGAAGCGAAGTTGCTTGAAAAGAAGCCTAGGGATTTAGATTTGTTTCATCCGTGGGATATCGATGCCGCGCACGCAGTTGAAATTGCGCGATCAGCAGAGGGCGCCGCTTTTGCTGTGAGTAAGCAAATTCAAAATAGTGATGGCGCTTCGGTATCAGCACATCATGCGCATTTTATGATGGCAACCTCTCAAGGATTTATGGGTGGTTATCCATTCTCACGCCACTACATTTCTTGTGCGCCGATTGCAAGTCTTGGCGGAAAAAAATCTCAGATGCAAAGAGATGATTGGTATTCCAGCTCTCGTATTCCAAGCGAGCTAGCAGATCCCGCATCGATTGGGCGTTACGCAGCACAAAGAGCACTTTCACGTCTGAAGGCAAGATCACTAAGCACACGCCGTTGCCCAGTAATCTTTGAAGCACCTTTGGCTGCTGGCCTATTGGGTGGCTTGGTTCAAGCTGTCTCGGGTGGTGCTTTATATCGCCGTTCCAGTTTCTTGCTCGATAGCTTGGGCAAGCAAGTATTGCCAAAGCATGTCAGTCTTTTTGAAAACCCCCATCTCAAGTCAATGACTGGTAGTGCTCCTTTTGATGAAGAGGGTGTCAAAACTAGCGCACGCACAGTTGTTGATAAAGGTACTTTGCAAGGCTATTTTTTATCTACTTATTCAGCGCGTAAGTTGGGTATGAAAACAACTGGCAATGCAGGTGGCTCCCATCACTTGCGTTTGCAAAGTAAAAAAACGCCGAAGGGTGGATTGCCTGCACTATTAAAGGAAATGGGCACTGGCTTATTGGTAACTGAATTAATGGGGCAAGGTGTGAACTATGTCACGGGAGATTATTCACGTGGAGCGTTTGGGTATTGGGTTGAGAATGGTGAGATACAGTATCCAGTAGAAGAGGTAACCATCGCTGGTAACTTGCGCGATATGCTGATGGATATCGTGTCGATTGGCAGTGATTCGCTCATACGGGGAACCAAGGAGACGGGTTCAATCCTGATTGGTTCAATGATGGTTGGCGGAAAATAAGCAAAGTTATAGAATCAATAACAATCAACAGTAATCAATAAAAATTAATTACTCCAAAACATGGAAGGGAGATAACGATGCAAAGACGTTCGTTTTTAAAGAAGGCAACTGTAGGCGCTGGTGTTGCGGCTGGTGTAACTGCCCTTGGGGCCCCAGCAATTGCGCAGAGTTTACCTACCTTGAACTGGCGTTTGGTATCCAGTTTCCCAAAATCACTGGATACTTTGTATGGAACCCCTGAGGTATTTGCTAGTGCATTACGCAAAGCTACTGACGGCAAATTCAATGTCAAGGTATTTGCTGCTGGAGAAGTAGTGCCCGCATTGCAGGTATTGGATGCAGTACAAAATGGTACGGTTGAGTGTGGTCATACAGCGAGTTACTACTATCTTGGAAAGAACAGTGCGTTTATTTTTGATACTGCTGCCCCATTTGGACTTACAGCGCGTCAACAATCTGCTTGGATGTTGCATGGCAATGGCATGAAGCTAATGCGTGAACTCTATGCCAGCTACAACATCGTGAATTTCCTTGGCGGTCAAACTGGTACACAGATGGGTGGCTGGTTTCGTAAAGAGATTAAATCACCAGAAGATTTAAAGGGCTTGAAATTCCGTATCGCTGGTTTTGCTGGTCAGGTCTTATCAAAACTTGGTGTTGTGCCACAGCAGTTGCCTGCGGGTGAAATTTACTCTGCTCTTGAGAAGGGTACGATCGATGCTGCTGAATTTGTAGGTCCATACGATGATGAGAAATTGGGTTTAGCAAAGGTCGCTAAAAATTACTATTACCCAGCCTTCTGGGAGGGCGCTGCAGGACTTTCATTCTTAGTTAATAAGAAGCAGTGGGATTCATTACCGCCGTCTTATCAAGCGGCGTGGGAAGCAGCTTGCTATGAAGCGCATACCGATATGTGCGCCAAGTACGATGCTCTGAATCCCCCAGCTTTGCAACGTCTATTACAGAATGGCGCAGTTTTGCGTAAGTTCAACACTTCGATCATGGAGGCATGCTTTAAAGCAAGCCAAGAAACATACGCTGAAGAATCTGCAAAAAATCCACAATTTAAGAAGATTTTTGATGACTATCGTGCCTTCAGAAATATGGAGGCGCAATGGTTCAACGTTGCAGAGCAAGCTTTTGCGCAATTTAGTTTTAATAAAAAGCTATAAGTTCACCACAACTGCATTAATGAGGCGAAAGCTTCAAGCAAAAGGGCTCATTGAGCCCTTTTTTTGATTTAGCTAGAGGGTTTTATTAACACCCTTTGTAGAAAGCGAGAAATATCCATCAGTTCTTCGCGGTTGACGGAGTGCTCCATAGGGTATTCATTCCAATCTACCTCATAACCCAATTTCTCCAATACAGCGTAAGAAGCTTGGGCGCGTTCAGGTATGACTACTTGATCGAATTCGCCATGCGCCATAAAGATGGGTGTTTTAGAGTTGGCGGAATGTTTTTCTAGATGCAAGGTCATTGCTAGAGGGAGGTAGCCCGATAAAGCAATAATGCCGGCGAGTTTGTGTGGGAAGCGCAGGCCAATATGCAATGCCATAGCGCAGCCTTGAGAAAAGCCGGCCAAGACAATATTGTCATAGGCGATACCTCTGCTGTACTCGCGTTTAATCAGTTCTGTAATGGCGGCTGCTGATCGCAAAATGCCATCTGCATCTTCGCGATCCATGAGATTTCTACCGATGATGTCGTACCAGGCTGGCATGACATAACCTCCGTTGACGGTGACTGGCATGCTAGGGGCACTCGGAAAAACAAAACGAATTCCTGGGCAGCCTGTCAGCTGGAGTTCTGGAATGATGGGTACAAAATCATTGCCATCAGCACCAAGGCCATGTAGCCAAATGACGGCGGCACTGGGATTAGGAGCGGTTTCAATTTCGATACAAGGGAGCATGGTTTTGATAAGTGATTAACGGTTCATGTAGGCTGATTCATTGTAGGTCGATACCCAATTCGGTCTATAGATCAAGAAAATTGCCAATAGCATTCCTGATAAAGAGCCTTCCATGAAGGCAATAATAATGAGACCTAGTAGCCAGCCCTCAAGATCAATATGCGCACCCGCACTCGCAAATAGCATTTTGCCAATCAGAAGAGCTGTGCCCGATAAGATGACGCTCATAAAGGCAGCGACATAACCATTGCCTAGGATCAGAACAAATAAATGTTTGGGGATGTATTTTTGAATAGCCTTAATCGTTAGGTAGGCAAAAAAGGTGGGAAGCACGCAAACCATGAGGTAATGTTGTGCAGCTTCAATGAATCCTCCCTGAAATACAAATATGCCCAAAAAAGCAACGGGAAACAGAATGGCGAGTGCAATAGCAGGACCAAACATCGCCGTTAATAGCGCTGCTCCATAAAAGTGAAAGATCAGTCCATAGAATTTGCCGGGAGCCTGGCCAGGTAAAGTGGGTGAAACATTCCAGGCTATGGCTAAAAAAAGGATGGCTGCCAGCGCAAGAAGCGAAAGTGGTGGCCTAGAGAAGATTGATGGCGGACATTTCAAGAGCGCCCCGAGAAAGATAATCGCTGCTAAGCCTACCCAGATCATATTTGGTCTTATATATAAAGTGATAAAGAGATAAAGAGATCAAGTCAGTCTAATCAAATGAGGGATAAATCCCATCCGCACTTTCACTAGGCATGGGCTGGTTTATGGCGAAGATAGGGGTGTAATATGTTCTGAAGTGACCCATTATGTTGGAGGTTTGGAATGAAGCCCTTCTATATTGATTACCCACAGGAAAAAATTGAGGAGCATCAGCACGCATATCGATGTGCGTACTGCAAGATTCCAACAACCATTATTTTTGGGCTACTTGAAAACCATGCTGAAGATTGCGCATATCGAGCTCAGCAAAGTAAATGGACTCAGTTGGCCGCTAAATTAAAGCCCCATAAAGAACATTTCGATGAACCCCATGCTGACGAGGTCGACTAAATGAAAACTTATCCTATCGCGATTGAATTAACTGTTTGGTTTGATCTGGGTTTAAATCAATATGAGATCACGATTGATGGGGTCTCCAAATTATCTGTTAAGCGCACAGATGATGTATTGCATAGCAGGGAACTTACAGACTCTGAGACAGAGCGCTTAATTGAGGCTATTGAATCTATCACGGTACCTGTAAGCGAAGAGATGTTGGCTGACCCCAGTAATAAAGCTTCATCTAGCTATGAGTTGATTATTGAATCAGCCCATTTTTCTCTAGAATTTAATTGGGAAAACCTCGATGTGGAGAATAGTCGCACTCACGCATTCGAACCCCTGGTAAAGCTTGCAAGCTTGATACAGAGTCTCGATCTAGATCATTAATTGGATGTGAATGAATCAATGGCTTTGGCTAAAGCCAGAATACGTTTCGCATCCTGAATGTGCAGCTCTTCAATTAACTTTCCGTTGAGTACGGCAATGCCAGCACCAGTCTGTATGGCAGCATCATAAGCGGCGATTCGTTCTCGGGCTTCAGTAATCTCTTGAGGTGATGGCCCAAAAAATTCATTTGCAAGTGCTATTTGCTTTGGGTGAATTAAGGTTTTGCCATCAAAGCCCATATCCCTGCCTTGTATGCAAGATAGTCGCAAGCCTTCTTCATCATCCAAAGAGAGATGCACCCCATCAAGCACGCATAATCCGTATGCTCTAGCGGCCAATATCGAAAGGGAGAGGGCGGTTTGTGTTTCTGCTCGGGATATAGTGTGTCTTGCATGTAAATCTTTAACGAGATCAGAGGTGCCCAATACAAGTGTTTCTAGTCTAGGGTGTGCGCTAGCAATTTCTTGTAGCTTAAAAATAGCCATTGGTGTTTCGATCATGGCCCAAATGGTGAGATCAGACCTGGCGCCTGCTTTATCAAGTAAAGCAGCTACTTCCTGAATTTGTTGTGCCGACTCCACTTTGGGCAACACAATAGCATCCGCTTTTGAGTTAGCAAATACCTTAAGATCTTCCATTCCCCAGGGCGTAGTTAGACCATTGATTCTGACAACCGCTTCACGATAACCAAATCCTGTTTTAAGCGCGGTAAGAATATTGTCTCTTGCGGCTACTTTTGCATCAGGGGCTACAGCATCCTCTAAGTCAAGAATGAGCGAGTCTGCGGCCAAGGTCTTCGCTTTTTCTAAAGCGCGTGTATTGGCTCCAGGCATATACAAGACTGAGCGACGGGGTCTATGGATGTTAATCATGTTAAAAATAGGGGATGACTTATTGGTAAAGAATCAAAATACCATATCCGAATCGCTACTTTCAAAAAAGAGGGAAAAATGAATTCTGTAGCCGAGGCAATCGATCAGCGCATGTCAGTGCGCGCATTTACACAGCGGCCGGTCTCGCACGAGCAAATTTTGAAACTACTCAATCTCTCAGCTCGAGCACCATCGGGTACCAATACTCAGCCATGGAAGGCATATGTTTTGCAGGGGCAGAAATTAAAAGCTCTATGTGACCAGGTTTGCAAAGCTTATGACGACATTGCCAGTAACCCGGAGCTGGCAAAAGAGTTTCAAGAGGCTTATGACTACTACCCCAGTAAATGGTTTAGCCCATACATCGACCGCCGCCGCGAAAATGGCTGGGGTTTATATGGTCTTCTTGGTATTACTAAGGGCGATAAAGACAAGATGCATGCGCAGCACCGTAAAAACTTTCAGTTCTTTGGTGCGCCAGTAGGCATCTTCTTTACGATTGATAAAGAGCTTGGTAGAGGCTCAATGCTCGACTATGGAATGTTCTTGCAGAACTTTATGATTGCAGCGAAAGGAGAAGGTCTGGACACCTGTCCTCAAGCCGCCTGGAATACCTACGCCAAAATTATTCTGCCAGTGATTGGCGCTAAAGAGAATGAGATGCTGGTGTGTGGAATGGCGCTTGGCTATGCAGATAAAACCGATATCGTGAATACCTTCCGTACCCCACGCGTTGCCGCAGAGGAATTTACTACTTGGGTCTAGTTTATTTTCAGCGTACCAGATTCATTCCGCTATTTTTAATTGGATCTGCGGCATTCTTAGAGCTTAAGTAATCAATTAATTTCTTGGCCTCTGATTCATGTAGAGATCCGGCAACGATCGCTGCTGCAAAAGTCTGTATCAGTTGAAGGCTATCTGGAATAAGGCCAACATAATCTACCCCAGGAATGTTGACTAACTCACTGCTAGGTTGAACGGCAACATTCGCATTTTTAGCCGCCAGTATTGCTGTGGCTTCAGCGCCGCGCTCCGTTACCTGAATGGAAATTTGATTGCTAATACCAAGACGAGGAAATACATCTTGAGTTAAATAGATTCCACTTGTGCTCCCTGGGACAACAATCTTTTTTGCTTGTATTAAGGTGTTCGTAAAGCTTTTGACTGTGGAAATATCGGGTCTTGGATTGCCAGTAGGTATTGCAAGTCCAAGTGGTGCTTGTGCTAAATCTACATCAGAGCCAGGAAGAATTCTTTTTTGATCTACTAGTTCAGCAAGACCTTCTCTAGAGAGAATCACTACATCAGCAGTAACGCCAGCCGCTAATTGGGCTTTAATAGTTTTGGGGCCCGAGCCTTGTGAAGCGCCTGATTTGGTAACCACCTTAATCCCAGTAGCTTTCTCAAATTGGGGAAGCATTTGCTGGTAGGGGCCTTGGAAGCCTCCTGAAATTATGACTTCAAGTTGTGCCATAACAGGTGTTGATAAAAGAAGGACAAGCAAAAATGTAAATAGATGTTTCATTATGTCTCCTGTTTAAGGCTTTAGCGCGCTACTAACAAAATCAATCAATGCATTTACTCTGGCTGAAGTTCTATGTCTTTGTGCAAAAACAGCGTAGATATCTGCATCGGGGGTGTGATAACTTGTCAGGATATGTACGAGACGACCACTTTTAAGGTACCTAGCGACATCCCACTCAGCTCTTAAAAGGATGCCTTGATGATCTAAGGCCCAGTTCACTGCGATCTCACCATCGTTGGTGGTGAGGTTGCCTCTGATTTTTACATCTTCGGTAGACTCATTTTTTGCGCGAGTTTTGTTTTTTGCAAAGCGCCATAAGCCATAAGCTTCATCGCCTTGGCGAATTCCAATGCAGTTGTGTTTTACTAAATCATTCGGTGTCTTGGGTTCGCCAAATTGCTTTAGATAGTTAGGTGATGCAACTAAGATTCTGCGATTAGGGGCAATCAATTTTGCAATTATTCTCGAGTCTGGTGGATGGCCAAATCGAAAGCAGACATCATACAAATCATCAGTGATAGGGGGTGGACTCACCGATAGCTGTAGTTGAATATCTACTTGCGGATATTTTTTAACAAACTCAGAAATCAGTGGGGCAATTTGTGTTCTGCCAAAGCCGAGCGTCGCATTGACTCTTAATAATCCTTTTGGTGTTTCTGTAGAGCCCCAGAGAATGGATTCCATGGCATCAATTTCACCTAAGATCTTGCGTGCATGCTCTAAGTACACTTCACCTTCCGGTGTTAGGCTCATTCGTCGAGTGGTTCTATTTACCAGGCTAAGACCTAATCTCTCCTCGATTAGGGCAAGGCGCTTGCTAACAGCCGCAGTCGTAATGCCAAGCTCTCTAGCGGCTGCCCCTAAGCTGCCTGAAGAAGCTAATGCAGAAAAGAAGCCTAAATCTGCAGGATTAATGCCTTTGGTGGTGCTTAAGCCCATAAAATCTATTAAATTATTAAATATAAGTTAACGATAATTTAACTTTATACATGATATTTAATTAGATCTCAATTCTATAGTTAGCCCACTCGCAGGATAAACAAAAACTGGAATTCGCCAGTGGAGGGGCAAAGTGTTTAAAAAAGTAATTCAAAACGGTCTATTAGGTTTCGTATTTTGTGGCTTAGTTGGATCTGCTGTAGCGCAGTCTTATCCAAACAAAACAATTACCATTGTTGTGCCATTTCCCCCAGGGGGAACCACAGATGTTTTAGCAAGAGCAGTTGCTAATAAATTGGGACCAGCATTAGGCCAATCTGTCATTGTTGATAACAAGCCTGGTGCAGGCGCAACACTTGGTGCTGGTTTGGTGGCTAAAGCATCGCCCGATGGCTATACCTTGTTTATGGGTGCTGTGCATCACACAATAGCGCCAGCGGTTTACAAGAGCTTGCCATATAGCTTTGAAAAAGATTTTGCGCCAATCACAACAGTAGCCTTAGTTCCAAATGTGATGGTTGTTTCAGAAACTTCACCCTATAAAACAGTGAAAGATGTGATTGCTGCAGCTAAGGCAAAACCAGACTCTTTATCTTATGGCTCAAATGGCAATGGCACAGCGCAGCACATGATTGGTACACAGTTTCAGATGTTGACCGATACAGAAATTTTGCATGTACCTTATAAAGGTTCAGCTCCCTTAGCCACGGATTTATTGGGTGGGCAGGTAACCATGTCATTTGACACGATTACCCCTGTCTTGCCATTTATTCGTGAAAAGAAATTACGACCATTGGCTGTGACCACCGCAAAGCGCTCATCAACCTTGCCATCTGTACCAACCATGAAAGAGTCTGGTGTGAATATGGATATTGGAACTTGGTTTGGTTTGCTGGCTCCAGCGGCAACACCAAAAGACATTACGGCAAAGTTAAATGCTGAAATCGTTAAGATTATTAAATCGACAGAATTTCAGAAGCAAATGTTTGATATAGGTGCTGAGCCTGTTGGCAACACCCAAGCGCAAATGGCGAAGCAGATTGCAGATGAAACAGTGAAGTTTAGTGGTTTGGCAAAAGCTGCGAAACTTACTATTGAATAGTACGTACAGTATTCGGAAAAAAGGAGTGAGACGTGAATAAACAAACTTCAGCAGTCGATAAGGAAGTAGCTGTAGCTGATATTACTCAGGTATTGTCTAAATTCACATCCTATATTGGTAAGCGACTGCCAACGGATGTGACTACCAAATTAGGTGAACTGCGGAGCAAGGAAGTCAATTTCTTGGCCAAAGAGGTATTTGACTCTATGCGCGAGAACCAAGAGTTGGCAGATAAACTTGACCGCCCTAGTTGCCAAGATACTGGAGTGATTCAGTACTTCTTACAGGCAGGCTCAAACTTTCCGCTCTTGGGAGAGTTAGAAGATATTTTGCTCAATGCCACTAAGGGCGCTACCAAAGAAGGTCCATTGCGCCATAACGCCGTAGAGACCTTTGATGAAAAGAATACCGGTACTAATACGGGTTCAAAAATTCCATGGCTCGATTGGGAAATTATCCCTGGTGCGGATTACTGCATCGTAGACGTGTATATGGCTGGTGGTGGCTGCACATTGCCTGGAGCTGCAAAAGTATTAATGCCAGGCCAAGGTTATGAAGGTGTTGCTGAGTTCGTGTTTGAAGTGATTACTTCACGCGGCGTAAATGCTTGCCCTCCACTGTTAGTTGGTGTGGGCGTTTCTACTTCAGCAGAAACGGCAGCGCGTCTTTCCAAGAAAGCAATTTTGCGCCCAGTAACTTCAAGTCACCCCAATGAGAATGCCGCCATGATGGAAGAGCTCCTGACTGAAGGCTTGAATGAATTGGGTCTTGGACCGCAAGGTCTAACTGGCGCGAACAGCGTGATGGGTGTGAATATCGAATCATCCGCACGCCATCCATCCACTATTGGTGTAGCAGTGTCCACTGGATGTTGGGCTCACCGTCGGGGCAAGATCAAGATTAATGCCGATATGTCCTATGAAGTCATTTCTCATGAGGGATTCAAACTGTGAAGAAGATTCTACAAACGCCTATTAAAGACGAAGATTTAGAGGCTCTCAATATTGGTGATGTAGTTTATCTCACAGGCACATTAGTGACATGTAGAGATGTGGCGCACCGTCGCCTAATTGAATTAGGTCGAGAGCTGCCAGTCAACCTCAAAGGTGGCGCGATATTTCATGCGGGACCAATTGTGCGTCAAAAAGAAGATGGCGAGTACGAAATGGTATCTATTGGTCCAACCACTTCCATGCGTATGGAGAAGTTTGAAAAAGAATTTATTAAACAAACTGGCGTGAAGTTGATTGTGGGTAAGGGTGGCATGGGCATCGAGACTCAAGAAGGTTGCGCTGAGAATAAAGCTGTGCATGCGATTTTCCCAGGTGGATGCGCTGTATTAGCAGCAACTAAAGTAGAAAAGATTGAAGATGCCCAATGGAAAGATTTGGGAATGCCTGAAACTCTATGGGTAAACCGTGTAAAAGAGTTTGGTCCTTTAATCATCTCAATCGATACCAAAGGCAAGAACTTGATTGAAGAAAATAAAAAAGTGTTCAATGCTAAGAAGGGTCCAATCCTTAGTAAGATTAATGAAAAGATTCGTTTCATTAAATAAGGCCGCATCAAAAGTAGTACCCCAAAAACAAAAAGCCAACCGTCATAGGTTGGCTTTTTTAATGCCATTCACTAAGCTTGCTTGGTGAATGTTGAGATCATGCTTAGTTGCCGTTAGAGCTCTTACCAGCCTTGTAGCCAGCATTGTATTCAGAGGCCTGATTCTTTTTGTAGGCGTCATAAGCATAGCCAGAAGCTGCGCCAACTGCAGCGCCACCGACTGCACCCCAGATTGGGTTGCCGTGGAAAATTGCTGCGCCAACGCCACCAGCAACTGCACCAATTGAAGCGCCAGATAAAGTGCGTTGTTCTGTATTGCTCATATTTGAGCAACCAGCAATTGCGATGGTAGCTGCTGTGATTGCAATAATTTTTTTCATGATCGTATTCCGTTTAGGTAATAAGGTGATTGATGTAGGGATTACTTTTTGGCGCAAGGAAAGCGCATAGACAGGAAGCTGATGAATGTGCCTGCAGCAGGATCATTAGCTAACATCGGAGCTGTCTGTGAAATGAACTGAACATAATCCGCAATCACTTCATCGCGCTTTGGTGCTGGTTGTTTAACGCAAATTGTGTTCTTTGCGCGTTGTGGATGACGAGTAGCTAAATAAGTGTCGTAAATTGCAGTCGTATAGCCAATGCAGTAGCTACGAGAATCTGGACTTGCTGGTAATTTGCAGTAGTTAACCAATTCCTGTGCGCTCAACACTGGAATCTTTTGGTCTGCGTTTGCATTAAAAGTAAACGCAGTAGCGCAAATAGCTGAAGCGGCTGCTAGGGTAAATGAGAGTTTTTTCATGGCTTTTCCTCTATAAGATGTGGTTAAAATCTTATCACGAGTAGGGTTGGGCGCCGCAGCAAAACGGGTGCTCTTGTCTATTGCTTCTCATTGGATCTAACAGGGATAGTATGAAATCTTCTAAAAAACAGTTTGCCCCGCGTTTGTTAGCTTCACTGCTTTCGATTGCGGTAATGGCGCCAATGTCGCCGACTTATGTCTTCGCGCAACCCGCTAGTAGTCAAAGTAACGCGCCCCTTTCACAGCAGCAATTGAGTGCCTTGGTTGCCCCAATTGCCTTGTACCCAGATCCTTTGGTATCGCAAATATTGATGGCTTCAACCTATCCCCTAGAGGTTGGTGAGGCTGCTACTTGGCAAAAGCAAAATTCTCGCCTAACAGGGCCAGCCTTGGATAGCGCTTTGCAATCGCAGTCATGGGATCCTAGTGTTAAATCTTTAGTGAGCTTTCCACAAGCCTTACAAATGATGGGCGCTGATTTGAGCTGGACTCAAAAGTTGGGTGATGCTGTTCTGGCACAGCAGTCTGATGTGATGACTGCTATTCAAGCAATGCGCGCTAAGGCAAAGCAAGCTGGTAATTTAAGCTCTACACCGCAACAAACGGTAAGCACTTCAGGCTCAACCATCGTTATTCAGCCAGCCAATCCCCAAGTGGTTTATGTGCCAACTTATAACCCTTCAGTAGTTTATGGGCCATGGCCTTACCCAGCTTATCCACCTCCACCTCCTTACTATCCGCCCGGATACGTAGCTGGCACAGCCTTGTTATCGTTTGGTGTTGGTATGGCTGTTGGTGCAGCCCTCTTCGGTGGTATGCACTGGGGTGGCGGCTGGGGTGGTAGTGGATCTATTACCGTAAACAACAACACATTTAATAACTTCAATCGCAATACTGCGAATGCGAATTTCCGTTCAGGCTCGTTCGCCTCTGGGGATAAGTGGCAATTTAATCCACAACACCGTGGCAATGTACCTTACTCAAATTCTGCTCTGCAGAATAAATATGGCAAATTAAGCGGTCAAGCATCTAACCAAACCCGTGATCAAGAGCGAGAACAATTACGCCAGAATCTCAATAAAAATGGCTTAAGTGGTGAGTCTGGTCGTGGTGGAGAAAACCGTTCACCAAGTAAAGAATCTGAGCGATCCAGTGGCAACCGTAATGAAAGAGAAGCTCCCCGTGAAAATATGCGTGAGCCAGAGCGCTCATCTGAACGTGCGCCAGAAAGATTTGGCGAAGAGCGTATGGGTGGAGAACGCATGGGCGGCTTTAGAAGATAAAGCTATCAAAATACCTAAGCTGTTATTAAAAACCTTCACCCCAAACGGTGAAGGTTTTTTTATTGTTTTAATTGCGTTGCAATTCGTCTAGTGAGTTTTGGTGGACTGGAGTCAATATGAAAGCGATGACGCTCTTCCTGCATGGCTAGGTCATCTGCCGTAAATCGATCAAATCGTCTCAAGTAATCTGCCCAAGTTTCAAAGACAAAGTATTCCAGAAATTTTCCAGCATGCTCTGCATCTTCAAACAAACTCCAAGAGAGAGCTCCTTGCTTTAATCGTGAACGTCTTGTTTTGGCCATGAGCCTTCTGAAGAGCTCAGCCTGCTCTGGATGAATATGATATTCCACGGAAATCATGACAGGGCCTTCATCGAGATCTATATCTCTAGAAGGATGGGGGCGCTCTATGGGGCAAACGGGGCTGAGATCTTCTGCCTCATGACCATGAATGCGATGCTTGCGTATTAATAGTAAGGCAATGATGCCAAAAACAGCGCTGGCAATCACGCCTGTAGTTACATCGGTAGAGTTAGTGATTTTCCCCCAAACGAATGCGCCTAATGCACTGCCACCCATCAGACTCATTTGATAGAAAGACATGCCCCGTGCCCGAATCCAGTTGGGCAAGGAAAGTTGTGATGAAGTGCTGAGCGTATTACCAACGCTAAACCATGACATGCCACTCAAAATCATGATGGGTGCCGCATACCAAAGGTTTGGTGCCAAAACTACCCCTGCAGAACTGATAGAAAGAAAAATAATTCCATAGCTAGCCATCTGTTGTGGTGTGAATTTCTCTCTTAAATAATGCAATTGCGACCCAATGATGATTGCCCCAAAACCAAGACAAGAGAGCAGCAGGGTGAAGGTGTTTGCATCGCCATTAAAGTGAGACTTTGCAATCACCGGCAGTAGAGCTAGTAAGCTGGAGGATTGCATGTAAAACAAGAAAGAGCGAATCAAAATCGAGCGCATCGGCTTTGATTGGCGAATATATTGCGCTCCTACACGCATGGCGCCAAAAAATCGCTCGCCTGGCAAGGTAGAGATATAACTCTCATTCTTCCAGCGCAGGACAATGACACTCATGGCTAAAGATAAAATCATGTTGAGCGCAAACACATACTCCGTGCCAATTCCCGCGATGATGAAGCCAGCTATCAATGGACCCAAAATGCGTGAGGCATTCATGGCGATAGAATTTAAGCCAAGGGCTAAGTGAAGGGTATCGCGCGGAACTAGATCCGGAACAATCGCTGCATATACGGGCCAGCGCATTGCTAGACCAACCCCATTAATAAATGTCAGCAGTAGCAAAAAGATCGGGTCTAGGAGGTTAAATACCGAAGATAAAAATAATAAAGTGGCATTGATAGCAAGCCACGCTTGGGTAAACACCAGAAAGTGTTTGCGATTCAGAATGTCTGCTAGTGCACCGCTGGGTAGACCAAATAAGAGTACGGGTAAGTTAGCAGCAGTTTGAACTAAGGCAATTAATGTCGCCGAGTTCGTAAGCGAGGTCATCATCCAGGCTGCCGCCACATCGTTGGTGTACATGCACACATTAGCAACCAGCCAAGTGGTCCAGAGGGCGCGAAAGACAGGAATTCTGAGGGGTGCCAACCAGACCGGTAATTTGGATGGCGGAAGGGAATGCATACTCATCCCTTCATTATTACTCAGAGTGTTATTTGTTGCCTAAGGAGATGAAGCTCGAGTCGAGGTCCCACTTGATCTAGCAATTCCGTGGAAGATAAAGATTGCGAAGAAGATTAATCCGAGAATCCAGTGGATCATTTCACTGCCTTCATGAAGCTCTTCGGGCCCGTAGTACAAGAGCATTGCTGTGATAACTAGAACTGCCAAGAAGACTAGCTGCGATATTCCGCTGATCAGATTTTTCTTGGCCTTAAGACCAGCCTTGATATGAAAAGGTAAGACCGTGCCAAAGGCAATTAACGCAATTGCTGCAGAAACGCCATGCATGATAAGAACTGTTCTATCGCCAAGCAATGATCGAGAGATATGAAACTCATTACCAAGTAAAAAGGCGATGCCTGACAGAGAGCAAACGCATAAAACACTAATCGTGAACCAACGTTGCCAGTTCGGCATCTTACCCAATCCATGTTTCTTCATAGGGCAATCTCAATTGCTTGCGCTGAATACTTCTGAAAACAGGGATGGGAATCATCTTTGCTGATAGCAAAGATCTTGGTGAGAGCGTCCGCATAAATACATTCCGGTGCAATTACCGAATAAGACTCTGTAAATTCAATTTGCTCCATTGTTTGAGGATTAACGATATGCCCTTGATTGAATTTAGAGTGATCGCAATAGTAGAGTCCGCTACTGGCAATGGCGCCATTCTCAAGGGAGCCCAATGAAATCAGCTCATGCGGATTGGCTGGGTTGCGCACTTGAACTTCTTGGGCAAGATTTCCAAATACCCGCAAATCACCACCTGCATTTACAAAGCCAGACACAACACCGCATTGTTGTAGCGCCTCAACTGCTTTATCGACAGCAAATCCTTTGGCAATGCCGCCTAGATCTAGGGTGAGCTGAGTTTTCGAAGAGACTAAGTTGGGCTCAATTAGCTTGAGATCCATGATGCTACCGCAGGATATATTTAAGCGTTCAGAGTGCTTTGGTAGTAAGCCAGAACTAACTAACTTTCCACCAACACCACAGTCGAACATGCCATTTGTGCTTTCACATAATTCTTGAGCAATTCGAAGAACCTGAAAAGTCCATTGATGCACCAAAATAGTTTTGGTATGAGCGTGTGCATTAATTTGAGACAGTTCGCTGTTGGGGTTATGGAAGCCCATTAAATCTTGGACTAATTCAATAGCAGCAAAAGCTTGGTCGATGGCGCAATCATTGTCAGCGGCAATCTCAACATAGGTTCCAAGGAGGGGTTTGCAACGAATCATTTTGACTTGGGTTTGAGTGCTAAGTCGTACATCACCATGATTCTCTTGACTCCATCGGTGAGATGCTTGCAAGAAAGAGTGGCCCCAGAAATATTCTGAATATCCTTCTTAAGCTTCAAAGGATCTTCGGCAGTTTTTCCAACAAATTGCTTGCGCCAGCTATCTTCGGCCACTTCATATCCATAGGACTCAACGTATTCCATGATTTCGATACCTTGAACCGTGCCGTTTGGGGCAATGCCAACTGCATAAGTGATCATTTCATGTTTGCCAACCACTTCGTCTACTATGAAATAGCTTCCATCTGCTGCTTTCCAGGTTCTATCCCCTTTAAAAGCTTGTCGGACGCTAGAAGCCGACTGCATCTTGTCTTGGATATCCTCGCTCAATACGATGGGGTATTTAGTAAATTGTTTATTCGGAAAGATCAGCTTCTGAGCTTGTTCGGCGGATACATAAATTTTTGCATGCGCATAGATGGGCGCGCCCACCAAGGCTATGCCAGTAATTGCTACTAGCGGACTAGGATTCCATTTCATAAGGTTGATCTCTATTAGAGTGACAAGAGTTCATTCGCCTCATAACAAAGCGTTTGTATTTCTTGATTGCTTGATTTTGAGTTAGATAAGGCATCAAACATCATCAATGCTCTTTCTCTTGCTGTAGGGCATTGTGTAGTTTGAAACTTCAACAGATAGGTTGTCGCACCAATCAGTAGATTCTGAATTTCCATGACATTTCCCTCGTTAGATTGCTTTAGTATTTTCCTATCGGAAAGCCGACCTTCACAATAAACTCGTTCAAACCATGTGAGTCCCATACTCGAGCGTTTGAGCATTCTGCAGTTCCTGCTCCCATGCAAGTGCCGCCTTTCAGTTGATAGCGCCATGCGGCCGTAAACCACCAGTCTTTTGAGGCGTAGTGCAAATTTGGCCCAACAAAAGTGGCTTTCTGAGTTTGGTTTTGTAGGTTGTAACTAGAGTAGTCATTATGAAATCTCGCTTCTACACCCCCAAACCATTTAGGAGCAAATCGGTAACTGGCGCCAACTAGAAAGTCCAGCATGGACTCTGGTGCGTTACCCGAAGGGGCAAACTTTAGTTGTTCATTGGCTACTACTATATTTGCTGCCGTAATAAGTTTGTCATCAATAAAATTTGATTGAAGCAAAAGTCTTGCCTCTAATTCATTTTTATTTTTGCCAATTGTTGGCTCCAAATAAAGACCAACACCTACAGGAGAGGTAACTGGGTTGGTTATTCTGTAAATTGCCTCAAGCGACCCACCTTCGATTCCGCTTTTGCGGTATGGCGCTGCGGGATTCCATGAGCCGACTGGAACTGGTTGTCCGCTCGTGCATGTTGGACTATCTTCGCAATTATTGTAATTTTGGTTGGCATTTACATAGTAGGCATTGAGATAGCCAGCAATTTGAAAGTCATTTGTAAGGCCATACTCCAGCTCCGATCTAGATACCCAAGCGTTATATGAGCCGGATGCTTGTTGTTTAGTTAATTGAAGACGCTGCTCAAATTCAAGCTCACCTTTGGGTTGCAAATCAAGGGTGTAAATCCAGCCAAATGCTCCCTCACCAGCATGAGCCATTGAGAGGTGAAAGAGGGTTACAAGGAATAGGACAAAGAAAAATAAGGATTTGAGGCTTAATTTTGGGGTTTTCATGGGTTGGTACTTATTAATAATGAGAATCGTTATCAATAATATACCATAAATGAGAATTATTCCTATTTACTTTTAGGTACAAGCAAGGGTCTTAGCCCCATCCTTATGTATTTGACGGCTTATTTGCGTAGAAGCTCTAGAGAATCAGGGCGTCGAATTAACAGCCCCTCTTTTTCTAGTGTGGCAATGGCGCGATATAAGGCTTCGTGTGTTACGCCAATCTCTGATGCCATGGATTTCAAATCTGATTGAAGTTGAAGGGCGCCTGCTTTGCCTTCCGTTTCAATTAAGTGAACAAGTTTGCTTTTGATGTCTTTTAATCCTAAGCGTTCTGACTGGGTTCTCAGGCGCATGATTTCTTTGCTGAGTAATTGAACCCACTTTAAAGAAAAACTGCTATCCATCAATGCATCTCTTAATGACTGGATGGGTAGGGTGATAGCCATCCCAGAGTGTGTCGCAATGGCATCACAGTGATAGACGTCTGTTAATAGACTCGCTTCACTGACAAACCCACCTTTGCATCTTTGAAGGGTGATAGGTTCGCCATGCCGATTTGCTCGCGTCAAAATGACTTCGCCTGAAACCACAAAATACATATATTCAGGTTTGTTCCCTTGATGAAAGAGATGGTCGCCTCGGCTGAAGGATCGGCTACGGCATTCGCTCAGCAGCCCCTTGGGCAGAAGGTTCTTTAGGATTTCAGGTATATAAAAGTCCATATGATTTGGATCATACGCTTTTTGGTATTCATGGCTAATAATATGAAAAGAGATATCAATAGGAGGTTTATATGAAATGCAATGTTGGCGGTATCGATCGTGTTTTACGTATTGCAGTTGGCTTGGTGCTCATTGCACTGGCGGCAAGCAATGTCATCGGCATATGGGGCTGGATTGGCCTTGTTCCATTGCTAACCGGTTTATTTAGATTCTGTCCTTTATATCCAATCTTGGGTATAAATTCCTGCGGCACCGGTACTGGCTGCGGTGGTGGCGGTTGCTTTAAATAATATTGTTGAACCAGTGGCAGGAGTCTCTCAATGAATATGACGCACTACATGGAGTTACTGGCTGTTAATCAGCCGTGGAATTTAATTATCTTTATGGCAATACCTGTTGTGCTTGCTGAGACTTTAGCGATTACAGAACTGTATTTATTATTTACCCGAAAGTTCGGTGGTGCAGTTTATTATCTCAATCGCTTTGCAGGTATAGCGGTAGGTTTGTATTTCATTGGCATCATTTATTACGTGATCAGTAATGCGATTGTTCCAATCACCAGGGCAGGTGAGTGGAGAACGGTGATTGATGTGCTTGCGGTTGGTAGTTATGTAGTCGCTGGTCTGCCTTTGGTATGGATAGCCTTACAAGAGCTAGGCTTAGTGAATAAAGCCTTAGATCAAATGAGCAAGCTCAAAATCCATGCTATTTGTGTGGCTCTATTCTTGGTATTTGGCCATATTGCGATGATTGCTGGAATGCTCGATCCAGGCCTACTCGGCTATCAAGGCCCTCATCAAATGATGGGTAATGGTCAAGAAGTGCCTATGAAGGAAATGCCAATGGGTAATTCAGCACATATGCATTGAGCAAGAAAAAACGACAAAAATAGTAAAACCTAGAGAATTGGGTTTAGAATTCGCCTCATGTTGCTGCGTCGTAAAACATTCCCTCTGCTACTGTGCCTTTGCCTGATTGCTTTTAAGGTAGCCGCTTCTAGTATTTTTGTCCAGGCTGCTATTGAGCGTGCAGAGTTAGCGGGTGATTATGGAAGCATCGTCGCTATGCAACTGAATCCAGATACGGCAGAGACAGGGGATGACAATGGCAAAGTACACACTATGTACTTAATGAGTCATGTCACCGCCAATATTTCTACTGCTCAAATCCCCATCTATCCACCACAGACTAGATCTATTGAGTATTTTGTGGCTGACAAAGTTTTGCTTACTCAAAATTTTCCTGAGGCGGTGTTTAAACCGCCCAAAACATCTACCTAAATTTCATTAGGTTGGCGAACTTCTGTGTGGAGTTCGCCGTGATGTTGTTTGGCTACAAGCTTGTGGCCACTTTCGGGAAATATATCCATGTTTAAATTTTTAAAAGTATTGCCATTGCCATTGGCATTGCTGGTTTTATTTGTATCTGCCTGTAGTAGCGTAAAACTAGATGACACGAACCCAGTTGCTACAGTTAATGCAGGTGGTTCTTCTGGTTACGATCCGATTAGTGATCCAAAGTCCAGTGTTTATGGAAAGCGTCCCATCTATTTTGAGTTTGATAGCTACACCATTGATCCTAAGTACGCTTCAGTTATTTCAGCGCATGCTGAATACCTGAGGGCTTTCCAGAAGCAAAAAGCTTCGGTCATTATTCAAGGCAATACGGACGATAGGGGTACTGCCGAGTACAACCTGGCATTGGGTCAGCGTCGCTCTCAGGCAGTAAAAAATGCACTCATTAAGCAGGGTGTTAGCGAGTCTCAGCTTGAGGCAGTGAGCTTTGGTAAAGAGAAGCCTGTGAATCCAGCGCAAACAGAGGCGGCTTTTAAAGAAAATCGCCGCGCCGATTTCGTTTACCAATAACAACGGAGTCTATAAATGAAAAAGTTATACATACTCAGTTGTGTAGGGACGATGATGCTTGCTGCTTGCGCACAAAACCCGCCAGCAAATAATTCAGCTCAAGCCGCTAAGGCGCCAATGCCCATTCATTCTGAATCGGTTTCTAAGCGACTTAACGCCTGTATTGTTCGTAGTAATCAAAGTGCAGATGCTTTACTGGTCGATAGTCAGATTATTGCCGTCAGTAGAAATAATCCACATGCAAAAAGCTTGTTTAGCTCACCCGATAAGTTGACGGATGAGCAGGCCAAGGCGTTAACAAACTATTTAGCCGAAGCGAATACGTGCCGCCCGATCGCCCTTGAGGGCGCTAGCCCAGAGATGACGGCTGTATATCAAGATTTCTTCAAGCGTATTGATAGCCTCTATGCAGATCTGATTGCTAGAAAAATTACGATTGGTGTAGCTAATCAAGAGCGGCAATTGCTAATACAAGATGCGCATCTCAAGCGCGTAGCTATTCAGGCAAAAAACAAATAAGGAGAGCAGGCAATGCCAAGGTATAAATTCGCTTGTCGCTCTTGCAAGTTTGAGTGCGTGAGCAGCATAGGAAAGGAGGTGGGGCCATATTCCTCAAAGGTGGCGATGGTTTGTAAAAACTGCTCCACCATTGATGAGTACACGGTCGCTCATCCTGGAAGTATCAATTCGGAAATAAGTAAATTGCCAGTGTGTAAACATTGCTCGTCAAGCTCCCATTTAATTGAATGGGATGGCTTGACGTGCCCGCATTGCAATAAGAGTATGAGGGCTTTGGGTAGTGATATGAATGTGGAACGACCATTTAAGTATTGGTAGGGGTATGATGTATCCATGACTAATACCCATTCTCAACAGACGCCTACTCAAAGCGAAGAGAGGGCAGAAGATCGCACCGAGGAAGTATTTGACGAGGCGTCTGATGCGAAAGATCAAGAGACCAAACAAGCCAATCAACCCAAGAGAGCCCTCAGTAAGCGAGAGATCATGGAGCAATTATCTCGTGAGCGCTTTCCTTGGGATGAATGAACACCCTGGAGTGTAGATCTTGAATAAAGCGGTGGACTTGTAATACGGTAAGCATAGAATGAAAGGATGAGAGACCGCATCCTTCATGCATCAGCGGATATTGAACAATTCGCCCTGACTGATTTGCAATCGCTGTATGAGCGCTTTCAGTCTTCAGAACATGGCTTAACACAGGACCAATGGCGGCGCAATTTTCAGAAATACGGTGAGAACAAATTCCGTATTGAAGAAGGGGAGTGGTTGGTAATACGCTTTTTGCGTAGCTTTTTCTCACCACTCTCTTTGCTATTAATTGTGCTATCCCTGCTGTCTTATTTGACGGGCGAACACAGTGGTGCGTTCATGATTGCCATCATGGTATTTTTGTCAACCGTTTTGACATTTACTCAAGAGTACAAATCGAATAATGCTGCCAAGCAGTTAATCGCGCTGGTAAGCGCCAAGGCGCTAGTGATCCGTGCTGATGTTGAGCAAGAGGTAGATCTAAAGCATTTAGTTCCAGGCGATGTAATTCGCCTATCGGTTGGCGATATGATTCCTGCGGATGTTAGGTTGATTAGTAGTAAAGATCTATTTATTAATCAAGCTTCTCTTACAGGCGAGTCTTTGCCAACCGAAAAATCGTCTACCCGTCTACATGAGCATGTCAGCTCTCCATATGACTGGAGCAATCTGGCTTATATGGGAAGTTACGTGGTGTCTGGCATGGGGACTGCCATTGTGATTCGAACGGGTGAGGGAAGTTTCTTTGGGCAATTGGCACAAGAGACGACAGAGCAGGTAAAGCAATCCACATTTGATAAAGGCATTAATCAATTTACATGGCTCATGATTCGTATCATGTTGTTCATGATTCCAGCTGTCTTCTTCATCAATGGATTAGTAAAAGGGGATTGGCTTGAGGCGGGCTTATTTGCGATCGCGGTTGGCGTAGGGCTTGCCCCGGAGATGTTGCCCATGTTGGTAACGGTCAATTTAGCAAAGGGCGCGATTGCCTTGTCAAAGAAAAAAGTCATCGTTAAGCGCTTAAACGCAGTTCAGAACTTGGGCGCAATGAATATTCTGTGTGCAGATAAGACTGGAACTTTGACTCAAAATGAGATTATTTTAGAGAAACATATTGATGTGGACGGTCATGATAGCGTTCACGTGCTCGACTACGCTTATTTAAATAGTCACTATCAAACTGGCCTCAAAAATTTAATGGATGTCGCCATTTTGAAACATGTTGAGGTTCATGAAAAATTACACGATGACAATACTTATCAAAAAATCGATGAGATTCCTTTTGATTTTCAGCGACGTCGATTGTCGGTGGTAGTTCGTAAGAATAATGAACGTGATATTTTGATCTGCAAAGGAGCTGTTGAAGAGATATTTTCTTGTTGTCGATTTGCGCAAAGCCAGGGACAGTTAATTCCCTTAACCTCAGATCATTTCACCAAGCTGAAAACAGTTGTTTCCGATCTCAATCAAGATGGCTTTCGAGTGATTGCTATTGCCATGCGAGAGGAGGCTGCATCACAGAAAGCTTATGCAGTAGATGACGAGTGTGACTTGATTTTATTGGGCTATGTCGCATTCTTAGATCCCCCCAAGGAATCTGCTAAAGCTGCGATTGAAGCCTTGCAGGCCAGTGGAGTACAGATCAAAATCTTGACAGGGGATAACGAGATCATTACCCGCAAGGTCTGCCATGAGGTGGGTCTTCCCATTACGCAGGTGATCTTGGGCGCAGAGATGGATGAACTAAGCGATGAGCAGCTTGCTACTAGAGCAATGAATTGCCAAATTTTCGCGAAGATGACCCCACAGCAAAAGGCCAGAATTATTCATCTTTTAAGAGGCGAAGGTCGTGTGGTTGGCTATATGGGCGATGGGATTAATGATGGCCCGGCCTTGAAAACTGCAGACGTTAGTATCTCAGTAGATTCTGCGGTAGATATCGCAAAAGAATCAGCCGACATTATTTTGCTAGAGAAAAGCCTACTTGTTTTGTATCAGGGTGTGCTGGAAGGGCGGCGTGTATTTGGTAATCTGATGAAGTATTTGAAGATGTCAGCTAGCTCTAATTTTGGCAATATGTTCAGTATGTTAGGTGCCAGTGCCTTATTGCCATTCTTGCCCATGGCACCAGTACAAATTCTCCTAAATAACTTGCTTTACGATTTTTCGCAGACGGCAGTGCCAACAGATACCGTTGATCCTGAATATCTCTCTGAACCACGTGAGTGGAATATTCAGGGATTAGCTCGCTTTATCTTTTGTATTGGCCCCATTAGCTCTATCTTTGATTACCTTACATTTGGCTTATTGTGGTTTTATGTCAAGGCGAACACTCTGGAGCTCTCACCCATATTCCAGACGGGTTGGTTTTTAGAGTCGCTTCTGTCACAAACACTGATTGTGTATGTAATTCGAACAGGCAAGATCCCATTTGTGGAGAGTAAGCCTAGTCTGCCATTGGTGCTCACTACACTCTCAGTCTGCGTACTGGGTATTTCACTTCCCTATCTTGCAATTGGACGTTATCTGCAGATGATGCCGCTACCAGAAATATATTGGATGGGACTTTTGGTATTAATTCCTTGTTACTTGCTGCTAACTCAGCTCGTCAAGACTTGGATCATCAGAAGATCAGGAGTTTTATGAGCAACATCATCAAAGATATTGTCGGTCCAATAGCAAAGCCAAGCTAACTCAATTTAGGGATTGCAGTATTGGCATCTCGATGGATCTGCGAGAGTTTGGTTGGTAATTAACTCTTCTTTTTTGTTACCACAATGCGTGCATGACCATATCGAAGCAATTGGCAATTTGGTTGGGGCCCCACAAAGTGAGCAAGGTAACCCTTTTTTGGATTCTGTTATTGAGAACCCTGGCGACTTACATTCTGGGCAAAGGCAATTGAGTTTCTTGGCAAGGTCTTGTGTAGCCCTTAGGATATTTTCCATACGGGTTGGGTTAGTGTGTGCTCGTAGATCATTTTCAACAAAAACATAGCCTGTTTTTGAGAGACCCTTTGCCCATTCATAAGCCTCTTTGAGTGTTTCAATATTATCAATACCTTTGCGACACTCCTGATGGTATTCATCATCAGGTCTGACCACCAAATGATGACTTGGAAACTGCGCTTCTGAAAAAAATGCAGTCAGGTCATCCCAGTTGCTTACCAATTGACTAGCACTTTGAGCCTCGCCACCAACAAACCCAGTAATCTCAAGATTTCGTGTGTCATCAATGAAAAGAACGAGTTCGTAGTTCCAGGGGAGGATTCCAGTATAAGGATCATTGCTAAAAGCCCCCTCGCTTGCAATGCCTATTGATAGTCCTGATAACTCCATTCCCACTCTAGCTTTTTTCCTGGCAGCATCGAGCTGGCTGCCGAATCTAGGAATATCACGTGTGAATGTACCCAACTTATCAGTGTCGTAGCCTGTAACGTGAATGACCTCTAGTCCACTTGACGATAGTAGCTCGGGACCGATCACTTTTTCCTTGCCATGTTGAGTCAAGAGACAAGCTTGTAGTCCTTGATAGGGTCTAGCGTCTTGTTGCATGCTGGTGCTCAATAACTCGGGCTTGGATAAGTTTGTTGAGAAATATATTTACCATTTTTATCTACCTTGACTAATACCATGTCGCCAACATTTACCACCTTACCAGTAAATGCTTGAATATTGACATGATGCGTCACGAGAATAATGGGTTTATTTTGATTACCTTGAAGCTCAGATTGAATGAGTTTTTCTAAGTTTTGAGTTTGTTTTTTCTCCAGACTCATGTCATCAAAAAATGATCCGAGCGCAGTCGCTGTGGAGACGGGGCCTTTGTTTAGTAATTTTGCTGTTTCAAGACATCTGCACCAGGGGCTACTGAGCACCTTTGCAGAATTTACCCCCTGGCTATTGAGCCACTCACCAATGAGAACCGCTTGCTTCTTGCCTTTTTCATCCAAATTTCTTTGGGTGGAACAGTTGCCCAATTGGTAGCCTGCAGGATCGCCATAGCCAGGAGCATCCGCATGGCGCATCAACAATACATGCTGACCATCTTGAAGGGCGCTAGCAAGATTGGCGTTTGCGGGTAGAGCAAGGAGGCTAGCAAGAGCGCTCAGCAGTAAGAAAGTAATGAATTTGAGGGGTTTCATGAGTTTGGCAAGCTATTAGCTTTAGTGTATTCAAATTTATAGAATATTGCAGTGCAAGATCTGTAGTGATAGCGCTCAGCAAAAATAGGGTATTTGTGTCAAACTGATTGCATCAAAACGTCAGCAATTCATAGCAAATAACAACCAATTTAGGAGTGCAAAATGACATTCAATAAGAATAAGTTATCCCATCAGCTAATGATTTCACTCTCTGTAGCTGGTCTCGTTTCTCTAGCTGCTTGTCAATCGATGGAGCAAGGCACTGGTCAAAAAGCGAGTGCAGTCTTGGATTCAAAATCTGGATCGCAAGCAAAAGGGGAAGTGAGTTTTGTTTGGCAGGGCAGTGATGTATTGGTGAGTGGAAAATTTTCTGGACTCAAGCCAAATTCAGAGCAAGGCTTTCATGTTCATGAAAAAGGTGATTGCTCTGCACCTGATGCGATGAGCGCTGGCGGACATTTCAATCCAGATACAAAGATGCATGGTATGCCTAATAGCGGCATGAATCACGCTGGCGACATGCCAAACATCAAATCAGACGCTAATGGCAATGCAGTCTATAGCGCCAAATTGCATGGTTTTGCAGTAAATGCTGGACCAACGGGCATCGTCGGTCGTGCAGTTGTAGTCCATCGTGATCCTGATGACTATAAATCTCAACCCGCTGGTAACTCTGGCCCTCGTATTGCTTGTGGATTGATTAAGTAAGTCAGCCTTAGGAAATAGGATTGTTTTAATGAAGTGTCTACTTCTACTCATATCATGCATCGCTACTTTTGCTTCATCAACTGCTATAGCAGACGCTAATTTTTATCGCTGTGAAGTAATGAGCGATGCATATATTAAGCCAGGTGGATCTTTGGATTTAATGACTGATAGTCCAAGAGTTGGTCAGGAATTTACTGTCATTAAAAAATCCGGTGAAATAGTGGGTGATGTAATGGATTCTTTAAAGAATCCTAGGATAGTTTCGAGAGGGGGTAATCAACAGCCCTACAAGATCCTTTGGGAACAAAAATCAGCCAGCAAAAACGGCGTCTATTTAGACTATCTCAGTATTGATAATGTTCCTGGTAAAGAAGAAAAATCATTTGGGTTCTTCTCGGGCAGCATGCTATTGGCGGGGGTCTGTAGATAAATACATATAGCCTGAACTTTTTTCATAACTAGAAAAAGACCCGCTTTGGCAGGCGGTAAAAGACGGTAATTAATTCAAATATTCACCAAGCCTATCAGCAATTCAATTTCAGAAGTTTGAATGCTCTGTATGTGCCGCCTGCAAAACGGCGGTGATGCCTATGGGTAAAAATAAGACTTTAGTGATGATTGGGGAAATTACTGATGCTTAAAGGTGGATTGACTTAGCCATTGCAGGTAAATTGAGATTTAATAAAAATCACATACATTGAAATGCGGTGTATTGCATTCGATGACATTCGGTTGATTGGCTGGAATGGAGACTTAAATGATCGATCTAAAACCATTAATACCAAAGTCGCAAATGCCTAAGTCAATTATTGGGCCGGCAGCATGGTATGGACATGATCTGCAAAAAGATAGCTCATGGATTGTTCAGTGGACCCCAGCCGAAATTGATGAGCTCATAGGGGCTGGCAAGCATTTTCTATCACTAGGTAAGCCACTAGAGCAAATTTTACCTATAGATTTTCCATTGCCATCCATTGCCAAAAAGATCAAATCTTTTTCGAATGAATTGATGTTTGGCCGAGGATTTTTGCTAATTAGAGGTTTACCAGTTGATAAGTTAGAGCTTAAATTGTCTGCTGCAATCTATCTTGGTCTTGGCTCTCATATTGGAAGCTTGCGCAGCAGTAATGCTAAAGGCCATCTTTTGGGGCATGTTAAGGATCAGGGCGTTGACATTAAAAACAAGGATGTGCGTTTCTATCAAACTAATAAAAAGTTAGACTTTCATACTGACTCCGCAGATTTGGTAGCTTTGCTTTGTCTTCAAAAGGCGAAATCCGGAGGGGAGTCCTATATCGCTAGCTCCATCAGTTTATATAACGAGGTCGCTAAAAGACGTCCAGATTTGGTAGAGGCATTATTTATGCCCTACCCCACTGACAGAAGAGGTGAGATTCCAGTTGGTTTTGACCCTTGGTACAACATGCCAATCTTTACTTGGTATGAAGATCAGCTAACGTGCACATATATACGTCAATATATTGATTCGGCTCAGATTAACTTTCCTGAGGCCCCAAGGCTTACACGTGAGCAAATTGAGGTGATGGATCTCATGGATGACATCTTGGCGGAAGGAAAGGTCGTGTTATCTATGGCATTTGAGCCTGGCGATATTCAAATATTAAGCAATCACCAGATACTGCATTCAAGAAGTGATTTTGAGAATTGGCCAGAACCTGAGCGTCATCGACATTTACTGAGGTTATGGATTGCGCCAGAGAATGCGCGTCCTCTGCCTGATTACTACATTCCTCGTTGGGGCGCGACAACAAAAGGTGACCGTGGTGGAATTATTGTTCCGGGCACTCAGCTCAGTGTTGAACTAAATCCAAATTAGAAATTCACCATTAATCTAAGGCGAGTAAAAATATGCTTGTAAGACTACGCAACATCATTCTCCATGTTCTGGGAGCTAGTTTCTTTGCACTCAGTTGCGCCTCACAAAGTCTAATGGCGCAGAGTTATCCCAATAGGCCAATTAACCTTGTAGCACCATATTCTGCTGGGGGTGATAGCGATTTTTCTGGAAGAAATTTAGCTGCCGTTGCCACTAAGTATGTGAACCAACCTTTGATTGTTCAAAACATTGTGGGTGCCTCAGGAACGATTGGTTCTCTAAAAGTGCGAAATGCTCCACCTGATGGATACATGCTATTGATCTCTCGGGTGGGTTCTCAAGCTATCGTGCCAGCGCTAGATAGTAAGACGCCATATAAGTGGAGTGACTTTACTTTTATTTCGCTTTTAGATCTAAATCCAATGGTTTGCGTAGTTAAAAGTGATTCGCCTTACAAAAATATCAAGGATTTGATCCAAGCTATTCGATCTGATCCAGGAAAACTAAATTATGCAACCGCAGGCCCAGGAACTTCTCAACATTTATCGGTTGAGATTATGCTAAACGCAGCAAATTTACCTTCGTCTGCAGCTACCATGATTCCATATAAAAGTGGGGGTGAGAGTAGCGCTGCATTGTTAGGCAATCAAGTTGATTTTGTGTGCAATACGATGACTACTTTAGCGGGGCAAATTAAAGGTGGAAGTATGCGGGGGTTGATGGTATCCACTCCCGACAGGTTAAAGGATTACCCTGAAATCCCCTCTAGTCGTGAATTGGGTTTAAGTCAGTTCGAACAAGCCACTGGCTGGAGCGGTTTATTTGGCCCTCCTGGAATGCCACAAGAGGTCGTGGATAAATGGACTGAGACTTTAAAAAAGGTGGCCCAAGACCCATCATGGGAGGCTGGCAATAAATCAGCAGGGGCGATCCCTGCAATACGTTCCCCTTCTGAAACCGAGTTATTTGTAAGGCAGCAAGTCCAGCTATACGAAAAGTTGGGTACAAGCCTAGGTTTGCGTAAATAATTTTCTCGTTTTATTAATAGTAAGGCCACCCTTGAGGTGGCTTTTTATTGAGGGCGGGGAAGCTGGAGAATGCAGGTTTAGTGAGGGTTGAGATCTCAAGAAAATTTTTTCCGCCTGGTTGATTTCATAAATATTAGAATAGTGCTCAATATTAATGAGTGGAGATGCCGGTGAACGCAATTCATAGTCAAACAGCGATTCTTAAAAAATGGTCTGTCAAAGCTCTTATTCTTCTTGTTCTAATTGGGTCTCTCGGAATAACTGCTTGTAGTAAAAAAACTTCTTCAAGCTTCAAAGCGGAAGTAAAGTACGCCCAAGTTGGCGATGTGAAATTAGCCTATTACATACGTGGTGAGGGCGAGCCTTTGTTAATGATTAATGGCTTTCTTTCTACTATGTCATTGTGGGACCCTGCTCTGATTGAAGAGCTGGCAAAAAATTATCAGGTAATTTCATTTGATAATCGTGGTGTAGGTCTTTCAACAGACACAGCAGAAAATCACACGACTATGGAACAAATGGCTGACGATGCTGCAGGCTTAGTTCAAGCATTAGGGTATAAAAAGGTAAACATACTGGGATGGTCCATGGGCGCCCGAATAGCTCAACAGTTTTTAATTCGTCATCCTGAGCTTATTAATAAAGGCATACTTGCCGCAGCCAATCCTGGCGGTAGCCATCAAATTCCCGCTTCAATGGATGTGGAAAGTAAGCTCAACAATCCTGATATTCCGGAAATCGAAAAATTAGGTTTGTGTTTCCCGGATAACGCAGCAGGAAAGTTGGCTGCGGTTGATGCTATAGCTCGCATCAAATTGGCGGTAGAAAGCGGTGCCCTGCCAAATGACTTTAAGGTTTCTAAAGAAACCACCATTCGCCAAGATCGAGCTCGCACTACTCTGTGGACTAACAATCAAAGCAATTTTAAAGATCTCAAAAATATTAAAGTTCCAGTATTGGTATCTGATGGACGCTATGACGAGATTGATATCCCTCAAAATTCACAGCTCATTGCTAATCAGATTCCATATTCATGGTTGGCTTACTATGATGGCGGTCATGCATTCTTATTTCAGCAACACAGTCGTTATGCAGAAACAATTCATGCGTTCTTGAAATAAATTCCCTGCGCCATGAGAAACCCCTTCGGGTGGTTTTTATATGCCTTGCGGACTCAGTAGAAACTAAATGCGCTAGAAAGACAGCGTGCCTTTGCCGGACTCAATCAATTTCATAGAGTGCTGTTTTAAGGCTTCAATTATGTTCAGCAATTTATTTCGCGTCTGATCATCTAGCGGAGCTTTAGGATTTGCCTGTTGAATGCCAAGGTTGAGTTCTTCTAACTGCCTTACATACTCTTCTGTTGTCTTATTGTGGATGCCTGTTACCTGATATGTTTTGAAATAAAGACCTGCAATATTGACGTGATCATATTCAGGGCTTACAGCGCCAAAGCTTTTGCTCATTGGAGATAATGCATATTGAGCATCTCCCATCGTTTTCGCCTTCTTGACCAAATAGTCAGGGTATATCCTTAGGTTTAAAGCCTGTAGATCATCTAAATCCCTTTTCTGCCGTTTGATAAACTTGCATCACGCTTTCAATTACTTATAAAAAAGATGAAATTTCTATCAAAAATAATCACACTTCTATCTATTAGCTTGTCTGTAAGCGTTGCTTATGCACAAAGCAGTAGCGATCTTTCTCCCATTCCAAAAATTTCAAACGATTGGCGTTATGAAGTCACTCCCTACTTGTGGCTCTCAGGCATCAAGGGAACGATGAACTTCAATAATGGCCTTGCAAAATCGGCGGATTACAACTCAAGTAATGTGCTTAGCAATTTGAAGTCTGGCGGCATGATTGCGGCCGAAGCGCATTATGGAAATTGGGGCATTATGGGCGATTTGATTTCTGCAACTTTGCAAAATTCAGGATCTATCCCAGTGGCAGGTGGCGTTGCTCGCGTTGCCGATAAGATTACTCTTCAGGAAACTGTTTTAACTGGAGCGGTGACTTATACGCTTGCCAATACAAAAGATGCATATATGGATGCATTACTTGGAGTTCGCTCAATTAATGTGACCGCCACTCTAAATGGCAACTTAGATGGTACCTCTATCTCAAAAACGATCGCTAGCACCACCTCGACAGTGGACCCTATTATTGGAGCTAAAGGGCGTTATCGAATTGCGGACTCTAGTTGGTATATCCCAGCCTATGCTGATATTGGTAGCGGCGGCGGGACCACGAACCTAACTTGGCAGGTGATGGCTGGAGTAGGTAAGTCATTTAGTCCTATGGTTGATGCTTCCTTGACTTATCGCGCACTGTATTACGACATGAAGTCAAGTGGAGTTCTGCAAAAAACGACTATGCAGGGACCTCAAGTCGCAGTTACTATCAAATTTTAATTTCAGCTAATAAAGTCTCTTTTATAACGCCATGTAAATAGAAGCTACTTTTAAAAGCATGCCGCCTTCGGGCGGTTTTCTTTTGCCATTTCTTACTGCAGGAAAAAAGACCCTAGATTTTTGTAGAGGCTTTTGTATAACAGGTGAGTCGGGCGAGATTTACTTCGTAGAAGCTTTGTTTTGAGTTCGCGACCAACTGATTATTGATGAATGATTGCTTCCACTAGTGGGTGCTCGATTTTTTTCTCGGGTCGAATGGCATAAAAGTGCTCATAGAGATCTTCGCAATCACCCAAGATTTCTATTAGGTAGGTGTCCTTGAGATCTTTTTCAATTCGTTTGCCAGCTGGAAATGCACCAAGTCCACTGGCCGCAAAAGTTTTCAGCAAAGCGCTATCTTCAAATTCACCGACGATATTGGGTGTGATTCCTTGCTTATTAAGCCACTGATCAATCAACAGTCGCACTATTGAGTGTGAGGTAGGTAGCAGAATGGGTAATTCGCTTAGGCAATGAGGAAAAGGCTTCTTTGAGTTCTTAAATAGTGATTTTGGGCAATACCAGGCAATCGATGTTTTAGTTAGCTCTTCACTGTAGACATTAAGATTTTTATTATTCGGAGCAGGTCTATCGGCCAGTACGATATCTAGTCGATGCAGAGCAAGATCAGCCAATAGGTCTTCGAACTCCCCCTCGTGAGCAATTAAATGAATATCCTTGCGCTTGAGCACTGGCTCAAGTAACTGCCTAGTAATCAGTTTAGAAAGTCCATCAGAAACCCCAATAGTAATTTTGGTTTTTGGCGATTTAGCGGCATCTCGAACTGCTTCGGGTAGTTTTTCACCAATCGAAAAAATCTGATCTGCAATCTTTAGTGCTGCATAGCCTGATTCAGTTAGGGCAATACCCCTTCCTGCTGGCTTAAACAATAAATATCCGAGTGACTTTTCTAATTCATGGATCTGGGCGCTGATGGTTTGAATAGCCATGTCTAATCGATCTGCAGCTTTTGACATGCTGCCTTCTTTTGCGGCGACCCAAAAGTAATACAAATGGCGGTAGTTATAGGAATTGCTCATATTCAGTTTTTTACGAAATTATGATCAATATATATCTGCTTTTTCCTAATTGCAAACACTCCTAAATTAACCCCATTAGCAGTCTTGGCATTTAACGCTTTCAAATAAAGGAGTCGGTAAATTGGAATTATTTAGTGCAGAGTTTTTCTCGGCCTTATTGGCGATAGTGGTCATTGACCTGGTCTTAGCTGGTGATAATGCCATCGTCATTGCTATGGCAGCTAGGAATTTGCCAGTGCAACTTCAGAAAAAAGCCATTGTGTGGGGTGCGATCGGAGCAATTGCGGTACGCAGTGCCATGACATTGGTGGTGGTCTATTTATTAAATATACCCGGCTTAATGCTTGTTGGTGGTCTATTACTTATTTGGATTGCATACAAATTACTGAATCCTGAGAAAGAAGATGAGAGCGCTCATGATGGAGCCTCTACTAGTTTTTGGGGTGCCATGAAAACTATCGTGATAGCTGATGCTGTCATGGGTTTAGATAATGTGTTGGCTGTTGCTGGTGCCTCACATGGAAGTTACCTACTCGTCATTCTTGGTTTATTAATTAGCATCCCAGTAGTGATCTGGGGCTCTACTCAAATCTTGAAATTGGTTGAGCGCTTTCCTTCCATCATCTATTTGGGAGCTGGCGTCCTCGCTTGGACAGCGGCCAAGATGATGACTTCCGAGCCTATCGTGCAAGAGTGGCAGATCTTTAGTAGCTCAATTGCTGAGCATATCTTCCACGCACTAGTGATATTGGGTGTACTGGGTATTGGGTTTATCAAGAGCAGACTGGCGCTTGAAGAGGTGATTGCGCCAGCCGCGGTAGCTTCAGATGCAGCAGAAATATTGCCTCAACAGCAGTCTCATAACTTAGGAGAAAACGCCATGAATAAGGTCCTTATTCCAGTTGATGGTTCCAGCAACGCTTTGTTAGCACTCAAGCATGCGGTTAAGATTTATGGAAAAGATGCTCACACGGAAATTCATATTTGCAATGTTCAGCCAAAAATTTATCGTCATATCAGTAAATTTTTTAGCAAAGGTGACATTAACTCTTGGCAGGCTGAGCGTGCAAAAGAAACAGCAAGAACTGCAGCAGAGTACCTAGAGAAATCGGGTGTCAGCTTTTCTTTCACCCATGTCACTGGAGACAAGGGTGAAGCCTTGAATAATGAAGCCATACGTCTGGGCTGCAGTCGCATCATCATTGGTTCAGCTAAGAAAAATACTCTAAGCCGCCTATTTGAAAATTCAACTACTGCCAAATTGCTGGAAATTAGTGACATTCCGGTTGAGGTTGTTACGGGTAAGTCTATTTCTACTCTGGAGCGTTGGGGTATACCTGCTATTGGGGCGGGAGCTGCAACTGCGCTAGTAGCAGCGGTAATTGATTAATCCAAATTTCAGCGTTACTCTCTTTGCCCTCTTTACGAGGGCTTTTTTTCATTAATATTCAGTAAAAACAAGAAATAAAATCAATAAATATCTGCTTTATTAAGAATATAGTTGGCCTTAAATTGCTTACATGATGTTCAAAAAGGAGATCGACATGGATGTGATTTTGGAATCAAAAGAACTTGCTGAGCCAGAGTTAAAAGCCTTCACTGAGAACCGCGTGAAATACTCATTGAAGCGCGTGTTTTGGTTAGTGCGAAAAATTAAGATCAAATATAAAGCCGTGCCTGCCCAAGCTAATGCATGCAACCAAAATTGCTCAATTGAGTTGCAAACTTTTGATTATCAAAGGGTGGAGTTCAGCGTTACGGCGCGAGATAAGAAAACCGCCTTAGAGATGGCGGTAAAGAAAGTATATAAACATGTTCAGAAAGTTTTTCATAAGGCACAAAAATATGGTCGATTATCTAAGAATGTATTCGTTTAAAAAATAACTTCATTTCAGTTATCGTGATCTAATAAGTAAAACTAAACGGGGAGTAGCCTGCCCAGCAATGGGTCCCGTACATCGTCATTACGGCCGTAAGGTCCGGTGTATGGGTAAATTATTTAAGGCAAGACCATTTACTAATATTAATAAATGGCCTATCTAAACCGTTCACCTTGTTCTCACATATCGAATCTGACCTTTAGCTCTGCAGTGCGGTGGATGGGGTCAGTGCTTCGTTATCTTGCTGTAGTTAGCTTAAGCAGCTTTTTATTGAGTAATGTTGCCGCTCAAAGTCAAAAGGCTTATACGGTTAATGAACTCATCTCAATGGCTCTAGAATCTAGCCCTCAAGTTCTCGCTGCGCGTGATCAGTCTAAGGCTGTAAAAGGGCAGCTCTCTACAGCCCGCGCCATTCCTAATCCTGAGTTTGAGATTGGCACAGGTCAGCAACGGTCTGTTACTGGCCCATTAACAGTTGGCAATGTATCTTCATGGTCGGTTGTGCAACCATTAGACATGCCTTATACCCGCTTCCCACGCGTCAATGCAGCTGAAGCTACGTTAAGGGCAGCCGAAGCTACTCGAATTGCTTTTGAGATTGAAACGATATCTAAAGTGCAGCAGCGCTTTTATGAGTTAATGCGTCGGGAGGCAGAGGCAAAAGCAAATGAAGAGGACTTGAATCTTACAAAGCAAATACGTGATCGCATGCAAGTAAGGTATGACGTGGGTGAGACTGCTCGTTTTGAGTTAATTCGATCCCAGACAGAATTCTTAAATGCGCAAATCGCCGCTGAATCTAGTAAGTTAAGGGTAGAGCAGGCTAGGAGTGCTTTGCGCCAAGTTGTGGGGCATGCCTTGCCAGCTAATTATGTTGTAGTTATAGAGCAGCCTAAAGTAGAAACATTGCCCGCTTTAAATATCTTGTTATCAGAGATACAGGCTCAAAGTCCTGAGCTGCAAAAAGCAAAGGCAGATGTGGAGGCAAGCGAGTCTCGTTTAAGTTTTGAAAAAAACGCTCGTTTGCCTAAGTTGGCATTCAAAGCCTCGCAGTACAACGACCCTAACTTTACCGATCGACTGTATGGTTTGCAAATCTCCATACCTATTTGGGACTTTAAAGGCGGTCAGATAGCTGAAGCCGAAGCCAATGCCTCAAAAGCAAGAAACCAATTGAATGCTCAAAGTCAAAGTCTGGAGCAGCAGTTAGAGACTGCTTATAAGCTCTATCAGATGGCTGGCTATCAAGTCAAAGTTTTAGAGCAAGAGGTTGTTCAACTTGCTGCGAGTGCGCAAAAGATTGCTGAGGTGTCCTATCGTTATGGCGAAAGAGGAATGTTGGAATACCTCGATGCGCAAAGGACTTTTCGCGCTGCCAGGAACGATTTTATTAGAGCTAGATTTGATTTAGCTTCTGTGACAACTGAGATTCAACGTTTACGCGCTAACCCAGATTGGGTTGCAAAAATTGAGAGTAATAAGTAATGAAAGAAAAAATTACACCATTTCTTCAATGGCTTGGGCATTGGCAGAAAGCTCTTATGGGGCAGGTAAAGCGCTATTCAAAAGAGTGGTTTGAGCAAGTTGTTCAAACGCAAAGCCATTACTACCAAATCATCCATGATTGGCTGGGTACTTACGTGCCTTCAGTGATCCAGCGCTATGATGCGGCACCACATCAGATTAAAAAAGGATTGTTTTTCTTGCCTTGGTTGGTTCTGTTCGTTAGTACGCTTAATTATTTCAATGTTTTTGATCGTGGCTCTACGATCAAATCGGTGCAAGATCCAAATGTGGTGGTGGTAAATCAAGATTTTAGAAAAATGATTGCGGATGGTAAGGTGCAGATTGCTCCGTTCGTAGAAGAGTTGCGGGCTTCAGGAAGAATTGACTTTAATGAGCTCTTTCTATCACGCATCGGCGCCAATGTAACTGGGCGAGTCTCTGAAATACTGGCGGTGCCTGGTCAGGTAGTCAAGCAGGGTGATGTGTTGGCAAAAATTACATCAACTGAGCTAACCCAATCGCAACTCGCTTACTTAAAAGCAAAAAGTGCTAGTCAATTGGCAGACCAGGCTGCTAACCGTGCCAAAATTTTATATAAAGAAGATGTCATTGCATTGGCAGAACTGCAAAAGCGTGAGGCAGAGTCGAGTAGTGCTAAGGCAGAATATCGCGCAGCAAATGATCAGTTACGCGTACAGGGAATGGATCAAGCGAGTATTGATCGTCTTGCTAAATCAGGCGTGATTGAATCGATCAATAATGTAATAGCCACCATTCCTGGTGAAATCGTTGAGCGTAAGATTAACAAGGGTCAAGTAGTTCAACCGGCAGATGCTTTATTTACAGTGGCTGATCTAAGTACGCTATGGGCTATCTCAGAAGTTCCTGAAAGTAATTCGTATTTAATTCGCAAGGGCCAAAAAGCCTCATTACTAATTCCAGCATTGCGCAATCAAGAGATTGAGGGAACGGTTGCACATGTGGATTCCATTGTGAATCCGCAAACCCGTACGGTGGTAGTGCGCATGGAGCTGCCCAATAAAGAAGGCTTAATTAAGCCTGGAATGTTAGCAACGATGCTGATTGAAAGTCAGTCAATTGATAAATTGGTTGTTCCCGTAGGTGCTGTAGTGAGGGAAGACAACCATGATCATGTCTTCGTCAGAATTGATGACGACTTATATCGAATGGTACCAGTTAAGCTTGGCGTGGAAGGTAGGGGGTATCGCCCGGTCATTTCTGGGCTGAAAGAAGGTCAAGAGATTGCGATTGACGGTGCGTATCATCTCAATACGGAGCGTAAGCGTCAGCTTAGCGGCGGATAAGTCATGATTGAAAGAATTGTTCGTCTCTCGCTACAACAGCGCCTGTTAGTGGTCATTATTGCTATTGTCATGCTGGTGGCAGGCCTACTCGCAACAAAGCGCCTATCAGTCGATGCCTTTCCTGATGTAACCAATGTTCAGGTTCAGGTTGCTGTTGAAGCGCCAGGTAAGTCCCCTGAAGAAATTGAACGCTTTGTCACTATCCCAATTGAATTGGGAATGACTGGTCTGCCAGGTTTAACGGAAATGCGCTCGTTAAACCGAAATGGTATTGCGGTTATAACGCTCGTGTTTACTGAAAAAACTGAAATTTATTTTGCGCGCCAATTGGTTACCGAGCGCTTAATTGAAGTCTCTTCCAAAATGCCGGTAGGAATTACTCCGGTATTAGCCCCTCCCTCAACGGGATTAGGTGAGGTTTATCAATACACCCTAGATCATCCATCAGATCGACATCGTGAATTAACGGTAGATGAGTTGTCAGAACGCCGCGCAGTTCAAGATTGGATTGTTAGACCTATGCTGCGATCAATTCCAGGTGTTGCTGAGATTAATACACAAGGGGGGTACGCAAGAGAATATCAGGTGTTGGTAAATCCAGAACGATTGCGTCACTATCAAATCAGTTTGCAAGATGTGTATCAAGCTCTTGCTAGAAATAATGCCAACTCTGGCGGCGGGCAGATGCCAAGTTATGCCGAACGTTATTTGATAAGGGGCTTAGGTTTAATTAGCAAGCCTGAGGATATCGGCAAAATTATTTTGAAAGAAGTAAAAGGCATCCCAGTCTATGTAAAAAACGTTGCTGAAGTCACTATCGGTAGCGAAATTCGTCAGGGCGCAGCGATCAAAAATGGTTACACCGAGAGTGTGGCTGGTATTGTGCAAATGATTCGAGGTGGTAATGCCCGGGAAGTTGTGAACCGTATCAAATTAAAAGTGGCTGAAATTAACGAAGGCAAGTTATTGCCAGACGGATTGCAGATTGTTCCGTTCTACGATAGAACGGATCTGGTGAATGCGGCAATGTTTAACGTCGCTAAGGTTTTGGTTGAAGGTGTGATCCTCGTTATTATTTTGCTCTTCTTATTTTTGGGGGATGTTCGCTCGTCTTTGATCGTAGTGGCAACATTATTGTTGACGCCGCTATTGACTTTTTTGGTCATGAATCGCTACGGCATTTCAGCAAACTTAATGTCTCTGGGAGGTCTTGCGATTGCTATTGGCATTATGGTGGATGGCTCGGTAGTAGTGGTTGAGAATACATTCGCAAAATTGGGGGAGCGCTTAAAGTCTGGCGAATCGAAAAACAGAATTATTCTGGAAGCTGCCGCAGAGGTTGGTAAACCTGTGCTCTTTGGTGTCGGTATCATTATTTTGGTATTTATGCCCTTGCTATCTTTAGAGGGCATGGAGGGCAAAATGTTTGCCCCTATGGCAATCACGATTGCGATCGCATTGGCTATTTCCTTAATTTTGTCTTTTACTTTGTCTCCAGTGCTTTGCTCCTATATTTTGAAAGGCGGGAGCGAGGAAGATACAAAGATCGTCAAAAGGCTGCGTACACCTTATGATCGCTGGCTCAATTGGAGCCTTAATAATCCTAAATTGGTAGTGAAGCGTTCCTTTATTGCCTTGGTGTTGAGTTTGCTTGGGTTCTTATTTTTAGGGAAGTCTTTTATTCCGGTCATGCAAGAGGGTTCTATTACTCCGGTGATTGTGCGCGCACCTAATATTTCATTAGATGAATCTATCAAGCTTGAGTTTGAAGCTATCAAGAGGATTATGACAATTCCTGGGGTAGAAATGGCGGTATCACGCTTGGGTAAAGGGGAGTCTCCCGCTGATCCTGGGCAACCAAATGAATCTGATCCAATCGTGACGCTTAAGCCCTTGGGGGATAGAGATCATACTCAGGAAGAGATTGCACAACAAATTCGTGAAAAGTTAAAAACACTTCCAGGTATTGAATTAGCGATTTCTCAACCGATTGCAGCACGTGTGGATGAGATGGTCTCTGGAGTTCGTTCACAAGTAGCTGTAAAGATTTTTGGTGAAGATCTTGCAGTCTTACAAAAATTAGGCTCCCAAATTGGGCAAATACTGACGAAAATGAAAGGTAGTAATGATTTACGTATTGAGCAAGCTTCAGGTCAGAACTATCTCAATATCCGAATTGATCGCGATGCAATTGCTCGCTATGGAATCAACGTCTCTGATGTGAATGAAGTGATTGAGACTGCTATTGGCGGCAAGCAAGCTAGCACGATTTATGAGGGCGAAAGGCGCTTTCCTTTGGTGCTTCGTTACCCTGCTAACTACAGAAACAATATTGATGCAATTCAAAATATTATTTTGCATTCACCGGATGGTGCTCAGGTATTGCTGCGAGATTTAGCAGAAATTACCGTCAAAGAGGGGCCTGCCCAAATATCGCGTGAATCAGGTAGGCGTCGCCTAGTGGTGGGGGTGAATGTAGAGGGTCGAGATCTAGGTGGTTTCGTAAAAGAAGCTCAAGACTTAATTGCTAAAAATGTAGAGTTGCCTCAAGGCTATAGCTTGCAATGGGGCGGTCAATTTGAAAATATGCAAAGAGCGATGTCACGCTTGATGATCATTATTCCTTTAACTATTTTAGCCATCTTCTTTTTGTTGTTTATGTTGTTCAAGTCAATCCGCTTGGCTGCCCTCATTATTTTGGTTCTCCCGTTTGCATCTATTGGCGGTGTCTTTGGGCTATTCATTACTGGCGAGTATCTCTCTGTTCCAGCGGCGGTTGGATTTATTAATCTTTGGGGAATTGCCGTTCTTAATGGGGTGGTATTGATCTCGTTCATCAAGCAACTTCGGGAAGATGGTTACACCATGGATGAGGCATTACTTCATGGATGTGGACATCGCTTTAGGCCAGTCATGATGACTGCTTCTGTTGCGATGTTGGCTTTAGTGCCGATGTTATTTTCTGGGGGCCCTGGTTCAGAGGTAACGCGCCCCTTGGCTGCTGTTGTCATTGCTGGCCTGATTACATCAACAGCCCTAACTTTATTGGTATTGCCAGTTTTGTACAGATGGTTTGAAGAGAAAGAGGTGTGAGTATGATGGAAGTTAAAGCGGTAATCAGCCCCAATAAATTAGGGGCCCTAAGAGCGGCACTTCTCGATACACCAGGATTTCCGGGTATGACGGTTTCTAAGGTTGAAGGTTGCAGCGCGCCCTCTAAGTTAGGTAAAGCAACTATTAAAGATGAGCTAACGGATTACTCTGCCAAAGTTCGCATTGAGATTATTTGTAATGCAGAAATTGCAGGTTCGCTAATGGATAAAATTGTGGCGGTGTGTCAGGCTGGACATATGGGCGATGCCGTAGTTTGGTGCACGCCCGTCCCAAACGCATTTTTTGTAAGTAAATCATCGAGTTCAATCTGAATAGAAGTACCTAGATCACGCCAAGGACTGTTTGTGGGGTCAGTATCTTCAAAGAGATTAGCGCTTGCGAGCAACTCCTGATCGGTCTTATTTTCTGGTTTTATCTTGGTTATTGGTGTAGTGTTGAATTAATTGTCTTTATATTATTCAGTCTTAAATAGAATTATTATCAATTGTTATCTGCTTTATTAAGAATTAAGTTGTTTGTAGCATCTAAGCCATTATTAGTTAAACAGGAGAGCAAAATGGTTGCAACCAAATGTATTTCTCGAAATCGTTCTTTTTGGCAAGTTGTAATCATTCCCATCCTTTTTGGGATGTTTGTCACTGGCGCCAAAGCTGCTGATTTTCCAGGTGATAGACCCATTACTCTTGTAGTTCCATTTGCGGCTGGCGGTCCAACTGATAAGGTTGCTCGTGAGCTTGCCTTAGCCATGGGAAAACAACTTAAGGGTCAAGTGATTGTGGATAACAGTCCAGGTGCAGGTGGCACGATTGGCGCAAAGAAAGTGATTAACTCTAAGAATGATGGTTACACATTGCTGATTCATCACATTGGTATGTCAACTGCACCAGCGCTCTATAAGAACTTGGGCTTTGATCCGATGAATGATTATGAGTACGTCGGCCAAGTTGCTGACGTGCCAATGGTATTGGTGGGTAATAAAGATTTGCCACCAAAGAATTTCCAAGAATTACTTCCTTACATGAAGGCCAATGTTAGCAAGATCTCTTATGCAAACGCAGGGGTTGGCTCTGCTAGTCACTTATGTGGATTGCTATTTATGAGCCGTATTGAGTTGGACTTGACGACTGTTCCTTATAAAGGTACGGCACCAGCCTTAACCGATTTGATTGGTGGTCAGGTGCAATTAATGTGTGATCAAACCACCAATATCTCGGGTCAATTGACTACTGGCTCTATTAAGCCTTACGGTACAACAACCATGCAGCGCCTGAAAGCATTCGACAAGATTCCTACTCTCAATGAGCAAGGCTTGAAGAACTTTGAAATTAAAGTGTGGCATGGTGTTTATGCACCTAAAGGTACGCCTAAGGCAGAAATGGATAAATTATCCAAAGCTTTACAAGGTGCTATTCAAGATCCTCAATATAAAAAACACATGGCTGAGTTAGGCGTGGAGATTCCATCGCAAGCAAACTCAACCCCAGAGGGCCTCAAGAAACACTTAAAGGCGCAGATCGATTTGTGGACGCCAATTATTAAAGCTGCAGGCATTTACGCAGATTAATCAGCAAATGCATCAAGAGAGGCCGCCTTCGGGCGGTTTTCTTTTTGGGAATATGTTTGCCTCTTAAAAAAGCCCCGCAGAAGCGAGGCTTTTGTATGGGTGGTGGGTCGGACGAGATTGACTACGTCGAAACTTCGTTTTGAACTTGCGACCAACGGCTTAAAAGAAGTCGTGGGCCTTCAGAACCCCATATAAATCAATTGGTTGTGACGTTAAAAAGTCACTATGCGATTGAGTGCCACAGTAGATTATTGAGATGTGGCTTTGTGGGTTAGTTAACTTAAATTCATATTGAAATGAGCCCAAAATTTTCTTGTCACGCTATCTGTCAAAAAGTGGCATCAGATATACGTAGAGAATGTTCTTAATCTAAAGAGCGCCTATACAAATATCGTTTTTAATGACAATATATTGTGATAAGAAAATTTGGGAGACAGTATGTATAAGTTAATAGCCTTTGATGCCTATGGAACGTTATTTGATGTGTATTCTGTGGGACAGTTGGCAGAAAAATTATTTCCTGGGTATGGGCAAGAGCTTTCATTAATGTGGCGTGATCGCCAAATTGAATATACCCGTCTCGTAACAATGAGCGACCCCAATCCTAATGGTAGTAAGCACTATTTGCCATTTTGGGAGATTACTATCCGTTCATTGCGTTATGTTTGTAAGCGATTGAATCTCAATCTCACTTCTGACTATGAGAACCAATTAATGGATCAGTATGCAAAATTGACCAGTTTTACTGATAGTTTGAGTGTTCTTAAGGCGCTAAAACAGCAAGGTATTTCAACGGCAATACTGTCAAACGGCAGTAGAGAAATGTTGGCTACCGTTGTAGAAAGTAATGGCCTAAAGCCTTATTTGGATAAGGTAGTCACCATCGAGGATGTGCGCTTATTTAAAACGGCACCGCAGGCTTATGAGCTTTTGCTAAAAGCATTTCCTGTAAAAAGTAATGAAATTCTGTTTGTATCTAGCAATGCTTGGGATGCCTTAGCGGCAAAATGGTATGGCTTTGATGTGTTTTGGGTTAATCGCCTGGAGCATCCATTTGAGGAGATTGGCGAGAAACCAAACTATGAAGGAAATTCATTAAGTAAGGTGTTAGAACTTATCTAATGTAACTGCTTGCATGAAAGAAGTCGTGGCTCTTTGTTTGTCTATTTATCTATTGGCTTAGTGGCCAATCAAAATGCCGTGCGACTCTTTTGGTATAAATTCGAATCTAGTGGACCAGATTTCGAACGTTTCAATCCTCGATACAGCTAGTCTGATTTCGCCCCAAGATGCCAGAATGGCAAACCCTCATCAGCAATGGTGGGAATTTTGTTTAATTAAGTATTGAAAAGTGTGCGATTGAATCGCTAACGGCAAGCTCTTGTGTAGTAAGGGTCGTAATTTTTGAGATTTTGTTGGGCTAAGGCGAATCGCCCGCAAAGGTTTATTTTATATGGTGATTCGGGCGAGATTCAAGCTTGCGACCAGCGGATGGGTTATTGTCTCTTTTAAATCGAGCAACTCAATTAAGCGTCTAGTGGTTGAGCACTATACCTTTTTTTTCACCGCAGCATGACGATGACATGAAACAAGATGGTCATTAATCATTCCGCTTGCTTGCATGAACGCATAACAAATTGTTGTGCCAACAAACTTAAATCCAGCCTTTAGCAACGCTTTACTCATTGCGTCAGATTCAGGCGATCTTGCTGGCACTTCACTTAATGAACGACGTTTGTTCTGAATAGGTTTATTTCCAATAAATGACCAAAGAAATTCATTAAAAGGCCGCCCACTTTTTTCTAGAGCCAGATATGCTTTTGCATTGCCTATGGTTGCAGCTACTTTCAGGCGATTGCGAATAATTCCAGGATTTGCCAATAGCTCGGCGATCTTCTTGTTGTCGTATTTGGCAATCTTCTTTGGCTCAAAATGATCAAATGCTTCACGATAAGATTCCCGCTTCTTTAAAACAGTTGACCAAGAAAGTCCTGCCTGGGCACCCTCTAAAATCAGCAATTCAAATAGCTGTTTGCTGTCATGAAGCGGAACACCCCATTCAGTGTCGTGATACTGGCGATATAAATCAAACCCTTCGCACCATGGACATCGAATGATTGTTTTCATATATTGATTCTAAAGGATCGTACAGATAGTGATTTAAACTAACTATACTTTCAAACTTTTTTCTCCTAATGGGATCTTTTTATGAAAATTAAATTATTAAGTCTTATTGCAGTATCGGCATTAGTCGCTTGCGCTGCTCCAGTGACTCAACAAGAAATTGCACAAGCTAAATTCCCGCCTGTGCCAAATCAAGCTGCAGTAGATAAGGAGGTTAATGCTTATCTCAAGTCTGCTATGAATAACCCCGACATGCCAACCAAAGAATGTTCGCCTCCACGCAAAGCTTGGGCAAGGGAGTTGGCCTTTGAGAAACCAAAGTTTGGCTGGATGGTAGTTTGCGATATCAATCCTAAACAACGCTCAGGTGGTGATGGTCCTATGAAAACCTACATGTTCTTATTTGCCACCGATGGAAACTACACTTATGATTCTTCCTCATTTGGAAACATCAATAACAATGTGCAATTCTTGGATCTCATTAAGTAATTTAGTCTGTTAAGAAAATAAAACCACCTGCGGGTGGTTTTATTATTTAGAGTTGGTAGTATTTAATGATCAATGGAGCCTATATGACCCAATCATCTCGCCGTGCTTTCCTAAAAACATCTGCTATTGGCGCTACTGGTCTTGTTGGTTCAGCAGTAAATGCACAATCAACACCATCAAAAGAAGTTATTGAGCAAGTTAAGGCCTTAGAGGCTCAAAAAGAGTTAGATTCAACCTCAACATGGAAAGATGATTTAGCGCATCCCATTCCATACAAAAATCGGTATGCTCAAGGCAAAGAGCGGGGTTTAGCATTGGGTGGTGGAGGTATGCCTTTAATTGCTTGGTATGCAGGTTACTTTACAGCTCTTAAAAAGAACGGCATAGATTTAAGTAATGCGGATGTGTTGGTTGGCACCTCCGCAGGTTCAGTGATGGCAGCCATGTTAAAGGCGGGACATTTGTGGCGTCTGGCTGATGAGATTGGCTTTTTTGCCGAGTTTCCTAAACTCCTTGAGAAAATGATGCCAGCAGTCGAATTAAATCCATCCCAAAAAAGAGCAATTCATTTAGATGTGACTGCTAAGGATGCTTCACCTGCAACAATTCAAGCAATCGGTAAGGCCGCCATGGCCGCTTTGAATCTCGATGGGGTCGCAAAGTATTATGAGGTGACTAAGAAACTATTGACTTCAAATGAATGGCCAAATGGAGTATTTACAACGGCAAACGACTGCTACACAGGACAACGCATCGTTGTTTCAAAAACTAACAATATTCCTATAAATGTCGCTTGCGCTGCTAGCTCATCACTGCCTGGTCAGTTAGGCCCAACATTTCTAAAGAATCGACTCTGTATGGACGGTGGTATTTGTCAAACGAGTACCCATGGCGATGTGATTGCCGGTGTAAAGCGTGCCATCATTATTTCGCTGGGAGACGGCACGATCAATGAACAACGACAAGGCTTACGTACCTCAACGATGCCCAATACGGTAAATGAAGAAGTCAAAGATTTAGAAGCGGCAGGGACTAAAACAAAGCACATAGTGGTTGGCTTGCCACCTGGTATTTCTAAAGTTGAAAATCTGATTGACCCTAAATGGATTGCACCATTTTTGAAGTATGGTAACGATAGAGGTATTGCCGATACTCAGATGATCAAGGTATTCTGGGGTTAGAGTGCCCCAAGATAATTCCAAGTGGGCTTACCAAAAAACAAGCCCTCATCAGCAATGGTGGGGGGTTTGTGTTTTTAGCACTGATTTGGCAGACTGTTGATTGATGATATGTCTGAGACGAATTCTGCGCGATATAGTTAAACTGCTATTTTGATTTCTAAAAAATCCTAACGATGAGTCGATCTAATTTTCTTTCTGAAACCAGAGCATGGTTTGATAAAGGTGAGCTGCGCACTACCTTGGAGAGACGGGTTGCTTTCAAGACTGAGGGTGACCTACCCGAACTTCCATCCGCCCTTTGGGATTACCTCAAAAGAGAAATGATTCCCTATCTAGATTCAATGGGTTTTCGTTCGGAGATTTTTGATAATCCATTGCCAAAAGGCCCCCCAATTCTGGTTTCAAAGCGAATTGAAGGGGCTGAGTTGCCAACCCTATTGATTTATACACATGGTGATGTAGTTAATGGACAGGATGCGCGTTGGCAAGAGGGTTTAAATCCGTGGACTCTGACAACAACAGATGGTCGATGGTATGGCAGAGGATGTGCAGACAATAAAGGTCAGCACACAATTACTTTATTTGGGTTGCAGAAAGCCATAGAGGCTCGTAACAATCAACTTGGTTATAACGTTGTAGTGTTGATGGAGATGGGTGAGGAAGCTGGAAGCCCTGGACTTACTGAATTTTGCAAGTCTCATAAAGAGCTTTTAAGCGCAGATCTGCTGATAGCTAGTGATGGTCCTCGCATTAATGCTAATTCCCCAACAATTTTCTTGGGTTCAAGAGGGTTGGTTAATTTCAGCTTGACTGTTAAGCCAAGGGATAAAGCCTATCACTCTGGAAATTGGGGTGGGGTGCTGGTCAATCCTGCGACACGTTTAATTCATGCTCTAAGTACACTTGTGGATATGAATGGACGTCTTTTGGTTGATAAGTTATATGCACCTCCACCTAGCGCTCTGGTCAAAGATGCTTTAAGTTCGATCGAAATTGGTAAGGATCCTGGCGATCCCAAAATCGACCTTAAGTGGGGGCAGTCAGAGTTGACCCCTGCAGAGCGTCTCATTGCGAGTAATACTTTAGAAATCCTAGCTTTAGGTTCTGGTCAGCCTGATCGACCAGTAAATGCAATTCCATCCCAGGCTATCGCTCACTGTCAATTGCGATTTGTGGTGGGTACCGATTGGGAAAATTTATTAACGCATATACAAAATCACTTAAGACAAAGTGGGTTTGATGATGTAGTTGTCAATATTCATGCATTTACACCAGCAACGAGGTTGGATCTAAATAATCCATGGGTCAACTGGGTAAAGTCTTCGATTGAAAATACAACCAATAAAAAGGTGACGGTTTTGCCTAACTTAGCTGGTTCACTGCCTAATGATGTATTTGCTGATATCTTAGGGCTGCCAACTATTTGGGTGCCGCATTCTTATCCAGCATGTAATCAACATGCGCCTAATGAGCATATGTTGGAATCGGTAGCCGCAGAGGGTTTGCAGATGATGGCAGGTATATTTTGGGATCTAGGGGATAAGCAAATAACCAAAGATCTTGCTTGGAATTAATTTAATAAAGAAGTGATCAAAATGAACTCAATAAAAAAAGCACTCATTAGTTTTCTGATTTTGGTGTTTAGCCCACTACTATTAGCTCAGACTTGGCCTAGTAAACCTTTAAATTTAATTGTGCCATTCCCTCCTGGTGGGGCGACCGATATTTTGGGTAGGGTGTTATCGGAGGTATTGCCACAAAAACTTGGTCAGGCTGCCGTAGTTGAAAATAAACCGGGTGGGGCAACCTTAATTGGTGTGATGGCTGCGCTACGTGCACCTGCGGATGGATATACGGTTTTAGTCTCTGCAAGTAGCACATTTGTTGTATTGCCCGCTCTTAGAAGCAATCTTCCCTATGATGTTGAAAAAGATCTATATCCAATTAATCTCTCTGTTACAACCCCGTTGGTGGTTGTAACTTCAAGTGAGAAGCCCTATACAAAACTTGCTGATTTAATCGCTCAAGCTAAAGCTAAACCCAAGTCTTTGCGATATACAAGCTACGGACCAGGCACTACACCTCATTTGGCGACAGAGATATTTGCGGGTGCCGCTCAAATCGATGTTGAGCCAATTCCATACAAAGGAAGCAGCGACTCCATATTGGCTTTAATACGTGGCGATGCAGATTTTGGTTTAGAAACTATTGCGGCAGCTGGACCACAGATTAAGGCTGGCAAGCTGAGGGCTTTAGCTGTTACATCGCCAACAAGATCACGTTTTTTACCTGATGTTCCAGGATTAAATGAGCTCCGCTTGCCCGGTGCCAATTTTGAAGTGTTTTATGGAGTTGCCCTACCATCATCAGTACCAAAACCCATTGCCAATAAGTTAGCTAAAGCAGTGTCAGAGGCGATGAGCACTCCTGAGGTTAAAGAAAAAATGGCAGCGCAGTCTCTTGATGTTGCTAATAAGGGTCCTGAAGCAATGGCTGAAGTTATGAAAGCTGAGATTGCGCGCTTCAAGGCCTTAAATAAGCGATTAAATATTCAGCTTGATTAGTGCGGAGCACTCTTGGTGTTGGGACTAGAAGGTACCCACCTAAGTTCAGAAATGAATACGGTGAAGGCACAGCCCAGAGAGTTGTGAAAGTAACACAAACCGAAATCCTTTTGCCCTGCATCAAAGCCAATATTTGTATAAATTAATGTGTGAGTTAAAGATGACACGCTAATACTATGAAAACCTGGCAAATGCGAAGAAATTGTGCTTTAAGTCCTAAGCAGCTGCTGAGGTTTTATATTGCCTTAGTCTGTCTCTCACTAGTCGTGGCAACTGGGTTTTTAATTGCGGGCGTCTGGGTCATTATCATTTTTACAGCTATTGAATTAAGTGCAGTCACAACGGGGTTTTTGATCTACTGTAGACATGCACTTGATTCTGAAACGATTCAAATTAATGGCAATACACTTTTAGTGAAAAAGTTTATTGGTAGCAAAGAGATGCTTTTTCAATTCAATGCCGCATGGGCGAAGATTGAGTGGCCAGCAGAGGATGCGAAGACCTTCCATATTAGTCAATCAAACCTTCGCGTTGAGCTTGGCCAATTTATGCGACATGAGCAACAAGTCGCACTCCTTAAGGAACTAAGCCCGTATTTACGTTGAGCGATTCTCAATAAGCCCGCTAAGTCTCCAGCTAACTAATATGGTGGTAAGAAGTTGAATCAATAGCAGAAAGAACAGCAGGCTGTTCAATATCAGAAAGTAGTTCGCAAAAGGTGAAACGTTCACCGGCATGCCATCTTGGAGTGCGGTTTCTCTGAGGTAATCCATGCGAGGAATTAATAAAAAACTCGAGAAAGCCACGGTAATAATAAAGACTAGCGCTGGAATTCGAATTGACTTCAACTGTCTTGAACCGCGTCTGATCAGGATGTTGGATAAGCTCAAAATGACAAAAGAACAGCCAAGACCCCAATAAGTAAGACGCTGGATAACTAAGTGTGAAATCATGCCCGCAGCTTGAGAGTCCTCTATAGAAAGATAGGTAAGGAGGCAACACATTGCTAGGGCGATAGTGCTTCCTGCCAGGGCAAACGCAAGAAGTTTCATGAGGCGAATAGGCGTAAGGTGTTTATTGCTTGTGTCTTCAACCATAGAGCGATCAGGGTTAATTTGTGCGCCGCGGCATGATATTTCAATCAGTTTGATACTAGCTGTAATCACTAAATTTTGCTTACAACACAATGGAAGTCAATAAAGCTATCAAAGTAGCCTTGAATGCCCTGGCGGACATCGCCAGCCATTCTCGAAATGGTCAACTAGTAACAGTTCCTGAGATCGCGCAAAGGCTACATGTGTCTATAAGTTATATCGAGTTTTTACTGAGACCTCTTCGAGAATCCGGTCTAGTCACCGGTATTAAGGGGCGTACTGGTGGCTATCAGCTTTTAAAAGACCCCCGCATCATTACGATTAAAGATATTGTCTTGGCGATGAATCGTATTAAAAAACGTCAATTAGAGGTCTCAGATATGGCTAAGGAGCTCTATCAGTCGCTAGAGATGTACATGAAAAACTACATTTCAAGCCCAAACCTGGCATCTTCATTTAAAGAGCATATTCCTAGCTTTAGCGAGTTAAAAAAGGCTCCAGAGAGAAAGCGCTTTATGCCACTTCAATTCGATAGTGAAAACAAGCAATCCAGAGCTTCTGCTAGCTCCAAGGTTGCGAAAGGGGAGATTCAAAGGGTAGTTAAAACTGCTTTCAAAAAAACGGAAGACATTCCACGGGGGCCAAATTCTATTTTTAGTTTTGCCGACTATTTAAATAAAAAATCAACTGTAGATTGACTTTCAAAATTGAATAGCGTGGATATTATGGAGGGCGATTACCCTGATTTAGCTTTTATAGATATTGAAACGACCGGATCTCATTTTGATCGAGATCGAATTACGGAAATCGGTATAAAGACACTAAGCAACAATCAGACCCGTGTCTGGGAAAGGCTGATCAACCCACAGACATTTATTCCGCAAAATATTCAAAGGTTGACGGGAATCACTCCCACGATGGTTCAGCATCAACCTAGTTTTGAGGAAATTGCTAGGGAGTTGATGCAAGAGCTTGAAGGGAAAATCTTTATTGCTCACAATGCCCGCTTTGATTATAGCTTTATTAAGGCGTCGTTCAAAAGAGTTGGGATTGAATTTAAGCCCAAGGTCTTATGTACTGTAAAACTCTCGAGGCTTTTGTTTCCGGAGCAATCTAGACATAATTTAGATACCATCATTCAGACGCATCGGCTTCAGGTAAGCGCTAGGCACCGGGCGCTTGGTGACGCCGATCTGTTGTTTCAGTTTTGGCAGGTATGTGAAGCCAAGTTCGGAAGACAGAGACTCAATGAAGCAATCGGTCAGCTGCTTGGCAATCCCAGCTTGCCTCCCAATATAGATAAAAACTTAATTGATTCCATTCCAGATGCTCCTGGTTGCTATATCTTTTATGGCGAAAACAAAGTCCCGCTCTATATTGGTAAGAGCATTTCGCTTCGCAATAGGGTAATGAGTCATTTTCAAGGGGCTTTGACACAGCGCAAGGAAATGAAGCTATCCATGCAGATCCGGGATATTGACTGGATTGAGACTAGTGGAGAGTTAAGCGCTTTACTACTGGAGTCAAGACTAATTAAAGAGCGTATGCCAAGCATGAATGTCAAGCTACGAAGATCAAAAGACCTTTGCGGTTGGAGTCTGATTCAGGATGAGTGTGGCACGCTTGTGCCAAAGTTAGTGTCACATCATCAATTAGCACCTGGCTTGCAAGATAATTTGTATGGCTTGTTCTACAGTAAACGAGAAGCGCATCAGTACTTGAAAGCAATCGCTAAAAAATATAGGCTATGTGAGGCATTGCTAGGACTTGAGAAACGAATCGAAGGAAAATCCTGTTTTGGGTATCAAGTGAAGCAATGTACTGGTGCATGCATTGGGTTAACACCACTTACCACTCATAACCTACAACTTAAGACCGCTCTTGAGTTCTTTAAGGTTCAAGTTTGGCCATATGCTGGCCCGATTGCAATTAAAGATGGCGACGAAATGATTGTGATGGATAAGTGGTGCTACCTTGGAACTGCCATCAATCATGATGAGTTTTATGAATTAGCCGAGTCTGGCGAAGCGGAGTTTGATCTGGATATCTATAAGATAGTTAAAAAGGCGCTTTCCGGGCCCTATAAAAAGCAAATCATTCCGATTAATATCGAAAGTGCAATAAGCGAGTGACTAGCTCTAAATCAGCCATCTATTGGTTCAAAAATGATCTGCGTCTGACTGATAACCCAGCGTTTGCCCTTGCTTGTGCTGGTGTAGATTGCTTGTTACCAATCTACATTCATGATGAGCAGGAAGATGTCGTCCCTCATCATTTTGCAAGAGTGGGGAGTCATCGCAAACGATTTCTGCAAGAATCATTATGTGATCTAAGGTCTCAACTTCAGCAGCACGGCTCAGACTTATTTGAAACATCTGGAGATTTAACAAAGATATTTTTAAGACTAAAGGTGGAGCTTGGGATTGAGCGAGTTTACTGTGAGTCGATAGTGGCGCCAGAGGAGTTAAGACAATTACAAGCGCTAAAAGAGCTGGGCATAGAAGTTATCGATCTATGGCAATCCAGCATGCTAGATCCTCAGTCTTTACCATTTGCACCAGAAAAGATGCCTGATGTATTTACCCAGTTTAGGCAGCAAGTTGAAAAACATCTACTTCGGTTCTCCGAGCCGGTTGCCGCTGTGAAATCAGTGCCCCAATTGCCTAAACAAGAAGTACTTTTTCACTCGCCGATCAATTATGAAAGACCTAAGGCTACTGATGCATTTATTGGTGGAGAGACCTGTGCGCAAGCTCACTTGAGACAGTATTTTGAACGTCATTTGGTTGATTCATATAAGCAAACTCGTAATCAGCTCATTGGGATGGATTATTCGAGTAAATTTTCTCCATGGCTTTCGCTAGGTTGCATTTCTGCGAGGACTATAGCAAAAGGGATTACCGATTATGAGGCGACGCATGGTTCGAATGAAGGAACTTACTGGTTATGGTTCGAGCTTCTATGGCGCGACTACTTCCGCTTTTTGCACTTCAAATACGGTAGAAAGTTATATGTTTCTAGTGGTTTAGGAAACCAGAAAAGCTATCCCTTCAATCAGGAGAAATTTGAGCGATGGGTGACCAGCAATACTGGGGAGCCCTTTGTGGATGCTGGTATGTGTGAATTAAGAGAGTCAGGCTTTCTATCCAATCGTATGCGTCAAATTGTCGCGAGTTATTGGATTTACGATATGCAAGGTGACTGGCGAGCGGGAGCTGCTTGGTTTGAATCTCAATTAATTGACTATGATGTGTATAGCAATCAAGGTAACTGGTTGTATATTGCCGGCAAGGGAACCGACCCCAGAGGTGGAAGACCCTTTAATGTGAAGAAGCAAGCAAGGGATCATGATCCTGAGGGCGCTTACCAAAGAATGTGGCTTAATAAAACTACATAGTTAGCTCAGCTATTGGCATTCGTTTAAGCATGAGGATTACTATTATTTTTGCAACAATTCTATCCATGATTGATAATCATTTAGTTAGATATTAATAAATTAAGGGGTAGCTATGTTGTTATTTGATCGTTATAGATTAGGTGGTGTTGAGCTCAATAACCGTATTGTGATGGCCCCTATGACGAGAAGCAGGGCGGTAGAAAACAATACTCCTAATGAGCTCATGGCTAAGTATTATGGTCAGCGCGCTAGTGCTGGCTTGATCGTGACTGAGGGTGTTTCACCGTCACCCAATGGTTTAGGTTATGCCCGTATTCCTGGCTTATTTAATGAAGCTCAAGTTGCTGGTTGGAAGTTGGTGACTGCAGCAGTTCATGCCAAAGGTGGAAAGATATTCGTTCAGTTGATGCATACCGGGCGTGTTTCTCACCAAGATAATTTACCGGCTGGAGCCCAAGTGGTAGGCCCATCACCCGAAGTTTGTCCAGGCGAGATGTGGGTAGATAAGACTGGCAGCATGCAGCCACACACAACTCCACATGTTTTGGGTGAGGCTGAAATTAAGAATGTAGTTCAGGAGTATGCAAATGCCGCCAAATTGGCTATTAAAGCAGGATTTGACGGTATTGAATTACATGCCGCTAATGGCTATCTTATGGAGCAATTCTTAAACCCTAATGTGAATAAGCGCACCGATGGTTATGGCGCAAACATTGCTGGCCGTAATCGCTTTGTTCTCGAGGTGGCCGATGCTTGTGTGAAGGCAATTGGCGCTACTAAGGTGGGTATTCGTATCTCACCCCAAGGTGTATTTAATAGTACCGGTGATTTTCCAGAGTTAGAGCCACAGTTTTTAGCGCTTAGCCGAGATCTATCCAAATTAGGCTTGGTATACCTACACCTAGTTGATCATTCGGCAATGGGTGCACCTGCCGTTTCAGCAGAGCTGAAGAAAAAAATCCGTCAAGCATTTGCAGGAACCTATATTGCTGTTGGGGGCTTTACTGCACAAACAGCTGAAACGGTATTGGAGGCCAAAGAAGCCGACCTGATTGCATTTGGTAGACCATTTATCTCTAATCCGGACTTGGTTGAGAAGCTCAAGACTGGCGCTGCATTGACTGATCCTGATATGAGTACTTTTTATACTTCAGGGGAAAAAGGTTATACGGATTATTAAGAAAGTCTTTAATTGCTTTTTAGCAATCCTTTAGTGGATTAGCCCTCATCAGTAATGGTGGGGGGCTTTGTTTAATTAAGTATTGAAAAGTGTGCGATTGCATTTTGGTGCAAAGTTCGAATCTGTAGGTCGGATTTTGAATTTTTCAAGCCTCGATAGAGCTAGGTTGATTCCGTCTCAGTCCAATAGAAAGCAAACCTTCATCAGCAGTATCGGGGGGATTTGTCTCTTGAGCGTTACTTAAAGTAAGGCTGAGTATCCTGAAAGTGTGTAGATAATTACTGCACATTTTCTGTACTAATGCCATTGGACTGTGGTCTGAGGGCTGCTATCAGACATTAAAAGACGTTAATTAGTTTTGGCGCCACCTCTTCTACTAATTTAATAGGTATAGCATAGCTTGGTGGCAATACAAGAGCCTTGTTGCCAAAAACAACCTTCGGATGTTTTTTAGATTCAAGCCTCTCGAATCATACCCGCAGCAACCGTATGGTTGGTAGTATCATCGATGAGAATAAATGCACCGGTTTTTTTTGACTGACTAAATAAATCGGCAGCAATCGGTTTTTGTAAAACAAAGTCTACGCGTCCAATTTCATTTGCGGTGAGTGGATGCGTTTCAAGAGCGTGAGACAGTGTTTGCACGTCCAGCACTTTTTGGATTTCTTTCACCTTGGCGCCAATGGTATTGGTGGTGTGGCGTAGGGCGTACTTGCGACTCAATGACAATGGCTCACTATCTAGCCAGCAAAGATCGGCAGAAATCTGCTTGCTCAGCGTTGGTGGCGAAGCATCTTCAGCGCTAATGAATATGGAGCCTCTAGAAACATCGATATCTTCAGCCAGGCTGATCGCAACAGCCTCGCCAGTTTGGGCGGATTGCACTTCATTATTGACATTCTCTTGATCTCGATTTGAGTAATTGCCTAAATAGATCTTAGATACGGTCGCTTCACGATGTTCTGGGAGAACAGTAATTTTTTGGCCGACCTGAATACTTCCAGATTCGATTTGACCAAGGTAAGCACGTAAGTCATCGGAGGCGCTACCATCTTGGCGGGCGACATACTGCACCGGTAGACGTAAGCCGGTCTTTTCAGACTGAGGGCTGGTATCTAGACTTTCCAGCCACTGCAGCAATGTTGGGCCCGCATACCAAGCGGTATCTTTACTAGCGGTTACTACATTTGTACCTAATAAAGCCGATATGGGAACTAAAGTTGGCGTGGGTAAACCAATCTTGCTGCATAAGTCTTCAATCGATGTCTTGATGGTGTTAAATATTTTCTCATCAAAGTTAAGCAAGTCCATTTTATTCACGGCAAAGACCACATGCCGTAGGCCAAGTAAATGTACGATTGCTGCGTGGCGTTTAGTTTGCGCTAATAATGTTGCAGGTTTAGTACTCAGATCAACACAGGTTGCATCAACCAAAATCACGGCTACATCAGATTGCGATGCACCAGTTACCAAGTTACGTGTGTATTGCTCATGACCTGGCGCGTCAGCTACGATGAACTTACGTTTTGGGGTTGAGAAATAGCGATAAGCTACATCAATCGTGATGCCTTGTTCACGCTCAGCCTCAAGGCCGTCAGTCAGTAGCGCCAAGTCAACACCCGCATCTGATGAGGTTACGCGGGCATGTTTAGTTTTCGATAAAGATTCAAGTTGATCCACCAAAATAGATTTGGTATCGTAGAGCAATCTGCCAATGAGCGTGCTCTTGCCATCATCAACGCTGCCGGCAGTGATGAAACGAACGACGTTTTGGTGCGAATTTTCAGAATGCGTTTGACTAGTGCTCATCAGAAATAACCTTCTTTCTTACGGCGCTCCATGGAGGCCTCATTTGTTTGATCGTCCATGCGCGTTGCGCCACGTTCTGTCATTTCAGTAATGGCTGTTTCAGCAATAATGTCGATTGGTGTAGCAGCAGTGCTGAGAACTGGGCAAGTGCAACTGATGTCACCTACGGTTCGAAAACGTACACTCAACACTTCGCTGACATCATCAGGTGCTTTAGGGGTGATACTGGTAACGGGGACTAAGAGGCTATTTTTGCGCACCACTTCACGTTGATGCGTATAGTAAATACTTGGCAATTCTAACTTCTCACGCGCAATATATTGCCAGATATCGAGCTCAGTCCAATTTGAGATGGGGAACACGCGCATATTCTCGCCTTTGGAAATACGTGCGTTGTAAAGATTCCAGAGTTCTGGGCGCTGCACCTTAGGATCCCATTGGCCGAATTCATCGCGGAACGAGAAAATGCGTTCTTTCGCACGGGCTTTTTCTTCATCACGGCGTGCACCGCCCATCAATGCATCAAACTCATGCTCAGCAATTGCCTCAAGCAATGTGACTGCCTGAGCGGCATTTCTGGAATCCGTTTCTTTGCGTAATCGGACAGTCCCTTTTTTAATTGAGTCTTCAACGTGTCCAACAATAAGTTTCACACCAGTTTGTTTAACAACGCCATTCCGATAAGTGATCACCTCTGGATAGTTATGGCCAGTATCGATATGCAAAATAGGGAAGGGGAGTTTTACCGGGCGATTACCAAACTGGAAGGCTTTGCGAGCTAAGTGAAACATCACAATGGAGTCTTTGCCACCTGAAAATAGCATGGCAGGATTTGCGCATTGCGCCACAACTTCACGAATAATGTAGATTGACTCAGCTTCCAGCCAGTCCAAATGATCATCTAATAATTTTTGTTCTTGCATTTCGTAATTCGTTCTTTGCCATTAAATAATTATTTGTTTGCATGAAGACCGCACTCTTTGCTATCGCTCTGTAACCACCACCAGCGACCTGCACGAATATCCTCACCTTTTTTGACTTGACGTGTGCAAGGCTCGCAACCAATACTGGGGTAGCCCTTTAAGTGCAGTGGATGAATAGGTGCATCCTTCTGTTTGATGTAGGCCCAGATATCGCTTTCGGTCCAATCAAATAGAGGATTGAATTTGGCAATGCCGCGAGCATCGTCATGTTCCTCAAAATCTAGCTTAACTCTAGTTGTCGATTGCTCACGTCTTTGTCCAGTCAGCCATGCATCAGCACCCAAAAGTGCTGCATTTAGGGGCTTAATTTTTCTAGCACCACAGCAAGCTTTCTTGGCTGCTTCTCCATCGTAAAAACCATTCATGCCGTATTGATCGATAAATGCTTGAACATCACGGTCTTCTGGATAGGCTTTTGCAATTGAAATCCCATAGTGCTTTTCAGTTGTCTGGGCCATGTCCAAAGTCTCTTGATGCAAGCGACCAGTGGCTAAAGTGAATAACTGAATATTGACCCTGCCTGTAGCAATCGCATCTGTGATCACCATGTCTTCAGCGGCTAAGCTTGTAGCAAATCGAACATCAGAAAAGCGTGAGGCAATGCTTTCTAATCGTTGTTTGAGGGCTGCAGTCTTTTCACCTAATTCTGCAGCGCTAAGGGTGCTTGTTGGAATAGCCCAAAAGGTCGGTTTTTCGAGGGAATTTGATATTTTTTGCAGAGTCATTTACATTTTTTGGATGGGCTCTATATGCACCTCCAGCCTAGACTCAGAAGTTTATTGACTGTTCTTATTACTTACAAATATATATAAGTCATCTCGTTATATGAAAAAGTAATGATTTTAAAGTCAAAACACAAAGGTAGAAAGATTAGTCTAAATCGAGATGTGATTCTGGTTTTAAGGCAGCTTTCACCTTAGGCTCATCAAGTTTAGGGGAGCATAGTTCAATAAACTCATAAGCATATCCGCGTAAAAAGTAGCCTTTTCTGAGGGCAATACGGGTGGTGTTGTTCTCAAAAAGATCACCAACATCTAATAAGCTAAGTTTGGTATCACGATCTGATTGATAAGCCATCGAGGCAATGATGCCTATACCGAGACCCAGTTCGACATAAGTTTTGATTACGTCAGCATCAAGAGCAGACATAACGATATCTGGAGTAATACCAGCCTTAGAAAATGTTTGATCTACGGATTTTCGACCTGTAAATCCTTCGTGATAAGTCACGATAGGGTACTCGGCAATGTCCTCAATCGTTATATTTTTCTTGCTCTCAAGCGGATGCCCTTTTGGCACAACAACAGTGTGGTGCCAAGAATAGTATGGGAAAGTCACCAGCTCGGGAATGTCTTCTAGAGCCTCAGTTGCAATTCCAATATCTGCTCGACCTTCTAATAGTAGCTCTACGATTTCTTGTGGACTGCCTTGATGTAGTGCCAAATGCACTTTTGGAAAACGTTGTTTAAATAGACTCACCACCTTAGGCAATGCATAACGAGCCTGAGTATGGGTAGTTGCAATGGTGAGCTGGCCTTTATCACTTTGGCTAAATTGTTCACCTAATTGTTTAATATTTTTTGCATCGAGCAACATGCGCTCAACGATCGTTAACAACTCTTTGCCAGGCTCTGTAAGGCCTAAAAGCCTCTTACCCTTACGAACAAATAACTCAATACCAAGCTCATCCTCTAGGTCGAGAATATGCTTACTCACACCTGACTGGGATGTAGATAATGCATTTCCAACCTCAGTCAGGTTGAAATTGCGGCGAACAGTTTCACGGATTATTCGGAGTTGTTGAAAGTTCATACTGGATTATCTGCCTGAAATCTTATTTAGTGATTATTTTCAAATACTCGTAATTGGGATGGAACAATGCGTACTTGTTGACCCTCTGCTAATCCGCGGCTAGCGATTTCTGATCGTGGCAACTCTACTTCATAAAACTGGGGTGTTGCTGGGGATTCGGGATTTGCAATTGCCGAAAGCTCGACTCGTGAGTTAAGGCCAAAAGAAAGGATACGGTCAATGCGTGCAACCACCCCATCATTGCCTTGATTTTCAGGAATGATATCGAGTTCATGTGGTCTCGCAAAGGCCAAAACAGATGCTCCCTGAGCAATTGAGTCTGAGCGATCGTGCTTGAGTTGATGACCGCCAACTTGAATACTTTCTCCCTCAACGCGACCATGAAACAAATTGACGTTTCCAAGAAAGCCATATACAAAAGGAGTAGCAGGGTGGTCGTAAACTTCATCTGGGCTACCGATTTGCTCAACATTTCCTTGGTTCATCAGGACGACTCGATCCGCTACTTCAAGCGCTTCTTCTTGATCATGCGTTACAAAAATAGAGGTGATATGAAGTTCATCATGCAGTTTTCGGAGCCAGCGACGTAGTTCTTTGCGTACTTTGGCGTCCAATGCCCCAAAGGGTTCATCCAGTAGAAGTACCTTAGGCTCTACTGCTAAAGCCCTTGCCAATGCAATTCGTTGACGTTGGCCGCCTGATAATTGTGCGGGGAAGCGATCGTGAAGCCAATCTAATTGCACTAGCTTAAGAAGTTCATGAACTTTATATGCAATCTCATCTTTACTCGGACGATCTTTTCGATTCTTCACATTCAGACCAAATGCTACATTGTCAAAAACAGTCATGTGTTTGAAGAGTGCGTAGTGCTGGAATACAAATCCCACTTGGCGATCTCTCACCGGTGTAAGCGAGGTATCGATGCTATCCAAAATAATATTGCCACTATCTGGAGTTTCAAGGCCAGCAATAATACGAAGGAGGGTGGTTTTGCCACAACCAGATGGACCAAGTAACGCCACTAATTCACCTGAAGGGAAATCGAGCGATACATTATTTAGGGCGACAAAGTTCCCGAAAGATTTATTAATATTTTTTACTTCGATACTCATAGTGGTCCTTCAATTACGGGCGGTGCATTAGTTTCTGATTCAAGGCGCCATTCCACATAGGTTTTGGCGGCTAAGGTAAGTAGTGCAAGCAAAGCCAGTAGCGAGGCAACTGCAAAAGCGGCCACATAGTTGTATTCGTTATAGAGAATCTCTACTTGCAAGGGGATGGTGTTGGTGTAACCCCTAATATGGCCAGACACCACTGATACTGCACCGAATTCACCCATGGCGCGTGCATTACATAATATGACGCCATACAGTAAGCCCCATTTAATATTGGGAAGGGTAACGTACCAAAAAGTTTGCCATCCGCTAGCGCCAAGAACAGTTGCAGCTTCTTCCTCTTCACGTCCCTGGGCTTCCATTAGGGGAATGAGTTCGCGTGCTACAAAGGGGAAGGTGACAAATATCGTTGCGAGCACAATGCCAGGCACCGCAAAAATTATCTTGATGTCGTTATCACTTAACCATGATCCAAACCATCCCTGTGCGCCAAATACAAGAACAAAAATTAATCCGGCAATGACTGGTGATACCGAGAAAGGTAAATCAATCAAGGTGATTAATAGATGTTTTCCGTGAAAATCAAACTTAGAGATCGCCCAAGAGGCTGTGACGCCAAAGACCAGGTTCAGGGGGACGGCGATGCCGGCGGCTAATAGAGTGAGTTTTATGGCGGACCAAGTATCGGGTTCGGCAATGGCTTTGAAGTAATACACCCACCCCTTATGCAAGGCTTCTGCAAATACTGAAAACAAGGGCAATAGTAAAAAAAGCCCAAAAAAGCTCAAGGACAAAATTAACACAAGCGATTTGACAATGAATGAATCTCTCGTAGCCGAGCTGCGCTCAAATCTAGTGATGGAGTCCATTAGCGCACCCTCCCTGTTCGCTTGGCAGTCCAAGCTTGGAGTCCATTAATGGCAAGAAGGAGTAGCAAGGATATCAAGAGCATGACTGAGGCAATTGCAGTGGCCCCTGCATAGTCATACTGCTCTAGCTTAGTAATAATCATTAGGGGGGTAATTTCGGAAACCATGGGGATATTGCCGGCGATAAAGATTACAGAGCCGTATTCTCCAACCGCCCTTGCAAACGCTAATGCAAATCCCGTTAACAATGCTGGTAGCAATATTGGTAGGACTACCTTCTTGAATGTTTGCCAACGACTTGCCCCAAGGCTTGCTGCAGCCTCTTCAAGTTCAATTTCAATTTCTTCCAAAATGGGCTGGACCGTTCTGACAACAAAAGGCAGTCCAATAAAAATGAGCGCGACCAAAACGCCCCAGGGTGTAAATGCAATCTTGATACCTAAAGGTTCAAGATATTTTCCAATCCAGCCATTTTTTGAGTAAAGGGCTGCTAATGCAATACCAGTAACTGCGGTTGGGAGTGCAAACGGTAAATCGACCAAGGCATCTACTAAGTTCTTACCAATAAAGGTATATCGAACCAGGGCCCATGCCAGCAACAAACCGAAAAAAGCATTAATTAACCCAGCCAGAAGAGCCATTCCAAAGCTAAGGCGGTAAGAGGCTAATACTCTTGGGGCAGTAACAGCATCGAAAAATGCAGGCAGAGTAAGACTAGTGGTTTTAAAGATGATTGCTGAAAGCGGTATCAGTACGATAATGGATAGGTAGGTGATGGTGTAACCAAGCGATAGACCGAATCCGGGGAAGATATTTTTCTTAATACTAGACATCTGCAGAGTCTATGGGGTACCTTGAGAAAAGGGAAACAAGAAAAGGTCATTAACTTATACGCAAAATGTATATAAGCATCCTGATAAAAAAGCCCAGAGGATTGGTTCTGGGCTTACGTTGCTATAAGAAGGGAGGCTTATTTAAGGATGATTTCATCAAAAGTGCCGCCATCATTAAAGTGAGTCTTTTGTGCCTTTTGCCAGCCACCAAAGACTTGGTCAATCGTAATAAGCTTAACCTTGGCAAATTGGCTTGCATATTTAGCAGCTACCTTAGGATCACGAGGACGATAGTAGTTGCGGGCTGCGATCTCTTGACCTTCAGGGGTGTAAAGGTTTTGTAGGTAGGCAGTTGCTACCTTGCGAGTACTTTTTTTATCCACAACTTTATCCACCACTGCTACTGGAGGTTCGGCCAGGATTGAGATTGAAGGGGTCACAATTTCATACTTCTCTGGACCGAGCTCTTTAACAGCCAAGAAAGCCTCGTTCTCCCAAGCAAGAAGAACATCGCCGATACCACGCTCTGTAAATGTCGTAGTTGAGCCGCGTGCACCAGAATCCAGTACTTTTACATTAGCAAATAGCTTCCTAACAAATTCCTTGGCCTTGACATCATTCCCACCGGGCTGTTTCAGAGCATAGGCCCAAGCAGCAAGGTAGTTCCAGCGCGCTCCACCAGAAGTTTTAGGGTTGGGTGTAATGACTTCGATGCCTGGCTTAACCAAGTCGTTCCAGTCTTTAATGCTTTTTGGATTTCCCTTGCGTACCAAAAATACGATGGTAGACGTATACGGGGAGGAATTGTCTTTAAATTTTTTCTGCCAATCCTTAGCAACCAAACCCTTTTCGGCCAAGATGTCGATGTCATAAGCAAGTGCTAGAGTAACCACATCAGCCTCTAATCCATCAAGTACTGCACGGGCTTGCTTTCCTGACCCGCCATGGGATTGCTTGATAGAAATTTCTTCATTATTTTTCTTCTTCCACTCTGCTGAAAAAACTTTATCAAAGTCCTGATAGAGCTCGCGTGTAGGGTCATAAGATACATTCAGAATGGTTTGATCTGCTACTGCAGTGGATAAAAGACCTAAGGAGAAAAAAAAGCCGAATAAAACTTTTGAGAATTGATTGCGTTTCATATTGCTTCCTTTCTATTGATGCAATCAATGTAGCGGGGAAGTATTCCAATGTGAAGCAAGAAATTCTGGATTGTTTATCTCAAAAATGAATTAGCAGTGTCGGCAGCGTTGTTATTGGGAGGATGCAAAATTATTTTTTATTTACGAACTCTCTTGGTACCCCTGACATTACATACAGGGCTGCGGAGGTCAAGGCTCAATCTATAATTGACCAAATTCACAATATGAGATCAATATGTCTATTACACGCCGTTCATTTATAAAAACTACTGCTGGTGTTCTAGTAGCGCCAACTTTGTATCCAATTACCACTGGCTTTGCTTAATCGGGCGAGTGGAAGACTTATGAGATCACTACCGAGATTACGATTGATGCCCTAGATTTTCTAGCTGCGGTGGTTGATACGCTTAAATAAGTAGCTAGATCGGATTGAAAGCAAACCCTCATCAGTAATGGTGGGAATTTGATTAACCATATATTAAGAAGTGTGCGATTGAATCACTAACAGCAAACCCTTGTGTAGTAAGGGCTGTAAATTTTGGAATTTTGTTAGGCTGAGGCGAATCGCCCGCAAAGCCTTATTCTATATGGTGGGTCGGGCGAGATTCGAACTCGCGACCAACGGATTAAAAGAAGTCGTGGCTCTTCAAAACCTCATATAAATCAATAGTTTGTAAGACCTAAATGTGAGTGTGCGATTGACTGTGCGATTGCATTTTGGTGCAAAGTTCGATTCCGCAGTTCGGATTTGATGTCTCAGCACTAACTTTCGATAAGCACGAACTCGCCTAATGAAAGTTTTTCTCTAAATTGGGAAAAAGAAAATTGAGCCTTACTTACTCCAGAGTTCAAGATTTCAATCTTTCCATCGGGAGTGAAATTCGCAAAATATTCTCCAGCGGGAAATAATATCTGAGCAAGGTGAGTCTTGCTGCTTGAATAAGCATCAAGGATGAGCCCATGTGTAATTCTGATACGCATGCCAAAGCATATTTCTTAATTATTAGAAACAAATAACTTGATGCACGCTTTTGCTAATACTCTGCACCAAAATGAGTCTTAGTGCCACAATAAGATTCAATATTATGAATTGCACTAATCAAGTGCAAAAAATTTACTATTGCTCCCTAATTGGTTGTTTAATGAGTTTGTAAGAATTTTTGTGCAATGCAATGATCCGATCTTATGGCGAATTATGAAACTAATCACTGCAATTATTAAGCCTTTCAAGTTAGATGAAGTTCATGAGGCTCTTGCCGAAATAGGTGTTAATGGAATGACATCTTATGATGTGCGAGGATTTGGTCGTCAGAAAGGACATACCGAGCTTTATCGTGGTGCCGAATACATCATTGACTTTATCTTGAAATTAAAAATTCAAGTAGCAGTTGCCGATGAGCTGCTGGAAGATGCGTTGCAAATAATATCTCGGGCAGCCTACACTGGAAAAATTGGTGATGGGAAAATTTTTGTGTATCCGATCACTGAGGTCATTCGTATTCGTACTGGAGAGAGGGGTCCTAACGCTCTATAGGCCGGACTGTAACTGCAACATCTAGTTTGTGATCTGACCCGCCATGAATAACCCCGCGAATGGGGGACACATCTGCATAGTCCCTGCCCTGAGCGAGAAGAACATAGTCTTCACCAGGTGAGATATATCCCCAGCGATTATTGGTGGGATCTAAGTCACACCAATTTCCACCTGTTAAATCTCCATTTGAATCAATATTAGGTACGTATACAGAAACCCATGCATGAGAGGCATCGCCACCAATTAGGCGTGGTTGACCTGGGGGTGGGTTGGTAAGGATATAGCCGCTGATGTACTTGGCTGGTAGTCCAATACTACGAAGAGACGCAATCAGAATATGTGCAAAGTCCTGGCAGACACCTTTTCGATTATTTAAAGCTTCGAGTGCGGGTGTACCAATATCTGTACTTTTGCTGACATAGTGAAACTCACCATAAATTCTCTGGGTTAAATCAATTGCAGCTTCTAGTACTGGACGTCCTGACGTGAAGTTTGCTCTAGCAAACTCATAGAATTCTGAGCGAATTTCCACAAACGGAGAGCTAAATAAAAATTCTGATGCAGCATCCCATTTGCTTTTGGAGTGATAGCGAAAGTATTCGCGCACCAGTTCCCAGGCGGGCGTATCTTGCGGTTTAGGTCCTGATTGAAAGTTTCGATTGGTTTCAATCAATGATTTAGCGCTGATTAACAACTCGCTATGTCGATTTTGTAGAGAAAAGAAAGTCCGTACATTTCTATAGTTATCTAGGCTCTCTTCTGACCAAGCAGGTTTTGGATTCACTTGAATCTCTGATTCCAGAACCTGCTGACTTTGAACCGAGGCTGGCTTTAGATGAGCAAAATGCTGCGCAATTTCAACGCTCGGATCATAGTCGTATTGGGTTTCGTGAATAATTTCGAGCAACATAAAGTTGTGCTTATATCTGAACTGTGTACTCTTGGGTATGAATCAAATTAAAGTAGCGTGCGCTAATTTCATCAGAGACATTCCAGGCTGATTGAGAAACGGCATGTAAACAGTTTCTCAAATCCGAAAAATTACCATAAGCATCTGCTGTGGATAGCTTCAGTAGATCAAAATTTTGCAAATTTGTCACACTGCGCGTGAGCTCATCCGGGCTGTCGCGCTCAGTACCTGCTAATTTAGATAATCGAGCTCGTAGAGCCTTGCTGACCCATGCCAAGGAACGGGGATTCTCATCGTCCATTACTAACAGGCTGATCAGTGGTGCTATATCACGGCTCTGTTGGTGCTGGGCATGGAAGGTAATGGTGCTGTCAAATAAATTCAGTAGCGCGGTATATCCAGAGCCATCCACATTTGGATTAAACAATAATCCCATTTGGATGGCTGAGTCCAGCACCTCTGTGAAAAAGGACAAACGTTCTATATGTCGACCTATAGAGAGAAGTTGCCAGCCATCATCACGCGTCATGCGATCAGTTTGGGCGCCCGTAATGGCAGCTAGAGAGCTACTGACTTGGCCCAAAGCGTCAATTACTAAAGAGGATGAAAAGTCGTGATAGGTGGCAGCCTTATGGCAATCTTTTTGAAAGTTTTCAATACAGTAATTAATGGTGCTCCATTGCTCAGTTGATAGTCGTTCACGCACATTTGATGCAGTGCGTTTCATTGAATTGAGATTAAATCCTACGCTAGTGACATTTTTGCTGCTGTTAAGCGAATCAATTAAGGTTCTCTCAAAAATACGATGGCGAATGTCGCCTTGGTCAAAATTTCTTGGAACGCCCTCAGGTACCAAGCCATACTGGTGGCAAAGATGTTCGAGCCATGACCATAAGGAGCGGGATGGGGTGTATTCACTATTGATATTTTCAAGATACAGTTTAGCTAGGCGTAGGATATTCTCGCTACGCTCTGTATATCGGCCAAACCAATATAAATTTTCGGCCGCACGACTGGTAACCATGCGTTTACGGATGGTCAATTCTTTAGGTTGGTTTGCTTGCTGAGAATTTTCTTCAATATTGATAGCAGATTGATTGGTTTGCACCCAAACATCAGCGCTACTTCCGCCACGTTGCATGGAGGCGATACCTGAATCATCGCTAGCAATGCGGGCAAGGCCCCCTGGTAAAACCTGCCAACTATTCGAACCGTTGCTCAGAGCGAATACCCTCAACATATAAGAGTGTGGCTCTATTAGTGAAGCATCGTTGAGGTTAAAGGCATTCAACCAGGTTGGCATTTGTGCCAGCGGTATATAGGTTTGAACCGTATGCTCATCGGGCTGCCGAGTAATTTTTCCAACCCATTCATCTAATTGAGCTTGCGTAAGGTCACCGCCAAGAACAGACTCGTAATTCTGGTGTCCGCTACCTTTAGGGTATGTTGGTTTAATTGCGCTACGAGTCAGATTTGGAATGGCTGATTCCAGTGCTGCTCGCTCGCCACACCACCAGGTATCCATTGCGGGTAGTTGAATTTGCTCACCAAGTAGACGCTCGCTGATAGCAGGTAAGAAGCCGAGAAGTGCAGGGGACTCCAAAAAGGCAGAGCCTGGAGCATTTGCCAAAATGACATTACCAGCGCGGATGGCTTGAAGTAAACCGGGAACTCCTAAAGTAGAGTCAGAGCGTAATTCCAGGGGATCCAAAAACGCGTCATCTAAGCGTTTTAGGAGAATATCAACTGGTTCTAAGCCTCGCACTGTTTTTAAGTAAACCCGTTGATCTCGAACGGTAAGATCTCCACCTTCAACCAAGGTTAATCCAAGGTAACGAGCAAGGTAAGCGTGCTCAAAATAGGTTTCGTTGTATGGGCCCGGAGTTAGAAGTGCAATATGGGCATTCGAGCCCGCAGGACTTTCTAGCTTTAATGCATCAATCAAATCGCGATAGGCATTCGCTAAATGGGCAATGTTCATTTGCTCATAAGCTTTGGGGAACTGGCGGGAAATTAAGTTTCTGTTTTCTAGTAAGTAGCCCAGTCCAGAGGGAGCTTGGGTGCGCTGTGACAAAACAGACCATTTACCATCCGGAGATCTTGCTAAATCAAAGGCAATGATATGTAGATACTTACGTTCATGAAAGTTTGCACCATACATTGACCTCAGATACCCTGGGTGACCATGAATGAGTGCCGGAGGAATGAATCCTTCCTTAAGCAAAGTTTGCGGTCCATAAATATCTTGCATGATGCCCTCAAGGAGTTTTGCTCTTTGCAAAACTCCTGCCTGAATCTCATGCCAAGAATCAGGATTAATAATTAAAGGGAAAAGATCTACCGACCATGGACGCTGTGGACCAAATTCATCGGCATAGACGTTATAGGTAATGCCGTTATCACGAACTTGGCGATTGAGCTCAAGCGTTCGTTGGTCTAACTCAGACAGCCCAGATGGCCCAAGCTGCTCAAAAAACGTTTTCCAGTGTGGCAATAGATCCTGAGAGTGACCTCGGAGTTCGTCAAAATGACCGGCTTTTGCATGTGGTGCTAAACGAGCTATCTCATCCGCCAAAGGGAGGGTGTCTACAGAACTCGGAGGATTTGCTTGAGAAGGATCCACAAGCTATTGTCTCATCGACGCATATCAAGGGTAAATGGGAACTCTTTGCTGGCACTAATTTCAATATTAGATTGCACTCCCTCAATCGATCCTGGTGTATGACCCATGCGGAAGAAGCGTGCAAGACGACGGCTTTCTGCCTCATAAGCATTCACGGGGAAGGTGTCGTAATTTCGGCCACCTGGATGGGCAACATGGTACTGGCAGCCACCCACAGAACGCTTCATCCATGTATCAACCACATCCAAGGTGAGTGGCGCATGAATACCAATACTAGGGTGCAGACTTGATGGGGGATTCCAAGCCTTGTACCTTACCCCCACAACATACTCGCCAGCCGTGCCGGTCGGCTGAAGCGGCAATGGTTTCCCGTTGCAGGTAATGGTGTAGCGACTTTGATTGAGTCCTGTCACGCGCACCTCAATACGCTCAATAGAAGAATCAACATATCGCGCAGTGCAGCCATCCGTACTTTCCTCGCCCATCACATGCCATGGCTCAAGACCATTTCTAATGGTGATTTCTGTACCCATAGTTTGGATTTGGCCAATGAGTGGGAAGCGGATCTCGAGATGCGGTGCAAACCACTCAGGCTTAAAGTCATAACCATGGCGTTGCATTTCCTCTATGACATCATCAAAGTCCATCTTGATAAATGTTGGCAGTAGGCAGCGGTCATGAAGTTCGGTACCCCAGCGTGTTGCAGGTGCTAAATAGGGTTCGTCCCAGAAGCGAGCAATCAGTGCGCGAATCAGTAGTTGCTGAACGATACTCATACGGGCATGTGGCGGCATTTCGAAAGCGCGTAATTCAAGTAAACCTAAGCGACCAGTTTGGCTATCGGGTGAATACATCTTATCGATACAAAATTCGCTACGATGAGTATTACCTGTTACATCAATCAATATATTGCGTAGGGTTCGGTCAACCAGCCATGGCGGCATGCTTGCACCATACTTCTTGCGATTTTCATGAATCTCTTTGAGCGCAATCTCGAGCTCATACAGTTGATCGTTACGTGCTTCATCCACTCGCGGTGCTTGACTCGTTGGACCAATAAACATGCCGCTAAATAGATAACTTAGGCTCGGATGGTTGTGCCAATACAAAATCAAACTTGCTAAGAGTTCTGGTTTGCGTAAGAAGGGGCTATCGACTGGTGTGGCGCCACCCATCACAAAGTGATTACCGCCACCTGTGCCGGTATGGCGGCCATCAGTCATAAATTTTTCGGCAGATAGACGAGACTCAAAGGCGGCCTGATAGAGAAACTCAGTGTGCTCGACCAACTCATTCCAGTTATGAGCTGGATGAATGTTGACTTCAATAACACCTGGATCAGGAGTAACTTGCAATATTTTTAATCTTGGATCACGTGGAGGTGGATACCCCTCAATCACGATCTGAAACTGCAACTGATCGGCAGTAGCTTCTACAGCCTCCAGTAAGTTGAGATAGTCTTCTAGTCTTGCCAGTGGTGGCATGAACACATAGAGGGCACCATTTTTGCCGCCATGTTTGTTTTCGGTATCAGGGCCGTTAGCGCGCATTGGATCACGAGTCTCGACGCATAACGCTGTCCTGGTGATCCAGGCAGCAGACTCTTGGCGTTGAGGATGGCGAATATTCTCTGATTGACCCCAAATCGTATTACCTTTGGTAGATTTACCAGTCATCTTGATTGGTGTGTTGGTAACCAAACTGGGGTGTTGGTGAATTACCGGCGCAGCAGTTCGTAGTGGAGGTCGAGGAGCAAACGGATCTTGCTCGATCATGTAAGGATAATCCGCTTTACTGGTCCAGGGCAGGGAGTCCAAAGGTAAGCGGTAGCCCATCGGAGAATCTCCTGGCAAAAGATATAGGCGATCTTCGCGATAAAACCAGGGACCAGTTTTCCAATGAGTATCGAAGTAGTTCTGAGCTTGACCTGCTTCAATCGGCAATACATAGCCAATAACTGAATCAAGTTTTTGAGTAAAAACGCGTTTTAAGCGAGTGCGTTCCATCTCATCATCTAAATTCGACTGAAATGGATCGACATTGACTGGCAGTTTAGATTCGCGCCAGAGGTAGTAAAAAACATCTTCGTAGGCAGGCTCAATAAACTCATCAGCAAGCCCTAGATTTTTGGAAAGTGTATAGACAAATTTTTCTGCATCTTTGTTGGTGTAGGTAATGGGATCACGTTCATCAGCAAAGAGTTTTGGGTTTTTCCAGATTGGGTGACCATCAGCCCTCCAGTAAATCGAAAGTGCCCAGCGAGGTAACTGTTCACCCGGATACCATTTGCCTTGTCCAAAGTGCAAGAAACCACCATCACCATATTGTTTGCGTAGGCGCTCCACTAAATCCGTTGCATAACCACGCTTTGTAGGTCCTAGCGCATCGACATTCCACTCGCGCTCATCACGACCATTGATAGAAACGAAGGTTGGCTCTCCGCCCATAGTTAGACGTACATCACCAGCTTCTAATTTCTGATCAACTTTATGACCAAGCTCCACAATGGCTTGCCATTGTTCTTCTGTATAAGGTTTTGTCACTCGAGGTGATTCATAAATCCTTGTGACTTCCATCGTGTGCTTAAAGTCTACTTCGCACTTATCAACACCACCTTCAATTGGAGCTGCACCTGAAGGTTCTGGGGTGCAGGCAACTGGAATATGGCCTTCACCGGCAAATAGTCCAGAGGTTGGATCTAAACCAATCCAGCCTGCACCAGGCAAATAGACCTCGCACCATGCATGCAGATCTGTGAAGTCCACCTCTGTGCCACTAGGGCCATCTAAGGCTTTGACATCTGGCTTTAATTGAATCAGGTATCCAGATACAAAGCGAGCGGCTAAACCGCTTAGGCGTAATAAATTCACCATTAACCATGCTGAATCACGACAGGATCCGCTTTGTAAATCTAGAGTCTCATCGGGAGTCTGAACGCCAGGCTCCATGCGAATCAGGTAATTAATGTCGCGTTGAACTTTTTGATTTAGCTTGACTAAAAAATCAATCGTTCGCATTTTGCTGCGATCGATAGTTTTTAAATACTTATTTAATGTAGCGTTGCGCATCTTACCTAAGTAGGGGCGCAATTCCTTTTTTAATTCTGAGTTATAGCTAAACGGATAGTTCTCAGCGTCAGGTTCCAAGAAGAAATCAAAAGGGTTGTATACCGCCATCTCAGTCACAAGATCAACGGTTACCTTAAATTTCTTCACCTTTTCAGGAAAAACTAAGCGCGCCTGATAGTTTGCATAAGGGTCTTGCTGCCAGTTAACAAAATGTCCTTCAGGCTCCACCTTGAGTGAGTAAGAAAGAATATGACTGCGGCAATGCGGGGCAGGCCGTAATCGTACTATTTGCGGCCCCAGTTCCACTAGGCGGTCATAGTTGTATTCGGTGACGTGATGGAGCGCAGCATGGATAGACATGATTCAAAGTCTATAAGTTCACTATAAGGGTGCAGAATTGCTTCGCACAAGACTAGTGCGGTAAATCTGAAAATGCCCAAAATTGGACAAAAGACGTCAAAAATAGGGCATAGGAGCCGAAATGCCAAATGCAGAAGGAATAAGTTGTAGTTGTACTCCCTCTGAAAGTGGATATGCCCAATCAAACTACCTTGACGATCAGTAGCAAAAACTATTCATCATGGTCTTTGCGGGGTTGGCTCATGCTCAAACTTTCTGGCTTGCCATTTCAAGAAATAGTGGTGTCGCCAGATGATGTGGATAACAGAGCAGAGTTATTGCTTCTCTCGCCCTCAATTCTGGTTCCTCGGTTGGATCATGATGGTTGTCGAGTTTGGGACACTATGGCTATTGGCGAATATTTGAACGAACTTAAGCCAGGTGCTCATTTATTGCCAAAAGATCCGATTGCTAGAGCACATTGTCGCTCTGTATGCGGGGAGATGCACTCTGGATTCTCAGCTCTGCGTGCTTCATTGCCAATGAACATTAAGGCAAAGTTTGCGTCATTTAAGGTTTGGTCAAAAGCACAAATTGATATCAATCGCATTGTGGTCATTTGGCAAGACTGTCTTACAAGCTATGGCGGTCCATTTCTGTTTGGCAAAGAGCCCACACTAGCCGATGCTATGTTTGCACCGGTAGTCACCAGGTTCCTGACTTATCACGTAGCGCTTGATAAGGCATGTGAGAAGTACTGTGATCACATCATGGCAATGCCTGACATGAAGGAATGGGTGATGGGCGCCCTTGAAGAACCCGATGATATTGAAGAACTTGAAGTGGAGTTTTGATCATGAATACACCCGTTAAATTTAAAAGTGATACTGATTTCTCTCATGTAAAGCCAGCAGATACTCAGTTTTTGCCAGGTGGTTTACGAGACTTTTTCTTGTACCGAGATTTAGGTGTGGCTAAAGCTACCAAAGGTAAGGTAATCGCCCATTTGGTTAAAGCTAATAAACCACCAGTTGATGGCACTGGCTGGCACTATCACGTAGCCGAATTTCAAATTGTCATCATGAACAAGGGTTGGGCAAAGTTCATGTATGAAGATAAGGTCACATTAGTTGAGGCCGGCGATGTCGTGCATCAAATGCCTGGGATTACTCACTATTTGTTTGATTACTCGCCAGATATGGAGTATCTGGAAATCGTAGGACCTGCGGATTTTGAAACGGTTCCAGTGGCTAAGGGGCCAGCAGATGTTCCTGGAGTTACCCCATGGAAGTCTTGAGTAAAAATTCACTGACCTCCGATTTTACGGTGCTGTTTCAGCGGATTATGACGTTGGCAGAAGAGCTTGATGGCATGCGTGAGTATTACCGAGATCTTTATAAGAAGATTGAGGCGGATGAATTCTCGGATGTAGATATACAAGAGTTAGACCTTCTTAAAATCTTTAACGTTGCGGGTTTTGTCAATTTATCCATTATTTCTGCACAAGCAGCACAAACAGCGGCAATCATTGCGAATGATGTTTCCCTAAGCAGGGTATTTGATCCTACTTTAAAAACCACTGAGCGAGCGCTACGCCACATTGAGAGCGGTTCTTATAAATGATGTACAAGGCTTATCAAACCTTTGCAAACCTCCATGATCCTATTCGCATATTTGCGAAAGCATCAGAGCGTGTTTCCAATAATTGGTTTGGTAATCTCAGCTTAAATCCGCTACAACGGCTCTCGGCGCACTATGAACAAATTGCATTGCTTGGTTTTACGCACACGAGGCCAGATTTTAAGATTAATTCGGTAATTGATTCGTTCGGCATAGAACAAGCTGTAAGAGAAGAAAAGGTGCACTCAACCCATTTTTGTGATTTGGTGCGCTTTAATAAACCTGCTGTTGAGGGTCAGCCGAAGATATTGTTGGTAGCGCCTATGTCAGGGCACTTCGCCACTCTTTTGGCTGGCACTATTAGAACCCTATTGCGAGATCATGATGTGTATGTCACTGATTGGCTCAATATTCGCGATATACCTCTGAGCTGCGGTGAATTTGAATTTGATTCTTATGTAAAACATATTATTCATTTTCTGCGGTTTATTGGTCCGCAAACTCATCTCATGGCGGTATGTCAGCCAACGGTAGCCTGCCTTGCTGCTACAGCAATCATGTCCGAAGATAAAAGTCCTGATGTGCCAGCAAGTTTGACACTGATGGCTGGCCCAGTTGATGTCAGTCAAAATCCTACTAAGGTAAATGAGTTAGCAAGTAGCAAACCGATATCATGGTTTGAAGAAAAGCTTATCGGAGAGATACCAAAACCTTTTGGAGGTGCGGGTCGAAAAGTATATCCAGGCTTTTTGCAGCTAATGGCATTTATGAGCATGAATCCAGATCGTCATGCGGAATCGTTTCGTAAGCTCTACGAATACCGAATTAGCGGTGAGACTGAGAAGGCTGACGCTATTCATGAGTTTTATGAGGAGTACTTTGCCATCATGGATTTATCTGCCCAGTTTTACCTGCAAACAATCCAAAAAGTTTTTATGGATCGAGACCTTGCTTTGGGAAGGTTGACTTATCAAGGTAGATTGGTTAATCCAAGGCTAATAAAAAAAACTTTTCTCCTGACGGTGGAGGGAGAAAGGGATGATATTTGTGGCATAGGACAAACATTGGCTGCCCAAGATCTTTGTAGTGGTCTGCCGGGCTACATGAAGTCACACCATCTTCAGGCTGGTGTGGGGCATTACGGTGTATTTAACGGTAAGCGCTGGGATACACAAATATATCCCGTTGTTCGTAACCACATTCAATCGGCTCTTTAAATCGGGAGGGAATCATGGTTGTCTATATCACTAATGGGATAGTTGCGAGGATGCGGCGCAATGATGGAACTGATAGAGGTTCTCTATCGCTTCAACCAGGAAAATATGTTGCAAACAAAATCAATGATGGCTCATTAGAAATTTTGCAGGATGCTGGGGAACCTGTTTACTTGTTGCCTTTTATTTGGTGGGAAAAGATGGAATTAGGGGATCTTTTGATTGCGGCATAAAAGGTTTTATAAATGAATTATCAGTACATCAAAATTGAACAAGCAGAATTGATTGCGACAATTCGATTCAATCACTACAGCAAAAGAAATGCGTTGAGTGAATGTTTAATCGAAGAGATACATCATGCGCTTGAACTTTTTAGTAAAGAGGATGTACGTGTCTTAGTGCTTCGATCTGATAAAAAGAATAAGGTATGGTCTGCCGGTCATGATGTAATGGAGCTCCCTAGGTCTGAGCGTGATCCCCTTCCAGCAGATGATCCTGTTATGGTTTTGCTGAAATCTATTAGGGCCTTTAGGGCGCCAGTAATTGCCATGGTTGATGGTTCTGTCTGGGGCGCATCTACAGATCTGATTATGAGTTGCGATATAGCAATAGGGGACCATGATTCGACATTTGCAATTACGCCCGCAAAACTAGGTCTTCCATACACGGCAAGTGGTATCTTGCACTTCATGTCAAGAATGCCCCTTAATGTAGTTAAGGAAATGTTTTTAACGGCAGATCCAATTGGCGCTGACAGAGCATTACAGATTGGTATTCTTAATCACCTTTACGTTTCTGGAGAATTGGAGGCAAAAACCTATCAAATGGCCAGAACCATTGCAAAACGATCACCACAAGCAAACTCAGTCCTCAAAGCTCAGGCTCAAATGCTCTCTGATGCGGCTGTTCTAAATCCTACAGTATTTGAGCACCTGCAGTCTTTACGCAAGAATGTTTATATGGGTAGCGACTACAAGGAGGGGATTACGGCTTTCTTTGAAAAGCGGGAGCCTGTTTTTGGCCAAGCTGCTGAGTAGGGTTCTGCGTTGATGGATCGACAATCTCTAATTGAATTTAGCTATATCAGTAGAGCGAAAGATCCATTCTCAAAACTGCAATTAGTTCAGCTATTTGATAAAGCATTTAATTTCAACACTGCAAATAGAATTACTGGCGTCTTGTTCTATGAAAATCGATACTTTGCTCAAATATTAGAGGGTACTAGAGAAGACATTTCTCATCTGTGGAAGCGAATACAAAACGATAATCGTCACGTAATTATTCGTGAATTAGATTTTAGGGAAATTCATGAGTGAGCATTCCCTAGTTGGGGTATGCGATTCTTTGGTGCTGATCGAATTGCGAAATATATCCCAAATTTGAAGCAGCATCTTAATGGTTTGCCGGAGAATGACTCCAAGCTCTTGACCTTAATGCGTTCTGTTGCAGCTTTGGATACAACATGAAAAAAGCCCCTAGATTACTAAGGGGCTTTTGTATGACTGGTGGGTCGGGCGAGATTTGAACTCGCGACCAACGGTACTTAGGCGCTAAGTTGACGTTGTTTAATCAATTCAGAAGCTGGTATGCGCACTACTTTGCCATTAATCGATGTCACAATCGCAGTATTAGTCTGGATCGCTAAATCAATGGCTGCTTTGCCAGCGCGTTGCATAGCATTGTAGGATCCTGATATGTCGGGATCTGGTGAATTTCTAACCTGATCAATAATTGATTTCATTTTTACCCTATTTCGATTGGCTCTGGAGGGGTTTTGTCACCATCTAGCAACAACCATGAGTGTACTGCCTTTTGGTATCTGGGTAAATTTTCTAAACCAGCTGTATAGCGTCTGCGAATGACCTCTTCTGGGATATTGTGACCGCCTTGCGCTACTCGCTCTGCAACGCGAGAAATTGCTAATTCTTGTGAGCTTAGGCCAATAAACCAGAGTTTGACTGCGTAACCCAATTTTTTCCATCCTTCAATACGTTGAAGGTAGTGAACGCCAGATAGTGTCGTTTCAAATGCAAAGCTTTCGCCAGCTTCTGTACATAAATCAATCTCCTGAAGCATTAGGCGAGCTGCTTTAAAGGCGGCAGATTCCGGATTAAAAGGAGCCAATCCAGCAGCAATAAGATCGGCATTGATAAAGCGATAGGTATGCGCTTCTAGAGGTAAGAAGGTTTTAGCAAATGTCGTTTTGCCAGCACCATTAGGGCCAGCAATGATGATAATTTTTTTATTCGGACCAGTTGTCATCTGCGTCGTAGCGTGACATAGCGTTGCTTAGTTTCTTCTAATATCTGCGCAATGCTCTTTTTACCAGCAACGTAATCAGTGAGGTTTTGCTCTAACTGCTTAGTTGGAACAATGCCCTCAATCCGAGCGGAAGCTACAGCGTTTGATACGTTGTATTGGCGCGCTTGAAATTGGGTGGCAAACTTGATTGACATATCCATATTTTAATGGACTTAGGGTTGATTTCATATCTAAAAAGTAGCCCTAAAACAAGCTGAAAACGGCTATTTCTAATAGGAATCGTAGGCAATAAAAAGCCCCGCAGAAGCGAGGCTTGGTGATGCTGGTGGGTCGGGCGAGATTCGAACTCGCGACCAACGGATTAAAAGAAGTCGTGGCTCTTCAAAACCTCATATAAATCAATAGTTTGTAAGACCTAAATGTGAGTGTGCGATTGACTGTGCGATTGCATTTTGGTGCAAAGTTCGATTCCGCAGTTCGGATTTCGAACATTTCAAACCTAAAAAATTCGATAGGAATTCCCAAATTCTGAAACTACAGTACTACTGACTAATTTCTTTTTTGGAGAACTTATGTCGTTGGAATTAGTGCGTTGTTTTGAACAATTTGAAACCCAAGCTCAGGATTCATTTGTCCAGAGAATGGTCAATATCAATGGGGTTTCATTTGACGAGGAGTTTTTAGGTAAATTGGTGGCCAATCATTTCTCAAGTTTACCTAATGGGAAAAGACCTACTTTTAGTACTGCATTTGAGATTTACCTAGCTGAAAGTAAGTCATCCCACCGCAAGCGGTTTCGAGATGATGCCACCCGGTATTTCAACTACTTTTGTGATCTTTATGGTGACATGCCCTTAGACGAGTTAAAACACTGGCATATCACTACCTATAGGGATCACCAGTTAGAAAGGGGTCTTAGCCCCTCCAGCATTCGCAAACACCATAACTGCTTAAATGCCATACTCAACTTAGCTTTCAGATTCTTAGATATTGATCGCTTAAGTCCTTTTAGAGGTCTACGCATTAAAGGGGAGGGTGAGACTAAGCGCCACATGGCTGTAGTAACCCCTGCATTAATTGAGAATGTGAAGGCTAGATTGCTGGAGAGCAGAACAAACTATGCGTTAATTGGCTTAATTCAGTTAAACACTGGTATGCGCTTATCAGAACCTGTTTTTGCCAGACTTGAAGATTGCATCTTGGATCATCCCATTCCCCATTTATGGGTTCGTCAAAATAGACTGTCTGATCGCAAGACAAAATCCAGTATTCGGGCAGTACCTTTGTATGGAGTTTCGCTTGAGGCAGCTACTGATTTATATGAGAGGGCATTACGCAAACGTAGCGCTTGGTTGGTCCCAAACTATGCCAAAGAGAACGGCAATGGCTCATGCTCAGCAGCAATGGGCAAGAGTCTTAGGGACTTAGGTTTTCGTAGTCATATGTTTCGACATGCTTTTGTAGATAGACTAAAAGCCTGCAACGATATTCCAACTAGATTAGCTGAAAGTATTACCGGGCATTCCAGTGGCGGATCGGAGTTTAATCACTATGGAACCGTTGGCTATACCCTGGAGCAAAAGTTAGAAGTCATTAAAAGAGTGGCAATATAGAGATAAGGTCATTTCGCCCATCTAACTTTAGTAATCGATGTGGCGAAGGTATGGCCCAGGGAGTTAGAGAGCAGCACAAGCTCAACTCCTTTGGTACCAGGTTCAAGTCCTGTGGGGCATTAGAAATGAAAATACTAACCTTAGAGTTGGTATTCTTTTAAGCGTTACCTTAAGTAACGATTGGTTTATTTAAGTAATTGAGTTGCAAGTGATTCAGCTGGTTATTTTTGATTTTTTTGTTGCTTAATCATGAAATTGCGAAACTTCACAAATGCCTCATGATGGTCTAAGGCATCAATAGTTTCAATCTCTGTTTGGCCATTGCTTAACTTATAAGTAACTACCCAGTATTTACCGCCAGCATTTTCAATGGAAAGTATTTCATATGGCTTCAAGGCGTCATCCTATAAATAGTCTTGCTTTTTAAGTCGTTTAACCAGACCCATGAATAACTCCAAGGATTCTTTTGAGAAATCTTCAAACTCAATTGATGGTAGGTGGGTAATCCGAAGTTGCTTTTTCTCATCCTGCTCCACATATCCCATTTCTTCTAATTTAAGAATTTTACGTCTTACGGTTTCTCTTGGCATGCCTGTTGATAAACTGATGGAGTGGGCGTTGCTCCCTCTAAATTTTGAAGTGAATTCACTGAGCATGACTCTTTCTTGAGTTAGCTCTGAAAATACATTGCGAGCGTTGTAATGTGCTATTTCGCCAAGCACAATACAACATTCAATATCGCCTTCAAATAGGTGATAAATCCGAATTAAATGATTGATGTAGTGATCATTTATGGCAAACAAAAGACCACTCAGTTTTAAAGAAACTTCTTTATCCATTGATTGAGAATACTCACAAAAAGATTGAATTTTAGGCAAACTGCCCAAAATGGGTAATTTGCTCACAAAATCATCGTTAGCACTTGTATTGTTTTGTCAGCCAATTGAGATTCAGGCTTGGAATAAAACAATCAGATGGGGTAATTTTGTGGATTTAGGATTTGAAAATACATCGAGTAGCGATAGCTATAACTTTAACCATCCCAAGCTGGAGTTAGCAGTATCCAATCTGAATCGCGGTCGCTACGAGGCTGCATTTGAGATCTTTTTTGATTTAGCAGTCAACGAATTAGATTCTGAAGCTCAGTTTGCTCTGACCAAAATGTGTTTTGATGGCCACTTAGATGCGGGGCAGCTCGATAAGCTCTTTGAATGGGTGAACTCAAACAGTAGTTTGGGTAATGGCTATGCTCACTTTAATGTTGGTTTAATGCATGAACGCGGTATGGGGATGATTGAGCGAAATATTCCTGTGGCCGTTGAGTATTATGAAAAAGCAATCAAAGAGGAAGTGCTCGATGCTTACTGCAATTTAGGAAATATTTATGTTGTTGGCACTGGCGAGGACCAAGGTGTCAAAAAGAATATTCCTCGAGGTGTAGAGCTGCTTACTGTTGGCGCCAATGAAGGCAGTCGTCAGTCAGCCTATAACTTGGGCGTGCTCTACGAAAAGGGTGAATATATCAAGCAAGATCATCAGAAGGCCTTTTACTTCCTAACGCTGGCAACGCTTTTAAAGCACCAACATGCACATCGCTGTCTAATCATCATGCAACATGCCATTAAGCAAAACTTTACCCAAGCCTTTGATGCGGCAGAGAGGCAGTATCACAAAATTGAGAATCTGAGAAAGATGTATAGGGTTTTGTAAAGCACTCCAATCAAGGACAAATCAGATTTAATAAATTTCCTGACAATCTAAGGTTGTAAGTCTAAATTTAATAGATGTGTAACAAATTGTCGTTAAGAACGATATTAAATGACACTAAGGTGCTAAATTAGACCTGTCATGTTTAAAACAATTCTTGCTCTTCCTCGAACCGTTTGGCTCATCGGGCTAATTAGTCTAGTCAATGACTCGGCTAGTGAAATGCTTTACCCCTTAATGCCTTTATATCTTGCCTCGGTTTTAATGGCGGGACCAAAGGCGCTGGGCATTATTGAAGGAATCGCTGAAGCTACTTCCAGTATTTTTAAACTAGTTTCAGGAGTAATCGTAGATCGTACCAAAAAGGCAAAGCCGTGGATTGTGCTGGGTTATTCACTGGCGGGTATTGGTAGGCCACTAATAGCAATCGCCAATTCTTGGATATGGGTTTTGGCAATTCGCTTTACAGATCGCATGGGTAAAGGCCTTCGAAGCTCTCCTCGCGATGCTCTTTTAGCTGAGAGCGTCAATGAGAATCAGAGAGGCATTACCTTTGGACTTCATCGCTCTATGGATAATGCTGGTGCAGTTATTGGCCCTTTATTAGCGGCGCTATTTTTATCTTTAGGCGTGCCGCTAAGAGATATTTTTCTTTGGGCGATTGTGCCAGCAATCATCACAATCATTCTTGCCTTATGTATCAAAGAACCTAAGAAAGAAGCTGTTCCAGAAGCAAGTAAATTTAGTTGGTCTCTTGAGGGTATGCCTGATCAATTTAAAAGATATCTTGTTGTAGCAGGTATCTTTGCTTTGGCTAACTCCTCAGATATGTTCTTGCTATTAAGAGCAAGAGAGGCTGGGGTACCACAAGCAGATATTCCTTTGTTATGGGCAGCCATCTCTCTCATTACGACTGTATTTGGAACGCCTTTATCGGCCCTATCAGATCAGTTTGGCCGAAAGCGATTTATTTTGATTGCGTGGATTGCTTTTGCTTTATTTTATATTGCCATGGGCTTGCCTGATATTTCCATGTTTCACATATTTGCTTTGTTTGGGGTCTATGGTTTGTTCAAAGCTGCAACAGAAGGGGTGGAGAAAGCATTGGTAGCCGATATGGCACCCAAAGGCTTAGCAGGCACAGCATTTGGCTGGTTTAACTTAGTAACTGGACTGATGCTATTTCCAGCCTCGTTCATTTTTGGTTGGATCTATGAAGCCATTGCCCCTCTGTACGCTTTCCTATTTTCAGGCAGCTGTGCGCTTGTGGCATTTATATTGATGGCGTTTTGGGTTGACCGTGCTCAGTCAACCGCGTAATAAAAAAGGGCTCGTCAAGAGCCCTCTTTATTAAAGTAGTAAAGCCAAGGTTTATTTCACTAATAGTACAGGTTGTTTGGCAAGACTAGATACTCGCTGCGCTACTGAACCAATTAATACATCTAGTAGAGCGCTACGTCCTTTTGCGCCCATTACTATGATGTCAACCTTTTCCTTATTCGCCAAGGTAATAATTTCCTCAGCAATATGCCCACGCTTAATAACCATGCTGTGTTTAACCCTCGCAGCATCTAAAACCTTTTGAGCAGGTTTCAGTTCTTTTTCGCTGATTTCGCGTAAGTAGTCATCTACTACGCTCTTGGATACAAACTGCTTTACATGAGTAAGGCCTGTATCATCATGAACGCTAACTAGGGTCACTTTGATTGGGCTTCGAGAATTAGATGCGAGTTTTGCGACATACTTTGCAGCATTTAGTGATGATTTCGAACCATCGATTGGTAGCAATATTTTCATTTGTTAACCTTTCTATATTTAAGTCTACTGATTAAAACTAAGTTTAATAGGTTGGTGATATTTACGGATCTAGGGTTTATAGGGCTTAATCACTGCCTCAAGGGCATAGGCATCTCCTTGATCTTTCGCTTCTTCAATACTTTTTCGTAAGTTGGTTACTTCCTTGCAACTCATTTTTCTCAGTTTCTTAGGGTCAACTCCATAGGTGTCTACAAGTCGTCTGCGGCGAGCTGCACAAATCTGGAAACGGATGATCCAAAATAATCCAAATAATGCTGGTGACAAAATTAAGAGAAGAATGCTCATATTGAAGGCCTAGGATTTAAACCTGCTTCTAATAAAATAAAACATGGCACCGTAAAAGCAGCCAATTAAAAAGGTAATGGTAATAAGTCCTACGGCAAGTAAAGGATTAAATGCCTGAACTTGAAATGGCGAATTGAGCATGTGAAGCTTAAAGATAAAGTCTAGCAATGGTTGTGCAATGCCAAGTGCTACTAATATAACCCAGCAAAAATGCAAGCTCGAGAGGCATAAGCCACCAATGAGGGTTGTGCGGAATATGTTCATATATCCCCCTTTCAGTCTCATGTTATGCCTATTAAGGTAGCTTGTCACATTGACAAATGCTTGAGTATTTAAGGAGGATATGATTTTAATTTGCTTTGACAATCTCTAAAACCGCTTTGAAATGCGGGTTTTGAGCGGTACCAAGCCATTCAAAGGCTAACATTTCAACTGTCGCTGGAGTGGCGCCTGCAGCAGTGAGTCTTTGGATGGCAATATCTTTGTCTTGGACTCTTCGCGATCCGATTGCATCTATCAAAATGGTAATTTGAAAACCGTGCCTAATTAGGCTTAGTGCGGTTTGCATAACGCATACATGGGCTTCGCAACCAGCCAAAACTAAATTACTAGTATTTTTGGGTAACTGATTGATTAGCCCATCTTGACACCCGTCAAAATGGTCTTTACTAAATGTACTGTCACAGTAATAAATTATTTCTTGTACGTTATGTCCCAGGCTGTTGGGGCTTTGTTCTGTACCAATAATCGGAACATTAAGAAGTTGGGCAATTTTGGCAATCCGAACGCATTGATTCAAAACTTCTGCGCCCTGATAAATTGATAGCATTAATCGATCTTGAAGATCAATAAAAATGAGAGCAACTTCACTCGTTTGAAATTTCATTACGCTTTAATTATTTAGATCAAGCTCGGCTATTTTGAAACCTGTCTCTGGTGAGGCCGTATTTATATGAAAGCCTAGTTCTCTAACCATCTTTAACATCTTAATATTGCCGGTTAATATATACCCAATCATTTTTTTTAAGTTTTGCTGTTGAGCATGATTTATTAGGTATTTCATCAAATTCATGCCAACTCCATGAGCTGCATATTCATCCCCAATGCTAATTGAAAACTCACAGACATTCTCTGAATCTATGGCGACATATCTAGCTATGCCTATAATTTTTTCAATATTACTGTGAGTGATAACTGCTACAAATGCCATCTCTTTTTTATAATCTAACTCTAAGATATCTTCCAGAAAAGCATCAGGCAATTTTAAGATGGCATGAGCAAATCTTAAATATCGATTTTCTTGAGAGAGTTGATTAAAAAGCTCAATAAGTCCCTTTTTATCATTTTTTGCAATAGGCCTAATGCAATAGGAAAAGCCATCTCTTATTGCGTGAATTGTTTCGCTACAAGAGTTACTCTTCATATTCACTCTTAGTATCTTTTCGAAAATGATAGTCGTCTTTAATCTTTTGATTTTCCTGACGATAGCCAATGATGAGTAATGCAATGGAGAGGATTAAGAAAATCCCAGCAACCATAAATGCTGCTGTAGGAGATTCATGAGTTTCTGGCCAGTTAGCAAAAAACTGAGCAAATGCGATAGTGGCTATAGATACCAAAAGAACAGCAAAAATGAGCTTTTTCATAAAATGTCCTTAGACGTTTTATTGAAGTATCAGCTTAACTTATTCTGATTATTATTGCTGTCTTGTTTAAGGCGGTAAAAGCTATAACAGTTGAACCCCAAATCTCTTCATCAACAGGGCAAACATGCCAAAGCAGATAACAGTTACCACAATACTTGCGCCCATAGTTATCCAAAAACCTAATTTAGGCAGTAGATAAGGAAATAGGAGGAACATCGGCAATGTTGGTATCACATACCAAAAAGTGTAATAAGCATGGTTTGCTACCTTTTCTTCTGGCTGATTCTCAATGAACAGCCAGGTCAAGGTAAGTAGTGTCATCAAGGGCAATGCCGCAATAAATCCCCCTAATTTGTCACTTCGCTTAGCTACCTCACTAATGAATACAACCATCCCGGCTGTGAGCAAGTATTTGGTGATGATCCAAGTCATAACGCCTCCTTAAAATAATTTATCAACTTCAAGCAATGTTAGAACCCCCATGACGGCGAAGATACCTGCCGCTATTGAGTGAACCAATTTCATCGGAATCTTTGTCGCAAACTTATTGCCAACAAAGACTGCTGGGACATCTGCAATCAACATTCCCAATGTAGTACCAACTACAACTGCTAAAGGGGCAGCATAGTGAGCCGCTAAAGCAATAGTAGCCAATTGAGTCTTGTCACCCATCTCTGCTAAGAAGAAGGTAATAAAGGTTGCTCCAAATACGCCCAAGTGTTTAGCGACTTGCGTTTCTTCTTCCTCAATCTTGTCAGGAATAAGTGTCCAAATTGCCATACCAATAAATGAAGCACCTAGAATCCATCGCAATACTTCAGGATTGACCATTGCTGTAATCCAGGCTCCTAATGCGCCAGCCAAGCCGTGATTGATGATGGTTGCCGCAAGAATACCTAAAATGATGGGAACTGGCTTTTTAAAGCGGGCCGCAAGAATAAAAGCCAGTAATTGGGTTTTATCGCCCATCTCGGCAAGAGTCACAACGCCAGTGGAGATTAAGAGTGAATCCATCTTGATAGTCCTCTAGGCTGTGACATAAACAAATGACTACAACGCACCCACAGCCTAAGTAAGTGTTTGTAGTCAAAAGTCTTGCCAAGTATCTAAACCACTTACACCATAAGCTAGCAGCTTAAGTATGTTGATGTAAGCCATCTTCTGTAGAGAAGAGAGGCTACTCCCTAGTGACAGGTAAATTATAGCAATATCTTTGTGACGGGATTGTGAAATGTTGTTTTTGCGATCTTAAACGACAAAATTATTAAATAAGCATAGAATTAAAGTATGAGAAAAATTTGTATTACTCTCTGTCTAAGTTTGTTTGCTAGCCTAATCCATGCAGGTAGTATGCCCGTATCTGCCGACTCGATATCCCAAGTTCATTCTGGGCATATGGTTCAGCATGATTGCCATACAAAAAGTGATGTAAATGGTGAGAAGTCACAATCAACCAACTATCAAGCACAACATCAGTGTTGTTTAGGCGTAGTGGCAAACTTATCCACAAGCCAATATATCCAGCCCAATTTGTCAAATCAATTTATTTTTCAAGTGCCCCAACTCATTATTGAGGCAGTCCCAAGTCACATATTCAAACCTCCAAGATTCATTAGTTAATTAAGCAGTTAACTAAATTTTTGTGGCGATTTGCCACGTCTACGTATTGGAGAAAAATATGAACATGACTCACTACATGGAGTTATTGGCTGTTAACCAGCCTTGGAATTTAATTATCTTTATGGCCATCCCAGTCATCTTGGCTGAGACATTGGCTATTACAGAGCTGTACTTGCTCTTTACTCGCAAGTTTGACGGTGCCCTGTATTACCTCAATCGCTTTGCTGGGATTGCAGTAGGCATCTACTTTATTGGCATCATTTATTACATCATGACCAATGCTGTTATTCCTATCACTAAAGCTGGTGAATGGAGAACGATTGTTGATCCGATCGCAGTAGGTAGTTATGTGATTGCAGGCCTGCCTTTAATTTGGATTGCCCTACAAGAGTTCGGTTTAGTTAATCGAGCTTTAGATCAAATGGACAAGCTTAAGATTCACGCAATTTGCGTAGCCTTATTCTTAGTGTTCGGACACATCGCGATGATTGCAGGCATGGTTGATCCAAGTATTCTTGGCTACAAGGGTGCTAGCGCCCATCAAATGAGTTCGGGCTCTGATGATCATGAGTTTTGCCATCCCGAAGAGCATGAAAAGATGATGAAACAACATCAACAAATGATGGGTAATATGACGCCTGATCAAATGAAGCAGATGCAAAAGCAAGTGCCTATGAATGGCGGACAAATCCCAATGGGTGGTGGCCAAATGCCTCAGCAGATGAAGAATGGTCAGATGCCAATGAGCAACCAAGGACACAATCATTAATAAAAGGTTTGCCCGAAAGAGCAGCCTTTATTTGAAGAAAGAGATGGTTGATATGAAATTAGTTAATCAACAAAGAAGAATAATTTCTTTAGGACTTGTTCTGTTGCCAACAATGGGTTTTGCGGCAACTGAGAAGCCAGTAATAACGATGTGGAAAAGCCCAACTTGCGGTTGCTGTAAAGATTGGGCTGACCATGTTGAAAAGAATGGTTTTACTGTAAAAACTTATACAGATGGCAATGACGAGATTCGTAAAAAGCTAGGCATGCCCATTCAGTTTGGCTCTTGTCATACCGCTTTGATTGATGGTTATGCGATCGAGGGTCATGTTCCAGCAAAAGAAATTAAGCGCCTATTAGCAGAAAAACCCAAGGCGATTGGACTCTCTGTTCCTGCTATGCCTCTTGGCTCTCCAGGCATGGATGGCCCTGAATACAAGGGTAGAAAAGATTCATACGATGTTTTACTAATTGGACTAAATAGTAAGCCTAGCGTTTATCAATCCTATAGATAAAGGAATTGAAATGAGTGAAATTAATTTAAGTGTGAGTGGTATGACATGTGGCTCATGCGTTAAGCATGTGACCAATGCTCTTAAATCATTAGATGGCGTTGAGGATTTAGTCGTTGATTTAGCCGCCGGCAAAGTCAAAATAACTAGAACTACGGATAAGTCAGATGATTTAATTGCGGCATTAAAAGAGGACGGTTATCCAGCGCAATTAGATTCCGGTGGTGCGCCTCAAGCTAAACAGGGCGGAGACTGTGGTGGCGGTTGCTCTTGTTCTTAATTCGCCTTGGGAAGGCCAGGGCTGAGTTAAGTATCCTCAGTCCCGGTCAGATCCATAGACCGGATTTGGGTTAAAGTGGCTTCTACATTAGTTTGTCGAGTTAGCCGACAAACGTATTGATAAAGTGTCGCGTTTCCGGACACTTGTATGTCTCTTGAGTTGCCTTGAGATGTCGAGTCTCAATTCGGCATCTCACCATTGCTGCTAATTGCCATTCAATAGATCTCCAGTGCCTTCAACATTAGCTATCTTTCTGAGCTTACTTAGAGAGCATAAAGGTTCTGATATTGGTTTATTCAATAAACTAGATAGACCAGGCAGGTTCATTAAGAGGTAGTTTTTATCAGATAGTGGCTTGAAATATAGCCGCTACTGTTTTAGCGTCTGCGTATTAATTTTTATGAGCTTTACAGTAAGTTCAACGTATTGATTGAGCCCCGAACTTTTTGATGAATTAAGGCCGGTACAATCAGTAAGAAAAAGAATTTGCAAAGTTTGTGACTCTTTTCGGAGGGGTGGTATGTATTTATTAAGGTTTACCCCATAAAGATTTTTTGTTTTTGTTCAAATAGGTTGGGTTAATATAAAAAAATTATAATTAATTAACTTTATTCTAAGGAACGATAGTGGACAACCTTATTCAGGGAAGTAATCAGTCAAGCGAGAGTTCAATATACAAGGCAAGCCTGTTATTTTTAGTCATAACAAGTTGGGTAAGCGGTATTTCATTCGCTTTATATATATTTGCTTTCTATATTCTGGCTAACACATTAAGTGCAGTGGAGGCATGGAATAGTGTCCTGCCTCAGCTGTACAGTCCAACGAAACCAGCGGCAATGACGGGAATGATCTCGCATTTCTTTTTTGGCAGTCTTTTGCTGATCATGGGGCCAATTCAATTTAGCGAAACTATTCGAAAGCGTTTTACAGACTTTCATCGTTGGACAGGATTGTTTTACACATTATCTGCTTTTGTGACCGGGTTAGGTGGAGTAGTTTTCTTGGCTGTTTGGGGGGCGGCAGGTGGAACTCCAATGCTTGTTGGGTTCGCGCTTTATGGAATTTTAATGATGCTTGGATCAGTCCAGACTGTTAGGTATGCATTACTTCGTCAATTTGAGCTTCATCGTCAATGGGCGATCAGATTATTTGCCCTCGTTTTAGGCTCTTGGATTTATCGAATGGGTTATGGATTCATTCATACTACTTTGGGAGGATGGGGTTTGGGCGTTAATTTTTCGGGACCTTTAGATTATTTTATGGATTTTGCATTTTTTGTTATTCCGCTAATGGTCGCTGAAATTGTCATTAGAAAAAGAAAGGGTGCGGTGCATTCCTTTTGGAGTTTTTCTGGCACTGCGATTTGTTTGATAACTGGGCTGCTAATATGCAGGGAAACCTACTATTTCTTGGCTACTTCTTGGGGTGGACCGATCGGAAGTCTTTTTGGTGCTTGAATAATTCATATCCCTTTATAAACAACGGGGGGCTTATTACTGGGCTTTAGTAATTATTCAATCTTAAGCCTTTGATTTTTCTTTGTGTAATCTTGTTTCATTTCACTTTCCGTTAATTTTTGATTCCACATGTCAAAATGGCGAAGTTAGATATTTTTTGATTACTCATTATGGAGCTTTAAGCCAGATTTCTGGATATAGCTTTAGATGAATTAGCGCTAGGCTAATTGCGGATAAGGTGAGTATTTGACTCAGTAGGTATTTTTTAAGGTTTAATGATTGGTCAATATAATCATTATAGTAAATTATTTAAGGTTATATATGCGCACCTCGAAGCTCAAATGCATTCTTGCTTGCCTTTTATCCCCCCTTTTTTTTGCCGAAATCGCCTTCGCTGCTGATGCTAGTTCAATTAACCCGGTTATTTATTTAAATCAAGGGTGGACCGCGAAGCAAAGATCTTTTTTTTACTGGGCTCCCCAGGGATCTGCGTTGCTTTCATATGACATATATCTTGCCTTAGAGTTACCGGACTCTAAGGAGTTATTTAACTCTATTGCACAAACCGATAAATTTGGTCTTTTGCATGATGGTGTTGATGCTGAATATAACCCTGACGGCTTGCCAATCGGCATAGCTAAGTCTGTCGTTTCATCTGGTAGATATAAGGGTGAGTACGCAGGTTTAACTTGCGCCGCCTGCCATACTGGACAAGTTCAATATAAAGGTCGACAAATTCGAATTGATGGTGGATTGGCAAATCGCTTTGAGCTGTATTTATGGATTTCAACTTTATCTAAGTCCCTAGATGCCGCCTTAAATAATCCTAGTAAATTTGATGCCCTTTACGCTAGAGTTAACTCAAGATCAAAAGTATCCGAAAATGATTTAAGAGGTCGACTTAAGGTCGATGCGGAAAACGTTCGTCTTCAGATCACAAATTCATTTGTGGTTCCATTTAATCCGGGTCCAGGAAGAACGGATGCTTTTATTCAGGAAAATAATACTTTTGCAGCTGTAAAGACGGGAATTCATGAGAACACTCGTCCGGCAATTGCACCAGTAAAGCCGCCAGTTTTATGGAATACCCCACATTCAGCTTGGGTGGAATATAGCGGCATTCAGGATAACCCGCTCATTCGTAACTTTAGTGAATCTCTAGGTGTTTTTGCAAGATATAGCTTAGAGCAAAATCCCACTGGCAAGGTTTCATTTGAAACTACAACTGATATTAAGTCTATCCTCAAAATTGAGAGTCTTCTTAGGAAATTGGCGCCACCACAATGGCCTCAAGCTGACTTAGGTGCGCTTGATGGTCGCAAGGTCAAGGAGGGGGCAAAATACTTCAAGCAATACTGCCAGGAATGTCATTCAAGCTATCCATATCGCTGGAGTGAAGCTAGAAAAGAAGGAAAGCGCTTTATTGAAAATGCAATGGTGCCTATTGACGTAATTGGAACTGATAAAACCCATTTTCAATCAGTTATGTTTGATCCAAAACCAACAATGTTGACTCGTCATTTAGCCCAATATTTCGATGGTAAGCCAATCGTTAATACCGGTGATTTCTTTAATGCATTTGAGCCAACAATGATTGAATTATCTTTGAAAACAGCTGGCATTACGTCTAAGGCTGAAATTCTTGATGCAAATGGCTACACATTTTTTGGTGATGATCCAAAGTTAAAGCCACCTTTCAACAGTTTGAAGGCCGCACCTCGTGATGGAAGTTGGTCTAATGCGCCATTTCTACATAATGGCTCTGTGCCAAACATTTATGAATTGTTACTGCCCGCCTCTCAAAGGTCAAAAACATTCTATGTTGGAAGGGAGTTTGATCCAGTAAAGCTTGGTGTAGATACAACTGGTACCTCAGGGAAGTTCTTAATGGATACCCGCCTAGTGGGTAACTCTAACTCAGGACATTCATTTGAGTCTAGACCGGGGCCAGGTGTCATTGGACCAAAGTTAACTGACGTACAGCGTTATGCAATCATTGAGTACCTGAAATCTATCCCGGAAGTTGCTGGAAGGGTAACGCCTTTTGGAGGGCCTGAGAAGCCAAGTATTGCCTCTCAGGATCCTACCTGGTTTAACTTTAAGCACCCATACTAAATTCGGATCTTTTATGTCAGATCATGTTGACGGCCCAAGATCAATGGCGGATCCGTCCATTGATCTGACGGATATATATGCCTTCACTAGCCCTGAAGATCCCAGCAATACTGTAATAGTTATAAACGTTTTTCCAGGGGCCGGGCAGAATGCATGGTTCTCGAATGCCGCTTACTACACTGCAATTTTAAAAAGAGTTCAAATTGATGGCATTGAGAAAAAAGCCGCATTTAGTTCGGTAGGCAGTGAGATATGTTTTAGATTTAAATTTGAGAGTCTTGAGCGAACTCCTGATGATGGATCTTTAGTTCAGATGGGCACATGCATGTTGCCCGATGGCACGACACTAAAAATTCGAGTCGGCGATATTCGAGGCTCTTCAACATATGATGGAAAAATTCGAGTTTATGCCGGCCTTAGATCGGATCCTTTTTTCATTGGTTGGTACAACGAACCAACGTTAAGAGGCGGCTCGAATTTAACGCAAGATGACAATGTTCTAGCGTTGGTGATTGAGTTCAACACAAGATCAGTATTACATCCCGAGCTTGGTTCTCTTTTTGGCGTAGTTGGCGAGTCGTCGCCAGTAGATAAAACACCTAATTTGAATGCCATACCCAGATTTGATTGGGCCGGAAGACCTGAGCTAGCTAACTATCTCATTACCATTCCTGGCGATGTAAATTTACTCGACTTGTGGAATCAACAAACTCCCTACGGCGTAGATCCTGTGGTGCTTCCGTTATTTCGCGAGCGACTTAAGAAGCACTTTCGAATTTGGGACATGAAAGACGGAAAGAGGGATTGGTCTGAGGAAGATTTAAATGCAAATGTGAACATTTTCTTAAATGACTTTTTGCTTATAGATGTATCTAAAAAAACTACAGACAACAGTAATCTTGAAATTGAGAAGAGTGTAATAAACGGGAGGAAGCACACAACAGGCGGTGGGCGAACGCTGGATTGTAATGCTGTGGATATTTTACTTACCTGGATGATCAATCGAGATAGTGGTCCTTTCCTACAGAGTCCAGCAACCCAAGCAACCAAGAAGGCTGAAATTAAATTCCCATATCTTGCCGCTCCAAATACCGCTTTACTAACAATTGAAAAGTCTGTGGAGCTCAATTTAAGTGAGTCGCAGCTGTGGAAAATTGTTGGAAACTTTTCCGCCTCCTGGAATTCGTTGATTGCTGAAGTCAACTCAACCGGCACCGGTCCTGATGCTATTAGAACAATGATCTTGACCGATGGAAGGGTGATTGTCGAGCGTATGTTGACTAAAGATGACTCCATTAAGACTCTTAAGTATGAGCTGATTAGTGGTATGCCAGTTAGCACTTTGACAGGCGTTCTTATGGTTTTACCTGCCATTAAAGGTAGCAAATTAGTTTGGAAAGTTAATTACCTTCCTGCTGGGCAGGGGGAGATATTTGTTAGGCAAGAATTAATTACTTGGATGAATGCAGGTTTATTGTTCTTAAGAGGAATTCGTATTAATAAATAGAGCTCTACTATTGGTAAGGTTTTAATATTTTTTTTGGATCTTTTTTGTGAATTCTTATTATTTTGTCGACGCCAATAGTTCAGTCTGGTCTGAATACGCTATTGAAATGACAAAAGATTATTTTCTGTGGATGGATAAACAGATTCTTGATGTTTGCAATTTCTCCATTGAGGATGTAGTTGGTATACCTTTAGATGAATATATTCAATTGTCAATGAATAAGATCGTTCCTAAAAACGAAATTAGATCTGTGTATCGTTTACTAATTGAGGGTGATCAAGCTGTTGCGATGGGGGGATTGCGTAAACTACCTAATGGGCATGGCGAGATAGTCAGGCTCTATACAAAACCAAGTAGTAGGGGTAAGGGTTTTGGCAGGGCAATGCTTGAAAAAATTATTGATGAAGCTAGAGATTTTCATTTTCCTGTATTAAATTTAGATACGGGGATTTTCATGAGGGATGCGCAATCTCTTTATATCTCCAATGGATTTCAGTTCTGCGATCCATATGATGGGGCAGAGCCTCCCCCTCGCTTATTGCCTTATTGGCTATATATGAAACTGAAGCTTTAGGTTCCTAATTTTCTATTGAGTAAATTTACTAAGAAGCTAATTTATTCTAGTAAGATTGATGTAATTTCTAGCTTAATCACTATCTGGGTTTATTCTTTATGCGTATATTTCTATTGATACAACTTGTTGTATTGCTTGCTATTTCAGGTTGCGCTAATACTAGAAGTAGCAGTTTTAAAGAAATGTCATCGGCATATCGTGAGGTTGTGGAGCAATACAGTACAGATAACATTTTATTAAACATCGTGAGGGCATCTAATAATATGCCTCTTAGCTTCCTCGATATACCCTCTGTAGTGGGTTCTGGAAGTATGACAGTTAGTGCCGGTATTGGAACAGATGTCTATAGCAAGGCCCCAGCCTCTGTTGGAGGATTTTTTTCTGCTGCGAATACAGCAACTGATTCTTCAAATACCTCTGGCTCACTAGGAATGTCAATAAACAATGGCTTTACTTTTACTCAATCTTCGCTTGATAACAGTTCATTTATGTTGGCATTTTTGAAGGAGATGCCTATTGAATATGTTGACTACAAGGGAACCGAAAGATTAAGGCCCAGAACAGTTGAATATTCACTGTTAATAGACAAAATTGAGCTCGTGAGTCCCGATGGTGAAAAAGTACTGCGTTTTGTAAATGACCCAATGGCTCCTCATTATCAGAAATTTCAAGAGGCTCTATTGTTACTTATTGAGGTTGGATTGCGTGCTGAGAGCAGAACTCAATCTACACCAATTACTCCTCCAATGAGTCAGGCTGAATATCTTGCTTATTCAAGAGGTATGAATAATGCCTTAATTGACAATATAGTTAAGGGATCTATTGAGGTGGTTAAGAAATCTAAAGGTAGTAGCATTTCTTATCAATTATTCAAAAATACACCTTATTCAGTTATGTGTGTAAATAAGCATGAGGCAAAAAGACTCTATGACAATTTTTTCCATGAAGCCTCATATTGTGAGACCTCAGCCGTAGATGATGTCTCGGAAATGAATTATTCAAGCGTCTCGAATATGTATAAAGAGCGTAGTCGTGATTTAAAGGATATGAAGATCAATATAAAATTACGATCGGTTGGTAATGTTTTTGACTATTTGGGTAGCGTGATGCTTGTGCAGCAAAAAACACCCCCAAAAGATGTTTTAATTTATCCGTCTCGAAATTTATTGCAAAGTTACTATGATGCTTATAAAGAGCCAACCCCGCTCTTAAAAGTTTATAAAAATAATTCATCAATTAACCCTGTGGCGAGCGTCAAGTATCGTGGCGATATTTATGCCATAAGCGATGATGATGATTCTTACTCGAAAATTGTGATCGAATACCTTTCTATTTTGCTCACTATGGCAAAGGTTCCGGGATCAATACCTGCATCTCCTGCAGTTCTTGTGAGGTAACTTTAATAGTCAGCATGTTTATTGTTCCTTTTAGATCTATTTAGCTTGAGAATCCCAGCCATGTGCCTAGGCCAGTAGCAATAAAAAAGATAAGGTAGCTAACTATTGGCGCAAGCTGAGCGAAGTATCGGCTTGGTATCTCTCTTGGGGAAAGCGTTTTTAGAAAAAGCTGGTATTGAATTGCCGTGAGCAGGCAGATTGTTGAGCCGATGCCAATAAATATAATCCCTACGATGGCTGATAATTGAATGCTTGATGCATCAAAATCATTGGATAGCTTTAGAAACCTGATAAAGAGTCCAAAGCGTTCAATTACAAATCCTAATGCAATGAATGAGATCGAGGATCTTTGCCATGCGAGTAGAGTGCGTTCGGCAGCAAAGAAAACTTGTGGATTGTCAAGTTGAGGCTGATTTTGATTCATTTTCAAATGCTATTAATTTAGAGTTTGCAGATGACCGCACAGAATTGATAGCATTTTTTTGGTTGAAATAAAACCGAGCATTTTTCCCAAATAGATACATATCGTAAATACGTAATTCTTGAGCGTTAATTTCCTTAATAACTTCTAAAAGTTGCTCCTTAGTATTTGCTGCTAAGACAGCCTCGTCCAATATTCTTGTCTCTACAAAATATTTTTCCATTAAGCCCTCTGACGGGAAGAGTCTAAGGGAATTCAAAAGCTTAAATGCTGGAAGAATTAGTGCAAAAAATGCAAGAATGTAAATCCAAATGCTGTCAAGAAGGCTTGCAATCCAAATTGGAAGGTATCCAAAGAGTGAAGGTGTTCCATCCCTATAATAATGTTCCGCTATGGGGCTGAGCGGAAAATTGTTATCTATGTCTCTAGGAAAAAATCCGGGGTCCGAAAAAAATGTGCCTGCTGTGCGGCTATATTCTTTTGCGGCCAAAATAAATCCCCATTGAATAGCTCGGTGAGAATTTTTCTCTACTAAAAGATTTGTGGTTGATGCCAGTATTGTGATGTCATGTGGGGGGTCAACATTTTCAATGCTGCGAGATCCCTTCGGGATTACAAGTTTTTGTAAGAATGGCAATTTCTTCAGATAGGCGTCCGCTAAGCTAAAGTCAGCAATTTTGATGGATGCATCGCTAAGTAGATGCTTAATAGTTTCAGATTGAGTGCTATCCACAATAAAGAGAGCATCTATTTTTCCTTGCTTAAGAAGTTCAGCCCCCTCCTTATGTGGAAGCTCCAATAAATCGTTTGATATTGGGGTTTTGATACTTACTTTATTTAACTTTTGAAATAGGATATTAGTAGCGGTACCCGGCGTGCCAATAGAAATCTTTTTGCCTTGTAGATATTTAAATGGATCGCTACCTGTAGGGGCGCCCCCTTTATAAAAGATCCATATTGGAGCAAATTGAACGCTTCCCAATGAAACTAGGCCTGGATACTCTTCTTCGGTAGCAGAGCCTACCGTTAAAAAACTTGCGTTAATTTTTGATTCATCTGAATACAGTCCTTTTAGTCCAGCAGTAAGGCCATTAGTGCCAACTAATTCAAGATTGATGCCATTTTTCTGAAAATAGGTTTGAAAACTTTTTGCAATTTCCTGGGATGAGGAGCCATCTTGCCCAACAGCAAGATATGCTGTTTTGGGTGGAAGTGGATTCACGTACAAGATTAGCGTGATTAATCCAATGATGAGGAGGGGAATGTAGATATTGAAAAATAAAACTAACTTTATCCACCCCTTTTTTTCTTTTGCAAAAAAATGCTTAAAGTAATGTTTAATTTCATCTGATTGGGTTTTGGCGCCAAATTTCATGATTTACCTAATCTTTATCAATTGTGAAAATTAATGCGCTATTTTTCAATTTTTTATTAAATTTATAAGTTCGTTCATTTTCGCCTTTGGTGATTGGTATTGGCATATCCTGGGAATAAATATTTAATTGGTCGCCAAAGACGCCTTCTATATTAACTGATGTACCCCTGTAAAGCTCAAGGTAGGAGGCCCCGTCATCCGACTCAAAATCGAATAAATCTCTGTCTTTAATCCCATTTTTTGGCGAGCATATTTTTAAACTTTTATGTATCTCTAATCTACTGCTTGAGAGGTTTATGGCATCTTCTGCTGGATTTTTAATGTCAAGTGAATTGAGTGAAATATGGGAGTTTGTTAAATCCAATCCATCATCGCCCGAATAATTACTAGAGACTGAGCTTATATTCCACTCGTGTTTATCAACGCCAAGTATTGAGATGCCATCTATATCTTCATTAATTGATGATTGCCCATCCTCTTTTCCTAGATATCGTAGGCTCAACTTTTTGCCTGTAAATGAGGAGAAAGGGATTTTCATTTTTTTTGCAATCTTGATGGAGTCTTTAGAAGCGGCATTTTTTGTTCCCAAGAACCATACGCCACCGTTGTCCGCTAATTTTATTGTTTTATAACTCTTGTCAGCAGCACTAATAGTCAAATTGATAAATTTAAAAGAAGATCCTTGGTTAAAAATGAGGGCAGATCGCTTTAAGCGACTTTTTCTGAACATTCCATTAACTAAATAAATCTTGGCGCCATCTTCTGCCCTCAGGCTTGCCGCTTTCAAAACCTGAACTTCACCCTCAACAATGTAGATGTTTGATCTTCGCAAAATCATATTGTGGGAAATTTTTGGCGGTAAAAGAATGTAATTCTTGGACATTTTCGATTTTTCTTAATTAAACTCTATATTTGTAGTTATTATATTTTGATTGAAGTACTTTAAAATACTAAGAATTTAGATGACAGGCCAGTTCTTATATGTTTAAAACTTATTTCCATCTTCTTTCTGATGGCGCTCTTTTATTCATTTTCCCAATCCTGTCGTGTGCAACCCTTTTTTTGATTGCATACCTTTTCAGGCGTTATCAAAAGCGTTTTGGTTTAAGTAACTACGATCCAGACATATTGGATACTGCGACGCAAAATACCATGTCTGGCGGCTATGTCGTCCTTGGATTTGTCCTCGTTTTGGCCATGACCACTGTCTCAGAGTTAGAGAGTGGAGTATCTAAGGAGGCTGCTGCAATTAGGGGTCTAGACAGGATGCTGGTTCTTGAGGGGTCACCTCCGGCTCTCGAATCGCGAAAGTATCTACTGGAATATACAAAATCTATACTCCAAGACGAATGGCCCGTTTTAAAAGATGGTCAGGGGAGTCAAAAAACATCCCTTGCGTTAAGAAATCTTTTTAATGCATTGGATCAAATTGGCTCTGGAGCGATTAAGGACAATGTTGTTTATAGCAAGGTGTTAGAGCAGGCGGATAAGGTTGCTGAGTTGCGCAATAATCGAAATTACAATGTACAAAGCAATCTTCCAGATACTTTTTATATTGTTAGTCTTATAAGTATTATTGGCGTCATTCTGATTTGCAGTTTAAGGCTTATTGAGGCTACTAGAGTTAGGATTATTGCATTAACCATACAGATAATCATGCTCACTCTGATGTTCAGTGCGATAGTAATTATTGATCTACCCTATATTGGAGATACGGTTACTTCCTCTGAGCCAATTCAAAAAGCCTATGAAAGTATATTGAGTCAATTTCCAACTCAATAAGTATTAGCATAAGAAGGGCATATCCATGAGAGCTGGGGCCTATATAGGTGATTACGGTATGGTATGAATATCTCCAGCGGTACTAGAGTTCAATGGTTTGCATGACTTTCCATTCCGCCCCCTCCATTAGCAATTCGAGTAAAAAATTGGAAATATTTATCTAACGAGTATTGTCGGAGATGGTGGAATCGAGTTAATGCGCTTAGAGAGCGTCAGCATTGTTGCGAGAAACTCAAAAACTGACTTTGTATAGCTTCCATCATCATCCTTGATGTAATAGACATCTGATCTATAAGTAACCTTTGAAATTGCATCATCAAGGTTACCATTTTTATATACCTTAAATAATGGTACTGAAATCGCAGGATCACCATAATTGGGTTTATAGGTAGAAACATCTTTTGATGTAACCATTACTAGTCGCGATGGATCTTGATATTGTGCAATCAATGCATTTCCTAGGTAATCAAAAATATTCCCCGTAGATCTCAACTTGATCCGCAATTCAAGCTCTTTATTGCGAGGATTTCGTTCGTTTAGGATTTCGGATAAAAAGCCTGAATATTCTTTTTTGCCTAATTTTTCTTGAGGAATTGGGGAGTCTGTGCAATATGAAGATTTACCTAATTTTTTCCCAAATAAGTTCTCTGACTTATATTTATTAATGCAAAATCTCGTGGCTGTATTTATTTTGTATAACTGATGATGCGCCTTGCCATCTATAGTAATCTTTTCAAGACTAATACCAGATTGATTGGCGGTATCTTTAATGAGTTCGACATATTTTTGATAGTTTGCAACAAACTCTTTCTCGCTGATGGGAGGGCCAAGGGGTTGCTTGTTTGGGTGAGCCTCGACTGTAAGCCCGGCATCGAGCAATACATCCAGAAGAAATTGAAACTCTTTGTAGTCTTTGCTGCGTGGATCATTGGTCCACCAGGCTACCTCTTCATTATCAATAGTCCTTATCTCAATATTATCAATAAGAAGCAGCAACATAGCTGGTCTGGGAAGATTTTTTTGGCTTCCATAAAAACGGATTGTTTCTGGTGGAACATCTTCTAGAAACTTGCTCATAAAGTGAGCATTATCCAAAGAGGATTGAGTAAAGGTAAAAGAATTATTAACGGCCATGCCAAGCGAGCTGCCATATATTGTTGAGTTGCTTGGCAGTATTCCTGCTGCAGGCTGTATCGGAGACTGGGCATTAGCTAGGGTGGTAGATGCGTTAATGCCAGCAGTGCCCGTATAACTACCGCTTCCTACTACAGACGGGATGTCCAGAAAGCTCATTGGCATATCTTTCGAGGCGCGGACAATATTTAGGAGAATATTGTCATTGGCATATTGCTCAACAACTTCGCGATAAGCTGAGGATGTGTCTCTGAAGTTTGCTGATTGAGTTGATACACATCCAGATAGGATGCCGATAATAGATAATGAAAGAAGTTTTTTCATTTAAGTGATTAGTAATAGGTTAGTAATTGCACTTAGAACGTCATAATGATTTGATATGGCGCTAAAGATGTTTTTTCGTATTTTGTAATAAATTAGCTGCACGCCCAGTCGGTCTATTTTGATAATTGAGAAGCGCAAGTTCATATGCTTTGCTGGGATTATTGCCTGATCCCACATAGAATTCAACAGCATGATCAGCAAAAGCTAGCGGATATCTGTCAAGAAGGCTTGTGAACAGTGTTTTCGCTAATTGAAGATATTGCGCAGAAAATTTTGGTTGATTTTTTGCTGCATAAATTTCAGAAATTCTCCAGCTAACTTCAGGGTCTGTGCTCCCAAGTGCTGGCTGTAATATTTTTAGGGCTAAATCATTTTTGCCGGAAGCCATATAAATTTCCGCTTGATGGAGTCTTGCTTTTGTGTACTTAGGCATGTAGGAAATTGCTTTTGCATACCAAGAGGATGCGAGATCTTTATTGCTAGGCTTGGCTATTTCTCCCCACAGCATTCCCAATTGAAAGCAAATCCAGGCTGGAATGAAAGGTGATGGATTTTTGTGTCTATAGTTTAAAGCCTGGAGATAGATTGAATTAGCTTTTTCAATCTGGCCCATATCGGCAAGTAGGGCAGCATATGGTATTGATTCTTCAGGAGATTCTGAGGCCTGCGCTCTTTCTTCTCGAAATATCAGGACCTCCTGTTGATCTCGCGCGGTAGCTTGTAGAACACTCATTTGAACTTGCTGAATTTCATTGAGATTGCCGTTTAGAAGCTTAGATCTGCGCAAATACTCTTTACAGACATCAAATAGATGCATTGACCCAGAAATTTGAGCGGCCTGAATATAGGCAGTTGCGGACTTTGAATTGTTAAGCAAAACTTTTTCTGAGAGATTGGAAAGGCGATCTAGGGATGAATAATCCCCCAAAAATTGAGAGTTAACTAGCTCTCCATTGATTATCGCGCCAGATATTACTAAATTGGTTGGTTGCGCATCAAAGGTTCGATATAAGCGAGCCAAAGAGCTAAGATGATTATTTACTGCTATATCGCCATCAGTAAAAGAAATGACTGAATATTCTTCTTGTATTTGAGATTTTGGAGCTGCGTTAGTTGTTGAAAGTCTTAATAAACCGCCTATTGCTAGGCTCGTCCCAATAGTTCCACCCAAAAACTGTCTTCTATCCATTATTTGCTTTGCCAAATTTTTAATAACGTTTTAAATCCGAGCTTATAAATTGGTGCTTTGGATTGCTCTCTGATGCTGGCTATTTAGTTCTTTAGATTATAAAGTTTCTACTCGGTCAAATTTTTTTTCAGAGTACAAAATTTAGTCTCTGGCCTATTGTTTGAGCCTTGACTGATATGTAAGATACCGCAATTACGTCAAAAATACACAGTTTCTAGATTAAGTGAGTTTTTATCGCACAAAATCACATTTGTCGGATTACCTGACAAACCGAGTGGTCGACCTTACTTAAATCTGAAGTTAAGCTACAAGTGTCCGGAAACGCGACACTTGCAAGTCTCTTGAGATACTCACGGTCAACCAGCGTCCGCCATCCTAATCCATAACGATTCACAAGATCATCTATTGTCGTCAGCAGTCACCACTTTTGCCGAACCCAAAAGAAAAAGCCCCTAGATTACTCAAGGGGCTTTTTTATAACTGGTGGGTCGGGCGAGATTCGAACTCGCGACCAACGGATTAAAAGAAGTCGTGGGTCTTCAAAACCTCATATAAATCAATAGTTTGTAGGGTCAAAAAGTCACTGTGCGATTGAGTGTGCGATTGCATTTTGGTGCAAAGTTCGAATCTGTAGGTCGGATTTTGAACTTTTTGGTGTTACCTTATGGATCAGTTGGGTTTACCTGCTTGACTCTTAGAGTGGTAAAAGATCGCATTAATCAATTCGTCAAGCAATACAAGGGTTAAGAGTGATTTCGGTGGGCGTGTGATACGGTGTTGGCTTAAACGACACTAATTTCACCATTTAAATCTCATGGAAGATTTTCTTATAGAAATCAAAATTAAAAGCGTAGAATTAAAAATTAACCTAAATAAATTGGCAATTAAATGTACGTATCAGTAAGACTTAAATTCGCAATCGCCTTGATTTTTTCATTGAGCTGGATGGGGTTGTCAATTTGGTTCTCTCTGCCCTGGTACTCCGATCTAGCGGATCAAATAGGTGGGATATATGCGTATTTTCTGATTACGATGATCGCAATTGTTCCAGGCTTTATGAATGCTTTTGTTTTTATTTCTTTACTTCTGGATAAGCGTCCGCCAGTAATTGCTGATCAGCGGTATATACCGGTAACAATATTAATAGCTGCTTATAACGAAGTTAATTCGATTGAAGATACTCTGGCGAGCTTAATGAAACAAGAATACCCAGAGAAGATAAAAATCATCGTAATAAGTGATGGCTCAATAGATGGGACAGTTGATAAAGTTCGCAGTATTGCTGCAAATAACTCAAATATTGAATTAATTTATTTACAGCATAATGGAGGAAAGGCTTCTGCACTTAATCACGGCCTGAGTCATGCAACTACAGATATAGTTATTACGATTGATGCTGACGGTTATGTATTCAAAGATGGAATTCGCAACCTAGTTGGGCGATATTTGTCCGATCCCTCTGATACAAAAGCAGTAGCCGGTGAAATACTGATACGAAATTCACGTGAAAATTGGATCACAAAGGCGCAAGAATGGGATTATTTCTTAGGCATTGCTAGCGTTAAAAGAATTCAATCTTTATTTCAAGGCACATTGGTCGCGCAGGGGGCTTTTTCTCTCTATGACAGAAAAGTCTTATTAGAGCTTGGTGGTTGGCCGGAGATGGTTGGCGAAGACATTGTATTAACCTGGAAGATGCTTAATCGTGGTTATCGGATTGGTCACGCCGAGGATGCACTTGTATTTACGGATTGCCCTAACACCCTTAAGAAGTTTGTTAAACAGCGACAGCGTTGGTCCAGAGGGTTGATTGAGGCATTTAAGGAAAATCCGTTATTGTTGTTTAGGCTTCGATTAACCACCTTATATGTTTGGTGGAATACGATGTTCCCATTGATGGATATTGCCTATACCTTTGGATTTATTCCAGGGCTGATTTTGGCGTGTTTTGGAATTTATTGGATAGTTGGTCCCATGACCTTGTTCTTGCTGCCAATGGCTGCATCATTAAATTGGCTCATGTACATCAGAGGCAAAAAGATGTTTGAGAGTGAGCATCTTCATATTCGAACCAATTGGTTTGGATTTATATTTTATGTATTTGCTTACGGCTTAATACTTCAGCCTGCATGTGTGTATGGATACTTCTCTGAATTTTTTAATCTTAAAAAATCATGGGGCACGAAATGAGCCGCGTCCTGAAAAGTTTTACATATTTTTTCCTTAGCTTGGCAAGTGGATCTGTCCTAGCACAACAAAGTACTCCAACGCAGGCGATTTCAATTCCTAATGCATATATAGCATCGGATAGTGAGGGATTTTCGACTTATAAATATCGCGCTGGATATATGCCTTTGTATAGTAATGGTGAAAAATATACCGGCATTAACTATCAACATAATTACTTTACGCAAGGATCTTGGGATTCTTCGGCAGAAGTTTATACATTGCTAACTAAAGCAATTGATTCTAAAAATGGATTGGGCTATAACGCGAACATTAGCTATAACCTCCAAAATGGCCATAAGTTACTTGCAACTGATAGCTCATATAGTCTGCAGGCAACAAGTACGACAATCGTGGAGGCTTTGTTATTTAGGGATCGAGTTGAAACTCAAAACTCGCTGAATAATGGGATTTATTACACTTTTCCCGCTATCAGCATTGAGCAAAAAATCATTGATCGTCTGTCGGTGGTGCTGATGGGTGGGAATATGTATTTTTCAGATACTAATACCAGGCCAACTGCTAAAGCTAAATTAATCTATGATTTAGTTCCTGAGTATGGGCTTACGGCTCAATTGCGTTACAGGCAGTATCGAGATACGAATACTGCCGTACCAAACAACTATTTCAATCCATCCGAATATAGCGAAACTATGATCGCTTTTGGCTTTAGGAAGCGTTACGAAGGGTGGATGATTAATGGCACGGCTGGAGTTGGCCGTCAAACTGTCAATCAAGACCCAAGTACCACGACTCAGCTCTATGAGTTGGCGGCCACAAGCCCTGTAGCATCAAATGATTATTACTTTAAAACTCGTGCCGGCTATGGAAAATCAGCAGGATTTTTGGGTCCCAATTATTTCTATCGCTATGTGATGGAAGAGTTAGTTATTCCCTTTTAACCTGCACTAAAAGGCAACTTGATTTCTGCCGTTATTTTTTGCCCTATACATTGCCTCATCTGCTTGCTTTATAAGAACTTTGCAAAAATCATTAATAGCAGTAATCGACCCAGTTATTTCAGCAATGCATATGCCAATGCTAATGGTCAGCTGAATTGGCTTAACGCTTGATAGGCTATAGTCAACTTTTCTCTCAACCTGCTCTCTAATACGCTCTGCGATTATCTTGGCTTGCTGCTCGTCAGTATCGGGAAGAATAATAATGAACTCCTCTCCACCCACACGCCCAAAGTGATCATTACTGCGCAATAGACTTCTAATATAAGTAGCCAATGAGTGAAGTACTTCGTCGCCGATATTGTGGCCGTGTTCATCATTGATAAGCTTAAAGTGGTCGATATCTAACTCAAGTACAGCGAAAGGTTTTTTTGTTCTCTGGGATCTCTTAATTTCATTAGATAACTGGTATAAAGTTTCTGTACGACTTAAGCAATTGGTTAGTGGATCAAGTTGAGAGAGGATCGACATTAATTGATTCTCAGTGTTTACTTGAGACATTAGTTTGTGAATGCCAATAGTTCCAATTAAAAGCGAGGCTGAGATTGTCAAGGAAAGAATGGCATCTGTCATATTGAAGTGATTAGTTTCTAATATGGAAAAAATAGGGCTAATTCTTCGCCCTAACATTAAAGTTAAACCAAGGCATAGAAAAAGCCAGCCCCACTTGTACCTTGTCGGCGATTTGATTGCTAGCAAAAAGGAAAAGAAAGCTGTTCCTGCTTGCGTTATAAAAGATAGAGAATATAAAAATAAAGCAAATATGCCCATAAAGCCCATGTAATGATTGATTTAATTTAATTTCTCACAGTAGACTCTAGCCGTCAATCAAAATCCCGTCATTGAGTAAATTTATCGGCTAATATTAAAAAATGAATGATCATCGATTGGTAAAACAAGTTTGGGCCTTAGCAGCTTATTCAAATGCAATTAAAGTTTTGCTCAGGGCAAAGACGCAGCTAGAGCTAGTTCAGGGTGTTTGTGAAGGAATTACGAATCAATTTCCTTACGTAGTTTCTTGGGTAGGATTGATTAAGGAAAATCACACTAAGGATCTACTAGTAGCAGGTGTATCGGGTTCTGCAAGCGCTTACTCTGATGGAATTATGGTGAGCTGGGATGAGAATATGCCCAGTGGTAGAGGTCCTTTGGGTGCCGCAATCCGAACTCAAAAACCGTCTATAGTTGATGATTGTGATATTGACCCAAATTTTTTGCCGTGGAGAGATCGAGCACAAAAATTTGGAATTAAAAGCTGTGTTGCTGTGCCGTTACATGGAGGGGAAAAGGTTATAGGTGGCTTAATAGTCTATGCAAGCATTGCTAATGCATTTTCGTTGCCTGAAATCCATTTATTTGAAGGTCTTGCTGATGAAATTGCTTTTGGTATAGAGGGTTTGCAAAATCAAGCAATCATAGAACAAGATAAGTTACGCCAAGAAGAGTCTCAAAAACTACTGATTAAATCATTAGAGTCAATGGTTAGTGCAATGTCTACAACTATGGAATTGCGCGACCCATATACTGCAGGACATCAATATCGTGTAGCCGTTATTTCAGAAGCTATTGCCAAGGAGATGGGTTGCAGTCCAGATCAAATTCATGGACTGAAATTAGCCGCTTTAGTTCATGACATCGGAAAAATATCTATTCCTGCAGAAATATTGATGAAGCCCGTTGCGCTGACTGACCATGAACATGCAATTTTAAGAGACCATGTCAATAATGGATATAAGGTGCTTAAGGAAGTTCCTTTTGTATGGCCAATCGCCGAGATAGTCAGGCAGCATCATGAGAGGATTGATGGCTCTGGTTACCCGCTGGGGCTAAAAGGCGATCAAATATTACTAGAGTCAAAGATACTGGCTGTTGCTGACACGCTAGAATCAATGTCGACATTTAGACCATATCGCCCTGCATTGGGTATTGATAAAGCAATGGAATTGGTACTAGGTGAGTCGGGCAATCAATTAGACCCATTACCAGTTCAGGCGGCAAAAAAGTTGTATGACCAAGGGGCTCTTAATATGCTTAATAGTCGCAAGTAGTTTGTCGGGTTACCCGACAAACTATGCGCCAAAGTGCCTCGAAACGCGACACTTGTTTAGTGGTGATAGCGATACTCCTGAGTCTTTCCGCCATAGCCATAGCTAGCAGCCCTAACATCTTGAACGTAGATATAGCTTTCCTCATGAAGGTTGCCTAAGATGCGCTCAAAACCCTCAAATGCTTCTTTAATGTACTGAGCTTTTTCATCTTTGGTGTTGGTTTCATCGGTAATCTTGATGTCAAAGTAAAAGCTATTCTTGCCTTGTTCGCTTAATAGCTTGCCGCCTACCATCCAGCACTCTGGATCAGCATAATCAATCGATATAGCAGTTACTTCCTTTTTCTTACCCAGAATACGATGGGTGAGGTCTAGCAATAGTTCATGAATAGCCTTGGTAGTGGCAATATTCTTTTGTCCGCTGACTTTGACGTTCAAGATTGGCATGTAATTCTCCTTAGTTAATTGATAAAATAAGTTAGCTATGCAACTATTTTTGAAATAAAAAAGATCCCTACTTCAGGGCAGAGCTAATAACTCGAAGTTGTCCGACAACATCCTCAAAGTGGTTGGTGCCAAGTACTTTTTTCAGACGCTTGGTTATGGCGCCGCTGGCTGCGTTAATGGCATCCTTCATATCAACAGCCCTCTTAGTGGGATGGATCTCCTGTTCGCGACCATCTTTCTCAGAAGTAAGGCGCTTAATTAGTCCCAATTTCTCTAACCCATCCAATCCTCTAGTAGCAGTAGGGCGACTGATATTCATCTCTAACGCCAGCTCACTTTGTAATAGTGGAGCTTTATCTAAAACTACTCTGAGCATGAAGGCTTGTGATGGGGTGAGGCCAAAAGGCTTAAATGCGTTAGTCCATTCACGCTCTAGCTGGCGAGCTAGGCTGGTGGTATTGAAATAGAGGCATTGTTCAAACATGGGGATAGTGTAATCGATATTAATTAGCTATGCAACTATATTGAAATGAAAAAGCCCCTAGATTTCTCAAGGGGCTTTGTATAACTGGTGGGTCTGGCGAGATTCGAACTCGCGACCAACGGATTAAAAGAAGTCGTGGCTCTTCAAAAACCTATACAGCATAGGGCTTTGAGCGACCAAATATGACCGTGCGATTGACTGTGCGATTGCATTTTGGTGCAAAGTTCGAATCTGCGGGGCGGATTTTGAACTTTTGAGGGTTACTTTAAGTAGCTCTGAGGCTTATTTGATCTCGCTCGGAGTAGTAATAGATCGTACTAATACTTGCCCCAAGTAATGCATGGGTCTATAGTGAATCTAAGTAAGTGTGTAACAGAGTGTCGTTTAAAACGACAAATAGCTTAATTTATATCCTTGGCTAACTTGGTGATTGCACTTTCATATTGCTGACAATACTTGATTAGTTCTCCAAGAGTATTAAGTTCTAGTTTATCTCTCAAATTTGCTCGATACATCTTTACCGTTCTCTGTGAAATGCCCAATACTTGTGCCACCTCAGACTGTTGCTGACCGCTTCCAAGAAGCAGCAGAACTTCAGCCTCACGTTTAGTAATGGGAATATGGATATGCTCCCTGGTATCTGAAAATGTTTGCTTTGAGATTGATTGAGAAAGAGTGTTAAATTGTTTTTCTAGTACATCCCTCACTTGATCTGGAGTGAAGGGCTTAAGGATAAAGTCAACAGCACCGCCTCGCCATGCATCAATAATGTCAGATTGCTGGGCATTACCACTCATAAAAACAATGGGAAATTGAGCATTCATTGATTTGAGATTTTTCTGTAGCTCAACACCATTCATTCCAGGCATCTGAAAATCAAGCAGAATGCAGGTTGGTACGCCATCCTCAAATTCGAATTGCTTGTAGGCCTCCAAGAATGATTGCGCAGAATCAAAAGCGATAATTTTGTAGTTACGTGACAACCAATTCTCCAGTCCAGCGCGAACAATGGGTTCATCATCAACAATAATTACCTTGGCGTTCATCATGAATTAATTATCCTCCTGCAATTCTTCTGCTAACGGAAGATGGATTTCGAATATTGCCCCGCCTGTTGGAAGATTTAAGGCGGTAATACTGCCATGATGTTTATCGATAATCGTTTTACAAAGCCACAATCCAATACCAAGACCTTCTGGTTTTGTGCTCTGATAAAGCTCGAACATGTTTGAGGCAATATTGTCAGATATGCCGCTGCCAGTATCTTTTATGGCAATGACTGCAGAGGATTCAGTTTGAAAAATGCTCAAATCAATTTCTTGGCGCTGCGTTTTGGCATTTTCAATAGCATCTATTGCGTTATTAAAAATATTAATAAGCACTTGTTGTATTTGAATTGGGTTGCCAACAATGATTGGGCTGCCTGTATAAGAAACCTTAAGAGTAATGTTTTTTGATTGAAGTGTTGGTTTGATTATCTCCAACACCTCATTGCAGGCGCCCTGAATGTTAAATCTTTTAAATTCAGGTTCTTTAGCGCCAAATAGCTTTCGTAGATTGGTAACTAGGCCAGATACCTTACCAAGTTGCTCCGTTACGGTGTTCAGAATTTGGACTGACTTTTCTTGATCACCTTGATCGATCAGATCACGTTTTACAGATTCAGTTTGCAAGAGGATCCCGGTGATGGGTTGACTTAATTGGTGCGCCAATGAATTTGCTAGGGCGCTGATTCCTAGAGCTCTATTTGAGGATATTAAGCCTTGCAAGAACTGCTCTTTTTCATTGGTCAATTTGACTAAATTCTGATTTAAAGGGTTGTCATTGCTAGTTCTAGGATCTACCCAACTGACTCTTAAAGCAAGATAGGAAAAGTATCGAACTAGGTTAATGGAGAACCAAATGGAGAAAAATATTATTGCCAATGGCACGGGATTAAATGGCGTCATCGGAGCGCCCGTGAAAAAACTGGAAAAGCGCAATACATGAACAACGGTTAGGCCTAATTCTGCATAGAGGATCCACTTGATAAAAAGATTGGATTCAAGCCCATTGCTATTGGTTCGTTTGCAGGCGATGTAGGTAATTGAGGTAACGCAGATTGAAAAAGATGAGAAAAAGAGCAATGGGAATCGAGGTCCGAAAGCTCCACGAAAATATTCAATAAACCCACAATAAGCGGTTACAAAAATAATCCAATAAATAAATTCCCGAATCTGAATCTTTTTAGTTAGGGCTTTGATGCTCAGTAATATCGCTATCTCGGAGAGGAGGGTGACGACCGACAGAACGAAGAAAGATGGATGACTTATAAGGTTGGGTAGAACATTGAGCACAATAACGATTAACAATGCCAGCAGCCAAAGAAATTCTGATAGCAAGAAATAGCGCCCTGATGTATCTACTCTGCCTTTAAATGAGAAATACAGCGTGCTTGCTGACACGATCGTGAGCATGGCAGGAATAACCAAGACTAAAACAAAAGTATTCATGAGTGATCGCTATTGCTGTTAGTGAATGCTTTTATTTTATGGTGATCTAGGCCCTAGATTGCGTTTTAACCATTCAAACAACGCAAATAATCTAGAATTGTCCAAAAGGACACTGTACTTTAGGGCATAGCCATTATGGGCAGTGTCTTACAGGGCGTATTTTTAACTTAACAAATTAGGGAGAATCCATGCATCACATTTAACCAGCAGTTTATGCAGAGAGTTATCAAATGAAAGTATTGAACATTAAAAAAATTGCATTTGCTTCGGCTTTAGTTGCGAGCAGTTTATTTTCCGTTAATGCTAATGCTCAAACAAACCTAATCAATGGCTTCACCATTATTTATACTGGATCCAATACTGGGCTAGATGTTAATTCAGGTACAAGTGGATCATTGCCACCAACCAATGAAATTAGCTTTAAAACAAATATTTTTTCTATTGCCTCAGGGCATGATTACTCTCTGAGCTTTACTTTAAGCAGTGCGATATCTACAGCCCCTCCAGCTGGTCAAAATATTTTGCTAAAGATAGGTGGGGGTACTACTTTAACGATTTTGAGTGGTGCTTCTACAAGTAGCCTTACATCAGGAAATCATGTGTACAGTCTGAGCGCATCGACATTGGCAAGTTATACTGGAAATCGATATATACAGATCGGTTTTAGCAATGATAGCGCCCCATTCATGCTGACTAATCTCTCGTTTGTGGATGGCAGCACTCCTACCCCAACACCAACCCCATCTGTGTCCACGGCCGATACTCAAGCATCCCTTCAAAACACTGCTGGCGCATTGCATGGTATTTACACCCTCCAAAATTCTGTATTAGCCAATAGCTTTACCTATGACTGCGCTGTATTTGATAAGAATGGTGTTTGCGTTTCTGCTGGTGGTCGTAATACGGCGGTATCAGCTGCTAATGGTTTAAATAACACCAGCGGTCTATTGATTGGTGGTTACCGAATTAATGGCAACTATCGTGTTGGCGCTTATGTTGACCAGAACTTATCTGTAAACAATGCGGGTTCAACGGTTAACCTTGGCAACAACACGCCTTTGATTGGTTTGTTTGGTGCTTGGAACGAGCGTCAAGACGGCGCAGGCACTGAAGTCAAAGTATCTGTCGCTTATGGTCAAAAGAACACCACGATTACTCGTGCTGTAGTAGGCACCAGTGAAGCTGGCTCGGGCGGTTCACAGTTAAACAGTCAAGGTGCACAAGCAGTAGCTAAGTATGGTTTTGGTGTAGCCAAAGATGTGATCGTGTCACCATATGCTGGTATTCGTTACACCCAAAACAATATGGGTGGCTATACAGAAGCTGCAACCGGTACTGTAACTGCACCATTAACTTATTCTGCTCTTAATACCAACGCTACTACAGTATTAGCTGGCGTTGGTGCTTCCTACAAGTTTGTGCCACAAGCTGCTGTATTTGCTAGCGCTGGCGTAGAGAGTGATACGAATACAAGTAATGGGGCATTAAGTGCTACTGGTGTTTCTAACTTAACCCCAGTGAACTTCAATAGCAATCCAGTGAAAACCAGAGCGACTGCTACTGTTGGAGCTTACTATGATGTTGAGAAAAATCAACGTATTGGTGTAACTGGAATCTACCGCCAAGAGCCATATCAAGCTGTTTCAACAGCGACTGTAATGGCGACATACACAGTTGGTTTGTAAATTATCTACGTATTAAACAATCAACCCGCTTCGGCGGGTTTTTTGTTGCCCATAATTACGTTTGTCGGGTTAACCGACAAACCATGTTCAAAGTGTCTCGAAACACGACACTTTCTAACCAAATCTTCCAATAGTCGCCTAGTCTCAATCAAGCGTAGCCCATCCCCACCTATTAACGTCTACAAGATCCCATATTGAGTCCACACAGTAACAACATATTCCATTTAAGTGAAAGAAAAGGGACCACATTACTGTGATCCCTTCGTATAACTGGTGGGTCGGGCGAGATTCGAACTCGCGACCAACGGATTAAAAGAAGTCGTGGGTCTTCAAAACCCTATATAGCATAAGGCTATGAGCGACCAAAAAGTCACTGTGCGATTGACTGTGCGATTGCATTTTGGTGCAAAGTTCGAATCTGTAGACCGGATTTTGAACTTTTCAGGCCCAAATATATCTAGGTCGATTCCACACCGGGCCCAATTGTTGGGCCAATTTAATTTCTATTGTTGATCCTTGGTGTTAAAAAGCGGTTATGAATACCGTTATCCAAAACTTCAAATTATTAATAGTACTTACTTTTGGGTATGGCATCTTTTACTTTGCCAATAACCTTTGTACTGATTTCTTGTATTTGACCCCCGGGGCACATTTAGTTCATCTGCCAAGCGGCATCAAAATACTGATGACCCTCATTGCTGGACCGATTGGAGCATTAGCCATCTTTATTGTTTCCAACGTTTGGGGTGTGATGTATCCCTTTCCAGGTCAATTTGGCTTGGTGTTTATTTTATCTATCGGAAGCGCTGGAGTGCCTTGGCTTGTTTGTAAGATCTGTTCGGACAAGCTTGAATTAGATGGTGAGTTATCAAACTTAACCTTATCCGCATTAGTGGCCATTTCTCTGAGCTATGCGACATTAAACAGCTTAGTCACGCAATCTATTCTTTACTTGGCTGGTAATTCTCAAGATTTGTGGAGTGGGGTTGGCGTGATGTTCTTGGGAGATATCACGGGGATTCTGTTAGTTGTTTCAATAGCAAGATGGATCGCTGGTATGCGCAGGATTAAACTAGAGGGATGAGTAATTTATATATTCGCTTTTTAAATACGATTGATGTTTTAGAAAGATCAAATCCTGGCAGGCTTTTAGATTCAACCGAAATCCAGTTGCTTGAATACATGCTCTTGGCAACAGATAAAGGTCAAACTTTATTAGTGGGCGATTTGATTCATTTGAGCCAATTTGGTTCTCAAGCTACTCTACATGGCAGAGTTAAAAACCTTGCTGTGCTCGGTTATGTCAAGTTGGTTGCTGATAAGGCAGACGGGCGTAAAAAGTCTGTAGTTCCCACAAAACTAGCCCACAAATATGTGCAATTCTTATCTGAATGTATTGAAGCAAGTCTGAAGAAGTCTTAGATTGAAGCAAGCAGCTCGTTTTTTAGTAGAGCAAATTTATTCAGCGTCTAGTTATTGGACGGTTAAAGATTTTTCAATAATTTCTAAAGCTTGAGCTGCTGTCTTGGCAGGCTTCCCGTTTCCAGACTTTCCAATTACAAAATGCTTATCTTTATGCACATAGATATGAAGATATTGCTCATTTTTATGAGTGCCAATCACCACTTGTAACACGGGTTCATGACTTGCTCTATCAAAAGATTCAGTAAAGCTGGTGTAATCGAGCTCGTTTGGATGGCTTTGAGCTATTTCACGAATAAGATTGCTAATACTTTCCACAAGTTTGCAGTATTCCCAGTGAAATTTGGATCAGAATGCCTAAGCTCTTCAATCGCAATCGCGTGTAGCGCGCTATTAGCCATCGTCTATTTCAAGATCTCTATATGAACATGGGCATCTAAATCCTCAAGGGCGCCACGACCATCAATGCCTGCAAGAGTCAAAGCCTCCTCTTTAAAGTCTTCAAGACTAGGATGTGTGCCATCGCCACCTAGGCTGACGATGTAAGTCCAAATCACTTGACCTCGTTGGTCTTTACGGTAGATATCGACAATGCGCCTCATAGTCCACCTCCTCTAAATTGACTATACGCCCAGATTGCCTAAATAGTTATAGTTTTTAATAGTGCAGCGCCGCAATTTAGTGTAGATGGAGCGTATTGAATCCTCTTTTCTAAACGGCATAATTTCGAGGGGGCATCTAGTTGCTAGGTGCCGTAATTCAGCTACAGTATTGAGGTATGAGTTCTGATCAGATCTTTGCCGTTACCGAAACTACTTTTTTAGTACCGGCGATGGATTGCCCATCTGAGGAGCAAATGATTCGTATGGCATTAAGCTCATTGGTAATCTACTCAATGAGTTTTGACATTCCTAATCGCAAAGTAGTTATTTGCCATTCAGAAGATCCTAATCAAGTTTTAGAAAAGCTTTTGCCTTTAAATTTTGGCGCAAGTATTCAGAGCAATAGATCCATTGATTCGGTGCCTACTCAAGTTCAAGATAAAGAAAAGATGGCTAGAGAGCGCTCAGTTTTAATTTGGCTATTGGTACTTAATGGTGCTATGTTCTTTGTAGAGATCATTACTGGTTGGCTGGCGCAATCTGCTGGATTAATTGCTGATGCTCTTGATATGTTTGCTGATGCAGCAGTCTATGGCGTTGCTTTATATGCTGTTGGAAATGTCGCCCATAATAAATTAAAAGCCGCGAAATTAGCAGGCGTTGTTGAGTTATTTTTAGCTGTAGGTACTATTTGGCGAGCCAGCTATCAAATTTATACTGGGGCGCAGCCCGAAGCCAATATGATGATTTGGATTTCTGTGTTGGCGTTAGCAGTAAATGTGATCTGCTTGTTCTTAATCTCTAAACGCAAGAACGACGGGGTTCATATGCGGGCAAGTTATATCTTTTCTGCAAACGATGTGCTTGCTAATATCGGCGTTATTGTTGCCGGCATATTGGTAGCTTGGTTTAACAGCCCAATTCCTGATTGGTTTATTGGCCTAGCAATTGGATTCTTAGTGTTGAGTGGGGCAATTCGGATATTGAGATTGAAGTAGGTGGAATGTGTGTCGGGTAACCCGAAAAACCATGTGCCAAAGTGTCTGAAATCGCGACACTTACAAGTCTTTTTAGATGCTTATAAGGCAGTCAAATTACTGCTGGTTATGCGCTTATTTTTAATGAGTGAGGCTAATGAAGTGATATTGCATAGCAGCATTCCTGTCCTGGTGCTTAATTAAGGCGATTAGCCCTAACTTTACCCATCAGCAAAGTTTTGTTTGATATAGTCAGACTCATAACAAGTCCAACCCAATGTTTTCGGGAGTTGGGGGAGACGCTAAGCCACCTTCGGGTGGTTTTTCTATGGCAGGCACCAAATGTTTAATTCAGTATTTACAGGCTACGCAGATACCATCAAATTGCTAAGGCAGTTTGAAAGACCGATTTTGCTCCGGTTATTGAAGTAGGGTTTGGATCAAGAACTTTCTTAGATCCACTTCTAAAAGATGGATTTTTAAACCTAACTGCCGTTGATAATTCACAAAAAGCACTGGCAGCAGCTAAAGAGCAATACCCTGGTTATGAGCCCCTCTTTCGGTGGCCTGCAAGATCTGAACTTGCTGCTAACAGAATTTAAGATTGTTTTTCGATTTTAGGTAGATCTTTAAGCTCGTGTAACCATGGCATAGCAGAGCGGTGCCAGATCTGTTTTGTCGGGGTAAGTTGCGCTCTTTGCTTAAGAGTACCAACACGAAGACCAAATATTTCTTGGTCAAACTCGCTAGTGGCGTAAATAGGAGAGCTGCAATCAGGGCAAAATGCTTGAATGCGACGATTACCGCTATCAGATATTTTCAAGTAAGTTTTAGGCTGGCCTTGTAGTAATCTGAAATGCTCTTTAAGAGCTGGAACTACAACCCTAAATGGTGCGCCGGCCATTGCTTGGCAATCCGTACAATGACAGATAACGACTTTGGCTGGATCAATTTCTGCCTCAAACTTAATTTTTTCACAGTGACAAGCCCCATCAACATGCATCATACGATTTCCTTTGTTTGAATGTAGTCAATTTAGCACGGCCAATGTTCATTTGCTTAATTAAATGATTATTTATGAAATCCACTTATGAAAGGTGGCTATTGGCAATTAACTTTCGGCTAGCCAAATATGAAATGTCGGGTAACCCGACAAACCATGTGCCATAAGTATCCAAAATCGCGACACCTGTCTTGTGGTGACATCGATATTCTTGAGCCTTTCTGCCATATCCATAGCTAGTAGCCCTCATCAGAAATGATGATGTTTTTAATTAAGTGCTGGAAAGTGTGCGATTGTACTTTGACGAAAAGTTTGAATCTGTAGGTAGGATTTCGAACGTTTCAACCCTCGATAGAGCTAATCTGATCCCGCCCTAGGATGCCAGAATAGTAAACCCTCATCAGCAATGGTGGGGTTTTTGTCTTTTGGGTGTTGCCAAAGCAACGGTTAGGTTTTCCTGTTTGATGCTCTGAGTGCCAATAGATGACGCTAATATTTCTATGGGCTATATAAGGTTGTAAGGCCGATTTAAGTGGTATTTAAAGCGAGAGTAAGTGAATTGTTATGCCCCATCGATTGATGGGGCAAATTTAATTAGTACTTATTCTTTCTACGGTCTCCCTTGTTGCCTTCGCCACCACCTTGTAATGGCATAACGCCGTCTTTATTTTGTTGTCCAGGTGCAAATTGTTTTGCAGATTGACCTGAGCCTTTCTCTTGTCCTGGTGCAAATTGTTTTGCAGATTGACCAGATGCTTTTTCCTTGCCGGGCGCATAACTACTATTGCCCTGAGCAAAGGCGATAAAAGGAAGCGTTAGAAGAATAGCTATTAATATACGTTTCATTTAAATCTCCTTATGGAATATTTTATTTCAATGTCTAAAAAGCTGTCTGATTTCGATTGCGTGAATTTAATACTCACTTGATATTAGGATATTGTTATATTGACACTGCAAGAAGAAAAACATAAGCTGGCAGAGAGCGATTAAGCAATATAGACCTCTGCCGGTAATAGTCTTTCTAATTCGCAGAAGTCGATCCACCTGACGAGGTTCCTTTTCCTGGCTTAGTTCCGCCACTAGCTTGAGGCTTCTTGTGCGATTGGTCTATTGCATAGCCAGCTATAGCTCCAACTGCTGCGCCGCCAACAGCGCCCCAAATAGGATTTCCATTAAAGATAAGTGCTCCAGCAGTTCCTGCCGCAGCGCCAATAGCTCCGCCCGATAGTGTACTCTGTTGGCTACTATTCATATTTGAACAAGCCGTAATGCTGGCAGTGATTAGCAAAGTAGCAATTAATTTATTGTTCATGTTATCTCCTATCTTTTTACGCTTTTCTTGCAAGGGAAACGTTCAGAAAAGAAGCGCAAAATATTGCCTGCAGCTGGTTCCATTGCGTATTCCGGATGCTTGTCTGACCATTTGGTAAGGTCTGCAATAACCTCATCTCTAGTAGAGGCAGGCTGATTCATGCAGATAAGGGATTCAACCTTTTTTGGCTTGCGTGAAACCATGTATGAGTCGTAGACCGCAGTCACATACCCGATACAAAAACTTCTCGATTCAGGGCTTGAGGGCGTTTTACAAGTACTTATAACTTCTTGAGTGCTTGGTACCCGTATTTTTTCCTGCGCTACTGCTTGCGCAGTTGCCATCACGTAAAGGCTAGATGCCAAAATATATAAACGATATTTCATTTAATCCTCCTATTTCATTGCCCTAAATTCACTCTTAACAATATGCGTTAAAAATTAAAGCCAGGACACATGTCCAGTTAACTCCGTAAATATATGCACGGCAAGTAGGCGATAGAGATTTATAAGCAATAAATTGATTTATCTCAAAATAAGAGAAAAATAATTTAATAGACTCAAATCATCAAATCAACAAGGTAAAGAATGAAATTGTGAAACTTTTAAGGGAGCTGGATCATGAAGCTAGTAAAGTTTGTAGCATGCATATTGGTAGCGCTCTGCAGTAGCACACCATATGCGCAAATTCCTAAAGCGCAATATTCAGATGAGATCCCCTATATATCCGGAGGGATAGGTAGTGGTGAGTCTGAAGCAATTGAAGGGCAAGCAAAGCAGTGGCCCCTTATGCTGCAATTTTCACAAATCGATGCAAAGGGATGGGGAAGTTGGATTTCAGGGGTCAAGGTACGAATTTTGAGTAACCAAAAAAACGAAATCTTCTCTTGCACGTGTGAAGGGCCGCTTTTATTGATCGACCTCAAATCTGGAGAGTACATGGTAGAGGCTTCATATAGCGGGGTATCTCAACAAAAGACTCTATTGGTTAAGAAGGGGCAGCCTGAAAAAGTATCCATTTACTGGAAATAGACTGAATCTTTTTGCTAATTTACTCCATTGGTAATTTGATGGATTAGTTTGTAAGGCAGTCAACCAGTCGTTCAAATTTCTTGGTATCAAAATTTAGATTGTCAAATCTAAATAGAGACGGATTTTCTGGGGGCTCGGTTCTACGTACCCTATATTGCTCCCAATGAGCAAGTTTCCATTCATCACGTGCATTAGCGCGATTTTCTATTCTGCGTTTTGCTTCATTCTCAATCAGGTCTATCCATGCTAAACGAATAATTGTGTTCGTTGGTATACCTAAAGCAGCTGGACTAAACATTTTGCCGCTTTTGATTTCGGATGAAAATGGAGCATCTAAGATGATGTTGACTCCAAGCATAAGATTTTCTCGAGCAATATCGACAATTCCAGAGTATTCCCAGTCTCGTAAGTTCTTCAGAAAATAAGGGCTATCTCGATCATTTGGATTATTGGTTGTTAATTCCATGACATGAGCGCTATAAGCTCCAAAAACAGTATCTTTGTCGAGGAGGAAAAAAGCTTCGCCCGTTTTCTCAATAATTAAGGGTAAGGCTTTTTTGGCTAAAGTAGACTTGCCCGTACCTGAATGACCAGCAAAAACAATTAGGCGCGGCGCTGATGGAGATAAATTGCAGCCCATTTCATATCAGTCTGGCATACATTCAAATAAATGACCAGTTAAAAACGTAATTAGATACAAATATATTTTTATTGCTATTCCGCTTTTTAAGACTTATAAAGAAATATGTAATTTCGCATTTATCGATTGACAATATGCATACCAAGGGTCGTACAGCAATACACTCAGACTCTAGCGCGCCATGTTCAACTTGTGCGCAACGCACTAGATGTGTCATTAATAAGATATCCACAAAAGAAGTAGGGATTCTTTCATCTTCTTATATATCTCGAAAATCACTTCAGGAGGGGCAGTACGTTTATAGAAGAGATGGTTTATTTACAAATGCCTATTCACTAAGGTTTGGCGCTGTGAAAAGTGAACTAGTTTTTCGTGATGGAATACCTCAGGTAACTCATTTTTCAGTGCCCGGTGAAGTGCTTGGATTAGATGGCCTTAGTAGCGGAAAATATCAGCTAGATGCGATCTGTTTGGGCTCCGTGGAGGTTTGTTCTATTCCCATAGCAGACGTCAAGGCTATGATCCAAAGCTATCCAGAGTTTATGAGTGAGCTGGCAAATGCACTTAGTGACTTGCTCAATATTTCATATGCTCACAATTACGATTTAATGAACTTGAGTTCATTGGAGAGGGTTGCCGACTTTCTAATTAATTACTCCAACAGGTTGAGCACGGTTGGGTATGATCGCGATCACTTTATATTGCCCATGTCACGACCTGACTTGGCTAATTATTTGGGTATTACTGTTGAAACCTTAAGCAGATCTCTATCGCATTTAGAGAAAATAAATGTCATTAAATCCAAAAATCGCGAAATTACGTTTATATCTAGATCGCCAATCTTTGAAATGCCAAACTCAATAACACTAAGAGAGCGCCATGAGCTGACAAAAAGTGGAGCTCATTCATATCCCCCCATAAAAGAGAGAAGAAAGCCATGAGGAATTAGTGTGCCTGGTGTCTTTGTGGGCTAGTCCGCTGTATCGGTAGTATCTTTATGACGCTCATAGCTTTGCAATATCTTCTCTCTAAAAGTTAGATCTTCAAAAATTAGCTTTTCTAGTTCCTCGGCATGTCTTTTTGATGTTTCACCAGGCTGTTCAGTAAGCCAATCATATATGTCGATAATTTTTTTCATATTAAACATGTGATAAATCTCCTAACTTACTCCGAACATCGCCATTAATAGAACGATGGGTGAGAGGATTTGAACCCCTATGACACTCCTATTGAGATTGCCGTTCTACCATTGAACTACACCCACCTTAAAGGGCATGGCCTAGATATTGTTACCGCGCTAGTAAAAGATTTCGATCTATTCCCTTTGTCATAAATCGAACTACATATCACCGTCCACAGCTACTTTATAAGTCAGCTAGTGATTTAAATTTTGATCCGCATCAAATTTTCTTCAATTTTTCAAGTTGTCTAGAGTGTATCGATAGGCTGAAGAAATTGGCAAAGATCCAATGTTCAATATTTAGAAATATTTTAAATATTTTGATTTATATCAAACATGACGGTATTGATGGATATAAATTGAAGACGTCTAAACAAATATATGAATGAATAAGGACGCACTTGTATGTATAAAAAAATTCTAGTAGCAGTTGATGGTAGTGACACCAGTAAATTAGCTCTTAAAGAGGCAATGAATCTGGCTGGAGATTGTGGATCAATATTGCGGATTGTTTATGTAGTTGATATCTACAACATGTATGCAGAAGCTGAGTATATGAATTACAAGGAAGTACAAAAATCCCTAGAGCGCGAAGGAGAAATGGTTTTGGAGAGAGCAAAGCGTAGCTTGAAGCAGTCGGGTATTTCATTTAGCCAGCATCTGATAAAGACCAGCTCGAGGAAGCCAAGAGTTGCCGAGACAATTGTGGCTGATGCAGATAAATGGAAGGCCGACCTGATAGTCGTTGGTACGCACGGTAGGCGTGGATTTAGTCGCTTTTTACTGGGAAGTGTTGCTGAGTCTATTGCGAGAGTGGCTACTAAGCCAGTGTTATTAATTCGCGGCAAGGGCAATTAGAGATCTCGTCAAGTAGGTTGTTATGAATCAAATGATGGATGGTTTTATGTTGAGTGGGATGGGCATCATTGGAATTCTTGTAGTAGTGGCGCTGATTCTGTCGGTGGCGGCATTGTGTAAATACCTGTTTTCGAATGAGAAGTAGGTGGATGCGGATTTAATTAAGAACTATTGTATGAAAACAATTAATTTAAATGTACAAGGCATATCTTCAGCAGCATCAATCAAGATTATTGAGCAAGCATTAAAAGCAATCGAAGACATATCTAGCATTCATGTTGATTGGGAGTCTGGCAGGATTCAGATTCAACGCGAGATGTCACAATCGGATGACATTATTCATGCCTTAAATGTCGCAGGTTGTCTAGCAAGTCTAGACCTTGATGAACAGGACTCTACTTAGGAGAGTACAAAATGAAAACGATGTTACATGCTAGCGCAGGAATATTTGCGATATTTTGTTTATTGGCATTTTTATCAGCAATTCTTGTCTCTGAGATTTACTATGCGCCACAGGATGTAATAGCCGTTCAGAAGACAATTTTGCAGGCTATGTGGGCTTATATACCTCTAATCTTATTTGCTGGAGCAATTGGTTATGAATTGGGTAATGAAAGAAAAGGCAATATTGTTCAAGCCAAAAAGAGGCGAATGACTGCAATTTGTCTAATCAGCATCTTTCTTTTATTTCCAAGCGTATTTGTATTAGCAACTCAGTCCGCTGACGATATTAGAAATACGGTGTTTTATGGATTGGAAGCTTTTGAGCTAGTTCTCATGGCTTTTGTGGTTATCTTACTAGCCTTGAATGCCCGAGATGGAAGTAGGCTAACTGCCGATAGACCAACGCAACCCTAACGATTGGATTCGGATCGAATTTTTAACGTCAAGATGCTACCAGCTAAAAGTAGACTCAAGGAGTTGGATAAGATGAGCGGCCATTTATGAATCAATATCCCGTATAAAAGCCATGTTGCAGCGCCGGCTGTAAAGAGTGAGTACACAAAGATTGAAATGCAATGAAAGTTTTGGCTTTTCCAAATCTGGTGGGCTTGCGGAATGAGGGCGACACCGGTAATCGCTGCCGCGAGAAAGCCTATATATTCAATGATCTGCGCTGAATCTAGCATGTCATTCCATCAATAACTTGCTACTATCCCATCGCTTGGTCGATAAATTGATTCAATTGAGTAGATTGAAGGGCGCCGCTAACTCTATTGATCTCTTTACCATTCTTAAATAGCGCAAGAGTGGGAATGGAGCGAATGTTAAATTTCGCACCTATTGCAGGGTATTTTTCAGTATCAATTTTTACGTGAGCTATCTTATTGGAGCGTGCGGCGGCGCTTGCTTCAAATGTGGGCGCAAACATCTTGCAGGGGCCACACCAAGGAGCCCAAAAATCAACAATGACAGGCAGGCTAGAGTCCTTCATTAGCTCCTCAAAGGCTAGTTCATCGGGGGAGATTGGAAGAGCTAGAAGATCTTTTTTGCACGCACCACATGTAGGTGCGCTAGCAATTTTTTCAATTGGGAAACGATTTCCTTTGCTGCAGTGTGGGCATGAAACAATCATTTTTTCACTCCTTAGGTGATCAAAGCAAAATAAGCTCAACAGGAATATTCCCCCTGGTGGCATTTGAATAAGGACAAACCTTATGGGCCTCATCAATGATTTTCTGTGCGAGACTTCTTTCAACCCCAGGCAAAGAGATGCTTAATTTCACAGCAATTCCAAAGCCTAAAGGAGTTGGCCCAATATCAACACTCGCGTCGATGAAGGTATCGCTAGGTACATTCACTTCCATCGGGCCCGCCACAAACCGCATTGCGCCAAGAAAGCATGCAGAATAGCCAACAGCAAATAGTTGCTCTGGGTTGGTGCCAGTACCAGAGCCACCCATTTCCTTGGGTGGCGTAAGCACTACATCTACATGCCCATCATCTGTGCGTGAGTGACCGTCTCTACCCCCGGTGGTGTGAGCATGAGCGGTATAAACAACTTTATCTAGTTTGGTAAGCATATAAGCTCCTTTATTGACCCTGTGGGTAAATGTCTTATCTCAGTAGGCTATTTAAAAGATCTACCGTCTCAGCCCAGTCAGCATTTTTCGAGCATTCATCACGTAGAAAAGCAGCTTGACTTGGTTTCCAGAAGGGTGCATTAGATAGCAAAATCCCATTACCCAGAGGAGAGTGAGTTTTAATAAATTCGTTAATTGAGTTTGAATCAGAAGCTAATCCTAGTTGATTAAATAATTCTTTAAGAGGATGGTTTGGCGATTCCATAAGTTTTTCTCCTTAGTGAGAATTTATATTTCAGACTATTTGTTGTTTTACCAGGCCCACAAGGACTATTCCCTTACTTTGGCAATCAAATTTTCTTTGTATCCACAACCATCTTCAATTGCCAAACGAAGTGCTTCAAGTTCAAAAGCGCTTGCATCTACCTCATTTTGATTTAACTGCATCGAATTAGTATTGCCTTCTAGATTAATGATGTAAGTCCAGACAACTTCAGGAGACCAGTCCCTAGTGAAAATATCGACAATTCGTTTCATGATTTAGCCCTTGTTGATTTATCGGATAAATATTGGATTCCGCAACAACACACTTATTCGCCTTTGGACGCCTCAATTGCTACTTTGATGACAACTTCATCGCTAATCTGTGGCGAATATTTACCCATGTTGAAGTCTGATCTTTGGATTACCGCTACGGCATTTGCGCCAAAGTGCTCTTTTCCAGTAATTGGGTGCTTTCCGTATTCAAAATGGATTACTTCCAGTGTGACGTGTTCGCAGATATCTTTTATTGTTAAGACACCATGAACTGCCGTGACCTTTGAGCCCTCGAATTCAACTTTATCCGAGACAAATGTGGCCTTCGGATACTCTGAGGTATTGAGAAACTCAATGCCCTGAATATGGGAGTTGAATAATTCAGAGCCAGTATTGACGGATCTTGTGTCAATCTCAATATTCACAGACCCGTTTTGTGATTTCAAATTGAGCTTGATAACCCCGCTAAGCTTGTCAAATCGGCTAATTTGCCTTGAGAAGCCAAAATGGCAATACTCGAAATAAGCAAAGGTGTGGCCAGGATCTAATACAAATAGTTGATTAGTTTTTGTCATATATGACTCCTTAATAATTGATGCAAAATTAAATTGCGGTAACTACTAGTACGCCTAAGGTAATTTTTTCCTCAAACTGTTCACGTTTAAGGTAAGCGGCCTCACCGGTTGATTTAAGGATCGAAAGGCCAGTGCTTGAATCAAAACTGGCTTCATAGTCGCCCGGTGCAATGGGTGAGAATCCAATATCAGTGCCATCAAAAGCATGTCTACGTCCTAAAAATCCTTGATTTACATGTACTTGCATAGTGAGGCTCCTTCAGGGTCAATAAAGCGGTTAATTTCTTTTATTTGACATTCATTACCAATTCTTTAAGTCAATGATCTCGTTGGCTTCAAAAAATTTCTTGATATGTATCAAAAATATTCGAGAGATTCTTTGAATTAATTGATACGTATCAAAATAATTTTTTCCTTGAGTTTTATCTTGGTTCATACACCAATTGGTGTTTATGAAAATTCATATAGGTAAACGAGGAGATGTAAATGAACAAAATTATTCAAAAAATCATGGTGGCTACTTTTGGGGTTGCATTGACTTCGGGTGTCTATGCGGCTGATATGGGGAGGATTACGATTTTGTCGCCCAAAAATGATGCAATCGTAAATGCTCGATCCGTTGTAAAACTTTCTTATAAGGTGGCCTTAGGCCCCGAAGGAAACCACCTTCACGTCTATGTTGATGATCAAAAGCCAATTGTTGATCGCAATGTGAGTGGCTGCCCATGCACTGTTGATTTGCCAGCACTATCACCTGGTATGCATGTGGTGGTTGTAAAAGAGGCACGCGCCGATCATAGTTTGACTGGCGTTGAGGCATCAACCATTGTTACTGCTAAATAAAGATATGCAATCGCTACTCTACGCCCTTATTCAGGCAATTCATAACATTGGCGCTGTAGTCATTGTCGGAGTAGGGGCGTATGGTTTATTTTTTGCGATAGGCGAATATAGGCGTTTATTGGCTGGGGTGCAAGCATTTGCCTGGGTTATACAAGGAATTACTGGCGGAGCATTTGGTCTAACCACCTTTCATTATTACCACCAGCTACCGGACATCCATGGCACAGCTATTGCGGTGCTGCTAATCAAAATTGCTTGCGTGATATTGGGTTTCATATTCTCCGCAACATATGTGATTTATTGCACTCGCTTTTCAAAAACGATTGAAAAGATTTATTGGTGGCCTATGTTTATGTTTGGTGTTCTAGCACTTATTTCTGCTGCATTTTTGAGATGGTTTTCATAAGTTCAAAGCAAATTATTGCACTTGGTTACTTGGATATTTAAAAGGAATTCACATGGAACATAAATTACCGGTCTTACCATACGGGCTTGATGCGTTAGAACCATATATCTCCAAGGAGACTATGGAATATCACTATGGCAAGCATCACCAGGCTTATGTCAACAATCTCAATGCCCTAATTGTGGGAACAGGATTTGAAAATTTAAGCCTCGAAGAAATTATTAAAAATGCATCTGGCCCCATTTTTAATAATGCCGCTCAAGTTTGGAATCATACGTTTTATTGGATGTGCATGGAGCCCTCTACCCCGGAAGTTCCCTTTGGAAAGCTAGGCAAAGCAATCAATGCAAAGTGGGGCTCATATGACGCATTTGTTGAAGAATTTTCCAAAATTGCAGTTGGAACTTTTGGTTCTGGCTGGGCATGGTTGGTTAAGAAAGCTGATGGATCATTAGAGATTGAATCAACCAGTAATGCTGGTACGCCACTTACCTCGGGATCAAAGCCATTATTGGTCTGCGATGTCTGGGAGCATGCATATTACATCGACTATAGAAATGCGCGACCTCATTATTTGCATAGTTTTTGGCGGTTAGTGAACTGGGAATTTGTTGAGAAGAATTTTGAATAAAAAGAATTGATATCGAGGTGCTGCAAATGGTTGATCTAACTGTAATTGATGCATCAGCCAAGATTTTGGATGGTAAAGACGGGGATTATGACGCCCTAATGAAGCAAATCGGGGGCTCCAGAATCGTGTTGTTAGGCGAGGCATCGCATGGGACTGCTGAGTTTTATCGCGAAAGAATTCGAATTACACAAAGATTGATTGTCGAAAAAGGCTTTACAGCTGTTGTTATAGAAGGGGATTGGCCTGACGCATATAGAGTAAATCGATACGTTCGCAGCCAAAGCAACGATAGTTCTGCAGATGAAGCTTTATCAGGATTTAAGAGATTTCCTACATGGATGTGGCGAAATACTGAAGTTCTGAGATTTGTGGAGTGGCTACATAGACATAATGACTCAGTAATTTTTGATCGAGATAAAGTTGGCTTTTTCGGAATTGATCTTTATAGCTTATTCACATCCATTGATGAGGTGCTTAAGTACTTAGATAAAGTTGATCCACCTGCTGCAATCGCTGCTAGAGAGCGGTATGCCTGCTTTGACCACTTTGATAGAAGCAGTGAGCTGTATGGGTATTCTCAAAGTGTTAAAGGTGCCGCCGCTTCATGCGAGCCTCAAGTGGTGGCTCAATTGGTCGAACTTTATAGAAAAAGTGATCAATATCTTGCTCATAAAGGTGCAGAAGAAACAGATGCTCTGTTCTATGCTCAGCAAAATGCAAGGTTGATCAAAAATGCGGAAGAGTATTACCGCAATATGTTTAATCGTAGTGTTTCATCGTGGAATATGCGTGACCAACATATGGCTGAGATCTTAGTAAATCTAGATAGGCACATCACAGATATACGAAGTGAACCATCCAAAATCATAGTGTGGGCACATAACTCACATCTTGGCGATGCGCGTGCTACAGAGATGGGTGAGCGCGGTGAATTAAACGTCGGTCAGCTAATGCGCCAGACTTATGGGCGGGAAGTCTATTCGGTTGGCTTTACAACTTACCATGGAACTGTGACGGCGGCATCAGATTGGGGTGCTCCAGTCCAGAGGAAAAGGGTTCGCCAAGCACTTCATGCGAGTTATGAAAATTATTTCCACCAGGTAGGCATCAATACGTTCTATTTGCCTATTAAAAATAACTACCTACTGCATGAAACACTTTCGTATGAGGCTCACCTAGAAAGGGCTATTGGGGTGATTTACTCTCCAAATACTGAGCGCCATAGTCACTATTTTCATGCAAACCTATCCAAGCAATTTGATTCAATCATTCACATAGATGAGTCACATGCTTTAAAGCCTCTGGAGTTAACAAGCCACTGGATAAATGGTGAATCTCCAGAAACATATCCAAGGGGTTTATAGAACAGAGCATAAAGAACTGATATGAGTAATACACACCTAACTCTTCGCTCTGTGGCAATTGATACCTATCGGGAAAACGTCGCTTATTTGCATCGTGATTGCTGTGTTTATCACGCAGAAGGGTTTCAGGCTCTATCTAAGATTGCTGTAAAGGCTGGTGAAAGTCAAATACTGGCGACCTTAAACGTCGTTGATGATCTTTCAATTGTTGGAGATACCGAAATTGGATTATCTGAGGATGCATTCAAGCAATTAGGCGTTGAAAGTGGACACGCAGTTTCGGTTTCGCAAGCGGAGCCACCCGCATCAATGGGATCTTTATTTCGAAAAATAAATGGCGAACGCCTTGATGCAGGGAGTTTCTTGCAGATAGTTAAGGACATTTCAAGACGGCTGTATTCCAAGATTGAGCTTACGGCATTTGTAGTGGCCACCAATCGCGGGGAGATGGATCGTGAGGAGGCTTACTTTTTAACTAAAGCGATGATTGAGTGTGGGCGTCGCCTATCTTGGAATCAGCAGATTGTGGTTGATAAGCACTGCATCGGAGGCATTCCCGGCAATCGGACATCTATGTTGGTCATACCCATCTTAGCAGCTCATGGAATGCTGTGCCCAAAAACATCATCGCGAGCTATTACTTCGCCGGCTGGTACTGCCGACACCATGGAAGTCTTAGCCAAGGTAGACCTTTCCTATGAAAAAGTCTTGGAGATTGCTTTAAAAAATCATGCCTGCCTAGTCTGGGGAGGTGCCTCTGATCTATCGCCGGCTGATGATGTATTGATTTCTGTAGAGCGGCCATTGGCTCTTGATTCTCCTGGTCAAATGGTTGCCTCGATTCTTTCTAAAAAAATCGCAGCAGGTTCAACTTACCTGCTGTTAGATATTCCGCTTGGGCCTACCGCCAAAGTGAGCTTGATGCAGGAAGCTCAAAACTTAAGGCGTCTATTTGAATATGTCGCTTCTCGGCTGAATCTCTCATTAGACGTGGTTATTACTGATGGTCGTCAGCCAATTGGTTTTGGTGTAGGCCCAGCTCTAGAGGCAAGAGATGTCATGCGGGTTCTGGAAAACGATCCAAAGGCACCAAATGATTTGCGCCAGAAAGCCCTGAGGTTGGCCGGTCGACTCTTAGAGCAAGATCCCGATATAAGGGGAGGAGATGGTTTTGCCGTAGCAAGAGATATTTTGGATTCTGGTAGGGCATTAGCAAAGATGAATGCCATCATTGAGGCACAGGGCTCAAATCATTTTGATTATAAAAATCCTCCTTTAGGAAAGCTGACATTTGAAGTCCTCTCTCCAGATTCTGGCGTTATTGCCTCGATAGACAACTTGCAAATATCACGTATTGCAAGATTAGCTGGAGCCCCAAAAATACAAGGAGCAGGCGTCGATCTGATTTACAAATTGGGTGATAAGGTCAATAAGGGGGATGCTTTGTATCGTATTCATTCTGGAATTGAGGCTGATCTTGTATTTGCGAAAGCACTATGTAGTAAATCAATTGGTTACAAAATTGGCCTCGCAGAAGAAATTTCTCATGTATTTGTGGAATTCTGATGAATAGTGCTGATCTAATTTACTTCCAAAGCCAAACAATGTCTGCATTATTTTTGGCTAAATTAATGCATCTTGAGTCAGGTCCTATTTTGCGACATGATTTTCTAGATGGTGAGTTTAAATTGCAACTGCCAGAAAACTTATCAAGTAGTGTTTACATTTACTACACCCTGGATCATCCAAGTGATAAGTTTCTTGAATTATTATTTGCCGCCCGAACTGCTAGGCATATGGGCGTTCAGAACCTAACCCTAATTGCCCCATATTTGTCTTATATGCGGCAAGATGCTGCATTTCATCCTGGTGAGGTTATTAGTCAGCGAATCATTGGGGACTTATTGGCATCATTATTTGATGTTGTCATTACTGTAGATCCTCACTTACATCGAATTACAAAATTGGAGGAGGCTATACCAGTAGAGCATGCCCTTGTAGTAAGTGCTGCACCTCTATTAGGTCAATTCGCAGCACTAAAGAGGGCTAATCCATTATTAATAGGCCCTGACTCTGAGTCTATTCAATGGATAGAGCAGGCGGCTTTAGCAAATCAACTAGATTATGCGGTAGCCAAAAAGATTCGACACAGCGATGAAAAGGTGGAGATCAAGCTCCCTAAAACTAAAGTGAAAGATCGCCATGTTGTTTTGCTAGATGATATTGCTAGTAGTGGGCATACCTTAGCGAGTGCTGTCGATCTCATATTGAGAAAAGGGGCTAAAACAGTAGATGTTGCTGTGACTCATGCCTTAATCAATGCCGATACCTATGATCTCTTAAAACTCTCTGGCATAGAAAACATCTGGAGTACAGATTCAGTAATTCACTCAACCAATGTAGTGAGCATCCTGCCTGATATTGCCAGAGCATTAATGAGTCTCAATAAAGATTAGTTCATATGTATTCAATATCAGGAGATGAACATGAATAGCTTACCAGTTGGAAATCGCACTTGTTTATACGAAACTCATCAAATGGTTGAGGTCATTGATCGTATGTCATCAAAAGCAGCTGCTCTGGTTCGTAACACTAAAAGATTAGCTGTTATAGGAGTGCTTCGCCGTGGAGCCCCGTTGGCAGATATGCTTACAGAGCGCCTGATAAATGATTATCAAATGCCAGCGCCCCTCAGATTTGATTTATTAGTAAAGCGTTATGGAGATGATTTAACGCTCATCCATGCTGAGACGCATTTGCAGTCTAATGAGACTTTGGAATCAACAGACTTAACTGACTGCACATTGCTCATCGTTGATGATGTTCTTTATACCGGACATTCATTGCTAAGGGTGGTTGATTATTTGATGAAGAAAACCCCCGCAAGAATTCTGATTGCCTGCCTTGTCGATAGAAAAGTAAATGTATTGCCAATCAAGGCCGAGATTGTAGGTGTTGATATTCAAATTGCGGCTGGTGATGTTGTTGAATGCCATGTGCCGCCGTATGAGCCTACATTTGGCATCCAGCTATTACAGCTTAAATCTAAAAATAATGAAAGTTTATGATGAACTTCAAGAATAGAGTGCAAGCCGCTCATCTGCTTGCACGAAGCCTATCTCAATACATAGGATTTAATCCACTAGTGCTCGCGATTCCACGTGGAGGCGTACCACTAGGAAGAGTTATTGCTGATATTTTGGGTGGCGAACTGGATGTTTTGATGGTTCGAAAACTGGGTGCGCCAATGGATTCAGAATTGGCTATTGGCGCTGTTACTGAAGAGGGTGAAGTTTTTGTTTCATCTTTGGCTGAAAAGGTTGGTGCTACCGATGAATACATAGAGTCCGAAGTTTGTCGGCAGATTTATTTGATGCACCGTCGAAGGGCTTTATATACGCCAGTGAGAGCTCCAATTAGCCCCCGAGACCGGATTGTTATTGTGGTGGATGATGGACTTGCAACTGGTGCAACAATGGCAGCAGGACTTAGGGAACTCAGAAACCAGATGCCGCGAAGATTAATTTGCGCTGTTCCAGTAGCAGCTGAAAACTCTATTGAGCTGGTTAGAACTTATTGTGATGAATTTATATGTTTGCTACAAGAAATTAGATTTACTGGTGTTGGCGCCTACTACGAGGATTTTTCACAAGTAGAAGATAGTGAGGTGATAGCGCTTTTAGCTGGTGCTCAAGAGATCTAAAAATGCCAGTACTGCGCAAATCAATCAAAAATTTATTATTAACTTGCTTACTAATAATTGGGGGGACGCCGTTTATTGCGATAGCTGATAAGGGGTTGAGTGACTCGTCAGCAATAACGCAGCAAGAACTATCAAAAGAATTTTCAGTTTTAGTGACGCCGTATTTGGATACCCCTGAGTCAGTCTCGGCTGAATATGCGGCTCATTTAGAGAGGGCGCTCAAAGGCGCCAATATTTGGCTTGAACATCAGCAATTTGTAATTCTAGTTGACCGAAATCCTAATATTCAGGCTGCATTTCTTTACCTGGGATCTGAAAAGGAGGGCTGGTCGCTTTTGGGGGTTGCGCCCATTTCCTCTGGCTTGCCAGGCAAATTTGAGCACTTTTTAACGCCTATTGGTGTATTTGAGCATTCATTAGATAACCCTGACTTTCGTGCATTAGGTACAAAGAATGAGCTGGGCTTTCGGGGTTATGGTGAAAAGGGGATGCGCGTATATGACTTTGGTTGGATTGCCGCACAAAGAACCTGGGGTAAAAAAGAGATAGGTGTGTTGAGGTTGCAGATGCATGCAACCGATCCGGAGTTGGCTGAGAATCTACTTGGAACACCCCGCTCAGAAGGTTGTATTCGTATACCAGCCACATTGAATCAATATATTGATCATTATGGCGTGCTTGATGCTCAATATGATAAGGCAGCATCTCAGGGCTCTCGTTTTTGGGTGTTGGCTAAAAATCGCACCGTCACTCCATTTTCAGGAAAGTATTTGGTGGTGATTGATACAAATCAAAATAGCAAGCCCGAATGGTCTAAACCACTAAAAAAGAAAGCAAATCATCAATTCATCCGCTGAAATTACATAAATCTTCCAGGGATACAGCAATTTATTCAATATTTTGATTTGCATCAAAAATTAAACTCCTCGCCTAAATAAGATGAATAAAGGAGCTTAAAGATTTGAATTTTTCAAATATTGACTGGCTCATTTGCGGAGGAGTAAGTGAGTAAAACATCAAGAAAGCATTTGGCAATTGAGGAAATTCCATCAGCTGACCAATTTGTTGATGCAATTCATCATGTGGATGATGATTTTTCTGGCAGTGATTTGCTTCAATCTACGCCAAAAGGACTTATTTACAGTCTTCTAGAGACATTGGGTTCAATTGCGGGTGACCCAGATCTACCAAGTCATCTTAGATCGGGATATGAGGGTGCAATAGAACTGGCTCGAGATGTAGAGGCAAGGATTGAGTAGATCGGCTAGGGCAATTGTCTAACCAGATTATTTAATAAATCAATAGGCTCAGCCCAATCTGCATCTTTTAATAATTCATCTCTTAAAAAATCTTTTTGAACAGGACTCCACCATTGTGCATCAGCCAAAAGAATCGATTTATCTAGCGGAGCATGAGACTTTATGAATAGTTCAATGTCGGAGCATTTATTAGGTAGGCCTAACTGCATGAAAAGATCTTGCAGTGATTCAAATGGTTTATTCATGGCATCTCCTTCTCAATGCCTTAGTTATACGCCTTTAAAAAATAATTCACAAGAGCGTGAAGTAGTGCTCATAAATGAAATAAGAAGGTCATGATGGATACCAGAATTGAGCATGATTCTATGGGGGATATAGAGGTCTCTAATGAGAACTTATGGGGATCTCAAACCCAGCGCGCCTTAATGCATTTTGATATTTCAACTGAAAAGATACCACTAGAATTTCTTTGGGCGTTAGCGCAAGTGAAGCGTGCCTGCATCTTGGCAAATATTAAGCTTGGTTTGTTTTCAATGCGCAAAGGTGAGCCATTGTTACTCGCCGTTGAAGAGGTACTTATGAAGTTACATTGGGCAGACTTTCCGCTGTCTTTGTGGCAAACAGGGTCGGCCACTCAAACTAATATGAATATGAATGAGGTTATAGCCAATCTTGCCTCTAGGTTCATGGGTGGTGAGATGGGCGCGAAACGTCTCATTCATCCAAATGATGATGTAAATGCAGGCCAATCTTCAAATGATGTCATTCCAACAGCAATACATGTTGCAGGTGTCTGGGCGATTAAAAAGAATCTACTGCCCATATTGGGCGATTTGATTGCAACCTTTTCAAGAAAGGCAAAGGATTTTTCTGAAATTACGAAAGTTGGTAGAACGCATCTTCAAGATGCGGTGCCATTGACATTGGGGCAGGAATTCTCTGGTTACGTTACCCAGTTAGAGATGGCTCGCTGGGCCATTCAGCTTGAGCTACAAGGACTATCTGAACTAGCAATAGGTGGCACTGCAGTAGGCACTGGAATTAATTCATCGCAGCAATTTGCCAAATTAGTAGTAGAGAATTTGACTCTAGGAACAGAGATTTCATTTACTGAAGCAACAAATAAGTTTGCTGCATTAGCAGGTAGCGATTCGGTCGTGCTGATGCATGGTGCCCTTAAAGCTCTTGCAACGGCATTAATGAAGATATCTACGGACATCAGGTGGATGGCTTCGGGTCCTAGGGCGGGATTGGGAGAAATTAGGATTCCAGAAAATGAACCTGGTAGCTCAATCATGCCTGGAAAAGTAAACCCAACTCAGTGCGAGATGTTAGCCATGGTTTGCTATCAAGTCATGGGAAATGATGTGACCATTGCTATGGGTGCCGCATCCGGAAATTTTGAGCTTAATGCATTTAGGCCACTCATACTACATAACTTTTTACAAAGCATTCGAATTCTTTCTGACGGCATGAATTCATTTAATCAATACTGCGCCAAAGGGGTAGAGCCAAATCTTGAGCGTATCAACGATTTAATGAATTCCTCGTTGATGCTGGCTACAGCATTGTCTCCCCATATAGGCTATGACAAAGCGTCAACTATTGCTAAAACCGCTCATGAGAAAGGAGTCGGCTTAAGAGATGCTGCGATTGCAAGTGGACTTGTATCAGAGTCGAATTTCGATAGATGGGTTGTACCCGAAAAGTTAACCAAAAGTAATTAGAGGTGAGTGAGGTAATAGTTATCTTTTCAAGGACATGTTGAAAGGTAAGTATTTTTATTGATGTGATTTAAGGAGATAAGCATGGATAACATGAACAATCAAATTGCAGTGGATTCATTAAATAGAATCATGGAGCTAGAGCTAGCTGGGGTGGTTAAATATACTCACTACTCTTTAATGGTCTACGGGTACAACCGAATTCCAATTGTGGAATGGCTCAAGGGTAACGCAACTGAGAGTCTAGATCATGCCCATAGAGCGGGGGAGCTTGTAACTTTATTGGGCGGTCACCCATCATTAAAAATTGGCCCCTTGCTAGAGACAGAAAAGCATGACATTGGCGATATTTTGCGTGAGAGTTTGGAGCATGAAACGATTGCTCTGGCTGCCTACTATGACTTATTAAAAATTGCCACACGCACGCATCCAGAAACTAGTGGAGTGCAATCAGTATTGCTCGATGAGTATGCAAGAGAGCTAATTGTCCAGGAGGAAATGCATCTAGATGAAGTCAATAAGATGCTTAGAAAGCCAGGAGAAATTAATTCCTTTTGCCATAAAACTTAAGGAGGGGTGAAATGAAAACCCTGCAAATTGCCATCATTGTTGGAAGTCTACGAAAAGAGTCTATTAATCGCCAACTGGCTAATGCCATTGTATGTATGGCAACCACTAACGTTAGTTTTCATTTTGTTGAAATTGGGGATCTACCCCTTTACAACCAGGATGAGGATGATCATCAATCTAATTCAGTATTGCGAATGAAATCAGAAATTGAGAATAGCGATGGCGTTTTATTTGTAACGCCAGAGTACAACCGATCAATACCAGGTGTACTTAAAAATGCACTAGATCATGGTTCACGTCCATATGGTCAGAATTCCTGGGATAAAAAGCCTGCCGCCATTATTGGTATTTCACCAAGCCCTGTAGGCACAGCGCTTGCCCAGCAACATTTACGCGGAGTGCTTGCAACCTTAAATATGCCGACTTTATGTCAGCCTGAAATGTTTATACAAATGAAGGAGGGCTTTTTTGATAAGTCTGGAAATATCTCCGAAGCAAGCGAGAAATTTATCGAACGCTGGATTGCCGTAATGCTTGAGTGGATGTCCCTTAATCAGCACCCCTAAAGATTGTTTTCATGAAATTCAACATTGAACTAAAGGATTCTCAAAACAATCGTGAAGAGCTTATTCGGATTGCTATTGGGGTCATGATTGTTCGCGGCCTAGAGCCAGAGTTCTCAGTTGATGCCTTGAAGGAATTGGAGGAAATAGATGGTCCATTTGATAAGTTTGGAGACGCTTTTCGAGATTTGAGAGATCTTTTATGGTGCTCTATAGATAACGATGATTCACGTGATTTAGACCAGTTAACAGTAGCTGAGAGGCTTGATGATGGGTCTATCAAACTGCTAGTTGCAATTGCTGATGTGGATTCCATTGTGAAAAGAAATAGCTCAATTGATAGTCATGCATATATCAATACTCGTTCGGTCTATACGTCGGCTCGAATTTTTCCAATGTTGCCTTTAAGGTTATCAAATGATCTAACGTCATTAAATCCAGGCCAAGATCGCCCTGCAATGATCTGTGAAATGCATTTTTCTCAAGAGGGAGAGTTGCTCAGGGATTCGATTTATCTAGCGCAGGTTAGAAATAAAGCCCAGCTTGCTTACGATTCAGTTTCGGCATGGCTCGATAGTAAAGATCATATGCCTAGAACGATCAAGGCTGTGAAGGGCCTAGATGAGCAGCTTCGCATACAGGATGAGCTTGCACAAAAGCTAAGAATCAAAAGACACGACAAAGGTTCGCTTGAATTTGACATCTTTCAACCAAGGGCCACCTTTATTGATGACAAAATTTCAGAGATTTCGCAGCAAGCTCATAATCGTGCTCGCCAACTGATAGAAGAATTCATGATCGCAACAAATGGGTGCACTTCGCGCTTTCTTGCGGATGCAGGCATCTTCTCGATGAGGCGGGTAGTCAGATCTCCTGAGAGGTGGTTGCGAATTGTGCAAGTTGCAGCAGATCTTGGTTATAAGCTTCCAAATGAGGCTGATTCACAAGCCCTAGAAGAATTCTTGGCCAAGCAGCATCACAAGGATCCAATACGTTTTCCAGACTTATCTTTAGTTATTGTGAAGTTGATGGGTTCTGGCGAATATATTGTTGAAAAGCCCAGCGGTAAGGCGGTTGGCCATTTTGGCTTGGCTGTAACTGACTATATGCACTCAACAGCGCCTAATCGGCGTTACCCCGATTTAATTACTTTACGACTTATTAAATCGGTGCTCGCCAGTATAAAGCCTCCTTATTCAATTGATGAATTAAAGGAATTGGCGCTACATTGCACATTGCAAGAAGATATCAGTAAGCGGGTAGAGCGCCAAGTTAGAAAGTCGGAGGCCGCTTTGCTGCTCAGTTCTCGTATTGGCCAATACTTTGATGGCATTGTTTCTGGAGTGAATGATAAAGGGGTTTGGGTGCGGATATTTAATCCTCCAGTGGAGGGGAAGATTGTGAGTAGCCCAGGTGAATTTAAGGTTGGCCACCTCATGAGGGTCAAGCTTATCTCAACTAATGTTGAGCGAGGCTTCATTGATTTTGTAGTTACTGGCTAGTTGACATGTTCCAATTTCTAGCGGCTATTCGTGATTTGCCAAAAACAGTTTGGTTAATTGGTCTAATTAGTCTTGTAAATGATTCAGCTAGCGAGATGCTTTATCCATTACTGCCGCTTTACTTAACCTCTGTATTGATGGCTGGGCCAAAAGTACTGGGTTTGATAGAAGGAATTGCGGAATCTACCTCCAGCCTGCTTAAGCTTGTTTCTGGGGTTGTTGTTGATAAAACCAAAAAAACTAAACCTTGGATAGTTGTCGGTTATTTTTTGGCGGGAGTTGGTCGGCCGTTAATTGCTTTTATTAATTCCTGGGAGTGGTTACTCCTCATTCGATTTACTGATCGAATTGGTAAGGGTTTACGTAGTTCACCCAGAGATGCTCTATTGGCTGAAAGTGCAGCTAAAGATCAAAGGGGTCTGGTTTTTGGCTTTCATAGGTCTATGGATAATGCCGGCGCTGTTTTTGGGCCGCTGATTGCAGCATATCTCTTATATCTACAAGTACCCCTGCGAGACATATTCCTTTGGGCAATCATTCCAGCATTGGTAACGCTTGGTTTAGCTCTATCTTTGAATGAGCCGCGCAAAAGAGAGCAAATTCAAACCCCTGTATTTCAGTGGAGTCTAGAGGGCCTCCCGACTGAATTCAAGCGCTACCTATTGGTGGCTGGAATATTTACCCTGGGTAATTCGTCTGATATGTTTTTACTTTTAAGAGCTCGCGAGATTGGCGTTCCTCAGGCGCAAATACCATTGCTATGGGCTGGCGTTTCGTTGGTCATCACATTATTTGGTGCTCCATTGTCGGCAATATCTGATCGATATGGACGAAAGCGATTCATATTGATTTCATGGGCAAGTTTTGTCGTTTTTTATTTTGGTATGGGCCTTCCATCGCTATCAGTCTTCAGTCTTTATGCGCTATTTGGACTATATGGATTATTCAAGGCAGCTTCAGAGGGCGTAGAGAAGGCATTAGTAGCAGATTTGGCGCCTATTGGTAGGGCGGGTGCAGCATTTGGTTGGTTCAATTTAGTCAATGGCGTGATGGTTCTCCCGGCATCGCTAATTTTTGGTGAAATATATGAATCGATTAGTGCAAGTTATGCATTTATTTTTTCAGGTACATGTGCAGTTATATCAATTGGACTATTGAAAGTTTGGGTATTCAAGAGCAAGATGAACAGAGAGTAAAGAAATAGGCACTTAAAAGGAGTGATCATGTTTAAAAATCTATTGGTTCCTGTAAGCCCAGAGTCAATCACCAAAAAAGAACTAAAAGCGGCTATTAAATTAGCCAAGGCGGATGATGCCAAGATTAGTTTGGTTTATGTTACGGATCCCGTTATTCCTTACTCCTCATCCGAAGTTCAGTCGGCACTCTCACTATCGTCAATTGAATATAAAAAGGTGAGCGCAGAATTTGCTAAACGAGTGTTAGCTAAAGCAAAGGCAGCCATTGGTTCCGACATTAGGGTGGGCGAGTTTCATATTTATCACCCTAATATCTCGGATGGAATTATTGAGGCCGCTAAAAAAGCTAAAGCTGATGTAATTGTGATGGCTTCGCATAAAAGAACTGGGTTGCGTGGAATATTTATGAGAAGCGAAGCTCAAGAAGTTATCTTGCATAGCAAAATTCCCGTTCTTGTATTGGGTTAACAGGGCTACAAGATAACGTACCGCCCGTCAATTAATAAAAAATTATGCATAAGTCACAATATCAGAGCATCAAATTCAAAATAAAAACTGGATTTTGTTTTGCAATTCTGATTATTTTCAGCGCAACGGCTTATCAGATTTATTTGATGTGGCAGGACAACTTGAGACTTGCATCGTTAGAAATTTCTCATACTGTAAAGATGGCTAATGTCCTTATTGAAGATGCTCTTATTGACGGCACCAAGCTATTAGATATTGCCAAGTTGGATTTGATGGCTAGCAAAGGAAAAGAAAAATATAGTAGTCAATATATTGAGGAGTCTCTTAAAAAATCTGTAGCAAAATTTCAAGTAAGTAGCTGGTTTAATGTCTATGGAAATTTATTGTTTGTAGATGCCGACGGAAATGTCTTGGCACAAACTGATGGACCACTCAAGAAAGATATCAATGTAGCGGATCGCTATTACTTCCAGACTTTGAAGGATAAGCGTCAGGAATCAATTGCCATCAGTCCTGAGGTTACCGGTAAATCAAATGGGAAAAGAGTCTTTCATCTGGCCAGCTCCATTGTTGATGAGAAGGGAGTTTTTACAGGGCTATTGGTAATACAGGTTGATGCACAAAGATTTAAGGATGACTTGGTTGTTGCTTTGGGTGATGGCTATGAGTCTATGGGACTCTATCTTGCAAATGGGAAACCAATATTCTCTCTTAGCGAGCAGGGAGCCGGCATATCTGAATCCATAATTCGCAGGATTGAATCTGATAAAACTCATGGCCAATCTATGTTGCTCTCTAGTAAGCAAGCTCTAGGTTTGGGGGAAATTATTGCCAACTCAGAGCTTTCTAAGCTTGGTGCATATACAATTGCCGAAACCTCAACCAGAGCGGTATGGGTGCAGACTATTAGCTCAGGCTTAAGATTTTTAACATTGGTTCTAATTAGCTGTTTGCTAGTGGGGTATTTTGTATACCACCTACTTAAATCTATCTCAAAAATTGAAGCTGAAAATCATCTTGCCATTCATGATGCTTTGACGCATTTGCCAAATCGGCGCTATTTTGATGAGATGTTCCCCAAAATTCAAGGCGACTGCAGAAGATCACATAAGCCGCTTAGTGTACTTTTTATTGATATTGATAAATTCAAAGAATTTAACGATGTTTATGGTCATGAGTGCGGTGATAAGGTATTAAAAGTGGTTGCTCGTTCAATTATGAGTATTAAGAAAAGACCATTAGATTTCTTTTGTCGCTATGGTGGTGAGGAGTTTTTATTTGTTTTGCCAGATACCGACGAACAAGGATCAGTCCATTATGCCCAGGAAATTCTAGATGTCATTAGATGTCAGGATATAACAGTTAAAAATAGTGATGTGGTTAATGTCACTGTGAGCATTGGTATTGCAACAGATCCAGATGGCACAAATAATTTAAGTGATGATCTTATAAAGAGTGCTGATATTGCTATGTATGTTGCAAAGCAATCGGGCAGAGATAGATATGAAATATTTCGAAATGAATTTGTGTAACAGGAGGGATGAGCCAATATAGACCATTGACCCTATTAAAATGAATTTAACAGTTGAGCCGCTTTATTTGATTTCCATCATCGTTAATTTAACGGTGGGGATATTTGTAATATATCTATTTAGAGGTCAGGACGATAGATCAGCCCGGTACTGGTTTTTAGGTGCTTTTACCCTATCTCTAGGCGTTGCATTAATTCTGTTTCGCTCATACCTGCCGGCAGTACTCAGCTATTCAGCAGCCCATTTTCTCTCAACATCCTCTTCGATTCTATTTGGGTTTAGTTTAATTCTGATTGGCAATCGAAAGGCTAAGTTTCCAGCTATATCTTTGCTTATATGCCTGGGTTATAGTGCGCTGCTTTTCTATTTGGTGCAATCTGGTAGAAGTGATGCAGTTCCAATGATTATTGCTGGAGCCTGGAGTATTTCGCTGGTTGTAGCGGGCTTAATGTCTTTTATGGCAAATAAAGAATTAAAGAACACCTATATAGATTTGATGACATGGTTATTTGCTGTGTCGGCAATTCTTTGGTTGATTCGGATCCCCCCCTTGGTTGCTGGTTTTACTGTCAATCTTGCTGACCCAGGCCTAATAAACAGCGTAACCCTCGTGGCAATTATTGTTTTGGGAATATTACGTGAAATGGTCTATATGGGAATTAGGTTATCAGAGGCATTTAAAGGGTCCCTTAGAAGCGAGATTATTAAAACTGGGGAAACTGAGGAGGCATTGCTTACCAGCTTAATAGCTTTAGCCTCAAAGAGAGATAATGAAACCGGCAATCATATTGTTCGTACTGCAAATTATGTAAAGATCATTGCATTAAGACTTAGAGCTATGGGCCACTATGTAGATTTTTTAACCGATTCCCGAATACAGGATTTTTATCGAGCAGCGCCATTGCATGATATTGGTAAAGTTGGTATTCCTGACTCTATTTTGAAAAATCCAGGCAGTTTGAATGCTGATGAGCGCGAAATTATGAAGACTCATGCCTCAATTGGCGAATCAATTTTGTTAACTGTTAAAGAAAAGTTTTCCCACTCCCCAGGATTCCTTGATCATGCTATCGAAATTTCTGGCGGGCATCATGAGAGATGGGATGGCAAAGGATACCCAAGGGGTTTGCGTGGCTCTGATATACCCCTAGCTGCCCGCATCATGACTGTGGCCGATGTTTATGACGCCTTAGTGAGTCGTCGAATCTACAAAGAACCTTGGGCCCACTTTGACGCCTGTGAGGAGATTGCGAAATTGAGTGGCACTAAGTTTGAGCCAATAATTGTTGAGGCTTTAATGCAAGAAAAGGAGGCGCTAGATCGAATTCAGGCTACTTATCAAGATGGGTTGATGTAAACATTGCCTATAAACACTTGGCTTTCAGTAACACCACACTTTACTTTTTAATGTATGCATTTATTAGGATCAAACCATCAAGCCTAGTTGCTGAGCATTGCTAAGGGTAACTTTTATCGCCTGAGTTCACTGCTCGCAAACTGTAAACTCCTTTCTTAGGGATCGCTATTCTGACCTGCTGCTCTAATAATCCATTGGTCTCAGGTTTTATTCTAAGTGGGCCCACCAGAAAACAAACCTTTATTGGCAACAGTAGATTTTTATTAAATATTGAAAAGTGTGCGATTGAATCGCCAACAGCAAACCCTTGTGTAGTAAGGGTCGTAATTTTTGAGATTTTGTTGAGCTGAGGCGAATCGCCCGCAAATTCTTATTCTATATGGTGGGTCGGGCGAGATTCGAACTCGCGACCAACGGATTAAAAGTCCGCTGCTCTACCGACTGAGCTACCGACCCAGTTAAGCCATAAATTATAGCAAGAAGTTCTTGGCTCTTCCTCGGTCTTGGGGTGTCTGCCCTTGAGCCCTTGTGGTTACAAGATCGCTATGCGTTGCTACGTCTAGCAACGGGTGGATTCTTCGCAAAATAGTCCTTAATTCCCTTCAAAATGGCATCCGCAATTCGGTCTTGGTAGCCATCATCATTTAATTTGGATTCTTCTTGAGGATTGCTGATAAACGCAGTCTCCACGAGGATGGATGGCACGTCTGGTGCTTTCAGAACAGCAAAACCAGCTTGTTCAACCTTACCTTTATGTAAGGGTGCAAATCCACCTATTTGTTTTAAAACAGAATTGCCTACTTGCAATGAATCTTTAATTTGAGCGGTAGTGGACATATCTAATAGTAGGTTAGCCACTTGTCGATCTTGGACTTTGATATTGATACCACCAATCAAATCTGAGGCATTTTCTTTATTAGCCATCCAGCGCGCCATGGTGCTACTAGCTCCCATCTGCGAGAGAGCAAAAACCGATGCGCCTTTTGCATGCGGCTGAATAAATGCATCTGCATGTATTGATACAAATAAGTCAGCTTCAACTCTTCTGGCTTTCTGCACACGAGTATGAAGAGGCACAAAGTAATCGCCATCTCGAGTTAAGAAGGGGCGCATATAAGATTCGTTTTCAATCTTGTCGCGTAAACGCTTTGCAATCGATAAAACGACATGCTTCTCTTTAGATCCTAAAGAGCCAATAGCCCCAGGATCTTCGCCGCCATGACCAGGGTCGATAGCAATCGTAATTAAACGCTTGTATTTGGGAGCCGCTGGCGCTTCTTTAGTCTCTGGGATGGCTTGCACAACTGGACCTGATAGCCCCTTAGCAACTTCTTTATCTTTCTTGGTAGCAAATTGCGCAATCAAATCGACTTCTTCATTCGATTTGGCTAAAGCAGTTTCCTTGCGAGCGCTATTTTTAACCAACTCCATCAGTGGATCGAGCGGGGTGCTTGGGTATAAGTCAAACACCATACGGTAGTTGTATTCACCAACGGGATCCAATGTAAAGAGCTGTGGCTTGATAGGTTCTTTTAAGTCAAATACCAAACGTACAATGCCCGGCTGAAATTGACCAACTCGGATTTGCGAGACATAGGGATCGTTTGGTTTGACTTTAGCAACGAGATCTTTGAGTGTGGGGTTGAGTTCCAAACCTTGTACGTCTACTACCAAGCGATCAGGATTAGTCAGAATCTGCTGCGTGATGGGTAGGGGGGTATCAGACTCAAGCGTAATACGCGTGTAGTCTTCAGAAGGCCAAACCCGTACCCCTAGAATCTTGGCTCCCCAAGCAAGATCAAGTTCGCCAAGTAGAAGCACAAAGCCCAGCGCTTTCAGAGAGGACTTAAGGTGACGCCTTCTAGCAATACTTGTTTGTGTCTTTGGCTTATTCATGGATTAATTAGGCAATACTCTTCAAGATACTGACACCTTGCTTTGATAAAGCGCTAATCTTGATGGATCGCTCATTCTCATTTGCGCCAGCCTCAAGCGCAATCTCAATATCAAATGGGGGCAAGCTACCTTCTGCTTTCTCTGGCCACTCAATTAAGCAAAACCCGGGTGCATCAAAGTATTCTACAAACCCTGCTTCTTGCCACTCAAGTGGATCGCGCATGCGATAGAGATCAAAGTGATGTGCAGAATATTGGGTGGCGTCAGCTTGAAGTGAGTAGGGCTCGCATAGGGTGTAGGTGGGACTCTTTACTTTGCCTAGATAACCTAAACCCTGAATGAGATATCGAGCAAAGGTAGTTTTGCCTGCCCCTAAGTCTCCTTCAAGAGCAATATTGAGATGGCTTTTGGGGTTTTGCTCAAGCCCTTTACGAATGCTGGTGGCAAATCGCTGGGCAAGCTGAGCGGTATCCGCTTCCTGCCTACAATAATGTGTAATGAAGTCCAGTGGTTCTGGTATTTTGGCCATTGTTCTAGTTTATTCAATTATTCGGCTACATTCTTTATTTATATGTCTTTATCTGCCCCTTCTTCGGACCAAGCTTCAGGTAAAGATGCGGCTACACTGCGCGCTTGGCTGGGAGTAAAGGCGACAGAGTTGGGCTTTGATGATCTGCGGATTACCGATACCGTATTGGGTGATGCCAGCCAAAAGCTCCAAGAGTGGTTGGCAGAAGGGCGCCATGGACACATGGACTACATGCAGCGTCATGCGAATATACGAGCAAATACTGGACTGCTAGTACCAGGAGCCCTCAGAGTAATCTGCGTTTCCATGAACTACCTTTCGCCTGACATCGATCTCGATGCAGAGTGGCAAGGCATAAAGACCCCAACAAAAGCTTCCGTCTCGATCTATGCTCGGGGCCGCGATTATCACAAGGTCTTGCGCAATCGTTTGCAGGAGTTTGCAAAAGCTATCGAAGAAAAGATTGGGCCATTTGGTTATCGCGTGTTTACAGATTCAGCGCCGTTGATGGAGGTGGAGCTTGCGCGCAAAGCTGGACTTGGTTGGCGCGGTAAGCACACGCTATTACTTAATCGAGAATCAGGATCCACCTTTTTCTTGGGCGAGATCTTAGTCGACATTCCCTTGCCGGTGGATGAACCTCAGGAAGCGCATTGCGGTACTTGTCAATCCTGTATCGATATCTGCCCAACACAAGCGATTACCGCGCCATATCAGTTAGATGCGCGACGGTGTATTTCTTATTTGACGATTGAAAACCCTGAGGCGATTCCAATAGAGTTTCGCAGGGCGATGGGTAATCGTGTCTACGGTTGTGATGATTGTCAGCTCATTTGCCCATGGAATAAATTTGCGAAACGTTCTCAGCTTCCTGATTTTGCACAGCGTCATGGTTTGGGTCAAGCTAGCTTACTAGAGCTCTGGTCATGGACTGAAACAGAATTTAATCAACGCCACGAAGGCAGCGCGATTCGTCGCATTGGCTACTCTCGTTGGCGCCGTAATCTTGCTGTTGGCTTGGGTAATGCCTTGGCTAGCCCACAAGTAAGCGATGAGGATAGGCAATCTATACAACAAGCTTTGAGAAATGCAATTGCTAGTGCAGATGCTTTGGTAGCTGAGCATATTAATTGGGCTCTTTCTATAAATGCAAGTGTAGACAGCAAAGATTGAGCCTAGCTTTTACAATCACGTCATGTCCTCCAACGAAACTTCTATAGTGCAACGCTTTCAAAATCGTAGCGATGCATTTTGGTCGGGCATACGTGATGCAGCTGGTGCCCCAGCAATGGTTCTATTTGCAGGCATGGTGGGTTTTGGTGCGATGGGCAAGACCAACGGTTTTGATGTTTGGTTTACCACTTTCACGACATTTTTTATGTTTGCCTTGCCAGGTCAAGTTGTTCTTCTAGAGATGGCTATTACTGGCTCCTCAGTTTTAGCAATTGCCTTAGCAGTTACGTTAACCTCAACTCGTTTTGTCACGATGACGGTGACACTCTTTCCTCAGTTTCATCAAAAAGATCGTAATCGTAATTTATATGCTTCAGTGCACTTATTGGCGATGACCGCATGGGCCATCTCCATGAAGGAGTTTCATTCGATTGAGGCGAAACATCGCTTAAGTTATTTTGTAGGTCTAGGATTGCTTTGCTGGTTGATTTCAATTCCAGGTACGATTCTGGGTTTTTATTTGGCAGGCATGGTTCCACCAGCAGTAACTTTGGGTTTAGTGTTTATCAACCCGCTGTTCTTCTTACTAACCTTTACTGAAGTCAAGCCCTGGATTAATCGTATTGCCATTTTGATGGGATGCATCTTAGGGCCTATCTTTTTTATTATTGACCGTGATACCAGTCTATTAACAGCTGGCGTCATTGGCGGCACTTTGGCTTACTTCATCGACCGCAAGTTCTTGCGTAAGAGAGCAGGGGTGATCGGCTAATGAATGTAATACATAACATGGCTGATGCTCTCTCGGGATGGGGTCTCTGGATCGCCCTAGTAGGCGCCTGTCTTGGTACTTACTTCTGTAGAGCAATTGGAGTCTTACTCTCTAATAGCATCAACCAAGATAGCGAAATCTTTCGTTGGCTCTCTGCAGTGACTTATGCGATGGTTGCCGCTTTAACCATTCGATTGATCGTGATGCCCTTGGGATTGATGGCTACAGTACCTTTATGGATACGTATACTCATTTGCGCTCTGAGTATTGGCGTGATGGTATCCAAACCCACTAAGCGCTTAGTACCAGCTTTATTGACTGGCACGCTGCTCATGGTGGGTTACGGAGTAATGCACTAAGCTTACTGAAGGTTTTTACTGCAGATGTGCTGCCAATATTTTGGCGATATGCACTGCTTCTCTATTGGTGCCATCTGCAATCTGATGGCGACAACTGGTGCCGTCGGCAACCACCCAGCTATCTGGTGATTTACGAATATTAGGCAATAAGCTAGCTTCAGCCATTTGCTTAGATACCTCAATATGTTCGGCTTCATAACCAAAGCTGCCTGCCATACCGCAACATGATGATTCAATCAGTTTGGGCTGCGCATTAGGAATGAGTTTGAGTAATTCCAATGCGGGCGTCACTGCTGCAAACGACTTTTGATGACAGTGCCCATGAAAGAGTACTTCTTGCTTTGCTGCTTTTAGGTTTAGTTTGAGATTTCCGGCTTTGGCCTCATTTGCTAAAAATTCTTCTAGTAGTTGCGCTTGTTTAGATACATTTACCGCTAACTCACCAAGACCCATGACGAGTGCTTCATCTTTTAAGGTGAAAAGACAAGAGGGCTCTAGGCCAATAATCGGAATGTTTTGCTCTGCGTAGGGTGCCAAGTGATCAACTAACTCGCCCAATGTCGCTTTTGCTTGATCAACCATGCCTGCAGCTAAATACGTTCTGCCACAGCAAAATTCTTTAGAACAAGTGTTTTGAGTTGTTGGGTTGTTTTTACTTTTACAGGGAATATGTACTCTGTAGCCACCCGCCTCCAGAACTTTGATGGCTGCCTGAAGATTTTCATCCTCAAAGTAGGTATTAAAGGTGTCTGCTAGCAATACAACCCCTTTACCTCCATTACTCTGGCTAGCTAATTGCGCTGGGGTGTATTGGTAAGCATGTGCAGTCTTCTGTTTCCAAAAATGATTGCTCTTCCATATAGGCAAACTGCGCTGTGCGGAGATGCCCATTACCCATTCTTGTAGCTTAGCGATAGGCGTAATGCGATTGCGCAGGTTGAGTAATGATGGCAGCAAAGGAATGCTGCTAATTGTGGATGCATATTTGGGTAGATAAGCCACAGCTAAATCACGCAATGAGTGACCTACCCGTTTTTTGTAGGCTGACAAGAACTCAATTTTCATCTTCGCCATATCAACCCCAGTAGGGCATTCACGGCGACAGGCTTTACAACTAACGCAAAGCTCCATGACCTCTTTAATAGCGTCACTGCCTAAAGGTGAGCTCTCATCTTGCAGATCGAGTTGATTGGATAGCGCTAAACGTAAGGTATTAGCTCTTCCTCGTGTCAGGTGTTTCTCATCACGAGTCACGCGATAACTAGGGCACATCACCTCTGCATCGAACTTGCGGCAATGGCCATTGTTATTGCACATCTCAACTGCTTTGGCTAAACCTTGCGCAGGGTCGCCACCCGTACCGGGTGCGGTGGTTTCTTCTGTGACGGGATTATTTTGAACATTCCAGGCAGACCAATCTAAAGCGGGCTGCAACGGAATAACCCTATAACTTGGTGGAAAGCGGAAGTTGCTTGCATCATCCATCTTAGGTGGATCAACGATCTTGCCGGGATTAAATAATCCCTTTGGATCGAAAGCCTGTTTGATTTGCGCAAGTGCTTCGGTAATCTTCGGTCCAAATTGCCAATAGATCCATTCACCACGACAGAGTCCATCACCATGCTCACCGCTGTATGCACCTTTATATTTGCGCACCAAGGCTGAAGCTTCTTCCGCAATCGCGCGCATCTTCTGTGCGCCATCACGACGCATATCCAAAATAGGGCGCACATGTAGCGTGCCAACAGATGCATGGGCATACCAAGTGCCGCGCGATCCATATTTAGAGAAGACATCTGTTAAAGTCTGGGTATATTCAGCTAAGCTCTCTAGGGGAACGGCGCAGTCTTCAATAAAGCTCACGGGTTTGCCGTCACCTTTCAGACTCATCATGATGTTGAGACCAGCCTTACGTACTTCCCAGAGATTTTTTTGCAAACTGGCATCTGGCATGGCAACAACAGAGCCAGGCAAACCTAAGTCACCCATGAGCTCTTGAAGGGCTTTGAGTTTCTCAAGTAAGGGGGCGTGGGCTTCGCCAGAAAACTCTACCAAGAGAATGGCTTCAGGAGTTGGCGCAGCAGGATCAATGAGTGCAGTCTCAATCGTCTTCTTAAAGCTAGGATTGCTGCGTGCCAAATCAATCATCGTGCGATCGACAAGCTCAACTGCAGTTGGTCCGAGTTTGACGATATGCTGGGCACTATCCATCGCTTTATAAAAGCTGGCAAAGTTCACGATGCCAAGCACTTTGTGCTTTGGTAATGGCGCTAGCTTGAGCTTTAAGGATTTGAAATACGCTAATGTACCTTCGCTACCCACTAAGAGATGTGCGAGATTGACGCTGCCATCTTGAGTGTAGGGAAGTTCACTTTGTGGGTGGAAGATATCGAGGTTGTAACCAGCAACTCGTCTGAGTACTTTAGGGAAGTGGGTCTCGATTTCAGGTTGTAGAGTATGGGCAAGACCTTTGACAAAATCACCCAGTTGCTTAGCTGCACCAGAACTATTGGCATAGTTGCCAAATTGCGCAACTTGACCATCTGCTAACCAAGCATCAATACCTAATACGTTATGCACCATATTGCCGTAGGCAATTGAACGACTGCCGCAAGAGTTATTGCCAGCCATACCCCCAATAGTTGCTTGCGCAGCAGTAGAGACATCCACTGGATACCAAAGACCATATTGCTTCAGTGAAGCATTTAAATGGTCAAGCACTATGCCAGGCTCTATTTCTACATAGCCTTTATCAATATTAAGATTGAGAACATTGCGAAAGTACTTGGTGTTATCAATCACCAATGAAGCGCCAGTAGTTTGGCCACATTGACTAGTACCACCACCGCGAGGCAGCACGGGTACTTTCATTTCTGCTGCAATTTGTATTGCGCTAGCGATATCTTCTGCGGTCTTTGGTATGAAAACCGCAATTGGCATGGCTTGATATATAGACGCATCGGTCGCATAACGACCACGACTTGCGCTATCGGTCATGACTTCGCCAGAGGTCTCCTGGCGCAAGCGCTTAGCCAACAGAGCAGTATCCATCAGGAGTTCTTTATGGAGGGGTTTATTCATGATTTGATTGCCTCGATTGACTCGCTTGCCTCTGTATGCATTTCTGATTTGAGTAATTGCACAACAACGTCGCGCTTGTTGTGAACGTGTTGCATCATGATCTTACGCATACGCTTACTATCTCTAGCCTTGAGTGCATCTAACATCTCTTGATGCTCTTCAACGGCTTTCTCCCACTTCACTCCATCTTGATTTGAGCGAAAACGTAAAGCCTCAATGCGGGCATTGACTTGGGTAAATAAGCGAGAGAGGACTGGATTATTCGCCGCTTGATTGATCAGATGATGAATGCGCAGATTGAGCTGGTAGTAGCTTGATAAATCTCTACGAGCATAGGAAGCCATCATTTCATATTGGAGGGCTTCTAATTCAGAGAGGGTGGCATCACTAATATTGTTGGCTGCCAATTCTCCAGAGAATCCTTCAAGATCGGCAATGACATCAAAGGTATGAATAACGTCTTCAAGAGAGAGTTGCACAGCAATGGCGCCACGATTGGCAATGAGCTCCACTAAACCATCTGCTGCTAGGCGACGAATTGCTTCCCGAATCGGTGTCCGAGAAACATTCAGACTTTCAGCCAATTCCCGTTCATTGAGTTTGCTGCCGGGCGCGATCTTGCCTTCCACTAATAAAGAGCGGAGCTTCTGGAAGGTGGCTTCGTGAAGATTCTGGGAATTTAGCGTGTCGTTTGCCATGATTCTGGAATCCTAAATTTGTATACAAAATAGTCAATAAGCTATAATAAAGCATAAATAAGGCATATTTACGCATTTAAATTAAAATGTTTTGTATACAAAATGGAAAATTCCTAAAAATTGGCATACACTAGCGTCAAAGTTCCCTTTTAAGTTCTTAAACCCATAAAACTGATCAATAGCGAGACAAACCATGTTGAAACTTGATAACCATGCATCAGGGCGCCATTTTTTACATATTCCTGGGCCAAGCCCTGTTCCATCCCGTGTACTGCGTTCCATTAGCTACCAAACCATCGACCATCGTGGCCCTGAATTTGGCGCATTTGGTTTGCAGGTGCTAGAAGGCATCAAGAAAATTTTTAAAACTGAGCAACCCGTCATTATTTATTCCGCATCCGGAACTGGTTCATGGGAAGGTGCTTTAGTAAACGTTCTTAATCCTGGTGACAAGGTTCTTTTCTACGAGACTGGCCAATTTGCAAACCTATGGCGTGCATTAGCAAAACGTCTCGGCTTAGATGTTGAGGTAGTTGGTAAGCCAGGGCAAGATACTTGGCGTTGGGGTGTTGATGCTTCAGTGATCGAAGAGCGTTTACGTAAAGATACGCAACACGAGATTAAGGCCGTTTGCGTAGTACATAACGAAACCTCTACTGGTGTTACTTCTAATATTGCTGCTGTTCGCAAAGCGATTGATTCCGCTAAGCATCCTGCTCTATTGTTAGTGGATAGCGTGTCTGGCTTGGGTTCAGCAGATTATGAGCACGACAAGTGGGGCGCTGATGTGACGGTATCTGGATCTCAGAAGGGTTTGATGTTGCCGCCTGGCATTGGCTTTAACGCATTATCACCAAAGGCAATTGAGGCAAGTAAGCGCAACACTTTTCCAAAGTCCTATTGGGCTTGGGATGAAATTCTAGAGTCCAATAAAAATGGTTATTGGCCAACTACTCCAAGCACCAATTTGATGTATGGCTTACATGAAGCCATGGACATGATGATGGCTGAAGGCTTAGATAATATCTTTGCACGTCATCAACGCTTAGCTGCTGCATGTCGTGCAGCGGTAAATGCTTGGGGACTAGAAATTCAGTGTCAAGATAAAGATTGTTATTCACCTGTATTAACTTGTATTGCTGTACCTGAAGGCATGGATGCGGATGTCTTACGTAAACATGCGCTTGAGAAATTCAATCTCTCTTTGGGTACCGGTCTTGGCAAGATTAAAGGCAAAGCATTCCGTATTGGACACTTGGGTGATTGCAATGAGTTGAGCTTAATGGCCGCATTGAGTGGTGTGGAAATGAGCTTGGGCGCAATGGGCTACAAACCTAAGGCTAGTGGCGTAGTTGCTGCCCAGGAGTTCCTGAAGTAATCCATTTCAGGCTTGGGAATGGGGTGTAGCGGGGCTTGTAGATTTGAGTCTGGCTACACCCTTTATAATTCAAGCACTTGTAAAGATGATATTTTCATCAAATAAAACATATTCGAGACAAACGTATTTAAAAAAGGATTTAACATGTTGGCAACTAAACCTTACCTCACACAAGCAGATGTTCAAAAAATCTTGGACGCTGCGAATAAGCATGCAGCTGCGAATAACTGGGCAGTGACAATTGCGGTTTGTGATGATGGTGGCCATATGTTGGGCTTAATTCGTCGAGATGGATGTGCTCCTGTTTCTGCATATATTGCGCAAGAAAAAGCGCGTACAGCCGCAATGGGTAAGCGCGAAAGCCGTGTTTACGAAGAAATCATTAACAATGGTCGTACTTCCTTCTTATCTGCACCGCATATTGCTGGCATGTTAGAGGGTGGGGTCAATATCGAGGTAAATGGGTTTACCATCGGCGCAGTCGGCGTTTCCGGCGTTAAATCGTCCGAAGATGCTGAGACTGCTAAGGCGGGCATCGCGGCCATTCTGTAAGTTACCTTGACAAATACTACTACTGATATCAATTCATCAACAGGGTCTGGCGCAGCAACTGCTGCCAGCCCTACAGCAACAATCACTTTTGCTGATTTTGGTTTAGATCCGCTGATTCAAAAAGCGGTAGCCGAACAGGGTTATAACAACCCAACACCGATTCAAGCGCAATCAATTCCCCACGTACTAGCGGGAAGTGATTTGATGGGCGCAGCTCAGACGGGAACGGGTAAGACAGCCGCCTTTGTATTGCCGATTATTCAAAAGATTTTGCGTCATGCGAGCAATAGTGCATCACCAGCACGTCACCCCATTCGCGCATTAGTGCTAACACCAACACGTGAGTTGGCTGTTCAGGTGGCAGATAACGCTGCAAGTTATTCCAAACATACGGATTTACGCACTGCCGTGGTCTATGGCGGCGTGGATATGAAAGATCAAGTGCAAGTCTTGCGTAATGGCGTAGAAATTTTGATCGCTACGCCAGGTCGCTTGCTAGATCACATCGGCTCCAAGGTGGCGAATTTGTCACAGGTAGAGTTATTGGTGCTAGATGAAGCAGATCGCATGCTCGACATGGGCTTCTTGCCTGACTTGCAGCGCATCATTAATTTGATTCCGGCGCAACGCCAAACTTTATTGTTTTCTGCAACCTTCTCACCAGAGATTAAGAAGTTGGCGCAAAGCTATTTGCGTTCACCCGTAACAGTAGAAGTGGCAAGACAAAACGCCGCAGCAGATACGGTGAAGCAGGTAGTACATTTAGTGTCTTCAATGGATAAGCAGCGTGCGATTGTGAAGGTTTTGGAGAATCGCACACGACAAGGCTTATCGCGTCAATGCATCATCTTTACTAATAGCCGTCTAGGTTGCGCTAAATTAGCACGTGCCCTAGAGCGTGATGGCATCAAGGCTGGCGCGATTCATGGTGATAAGAGTCAGGGTGAACGCACCTTAACTCTAGAGGCGTTTAAGTCGGGCGCAATTGAAGCTCTGGTAGCAACAGACGTTGCAGCACGTGGCTTGGATATTCCAGATATGCCATGCGTGATTAATCATGAGCTGCCATTTAATGCTGAAGATTTTATTCATCGCATTGGTCGTACCGGTCGTGCTGGCAGTAAAGGTGATGCCATTGCTTTAGTGGATGACAGCGAGAAGCGTTTACTCGATGACATCGAGAAATTAATGAAACGCAAACTGGAAGTAGCGCCACTGCCTGATGTGAAATCCACCCCGGGCCAAATCACCGACCCATTCTTCTACAAGCCTTATGAACCCGGCGGTGCACCAAAATCTGCGAATGTAGATTCAGTACAAGCAGCTCAGTTGCCCGAAGCCAAAAGAGCAGGCATCACTCCTGCCAAGCCTGCGGTAGGCGCCTTGCTTGGCGGCTTTAAGAAAAAGTAACCCAGCCTTAAGACCTAGTCTTTAGGCTGCGTGTTCGCTGTTACATCCCTCCAAGCTTTTGTAGCCGCTAACAACCACTCTGCAATAGTGGTACCCCCATCAGGCAAGTCGCGCAAGCCAAGGTGTTCTCCGGCTTTGCGAAGTTCGGCAAGGACACTTTGATCGCTTTCAGTATTGATTGAACTGGCTAGCGTTTGTTTACTGAGCTTTTCACCATTTGCATCTAGCGCCAATGGAAGGTGGCGATAGCTTGGGGTTGGGTAGCCTAATTGATTTTGTAAATAAATCTGCCTAGCGGTGTTGTTTAGTAAGTCTTGGCCACGAACAATATGGGTAATGCCTTGCTGCGCATCATCAACAACTACGGCAAGTTGATAGGTAAATAATCCATCGTTTCTGCGCAAAACAAAATCACCCACTTCCTGACAGAGGTCTTGGCCTTGTATGCCGAGGGAAAGATCTTCAAACTGAATCTGGCAATTTTCAGGAAGGGCGATGCGCCATGCTTTTTTGGTTTCGCCTAAAAATTCATCTGAATTGGGTTTCATCTGAGATGGTCTACAGGTTCTTGGATAAACCATTTCTTGATTGCGTGGTGTATGAACACCTGCCGCTGCTAAGGTATTTGCAATCATTTGCCTTGAGCAGGAGCATGAATAAAGGCAGCCTAATGTATTAAGGCGTCTAAAAGCCGCTTGATAGTGTTCTTGTCGTCTAGATTGATAACTTGCTTCCTCATCCCAAAAAAGACCACAGGCATGCAATTGGGCTTGTATTTGCAAGTCAGCGCCTGGAACGCATCTTGGAGTGTCGATGTCTTCGATTCTGAGGAGCCATTGACCCCCATTTGCACGGGCATCTAACCAACTTCCTAAAGCCGCAACTAAGGATCCAGCGTGGAGTGGCCCTGTCGGCGATGGGGCAAATCGCCCGCGATAGCCGTCGGCTGGGGATGGGGGGTTTTTGAGCTTGGACACAGCTAAAATCATCTCATGGCTTCACCCCGTTTTGTACATCTTCGCGTCCATTCTGAATTTTCCATTACGGATGGGACGGTGCGCATCGACGATGCGGTGGCTGCGGCGGTTAAAGATGAGATGGGCGCTCTGGCGATTACCGATCTGAGCAATCTATTTGGTTTGGTGCGTTTCTATACCGCTGCGCGTTCCGGAGGTATTAAGCCCATCGCAGGTGCGGATGTATGGGTCAGTAATCCACAAGATCCAGATCAGCCTCATCGACTCCTTTTGCTGGTGCAAAATCATTCGGGATACTTAAATCTTTGTCAGCTTCTATCTCGAGCTTCTTTAGATAATCAAAATCGCGGTCGCGCTGAAGTTGATTTGTCATGGTTTAGTGAGCCTGCCGCAAAAGCAGAGGATAAGACTGCGAAAAGAACACTTGCTTATGGATTGATCGCGCTTTCAGGTGCGCGCATGGGTGAAGTGGGTACGGCTTTATTGGCGGGTCAACAGGAGCAGGCTAAAAAAGCCATTAAGCGCTTTGAAAAAATCTTCCCCAGTGCTTTTTATCTTGAGGTGCAACGTGGTGGACACCCACAAGATGAAAGACAGTTGCAGTTAGCATGCCAGTTAGCGAGTCAGTTGGATTTACCAGTCGTGGCGACGCACCCCGTGCAATTTATGCAAAAGAGTGATTTCATTGCGCATGAGGCTCGTGTCTGCATTGCTGAAGGCGAGTTACTCGGTAATCCACGGCGTCAAAAAAAATTTAATGAAGAGCAGTATTTCTTGACGCAGGAAGAGATGGAAAAACGTTTCGCGGATTTGCCGGTAGCGCTGGCAAATTCTGTTGAGATTGCGAAGCGTTGTAACTTATCGCTGGTTTTGGGTCAGCCACGATTGCCAGATTTTCCAACGCCTTCAGGTATTACCCTTGATGAATATCTTTTGGCGCAATCTGAGGCTGGTCTTGAGCGTCATATGGAGCGTAACTTCCCCGATCCAGAAGAACGTGCTAAAGAGATGCCGCGCTATCGCGAGCGCCTGATATTTGAAGCGAAGACCATTTCGCAAATGGGATTCCCTGGCTACTTCTTGATTGTGGCCGACTTCATTAACTGGGCAAAAAATAACGGGGTACCAGTAGGTCCTGGTCGCGGTTCAGGCGCAGGATCTTTGGTGGCCTACTCATTGGGTATTACTGATCTAGACCCCTTGCGTTACAACTTGCTCTTTGAGCGCTTTCTTAATCCTGAGCGCGTATCCATGCCTGACTTTGATATCGACTTCTGTCAGCATGGGCGCGATCGCGTGATTCAGTACGTCAAAGATAAATACGGTAAAGATGCGGTAAGTCAGATTGCTACCTTCGGCACCATGGCTGCGCGTGCGGCGATTCGAGATGTGGGTCGAGTGTTAGAGCAGGGCTATAACTTCGTGGATGGTATTGCCAAGTTAGTGCCTAACAAGCCTGGTCAATACATGACGATTGACATGGCGAAGAAGGAAGAGAAGCAGCTGGCCGAGCGCGAAAAGAATGAAGATGAAGTGCGTCAGTTGCTTTCATTGGCGGAGCAATTAGAGGGTATGACCCGTAACGTCGGTATGCATGCAGGTGGTGTGTTGATTGCGCCTGGCCGCTTAACCGATTTTTGTCCACTCTATACACAAGAAACTAAAGATCAAGACAGTAGCTCCGTCATCAGTCAGTTTGATAAAGATGATGTTGAAGCTATTGGCTTGGTGAAGTTTGATTTCTTGGGATTAACCACGCTGACCATCTTGGCAGCAGCAGAGCGTTGGATTAAAGCCTTACATGCCGATCGTAAAGATTGGAGCATCAGCGATATTCCGCTTGATGATGAGAAGGCTTTTGAGGTTTTAAAGAAAGCGAATACCGTCGCTGTGTTCCAGCTTGAAAGTCGCGGCATGCAAGGCATGCTTCGTGAAGCTAAGCCAGACCGCTTTGAGGACATCATTGCTTTGGTGGCTTTATATCGTCCAGGCCCAATGGATTTGATCCCAGACTTTATTGAGCGTAAGCACGGTCGTCAAAAGGTAGAGTATCCAGATCCCCGTATTGAGCCTGTTTTGCGTGAGACCTACGGCATTATGGTTTACCAAGAGCAGGTCATGCAGATGGCGCAGATGATTGGTGGCTACTCTCTTGGCGGCGCCGATATGTTGCGCCGTGCGATGGGTAAGAAAAAGCCAGAAGAGATGGCCCAACATCGCAAAATCTTCAGTGAAGGTGCAAAAGCAGGTGGTATCTCTGAAGCTAAAGCCAATGAGATTTATGATTTGATGGAGCGTTTTGCAGGATATGGATTTAACAAGTCTCACGCCGCTGCTTATGCCTTACTGGCCTACCAAACTGCTTGGTTAAAAGCTTACTATCCCGCTGAATTTATGGCGGCCAACTTATCACTCGCAATGGATGACACCGATAAGGTGAAGATTCTGTATGACGATTGCTTGGCAAATCAAATTCGGGTCTTCTCGCCAGACATCAATACTGGCGTTTATGAGTTCACCCCATTGCGTGCGCCAGATGCGGCACCAGATTCCCCAATTAGCCATATCCGATATGGCTTAGGGGCGGTGAGAGGTACGGGTGAAGCAGCCATTGAAGTGATTGTGAAGGCTCGTGAAGCTGGCGGCCCATTTAAGGATTTATTTGATTTTTGTGCCCGTGTAGATCGCAGACAAGTAAACCGTAGAGCGATTGAGGCTCTGATGCGTGCAGGTGCTTTTGATAGCCTCTATCGCGATCAGGTGCCTGCTGGCGGTAATCTCTATGACATCCGATCAACGCTATTGGCCTCCTTGGCTAGAGCAATTGAGGCGGCCGAGCAAGCGGAAGCGTCGATTCATCAGGTGAGCTTGTTTGAGGTAGCTGGCGAAGATCATCGCCATCTTCCAGAGCTAGTGCGCGAACCTATTTGGTCTGAAAAGAAGCGACTGCAAGAAGAAAAAACCGCTTTAGGACTTTGTCTTACCGGCCATATGTTTGATGCCTATCGTGAAGAAACGTCCCATTTCATTCGTCAGCCATTGGCAAAAATTACCGAAGGTAAAGATCAGTTGATTGCAGGAATCATTACTTCTGCACGCATGCTCACTGGTCAGCGTGGCCGCATGATGATCGCAACCATTGATGATGGAACGGCCGCCTCAGAGATCACCTTGTATAGCGAAGTCTATGAACCGAATCGCTCTTGGCTTAAAGAAGATGAGTTATTGATTGCCAAAGTGAACGTCACGCCAGATAAGTTCTCGGGTGGTATGCGTATTGTTTCGGAAGCAGTGATGGATATCACTGGTGCACGTATGCGATTTGCTCGCAATATTCATGTCAATCTTGACCCTGCGGTTGATGTTCGTATGCTGCGCAATCAAATTGGCCCGTACTTGATGTCTAACCGCACGCGTGATCCAAAATTAGGCGCTCCGGGAGTCGCCAGTCCAAGTGCCAATGATGGTGTCAAAGGTCTGGTGTTAACTGCTGCGGTGACGACGAGTGGGGGTGCTTGCTTGGTGCAATTTCCGGAAGAGATGCGTATCTATCCTGATGACGCCTGCTTGCATAGCCTCAATCAACTATTGGGCGTCAAACAAAAAGACCCTGTTCAGGTTCAGTATCACTGAGTCAAAATCACTAGGCTGAATTACTTTAACCTAAGATTTTTTCTACTGCGGCAATCACTTGATTGGGCTCTAGCAAGTCAAGACACTCACTATTGCTGTCAGCGCGATCTAAGCAACCTGCTTTACGACATGGAACGCATTCCCCGGGGCCTTGCAAGATCGTAATATTGCCAACCGTTTGGGTGCGGGCACGTAATTGATAGGGTTGTTTGCCAATAAAGCCATTGGGCCAAGGGCCAAAGTTGGTGGGCGGTGTAGCCCCAAATAAGGTAATTGTGGGGATATTGCAAGCTGCAGCTAAATGGGTAATGGATGTATCAACCCCAATAAATAACACTGCATTTCTGAGTAGGGAGCCAGCTTGTGGGATGGAGAGCTTACCTGCGGTATCAATTACCTGAGTACGTACGTCATCGTTCAGCAAAGACAGAATATCGTGGTTGAGTTGTAAATCTTGTTTAGCAGGGGATGCACTAAGAACCACTTGAAGTCCACGCTGAACTAAATGAGTGATGAGTGCTTGCCAATGCGCCAGTGGCCAACGTTTATAGGCTGTCAGTGGGCCGGGATGCAAAACTACATAGGATTGTGTGAGTTGACTGGTAATGACGGGGGTTAATGCTTCACCAACGGGTGGAGTGACATTAATGGGCTTTGAAAATAATTGAGATGGCTCCTTAACGAATGCTTCAAGCAAACGTAATTTTTCAGTAATGACATGTTGATTGAAATAATCGACATTAATCGTATGCATTGAAATAAATTTCTTCCAGGCATTTTGTTGCTGGACTCTATCTCCAGATGCACTTTGCTTACCCTGAGGATGCCCTCCAAGGACGCCAACCCTACGAAAGGCTGCAACTAAGCCATATAGATAGGCTCTATCGCTAGGTTGAGTAACAAATGCGAGGTCATAGCGTTGAAAAAGGCGATTAAATAATGAGAGATATTCGGCAAAGCCAGGGCGATCCGATGTCTCAATGATTTGCCCAATATCTGGATTGCCTTTAAGCATATCCATCTTGCCCTTGTAGCCCAGAAAATGAAACTCTGCCTCAGGCCAGAGCTCTCGTGCTTTGCTAATTAATGGGGTCGTGACAAGTACGTCACCAATTTGCCGAGTGGCAATAAATAATACTTTTTTCGGTTTGAAGTTAGAAAAGGACTTCATAGCGTTTGTATTCAGAGGGCCTTAGCAAGAATTTTTTCACGAACTCGACGGGCATTCTCAGCAGCATTACTTTGATCATGTATTTTGTGGAAGAGATGAAGCACTTCTGTTGCCCATGATCCCGATTTTCTTTTGATATGGTTATGCTGCAAGCGGAAAACAAAGTCTGCGTCCTCATGACCCCAACCAGTCATGGTTTCATCAAAGCCGCCAATTGCCTGAGCATCAGCTTTCCAACAAGCCATATTGCAACCCTTAATACGTCGCCACACAAATTTTTTATAGATGCGCCAATGACCATCACCCAGTTTAATTTTGAGCGGCCAGTATTTATTGATCTGACCAGCAAAGCGATATCGCAAAAGATGGGATTGGAATGCTTTGTAATTCCAGCTATCAGAATCTGTTAGCTCGCGCGTTAATTGCTCATTCAACAAAACCCGACTGCCGGTTACGAGAAATCCCTTTTGCGAAAGAGCGCGATGTTGCGCCACAAAGTCCGGTTGAACAATGCAGTCGCCATCCAAAAATACTAAGTAATCTCCCTTGGCATTTTCAATTGCTTGATTTAGGATTTTGGCTTTACGAAAACCCTGATCTTCTTGCCACAAATGGGTGATCGGAAGACTCGATTGCGCCTTAAAGGTATCGATAAGATCTTTGGTGCTACTGGTAGAGCCATCATCAGCAATGATGATTTCAAAATCTCGATCTGTTTGAGTTTCTAGGGATTGGAGGCAAAGCTTTAGCGCTTGTGGCCAGTTGTAAGTGGCCAACAAAATCGAAATCATTTACGCGCTTCCTGATTGAGGTGCCACAGCTTGATATAGCGGTAGTAGGTGCCTTGGCTATTAGAGATAGCTAGTGCAAATCCCTGGCTACCATCTAAGAATCCAGCGCGAATAAAGTAAGTGCGTATAAAAGCCCAAACACCATGCAATACCGCTTTTAAGGGGCTGCTAGTTTTGCCTTTGGCAAATGCTTGTTCGGCTGAGGCCGTTGAGTAACGATCCAGCTTTTGTAGTACTTGAGAGTAATTCATAAAGCTGTAATGCAGCATGGGGTTTTCTAATTTGGCAACTGAGCCATTCGGAATCAGTCTCTCATGGACTAAATCATCGGAAAAGCGAGCAGTCCCCCGTTTGAATAAACGGTCAACATAATCTGGCGACCACCCCGAGTGGCGTATAAATCGGCCACAATACCAGGATAGTCTAGGGATGGCAAAGCAATCCACATGGGCGCTATGGTGAATAGCGGTCAAGATCTCCGATCTCAAGGCTGGCGTTAGGCGCTCATCGGCATCTAGTGAGAGAATCCAGTCGCCCGTGGCTAAATCTAAGGCTCGGTTCTTTTGAGGACCAAAACCAGGCCAATCTGGGGGTTGGGCGATGGTAGCGCCGTGTTTTTGGGCGATTTCCAGGGTGCGGTCGGTGCTATTGGTGTCAAGCACCACGATCTGCTGGGCAATCCCATCCAGGGAGGCTAGACAGTCCTCTAAATTGGCCTCTTCGTTGCGGGTGATGAGTATGGCGGATAAGGTGGGCATAATTCATTATATGAATGCTCAAGACCGTACCGCACTAAATCGCTTAATTACCTACCTAAAACCCCATATTGGGCTGATTGTGGGTTCTTTACTGGCTATGGCGGTGGTTGCTGCTGCCGAGACATCTATACCCGCTCTGATGAAGCCCTTATTAGACCGTGGCTTCACTGGTCAGCTCAACAGCAAGCTCTGGCAAGTGCCAGTGTTTTTGGTTGGATTGGCTTTGGTACGAAGTTTGGCGCAATTCTTATCAAACTATTTGCTGACCCGCGTGATCAATGCGGTTCTCCTCAAACTCCGTGAACAAATGTTCCAGACATTGCTGCATGCCAGCACAACATTCTTTCAGAAAAATTCTGCATCGAGCTTAATCAATGCAGTAGTGTTTGAAGTCAATAATGTGCTGTCAATTATGGGTGGCATGTTAATTAGTTTGGTACGAGACTCATTAACAGTGGTTGGTTTGATGGGATATCTGATTTATCTGAACTGGAAGTTAACACTTGTTGTCTTATTTATCTTCCCAGTCATTGCTTTCATTATGAGCAAGATTAATCGACGCTTGAGATCGCTCAACCGAGAGCAACAAAACTTAACAAGCGAGTTGGCATACATCGTAGAAGAGTCTGCTGCTGGTTACAAAATTGTGAAGGTTCATGGTGCGCATGAATATGAAATGAATCGCTTTATGCAAAAGGCTGAGCGTTTACGTCAATTTGCTTTAAAGTCTGCAGTCGCAGGGGGTTTAAACCAGCCAATTACCCAGTTAATTGCCTCAATGGCCTTATCAATCGTTTTGGTGATCGCATTGATGCAGTCTGCCACAGAAGGGACTACCGTTGGTGGGTTCGCTGCCTTTATTACGGCGATGATGTTGGTGATTTCTCCTTTAAAGCATTTGGCAGATATCAATCAGCCATTGCAACGCGGGCTTACCGCAGCTGAGATGATTTTTGGTTTAATGGATCAGCCATTTGAAGAGGCGGAAGAGCGTCGCCTGAATATGCGTTCTTTAGATAAAGCTAAAGGCGCAATCCGATTTGAAAATGTAGGCTTCTCTTATCAACAAGAGCAAGGCCGCAAGGATGCCCTCAGTAACATTAATCTCGACATCAAGCCCGGTGAAATCGTCGCCTTTGTTGGACCCTCGGGTGGAGGCAAGTCAACCTTAGTCAATTTATTGCCACGCTTCTTTAAGCCCACTAGCGGGCATATTTATTTGGATGATCATCCTTTGGAAGATATCGTCCTTGCTGATGTCAGAAAACAAATGGCATTTGTAAGTCAGGATGTGATTTTGTTTAATGACACGATTGCGGCTAACGTAGCTTACGGCGCTACTAATGAAAAGGGCATTGATCGTGGACGTGTCATGGAGGCTTTGGAGGCTGCCAATCTGAGTGCCATGATTCGTGAGCTTCCAGACGGTATTGATTCCTTGGTGGGGGATAACGGCAACCGCCTATCTGGCGGACAACGCCAGCGCCTAGCCATTGCTAGGGCAATCTATAAGAATGCGCCTATCTTGATTTTGGATGAGGCTACCTCTGCTTTAGACTCAGAGTCAGAGCGTCAGGTGCAAGATGCCTTAGAGCGCTTGATGGCAGGCAGAACTACTTTAGTGATTGCCCATCGACTTTCAACGATTGAGCATGCAGATCGTATCGTGGTACTTGAGCATGGACGTATTGTGGAGAATGGCTCACACGAAGAGTTGATCAAGCAAGACGGTTTATACGCTAATCTCCATCGCATTCAGTTTGCGAACGCGTAATACGTCATAGAACTAACTCAGAACGATATCGTACTGTTCTTGGCGAAAGCTACCTTCTGCTTGGAGGGTGATTGGTTTGCCAATAAAGTCACCTAGCTGCGCTAAAAATTGATTTTCTTCTTCCAAGAAAAGATCAATCACATCGGGTGCGGCCACGATCCTAAATTCACGTGGATTAAATTGCCGGTGCTCACGCACAATTTCTCGCAAAATCTCATAGCAGATCGTCTGCGCAGTTTTAATCTCGCCTTTGCCCGTGCAAGTGGGGCAGGGCTCGCAGGTAATATGAGCCAGTGACTCACGGGTGCGTTTGCGTGTCATCTCTACCAAACCTAAGGCAGAGAAATCGCTTACTGAGGTGCGGGCGTGGTCTCGCTCAAGATTGCGTTTTAATTCATTTAGAACTGCTTCTTGATGATCTTTGCTGATCATGTCTATGAAGTCGATGATGATGATGCCGCCAAGGTTACGTAAGCGTAATTGACGCGCAATTGCTTGGGCAGCCTCCAGATTGGTTTTAAAGACAGTGTCGTCTAAATTACGGGCGCCAACATAACTACCAGTATTCACATCAATCGTTGTCATGGACTCTGTCTGATCAATCATGAGGTAGCCGCCAGACTTGAGGTCCACTCTGCGACCAAGTGCTTTATTGATTTCAGCATCGACATCGAATAAATCAAAGAGGGCGCGTTCACCACGATGCAGAGTTAATTTACTCAAAAGGTTGGGCATATACAGATTGGCAAAGCCTTTGAGTTTTTCAAAATTCTCTGCTGAGTCCACCCGAATTTGAGTCGTTTCCTCGCCAGCAACATCGCGCAATACGCGTTCTGCAAGACTGAGATCTTGATATAAAAGACTTGGTGCAGCCTTGTGCTTCATGGCCTCACGAATGCTTTCCCAGGTAGTTCTGAGGTAATGCATATCGTGCTGTAATTCAGTATCGGTGGCATCTTGGGCGCTGGTGCGCACGATAATTCCACCTTTTTCATCTTCTGCCATTAAACCTGCTAAACGCGCTTTGATTGCCTCGCGTTCCTCTGGTTGGTCGATACGTTGAGATACGCCAATATATTTCTCGGTGGCGACATCAGTGCCTGCTGGGGGCAGGTAAACGAGATTGCGACCAGCAATGCTCAGTTGGGTGGTTAGACGAGCACCCTTGGTGCCAAGTGGATCTTTTAAGACTTGCACTAACAAGGTTTGACCTTCAAACAATAACTTCTCAATTTGAGCCTGCGGATTGTTTTGGGTGATGTCTGCCACATGCATAAACGCAGTGCGCTCAAGACCGATTTCGATAAAGGCAGATTGCATGCCTGGTAGAACTCGAACAACCTTCGCTAGATAGATATTGCCAACAATACCCCTTTGACGGGTGCGCTCAATCTGCAGTTCTTGAACCGCACCTTGTTGAATGAGTGCAACGCGCGTTTCTTGCGGGGTGATATTAATTAGAATTTCTTCATTCATATACGGGTAATTCGCGCGTGATCTAGTAGTTGGGCGGTTTCATAGAGCGGAAGCCCCATGATACCGCTATAACTCCCATTGATCTTGGCGATAAATGCGCTAGAGCTGCCTTGGATGCCGTAGGCGCCAGCCTTGCCAAAAGGCTCTTGGCTGGCAATATAGGCATTAATTTGTGCCGAGGAGATATTCGCGAATTCCACTTCTGAAATCTGGACCACGCAATTTGGTGTTTCTTTTGGATTGCTGATGAGGGCAATAGCCGTTAATACTTCATGGGTTTTACCGCTCAGCATTTTTAGAATTCGGTAGGCATCATCCGCATTAATAGGTTTTCCTAAGATTTCACCATCAGGATGATTTGGCAGGCTCACCGTGGTATCGGCACAGAGAATAGGTGCCCAAGGTAAACCACTCTTTTTCCATCGTACGAGCGCTAATGAGGCTTTTGCTAATGTGACGCGTTTGACATAGTCACGTGCTTTTTCATGGGGCAGTGGAGTTTCAATACTCTCGGAATCTTCATCAGGTGTGGGAAGCAACATTTCATAGCGCACCCCAATTTGCTTTAAGAGTTCTTGGCGTCTAGGGCTTTGTGAGGCGAGGTAGATAAAGTCACTCAAAAATTTACTCTCGATGGTAGGGGTGGCCTTGCAGAATGGTCCAGGCGCGATAGAGTTGTTCAACAAGGAGGACTCTTGCCATTGCATGAGGCATTGTTAAGCTAGATAGTCTCCACATGGCTTGTGCGTTCTTTTTGAGGTCGGCATCTAAGCCATCGGCACCGCCAATCAGGAATGTGATGTCAAAACCTTCTTGGCGCCAATTGGCCAATTGAGTAGCTAAGTTCTGTGTAGTTTGATCTTTGCCCCGCTCATCTAAAGCTATGATGCGTGACCCCTTTGGAATCGCCGCCATAATCTTTACGGCTTCTTTAGCAGGAGTGAGATCTGGTTTAATTTCTTTAATGTCAATACTGCAATCGGCGGGCATGCGTTTGATGTAATCCTGTGTTGCGGTAGCAACCCAGTCTGGCATTTTGTGACCAACAGAAACAATGTTTAAACGCATTGGCAGGATGCAAATTACTCTTCGTCAGGCTCGCTTGCTTTAACAAGACCTTTGTCACCAGCCAATTTCACACGCACGGGTTTGGCACCCCACATACCTTCCAGCTGATAGTAGGAGCGCAACATCGGTTGCAAAATATGTACTACGATATCGCCGCAATCCACCAATACCCATTCACCAGTCTCTAGGCCTTCAATCGAGATCACTTCGCCGCCTTTGGCATTCACCTCTTCTTTGACAGACATGGCCAAAGATCGAGTTTGGCGATTGCTTGAACCGGTCGCAATAATGACGCGATCAAATAGTTCGCTCAGTTTGGTGGTGTCATATACGCGGATATCTTGCGCCTTTACATCTTCTAAGGCATCAATGATCACGCGCTGTAATTTTTTTAAGTCCATATCGTTAATTATTCTACTGTTGTGTGCGATCTTAGCTTGATTACTGATACAAGCCTAAATTGTGAATGAGCTTGAGGGTTTGAGATGGAATGGCTTCAGCCTCAATCGAATTACGAGCAGTTTTAAGCTGTTCTCTCAGCTTGGTTGAAGAAAGATCTACTGCTAGTGTTTCATCAATATAGATGAGGCCAAATGCTTGGTTTTCAAGGGCACTCGGATCCATGGTTTGGTGATTGAGGAGCAATTCTTTTACTTTGGCGTTTCCATTTGTCTCGAGTTCATGATGGGGTCTGCTTGCCACAGCGAAATTCACATAATTTGGCAGCTCATTCCAAGAATTCCAGCTTGGGAGCGAATTTAGTGAATCGGCACCCATCAACCAAATGAGGCTGGCATCACTGCCAAATCGATCTCTTAATGCCTTGACAGTATCAATCGCATAACTTGGCCCTACGCGATCGATTTCAATTCGATCAATCCCAATTTGAGTCGGAATCTTCAGATACAGAAATGCTCTCGCTAGATCGATGCCAGCGGCCTCAGTTAATTGATAGCGAGTCTGCGCAGAAGTAATGCCGGTACCTTTTTGCCACGGCTCTCCGCTAGGCACAAATAACAGAGCGTCAAGATGAAAAAGTTTTGCAAAATGCGTTGCAAGCTTTAAATGACCTACATGAGGCGGGTCAAAGGTACCACCCAAAATACCGATGCGTTTACGAGAACTGATTTCTGTAGTGCTCAAGCTAACCAATCACGTGGTTTGAGGTAATAGTCATAGAGCTTGGCCTCGGGCGTGCCTGGCTCTGGATGCCAGTTGTAACGCCACTGCACCACTGGCGGCATCGACATCAAGATAGATTCAGTACGCCCACCAGAATGCAGACCAAAGATAGTGCCACGATCAAAGATGAGGTTGTATTCCACATAGCGACCACGGCGATATTCTTGGAATGACTTTTCTTCGGCAGTAAAAGAGTCTTTATAACGCCTCTCCACAATGGGTAGGTAGGCGTTGATAAACGCATCACCGACTGCGCGAGTCATTGCAAAGCTTTTCTCAAAACCTAACTCATTAAAGTCATCAAAAAATACACCGCCAATGCCACGGGGTTCTTCACGATGCTTTAAGTAAAAGTATTCATCGCACCATTTCTTAAAGCGAGGATAGAGCGAGTCTCCAAAAGGATCTAGTGCATCTTTAGCCGTTTGATGAAAGTGTCTGCAATCTTCATCAACGCCATAGTAAGGCGTTAAGTCAAAACCACCGCCAAACCACCACACAGGCTCCTTATCAGGTGCCCCAGCAATAAAGCAACGCACGTTCATGTGCGTAGTCGGCACTTTAGGGTTATTGGGGTGAAAGACTAAAGAGACCCCCATGGCCTCAAAGCTGCGACCAGCTACTTCTGGGCGGTGATGGGATGCAGAAGGGGGCATCTGATCACCACGAACGTGGGAGAAGCCCACGCCACCTTTTTCTAGAATATTGCCGCCATCTAGGATGCAGGTACGACCATATCCTTTGAGCTTGCCATCTTCAGGCTTATGCCATTCATCGGCAATAAAGGGTTTGCCATCGAGCGCACTCATCGCGCTAGTGATGCGCTCTTGTAGCCCAAGAAAATAATTCTTGAGGGCTGCTATATCAATTTGGGTTTGTTCTGCTGACAAAAGATCAAATCTCTATCTGAAGTTATTACTTAATAGCGCGGTAGCCAATATCTTTGCGGTATTGCATGCCATCAAACTGGATTTTGCTAATTGCGTCATAAGCTTTTTGCTGAGCACCTTTAACGGTATCTGCTAAACCAACAACACAAAGCACACGCCCGCCAGAGGTCACTACTTTGCCGTCTTGTAATTTAGTGCCGGCATGGAAGGTGATTTGATCATCGGTATCTGCTGGAATGCCGGTAATGACATCACCATTACGTGGGGTATCTGGATAGTTATGGGCTGCGAGCACTACTCCAAGTGCCGTGCGGCGATCCCATTCCAGTTCGACCTCATTTAACTTGCCATCAACGGCATGATCAAGAGCGTTTACAAGATCGCTACGCAAGCGAGCCATGATTGGTTGGGTTTCAGGGTCACCCATGCGGCAATTGAACTCAAGGGTTTTGATTTTTCCATCAGGCGTAATCATGAGTCCTGCATAGAGGAATCCCGTGTATGGCAGACCATCCGCCTCCATACCTTTAACCGTTGGCATGATTACTTCACGCAGGGCGCGCGCATGAATTTCAGGGCTAACTACGGGGGCAGGAGAGTAAGCCCCCATGCCGCCAGTATTTGGACCTTGGTCGGCGTCTAATAGACGCTTATGATCTTGACTGCTTGCTAGCGCAAGAACATTTTTTCCATCAACTAAAACAATGAAGCTAGCTTCTTCACCAGTGAGGAACTCTTCAATCACCACACGTGCGCCAGCATTGCCTAATTTGTTATCAGCTAAAATCATATCTACTGCTGCATGCGCCTCTTCAAGACTCATGGCAACAACCACGCCTTTGCCTGCCGCCAAACCATCGGCTTTAATTACGATCGGCGCGCCTTTAGCGTCAATATAAGCATGCGCTTCTAATGCGTTAGAGAATGTTTGGTAGTCAGCAGTTGGAATGCCATGACGTTTCATAAAAGCTTTAGAAAAGTCTTTTGAGGATTCCAGTTGGGCAGCTAATTGTGTAGGGCCAAAAATGCGTAAGCCATTGTTGCGAAATACATCCACAATGCCAGCTGCTAGTGGTGCCTCTGGGCCAACTACAGTGAGATGAATTTTTTCCCGTTTAGCAAAGTCAGCTAATTCTTGAAGGCCTGTAATCGGAAGATTTTTAATGCCAGCCGCAGTTTGCGTTGCGGTGGCTGTGCCACCATTACCTGGAGCCACATAAACAGTTTGCACCTGTGGTGATTGGGCCAACTTCCAAGCTAATGCGTGTTCACGTCCACCGGATCCAACAAGAAGAATTTTCATAATGGCGAAGATAAAAAAGAATAAATAAAGTTATAGAGCGAAGGTTATAAAGCGGCGTTCGTAAAAACTTCTTGCACATCATCTAGGTTCTCAAGCGCATCCAGCAACTTTTGCATGCTTTCGGCTTGTTCACCTTCGAGTGCGATCTCTGTTTCAGGACGCATTGCAATCGTAGCCAGCTCAGCTTTTAATCCTGCCTTGCTAATGGCATCTTGCACTTTCGGAAAATCAGGCACGGGTGTGAGTACCTCAAAAGACCCATCGTCATGGCTTATCACATCATCAGCACCAGCATCTAATGCAACTTCCATGAGTTGATCTTCATTTGTACCCGGTGCGAATAGCATTTGACCGCAATGCTTAAACAAGAAGGCAACAGAGCCTTCGGTGCCCATATTGCCGCCATTTTTATTAAAAGCGTGACGAACCTCAGCTACAGTGCGAGTGCGGTTATCTGTTAAACAGTCTACGATCACCGCTGCGCCATTAATGCCATAACCCTCATAACGGATTTCTTCATAGTTAACACCTTCTAATGAGCCAGTGCCGCGAGCTACTGCTCTTTGCACGTTGTCATTAGGCATATTGGCATCTTTTGCCTTATCGATGGCAAGTCGTAATCGGGGGTTAGTGGAGATATCACCACCGCCTAACTTAGCGGCGACAGTAATTTCCTTGATGAGCTTGGTCCAAATCTTGCCGCGTTTTTCGTCTTGACGTCCTTTGCGGTGCTGAATATTGGCCCATTTCGAATGGCCGGCCATACGGGTAAGTCCTTTACATTATTTGGCTATAAGACCCTATTTTAAGGGGATCTGAATGCAAGGTAGGGGGCTGGTAGGCAATTTTTGTTACACTCTCATGTCTTAACTGTAGCAATTTAGCTAATTAAGCAGAATTTCCACTGCAAACACCTGCCTCGGTGATGGAATTGGTAGACGTGCCGGACTCAAAATCCGGTGCCGCAAGGCGTGGCGGTTCGAGTCCGCCCCGAGGCACCAACTATTGAACTTAGTTCAAATCCAAGTTCTTCCAATAAGTGTTGTGAGCGACTGGATCTGCAATTAGATCTCGTAGGTATCCGCCTTTTCATTCAAAGCCTGCTCAACAATTTTCTTGGTGAGTGTTGGTGAGAATAATTCAATGAAGGTATACACAAAAGATCGCAGATAAGCACCTTGTTTAACGCCAATATGGGAGACGTTGTTTCCAAATAAGTGACCCACGTTAATCACTTTAAGATTGCGATCTCTGTCTGTGTCGTACGCGTGCCCAGCAACAATGCCTATTCCCATGCCCGCTTCAACGTAAGTCTTAATTACGTCAGCATCAATCGCTTCCAGAATAATGTCCGGTGTGATGCCACGCTGAGCAAATGCCGCATCAATTTTCGTTCGACCAGCAAAGGCTTTGTCATAGGTAATGATGGGATACTTTGCGATTTCTTCTAAAGTAACAGTAGATTGATTTAACAAAGGGTGACTGAGCGGAACCATGACAACGTGTTGCCATTGGTATCCAGGCAGGGCAAGTACTCCAGGCGTGTTTGCAATACCTTCGGTTGCAATTGCGATATCTGCACGATCATGGATGAGAAGTTCGGCAATTTGTCCAGGGCTACCTTGTTGAATGCTGACACGCACTTTTGGAAAGCGTTTAGTAAATTCTGTTAGTACCTTGGGTAATGCGTAGCGTGCTTGCGTATGCGTAGTCGCAATGACGAAGTTGCCTTGATCTTGACTGGCGAAATCTTTGCCAACGCGCTTCAAGGTTTCCACTTCATCCAGAATTCGCTCGATGGAAACCAGAATGCGCTTGCCAGGTTCGGTAAGCGAGCGAATACGTTTGCCGTGCCTGCGGAAAATTTCAACGCCGAGTTCATCCTCAAGTTCAATGATGGCTTTCGATACGCCAGGTTGTGAGGTGAAGAGGGCTTTAGCCGCTGCAGTCAAATTAAAGTTCTGACGAACGGCTTCCCGGACAAAGCGAAATTGATGCAAATTCATGGGGACAACTCCTATCTATATATCTACAAAGATATAGGAATCAAATTCTATATGAATTTTAGGTATTAGGCTTTAGAAACCCATCTCAGCGCTGCAAGGGCCAAGAAGAAATAGAGCATTGGAGGTATGAGGGCCGTCAAAAGCGCCGGCCATGCGCTTAGTAGCCCTACGTTGGAGAACAAGGAATTAAAGAGTTGGAAACTCATGCCCAGCATGATGCCGCCAAACACTTTGATGCCGACGCTGCCAGCGCGTACCTTGAGGTAAGCAAAGGGAAGAGCGAGAGCAAGCATCACGAAAATCGTGAGAGGGTAGATGACTTTTTTCCAGAAGGCGATAGCGTGGCGTTTTGCATCTTGTTTATTTTCTTGAAGGTGAGTAATAAAACGACCAAGGCTCACAATCGACATTTTTTCTGGACTGATTAACAGTACATTCAAAATTTGTGGTGTCACCTCAGACTCTAAGGTCAGAATTGGGTGAGTCAATGTTTGCGCACTAAACACGGGATTTAGCGGATCAGATTGTTTCGTTTCTTTAAAACGGGTCTCGGTTACATCATTGAGAACCCAAATGCCACTCTCATCAAAGTGTCCAGAGGGTGCGCTACGAATCGACAACAGATTGTAAGTATCGTTGAACTCATACATGCGAATGTTGCGAATCTCATTGTCTTTATCGACATTGCCCACGTTGACATAACGAACTCCAGGGCGTACGGGGCCACTACCATCTTCATCACGTAGGCGATCTTTAACCCAAACACCTGTCTTAAATTGCGATGAATAAGTAGCGCCCAATGCCTTCATCCGAATCTGCTCGGATTTATTCTCGGCATATGGGCCAGCCCATTCACTCATCATGAGTGTCAGTACGATCAGCGGAATAGAGATCTTGGTGAGCGCAATCAAGCCTCGTTTCACATCCAATCCCGCGATACGCAGGATGGTGAATTCAGATTGACTGGCCATCATCGCGAATACATAAATGCTGCCAATCAGACCTGCAATGGGAATGATTTCAGAAATACGGCCAGGCGCTTTTAATAAAACATGCAAAAGTGCTAGCGGTAGGGTGTAGCCGCCTTGTACCGATCCAAGTTCGCTCAGGATGTCAAAAAATAGAAATAGAGCTACTAATGCAAACAAGATAAAGCCAAACGCAATATAAATTTGCTTGGCTAAATAGCGTTCGTAAATGTAGGGAAAGAGCAATTTCATTATTTAACAAAAGCAGCAGGCAATTGACGGCGCCACCACTTCACGGAAGGATTAATACGGTTGCGAATCAATATTGTCGCGATCAACAACGCTAGCAAGTGAATAGGCCAGACGCCAACAAACACGCTGAACTTTCCTTGAGCTACAAAATTTTGGGTGAGATTTAGGAGGTTGCTGTAAATCAAATAGATGAGAACCGCATAAAACATGGCGGTGTAATTACCAAGACGGGGGTTGACATAGGCGAGTGGAATAGCAATTAACACCAAACCTAATGCCATGAGTGGCAAACCGATTCGCCATAGCAATTCTGCGCGGTTCGCATTGATTGCATTGGGGTTGCCATCGTTTAGTAGCTCAGAAATGGTTTTTTCTCTATCCCGAGGAGCCGGCGCTAGAGCCTCTTTGCTGCGAATCTTTGTGGTGTAGTCATTGAATTCCAGAATCCGAAAATCAGGCTCTGTAGGGTAGCCTTCATAACGACGTCCGTTGCGAAGTACGATAGATTTTTCTCCGCCCTCTGAGTTTTGAATGAATCCAGTAGAAGCAACAGCAATACTTAAGCGGCCATTCTTATTGTCTGCAACGAAAATATTCTTAACTTCACTCTTGTCGACATCAAGTTCTTCGATAAAGAAAACACGCTCCGCGCGAGCAGACTCCTTAAATTGACCTGCGCTTACCATCGATACATCATCTCGTTGTTGAAAACGTTGACTAATGAGGGTTGTTTCGCGATTAGCCCATGGCCAAACAAACAGCGCGAGTAGAGCGATCACAATGATGAGTGGTGTAGCAAATTGCAAAATCGGCCGAATTAAATTACTGATGCTCAGACCGCTCGCAAACCAAACAATCATTTCAGAGTCTTTGTACCAACGCACTAAGACAATGAGGGTGGCAACAAAAAGCGAAACGGTCAATAAAACAGCAAGGTAGCCCAAGGTGGCCAATGCGATTAGAACAATGGCATCCTCAGGGTTGACGGTGCCGTTAGCTGCATAACCTAAGATTCGAATTACTAGGGTGGTCACCATAATGGTTACCAGTACCAAAAAGACCCCACCAGTAGTAAAGCTAAGTTCACGGCGGAGGGCACTTTTAAAGATCATGGCTAGGGGGTTTGTCTGGGGGCTAAATAGGGCTTAGTGGGTTTGATTGCTTATCAGTAGGGGCAGACAAATTGGGTTAATCTCATGTCGGAGGATAATGGATAAACATCATAAATCTGAATCTTTAGACCCTAATCGACCTAAAACACGGTAATAAATAACGCAATTCATCATGACTATTCAATTAAGTACCGAGATTTTCCCTCAGGCAGACCTTCAGAACCCCAAAACTCTTAAATCCAGCCTAAAAACTCTGTTGGCTCAGGCAACGGATTGTTTGGTTTTGGCTTATTCGAAAATGGATTTAGATGGCTTTGCTGGAACAAAGGCTGCAAAAACAAAATCCGGCCTTTTGGCTGAGCTAGATATCTGTTTAGGCGGGGCTGTAAGCCACGCTCATGTATTGGGTGACCTGGATGATAAGCAAGCTTCTGTTTGTGTATTGAGAGCAGACAAGACATGGTCTGCAAATGCTATTAAGGCAAAACGTGTGCTGCTGATTTGTTTGGGTGATTTGCATGTGCCATCTGAGCGTAGTCTTCATGCCTACTCTAAAGTTGCTCGTGCAGGATTAAAAGCTTTAAGTGGCGGCTCAATTGAGAGTGCTATTTGGTTTGCTCCCAGCTTTACGCATTCAAAAGTAAACGAGGCAATTGCTCAAGAAGTACGGCTGACAATTCAGTATGCGGGTGATCAAGCTTATCGTTTTGGTGTGCGCCAACCCGCCATGAAATTTAAGGCTAAAGATAAAGCTGACACTTTCAAGCATTTGGTATTTGCGGGAAATGATGCTTGCGCAAAGGAGTTGAAGCTTGCTGTAGAGCAGGGTGGTGCGATGGTTGAAGGTATGAACCTTGCCAAGGATTTGGGTAACCTGCCGCCAAATGTGTGTACACCAACTTATCTTGGTAAAACCGCGCAAGGTCTAGCTAAAAAAGTAGGACTCAAAGTTGAAGTCTTTGGCCTTAAACAAATTCAGGCTTTAGGTATGGGGTCTTTCTTAGCTGTGGCGCAAGGATCAGAAACGCCGCCTCAATTTATTGTGTTGCGTCATCAAGGCGGTAAAACTGGTGAAGCACCAATTGTTTTGGTGGGTAAAGGTATTACTTTTGATACTGGTGGAATTTCATTAAAACCAGGCGAAGCCATGGATGAAATGAAATACGATATGTGTGGCGCCGCATCAGTCATTGGCACAATGTATTCCGTAGGCTTGATGAAATTGAAGAAGAATGTCATCGGCGTTATTCCGACCTGTGAAAATATGCCATCGGGCAAAGCAACACGTCCCGGTGATATTGTGAAAAGTATGTCTGGTCAGACAATTGAAATTCTCAATACTGATGCCGAAGGCCGTTTAATCCTGTGTGATGCGCTGACCTATGTTGAGCGCTTCAAACCTAAGGCAGTAATTGATATTGCTACCCTTACGGGGGCATGCGTGATCGCCTTAGGTCATGTGCATAGTGGTTTGTTCTCTGATGATGAAGATTTAGTCCATGCCATTACTAAGGCTGGTAAAGACTCTTTGGATACCGTGTGGAGATTGCCATTGGACGCTGCTTATCACGAGCAGTTGAAATCCAACTTTGCTGATGTAGCTAATATTGGCGGCCGTCCAGCTGGTAGCGTTACTGCAGCATGCTTTCTCTCACGCTTTGCTGAAAAATACAAATGGGCGCACTTGGATATCGCCGGCACCGCATGGAAGAGTGGGGCGGCTAAAGGATCTACCGGACGCCCTGTGCCATTGCTAGTGAATTTCTTGCTTGAGCAAAAATAAATCTAGTGACTATGGCAAGAATTGATTTTCACAGTAATGTGGCTGACAAACTGCAATATGCATGTCGTCTGACGCGCAAAATTTGGAGTGTGACACCAGAGGGTCAGCCAGTGCGCAACGTTGTGATTGTTGGTGAAAAATCCGATCTTAAAAAATTAGATGAATTACTTTGGTCATTTAGTAGTGCGGATTTTTTGCCACACTGTTTCATTGATGATGAAGCTGCTGCTGAAACCCCCATTGTTCTGAGCGACAGCTTTGCATCACCAGCGCTTGCCGCCATTCCTCATGCTGATGTCATGATTCATTTGGGTATGCGTATGCCTTCGGATGTTCCGGCTTTAGTAACGAGATTTCCACGTATTGTTGAGGTAGTAACAGTCAATGAGGCTGAGCGTCTAGCGGGGCGCGAGCGTTACAAGGCTTATCGTGAGCTTGGGCATGAGCTGCATAACTTTGACCAATCTCAATCTAAATAAAAACTAATCTTCATCCTTCATGTTGATTCATCCACAGTTTGATCCTGCCGCGATACGCATTGGCTCTTTTGCGATTCATTGGTATGGATTGATGTACCTCATGGCGTTTGCGCAATTCTTATTGCTCGGTCGTATGCGTATTCGGGCGCCGCGCTATCAAGCCTTGGGTTGGACTTATAAAGATTTAGAGGATTTGCTTTTTGCAGGCGTCTTGGGTGTAGTGATTGGCGGGCGCATTGGCTATACCTTGTTCTATATGCCTGGTTTTTATCTTTCACACCCATTGAATATTTTGAAAATCTGGGAAGGTGGCATGTCTTTTCATGGCGGACTCTTGGGCGTCTTACTGGCTTTACTTTGGTTCGCCAAAAAGAAGGGCACGCAATTTTTCGTTGTTAGCGATTTGGTTGCTCCTTTAGTGCCGTTTGGCCTAGCCTTTGGACGTTTGGGTAACTTTATTAATGGGGAACTTTGGGGTAGACCAACGGATTTGCCTTGGGCGATGATATTTCCTTTAGTGGATTCTGTACCACGTCACCCTTCACAAATTTATCAGTTATTAGGCGAGGGCATTTTGCTCGGAGTGGTCTTGTGGATTTATGCAAGCAAGCCAAGAAAAGTTGGGCAAATCTCTGGTTTATTTCTCTTGGGTTATGGCATATGTCGATTCTTAGCGGAATACGCTAGAGAGCCTGATGCATTTCTTGGTCTTTTAGGTCTAGGATTATCTATGGGTCAATGGCTTTGCGTGCCGATGATCATCTTTGGCATTTATCTGATGCAGCGCCAATCTACGTCTTCGGCCTCATAGAAAGATATTGAGATATCGGCATGGTGTATGAAGAGGTAACCCTTCGAAAGTTAGAAATTCTGTGTTCTTTCATACGTACTGGAAGCTTAGTAAAAACAGCCGAGGAACTGCAGTTAAGTTCAGTTAGTGTTCATAAGGCTTTGCATTCACTTGAAACCGCAATCGGTTGCCCCTTATTTATAAAAGAGGGTAGACAGTTAAAACCCTTGCCAGCCGCTCTTTACTTGGCAGAGGGCGGGTTTGATGTGCTTGAAGAACTCGATCGGGTACTTAAAAAGACTAGAGCCAAAGCTGGTATCGAGAGTAAGCAGATTCGATTGGGATCAATGTATTCTCTGACGGCCAATATCATTCCTCGAGTGATCATGGGAACCAAAATCAGGCGACCTGACTTAGATGTCGATCTTTACCTAGGTTCTAACGAAGATTTAATGAAGCGATTACACGCTGGCGAAGTAGATGCAATCGTCATTGCAGTACCGACAAATAATGAGCTTGATGGTATTGAAATCGTCCCATTGTTTGAAGATCAACTTTATTTGGCTTCTTCAAAAAATAGCAAGCCTACACAGGGAAGTATTGATCTATCAAATTATGAGCAAGAGAAATTTCTGACCTTGCAGGATGGCTTTGCTACGACTGCGGGTTTCTATGATGCCTTTAAACTTGCGGGTGTTAAGCCAAATGTGGTGATGAGGGTGAGTGACATCTTTACTTTGATGAATATGGTGTCAAATGATATGGGTCGCTCCTTATTGCCGGGAAGAGTAAGGGCGCTCATGGGAGACGCATTGGACTTCACCCCTTTAGAATCAAAATATCAGGTAATTCAGCGGATAGCGCTAATGTATCTTCAGGCTAATGAATCAAACCCCAATATTTTGGCCTTAGCTGCAGAAGCCCGCATGCTGCAACGCAAAATAAAATAGATTCTGAGTGGGTCACCACATTTCATTAACTAAAAGTTAATGAAAATAGACTTCGGTTAATTGATTCCACTTAGCAGCGGGAATACATTTCTAGTACTTCATTTAATTCTCTTGCTAGGTAAAGATCCATGCTGGAAAAGTTGGCAAAAGCTCGTTATTTTTCACGCGTAACTGGCGCAGTTAATCGACTCATCTCCGAAAGAGGGGAATCGAATGCTCTCAGCATGGCTGATGACGTATTTAACAACTATCGCAAACTGACGAAAGACCAGCATTTAAAGTTTTTCACATTCTTATTTGAAAAGCTCAACCCAGATCCAGCTGCTGTGATGACTGCAGCTCAAAACTTTGCTAGTGAGGCAAATGCACGCAACTATATTAAGTTGCAACGTGTTACTGAGCCACCCAGACAGGAATTATTCCGTCGCTTAAATCGCGCGACTAACGGTACCGCTGGTTTGGTTGCCATGCGTCGTGATTTGTTGCAGCTATTAGATAAACAACCAGAATTGACTGCTGTCGATTTTGATTTACGACATCTTTTATCTTCTTGGTTTAATCCTGGTTTTCTGAAGATGCATCGTGTCGATTGGAAATCGCCGGCAGAAGTATTGGAGAAGCTGATTCAGCACGAAGCTGTTCATGCGATTGATGGTTGGGATGATCTACGCAGACGTCTACAGCCTGATCGTCGTTGCTTTGCATTTTTCCATCCACAGTTACCCAACGAGCCCCTTATCTTCGTTGAAGTTGCATTACTCCCTGAAATTCCAGCGGTTATAACGCCTCTGGTAGATAAAAAAGCAGAAACTGTTCACCAGACGTCTCAATACAAAGTTGCTGCCTTCTATTCAATCAGTAACTGTGAGCCAGGATTGCGCGGCGTATCCATGGGTAATTTCTTGATCAAGCGTGTTGCTGAACAATTGCATTCCGAATTTCCTGGCATCAAAACTTTTGTTACGCTTTCTCCTATTCCTGGATTTATGGATTGGGTTGCAGATGGCGCTCACATCGGCGATGAGAAGGTCGGCGCTCAATTAAAGCCAGCAATCCGTCTAGCCAGAGAGCAGTCTTTGGAAGTATTAAATCTTGCTAATCGCTCATGGACTGAGCGGCTGAGTGCCGGATGGCATCCAGATAATGCGACAGAAAAAGAAAAATCTGCTTTGCTTTGTCTTGCTAGTATTTATTTAGCCTTGGGATCTGCCAGTAGAAATGGCAATCCGGTTGCTAAATTTCACTTAGGCAACGGCGCTAAGCTACACCAAATAAATTGGGCGGGAGATTTGTCGCGAAAAGGTCTAAGACAATCAGCGGCGTTAATGGTGAATTACTTATACGATTTATCTTCTGTTGAAGAAAATCATGAGCGCTTTACCCATGGAGAAATTGATTATTCCCGTGCGGTGGGGCGTTTAATGCAGATCTAGAGAGTATTCCGGAGGAGAGATGCTAGAGCAGAGTCCGAAGAGATTCGCTTTAGAATATAAAAAACTGGGCGTTAAGATCCAGAAGTTTTAAATAATGATTTTGCCGAAGTGGCATCAAAGGAGATCAAGATGATTCGTTATTCAATTTTTTCAACCTTTATGAAAAAGGTATTGCTAATCGCTTGCCTTGCTCCCTTGGCTGCATTAGCTCAGGAGTGGCCAAATAAACCCATTACATTTATTGTTCCTTTTCCTGCTGGTGGGGGAACGGATGCTTTTGCAAGACCCTTAGCTGCGCAATTGACAAAACAGTTGGGCAAACAAATCGTAATTGATAACCGTGGTGGTGCCGGTGGCACATTGGGTGCCTCCATCGCGGCAAAAGCAGCGCCAGATGGCTATACATTCTTTATGGGTGCCGCTCACCATGCGATTGCTCCGGCTATGTACCCCGCATTGGATTACGACATTGAAAAGAGTTTTGTTCCTGTAGCAATGGTTGCTAATCCACCGCAGGTAATCGTGGTCAATCCTAAGAATGTGCAAGTCAAAAACCTTAAGGAATTTATTGACCTGCTGAAAAAGAATCCAGGCAAATTTAATTACGCTAGCGCCGGAAATGGCTCCTCCCACCATTTGGCTGGAGAGCAATTTAAGATGCTGACGAAAACTTTCATTACGCATATTCCTTACCGTGGCGCTGGACCTGCGATGCAGGATCTGATTGCGGGGCAGGTTGATATCGAGTTTGATGGACTGGGATCATCCGCTGCGCAGATTAAAAATGGCTCGATTGTTGCTTTAGCAGTGGCATCTCAAAAGCGTGCCCCAGGTTTTCCGAATGTTCCAACGGCAGCTGAGGCTGGCTTGGTCGGCTATGAAGTTTCGACTTGGTATGGCTTGTTCGCACCAAAAGGCACTCCTCAACCGATTGTGGACAAAATGATTGTTGAAGTACAAAAAGCAATTAATACACCTGACTTGAAAACAATCTGGACTAACAACGGATCAGATACTCCCAATATGTCAGGCGATGCTTTTGGCAAATTTGTGGCAGCAGACATTAAGCGTTGGGCAGCGGTGGCAAAAGCGTCTGGCGCGAAATTGGACTAATGCTTCATTCTTAAAAATTGTTTAACTAGAGGTTTCAATGAATTTGTATTCAGTATTGGAAAAAGGCTTTCCAAAAGATAAATCAGCCTGCGCAATTGAGACCCATGATGGCTTGTATTACTCATGGAGTGATTTGGAGTGCGCAACAGCCAAGCTGGCAAATTTATTAAAGAGCCTGAAGCTTCCAGCGGGCGCTCGAGTTGCAGTTCAGGTTGAAAAATCTCCAGAAGCTCTCTTTTTGTATTTAGCAACCATCCGCGCTGGTTATGTATATTTGCCTCTCAATACTGCATATCAAGCGGCTGAGATGCAATATTTCATTGAGAATGCTGAGCCCGCCCTAGTGGTATGTAGTAGCAAGAATTACTCCTGGGTATCGAAGGTTGCATCTAAAGCGGGCACTAAGCATGTATTAACTCTAGACGACAATCGCACAGGCACTTTGCTTGAGCGTGCAGGTAAGTTGAGTGATGTATTTAAAACGGTTGCTGCTAAAGATGATGATTTGGCCGCCATCTTGTATACCTCTGGCACAACTGGCCGTAGCAAAGGCGCAATGCTGACTCATAAAAACCTATATAGCAATGCTCAAGTGTTGCAAAAGTACTGGGGTTGGGTAAAAGGCGATGTGCTTTTGCACGCTTTGCCAATTTTCCATGTGCATGGTTTGTTTGTTGCGGCACATGGCGCCTTGATTAACGGTAGCAAGATGATCTGGTTGCCACGTTTAGATGTGTCGCAGTTAATTCATCATATGCCTAAGTCAACTGTACTAATGGGCGTGCCAACTTTCTATGTTCGTCTATTAGCGGACAAGGGGTTCAATAAGAAAGTAGCGCGCAATATGCGCTTGTTTATTTCGGGGTCTGCACCATTGCTCACTGAAACCTTCAATACTTTTAAGAAGGTGATTGGTCAGCCTATCTTGGAGCGTTATGGTATGAGTGAGACTGTAATGTTGGTCTCTAATCCATACAAAGGTGCGCGCGTAGGAGGTTCGGTTGGTTTGCCCTTGCCAGGCGTGAAAGTGCGTGTGGTGGATGATAAAAACAAACCATGTGGCGTGAATGAAATCGGTAGCATCCAAGTAAAAGGCCCGAATATATTCAAGGGCTACTGGCGTATGCCAGAAAAAACTGCAGAAGAATTTACCAAAGATGGTTGGTTTAAAACAGGTGACGTGGGTCGCTGGGGTGGCGAGGCCAATGGCGGCAAAGCTCCAAATGACTACTTGTGCATCGTAGGTCGCAGCAAGGACTTGATCATTTCTGGTGGCTACAACGTATACCCAAAAGAAATTGAAGGCTTTATTGACGATATGGATGGCGTGGATGAGAGTGCGGTAATTGGTATTCCGCATCCTGATTTTGGTGAAGCAGTAATGGCAATTGTTGTGCCTAAGAAGGGCGCTAAATTGAATTCTGAAGCCATGATTGCCACTCTGAAAACTCAAATCGCTAACTTTAAGATCCCAAAGCGTTTGGAGATTGTTTCAGATCTACCGCGTAATGCGATGGGCAAAGTGCAGAAGAATATTCTGCGTCAGCAATACAGTAGTTAAAAATTAGAGTTGTTTAGAAACCAAATGCCTTGCGGCTTTCATTAAACATGAAGGCTGCAAGGAAAAACAGCAAGATGCCAAAGACGCGTTTGAGTTGAGCAACGTTCAGTTTTCTGGCCATCTTGGCGCCAAAAGGCGCTGTAAAAATGCTCACAACCACAATACACGCTACCGCAGGTAAGTAAACAAATCCCAATGAGCCCGATGGAAGGTTAGGGTTGCCCCAGCTGCCATACATATATCCTATGGTTGCAGCCATCGCGATCGGAAATCCTAAGCCTGATGAAGTTGCCATTGCTGTGTGGGGTTTTACATTACACCAAAGCATAAAAGGCACTGTAATAAATGCACCACCTGCGCCAACGAGACTAGCTAAAGCGCCCGCGAAGGTTCCGAAGGAAAAAAGTCCGATAAAGCCAGGCAGATCCCTGCCTGCTGAAGGTTTTTTGTTGAGCAACATCTGAATCGATGTGTAAACAATGAAGATGGCAAAGAATAATGAAAGCCAAGAAGTCTTTAAAGCTTCAAATAATTCGCTGCCACCAATGAGTCCACCAAAAATCATTCCAGGGCTGAGTGAGGCAACTAGCTTCCAATCAATTGAGCCGTGTTTATGGTGAGCCCATATTGCGGAAGAGGTAGTAAACAAAATTGTTGCCATGCCTGTAGCAATAGCCATGTGCACAATCACTTCTTGATTAAAGCCGAGGTGATTGAATACTAGGATCATGAACGGCACCAGGATCATGCCGCCACCAATACCAAGAAGTCCTGCTAAAAAACCAGAGATGCTTCCGCAAAGCATCAGCATCAAGATATCACTTAGTAACATGAATTCCCCGCCTTAGCCGCTAGGCCGTCATCCTGAACCCAAAGGTTCAAGGTGGAACGGCTACTTTGTTTCGGGTGCATTAAGGAGTTCAGGGAGAAACCAAGTCTGAGTTGGCACTGTGAACCTACAAAACGCTCACGCCCACAAGGTAAAGATCGTTCCTGATGCTTGCGCATCGGTTCAAGGAACTATTGGCCTTGGCGAACCAGGCAGGGAAAGGGTTTGCATCAAAGTATCTACTTGTTCCTCAAGACCACGAATCTCCGCTTGAAGACGAGCAACTTCATCGGAGCTCACATTCGAAGAAGAACTTTGTTGCGTTTGATTATTTTGTAACTTAATCAGATCGCCAGCAATTTTGAGGGCAGCCATCATGCTTGCGCGCTCAATGCTGCGATTACCACCGCTAATTGCAAGTTGAATTTGTTCATCAACTAATACACAGGCTGCACGAAGCAGTGGTTCATGTTCTGTACTGGTGGCTAAAGTGATCTTTTGACCAGCGAGAGTCACTTCAATGCGTTGTTGGCTCACTGTCGTCCTCTGGATTAGTTGTTTGAATTGTTTCGCCAAGTAAGTTCAATTGGCGGCCATCGTTTTGCTCGGGCAGGCGACTCAAAATACGTTGCACACGTTTCTGAGCATCTTCAATCTTGCCTTCAAGTTGTGCACGACTCTGGGTTAGATTACGCACAGCATCTTGAATAAGAGATATCTTTTCAGACAAACGCTGAAGCGATGCACTCAGGTCATCGAGACTCGGGGGTAGGGAGGTTGGCTCGCTCATATGGGCATTGTAGCCTTAGGCTAAATTTAGGTGAAGGAAGGCTATTTACTAGCCTTCAATCAACCTTGGAGACTAAAGAATTGCAGAAAGATTAGTTAAAGCTGTATTTTGCACTGATGTAGACCGATCTTGGGTCGTTGGGATAGTAATAGTAGTTTGTTGAACTTGCTCCATTAGGTTGGAAAACGCTACCGTAGCCCCCATATGTAGAGTATTGAGAGTTACCTACATTCTTAACTGTTAATCGAGCATCCCAACTCCCAATTTTATAATTAGCGTAGATATCTGCAACAGTATAAGAAGGCATTGTAGCTAGAGAGCTGTAATTGCTGGGAGATGCATCGTAATGTTGACTGCCTACGTAATTAATTATGCCGCCTATAGACCAGTTAGGACTTACGATGTATGTTGCACGAGCATTGAGAAGTAAATTGGGTACTTGGCCAATCGATTGACTTTGGTACGGGCCATTTGCATAAAATGCGTGCTGAATTGTTCCGCCAATACCTGCTGACAGATTTGATGTTATTGCAGAGAGGCCATTCAAAATAAGCCCATTTCTATTGATGTTGTAAATAGAATTAGTATTGAAAAAGGTTACTGGGTTGTACATGATCTCGTTTTGAGATGCAGATGTAAATAAAGATGCAGATAAATTGCTTCTAAGTACTTGCCAATTGCCACCAATTTCATATGTTTGGGCGGTTTGGGGTTTAAGAATTCCGCTGAAAGCTGAGCCTCCCCCTATGGTATTCCAGCTCCAAAACTCATCTACGTTTGGAAAGCGATAGGACTGATTCCACTTGAGGTAAATTTTTTGCCCTTCAAGATATTTGTAGTTAAGGGCGATATCACCTGCATTTGCTGAGTAGGTTTGGTTGGAGTTAATGGACCCACTCCAAAGATCATTTCCACCTGCGCTTGCGCTTTGTGTTTGGTACCTATACCCACCGTTAAAGTCAATCGAATTAGTTATCGGTAATTTTTCGATAAAGTAGATTGACTGGTTATAAATACTAGCATTCTGATTGCTAACCAAGGGGGCAGTCGTACCATAATTTAGGTTATAAGCAGTCACAGCCGCCTGTTGAGTCACAGGGCTGAATGAACCACTTGAGCCCTGGTTTGCTTTATTGAATTCATATCCCAATATGCTGGTTCCATAGGCTCCAAAATTTGCTTTTATACGCGGAGTCAAGTTAAGCTGCCACCCCTGATAGTTGGTCTGAGTTGGAGATATAAAAGGATAAGGGGGAGGGCTGCTGTAATTTAAATCTACTGGAAATCCATTTGCCGATGCTAGAGTGGAATAAAAGGGTTGATAAAAAAATGTATTTTTATTGCTATAAGACCCATCAACTTCTAAATTAAAGATGCTACTCAACTCTTTTGATAAACCCGCTCTTACCCCAGTATTGTTGATGGTGGTACCGGCACCAATGTTCAAAAATCTTACTGATTGAGCATTCCCCTGGTTTGCTTGCCCAACAATTGCACCTGGGTTTTGTTGGTTTGCGTAGCTATAAAAGATATCCGTATAGATATTATCTTTGCCCCCCAATGATTGGGTTAGCTTTGCATCAAAAGCATATGCGTTTGCTGCAGAGTTTGGCCTCCAGCCCCCTGTGTTTGATGTGTTTGCACTGAGTTGAAGTGTTGTTTTATCAGCTGTATTTCTAAAAATTGCATTGTTTACAAATGTATTAAAGCTTCCATAACTAGTTGAAACCTGATTGAGATTTTTTTTGCCGCCATTGGTGATGATGTTGATTACTCCCCCTACTGCGCCATTACCGTATTGAACACTGGCGCCCCCATGTAAAATTTCAATACGATTTATAGAGTCCAGAGGTATAGATTCCCAGGAAATACTTGATGAATCTATTGGATTAATTCTTTGCCCATCTACAAGTATCAGAGTTGTATCTCTTGCAGTCGGCCCATACCCACCCATATCAATGGTGGCTCCAAGGTTTAATTGTCCGCCAGCTGTATTTCTAACATTCAATCCGCCAATTTGCGACAGAATGTCTGGGATATTAGTCGAGGTTGATTCGGCAATTTCTTCGCGAGTAATGACCTGTACGTTTGCTGGAACCTCATTGAGATTCTCTTCAAAACGCGACCCCGAAACAATTACTGTTGATTGGGAGTTTTGTGCAAATGTATGAGTAGTGCTTATAAGTGAAAATGCGATGCCACAGAACAAGGCAACTTTTTTCTTACTGAACTGCTGTTTCATTTTTAACTTTCTGTTGTCGAATACCTGGCTCACTTCCCCGTAAGCTGGGTCGAACAGAATTTCTTGTGCAGGAGATTGGCGTCAAATAGGCGTCAAATCGCAAGATAGGGCGCTGTCATCGGCGCGCGAAGTTCCCCGTCCGCAAAATTCCACCTGTCTTGGCCGGTATCCGGGCTAGTAAATCTCAGAATCTGGCCTTCCCATGCGATTGACGCGCACAGTGGCGTTTTCAGATTCCTGACCTCTTCAAGTGCTAATAAAAGAGGTATTTACTTACCGTTGCGGGGGCAGCACACGTTTGGTGTTTCCCGTTTAACCCTATTGCACTGCAATATGGCACCACGACCCCGCAATTCTAGCTTATCTCGCTGAGGTTTTAGGGTGAAACAACCGCTTTTTTTTACAAAAAAGCCTACAATATGGGTCTAGGATGAAGGATTCATGACCGCATTAGATAAGCACCCCGAAAAAAACCTGATTCGTCTTCAGTTGAGCCAAAACTGTGTGCTCAACAGCTTGGATTCAGCTGCAATGGCAGATTTGGAGCGCCATTTAGAAATTTCAGACCTTAAAAAATCCGAGATCTTGCTCCATCAGGGTGACTATCAAATGGAGCAGTACTTCGTACTTGATGGAATCCTCAAGCGCATTGTTTCAAGCGCAGAAGCCAAAGAGATGATTTTGCGTTTTTCCATCGAAAAGGATATTGAGACTAGTTACGCTGCATGGCGCCTCAAGACCGCTGCCCCATATAGCATTGCTAGCGTGACGAAAGCCCGTGTAGCTCGTATGCCCCTTAAAAAGTGGGCAGAGTTTTTGGAAGAACATAAGTCACTTAAAGAAAGCTTCGAGTTTGAAGTGATGCGCTTAATGAGTGAGATCATGGCTCATACTATTACCTTGCATATGCTTGATGCTCCAGGTCGGGTAGAGCGCTTTTTACGCAAGTACGAGGACCTCTTTGAGCTTCTTCCCAAGAAAGAGCTGGCCGCTTATTTAAACCTCTCCCCAGAGACCTTGAGTCGCCTCAAAACCAAGCATAAAGAGCTCTTTATTTAATTAAACCTTTTGGAAGGGTTAACCCCTTTAGGATCAAGGATTTGGGGGGAAATTGACCGAAGTCAATGATGATCTAGACCCTCAAGCCTAATATTCACTTCAGCCTAAGCGGGTCCAAAACCCGTTGTGCGATTAATAACTTTATTGGAGACCGTAGCGAAAGCTAAATTGCCTTAATGAATATTGAGGCTACACCTGCAATTCACATACATAACTATGACAACAGATAATCAAAACACCCAGTTAACAGACGGCTTTCACCTCGTTATCGATGCGTTGAAAGCGAATGACCTTAATACTATTTTCGGTCTTGTTGGTATTCCGATTACTGACCTTTGCCGTTTGGCTCAGGCAGAAGGATTGCGTTTCATCGGTTTCCGTCATGAGCAACACGCAGGTAACGCTGCAGCGATTGCAGGTTACATGACACAAAAGCCTGGTATCTGCATGACTGTTTCTGCTCCAGGTTTCTTGAATGGTTTGACTGCATTGGCAAATGCTACTGTGAACTGCTTCCCAATGATTTTGATTTCTGGTTCAAGCGAACGTGAAATCGTTGACTTACAACAGGGTGACTACGAAGAGATGGATCAGCTCAATGCTGCTAAGCCATACTGTAAAGCTGCTTACCGTATTAATCACATTGAGGATATTGGTATCGGTTTTGCTCGTGCGATTCGTGCTGCTGTATCTGGCCGTCCAGGCGGTGTCTATTTAGACTTGCCAGCGCAGTTGTTGTCTCAAACAATGCCTGCTGATGAAGCCAAGAAAACTATCTTCAAAGTGATCGATCCAGTTCCACGTCAAATTCCAGCTGCAGATGCAGTTGCTCGTGCTTTAGATGTGCTCAAAGGTGCTAAGCGCCCATTGATTCTCTTGGGTAAAGGCGCTGCTTATGCTCAGGCTGATAAAGAGATCCGTGATTTGATCGAAAAATCAGGTATTCCTTACTTGCCAATGTCGATGGCAAAAGGTTTGTTGCCAGACAACCATCCACAGTCTGCTTCTGCAGCACGTTCATTTGTATTGGCCGAAGCTGATGCAGTTATGTTGGTTGGTGCGCGTTTGAACTGGTTACTTGCCCATGGTAAGGGTAAGACATGGGGTAAAGATCCTAAGAAATTTATCCAGATCGATATTCAAGCAAACGAAGTCGATAGCAACGTGCAAATCGCCGCACCATTGATTGGTGATGTAGGTTCATGCGTCAGCGAACTCTTGAAGGGAATTGCTTCAGTACCGAAGCCAAGTGCTGAGTGGATCAATGCCATCAATGAGAAAAAAGAAAAAAATATGGCGAAGATGGCTGAGACTTTGAATAAAGAAGCCAATCCTATGAACTTCCATGGCGCATTACGTGTGATTCGTGATGTGATCAAGAAGAACCCAGACGTGAACTTAGTGAACGAAGGTGCAAATACTTTGGATTACTGCCGTGCGATCGTGGATATGTACAAGCCACGTAAGCGTTTTGACTCTGGTACTTGGGGCATTATGGGTATCGGCATGGGCTACTCCATCGGTGCTGCTGTTATCAGCGGTTTACCAACAGTTGCGGTTGAAGGTGACAGCGCATTCGGTTTCAGCGGCATGGAGCTCGAGACTATTTGTCGCTACAACTTGCCAGTAACCACAGTTGTATTTAACAACAATGGTGTGTATCGCGGTACTGACAAGAATCCAACTGGTGGCGCAGATGTTGCCCCAACAGTATTTGTTAAAGATGCTCGTTACGACAAGATGATCGAAGCATTTGGTGGTGTTGGCTACTATGTAACTACTCCAGCAGAATTAGAAGCAGCATTAACAGAAGCAATTGCTGCCGGTAAACCAGCCCTCATCAATGCTGTTATTGATGAAACTGCAGGTACTGAAAGTGGACGTTTAACAAACTTAAACCCATCGACAGCAGCTGCTAAGAATTAATAGCGGTAATAAAAAGTTAATATTTTTAGACTAAATTTGCAGCAAACAAGAAATACTTAAGGAGAAAGAAGCATGACTAAACCATTAGACGGCATTCGCATTATTGACTTTACACACGTACAAGCAGGTCCTGCCTGTACTCAGTTGTTAGGCTTTTATGGCGCAGACGTGATTAAAGTAGAGCGTCCAGGCGCAGGCGATGTAACCCGCAGTCAGTTGCGCGATATCCCAGGCGCTGATGCTTTGTATTTCACAATGCTCAACGGTAATAAGCGCTCTTTGACGCTTGATACAAAGACTCCAGAGGGTAAAGAAGTATTGGAGAAAATGATCAAGGTTTCTGACGTGATGGTTGAGAACTTTGGTCCAGGCGCCCTAGATCGCATGGGCTTTTCTTGGAAGCGTATTCAAGAACTAAATCCAAAAATGATCTTGGCTTCTGTGAAGGGCTTTAGCGATGGCCACTCTTATGAAGATTTGAAGGTATACGAGAACGTAGCTCAGTGTGCTGGTGGCGCCGCTTCTACAACCGGCTTCTGGGATGGTCCTCCTACTGTTTCTGCTGCCGCCTTGGGTGACTCCAATACTGGTATGCACTTGGCAATTGGTATTTTGACTGCATTGATGCAACGTCAAAAGACTGGCAAAGGTCAAAAAGTATCTTGCTCAATGCAAGATGCTGTATTGAACTTGTGCCGCGTGAAGTTGCGCGATCAACAACGTTTGGACAAGGTTGGTTACTTGGAAGAGTACCCACAGTATCCACACGGTTCATTCTCTGATGTAGTCCCACGTGGCGGTAACGCTGGTGGTGGCGGTCAACCAGGTTGGGTGTTGAAGTGTAAAGGTTGGGAAACTGATCCAAACGCTTATATCTACTTCACTATTCAAGGTCACGCTTGGGAGCCAATTACCAAGGCTTTAGGCAAACCAGAGTGGGCAACAGATCCTGCATACATGACTGCTGAGGCTCGTCAAGATAAGATTTTTGACATCTTCGCAACGATTGAAGATTGGCTCAAAGACAAGACTAAATATGAAGCAGTGGATATTCTCCGTAAGTTCGATATTCCATGCGCTCCAGTTCTCTCTATGAAAGAATTGGCTGAATCACCAGACTTGCGTAAGAGTGGTTCGATCGTTGAGGTTGACCACAAAGTACGTGGTAAGTACTTGACTATCGGTAGCCCAATCAAGTTCTCTGATTTGCAAATCGAAGTCAAGCCATCTCCTGTATTGGGTGAGCACACTGATGAAGTGTTGTCTGATCTTGGCTACAGTGCTGATGACATCGCTAAATTGCATGCAGCAAAAGCAGTTTAATAAGAACCATCTATAAATTGCAGTATCTCTTAGGCGCTCCTCGTGAGCGCCTTTTTATTACTTATCAATCTTAGAAGAAATACTTCTGCAGACATTTGTAAATCGCTTTAGACTGAGATTATGAAAACCAGTGTTGATTTACACCAGTTGGTGGAGTGTGTTGGCGATGCGATTATCGTGTCAGACGCCAATGAAAAAATTGTCTTGTGGAATCCATCCGCAACCCGAATCTTTGGTTATACCGAAGAAGAGGCTTTGGGCCAAACCTTAGATTTGATTGTTCCAGAGCGCCAGCGTCAACGACATAGCGAGGGCTACAGTAAGTCTATGAAGACAGGCACAACTCGTTACGGCACTTCTTTGTTAAAAGTTCCCGCTAAGCATAAAGATGGGAGCACTCTATCGATTGCTTTCACTGTTGGTATGCTGTTTGACGATAATCATCAGGCTAACGGTGTGGCAGCCATCATTCGGGATGAGACCGTTCGGTTTGCCGAGGAAAGGGCGCTTAAAAAGCGCATTTCAGATCTGGAAAACCCACCAGCTTAGATGCCTGTAGCCCCAGCGGGCTCTGCTCGCAGAATGTGCTTAAAAATTAGGCACGTTCCGTTTTCCTTTGGCCCCCACTGGTAAAATTGCCCTAATTCAAAATTTTCATTCTTATTAGGACTTAAACCATGGCAAAAGCACTAGAAGGGGTCAAAATCCTCGACTTTACGCACGTTCAATCTGGGCCAACTTGTACGCAGTTGTTGGCTTGGTTTGGCGCGGATGTAATCAAAGTAGAAAAGTCTGGCGAAGGGGATGCGACTCGCGGTCAATTGCGCGATATCCCTGATGCGGATAGTTTGTATTTCACGATGCTGAACCATAACAAGCGTTCAATCACCGTAAATACAAAAACCCAAAAGGGTAAAGAAATTCTGGAGCGCCTCATTAAAGAGTGCGATGTATTAGTAGAAAACTTTGCGCCAGGCGCCCTGGATCGCATGGGCTTTACTTGGGAGCGTATTCAGGAACTTAATCCAATGATGATCATGGCTTCAGTAAAAGGCTTTGGTCCTGGTCCTTACGAGGATTGCAAAGTGTATGAGAACGTTGCACAGTGCGCAGGTGGTTCTGCATCCACAACTGGCTTTGACGATGGTCCCCCCATGGTAACTGGCGCACAAATTGGTGATAGCGGCACTGGTTTGCATTTGGCTTTAGGCATTGTTACTGCCTTGTATCAACGCACTCATTCTGGCCGTGGTCAGAAGGTATTGGCAGCAATGCAAGATGCGGTATTGAATTTGTGCCGTGTGAAGTTGCGAGACCAGCAGCGCTTAGAGCGCAATGGCTTGATGCAAGAGTACCCGCAGTTCCCTAACGGCGAGTTTGGTGACTCTGTACCCCGCGCTGGTAATGCCTCTGGTGGTGGTCAGCCTGGCTGGATTGTGAAGTGCAAAGGCTGGGAAAAAGATCCCAACGCGTATATGTATGTGATTGTTCAAGCCCCAGTATGGGAAGCGATTTGCAAAGTAATTGGTCGCGAAGATTGGATTACCGATGTACGCTTTGCGTCGCCAATGGCTCGCTTGCCACACCTCATGGAGATTTTTGCTGAGATCGAAAGGTGGACAATGACGATGACTAAGTTTGAAGTTATGGACATCTTGAACAAGTATGACATTCCATGTGGTCCAATTTTGTCAATGAAAGAAATTGCGGAAGAGCCGGCTTTGCGCGCTACTGGAACGGTGGTGGAAGTTGATCATCCGATTCGTGGAAAGTATTTGACAGTAGGCAATCCAATCAAAATGTCTGATAGCCCAACAGAGGTGACACGTTCACCATTGCTTGGTGAGCACACCGACGAGATTCTTAGTGAGCTTGGATACACTACAGATGATTTGATTGCTCTTCGTCACGACAAGGTGATCTAAGATGCGGATTGCTTTGATTGGGAGTGCGGATTTTGGTAAGGCGGCTTTAGAAGCCTTTTTGGATCGTGGCGATGAAATCGTCGCCGTTTTCTGTCCACCAGATAATCCCAAGTCAAGTAAGCCAGAAGTCTTAAAAGAGGCCGCTATTGCAATGGGTTTGACCCCCTTGCAGTTTGCCTCACTTAAAAGTCCTGAGGCAGCTCAGGCAATGATTGATAGCCAGGCGGATATTTGCGTTATGGCTTATGTATTGCAGTTTGTTCCACAAGAGCTTTGCAAAATTCCAAAGCATGGCACGATTCAATACCACCCATCTTTATTGCCAAAGTATCGTGGCCCTAGCGCCATCAATTGGGCAATAGCATTAGGAGAGGAAAAAACAGGCCTCACTATTTTCCGTCCATCCGATGGCTTGGATGAGGGCGAAGTGATTTTGCAAAAAGAGGTGATCATTGGGCCTGATGACACTCTCGGAAAAATCTACTTTGATTATTTATTTCCGATTGGTATCAAAGCCTTGCTCGAGGCCGCTGACTTAGTGGTGGCTGGCAAGCATCAAGAAATTGTTCAAGACGAGTCACAGGCTAACTACGAAGGTTGGTTTGATGCCAATGCTGCGCAGATTCATTGGGCAAGTCATATCTCACAAATCTACAACTTGATTCGCGCTTGTAACCCAGCGCCGGGTGCGTGGACTAAGTTTGGTGAACAAAAGGTGCAAATCTACGATTGCCATAAACATGTTGCTGGAACATTTGGTGCTGTAAAAGGCAAGCCAGGTGAAGTGACTCAAATCACATTAGATTCATTCTTTGTGACATGCCATGGTGGACAGATTGAAGTGCTTAAAGCCAAGGGTGCTGCAGGTAAAGTAAATGGCGCTGAATTGGCTAAAGAAATAAATCTACAAGTAGGACAGTCCTTCGCCCTGTAAGCAAATAAGCTAAAGATTAGATCTCTAGGTTATCAATCAAGCGAGTCTTCCCAAGCTTGGCAGCAGTCAGAATGACTAGCGGCTCGCCTGCTTGCAAGTTTTCATTGGATGCGGGGGCAAGATTGCTCTGTTGGCGAATCGCAATGTAATCTGGTTTCCAGCCACGGCTTGCTAAATTAGCAACTGCTGCTTTTTCAATTTGTGCAATTGCTTCAGCGTTTCGTGAGCTTAATTGCAATACTTGTTCACGTACTTCCTTCAACGCCTTTTGGAGCTCAGGGGCTTCAGCACGTTCTTCAACAGATAGGTATCCATTTCGGGAAGAGAGTGCTAGACCATCATCAGCACGAATAGTTTCTCCAGGAACAATCTCAACTGGCAAGGCAAACTGTTTGGCCATTTGGCGGATGATCATCAGCTGTTGATAATCCTTTTTGCCAAATACGGCCACCTTGGGCTGGACACAAGAAAAGAGTTTTAAGACTACGGTGCATACGCCCTTAAAAAAGCCTGGGCGGAATTCGCCTTCAAGGATGTCGCCAAGCTGTTGGGGAGGGTCAACTCGATACTCTTGTGGCTGCGGGTAGAGGTCACTCTCGGTAGGTGCAAACAAGATGTATACACCTTCTTTTTCAAGCTTCTCGATATCGGCCTGCATAGTGCGAGGGTAGCTATCGAAATCTTCGTTTGGGCCGAACTGCAAGCGGTTCACAAAGATGCTTGCTACTACTGGGTCACCATGCTGCCTTGCTAATCGCATCAGTGATAGATGGCCTTCATGGAGATTGCCCATGGTTGGCACAAATGAGGCGCGATTTTGTCCGCGCAAATGATCGCGCAGCTCTTGAATGTCGCTAATGATTTTCATGCAACGGGAGTGTAAGCCAAGCGAACGTAAATTGGAGCATAAGGTTCTGCTTGGGTAATCTCCACCAAGGCTTCACGGGAAAGTTCAAGCATAGCAATGAAGTTCACGATCACAACAGGGATCCCTTTGCCAGACTTGATAGCATCTTCAAACAGCTCGCCAAATTCGATAAAGCGGGTACTTTGCAAGCGACGCAAGATGCGAGTCATAAAGTCGCGAACAGAAAGCTCTTCACGAGTAATAGTGTGGTGCTGAGTTAATTTGGCGCGGTGTAGTACATCACGCCATGCCATTTGTAGATCTTCTAAATTGACTTCAGGCCATGTGATCGCAACAGTAGTGTCCACAAAGCCGTGTGCCACCTGGAAGTCACGTCCGTGTTGTGGGATTTGGTCAAGCTCTTGAGCCGCCAATTTCATGCGTTCATATTCCAATAAGCGACGGACTAATTCTGCACGCGGATCTTCTACTTCCTCTTCGCTGTCAGCTTTCTTCATTGGCAACAGCATGCGTGATTTAATTTCAATCAACATGGCAGCCATGAGAAGGTATTCCGCAGCAAGCTCAAGGTTGTGATGACGAATTTGATCGATATAGCTCAGGTACTGTTGTGTAACCTGCGCCATCGGAATATCGAGCACATTAAAGTTTTGTTTGCGTATCAAATACAGCAAAAGATCTAGTGGACCTTCAAAGGCCTCTAGAAAAACTTCTAATGCATCGGGCGGGATGTATAAATCGTTTGGAAGCTTAAATAGGGGTTCACCATAAAGTTTGGCGAACGCTTCCGACATGCCATCGGTTACCGATGGGGTGCTATCAAGTAAATCTGGAATTGGCTGAGAGTTTGGCTCAGTCATTCGAGTAAACGTAGGCGCGTTGTTTGAGTTTGGCGGCTTTGGCGCGACGCTGATCTTCCACTGTTTGAGGCTCTTTGTCCCACAGCAGGGCACGACCGGCTTGTTGGTCAGCCTCCAGATGGGGTTTCTGAGCCTTCAATTCATTTAAGAACTGGGTGAATTCAGATTGGTATCTTGCCATGATATTTCCTAAAATACTCAATTAATTCAGTAACTTACAAAATTAATGTTCAATGAGAATTACGATCTACGAGCACCATTATAGGTGCTTTTTGGGCCGATTTTTACAAGTTTGCAGCCAGTAAAGCCTCGATTTGCGGGGCTTCCACACGGGTCATGAGGTGCTTATAAGGCTTAATTGGGTTCTTACTCGAGAGCGGAGTGGCAATGTCAGACCAGGACTGGGGTGTCAATGATAAAAATTCCTCAACTCCAGCAGCTACATTCGGAATGATTGGCTTGAGATACAGGCTGAGCATTCTGAATGCCTCTAGCGTCACGCTGCAGACTTTCTGTAAGTCAACTTCTCGCGCGGGATCTTTGGCGATTTCCCAAGGTTTGTTTTCATCCACAAAGCCATTTACCTTATCGGCAAGCTCCATGATGGAGCGCAATGCTTTCGCAAATTCCCTTCCTTCGTAGAGTGCAGCGATTTTTTCACTGGCCTTTGCAATTTCTTTTAGCAATGGGTAGCTCATTGCTTCATCAGAAACAATGCCACCAAAACGTTTCACCAAGAAGCCAGCGCTACGACTTGCAATGTTGATGTACTTACCTAGTAAGTCACTATTCACGCGCGCAACAAAGTCTTGAAGATTTAAGTCTAAATCTTCCATGCTGTCATTGAGTTTGGTTGCGAAGTAATAGCGGAACCACTCTGGATTAAATCCACACTCAATCACGCTGTTTGCAGAAATGAGCGTGCCACGTGACTTGCTCATCTTCTCTCCATCTACGGTTAAGAAGCCATGTGCAAAAACATTGGTAGGGGTGCGGTAGCCCGCAAATTGCAAAGTGGCTGGCCAAAACAGGGTGTGGAAGTACAGAATATCTTTACCAATGAAGTGGTATTGCTCTGTAGTGGTATCAGGCTTGACCCACTCATCAAAATTTAAGCCTTTAGCTTGGCAGTAATTGAGGAAGCTAGCGTAGTAGCCAATCGGTGCGTCCAGCCAGACATAGAAATATTTGCCAGGCGCATCGGGGATTTCAAAGCCAAAATAGGGGGCATCACGAGAAATATCCCAGTCGCCTAATTTGCTTTCACCAGGTTCACCCACCCATTCTTTCATCTTGTTACGAGCTTCGGATTGAAGTGGTGTTTTTACTTGTGTCCACTCACGCAAAAACGCTTCGCAACGAGGATCGGACAATTTAAAGAAATAGTGATCGGAGATTTTCTTAATAGGAGTTGCGCCGCTCACAACAGAAAATGGATTTTTGAGGTCTGTGGGGGAATAAGTGGCGCCACATTTTTCGCAGTTGTCGCCGTACTGATCTTTTGCGCCACACTTCGGGCATTCACCTTTGATGAAGCGATCCGGCAAGAACATTTCCTTAACAGGATCGTAAGCTTGTTCAATTGCGCGTTTTTCAATCAAACCCGCATCACGTAACTTTAGATAAATGCTTTGCGACAGTTTTTCATTCTCAGGACTATCAGTCGTGTAGTAGTTGTCAAATGAAATCAGGAAGTTGTCGAAGTCGCGTTTATGTTCTTTCCAAACATTCGCAATTAATTGTTTAGGGCTTAGACCCTCTTTCTCCGCGCGCAACATGATTGGGGTGCCATGTGTGTCATCGGCGCCAACATAATGGACTTCATGGCCACGCATTCTTTGATATCGGACCCAGATATCCGTTTGGATGTACTCCACCAGGTGACCAATATGGATCTGGCCATTGGCATACGGTAGGGCGGAAGTAACGAGAAGGCGACGCTGGGAGCTACTCATGTAAAGCGAAATAATGAAGAATGGTTAAATTGGGGCTCAATCCAACATTATGATGGCTTGAGCAGTGATTTTAGTCTGCGGTTAAAGTAAAGACCCATTTAGTGTCGATAAAATAGTATTCACACCCGATTTAGAAGGTAGTTCATGTCCTCAGAGGCTGCAAAACCCGCAATCCAGATGTCTAGCGCTTCAGTGCCCTTGGTACACGAGGTTGAGGTATTGGACGAGGCTGGGCGTCGTAAGCTAACCCATATCCCTGGAGAGCGTCCGCTGACGATTTATCTAGATAAGCGAGAGGTTGTGACCTTGATGACCTTAGGAAGTGCTCCTGAGGCCCTAGTCTTGGGTTATCTCCGTAATCAGCGCCTAGTGGAATCGCCTAACGATATTGAAAGTATTCAAGTGGATTGGGAAACGGATTCGGCTGCGGTGAAGACTCGGCGCAGTACGGTGGATATTGATGCTTTAACGAGCAAACGGGTTGTCACCACTGGTTGCGGTCAGGGAACCATGTTTGGTGGTCTGATGGAAGACATGGCTGAAATTCGCTTGCCTGATGGTCCAAAGTTAACCCAAGAAGCCATCATCACTCTTGTGGAATACGTTCGGTCTCATGACACCATCTATAAGAAGTCGGGATCAGTTCATGCTTGCGCTGTTTTCGAGCGCGTGGGTGAGCATGGCGTACGACTGCTTCACTTTATCGAAGACGTAGGGCGGCACAATGCCGTGGACTCTATTTCAGGTTTGATGTGGCTGGCTAATAAACCTGGTGCAGATTTGATTTTCTTTACAACTGGGCGCCTCACCTCAGAGATGGTGATCAAGGGCGCCCAAATGGGTATCCCATTCTTGTTAACGCGCTCTGGAGTCACCCTAATGGGGCTAGAGTTGGCTCGTAAAACCAATCTGACCATCTTGTCTCGTTGCTCAGGCAAACATTTTGAGATCTATAACGCCCCGGAGAGGGTGGTTTTTAGTCCAAAAACCCCATAATTTCATGGGCAGTAGGGGTCGAAGGTTTTACAATTCGCCCATGACTATTAAATCTGACCACTGGATCCGCCGCATGGGCGAGCAAGGCATGATTAGCCCATTTGAACCTGGGCAAATTCGCCAAGACGCCTCAGGCAACAAAATCGTAAGTTATGGCACATCAAGTTATGGCTATGACATTCGTTGCGCAGACGAATTTAAGATCTTTACCAATATCAACAGTACCATTGTTGACCCTAAAAACTTTGATGAGCAATCCTTTGTTGATTTCAAAGGCGATGTTTGCATCATTCCACCAAACTCTTTTGCTTTAGCGAGAACTGTTGAATATTTCAAGATTCCACGCAGTGTTTTAACTGTCTGCGTTGGCAAGAGTACGTATGCTCGTTGCGGCATTATTGTGAACGTAACTCCATTCGAGCCTGAGTGGGAAGGCTATGTGACTTTGGAGTTTTCGAATACCACACCATTGCCAGCCAAAATTTATGCGGGCGAAGGTTGCGCGCAAGTACTCTTTTTTGAGAGCGATGAAGTTTGTGGCACATCATATAAAGATCGTGGTGGCAAATATCAGGGTCAGCGGGGCGTAACCCTGCCTAAGACTTAATTCATTCACGGTAGTGGAAAAATTTCACCTGGGTCGCCGCCCCGAGCGGATTAACCTCGATGAATACCGCGCTACACTGACGCGTTCAGCCGTAGCGCGTCCTGAAAACAATTTCTATCACTGGTTGCTAGGCACAAGTTGGAGTAAGTTTTTGCTCTTGGTGATTTGTGTCTATTTGGGCACCAATTTTTTATTTGCATTGGCCTACCTAGCCTGTGGACCTGGCGCGATTACCAATACAGCCCCAGGCTCATTGATTGATGTATTTTTCTTTAGCGTACAAACCATGGCAACCATTGGTTATGGTCAGATGACGCCTGTAGGGCATTGGCCAAACTCAATCGTGACATTCGAGGCATTCTTTGGAATTGTGTACTCAGCCCTAACAACAGGTTTGGCTTTTGCTCGATTTACACGACCAACAGCCGGTGTGCGATTTACAAAAGTGGCAGTGGTGGGCAATCATGATGGCATCAAAACCTTAAAGTTCCGCGTTGCTAATGATCGCAGCTCACATATTGTTGAGGCTCAGCTAAGACTGTGGCTGATAGCAGAGAGCATGACAGCAGAAGGTGAGCGCTATCGCAGATCAGTTGAGTTGTCACTTCATCGTTCGGAGAGCCCAGTCTTTTCTCTGACATGGACCGCCATGCATAGCCTAGATGAATCTAGCGCCTTAAATGAGTTCTTAGGTAATAGCGCGCTCAATGGCCATTGGCATCTATTAATTACCTTTACGGGTTATCACGAGAGTCTTGCCAACCAAGTTTATGCCCGGCATGTTTACTTGCCGCGAGATGTGCAGCAAAATGCCTCATTTATCGATATAGTCACGGTTTTGCCAGACGGTGAACGGGTCATTGACCTAGCCAATTTTGAGAAGTGGGTTCCGAACGCATCGGACAAATCAGCAGGGGAGTTTTTATGAAATTTCGTTTCCCAATCATCATTATTGATGAGGACTTTCGCTCCGAGAATATTTCGGGTTCAGGTATTCGCGATCTCGCTGAGGCGATTGAGAACGAAGGTATGGAGGTCATTGGCTTAACCAGCTATGGCGACTTAACCTCATTTGCCCAGCAAGCTTCCCGCGCTTCTTCATTCATCGTATCGATTGATGACGAAGAGTTTGTTTCAGATTCCGAAGATCATGATCTGCCTGCATTGAACAACTTGCGTGCGTTTATTACCGAAGTGCGTAAGCGCAATGAAGATATTCCTATCTTCTTGTATGGTGAGACGCGCACCTCGCGCCATATGCCAAACGATATCTTGCGTGAGTTACATGGCTTCATTCATATGAATGAAGATACACCTGAGTTTGTTGCGCGTCACATCATTCGTGAAGCCAAAGTATATTTAGATTCACTGGCACCACCATTCTTCCGTGCCTTAACTAATTACGCATCTGAAGGTTCATATTCTTGGCACTGCCCAGGTCACTCGGGAGGTGTTGCGTTTCTAAAGAGTCCTGTAGGCCGTATGTTTCATCAGTTCTTCGGTGAGAACATGCTCCGTGCTGACGTATGTAATGCAGTAGAGGAGTTGGGTCAGCTCTTGGACCATACTGGACCAGTGCTCCAGAGTGAGCGCAATGCTGCCCGCATCTTTAATTCAGACCATCTGTTCTTTGTAACCAATGGAACATCGACTTCGAACAAAATTGTTTGGCATTCCACCGTTGCCCCTGGTGACGTAGTCTTGGTGGATCGTAATTGCCATAAGTCCGTGATTCATTCGATCACCATGATGGGTGCGATCCCCATTTTCTTGATGCCGACCCGTAATCACCTTGGCATTATTGGCCCGATTCCAAAAGAAGAATTTGAGTGGGCCAACATCAAAAAGAAAATTGATGCCAACCCGTTCATCAAGAATAAGAACGTGGTTCCACGCGTAATGACGCTGACACAAAGTACTTATGACGGCATTGTTTACAACGTCGAGATGATCAAAGAGATGCTAGATGGCAAAGTCGATTCTTTGCATTTTGACGAAGCTTGGTTGCCACATGCCGCATTCCACCCGTTCTATAAAGATATGCATGCGATTGGCGCTGATCGTAAACGCACCAAGAAGAGTTTGATGTTCGCTACGCAGTCAACCCATAAGCTTTTGGCGGGCTTGTCACAAGCTTCGCAAGTTTTGGTGCAGGATGCCGAAGAACACAAGCTTGATAAGGACTGCTTCAATGAAGCCTATCTGATGCATACCTCAACCAGTCCGCAATATGCCATTATTGCCTCCTGTGATGTTTCTGCAGCGATGATGGAATCACCTGGCGGCACGACCTTGGTTGAAGAGTCGATCGCTGAAGCAATGGATTTCCGCCGTGCCATGCGCGAAGTCGATGATAAGTTTGGCGCCGATTGGTGGTTTAAGGTTTGGGGTCCAGATCATTTGGCCGAAGAGGGTATTGGTGAGCGCTCTGATTGGTTGCTGGAGCCAAATGCCAACTGGCATGACTTTGGCAAACTTGCCAAGGGCTTCAATATGCTTGACCCGATTAAGGCCACAGTTGTCACCCCTGGTCTTGATATCGAGGGTAATTTTGGCTCAATGGGAATCCCCGCGAGTATTGTGACAAAGTATCTCGCTGAGCATGGCGTGATCGTGGAGAAGTGCGGCCTATATTCTTTCTTCATCATGTTCACCATCGGCATCACCAAAGGCCGTTGGAATACTTTAGTTACTGAGTTGCAACAATTCAAAGATCACTTTGATAAAAATGCACCGCTCTGGAAGGTCTTACCTGAGTTTGTGGCTAAGCACCCGCGTTACGAGCGTGTTGGTCTGAAAGACATTTGCCAGCAAATCCATGAGTTCTATAAGAGTCGGAATGTGGCTCGTATGACGACCGAGATGTATACATCGGATATGGAGCCTGCCATGATGCCTTCAGAGGCTTGGGCAAAGATGGCGCACAAAGAAGTCGATCGCGTTCCATTGGATCAATTGGACGGTCGTGTGACAGCGATGTTAGTTACGCCTTATCCTCCAGGCATTCCATTGCTTATTCCAGGTGAGCGCTTTAACAAACGCATCGTAGATTACCTCTACTTTGCAAGAGACTTTAATGAGAAGTTCCCAGGCTTTGAGACTGATATCCATGGGCTAGTTAAAGCGGATGTGGATGGACGTAGTGAGTACTATGTGGACTGTGTGAGACAGCAGCCTGATATCACCCTGTAAAAGGAGTCCTTGTTCATATAAAAACCCCGCATCTGCGGGGTTTTTATATGGCCACTTCTTTGATATACTTGTACAATATATTGAACAAGTGTGGGGATAAAATGCGCGTAATTAATTTTTCTGATGCTCGAAATCAGTTTAAGCAAGTTATAGATCAAGTGGTTGCTGATAGCGATGTTGCAATAATTTCAAGAAGGGATGCTGAGGACGCTGTCGTGATGTCTTTGAATACCTATAACAGCATGATGGAAACATTCCATTTATTAAAATCTCCAGCTAACGTAAAACACTTGGAGAAATCGTTGGCTCAATATCGCAAAGGGCAAATCAAGGAAAAGGCATTAGTAGATGCCAAGTAGGTTGTCATGGACAAATGCAGCATGGTCTGATTATGTTTACTGGCAGGGGCAAGATAGAAAAACTCTTAAACGCATAAATACTCTTATAAAAGATGTGATGCGAAATCCAAAAGATGGAATTGGAAAACCAGAGGAGCTAAGGGAGAGCCTATCTGGTTTTTGGTCTCGACGTATTGATGACACACATCGACTGGTATATGCAATTGAGAGGCATCAAATTGTTGTTATTGCATGTAGATATAATTATGAGTGAACGGTTTGGCTTATTTACCAGGCTTATCCAGCTGAAAATTAACTGGAGCATCTTCATCCGCCTTATTGGATTGCTCTGGTTTATTTTCGTCAGATCCTGTGAAATTAAATTCCTGACTTTGTACTACTGCCGCAGGTTTATCTAGGAGAGTAGTTACCATGGCTGGAAAAGCCATAACCAGCACCACCATGACTAGTTGTAAAGCTACCCAAGGTAGAGCACCCCAGTAGATATCACTACTTTTCACCTCTTTAGGTGCTACACCGCGCAAATAGAACAAGGCAAAGCCAAATGGCGGGTGCATGAATGAGGTCTGCATGTTGACGCAAAGCATCACACCAAACCAAACCAGGGCAGCGCTTGCGGCAGCTTGGGGATTACCGTTCATGGACTCTAGCAATACGGGTGAGAGCAATTTAACTGCAACTGGCGCCAACATCGGCACCACAATGAAAGCAATCTCAAAGAAGTCTAAGAAGAATGCTAAGAAGAAGACAAAGAGATTTACGACAATTAAGAAGCCGATCCAGCCGCCAGGAAGATTTGAAAACAATTCTTCTACCCAACGACCACCATCAACACCCTGAAAGACAACTGAGAAGCAAGTAGAACCAATCAAAATGAATACCACCATTGCGGTAATGCGCATGGTGTTTTGATAAGACTGCTTAATTAGTTCAGTAAGGTTCGGAATGCTTGCACGACGCAGCCAAGCAAGTAAAAGAGCGCCCATTGCACCCATAGCGCCTGATTCGGTTGGGGTGGCAATTCCGGTCATGATGGTACCGAGAACCAAGAAGATCAGCACTGCGGATGGGATGATACCCATCAAACATTTTTTCCATAACGCCCAACCTTTGAGGGTGAGATCGCTTTCAGGAACTGGCGGCAAATAGTCAGGACGTATACGTGAAAGGAAAAATGTGTAGAGTGCAAATAAAGCAATTTGCAAAATGGAAGGACCCCATGCGCCTAAATACATGCTGCCTACATCGGCACTACCACTTTGAGTTTTGAGCTGGTCTGCCAACACAATAAGTACTAGCGACGGGGGTACTAGTTGCGTAATGGTTCCAGAGGCTGCTAGAACGCCTGTAGCGTAGCGCATGTTGTAGCCATAGCGCATCATCACCGGGAGAGAAATCATCGCCATCGCAATCACTTGCGCAGCTACCGTGCCGGTAATGGCCCCAAGAATAAAGCCCACAATAATGACGGAGTAACCAAGACCACCCCGAACTCGACCAAAAAGCTGGCCCATCGAGTCCAGCATTTCTTCGGCAAGGCCACAGCGCTCAAGAATGGCGCCCATAAAGGTGAAGAAGGGAATAGCTAGGAGCAAATCATTAGCGAGCACGCTGCCAAAGATGCGCTGTGGAATGGCTTGTAAAAACGCGATACCAAAAAAGCCCTCGCTCATGGCAATCACAGAAAAGAATAATCCTGCGGCCATTAGAGAGAACGCTACTGGGAAGCCGATCAACATAAAGATGACCAAACCACCAAACATAAGAGGAGGCATCCACTCTAATGGAATCATTGCATGGGCTTTTCGTAATGAAGGTCTTCGGCTGACAAGACGTATTTACCTTTGAGGGCGCCAACGCGTTTGATAATTTCAGATAGGCCTTGCAGGCTGAGCATGAAAAAACCAAACGGAACGATGAACTTAATGGGGTAACGCGCAAGACCCCCTGAATTCAGTGAACCTTCGGAAATGAGCCAGGATGGGTAAAACAAACTTGTCCATGAAAGCCAGGTAAACAGTAGGCAAGCAGGCATTAAGAAGCAAGTTAAACCAAAAAGGTCTACCCAGATTCGTCCACGATCAGAAAGGTGAGAGTAGATGAGGTCAACTCGGACGTGTTCATTGCGCTTGAGGGTGTAAGAAGCGCCAAGCATCACAGCGGCGCTAAATAAATACCATTGCAATTCAAGAGGCCAGTTATTACTGATGTCTAAGCCATAGCGCAGTAATGCATTAGCCGCAGAAACAATGCAAGAAAGCAAAATCATGATGCTGGCTGCGCCGCCAAGCAATTGATTGATCGAGTCAATTGCCTTGGAGATTTTGTTCCAAAACCCCATGCTGATTAAAGGTCCGCGCGACCCCGTTTGATAGCTGCGAGAACTTGAGTAGGGGCTGTGCCGCCAGCATGTTGGCGAGATTGCACCGAACCTTCTACTGTAAGTAATTTGAATACATCATCACCAATGAGTTCGGGGCGGTTATCAAGACCACAAGCAAAGCGTAACTCCGAGAGACTTAAGTCAGTGAGCATGCAGTTTCTGCCAACACAAGCTTTAACCGCATGGGCTACCGCCTCATGCGCATCACGGAAGGCTAGGCCTTTTTTCACTAGGTAGTCTGCCAAGTCTGTTGCTGTAGCAAAACCTTCTTCCGCGGCTGCCTTCATGACTTCTGCTTTGACCTCAATGTGCGGCACCATATCAGCGAAGATACGCAGAGTATCTTGCACGGTATCAACAGCATCAAACAAAGGCTCTTTGTCTTCTTGATTATCTTTGTTATACGCAAGAGGTTGACCTTTCATAAGCGTCAACAAAGAAATCAAATCGCCATAAACACGCCCAGTCTTGCCGCGCGCTAATTCAGGAACATCGGGATTCTTTTTCTGGGGCATGATTGAGCTGCCAGTGCAGAAGCGATCTGGTAAATCAATAAAACCAAAGCGAGGACTTAACCAAAGGATCAGCTCTTCGGAAAGACGTGAAATGTGCATCATTAAAATAGATGCAAAGGCGCAGAATTCAATTGCAAAATCACGGTCAGACACCGCATCCAAAGAATTGTTACAAATGCCATCAAAGCCAAGAGTCTTAGCTACTTGCTCGCGATCAATCGGATAGGTAGTGCCTGCCAGTGCGGCAGCACCCAAAGGTAAGCGGTTAAAGCGCGCACGCAAATCAGCAAGACGACTTGCATCACGACTAAACATTTCAAAATAAGCCATCAAATGATGGCCAAAAGTAATTGGCTGCGCTACTTGTAGGTGTGTATGACCAGGCATGATAGTTTCAGCATGCTTTTCGGCTAAATCTAATAATGCTGTACGTAGCGTTTTCAAACTCGCCGCAATTTCATCTACGCTACCTCTTAACCACAGGCGCAAATCGGTTGCCACTTGATCATTACGTGAGCGACCGGTGTGCAAACGTTTTCCAGCATCGCCAACTAATTCTGTAAGACGAGCTTCAATGTTGAGGTGGACATCTTCGAGAGCGAGCTGCCAGTTAAATTTGCCAGCTTCGATTTCACTCTTAATTTGAGCCATGCCACGCTCAATATCCGCCAGATCTTGGGTGCTGATGATTTTTTGAGCAGCCAACATCTGAGCGTGAGCTAAAGATCCCGCAATATCAACTAACGCAAAACGTTGATCAAAGCCAATAGAGGCTGTATAACGCTGAACGAGTTCGTCAACCGGTTCGGCAAAACGGGCCGACCAGGCTTGGGCTTTATTGGCTAAGGAATTTTTGGATGAGCTCATAAACACAGTATATTGGTGTAGGTCTTTGATTATTTTAAATGTTATGTCTGATTCCCTGAATTCTTCATCCCCAGTAGCTGGCGAGTCAGCCCCTAAGCGGCTGGTAATTGCCTCTCGAGAGAGCCGATTAGCCATGTGGCAGGCCCAGCATGTGCGTGATTTCCTAAAAAAGCTCTATCCAGCATGCGATGTTCAGATTTTGGGAATGACAACCCGTGGCGACCAAATTTTGGATCGAGCCCTTTCCAAGGTAGGGGGCAAGGGCCTTTTTGTCAAAGAACTAGAAACTGCCTTAGAAGATGGTCGTGCTGATTTAGCGGTGCACTCTCTGAAAGATGTCCCTATGGTGATGCCCGAAGGGTTTGAGCTCGCTTGCGTGATGGCAAGAGAAGATGCTAGGGATGCTTTTGTCTCAAATGACTACGCCAGCTTAGAAGAGCTTCCACAAGGTGCTATTGTAGGTACTTCCAGCTTGCGCCGCGAGTCTGTATTACGAGCAAAATTTCCCCATCTAGAAATCGTTCCTTTGCGTGGTAACTTAGATACTCGGATGGGTAAGCTCGATCGCGGTGAGTATCAAGCCATTATTTTGGCAGCGGCTGGTTTAAAGCGATTGGGCTTAGAGAATCGCATCCGCAATTACTTACCATACGACCCCTACACTCCTGCAGCCGGTCAGGGTGCCTTGGGTATCGAAACGCTCAGCAAACATCCCACTATTAAACAATGGCTAGCGCCATTAAATGATCTTGCGACGCTTTATGCAGTATCTGCTGAGCGTATGGTGTCGCGTCAGTTAGGCGGGTCCTGTGAAGTGCCTTTGGCCGCATATGCCCAATGGAAAGATCAGCAGATGGATATTCGATCCTTTGTGGCAAGCACCGATGGCAAGGCTTTTTGCTTGGCTACTGGCAATGCAAAGGTTAATAGTGTTGCCGATGCCGAAGCACTTGGTTTAACCGTGGCCCAAGAGCTTATAAAGCAGGGCGCTGAAAATTTGATTCCTAAGATTGCAAAGTAATTACCTTCAATCTTGTCGCAGATCCATTATTTAAGTCATCATGAGCACTAAATCCATTGTGATTACTAGACCAAGTGGTCAGGCGCGACAGCAAGTGGAATTGCTGAATAAAGCGATTAAACAAAGCGGTATCAACTCATCATTGGTCAATATTATTTCTTTGCCTTTATTGACGATTGTTCCAAAAGACAATGAACAGTTAGCCGACCATATTGCTAGCGCTTTAAAGGATGCGGATTTAGCTATTTTTGTTAGCCCAAATGCGATTGAAAGCGTTATGCGCTTACTTGAGCGCAACTGGCAGGATTTTTCTAAGAAGATCATCCCTATTGGTGTGATGGGTGGCAGTAGTCGTTTGGCATTAAGCAATTATGGGATCGGTCTAGAAGATGCTCCGACCCCAGTGTTCATGCCGCAAGAAAGCGGGCAGTGGGACTCTGAAGGTTTGTGGAAAGAATTGCAAAAGCTAGGTTGGGATTGGGCCACCAAGAAAATTGTGATCTTTAAAGGCGATGGTGGCCGAGAGTGGCTTGCCGATACGCTGAAAAAAGCCGGAGCAACAGTCGAAGCGATTTCTACCTATTCGCGCATTCCTTTGGATCTCGATAATCCCGCTTGGGAGTCTATTCAAGAGCTTGATATTTCAACATCGCTGTGGATATTGACCTCTTCAGAGGCAGTGCGATATCTAGGAAGTATTGCAAAGGATCAGTTTTCACTAGGTCTGAACCATGCAGCTGCGATATGTCCACATCACAACATTGCCGATGCGGCACAAGAAATTGGTTTTGGTGAAGTTTTTACAACTGATCCAGGCGATGAAGCCATGATCAAAGCTACATTAGCTTGGCTCTCAGCCTAAAATTTTTTCTCCTATATCCCTCAGTCCTTCGCATCCTCAATTAACGTAATTAAGTTGCTGAGTATTGGAGCAGAGCAGGTAAAAAAACTTCATTGACCAAAATGGGATGTCCCTTTAAACGATAGAGGGTACGGCGCGCCCAAAGAGATGAAGGCAATGCAATTCCGGTCTTGTTGAACCCCTTCCAAAGCGGGCTGCTTCTATCAATGCGAGCAATGTCACGCTGAGGTCTAGCCTTTGAATGCATCCGAGTTTTGCTAAATAGAACTGCGCCTAGAGGTCTTGTGCCCAAGCGTAGGATCGAATGGTTGCTGCCGCTTGAGCTCAAGGTAGGAATGATGCTGCGGGCGATGACAAGGGGCGTTTCATTAACGCAGAGTAATACCTCTCTCACTCGGCAGCGTTTAATTCTGTTCCGAAATGATTGGAGTTCATCATCATGTAAAGATTGAGGGCGATCTCGTAAAACCTTAACAGTTAACTTTTGGCCAATCGCATTCTCAATTTTTTGTGTAAGCGACCCAGTATCGCTTAACCATGGTTGCCACTGAAGTGGTGCCCGATGTATTTCACCGGAATCGACTCGATTCCATGTAGAACGGAGACGATTACGGTGAGACATATTTAACTACCGCTAAAGTTTCGACGTTGGCTGCCTGATTTGGGTTTTGCAAAGCGAGGACCAGCTGGACGACTTGGACGAGAATCCGCAGAGCGTGAAGGGCGAGAATCCGCAGAGCGGCTAGGACGTGAGTCACCAAAACGGCTTCCGCCATCTTTGTTTCCGCCAAAGCGAGATTCAGAGCGTGCGCCAGAACCATAACGGCCACCACCGCCACCTGAGCGATTACCAGGACGGCCACCACCGCCTGATCGATTACCACCAAAACTTGGTTTGGCTTGTGGCTCAAGGCCTGCGATTACGGAAGCAACGATATCTTGCTGAGTGAAGCGTTCGATATTGCGAATCTTCGCGCGATCACGGTGCTCGACCAAGGTGATTGCAACACCATTGCGACCAGCGCGACCTGTACGGCCAATACGGTGTGTGTAATCTTCTGGCTTCATTGGTAAGCCAAAATTAATGACATGGCTAATGCGTGGCACATCAATACCTCGAGCAGCAACGTCTGTTGCTACCAAAATCTTGGTATGCCCTTTACGCAAGGACTCTAGACGACGCATGCGAACTGCTTGTGGCATTGCACCATGTAGCGCTGTAGCTTCATAGCCATTAGATCGTAATGTATCGGCAATCTTTTCGCTTTCTACCTGCGTGCTTGCAAATACTACTGCTTGATCCAAAGAGGCATCAGCCAAGATGTGTTCAAGAAGCTTATGTTTATGTGACATGCTGTCGGCCCAGTGCAACTTCTGCTCAATGTTGGCATGCTTTTCACCAGCGTGAGCAAGTTCAATGCGCTTTGCATCTGTGGTCAACTCGTTTGCTAAAGACATAATCTTTGGTGCAAAGGTTGCGGAGAACATTAAGGTTTGCTTGCGACCTGCGCAGCGTTGATCAATCGCTTCTAGATCTTCAGCAAATCCCATGTCGAGCATACGATCCGCTTCGTCGATCACTAACTGCTGTACATCATCCAAGCGAATGGCTTTGCTATCGCACAAATCTAACAATCGACCTGGTGTGGCAACTACCAGTAATGCACCCTTTAGTGCTTGGATTTGTTTGCCATATGGCATACCACCCATGATCGTAGCAATTCGAATGCCTTTCATGCCGCGAACGAAATTCACTGCATCAGCGGCAACCTGTTGAGCTAGCTCACGAGTAGGGCAGAGTACGAGAACCTTTGGTTGTGCGCGACCTGGTACAGGTGAGTTTTTAGGATTGTCTTCTATCAATTGATGAATGATAGGCAACAAAAAGGCTGCAGTCTTTCCGCTACCGGTTTGGCTGCTAACCAATAAGTCACCACCTGCTAAAGCTGCGGGAATAACCTGCGCTTGAACAGGGGTTGCCTGAGTAAAACCTAACTCCGAAATGTTTTTGAGTAGTGGCGTCGCTAAGGCGAAATTCTGGAATTCAGATCCAGTCTGTTTAGTTTCTTTAGAAAAAGTCATGCTATTACACATCTCCTTTTGAGAGATGTCTCCGTATGTTGCACTCATGTTTTTTTGAAGTGCGATGGTCAAAGGCATCGACCATCAGACAGGCGGCAGCGCGATTTTTTATTCCGGTTGTTCCGGTGTTCAGTGCTTATAGCTTCTGAACGGTGCGCTGAAATATAGCTGGGGGGCGATGAATCATATTGCTTTAAAAAGCCCCCCATTATGACACTCTGAGTGCGTAATTACAAGGGTTTTCCCGAATTTATTATGATGTAGTGATGGAATGGAGTGCATTTAACCTTTTATCCCCAGCCAATGCCGGAATTGCGGATTTCTCAAGCTATTTGCTTGGAACCATACTCATTATTTTGTTGCCAGGCCCTAACTCACTTTATGTATTGACGATTTCTACGCAAAAGGGATGGCGTCATGGTGCTTGGGGTGCTATCGGAATTTTTATTGGCGACTCTATTTTGATGCTTGCAGTTGCCTTAGGTGCCGCTTCAATGCTGATGTCATCCCCAATCCTTTTTCAGGCGGTACGAATTGTGGGTGCTTTGTACTTAGGATGGATGGGGTTTGGTCTATTGAGAAGTGGATGGCAGCGCTGGACTTTATCCTCTAAAACAAACGCTTATGAAATCCAAGCGCGCTTGATGCAGTTGCATCCCTTGATTTCAGCCTTATCGCTTTCATTAACTAACCCCAAGGCAATCTTTTTCTTTATTGCATTTTTCTCGCAATTTATTCGCCCAGACTTTGCTTATCCTGCATACACCTTTGTGTATCTTGCAGTTGTTCTGCAAATTATGAGTATGGCCTATCTAACAGGCTTAATTTTTGCTGGTCAATATTTCTCAAGCTACTTCCAAAGCCGTCAGCGTTTAGCGGCAGGTCTCTGGTTGCTTACTGGAGTTCTGTTTATCAGCTTTGCCTTACGTCTTGTATTGGCCTAGACCGTTTACTTTAAGCGCCGTAGCAATCGCTCTGTCTTTTTTCCATAGGGTGGGCGAGCAGGTTTCGTTCCTTTAAAAAGACTGGTTCCCAAAAAGCCACGAACATCAAGGATGGATTTTTGGTGGCTGAAGGCATCAAATCCGGCTTTGCCATGATAGCTACCCATGCCGCTGGCGCCAATCCCGCCAAATGGCAAAGTCTCTATAGCAGCGTGCAAGAAAACATCGTTAACTGTTACACCGCCAGAGCGAGTCTCTTGTAATACCAGCTCTAACCGCTTTTTGTCTTTGCCAAACCAATAAAGGGCAAGCGGATTTGGTCGTTTATTGATGTATGAGATTGCGGCAGCTGTATCTTGGACGATAACAATCGGTAGAATCGGACCAAAAATTTCTTCATGTAATACGCGCGCCTCTGCTGGAGTGTTCATGAGTGCAACTGGCTCAAATTGACGTGCGCCTGCTCCAGGATTCTGGAGTAGCGAAACAGGTTTGGCGCCGCGATCAATTGCGTCACTCAATAAATGTTGCCAATCTTGTAATTGCTTCTCGTCGATTGGGCCTGTTAACTCTTCAGGATTGCTAAATTGTGCTTGTGCTGCAATCTGTAGCTCTTTAATCAAAGCTTCTTGTTGATTGGCTTCTACTAAGACATAGTCTGGGGCGATGCATGTCTGACCATTATTGAGTAATTTGCCATAAATAATTGCTTCAGCCGCATCTTTAATATTGGCAGAGGAATCAATAATCACGGGAGACTTGCCGCCAAGCTCTAGGGTCACAGGTGTGAGGCTTTCGGAAGCGGCTCTCATTACTTTTTTGCCAATCGCTTCTGAGCCAGTAAAGAAAAGGTGTGCAAATGGTAGGGCGGCAAATTGTTCTGCTACCTCTATAGCTCCAGTACTGACGCTAAATTCAGTAGGGTGAAAGTATTCTTGAATAAGACTTGCTAAAAATCCTGATGTGCGAGAACTACGCTCTGAAGGCTTGAGCCAGACGCGATTGCCAGCAGCAAAAGCGGAGATGGCTGGCAGAAGTGCAAGTTGGACTGGATAGTTCCATGGGCTGATGATGCCAACTACACCAATCGATTGGCTCTCAATCCATGCCTCAGAGGCGCCTAGATGAGAGGGTATTTCCATCTGGACTGGCTTCATCCAGTCCTTTAAATGTTTACGTACAAATTTACAGGCTTGATACACCATCTGAAATTCAGCAAGTCGCGTTTCCATGGGATGGCGTACTCCGAAATCCGCAGTTAGTGCTTTGCATAACTTTTCTTCGTTCGCTTTGATCATGTTTTCAATGCGCCCAATACGCTCGAGTCGAATCTCCAAGCTAGGATTGGGTTCAGCCGCATAGGCTGCTTTGATTTCATCAAGCTGAATAGTGAAGCGATTCATGGTGTATTAATTAGCGGGTAAATAAGGAGGTGATTATGGTTTTGCAGGGATTTCAATAAGGCATTAGGATAAAGCTATGAGTGAATCTATCAATAAAAGTCCATCCCAACTTGAGCGAGCAACCCTGGGTGGGGGTTGCTTTTGGTGTCTTGAGGCTGTTTACCAGCAAATCCAAGGGGTAAAAACAGTTGTTTCTGGCTATGCTGGAGGAGTTATTCCGAATCCCTCCTATGAAGCGGTGTGCACGGGAACTACGGGCCATGCGGAGATCGTGGATATTGAGTTTGATCCTCGGGTAATCAGCTTTCGAGATCTATTGGAGATTTTCTTTGTGATTCATGACCCAACTACCCTGAACTATCAAGGCAATGATCATGGTACGCAATACCGATCAGTGATTTTTACTCACAGTGATGAGCAATTCAAAATTGCGCAAGAGGTAGTGCGTGAACTAGAGGATTCAAAAATTTATCGTGATCCAGTTGTCACGCAAATTGAAGCTGCGCCGATTATTTATCCGGCCGAAGACTATCACCAAAATTATTTTCAGGAGCACCCAAACCAAGGGTATTGCGCATTTGTGGTTGCGCCCAAGCTAGAAAAATTCAGGACTAAATTTAAATCCTTGATTGCTCCGCAATATTTGTAAGAATTACCAATAGAACTTAGGGAGCAAGTCGACTGATTTCCCAGTGGTCGCCTTTAAGTTGGTAGTGGATGCGATCGTGCAGGCGAGAAGGGCGACCTTGCCAGAACTCGATTTCCGTTGGACGCAGGCGATATCCACCCCAGTGTTCTGGGCGTGGTGGGTTTTCTCCAAACTCCGCCTTAAATCGCTGCTCTGCAGCCTCAAGAAATTCTCGATTAGGAATAGCTGCGCTTTGAGGCGAAGCCCAGGCACCAATCCGAGATGCGGGCGGGCGTGAATGAAAGTACTGGTCGCTTTCGGTGGCATCAACTTTTTCAACGATGCCTTTAATACGAACTTGCCGCTCAAGTTCATGCCAATGAAATAGAAGGGCTGCCTGTGGACGAACTGCTAGTTCCTTGCCTTTTTGGCTTTCATAGTTGGTAAAAAACGTAAAGCCGTTTTCGTCGGCACCTTTTAGTAAGACAATACGGGCTGAAGGATTTCCAGCTTGATCGGCAGTGGCTAGAGTCATTGAGTTAGGTTCAGGGCATTCTGCCTTGATAGCTTGATCAAACCATACTTGAAATAGGGGGAGTGGTAGAGCGGGAACTTCGGTTTCCGAAAGCTGTCCAAGGGTATAGTTTTTGCGAAGTTGTGCAATGGAGTTCATTTATTCAGTATAAAGAGGCTATGGCAGAAAACAAGACAGACATTAAGGCAGAGATCGGTACTGAGGATCGCCGTTTTGGAGGGGTTTCTAGACTTTATGGACCCGACTTGCGTGCGAAGTTTCTGAATGCCACTGTCGTCGTAGCTGGATTGGGTGGTGTTGGTTCCTGGGCTGCTGAGTCACTGGCACGAACCGGTATTGGCCACTTAGTTTTAGTAGATCTTGATCATATTGCGGAGAGCAATACTAATCGCCAACTTCATGCCATCGAGGGGCAGTATGGCAAAGCAAAAGTACAGGCGATGGCTGAGCGTATTTTGCAAATCAATCCAGATATACGTTTGACAGTTTGCGATGAATTTTTAGAGTCAGATAATTTAGATCGCATTATTCCAGCAAACGCTTATGTATTAGATGCTACAGATTCCGTTCAAACAAAAATTGCATTATCAGTGTGGGCTAGAACGCATAACCGTGCTTTAGTAATGTGTGGTGCCGCAGGAGGAAAGACTCAACCCACAGCAGTGCGATGTGATGATCTCTCACGAACTGAGCAAGATGCATTGCTAGCAAAAGTACGGCAGGGGCTAAGACAGGATCATGGTTTCTCAAGAAACCTAAAACATAAGATTGGTATTCGAGCAATTTACTCCCATGAGCCTCGAGCGGGTGCCTCTACTGGTGGGCTGGCTTGTTCAGGCTATGGTTCAACCGTCATGGTGACTGCGGCTTGTGGTTTAGCGGCCGCTGCAGAGATTCTCAATCTCATCGGTCAAGACCTTGAATTCAGCAGAAATTCCTAAGGGGATTCCCTGTAGGAAATTACTGATTCTCTTGCAGGTAAAAATTAATTCTTGATAGAGCACAGTTGTTTTCAAAGACAATTTTTTATTTCTCATTTCAAATTTAGCCTTTTAATCACTTTAGGAGCTTTTGCCCTCTAGTGAATAACAAAACTCCTCCCTAGACTTTGCCTCGTTGGTAAACCGCCAACAGCAAATCGAAAGGAGGTCTCTTTTGCAGACTGAACAAACTGGCTTAAAACGCCATCTCAAAGTGCGACACATTCGTTTGATGGCTTTAGGATCAACGATTGGTGTTGGTTTATTTTTAGGATCCGCGAGCGCTATTCAAATCGCTGGCCCATCGATTTTGTTGGGATATCTGCTCGCAGGAATCGTCGCCTTCATTGTCTTGCGCACCTTGGGTGAAATGGCTGTGCACGAGCCTGTAGCGGGATCTTTTGCTGCTTATGCCAATAGCTATGTGGGACCGCTGGCAGGTTATATGGTGGGTTGGGGCTACTGGACTTATTGGATAGTTGTGGGCATTGCCGAGGTAACAGCTGTGGGCATTTATATGGGAATTTGGTTTCCTGAAGTGCCGCAATGGATCTGGGCTTTATCTTCGATCGTGCTAATGGGCCTAATCAATCTCATTGCCGTGAAAGTATTTGGTGAGTTTGAGTTTTGGTTCGCGCTAATTAAGGTTGTTGCAATCGTTGCCATGATTACATTAGGTGGCTCAGTTATCTTATTTGGTTTTACAAACGATTGGCAGCCAATAGGTTTAAGCAATCTTTGGCAGCATGGCGGCTTCTTTCCGAATGGTGTTGAGGGGATGTTGCTGTCACTGCAAATGGTCTTATTCGCTTATGTTGGTATTGAGATGATTGGTCTTTCCGCTGGTGAGGCAGAAAATCCAAAGAAAACGATTCCGATGGCAATTGATTCACTAGCCTGGCGAATTTTGATTTTCTACATGGGCGTAATTCTGGTGATCTTGGCCATCTTCCCCTGGAATGAAGTGGGGCAGCAGGGCAGTCCCTTCGTGGTGATGTTTGAACGAATTGGTCTGCGTGAAGCGGCGGGGTTGATTAACTTTGTCGTGATTACCGCGGCACTTTCCTCTTGCAATGCGGGCATTTTTAGTGGCGGTCGATTGCTGTATTCCTTATCTAGCAATGGCTACGCACCTGCATCTTTTACAAAGCTATCTAAATATGGGGTTCCTCATCGCGCGGTCATGGCTACGGTTGGAGTTTGTATGTCTGGGGTCGTCTTGAACTACTTCGTTCCAGATAAAGCCTTTCAATACATCATGGCTGCCGTGACCTTTGTAGGCTTGATGGTGTGGATTGCCATTTTGTTTACCCAAATGAAATTCCGTCGCTCCTTAACAAAAGCACAAGTAGCTGAGCTCGGTTATCGCGCTCCTTGGTGGCCTTATTCCTCGTGGTTTGCTTTGGCATTTATTTGCTTGGTTGTGGTGCTAATGGGCTTTCATGAGGATGCACGGATTGCGTTGATATTGGGTCCGTGCCTATTGGGCGTGTATCTCGCGATGTTCTACATCGTGGGCTTGCATCGCAAAACAAAAACACAAGCTGTATTTAAATCATAGGAGATCAACATGATTATTGGTGTTCCACAAGAAGTAAAAAACAATGAGTTTCGGGTTGGCTTAACGCCAGGTAATGTCAGCGGACTTTGTAAGCAAGGGCACTCGGTATTAGTTCAGCGCGGTGCCGGTGAGCAAATTGGTCTAAGCGATGAGTCCTACCGAATCGCTGGCGCCACATTAATTAATAGTGCCGCCGAAGTGTTCAAAAAGGCAGAAATGATTGTTAAGGTAAAGGAGCCTCAGCCGCAAGAGTGCGCCATGCTGCGCGAAGATCAGATTCTGTTTACCTATTTGCACTTGGCCCCAGACCCGACTCAAACTCAGGCGTTAATTCAGTCGGGTGCCAGCTGTATTGCTTATGAGACTGTCACGGCATTTAATGGGGCTTTGCCCTTATTGGCTCCAATGAGTGAAGTAGCAGGACGGATGTCGATTCAGGCAGCAGCTACCCATCTGGAAAAGACGCATGGAGGAATAGGAGTCTTAATGGCGGGTGTGCCTGGTGTATCCCCTGCGAAGGTTGTCATTCTGGGTGCGGGAGTAGTAGGGCGTAACGCATTACAAATTGCTGTTGGCATGGGTGCTGACGTTTGCGTCTTCGATCGTGATATTGATCGATTGCGTCAAATTGATCTGTTTTATGGCAATCGGGTTCGCACCTTCTACTCGGATAGCTTGCTAATTGAAAATGAAGTGAGTGAGGCTGATGTAGTGATTGGGGCAGTATTGCTTCCTGGGGGCGCAGCGCCAAAATTGGTGACTCACGAGATGATTAAGAAAATGAAGGCAGGAGCAGTAGTAGTGGATGTTGCAATTGATCAAGGCGGTTGCTTTGAGACTTCTAAACCAACGACACATGCTGATCCTACATTTATAGTGGATGGGGTTTTACATTACTGCGTTGCTAATATGCCAGGTGCTGTCGCTAGAACATCTACCTTTGCCTTAACCAATGCTACTTATCCCTATGTTGAGGCCTTGGCTAATCGTGGTGTAGTTAATGCGCTTTCGATTGATCATCACTTACGCAACGGTCTGAGCGTGCACAAAGGGGTATTAACATCTAAGCCCGTAGCTCAGGCGCAGGGCTTGGACTTTGCCTTGGCTGAGGAATTGTTGGCGGCATAGAGGGTTAATCATGGGTGAATAGGATTTAAACTGTTTAAATCTTGATCAATTTGCAGCTTCATTTTTATTCCCCATGGACCTATCTGCTGTAACCCTCTCGGCTGGTGTTGTTGCCTTAGCCGAGATGGGTGATAAAACCCAATTACTTTCTTTAATGTTGGCGGCTCGCTATCCCAAACAGGCGACGGCCATTATTGCTGGAATATTCATTGCAACGATTGCCAATCATGCCTGTGCCGCATTCTTGGGTCATTGGTTAATGACTTTAGTTTCACCCGATGTCATGAGATGGATTTTGGGATTGAGTTTCTTGGGAATTGGTCTTTGGTTATTGGTTCCCGACCACATTGATGATGCTGCAGATTCAAAAGTAGTTGATCGAGCTCTACAGGTTTTTGTTTTAACTGTAGTGTTGTTCTTCTTAGCCGAGATGGGTGACAAAACACAAATTGCCACAATCGCCTTGGGTGCGAAATACGAAGACGTAGTTGCTGTCACATTAGGCACTACTTTAGGGATGATGCTGGCGAATGCACCAGCAGTTTGGTTGGGTCAAAAATTTACCAAGCGTATGCCAATTAAGTGGGTGCATGGCGTGGCCGCGCTAACCTTTATCGCTATTGGGGCGATAACTCTGCTCTGGAACTAGCAAGCTGGCTTTCTGCATTAGCTGAGCCTTGGACTTAAAATAAGCCCATGAAAACCGAATTAGAGCAGAGCTTTCGTAGGCTCGAATACCGTCCTCCTGTTTACACCTTTGATCAAGTTGAGCTAGATATCGCGCTTGATCCAGCACGCACAATTGTTAAAAGCAAGATTGAGGTCCTGCCTGGCAAAAGTTTTGAATCAGGTGCGCCATTAGTGTTGGCTGGGCAGGAGCTGGAGTTTGTCAGTTTGCGAATTAATGGTGAGGCGCATCGTCATTTTGAGCTCACCCCAGAGATATTGACTATTCACTCTTTGCCAAAAGAAGGTAAGGAGAAATTTACCCTTGAAATTATCTCGGTTTGTGTGCCGGAAAAAAATACTAGCCTGATGGGTTTGTATGTTTCTAATAGAAACTTCTTTACCCAATGCGAGGCAGAGGGCTTCAGAAAAATTACCTACTTCTTGGATCGACCTGATGTCATGGCTCGCTATCGTGTGACCTTGCGGGCGATTGAAGCTCAATACCCTGTATTGCTATCAAATGGTAACTTGCTCAAAGAAGAAAAGTTACCAAACGGTTGGCATAGTGCCACTTGGGAAGATCCATTTCCAAAACCATCATATCTATTCGCTTTAGTGGCTGGAAAGTTCGAATGCATAGAAGAAACCATTACCACTGGTAGTGGGGCAAAAAAATTACTGCAAATCTGGGTTGAGCCTCACGATTTGCAAAAGACCCGTCACGCAATGGATTCTTTGATTGCATCAATACATTGGGACGAGAAGCGTTTTGGTCTCGAGCTTGATCTGGAGCGCTTCATGATTGTTGCCGTTGGCGATTTCAACATGGGTGCAATGGAAAACAAGGGTTTGAATATATTCAATACCAAGTTTGTGTTGGCTCAGCCCGATACCGCTACTGATGCAGACTTTGCCAATATTGAAAGTGTTGTTGCCCATGAATATTTCCATAACTGGACAGGCAATCGTGTTACTTGCCAGGATTGGTTTCAGTTATCACTTAAAGAGGGTCTAACCGTATTTCGTGATCAAGAGTTTTCGGCTGATCAAATGGGTAGCGAGTCTGGAAGAGCGGTTAAGCGTATTGAGGATGTGCGTTTATTGCGTCAGCTGCAGTTCCCAGAAGACGCGGGTCCTATGGCGCACCCCATACGCCCTGACGAGTATCAGGAAATTAATAACTTTTACACAGTGACTGTCTATGAGAAGGGGTCTGAAGTTGTGCGGATGTATCAAACCCTATTGGGTAGAGATGGCTTCCGCAAGGGTATGGACTTGTATTTCCAGCGCCATGATGGTCAGGCAGTAACATGTGACGATTTTTTGGCTGCGATGGCCGATGCTAATGGGAAAGACTTAACTCAGTTCAAGAATTGGTATAGCCAGGCGGGCACACCACGCGTGAAAGTAGAAGAGCAATATGATGCAACTAAAAAACAATACCGCCTCACATTAACTCAGAGCTGTGCATCTACACCTGGTCAAGCGGAGAAGAAGCCATTTCATATTCCGCTGAAAGTGCGACTCATTACTGCTAGCAATAATCAAGCAGAACAATTGCTAGAGCTCACAGAGCCAACGCAAGTCTGGACATTTGATCAGATTGAAGATCGACCTGTGCTTTCCATTAACCGAAACTTCTCTGCACCAGTCAATATTGACTTTGAGCAGCCCGAGGAAGATTTATTGACACTACTTTCTAGCGATGACGATCCATTTAATCGCTGGGAAGCAGGGCAGAAGCTAGCTATGCAAATGATTTTGAATAATCGTTTGCCAGATTCAGTACTCATTAATGCCTATCGTGAAATTTTGCTAGATCCAAACCTTGATCCAGCATTTAAAGAGTTAGCACTGACGCTGCCTGCCGAATCTTATTTATATGAGCAGTGCAAGAGTGTTGATCCCCAGAAGATATTTACCGCGCGACAAGCTTTCCGGAAAGAGCTGGCCAAGCAATTGCAATTAGAGTGGGCCGCACTTTACCAACAGAATCAAACTCCAGGATCTTTTAAGTCTGATGCGATTGATTCTGGAAAGCGCGCCCTCAAGAATTTGGCTTTAAGCATGTTGTTGGATGCGGATCCCAAGATTTGGGCGCCAATGGCCCGCAATCAATACCAGATTGCTGACAATATGACAGATCGTTATGCAGCCTTATCTGCTCTGGTAATGCATGGTGCAAAAGGCGCGAAAGAATGCCTTGAGGATTTCTGTAAACGTTTTGCAGATGATGCGCTCGTGATTGATAAGTGGTTTGCATTGCAGTCTAGCCGCCCACCTATTGATGGTCTTGAGTCCACACTTGATGAAGTGAAGCGCTTGCGTGAGCATCCAGCATTTAAGTTAAATAATCCAAATCGTGCCCGCAGTGTTATCCACATGTTCTGCGCAAATAATCCTGCGAGTTTTCATCAGGCTGATGGAAGTGGTTATGCTTTCTGGGCGGAGAGCGTTTTGGCTCTAGACCCCATCAACCCCCAGGTTGCCGCTCGTCTTGCCAGAGCCTTAGATCGCTGGCGCCTATTTGCCGAGCCCTACCAGAGCAAGATGAAGGCTGCTTTAGAGCAGGTAGCAGCTTGTCAGACCCTTTCCCCAGATGTGAAAGAGGTGGTTGCTAAGGCTTTGGGCGTCTAATTTTCAAGGTGTCAGTGAATCAATGAAGTTGTGAGTTATAGGCAATATCAAACTTGCGTGCAAGCGAATCTAGGTTTCTATCTAAGGTCCAAATCTGAGCATTTTCGGATAGGAGTGCAGAGGCAAGAAGTGACATATCTATAGCTCCACACCCAGATTCGTATAACTTATGAACCTCAATAAAATCTAAAGTTTCATCCGTCGTAGCAACAGTGGCTTGCTGTAATTTTTTTAAGTAACCGAGCATTTTGGTTCTGGGTGATGGTGGAGACCCACATGCTATCTCCATCATTACTAATGGATGACACAGAACTCGATCATTCAATAGTAAAGATTCAAACACTACATTTGATTTTCTGAAGTGCGATACCCAAACAGACGTATCAACCAATACCATAGTCATATTTATTGGCCGCCGTTTGATTTGCGTCTCGGAATGTTTTTCATGTGAGGTGCTTTACCGCCAAGTGCGGCCAGTCGCTTGGCTGCTTGTACTCGAATAAATACATTCATAGCTTCGCGAAAGATGTTGGCTTTGTCGGTACCTGGATCCGCAAGATCGAGACCCATTTGATAAAGTTCATCGTCAATAGTTACTGTGGTTCTCATGTTATCCTCATCAATTTTGATACATAATAGCATCAAAATAAACATCAAACAACTCAAAATTTCCAATTTGGAGGCTAAAAATAAGGTGTTTTTAGTAGGAAACTAATTACAGGGCAAAATAGAGACCAATTCATGTTTTAGCGCTCTGGAGAAATCGTTTTGTCTTCTACCCATACCAATTTCAAGCAGTATTTGGCAATAGCCAAACCAAAGGGGGCTGCTGTGCCAGCTGGCCTCCAAGATTTATTGCTTGCTGTAGTCAATACCTGCTCAACCCTAAGTCATGAAGTTGCTCAAGGAGCATTAATTGGACTGCTGGGTTCTGCTGGTACCGGAAATGTTCAGGGTGAAGTTCAGCAAAAGCTCGACATTATTGCGAATGATTTATTAATTGATGGTGTAAAGAACTGCAAATCATTGGCTGGACTAGCATCTGAAGAAATGGAATTGCCTGTTCCTGTTCAGGGTGCAGGCGACTATTTATTATTATTTGATCCACTCGATGGCTCATCTAATATTGATGTCAATGTTTCCATTGGGACAATTTTCTCAATTCTCAAAAAGCAAGATCCGCAAGCGCCACTACAAACCTCTGACTTTTTATTATCAGGTCGTCACCAAGTGGCTGCTGGATATGTCGTGTATGGACCTCAAACCACAATGGCTCTGACCTTGGGCGATGGCGTTGTGATGTTTACGCTGAATAAGGTGACGGGCGAGTTCTTGCTCATTAAAGACGCCGTGACGATTGCGCATTCAACCAAAGAGTTTGCAATCAATATGTCCAATATGCGCCATTGGGCGGATCCAGTGCGCCGCTATGTGGAGGAGTGCTTAGCCGGAGTAGGCGGCGCTCGTGAAAAAGACTTCAATATGCGTTGGATTGCATCTATGGTGGCCGATGTTCACCGTGTACTTTCTCGTGGTGGCGTATTTATGTATCCATGGGATAAGCGCGAGCCAAATAAGCCAGGTAAATTGCGCCTGATGTACGAAGCCAACCCCATGAGTTTCTTGGTGGAGCAGGCAGGTGGCGCATCTACCAATGGCAAAGATTTGATTATGGATTTGCAACCTACCGATCTGCATGAACGTGTTTCAGTAATACTTGGGTCTAAAGAAGAAGTTGATCTTTTGCGTCACTACCATGCATAAGAATGTTTTCAGATTAAATTCCGAGATCATAGGTAAAAAACCCAATCAGACGATTGGGTTTTTATTGAGTAAGGCTTAATCAATTTAGCCTTCTAAGGCTGCACTTTTTCTTTAAGGTAGGCTAATGACTCCTCAACCTGGTCAATTAAGATTAAGCAGATATCGCCCTCAGAGACATCATTCAAGGCGGTATCAATAGCCAGAAACTCCCCATGAATTTCTTTCACCTGTTTAGCTCTAGTTGCGCCAACCAAGCCTTCTTGTAAAAGCTTTAATACTTCGCCGTCTTCGCGACCGCGCTGACAGGCATCTTGATAAAGAATGACATTGTCAAATGCATTGCCCAGAATACGCGTGAGATCACGAATATCTTCATCCCGACGATCACCAGCGCCACTGATAACCACATGGCTCTTTTTGGGTTTCATCGCCTCAATTGCACTGGTCAGAGCACGCATCGCATCTGGATTGTGGCCATAATCGGCAATGACGGTAGCGCCTTTGTGTTTGAACTGGTTAAAGCGACCCGGTACAGAATTGGCAGTGCTTTCAAAGCTGCTTAAGCCGCGTGCAATTTTTTCTGCATCCAATCCAAGCGCCCAGGCAGCGCCAATTGCCGCCATGGCATTCTCGATTTGGAAGCCAAGGACACCATTTTGGGTTAATGGGATTTCGCTAACAGGGAAGCGGTAGATGACGCGCGAGCCTTTTGAAGCGACGATATAGGTGCCGTCAAAGAAAATGACTTTTTTGTTTTTCGCACGATGCGCCGTAATCACAGGGTGATGTTGGTTCTGGGCAAAGAAGATGACGCGGCCAGGGCATTTATCACCCATCTTTGCAACCATTGGATCTGCTGCATTCAACACTGCGGCACCTGTAGGGGCGACGTTTTGCACAATCACACGCTTGAGGATTGCTAGATCTTCAACGCTGGTGATGTAGTTCAATCCCAAGTGGTCACCTTCACCAATATTAGTTACAACGGCCACTTCACAACGATCGAACCCTAAGCCTTCACGTAATAAACCACCACGAGCAGTTTCCAGAACAGCTGCATCTACATCTGGATGCATTAATACATTACGCGCACTCTTAGGCCCACTGCAATCACCAGTGTCAATCAGGCGGTTGTTGATGTACACACCATCAGTGCCAGTCATGCCAACTCGTAAGCCCGTTTCACTCAGTAGATGGGAAATTAATCTGACTGTCGTAGTTTTGCCGTTAGTTCCGGTAACGCCTACTACTGGAATGCGTCCATCTTCACCGGGAGGGAACATCATATTGATGATGTCTTCGCCAACGGGGCGACCTTTGCCGTAAGAGGGTTTGAGATGCATGCGCAATCCAGGGGCCGCATTGACCTCGACGATGCCACCACCTTGTAGCTCTAATGGTTTGTAGATGGACTCACAGAGAATATCGACGCCAGCAATATCAAGGCCAATCATTTGAGCTGCCGCAACTGCACTTGCTGCGACATCGGGGTGCACATCATCGGTTACATCGGTTGCAGTGCCACCAGTACTGAGGTTGGCATTATTACGTAGCAAGACACGCTCACCAATTTTGGGAATATATTGTGGCGAGAGTCCATTGCTTGCCAAGTGCGCAAGTGCAATATCATCAAAACGAATCTTAGTTAGGGCGGTAGCATGACCATCACCACGTAAAGGATTCTGATTCTCTTTTTCAACTAGCTCAGCAACCGTATGTTTGCCATCGCCCACAACTTGAGCAGGTTCACGACGGGCAGCTGCTGATAAGCGATTACCTACAACCAAAAGCCGGTAGTCAGCTCCAGGAAGATATCGCTCAACAATCGTTTCACGTCCAAAGGCTTGCGTCACTTCAAAACCAGCGCGCACTTCCTCTTCGGTCTGAATGTTTGCAACAACTCCTTTACCTTGATTGCCATCTTTGGGCTTCAAAACGATAGGGCCACCAATCTTTTGGGCAGCACGCCATGCATCATCAGCGCTTGTTACTACCTCGCCAATGGGAACGGAAACGCCTGCAGCGGCGAGTAAGTTCTTGGTAAGCTCTTTATCTTGGGCAATCGCTTCCGCAATTGCGCTCGTATCACTCGTTTCCGCGGCTTGAATACGTTTTTGCTTGCTTCCCCAACCAAATTGCACCATGCTGCCTTCAGTCATGCGGCGATATGGAATGTTTCTTTGAACGGCGGCGTCCACTATTGAGCCAGTGCTGGGGCCTAGGCGCACATCTTCATAAAGCGCTTCAAGCTCAGATAAAGCAGCAGCTAGGTCAAAAGGAGCGTCATTAAGGGTCGCTTGAATCAGTGCGAAGGCAAAATCAAATGCCATACGGCCAACAACTTCTTCAATGTATTCAACAACAACTTGATACACGCCTTCGTCAATCGTTTGTACAGTGCGACTAAATGTCACAGGACATCCTGCTTGTGCCTGCAATCCAAGCGCAGCATGTTCTAGAGCGTTTGCAAGAGAGAGTGGGTCAGTGAGTCCGCCGCGACGCATGCTGCCAAGTTGTGGAAAGCGTTCACGAATTTTGGTCTCAAACTGAGGAATAGCATCGATTGAGCGCTCGTTCACATCGCAAGTGACAATGGCTTCTAATGCTGTGTGGCGACTCCATAAATTTGGGCCGCGCAACATACGAATGCGGGTGATTTCCAATTAAGCCCCTGTTATGGTTGTTGCATCTGGCACAAAGGTTTGCGCGCCAGCTTCAATCACGTTAAATGGAATATCCAGGGCCCATGCTGCTGCAATGGCAGCGCCGAGGTTCATGGTTTTCCAAGGTGTGGTGGTATTTGATTCGGAGTGTCTTGGTACTGGGATCGATTTCTGATCTAACTTGCCAGCTTTCAATGTGATTTGTTGTTTGCCAACGAGTACAGCACGACCACCATTTTGAATATGCGCTTTAACTACTTCAGAGTCTAGATTTTCGCTAAAGAAAATCACCTCACCATCGCATAGCTCAGCCATTTGAACGCACATGGCATCATCAGCATTCAGCACACCAACACCAGTTGGAAGCACAACGTCAATTTGAGTGCGCACAATGCTAAAGACTTGATCTTCATCATAGATAGCGTACTCAGGGAAGTTGGCTTTGGGGTCTACGTTAAGAACAATACCCACTTGGCAGCGATCATAGGCTAAACCTTCAATCAACATTGACAGGTGATTGTTTTCAATAACAGCAGCCTCAACAGCACGGTTCAATAGTGTGCGACGGGCATTTTCCCAGTTTGATGCATTGGTGTTCGGAATGGCTCGATTGCCAAAGAACAAGCCCTTACTACAAGATAGGCCGACGTATACATTAGTAAGACGTAAAAAGTGGGCAACCATTTCAGCAACGGGTGTTTTGCCACTCTGGCCACAGATACCAACTAAGGGAATGCGGAAGTCGGCGCCAGGTGGGAAGAGGTGATTCGCAATCTCTTTTCCAACGGGTTGTGGCTTACCGCTTGCAGGCTTTAAGTGCATCAATAGACCTGGGCCTGCATTGACCTCAACTATCGCTGCATTTTGTTCTGCGAGTGGACGGCTGATATCTTGCGCCACAAGATCAACGCCAGCGATTTCTAAACCAACAACACGAGCGGCTAAAGCAACCTGCCTGGCGACATCAGGGTGAACTAAGTCGGTGACGTCAAACGCCACATTGCCATTACTTTGAATAAGTACTTTTTGATCCAGGGCGGGGATGCTATCACCAGTAAGTTTTTGACGAGCCAGTTCTAATTCAACGGCAGAATCAATTCTGACGGGATTCAAAGGATGTTCTTCAGCAGTACCGCGACGGGGATCAGAATTAATCTGAATTTGAATGAGTTCACGAACGGTATGTTTACCATCACCAGTAACCCAAACGGTTTCACCTTTTGCGGCAGCAACAACTTTATTGCCAACAACTAGTAAGCGGTGCTCATCACCAACAATATGACGCTCAACCAAAACTTCGCTACCTTCATCAATCGCTACAGCATAGGCTGCTTCAATTTCTTGTTGGGTGTACAAATTAATAAATACGCCACGACCATGGTTTCCGTCAATCGGCTTCACAACAACAGGTAAGCCGATATCTTGTGCTGCCTCCCAGGCATCATCAGGACTAGTAACGGTTCTACCTTCAGGCGTTGGAACACCTGCGCTACGTAACAGGCTTTTAGTTAAATCTTTATCACGAGAAATCGTTTCTGCAATCGCGCTGGTTTGATCTGTCTCAGCAGTCCAGATGCGACGTTGCTTTGCACCATAGCCTAATTGAACTAAGTTCCCTTCAGAAAGGCGAATCGAGGGAATGCCACGCTCTTCGGCAGCATTCACAATACACGCAGTGCTAGGGCCAAGTAATAAGTCATCACCAAGATCGCGCAACTTCTCAATGATGTCTTGAACTAATGCAAGGTAGTCTTGATTGTCTTGGGCAAGTGCCAAATAAAGATCACGAGCGTACTTTAATGCGGTGAGGGTAACTTCTTCATTGATCGCACTAACCATGACTTTGTAAACACCACGACGGTCGCCGTCACGAGCCTTGCCAAATCCTCCAGGAATTCCAGCGAGATTTTGCAATTCAAGTGTCAGGTGCTCCATGATGTGAGCTGGCCAAGTGCCTTCTTCAACGCGTTTGAGAAAGCCGCCGGTTTCACCATAACTGCAACGGTGCTCAACTAGACTTGGAAGTGCTTTAACCAGGCGGTCATAAAAGCCTGGGATGAGGTTAGAAGGGTAGTCCTCAAGTTCGCCGATATCGATCCACACCTCAATGACAGGGTGGTAGGTCCACATATTGGGACCACGCAGGTGCTTAACACTCAGGATTTCAATATATTTATCTAATAACTGGGGCATTTAAGGTTTAGCGAGGGGTCTTAGCCGAAGTTCGGGGCTTGGACGGAGCAGGCTGTCTCTGAGTTCTAGTTTTATTGAAAATCCAAAAAGTGGCAAAAATACATAAAAAAGCTGATTACGCTAATTTAACGGTTTTCCGCCCCCTAAAGTTGACAGAGACAATAAATCTAAAAAATTGAGCTCCACTATACTTTTGGGGTTAATGAAGCCAGAAATCCTACCTTTTGCCCCCGCTTTGCCAAGCTACTGGCAAGCCATTTTGAGGGGTGAAAAATCGCCTATTCAATCCGAAGAAGCCTTGCTGGCATGGGTTGAACTCGATTTAGATGCGGATCTGCGTTTTAACAAAAGCCTTTTGGCGCTGACAGAACAGCTCTTAATTTGGACTGATGGTCAGCATTTTGAGTTCTGGACGATTGGCGCAGAAGTGCGCTTGGTTCACGGGGATCATGCAGGTGTCGGGCACTTAAGGCTCGAGTTAGCCAACAGTCTGAAAAAGATTTGGTATTTCACTCTAGCAGTGAACCCACAAGTGCTGCGTCTGCAATCTGCTTTCAGAAAGTTGACTCAAGGTAGTCAGCAAAGCGAGAGTGAGCTCAGCGAGTATGACAAGCAAGTATGCCCAGCATGCTTAAGCCCCAAACCCGCAAACTCCGATGCTTGTCCAACCTGTGATCCTGAAGACGATAAGCCGCCTTCAACCTGGACATTATTCAAGCTTTGGCGTTTTGCTAAGCCTTATCAAAGCCAGCTATTACTCGGTTTTGTCTTGACCCTGTTATCGACTGGTGCAACTTTGATTCCGCCATACCTTACGATGCCTTTAATGGATCATGTATTGATTCCATATGAGCGGGGCAATCCAATCGATTTTCATTTGGCGAGTATGTATTTGCTAGCACTCTTTGGTGCAGCGCTAGTTGCTTGGGGTCTTGGTTGGTGGAAGACATACTTGCTTGCACTAGTGAGCGAGCGTATTGGTGCAGACCTTCGCAATACTACTTTTGAACACTTATTAAAGCTCTCGCTCGAGTACTTTGGGGGCAAGCGCACTGGTGATTTGATAGCTCGCATAGGCGCGGAGACCGATCGTATCTGCGTCTTCCTATCCCTTTACGCGCTCGACTTTGCGACAGATGTGCTCATGATTACGATGACTGCGGCCATCCTAGTTTCGATTGATCCGTTATTAGCTTTGGTCACTCTAGCGCCGTTGCCATTCATTGTCTGGATGATTCATGTGGTGCGCGATAAGTTGCGTTTTGGTTTTGAAAAGATTGATCGTATTTGGTCTGAAGTGACCAATATCTTGGCTGACACTATTCCAGGTATTCGTGTTGTCAAAGCATTCGCACAAGAAGATCGCGAACTTAAACGTTTCGTAGATTCCAATAAACACAATTTACAAATCAACGATCGAGTCAATCGCGTTTGGGGATTGTTTTCTCCAACAGTCACTTTATTAACTGAGACTGGTTTGCTGGTGGTGTGGGGCTTTGGTATTTGGCAAGTAGCACATCAAAAAGTGACAGTAGGTGTGCTGATTGCCTTCCTGGCTTACATTGGCCGTTTCTATGTGCGCTTGGATTCTATGAGTCGGATTGTTTCGCATACTCAAAAAGCTGCTGCAGGTGCTAAACGTATCTTTGATATTCTGGACCACGTCTCAAGCGTTCCCGAGCCCATCAATCCCGCGCCTTTAGGCCCTGTTCAAGGTCGAATCACCATGCGTGGCGTGGGCTTTCGGTATGGCAACCGTGCCGTATCCAAAGGAATTGATCTAGAAATTGCCCCTGGAGAAATGATTGGCTTGGTTGGTCATAGTGGCTCAGGTAAGAGTACCTTGGTAAACCTGATCTGTCGTTTCTATGACGTGAGCTCGGGTTCTATTGCATTAGATGGGCGCGATATTCGCAGTATTGGTATCGCAGACTATCGCAAGCGCATCGGTCTTGTGTTGCAAGAGCCATTCTTATTCTTTGGAACGATTGCTGAAAATATTGCATACGGAAAACCTGATGCAAGCCGTGAAGAAATTATTCAAGCAGCCCGTGCTGCCCATGCTCATGAATTTATTCTGCGCCTACCGCTTGGTTATGACTCGCTGGTGGGTGAGCGTGGTCAATCACTCTCTGGTGGTGAGCGTCAACGTATTTCAATCGCTAGAGCGTTGCTGATTAACCCAAGCATCTTGATCTTGGATGAGGCTACTTCATCAGTCGACACTACCACCGAGAAAGAAATTCAGCGGGCGTTGGACAACTTAGTGAAGGGACGCACAACGATCGCAATTGCACACCGTCTCTCTACTTTAAGAAAGGCCGATCGCCTTGTGGTGCTTGATAAAGGCGAGATCGTAGAGATTGGTTCTCATGAGCAGCTAATGGAGGCTGAAGGCGCCTATTACACCTTGTACCTGGCGCAATTGCGCCATGCTGCAGAGCTGGTCGAGGGTGGTGCAATCGGCGAAAGTTTAGAAGAGACCGCAGAAGAAAAACAAGCAGAAAGACAAGAAGAATCCTTGCAAGTAATCGCGAAAAATATTGGGGGAGGGGTATGACGCAAGATCATCAATCCACTAATGCATTACATCGTGATTCGCTTGGACGTTTAGTCTTTATCGACGCAAAAGGGATATCGCACATCGACGTTCATCCAGTCAGAGCATTCCCAATTACCGCAACCAGTGTTGGTATTGCCATCATGAACCAATCAGGCAAGGAAGTCTGTTGGTATCCAAATGTATCGGACATTCCAAAAGCAGAACTCGTGCTTATTGAGGAAGAATTGGCTGCACGTGAATTTATGCCGGTAATTGAAAAAATCACTAGAGTCTCTACCTTCGCAACACCCAGCATCTGGGATATCGAAACTGATCGCGGCCCTACGCGGATTCGTTTGAAGGGTGAAGAAGACATTCGTAGAATCGCTGGCAATACATTGCTAATTGCCGATTCGCATGGCTTGCAGTTCTTAATTAAAGATGCCACCCAGTTGGACAAGACCAGCAAGAAGTTTTTGGACCGATTCCGCTAGAATTTAACCAATTCAGCCGCTTTAGCTCAGTTGGTAGAGCAGTTCATTCGTAATGAAAAGGTCGCCAGTTCGATTCCGGCAAGCGGCACCATCACACTTGCCCCGAATGCCTTTAGGGTCTTTAATGGTGCAAGTTTTTGCAATTGCAAACGCCCTTTTTGTGCAGAAATTAGTACACTATGAATTGGCTTTGGCTTGATTTATAAGGGTTTTCACTAAAACGAAGACCTCTATGTGACTCGTTTTTGAAATTATTGATGGTAGTCAAGTTCAACTTTTCTAACTTGTTCAAAAATCACACGTGTATTAAATAAGCCAAATTAAATTGGTAATCATTTTGGAGACAGATGTTATGAAGATGAAGTTAAAAGGGGCTTTACTTTCTGCCGCATTGGCCCTTGGCGTTACTGGCGCATCGACTGCCTACGCAGCATGGGAGCCAACTAAACCAGTTGAATTCATCATTCCAGCAGGCCCAGGTGGCGGCGCCGATCAGATGGCTCGCATGATTCAGGGAATCATTACCAAAAATAATTTAATGAAGCAGGCAATCATTCCGGTCAATAAAGGCGCCGGCGCTGGTGCAGAAGGCTTCTTGGCAATGAAAGAGGCAAAGGGCGATCCAAATAAGATCGTGATCACTCTTTCTAATTTGTTTACAACACCATTGGCAACAGGTGTTCCATTTAGCTGGCAAGACATTACGCCAGTGGCAATGTTGGCACTTGATCAGTTTGTGCTGTGGGATAACGCAGAAAAGCCTTATAAGACTGCGAAAGAATATATCGATGCAGCAAAAGCAGCTGGGCCTGGCAAATTCAAAATGGGTGGCACAGGCTCTAAGTCTGAAGATCAAATCATTACCGTAGCCATCGAAAAAGCGACTGGTGCAAAGTTCACCTACCTTCCATTTAAAGGGGGTGGCGATGTAGCGGTGCAACTCGTTGGTAATCACATTGATTCTTCCGTGAACAATCCAATTGAAGCCGTTGCTCAATGGCGTGCTGGTAAGTTGCGCGCGCTTTGTGTGTTTGATGACACTCGTATGCCTTACAAAGAGAAGATCACTCCAACGCAATCATGGAACGATATTCCAACCTGTAAAGAAGCTGGCGTTGCCACTGACTATGTCATGTTGCGCGGTATCTTCATGGCTCCCGGTGTAACGCAAGAGCAAGTTGATTTTTATGTGAACTTATTCAAAAAAGTTCGCGAGACACCAGAGTGGAAAAAATTCATGGCTGATGGCGCTTTCAACCAAACATTCATGACTGGTAAAGAGTTTCGTAATTGGCTCACATTGAATGAAGCTTTACATAAGCAATTGATGAGTGAAGCTGGCTTCTTAGCCAAGTAATTTGTAGGGTATCGAATAGGGCCTCCTTTGGAGGTCCTATTTTTTAGTTGTGTTTTATTAACTCTAATTAGTGAAAAAAGTAATGTCTGAACATAATAAAAATACAAATACAGAGTCTGTAATTAGCGTGCGCGCTATGGAGATCATTACAGCGCTTTTATTTATAGCGGTTGGCCTGACTGTGATGGTTGGCAGTATTAAGTTGGGTGCAAGTTGGGGTAGTGATGGTCCCGAGGCGGGCTATTTCCCTTTTTATGTCAGCTTAATCATTATTGTTTCTAGCGCGATTACGCTTTATCAAGCGGTGATTGTGAGCAAGAATAAGAAAACCGAGTCATTTGTTGATAAAGAATCATTTGGTCAAGTGATGGCTGTTTTGCTCCCGGCATTTGTGTTTATTTTGGGTGTTCAGTTGATCGGTATTTATGTTTCCTCGGCTATTTACATTGCCATATTTATGGTTTGGTTAGGTAAGTATCCAATTTGGAAGGCTGTTGCCGTAGCAGTGGGTGTAAGTGCTGCCCTTTACTTTATGTTTGAGTATTGGTTCCAGGTTCCACTACCACATGGTTCGTGGATTAACCCGCTCGAGTTCTTGGGCGTGCAATAAAAAATAACTATTAAAAAAGATTAGAAAAGAAGGAGTCCAAGTTGGAAGAAATTAGCGCTCTATTCAGCGGCTTTGCCGTTGCAATGACACCATTTAATTTATTGCTCATGCTCGTTGGTGTGACGCTTGGGGTGATCATCGGCGTGTTGCCTGGTCTTGGTGGTGCAAACGGAATTGCGATTTTGCTGCCATTGACTTTTACAATGCCCCCAACATCTGCAATCATCATGCTCTCTTGTATTTACTGGGGTGCTTTGTTCGGTGGTGCGATTACATCCGTTCTGTTTAATATTCCTGGTGAGCCGTGGTCGGTTGCGACAACCTTTGATGGTTATCCAATGGCGCGTAATGGCAAAGCTGGCGAGGCCCTAACAGCGGCGTTTACTTCTTCATTTGTGGGTGCGTTCATCGCGATCGTGATGATTACTTTCTTGGCTCCTTTGGTGGCTAAGTTCGCATTGCAGTTTGGTCCGCCCGAGTTCTTCTCTGTCTATTTACTCACCTTCTGTAGTTTCGTGGGTATGAATAAAGGTTCGCCATTTAAGACCATTTCCGCGATGATGTTAGGTTTCGCATTAGCGGCAGTAGGTATGGATACCGTTACTGGTCAATTACGCTTGACTTTTGGCCATGCTGAATTGATGCGCGGTTTTGACTTCTTGATCGCTGTTATCGGCTTGTTCGGTATTGGCGAGATTCTTCTTTCTATGGAAGAGGGTCTGGCTTTCCAAGGCGCGGCTGCGAAGATTCGTGGCAAGGTTGTGTTGGAAACTTGGAAGCAATTACCAAAATATTGGGCAACCTCAATTCGTAGTTGCTTAATTGGTTGCTGGATGGGTATTACTCCAGGTGGCGCCACACCAGCATCCTTTATGGCCTACGGTGTTGCTAAGCGTGTATCGAAAAATGGCGAGAAGTTTGGTACCGGCCAGATGGAGGGTATTGTTGCTCCAGAAACTGCCGCTCACGCTGCAGGTACATCGGCCTTGCTCCCAATGTTGTCTTTAGGTATCCCAGGTTCACCAACCGCAGCGGTATTGCTCGGTGGTTTATTGATTTGGGGTCTGCAACCTGGCCCATTGCTCTTCGTCGAGAAGCCAGACTTTGTGTGGGGCTTGATTGCGAGTATGTACTTGGGTAACTTGGCAGGCTTGTTTGTGGTGCTAACTTGCGTGCCACTGTTTGCCTCCATCTTGAGAATTCCATTCTCAATCATCGCTCCAGTCATTATTGTGATTTGTGCGGTCGGTGCGTATACCGTTCATAACGCAACCTTTGATGTTTGGCTGATGCTTGGTTTTGGTGTGCTTGGTTATGTCTTTAAGAAGCTTGATTACCCAATGGCTCCAATGGTCTTGGCCTTGGTGTTGGGTGATCGCGCAGAAGACTCATTCCGTCAGTCAATGCTGATTTCACAAGGTAGCTTAGATGTGTTCTTCTCCAACTACTTAGTTGGCGCCATCACTACATTTGCATTGTTGCTCTTGTTCTGGCCGTTGATTGGTAAGTTGATTGGCAAGAAAAAGGCTGCGGCATAAGGCCCAACCTAATTAATAGTTGGGTTTGTTAGTGAAAAGGAGGCGAATGCCTCCTTTTTGCATTTGAGTTGTAGAAAATCCGATAAAATCCCTTCATCATGAATTTCCATAAAAATCGCCTCATTCACTGGATTGCCGCTATGGCCATCGCAATGAGTGCGCTTGCACCAGCAGTTTCACAAGCAGTATCGCTTGCGAAACACGGCCAGGGTTTCTCAATGGAGATTTGTTCTGCCGATGGCAACAAGATGCAAATTGATATTCAGGCTGATGATCAGGAAGTTGCCAATCAAATACAGCCTTGTCCATATTGTGTAGCTCATAACCCATTTACACCAGCATTCAATACAAACCTCACTTTTGCAACGCCAACATCATTTGCGTTGCTTCCAAAGCTTTTCTATCAATCACCCAAACCTCTTAATGTTTGGGTAACCCCTCCCTCAGCAGCGCCTCCTACACAAGCCTAAATCTATTTAGGGCATAGCCTAGCTATGTAGTTGGCAACCAAGTTGCCGTGAAGTTGTGTGGAGAAGTGCGTGTTATTTAAGCAAAAGAAAATTATTGCGTGTATTGGTCTGTTATGCAGCTCAATGGCTGCAGCTCAGATTGCGCCGCCACCTGACTATGATCAAAAGTTAAGCAATGTAGTTGTCAGTGCAACGCGTTCTGGAACTCCGCTGGATGAGGTTCCACTCAATACAACAGTTTTAACTAAGGAAGTTTTAGAGAGCTCTCCAGACCAAACAATTGATCAGGTTTTAAAAAATGTGCCAGGGGTCATCCTGAATGATCAGCCTTATTATCAAAAGGATCCGACAGGCCAAAGCATCAACGTGCGCGGGCTTGGTAATGCTAGAACTCTCGTTCTTATTGATGGCTTACCAGCTAATGATGCATTTTATGGAACTGTTCAGTGGAACTTAGTTCCAATGTCCTCAATAGATTCGGTTGAGTTTATTAGGGGTGGTGTTTCCAGTTTATGGGGAAACTATGGGATGGGTGGCGTGATTAATATTAAAACGAAGACGCCATTTAATAGTCAGCAAGAGGTATCGGCAAGTATGGGCTCATATGGCACTGGGAATGTTGCAGCCTCAAAAGATATCATGGCTTCAGACGCATTACAGCTACGCTTTTCGGCTGACTATTTTGCTACTGATGGTTATCAACAGATTGCAACGATTGCACCAGCTGCACCAAATAGCATTAAAAATGGCCAAGGTCCTGCAAGCTCTTATAACTCCAATATGAGGCTTCAAGGCTATTTCAAGACCAGTCAAGACACCACTGGATTTTTTAGGGCTGGTTACCATACGATGTCAGACTTATCCTCAGGGTATGCATTTGCAACAAATATCATGCAGGAAACTGATTTGGCTGCCGGCACAACAACGCGTTTAGACACTAGCTCTAAGGTGGATGCCAATTTCTTTTATGAAAATACGGGCTTTAATAAGCAGAATGGATCTACAAGCACAACCGCCTCTAATGGAATTCCAGCCAATACGCCATATATCAATGCAAACTATAAGGATCCATATAGCACTATAGGTGCTTCGGCTCAGTACACAAAGGATCTGACTGGCATAGTCGATCAATACGTTGTTGCCGTAGACGCGCGTAGTATTAGTGGCTCAAATCAAACTAATAATTTTTTGAATAATGGTGCTTCGTCTGCAGTGAACTACGCAAAGGGTCAGCAAACATTTTATGGCTTGATGGGTCAGATCAAATCTAAAGCAGAGTCTTTTCCGTTAGAGACAACATTGGCAGCTCGAATCGACCAGTGGAATAGTCAAACGCCTAATTACTACAATGCTGGATCGAATGGCGTCAATCCGGTCTATCAAAACATCCCAAGTCAAAGTAAGACGCAACTTAGCCCAACTTTAGGTTTGCTCTATAAATTAAGCAGTAATTGGGATCTTCGATCCGCTGCTTACCAAGCATTTCATGCTCCTGGTATGAATAACACCTTGCGTAGTTATGGTTCTGGTAATGGGTATTCATTTGCGAATCCAAATCTGACTCCTGAAACAATGACTGGTTATGAAATTGGCACCGATTATCGATGGAGGGGTGGTTTTGCCCAATTAACGGGGTTTAATAACTATATTCAAAATGCGGTAGCCTCATATTCTCTTAATAAAAACAGTAGCGTTGACCAAGCTTTAGCTCAACAGTTATGCGGGGCATCTACCACTTGGACCGGTCAGACTGGTCAGTATGGCGCTTGTGCATCAGCACAAAGCCTGAGTTACTACACCAACAATCAAAATTTGCTTAGTCAGGGTATTGAGTTTCAATTTCATCACGACATTAACTCTCAATGGGCTACAGACGCAAACTATGCATTTACAAGCACCAAACTAACAATGAGCGCAACGAGTGATCCAACAGGTAAGCAGTTAGGAGGAGTGCCGCAGAATTTGCTAGGCGGTGGTATTACGTATTATCCAGTTCCGCAGGCTAGCCTGACTGCTACCGTTCGTTACGTTGGCAGTTCTTGGATGAATACCTCTAATACCCTGCCGGTACCTGCGTATGCGGTAGTTGGGTTGCGCGCAAATTATGAGATGACTAAAAATGCCACTATTTATGCATCAGCAGTCAACTTATTCAATCGACAATATATTACTTTCGGTACTGGATCCAATAATACGAGCTATATATTAGGTATGCCCCAGTCAATTAATGTTGGCGCACGTATTATTTTCTAATGTCATCATTTTTCACCTATCCTGCTTTCAAAGTACTTTTCTTAAGTGCTTTGGGAGTGGTGTTCTCTAATTATGCTATTGCCCAAATGGATCACTCATCTCATATGATGAGTTCTTCGACTAAGTCTGTTGCATGCACAAGTTCAGGTCTAGAGTGCGCTAATGCAGCAACTCCATTCATGCTACAAGATGGTGGTTTGTTATTAGCTTGGACAGCTGGAGGGCGGGTTTCTGTGGCACAGTCGTCTGATAAGGGGAAAACATTCTCAACCCCAGTATCTATCGCTCAACATGGTAAGGCCTTAGATTTCGGTGCTGACGCCAGACCCCAAATTGTTGCCAATTCGAATGGAAAAGTGTTTTTAGCATACGCTTTCTTCAAAGATTCCAACTGGAATGCGCAAATCAATACCTCAATTTCAAATGATGGTGGCAAGACATTCTCGGCACCAAAGTCTCTAGTGAATGACTCAGCTAGTCAGCGATTTCCATCTGCGTTGATTGGGTCAGACAATGCCATTTTTGTGGCATGGATTGATAAACGCATAGTGGCCGATGCTAAAAAGGCCGGGCAGCAACGTTTGGGCGGTTCTATTACATATTCTTTCTCTGAAGATGGCGGTGAGACTTTTGCTCCAGAAAGAATTGCTAACGAAGCAAGCTGTGAGTGTTGCCGAATCGGTGCAGCTATAGATTCACAAGGTGGAGTAGGGGTAGTGTATCGAGCGATATTTCCTGGTGGTATACGAGACCATGCTACCCAAATCATTGCGTCATCGGGCCCTGGAAAAGTCCGCCGCGTTTCTAATGATGAATGGAAAACCGATGCTTGTCCGCATCACGGGCCTACAATCGCTATTTCCCAATCTGGAAAGATGCATGTAGCTTGGTTCACGCAAGGTAGCAATCGCTCAGGCGTATTTTATGCAAGCTCCGTTAATCGGGGTGAGACATACACCAAGCCACAACGTATTGGAGCGATAGATGCAAATATTTCAAGACCATATCTGTTGGCGGTAGATAACTCGATTTGGTTAGCATGGAAAGAGTTTGATGGTGTGCGTACAGCAATCTACTTAAAAAAATCATTTGATGATGGAAAGATATGGTCTGCCCCAGAAATGATTTCTAGTACAACTGGATATAGCGATCATCCGTTGTTATTAAACCAAGGCGATGAGGTATATCTCTCCTGGCTTACTCGCGATGATGGTTACCAACTAATACCATTAAACTCAAAATGATGAAAAAAATATTTCTACTTATTTCCTTGATGTGTATTTTTATTCAATCAGGGTTTGCACAAGGTAATTCAATCAAAAATTATCAAAAAGGCGATTGGAAGACCATTGTTAAGCCTTACGCTGGTCAAGCAGTCATTGTTCACTTTTGGGGCGTCACATGCGCACCTTGCGCCAAAGAAATGCCGCAATGGGGAAAGTTTGTTGCTCAGAATAAGAGTGCGCCGGTTATTTTTATACAGGTCGATGATGTATCTCCTGATAGTGCTTCCAAGATGATGTCTTCTGGCGGTCTCGCTACTGCAAATGCTTATACGTTAGCGTCGCCGTTCGATGATGCTTTGCGCTACGAGATTGACCCCAAATGGCGCGGTGAAACACCGATGACATTATTGATCGATAAAAATGGAAAGGTGATGCAAAAAACGGGCACTATGGATTTCTATAAATTAAGGCAATGGTATTTAGTCAGTGCCTAATTTAGCTGGCAAGGTAATAAATTCTTAAGGAGAGTTAAATGAAACAATTTTTATATAAAGCGATTGCTATCAGCGTTCTTGGGCTTGCTGTATCGGCTGTCTCAATGGCACAGGGCGTTACAAAATCTGTTAAAACGGATGCGATCAAAATCGAGGGAGCCTATACACGCGCTACTGCTCCTGGCCAACAAGTGGCTGGCGGTTTCATGAAAATCGATAACAAGGGCAATGTGGCTGATCAATTGTTATCAGCAAGCTCCCCGGCTGCAGGTGAAGTTCAATTGCATGAGATGGCAATGGATGGCAATGTCATGAGAATGCGCCAAGTAAAAGACATTGCTGTTCCTGCAGGTGGTTCTGTTGAATTAAAACCAGGCGGTTATCACTTGATGTTCATGAATTTAAAAGGCCCATTCGCTGCTGGACAAACGGTTCCCGTTAAGTTGAAATTTGCGAAGGCAGGAGAGGTTGAGGTAAAAATGCCTGTAAATGCCATGGGTGCTCAGCACAATATGCATTGATATATATTAAAGGTAGCATCATTAAAAAAGCCCCTAGTCTTATCTAGGGCTTTGTTTTATTAACTTCTTTTCTTGCTTGATTGCTTATTACAGATCTAAGTTCAAGTCTGTTACCGCACCTTTACTGGCAGTACTTGCCAGCTTGGCATACTTGGCTAGTAAGCCGCGGGTATAGCGTGGCTTAGGTTGCTTCCAAGCGGCGCGACGCTTAGCGATTTCTTCATCGCTGACATTGAGCTGAATCAGTAGTTTGTGAGCATCTATGGTTACGGAGTCACCTTCGTTGATGAGCGCAATGGTGCCACCAACATAGGCCTCAGGAGCCACGTGACCAACAACCATGCCCCATGTGCCACCAGAGAAGCGGCCATCGGTAATGAGGCCCACGGATTCACCTAAACCTTGGCCAACCAAGGCTGAGGTAGGTGCGAGCATTTCACGCATACCAGGGCCGCCTTTAGGGCCTTCATAACGAATCACTACGATGTCGCCATCCTTGATCTTCTGAGCCATGATGGCTGCCATTGCATCATCTTCTGAATCAAATACGCGTGCAGGGCCAGTAATGGATGGGTTCTTCAAGCCAGTAATTTTCGCAACACAGCCTTCTGGAGAAATATTGCCCTTCAAGATGGCCAAGTGACCTTGTTTATATAAAGGATTATCTAAAGTGCGAATTACCTTTTGATCAGCACGCGGTACTGAAGGAACATCCTTTAATACTTCGCCAATCGTTTTGCCTGTGATGGTCATGCAATCACCATGTAACAAGCCGCCATCTAACAAAATTTTCATCACTTGTGGAATGCCGCCAGCTTGATGTAAATCGGTTGCAAGATAAGTCCCTGATGGTTTCATGTCAACGATAACGGGAACACGTTTACGAATGCGCTCAAAGTCATCAATTGTCCAGTCGATTTCTGCGGCGCTAGTAATGGCCAAGAAATGCAATACCGCATTAGTCGATCCACCTACCGCCATGATGACGCTGACAGCATTCTCAATGGATTTTTTGGTAATGATGTCACGTGGGCGTAAATTATTTTTAATGGCTTCCACTAGAACACGTGCGGACTCAGCGGCGCTTGCCACTTTCTCAGCATCTTCGTTCGCCATCGTTGAGGAGTAGGGGAGACTCATACCAAGAGCCTCGAAGGAGGAGCTCATCGTATTGGCGGTATACATGCCACCACAAGAGCCGCTGCCTGGGCAAGCGTGCTGCTCGACACCTTTTAAGTCTTCTTCAGTCATTCTGCCCGAGGTAAATTCACCAACCGCTTCGAATGCGGAAACAATATTGAGATCTTTGCCTTTATAGTGACCTGGCTTAATAGTTCCACCGTATACATAAATCGCAGGAACGTTGGTGCGGGCAATCGCCATCATGCCGCCTGGCATATTTTTATCGCAACCTCCAATAACAAGCACACCGTCTTGCCATAAGCCGTTGACGCAAGTTTCGATACTATCGGCAATCACTTCACGAGATACGAGTGAGTACTTCATCCCTTCGGTGCCCATGCCAATACCATCAGATACTGTTGGAGTGCCAAACATTTGCGCTTTGGCGCCAGCTTCTTCAAGCGCAGTAACGGCAGCATCCGTTAATTTTTGCAAGCCACTATTGCAGGGAGTAATAGTGGAGTGACCATTGGCAACGCCAACCATAGGCTTGGAGAAATCCTTTTCTTGATAGCCCATCGCGTAATACATCGAGCGGTTTGGTGCGCGGGCAACTCCCTCGGTGACCATACGAGAGCGTTCATTAAGGCGTTTCATGCTAATTACTCCAGAAAAAGATGATTTCGAAAGGCTCTATTGTGCCGTGAGATGCTCAGTGCCGTATTTGTCCGCAGGCTGCTCAATATTGCTTAGATATGTTGCACTGCAGTATTAAATTACGGCTTAGACCCTAGTTTAAGTCGTAAATGTTAGCCTGATAGCTAATAGCCTGATCAAATTCACTGCAGTACATTTGCCTATCGAATACTTTTTCCTTTGAATTCAATGACTAAAGTTGGCCATGTTTATTTAATTGACGATGATGAGTCTATGCGCTTGTCTCTCACCAGGATGTTACGAGAGTTAGGTTATCTCGTTGAGGAATACGCTTGTGCAAAGGTTTTTATAGAGAAGTCCATACCAGTATCTCCAGCGGTTATTTTGTTAGATATGCAAATGCCAGATATGTCAGGCTTGGATTTGCAGGAAGCACTTCTGAAATTAGGTCGCAAAACACCTATCGTCTTTGTAAGCGGCCAAAGTCACCCCCATCAAATTGTTCAGGGCCTCAAAAAGGGCGCCCTCGACTTTCTATTTAAGCCTTTTAATCTAGAGGAGCTATTAAAAGCAGTAGCCGATGCAGTCGACTTTGATAGCCGTCAATTGAGGCGCGTATCTATTGATGTTGAAACCAAGCGAGATTATGAGAGGCTTACTCCTAGAGAGCGGGAGGTCTGTGCTTGGTTAGTCAAGGGACTATTAAACAAAGATATTGCGGTCAAATTAGGGACTACAGACGCAACGATTAAGGTTCACAAAGCCAGAGTAATGGAAAAGATGCATGCAGATTCGCTGCAGACCTTGGTTAAGAAGTACTTGGAGTCGGATCTCGAAAATCACCCTTTGACCACTTGAGCACAGTTTGAGCTTAATAATTGCCTATACGGCTAATTACTTCTGTGCCATTATGGGATTAATATCAAATCTATTAAATTAAACAAATTTGATTCTGGCAAGTGAATACATCAAACAAACTTCCTGAAATAAAAAAAGAGGCTTTCAAGAAAGCCCGAGAAAGTCTTGGATTAAGCACCAAAGATTTATCTGGGATGGCATGTTTATCGGTTCGTCAAATTGAGCAAATTGAAAATGGTGAGACCAGTACCTTTTACGGACCTCAGGTAAAAGTTACGGCAGCAAAAAAGGTTGCGGGCTTGCTCAAATTAAAAGAAGAAGACGCTTTTGATTTTGGGGCAGTAACGCCTAATAAAGCAGAGACCAAAAAAGAGGTCAAAGAATCTAAAGAGGACGCTAAAGATTCCGAAAAAGTATTTAAGGAAGTTCAATCCACTGATACAGAGTCATCAAAGTCGATTAAGACAAGCGCGCCTAAAAAAGCGGATGACCTAAAGAAATTTGCGCCATCTCAACAAGCCATTAATCAAAGCACCCAAAGTTCCGCCTCAAAAAATCCAAAGAGAAGGCTATACATTCTTGGAGGTATTGCTGCAGCACTAGTTTTTTCAATCATCAATTTGCGCCCCTTATTTTTCCCGGAGGTGGTTAAAGAGGAAGTAGTGGTTGTGGAAGAGACTCAAGCCGCAGCTCCTGCCGATGCGCCTGTAGATCCTAAGGCAGCATCGCCAGCAAGCGCTCCTGAGCCGGCTTTGGCGGCAGTTGCGCCTACTCCAGCCCCAGCTGCTGTGACAGCCCCATCAACAGAATGCCCGCCCGCGGATACTGCAGCAGTGAGCTACAAACCAGACGCCCCTAAAAAGGCTGGAGATATGGTGTATTTGCAATCTAAGACTGCGCAAACGGTTTGTGTTGTTGATGCGAGTGGTAAGACTCAAAATAAAACACTAGAGCCTGGAGTGGGGGCTAGTATTTATGGAAGGCCGCCATTGAAAGTATTAACTTCAGGCTCGGCTCAAGTGGATATCTATTACCAAGGCGTAAAAGTGCGTTTATCTAATACCACCGCAAAGAATATTCTTTTGGAGCCGGCTGAAATTATTCAGCCCTTGGCTCCCACAGATTCCCAGTTTCGTTGAAACGGGATTACTTCAATCTAATTTGACTTCTTAAACTGCTGACTCGTTTGTTTCGCCAGTACGAATACGAATCACTTGTTCAACTGGAGTGATAAAGATTTTTCCATCACCAATTTTGCCAGTACGAGCAGCTTTGGTAATCGCTTCGATTGCCGCTTCAACACGATCGCCTGGAACAACAGCCTCGACCTTTACTTTAGGCAAGAAGTCGACCACGTATTCAGCGCCACGGTAGAGTTCGGTATGGCCCTTTTGGCGGCCAAAACCCTTCACCTCAGTTACGGTAAGGCCAGTTACGCCAACTTCAGCTAGTGCTTCACGAACTTCATCGAGTTTGAACGGTTTAATAATAGATGTAATGAGTTTCATGTATTCCCCCTAATGCAGTAATCATACCTAGAACTGGAAAGAAGTGCCAAATTTGGCCTTCTACGAGCACTTTAGGCTCTAAATTGGGACGTGATGGGATAACGCCAGTCGCGACCGAAAGCGCGGGTGGTAACGCGAACCCCAGGTGGCGCTTGACGTCGCTTATATTCATTTAGCTTAATCAAACGCGTCACTTTTTCTACGCTCTCAGCATCAAAGCCAGCATCAATAATTTGGGAGATGGATTGATTCTGTTCCATATAGCGCTCCACAATGCCATCGAGCACTCCGTAAGAGGGTAGGCTGTCTTGATCCTTTTGGTCAGGGCGCAATTCTGCGGAAGGGGCGCGCGTCAGAATGCGCTCCGGAATGATTGGTGCAATGCTATTGCGATAGGCACACAATCGGTAAACCAAAGTCTTAGCAATATCTTTAATCACTGCAAAGCCACCAGCCATATCTCCGTAGAGAGTGCAGTAGCCGACAGCCATCTCACTCTTATTGCCAGTTGTTAATACAAGACGTCCAGTTTTATTTGAGAGAGCCATCAGTAGAGTGCCACGAACACGTGCCTGAATATTCTCTTCAGTAGCATCCACAGACATGCCCTTGAACTGTTCTGCTAGAGAAGCTTCTAGCGCATCAACAGGACCGCTAATTGGAATCTCATCGTATTGGACACCTAAGTTCTGCGCCATTTCACGGGCATCAATCCACGAGATATCTGCGGTATAGCGTGAAGGCATCATGACAGTGCGTACTTTATCGGCACCAAGGGCATCTACTGCAATTGCTAGCACTAGGGCGGAGTCAACGCCACCAGACAAACCAATGATGACCCCAGGAAAGCGATTCTTATTGATGTAATCGCGTACACCCAAAACGAGGGCTTGATAGGCCTGTGCCTCAACGCTTTGTGTTGCGGTAATGGATCCAGCCTCAAGCTCTCCAGCGCTATTGACATTGACTAAGCCAAGGGCGGACTCAAACTGTGGCATTGCCATCGCCACTTCACCTTTGCTAGTTAAAGCAAATGAACCACCATCAAACACTAACTCATCTTGGCCACCAACAGCATTGACATATACCAATGGCATTTTGGTTTGCGCTATATGACTACGCAAAACATCAATGCGTAGCGCTTCTTTCTGGAGGTGATAGGGGGAGGCATTAGGCACTAGCAATACCTTCGCACCAGCAGCGTGCGCTTGTTTTGCTGGTCCAGCATGCCAAGCGTCTTCACACAAAATCACACCATATGAAATGCCATCACATTCAAATACACAAGGTTTATCGCCAGGTACGAAGTAACGCACTTCATCAAAGACTTCATGATTAGGCAATTCTTGTTTGGCATAACCTGCAATTACCTTGCCATTACGCAAGACCGAGGCGTAGTTCTGCAAACCATTACCAGTTTGTTTGGGATGCCCGACGATGACAGTGAGATCCTGAAATTGCGCTAATGACTTGCAGAGCGATTCGAGCTCTTGTGCGGCCGCTTGAATGAAAGCAGGACGTAGTAATAGGTCTTCTGGGGGATAGCCTGTGAGCGCAAGCTCTGGCGTAATAAGGAGCTTAGCGCCTTTGGTGCTAGCTTCCTGAGCGGCTTTGAGAATGAGCTGCGCATTGCCAGCCAAATCGCCCAGTAATGGGTTGATCTGGGCTAGGGCGATGGTTTGCGCGCTCACTCCGAATCACAAAGCCTAATCAGTGTTTAAGAATTAAGCGTGCTCTTTGTTGTAACGCTCAATGCCCTCAAGAATTTCTTTATGGGCTTCTGCAACGCCACCCCAACCCTTGACTTTGACCCATTTACCTTTTTCAAGATCTTTGTAGTGTTCGAAGAAGTGCTGAATCTGATTCAAACGCAATGGGTTCATATCTTCTGGTTTTTGCCAGTGAGTGTAGATTGGCAAAATCTTATCTTCTGGAACTGCCAACAATTTTGCATCTTGGCCTGCTTCATCTTCCATTAATAAAATACCAATCGCGCGGCAGCTAACAACCACCCCTGGAATTAATGGAAAAGGCGTAATCACGAGAACGTCAACAGGGTCGCCATCACCAGCAATCGTTTTATTGATGTAACCATAGTTACATGGATAGTGCATAGAAGTGCCCATGAAACGATCGACAAAAATAGCGCCACTCTCTTTATCCACCTCATACTTGATTGGATCCGCGTTCATTGGGATTTCAATAATGACGTTAAAGCTCTCTGGGATCTTTTTACCTGGCTTGACGTTGTCGAGACTCATAAATACTCCGAATAGTGATTAGTAAATACCCTGATCCTCGAGAGGGGGCACAGGGGTAATTCTGCTACATACTGATACAGCTTAAAGACCATAGTTTAAAGCCTTCGCAAACCTGGTTGACCTAAGCGCTAGTAGATACAAAACAATAAAGACTAACTTTAGGGAGTTCAAGCATGAGTAATGTCACTTTAGGCTTGTATTTTGCCTTGGCATGCGGTGTCTTAGCCGTAATTTACGGTTTTGTGATGCGCGGCTGGATTTTGAAGCAAAGTACGGGCAACGCCAAAATGCAAGAAATTGCAGAGGCGATTCAGCAGGGTGCGGCAGCGTATTTATCGCGCCAGTACAAAACGATTGCCATTGTGGGGGTAGTTCTCACTATTTTGATGGCGCTCTTTTTGGATTTTGCAACCGCCATTGGTTTTGTAGTGGGAGCAGTTCTTTCCGGTGCTTGTGGTTTCATCGGGATGAATGTTTCAGTACGCGCTAACGTCCGTACTGCAGAAGCTGCAACCAAGGGAATGAACGAAGCGCTCAATGTCGCATTTAAAGGTGGCGCCATTACTGGCATGCTGGTAGTTGGCCTTGGGCTTCTGGGAGTTGGCCTGTTCTTTATGTTCCTAGTTTCGATTGGCGCTGGACAAGACCTTTCTTCAGTCTTGCATCCATTGATTGGTTTAGCCTTCGGATCCTCATTGATATCGATTTTTGCCCGTTTGGGTGGCGGCATCTTTACTAAAGGCGCAGACGTTGGCGCCGACTTGGTTGGTAAAGTTGAAGCGGGTATTCCAGAAGATGACCCACGTAATCCAGCGGTGATTGCAGATAACGTTGGTGACAACGTTGGCGATTGCGCAGGTATGGCAGCTGACTTATTTGAAACATATGCGGTGACGCTGATTGCCACAATGGTCTTGGGATCTTTGATGGTATCTGGTGCCCCAGTAGCAGCAATCATTTATCCATTGGTTCTTGGTGGTGTATCGATCATCGCCTCCATCATTGGTTGCTCATTTGTTAAAGCAAGTCCTGGTATGAAAAATGTGATGCCAGCGCTTTACAAAGGTTTGATTATTGCAGGTGGACTGTCATTAGTCGCTTTCTATTTTGTGACTAACTTCATCATGCCTGATGATGCTTTAGGGATCCCAGGTAGTCAGTGGCGCTTATTTGGTTCAACAGTAGTAGGGCTTTTATTGACCGCTGCATTGGTATGGATTACTGAGTACTACACGGGTACTCAATTTAATCCAGTACAGCATATTGCCGAAGCATCCACTAAAGGTCACGGTACTAATATCATTGCTGGTTTAGGTATTTCGATGAAATCGACTGCTTACCCAGTGTTGTTTGTGTGCGCAGCGATTTTTGCCGCTTACTGGTTGGCTGGTTTATACGGTATCGCAGTAGCCGCTACATCAATGTTATCGATGGCAGGTATTGTGGTTGCGCTTGATGCTTATGGCCCAATTACTGATAACGCTGGTGGTATTGCAGAAATGGCAGGATTGCCGCAGGCAGTACGTGATATCACTGATCCACTCGATGCTGTTGGCAATACAACCAAAGCAGTGACCAAAGGTTACGCGATTGGCTCAGCCGGTTTAGCTTCATTGGTGCTCTTTGCAGACTATACCCACGCATTAGAGGGTATTGGTCAGCAAGTCTCCTTTGATCTTTCTAATCACATGGTCATCATTGGGCTCTTTATTGGCGGCATGATTCCTTACTTGTTTGGCGCGATGGCAATGGAAGCGGTAGGTCGTTGCGCAGGTGCTGTGGTTGAGGAAGTTCGTCGTCAGTTCCGTGATATTCCTGGGATCATGTCTGGCACTGCAAAGCCTGAATACGGCAAAGCAGTGGATATGCTTACCTCAGCCGCCATTAAGGAAATGATTATTCCTTCCTTATTGCCTGTAGTTGCGCCAATCGTTGTAGGCCTCCTATTGGGACCTGCTGCATTGGGTGGCCTCTTGATGGGTACTATTGTGACGGGATTATTTGTTGCGATCTCGATGTGTACCGGTGGTGGTGCTTGGGATAATGCTAAGAAATATATCGAAGAAGGTAACTTCGGCGGTAAAGGTTCTGAAGCGCATAAAGCGGCTGTTACTGGTGATACTGTGGGCGACCCCTACAAAGATACTGCTGGTCCAGCTGTGAACCCACTCATTAAGATTATCAACATCGTTGCCTTGCTCATCGTTCCATTACTACCAGTGATTACACGATAAGCATGCGTTAAACAATACGCAACTGAAGTAGTTGCAACAAACAAAAACGCCTAGCATTGCTAGGCGTTTTTTATATCCATAAATTATTTGCGTGATATCCAAAATGCCATACTGGTAAATATTTTGAGGTTGCTGATGAAGAACATAAAAAAGCAAGAACTTTTCGCGAAGAAAAAAAATAGATTAAAAAATTCAGATCCTGAAATTACGTTATCTATATCAGTGGATGTAGGTGATCGTAAAACCTTTCCGAAGGGATTTGTTGATAGAGATAAATTGAATGCAACTACCGAAGTTGAAATTGAGTTGCATAAACGAGAAGATGATGAGCAGGCGAGATTAGATGCGCTAAACAAAAACGCCTAGCATTGCTAGGCGTTTTTATTCGGTAGTTATAAAACCTATTCCAGCATTTCTAAATACCGCTGTGCATCCAATGCGGCCATGCAACCTGTACCAGCGCTAGTAATTGCTTGGCGATAGATATGATCTTGTACGTCGCCGGCTGCAAACACGCCAGGGATATTGGTAGCGGTAGCGTTCCCCTCTAATCCCGAATGGGTCTTGATATAACCGTTGTTCATATCCAATTGACCTACGAACAAATCAGTATTGGGTTTATGACCAATGGCAATAAAGGCGCCAGTCACAGCAATCTCTTCAGTACTGCCATCTTGCTTTTTGATGCGAACACCAGTGACGCCTTTTTCATCGCCGAGAACTTCGTCAAGAGTGGAGTTCAATTTGAGTTCCACTTTGCCCTCAGCAACTTTTGCCATTAAGCGATCATTCAGAATCGGTTCGGCGCGGAATTTGTCGCGACGATGAATAACAGTTACTTTCTTTGCAATACCAGTGAGATAGAGTGCTTCTTCAACAGCGGTATTGCCGCCGCCAACAACACACACATCTTGATTGCGATAGAAGAAGCCGTCGCAAGTTGCGCATCCAGACACACCACGACCCATGAAGGCTTCCTCACTTGGTAGGCCAATGTATTGAGCGGAGGCGCCCGTGCAAATAATGAGTGCATCGCAGGTGTATGTTCCAGCATCGCCGACGAGGCGGATAGGCTTCTCTTTTAAAGCTGCAGTATGAATGTGGTCAAAAATGATTTCGGTATTGAAATGTTCAGCATGCTTTAAAAAGCGATCCATGAGCTCTGGGCCTTGCACCCCATTAGGGTCTGCTGGCCAGTTTTCAACGTCAGTGGTGGTCATTAATTGACCCCCTTGAGCCAGGCCGGTAATGAGGGTGGGCTTCAGATTGGCTCGGGCGGCATAAACCGCAGCGGTATAGCCTGCAGGACCGGATCCGAGGATGAGAACTTTGGAGTGTTTTGGGGTATTTGTAGTCATATCCAAATTATAGAATTGCTTGTTTACAATCGGTAGAACATGGCGAGAACCGTATACCCAAAGTCTAAGACCCAAACGACCCCCCAACCCCCTAGTGGCGATGGGCAGGGTAGGGTGCCCCGCCTCCTCTTGGAGGCCCGTTGGTTTATCTCCCTGGGTCTCTGTTTAGGCTTATTTGCCATATTGCTTACTTATTCCAAGGCGGATCCAGCTTGGTCACATGCCAGTTTTGAGGCCCCCAAAAATCTAGGTGGTCGTTTTGGTGCCTATTTGGCTGATTTAATGCTCTATATCTTCGGAATATCTGCTTTTTGGTGGGTTGTTCTGTTTGGTCGCCGCGTACTTCATGGTTGGCGTGAGCTGTGGAGTATTCCGCTGCCACCAGATCCCGAGGCAAAGCCAGATTCTTTATTAATGCGTTGGTTGGGCTTTGCTCTTACTTTAATTTGCAGCATGGGTCTTGAATCAATTCGTTTGCATTCTTTAGGCTGGGAATTGCCAAGACCACCAGGTGGCATTTTGGGGGAGTTGATTGGCGACCCCATGCAAATGTCATTAGGCTTTACTGGCGCCACCTTAGTTTTGCTCTTTGGTTTATGCGCAGGCCTATCACTCTTTTTGCATTTCTCATGGCTTGATGTTGCTGAAAAAGTAGGGCGCTTCTTAGAAGTGTCTTATCACCGCATTCGTGAGCGTCGCGATAGTGAAGAGGACCGTAAGCTTGGTGAAGCTGCCGCTGAAGAGCGTGAAGAGTTTGTTGAAGAAATTCGTGGTCGTGTTGAGGTTGCGGCGCCTGTTCAGATTGTGCGAGCCCCAGTGGAGATTCCGAAGAGCGTTCGGGTTGAGCGCGAGAAGCAACAACCGCTATTTGTGGATATACCTGATTCTGAGTTGCCGCCACTAGCATTGCTAGATCCCGTTCCTGAAGCCAAGGAAACTATTTCAGCGGATGTGTTGGAATTTACTTCGCGCTTGATTGAGCGCAAATTAGCAGAATTTAATGTTCAGGTAACTGTGATCGCTGCCTACCCAGGTCCTGTAGTGACTCGTTACGAGATTGATCCAGCAGTAGGTGTAAAGGGTAGCCAGATTGTGAACCTGTCCCGTGACTTGGCTCGCTCACTTGGTGTTGTCAGTATGCGAGTTGTTGAAACAATCCCAGGTAAAACTTGTATGGCTTTGGAGCTTCCAAATCCAACACGTCAGTCTGTCTACTTATCTGAGATTCTGACTTCACAGGTTTATAACGATAATCATTCCTTGCTGACTCTTGCATTAGGTAAAGATATTTCTGGCAGTCCAATGGTTGCCGATCTGGCTAAGATGCCACACTGCTTGGTAGCGGGTACTACTGGTGCCGGTAAATCTGTTGGTATCAATGCCATGATTTTGTCACTCCTCTTTAAGGCTAAGCCTGATGAAGTGCGCCTCATCATGATCGACCCTAAGATGTTGGAGATGGCAATCTACGACAAGATTCCGCATTTGCTTTGTCCGGTAGTAACGGATATGAAGCAGGCGTATAACGCGCTCAACTGGGCCGTGAATGAGATGGAGCGTCGCTACAAACTCATGAGTAAGTTTGGTGTACGCAACCTTGCAGGCTTTAACAAGAAGATTGCCGAAGCGGAAGAGAAGGGCGAGAAGCTTACCAATCCATTTAGCTTAACTCCCGAGGATCCAGAGCCAATTTATAAAGCGCCTGTCATTGTGATTGTGATCGACGAGTTGGCTGACCTCATGATGGTCTCTGGTAAGAAGATTGAAGAGTTGATTGCCCGTATCGCACAAAAAGCGCGTGCTGCAGGTATCCACTTGGTATTAGCTACGCAACGTCCTAGCGTTGATGTGATTACTGGTTTGATTAAGGCGAACGTGCCAACCCGTATTTCCTTTCAGGTCAGCAGTAAGATTGATAGCCGTACGATTTTGGATCAACAGGGCGCTGAGACACTCTTAGGAATGGGTGATATGTTGTACATGGCGCCAGGTACTGGATTGCCAGTTCGCGTACATGGCGCATTTGTCTCCGACGATGAAGTGCATCGTGTAGTTGAGTGGCTTAAGGAGAAGGGCGAGGCAAACTATATTGATGGTGTTCTCGAGGGTGCTGATGAGTCCAATATTGATTCACTCACTGGTGAGAGCGGTGGGGAAGCAGATCCACTCTATGATCAAGCGGTAGCGATTGTTCTGGAAAACAAACGCCCATCGATTTCTTTGGTACAGCGTCACCTCCGAATTGGCTATAACCGTGCAGCACGTCTGCTTGAGGATATGGAAAAGGCAGGTCTCGTTTCTAAGATGGGCAATGGCGGTAATCGTGAGATTCTTCATCGTCCTTCGGAGTAATTTCCCTTTGCGAAAATTCTGGTCCGCGGTATTCATTGGTGTTTCATGTATTGCTCTGTCTAACTTAGCCCTGGCAGAAGGCGACACAGGCTCTGATCAGTTGCGTCAATTTGTTCGTAATTCCAAAACTGCTGAAGGTGATTTTGTTCAGCAACAACTACGAGCACCTAAGGCTAATGAACCACAAGACAAAGGTCTTAAGGTTGTTCGCCAAACCCAAGGTCATTTTGTATTTCAAAGACCGGGCCGATTTGTTTGGGACACACAAAAACCTTATGAGCAAAAACTCATCACCAATGGAAGTCAATTGGTCTTGTGGGATAAAGATTTAAATCAAGCAACTATTCGTCCTGCGGGTCAAGCTTTAGCTGCTACACCAGCCGCAATCTTATTTGGTGAAACTTCACTGGATCAGCATTTCGACTTAATTGATGGTGAGGAGCGTCTAGGAATGAAGTGGGTTGCATTGCTGCCTAAAAAGGATCCTAGTGCTAAGAATAAAAATGACTTGCCGTATACAAAGATATCGATTGGCATGAGCAATGGTCTGCCAAAGGCTTTAGAGTTAGTGGACGGTTTAGGCAGCGTGGTTTTGGTGACGTTAGATAGAATCCAGTTAAACGTCAATTTGCCAGCTAATCGTTTTAATTTCACTCCTCCTGCGGGAGCTGAAGTCTTACGCTTAAACTAGAGCCTAGAAAATAGCTAAAACAAATAACCCTTAATTTATTGAGCTTTACATGATTGATCCGCAACTCCTTCGCAAAGATATCGCCGCTGTGCAGGCGCGTTTAGCCACTCGTAAATTTCAATTGGATGTCGAGAAATTCAACAGCCTAGAATCTGAGCGCAAATCTTTGCAAACACGCACAGAAGAGTTGCAAGCAAAACGCAATCAGTTATCTAAAGCGATTGGTATGAAGAAGGGCAAAGGCGAAGATGCTTCCGCTGAAATGGCTGAAGTTTCTCAAGTCAATGTGGATATGGAATCTGGTGCTGCACGTTTGGCAATTTTGCAAGCGGAGATTTTAGACTTCTTGATGGGTATTCCTAATTTGCCAGATGAGTCTGTACCAACTGGTAAAGATGAAACCGAAAACAAAGAAATCAAGCGATGGGGCGAACAGCCTATTTTTGATTTTGAAATTAAAGACCACGTTGATCTTGGCGGTCCTTTGGGATTAGATTTTGAAGTCGCTGCAAAGATTAGTGGTTCACGATTTGTGGTCCTTAAAGGACCGATTGCCAGATTGCATCGAGCTCTAGCACAATTCATGATTGATACGCATGCAAGCAATCATGGATATCAAGAGGTTTATGCGCCTTATATGGTCAATGCTGCATCTATGCGTGGCACCGGTCAATTACCAAAGTTTGAAGAAGACCTTTTTAAGGTTCCCCGCCAAATGGGTGGTGAAGGTGAAAGCGGTGAAGCTAAGACTGAAAATTTTTACCTCATTCCTACCGCGGAAGTGCCTGTGACTAATCTTGTACGTGACGAGATTGTCAATGCCGATACTCTACCATTAAAGTTTGTTGCTCATACACCTTGCTTCCGATCTGAGGCTGGCAGCTATGGCCGTGATGTACGTGGCATGATTCGTCAACACCAGTTTGATAAGGTTGAGTTAGTCCAAATCACTAAGCCTGAAGATTCGATGCAAGCACTTGAGGATCTAACGGGTCATGCAGAACGAATCTTGGAATTGCTTGAGTTGCCATATCGTAAGGTTTTGCTATGCACTGGGGATATGGGCTTTGGTAGCACTAAGACGTATGACTTAGAGGTCTGGGTGCCATCACAGAATGCATATCGAGAGATCAGTTCTTGCTCAAGCATGGGCGATTTCCAGGCGCGTCGCATGCAAGCTAGATTCAAGGCGGGACAAGGTAAGCCAGAATTAGTTCATACCCTCAATGGTTCAGGATTGGCTGTGGGCCGAGCATTGGTTGCGCTGATTGAAAATAAACAGCAAGTAGATGGCAGCATTGCGATTCCTAAAGCATTGCAACCTTACTTAGGCGGTCTAGAAGTTCTTAAGCCAGTTTAAGTAGGGCTAATTCAGCACCAGGCACTTAAAAATCACCCCAAAGCTATAATTTCCTTTCGGTTCGGAGAGGTGGCAGAGTGGTTGAATGTACCGCACTCGAAATGCGGCGTAGGGTAAAACCTATCGAGGGTTCGAATCCCTCCCTCTCCGCCATATATAAAATATCCTTATAAAACAATTACTTATAGGATTATTGGCGATGTATTTTGTACTACAATTTTGTACAACAATTTCTCCCTAATTTATAAACTCCCTTATATTTGCTCTTGCCGAGACCAGCTTGGTGGGGGGTGGGGTAATATTGGTTTCGAAATCAATAAGCATCTTAGCGTCTTTGCAAAATGCCAACTTTAAAAGGGCGGCACTAGCGCTAATTGCGGTGTTGATGTTTGGTTGTGCAACGCCTCCTCAATCAGACCCCTCTCAGGTTGAGATTTCATGTGCCAAGAACTGCTCGGAAACGCTTGCTACTTGTACTAGCGGTTTTAAGTTTTTTCCTGTTGTTGCTCAAAAGCAATGTAATGATAACTATGACATTTGTATTAAAGGCTGTCCGCCAAGGGTTGCAATAGTCCAAGCAATACAAAATAGCCCATCTGTAAAGCTTGAAGAGCTTATCAAATGCTTAAAAAGGGGTTAATCGGTCAAAAAGACTACGACGCTAAAAAGGCTGAAATATTGAAGAGCGTGTAATTCTTTAAGCGCACTATGGAGAGGTTCTGCTTCGATAAATAAAAGCCATCAATAATCAATCAACCAGGGCTTTCGATTTATGCGTGCTACACGAACCAAAGATAGATTCCATGGAGAATTCCAATTGGGAAAAATATTGCGCCCGCTACAAGAAATCCCCAAGCATTATGTCCAAAGCAGTAAATAATATGGGTAAGCCAAGCCGCAACAGAGGCGAACCCCAAAGCCCAGCCGAATATATTTCCCATTAGATTTCCCTTATGAAGTTTCTGAATAATTGAAAAGAAGTGCTATTTAAACCGTAGGGTTTAATTAACAAGGGTGCTGCTTCCATTTATTAAAAAAGAAAAGGTAGTAGCAAGTAGCTATATCAATAAGTATCCAAACAATTTTTGTTAGATGGATGGGTATAAGTGGGTTGAATAAAAAAGCTATTGCAATGAGTATTGCCTTGTTTGACTTAGAAAGGGTGCTCCAACTTGCATATGCCAAGTAGACGCCACCAAAACATATGAGCACTCTCACAATCAAATAGAATTTGTATGGGAGAGGAAGTATTGCTAAGAAAGCTATTCCACTAAGTATCTTATGCATTTCAGACATTTCCTGCGCAAATTATTTGGATGTGGCTTGCTTATCTAGGCGCTCCATATTTTGCGAGGCTTCTCGCAATATCGGAACCATACATTTTTTGAAATCAGTAACAGCATTATTATTTTTAATGCGAATCCCTGCATCATTAACATCTGAAACTGTTAGGTCAAGTGGTGCGAGGATATCCATCCCCCCCTTGCCAAGGTTAAATGCAACTGATACTTTCTTGGAATCTATGATTTGTGTAAATATCTCCATTGCTGCATCATCGAAATTAAAACCAGAGGTTAGTCCACCAGGAGATTCTGACGGCTCACCCCCTAAGTATCCCTTGCTATTATTTACCCCGCTTGGCGCTACCAAATATGCAAAGTAAGGTCTTTTTGGGATTGCCTTGGCTCTGGGCTGTATTGGGTTAATTTTATAGTTAACAACCTTTAGGGAAACAATGATATTTGACCTGTTTTCGGTGATACCCATTCCAAGCGACCCGCTAACCGAATAATTGGCGTCCCTTTCATAAGCGCTGCTTTTAATGATTGATGTGAAATTGAGTAGGCAGAATTGCGGATTGCCTTGGACTGTCACAGGCTGAAATGAGACTTTATATGTGCCATACATGTCCTCCGTGGGGGAAGCAGCAGAGCTCGATATCAGACTAATAAGCAGGATTAGCATCGGCACTACTCTTTTCATTTTTTTGGCTTTCTTCCGCCTGCATTAAGGCAGGCTTGCATGGTCGGATATGGCGTGAAATTCTTAGTTTGCTTGTAATAGGTGGTATCAGGGGCATGGCAAATGCCTGATTTACTCATTTTTATGGGCTCTGAAGCTGAGAATGCTGCTGTAACCAATAAAAAGCTTGTAATTAGGGAAATGACTATAGATTTCATCATTAAACAGTATCACAATCTAAACTCAAGTCAAACAGCCATTTCTCAAAGGGGGTCGTTTATGAATATGAAAATTAATCAAATATTTGCTGGGTTATTTCTCTCTTCTGCCGCAGCGTTTGCAAATGCTAATTGCTATGGAACAGCAAATTCCTATAACTGCTATGACTCCCAAAGTGGGAATTCCTACAATGTCCAGAAGTATGGCAATACCACTCAAATGCAGGGATATAACGCAAATACGGGTAACAGCTGGAGTCAAAACAGCAACACATATGGGAATCAGACATATACACAAGGCACTGCAAGCAATGGTAATTCATGGAATCAAACAACCACTCCTAATGCTGTATATGGCACAGACTCAAGAGGCAATTATTACTATAGGAATAGATAGACATTTCTTGCGAGATTGAGTCCAAAAAAGATGGTAATGAATATTATGTTTCCAAACGTTAAGGCAACTAGTGTCTGATGCATTAAAGGCAGTCCTTTGGATAGCTGGTTTTTATTTTGTATACACGAACTTTATAGGCAATGAGTCAGGTTGCGATAAGTACGCATCTAAATTCTCATGCAGTTATGTTGAGAAAAAAGCTAACTATGATGTCTATTATTGGCGGAATGTTTCTGACGGAGACTCTGCCGATGAAAAATACATCGGCTCTACTATAGGACTGGCTCAATGTCGAGATTATGCAATTTCCCATGCGAACTATATTCACGAGAGATGGAATGAACGTTCCTATATCTGTATGTTAGTTAAGGATGGAAAGAATTTGGAGAAGCACCGACTTATTTATTAATTATGAAAAAACTTATATGCCTTTACTTGCTAATTTATTCCTGCTACTTGCATGCAGCTGGTTGGGAGGAGGTCGAAGGACTCACCGGTACTGAAGCGGCTCACTATATTGACCGGACTAGAATTAAGAAGATGGGACCTAATCAGGCTTCGTTATGGTTGCTATTAAATAGAAAAACTCCAACTATCTACGAAGGTCAATCCGTATGGTCTACTGCCAGTCTTTTGGAGTTTGATTGCAAGCAACAAAAATACAGGATCGGTATCACCTACTATTACTCTAAACCCATGGGCGAAGGTGTTGTTATAGGAAATTTGAGTGTGCCTGCTTTGTATCAGCCCCCGGCTCCCAATAGTCCGCCAGAGTTATACATGATGATTGCTTGTAAATAAAGGTAGATTCGGTGGCTTATGAACCCCTCTATAGGGAGACTAAGGTGACTAAGTTATATCTATATGTATATAGATAGTTAATTAAGTGCACATCCTATAGAGCTTCTATAGCGACTGTAGCGTCTAAGTTGGTATGTTCTTTAAAGGCTTTAAGCATTACTTCTTTAGCAATATTCTTAGCAGACTCCTTAACCAAGATGCAGTCGTGTATAGGTAGGGCAACTATTCCTTTGCTATTTAGCCTAAGCAGAACATCAACCAATATCTCACTTTCCATGAACATAAACTTCATTCCATTTGTTTTGCCAAAGAGTTTAGTAATAGGTTTATGAAAAGAGTAAATATCAGCAATTAAATGTTGCTCTATATTCTCTCGGTAAGGGTAAAGCTTTTGAATCTTCTTGGGCATTGTCCACTCATTTGATGAGGTTGAATTTAGCATCACATTTATGAGCTTCTTAGTGGCTTCTCTGGCTTTCTCCCAATTGGGTATTAGGTAGCCATCATCAAAGGTTATCGGTGCTTTAGCAAGGCTGTATGCAAGTCTGACAGCCATCTGCCCATAATCAAGACTAACGACCCATTCGTCATCAATTGTGATGTCTCTGATGTCTTCAGACTTCATTGAAATCCAAAATCCTCCATAAACTCGTCCGCCTTGCTCAAAGCTGCCGTTATTAAATATACACTTTAATTCAATTCTTGAGTCATCGATGTCCTTGTCGCCGTGATAGCAAATATCAGCGCTTCTTAAAAAGGCATTAATTTGCTCCATTTCATCTCTGTACTGAGTTGCTAATTCTGTTTCAGGATATTTAATTAACCTACCTTTTGCTTGACCATTTACTTTTTCTGCTCGCAATTCAAGTACATTTTTAGATTTCTCTAATGTAAGGTCTAAATAGGTAAGTTTGCGTTCGTTAATGCGAGTTTTGAGGCGTTTTCCAGCCCAGAATGAGGTCACCTCACCAGTCTTTTGATTGCCTGCCTGAACCTCTAAAAAAGCCATCTCTGGAGTTGCTAAATTCTTGATATTTTGAGATAAAGTATTGTTCAAAATAGACGATTCAGAGTCTTTGCGACTTAGATGTCGATTTGACAGGCTTATAGCAATTCGTTTATCAGCTCCAGTTAAGTGTCGATGAACTGCTTCACAAATAATGGCTTCAATTTGCCTATTAAATATCTCTAAATCTCTCTTTTTTCGTGACCTCTTTCTTAGTCCTAAATGACGCTCATAATTCTGCATTTGATTGATTACATCAGCAATTAAAGTCTTTGCTGAGGCTGTTTTAGCCTGTCTAAGTGGATTAAAGAAGCGGTCTCTTTTTGTCATGAAAAGTAGTGAATAATTACCTTTAATTAAACACAGTTTAGGGTGCTTTTTAGCTATACATGCACGATAAATTAATCTTTTTTGCCAAGATGATTTATGTATAGACCATCTACTATAAGTACAGGAATCGCAAGAAAAAAAATACTTATGATTCTCTGCCAAGTTAATCGCCACAGCATAAATAATTGCAAAGTTTATCCCTCTAAATAAAAGCAGGGTAATAAATTGTTGATTTGCTCTCCACTTGACTCCTTCTGTGCTCTTTCAAAGCTAGATGTAATGGTCCAGATGCCAAGACTTATTAATCCAAGCATTGTGATAAGTCCACTAATATCTTTTAAATCCATTATTTATTCTCCACGGGACTTCTAAGGGAATGTCGTTTCATGAGGTCAATCAAGTCTCCAGTCAGTTGATTCAGACTTTTTAGATACTTTATGGCTTCATCAAGTTCTCTATGATGACGGTGCAGGAATATCTCCATTTCCGTATCCGAATACTTCGCATGAAGTTCTAACCAGTAGGACTTATCCTAATAAATCCTTGCGTCCAAAGTTACATAGGACTGAATATCTGGCTGGAATGAGGATTGCTTTAAATGCTATATAACAGGGTTTAAGCGCTCTTTATGATGTTCAAATGACATTGTGCAATCATTTGTTATGTTTGCAGGGGTTTCAGCAGCCTCTATCTGCTCCATGAAAGTCTTGGTGCTCATGAAATAACTCCTTTTGATGGGTTAAATCACCCTTAGCAGATTGGAAATAGTAAAGTTAATACCTCATTCTCTATCTTAGTCGGCGAACCTGTACCGCTTGTTTAACTCCCTGAACCTGCATAAAAAATGCACCACCGTTTTGGTAGATTAAGACTTTTGGGGCGTATGCATAATGGTAGTAGTAGTAATAGGTTGCTTGTTGCCAAACTTGACCATTCATGAGGGCATAGATGGATTCACCTTCCCAGCCTTTGAATTCTCCATTAATAGAGGATTCAATAATGTCACCAGAGGGCCTTGTAGACCCCCCAGATGACACTTGTTGTACATTAAGTTTTTTGCCGTTAATTAAGAGTTTTCCAGCGCTCGGGCAAATTACTACATTAGGATAATATTCATACAAATACTCATATTCGTATTTGACTTGCCATATTCCACCACTTGCGAGCTTAAAAATTTCATCGTTATTTCCCATGAATGGCGTCGGAGAGAGGATGGAGTCTTTGTAGCAGTTTGCTGATGCTTGAGACGCAGCATTTAACAATAAGGTGAATAAAACAGCATTCATAAGGTTGCTTAATCTAAGCATGGAAGTTTCCTGTTTGTGTGTTAGTACTTAATCTTTTTTACCGCTTCATATTTGGTTTTTGTATTGGTGCCACCTGAATACAGACCATAGGTCATTGTCTTTTTTTCATGACCAACTATATCTGCCGCCACTCCTTCGGGTACCCCCGCATTCTCTAATTGAGTTGCTACCGTGTTTCTGAAGCAATGGAATACATGCGTTCTGCCAAACCCAAGTTTTTTCTTTAGATTTCCAAATCTTTTGCCGATTGCATTGCTGCGGTCGTTATATTTATTAAAGGTAAGCCCTGATAGTAGGTATCCATCCTTTGATTCCTTAGCCAATTTATCTACTAACTTTGAAATAGAAGGGTGTATTGGCACTTCTCTATTGCCTGCTTCAGTTTTTGCATCTGTAATTTTGAGGCATTTAACCCTATCGACAGAAATAACATCAGAAGTCTTAAGGCTACATAACTCCTCAATCCTTGCGCCGGTATAGGCAGCCAAGTTGATAATTTGAGTTAAGCGCTCATCGTCTTTTTCTTCAGCAGCTTTGATTAACTGCTTGACCTCATTACTCTTAAAAGAAATCCTCTTGTTTGCTATCTTAACTTGTTTATTTGAGGATTTGAAATCTAACCCTTCAAATGGGTTTGGTTTATCAGGAGCAATTATTTGCATTCTCTTGAGATATTTAAAGTATTGCCTCACAAAACCATAGTTCTTTTCCTTGGTAGCCTTGCTATTTCCATCCTCATCAATCATTTCATAGATGAGGGGTGTCGATATCATTTCTAAGGTGGTAAAGGTGTCTGCGACTCTTTTGATGGCAGTTTTAGCCATATCTTTCGTCTTTGGTTCAACCATCCATTGCTTTAGAAATTTATCTAAATAGAGCAGGGTGGGAATTTCTCTTCGTGTGGCAATTGCATAGTAAGCATGCTTTTGACTGTCTGGTAATGAATCAGCTGTAGCTTCAAGTGCATAGTCTTTGTCGCTCATGCCTGTGTCGGGATTAATTTTTCCCTCGGGATGAGGAAGTATGGATGCTGCCAACGCTTGAGTCCCTGTTGGGCTACCTCTTAGGGCTGAAAACTGTAGCTTCCAGTCGCCTACCAGCTTCATCGCTTTTAGTTCTGCTACTTTCTTATCGGAAGTTTGCAGCGTTTGTTTAAGCTCTCTCTTGCCGTTATAGTGGTCTCTGAGCTCTGCGGGGATAACTAAGCGTGCATACCAGCATTTGCGTTGTAGTAGTATGTGATTTGACATGGTTAAAAATATAGTTTTGTACTACATTTTTGTACTACGCATGATTTGTAAAGTCAAGGAATATAATGTTTATAAGGCTAAAAAGACTTTTAGCAGAGTATCCCTCCCTCTCCGCCATATTCTTAATTTCACCTTAGGAATTCAATATGAATTTCTCACGCTATTTCATTCTCACTCTGCTTGCGGTTGCTATTAGCGCATGCTCAACTCCACCAAGCCGTTTTGGAGTGTATCAGCAATCTGATGGGACTATTGGCGTGCATGCTCCTAAGGATTCCAAAGAAGAAGAGGCTCAAGAAGTTGCTCTTGCAGAATGCAAGAAATTAGGAAAGCGTAGCGTCACGATTATTGATAGTCGGAAAACGATCAATGATCGCTTTCCAATGACCTACAACTATCTCTGTAGATAAATTTGTTTTAAGCTAGAGGGCTAGCTTAATAACCACTTTTTGATGGATTTGTTGACGCACATCGCATCTAAAGCAAGGCCAAAGAATTCTGAGCCATTAGTGACCATGTTTTCAATGGCTTCCACCTTGCCAGATTTAATGCCTCGTAAGTAAGTAGCTGCACGGTAGCGCAAGAAGTGCTCCGTTTCACCATCTTCATTTTCAGTGGTGCAAATCTCTAGGCTGCCATAACGTGTTTCAGGATTAATGTTGAGAACTGAAAGCTCAATAGCCCCCAATACCTTATTAGGGATTGGAATGGGAACATAAGAGTAGAGCGATACCAGCATTTCCTCTTCATCTACTTCAATGATATGGTCGATATCCAATACATCCTGTTCAGTTAATTCTGTTTCACCAGAATCTCCCCCGCCAAATGTTGATTCAAATTGCAACATGGCAGTATTGCTGTTCTTCGAAATCTCGATCATGTCTGGATAGCCGAGTAATCCTTTCCACCAATACATGAGTGAGAAAGTGCAGGGCTTCACTTCAACCAATCCCTTTTTAGTAGATTTAGCAAAGTAGAGACCATAAAACTCATCATCTTTTTCTAGTCCATATTGATCTACTTTAGGTGACTTATTTGCGATCTTCTTGCTTGTTTTCGCAGTAGATTTTTTCACCGCTGGCTTTTTAGACGTCGGTTTCTTGATCACAGCCTTCTTTGCTGCTGGCCTCTTTACCGCTTTTTTAGCAACAGTCTTTTTAGTAACCTTCTTGGCGGGAGACTTTTTCACCGCTTTGGTAGCCACTTTCTTTTTTGTTGTCGCCTTCTTTGTGGCCATGATGTGTTGCCCTTATGGTTTGGTAATTAAAGTGTGTATTTATTGGTATTAATTTATCAATACTACTGCAAATTAATCATTCAAAACCAATGACCTTAAGAAATATTTCTGAATGTATTGTTCTTCGGAGTTGAGGTTGATACACTAAAACTGTGTGGTGGGTTTATAGATTTTCTAGATACATGACACAATTTGTTTTCATTACTTTTAAATGGGAGATTCTATGTTTCCGGAGTATCGTGAATTAATTACTAAGCTTAAAACTACCGACCGTCACTTTTCTCATTTATTTGATAAGCACAATAAACTAGATGCCAAGATTCTTCGGATGGAAGATCATAAGGAGCCGAGTACCCCAGAAGAAATTGAAACCTTGAAAAAGGAAAAGCTGCTTTTGAAGGATCAAATCTACGCAGTGCTCAAGAAGGCCAGCGCCGCCTAATTGCCCTATAAAAATGAGGGCATTAAGCCTTCTTTAAGAAGCAGGCTTTTAAGAGCATATTGCCTGCTTCTGTTTTGCAATCTACCTCATGGTCCCCTGAGACCAATCTAATACCTTTAATCTTAGTACCTACTTTTAGGGTAGTGGAGGAGCCTTTGACTTTGAGGTCTTTGATCAGTGTGACAGTGTCTCCATCAGCTAGTAAATTGCCATTTGCGTCTTTAACGATTAAGCCAATATCTTCTTCCTCGACTACTGCCATAGGCCATTCATGCCCGCACTGAGCGCAAACATAGTTATCGCCATCGGGATAAGTCATGTCCTCTTGGCAAGCAGGACACTTCGGAAGGCTATCTGTACTCATAGATCGGAGTAATTAAAAGAGAAGGCCGCTTACAAAGAGGCTGAATATGGAAATAAAGATGCTGGCAAAAAAAGCCGTCCAGAAACTGGAAATCGTAAAACCGCTTACCAAGGCCGATACGAGCATTAACACCAAAGCGTTTACCACCAGCAAGAACAAACCCATGGTTAATACTGTCAGAGGGAGTGTGAACAAAATGAGTAAAGGCTTCACTACCGCGTTGGCAAAACCTAATAGTAAAGCTGCAATTAATAGAGAGCCGCCATCAGCAAACTTCAGGCCACTGAAAATATAGCTTGCCACCCAAAGGGAGAGAGAGGTTAGGCCCCATTGGACTAAAAACAGTGTGAGGTTGCCCATTTAGGACTCCTTTGATATTGGTTATTAATAACTTCTTTAAGTGACGTAGCAATATGGTATCAGTCGTATCAATAATGCGGCGGAATTTCATCTTTAAGACTGATGCCGCCTGAGCCACTAGAGCTAGCCTGTTCTTTGATGGCTTTGAGCTCTCTATAGAGAAATTCAATTTGCTGCTGTTGTTTGTAGACGGTCTCATTGAGTTTTTCAATGAGATCTTCGGTAAAGCTGAGCTTGATTTCAAGGTTGGTGATGCGATCTTCTGTCATTGCTTGCCTTATTTATTCTGAGATGAGTTCAAAGCGACCATCTTCCATCTCTACTTTTGGTCTAATCCAAAAATCATGGGATTGCATAGATTCATAGACATATGCAGGCTCAAGAGTAGCCTCCACATTGGCGAGCAAAAGAACTTTATAAAAACCACCAGTCTTTATGTGTCGCAACTTTGCTCCAGGCTTAAAGATTCCATCATCTGGATCAGCCATTTTGGGTTTACTCATAAAACGCACTTTCTCGGTATGATTTGGTGATGGCAAATTCTGTTCCGTACTCTATTCTAGATATATCTCCGATACCACAGGGATTTACCGCGGCTGATGCTTTACGTAACTCCCTAGATGTGGCACAGCATGCAGAGCGGTGGGGCTACACGCGCTACTGGGTAGCTGAGCATCACAATATGACTGGTAATGCCAGTTCGGCTACTGCTGTGTTGGTGGGCTATATTGCAGGCGGGACTAAAAGTATCAAAGTTGGATCTGGCGGCGTAATGCTGCCCAATCACGCACCTTTAGTGATTGCTGAGCAGTTTGGCACGCTTGAGTCTTTATATCCTGGCCGCATAGAGTTGGGCTTAGGCAGGGCGCCTGGCACAGATCAAATGACCGCTAGAGCATTGCGCCGTGATTTATTAGGAAGTGATGATCGCTTTCCTCAAGATGTTCGTGAATTGCAACATTATTTTGGCCCCATTCAAGAAGGGCAGTCAGTAAAGGCAATTCCAGGAGCCAATACCAATGTACCTATTTGGATTTTGGGGTCCAGTCTCTATGGTGCTCAGCTAGCCGCGCATTTTGGCCTGCCTTACGCCTTTGCATCCCACTTTGCACCAGATCATTTATTGGAAGCAATGTCGATTTATAGAGACTTATTTAAGCCTTCGGAGCAATTGGCAAAACCATACTCCGCATTTGTGATGAATGTCGTTGCAGCTGATACCGATGAAGAGGCGCAGCATCTGTTTACAACCTTGCAGCAGAATGTGGTGCGCATGCGTCGTAATACCAGAGGTCAACTACCGCCACCGATTGAGGATCTAGATGATTTTTGCGATCCTCATGAACAAGCAGCAGCGGCTCATACTCTGCAGTGCTCATTGGTGGGTTCGCTAGAAACAATTCGCAAGGGAATGCGCACATGGTTAGAGCGCACAGGTGCAGATGAGATTCTATTCACAGGTCAAATCTTTGATCATCAAGCACGACTCAAATCATTTGAGATTGCGGCTCAAGCAGCTCAGGGTCTTTAGGAATAAAAGCGTAAATTCAGACAGTGCTGTAATCAGCGCTAATGAGAATGCTCTCTACGGCAGCCTTTTTGGCTAGCTTGAGAAGTTCATTATCTTTACTTAGTAGTACACAGGGTTTTGAAGTGTGGGCGAGGTCTAAAAATACCTGATCGTCTGGGTCTTGGCATTTCCACGGTGCGCTGATGAGTGTTTCATCTTCGATGATGGCGGCTAATTTGCGCCATTCATTCAGTATTTGCCCCTGGGTGGATTGATCCAGGGAAAAGAGGGGTCTGGAAATAACATCTGCAAATTCCTCAATCGTTTTTGGAGTGGCTAAGGCATTAATTTGCTTATCTACTAAAGCCGCCCTAATATGAATTGCCCGAAAATCGTTAAAGACAAATATGTCTAGCAATACATTGGTGTCAAAAATAACAGTCTTCATCAAATTAATTTAAAAAATTAATCTTGCTGATTACGCCATACTTCTGGGGTGATCGTCACTTGACCTAGATCTGAGGAGACGTAGACTTCACTGTCTTGAATATTGACATGTAACACCATGCTGCGTTCAACCAGCCTGTTTAGTTCCTGCGATTGTTCAGCAGGTATGGCAATCACTTGCAGATTACGAGCGCGGGTTAATTTATTCGCAATACCATCCCACCAGATTTTGCTAGTTTGTCCACCATAGCAATACACAATGACTTGATCTGCGCGACCACAGGCTTTGAGGATGCGGCGTTCATCTGGTTGACCTACTTCAATCCACAGTTTGATTTGATCAGTTAGATCCTTGATCCAAAGATCGGGTTCATCGGTATCACTCAAGCCTTTGGTAAATACCAAATCTTCATGGGCTTGTAGGGCAAAAGCGATGACTCTGATCATCATCCGCTCATCTGTTTCCGAGGGATGTTTAGCAATGGTGAGGGAGTGACTGCCGTAGTAGTGGCGGTCTGAATCTGCGACGTGAAGGTCGGCTTTATGGATAGTTGCGCGAAGAGCCATGCGGCATTATCGCCTTTAAATCAATCAAGCCCAGATTGCCGTATCATTTTAGGAATTTACCCGACCTTTGGAGTCCATATGATCGCCAACTTAACTTGGAGAATTCGCATAGTAGCGATACTTCTGCTTGGCGTATCTGCTCTTTTTAGTCCCGCAGCCAAATCTGCTGAAAATTGGCCAAGTAAGCCTATCAAAATCATTGTTCCTTTTTCTCCGGGTAGCGTTCAGGATGCACTAGCCCGATCATTTTCGAATGAGCTTGGCGCCGTTTTAGGTGAAGCTGTAATTGTGGAAAACAAAGCAGGAGCAGGGGGCACTGTTGGAACTGGTATCGTTGCCAAATCCAATCCTGATGGATATACATTCTTAATGGCAGCAGCTAGTCACAATATCAACGGAAGTCTCTTCAACAAACTGAGCTTTGACCCAATTAAAGACTTTACTGGGGTAGCCTATATTGGTACGAGTAGTTATGTGATGATGACGAACTCAGAGTTCCCTGCAAAGTCAGTTGCGGAATTCATTTCCTTGGCAAAGGCAAATCCTGGGCAGTACAACTATGCCAGCGCCGGAAATGGTAGTGCCTCGCATTTGGCTATGGCTTACTTTGATAGTATGGCTGGGATTCAGTTGGTGCATATCCCAACGAAGGGCACTGGCGATGCTATTGCAGAATTATTGGCAGGACGTGCTCAAGCAGTCATTGCGGCAAACGTCGCCGCTTTGCCATTTGCATATGATTCGCGCATTCGGTTTTTGGGGGTCTCTTCAGAGAAGCCGTCTCCATTTGTTCCGGGTGTTCCACCCATTGGGAATACCGTGAAGGGTTATGTTTTTGATAGCTGGTTCGGTTTGCTGGCACCAGCGGGCACTCCGCAGGAAATTATTACCAAAATGCAATCCCAAATGAGCAAGATATTGAAGCAACCAGACATCATTGAAAGAATGAAGCGCCAAGGCATTGAGATTGGCCGTTTGACTCCCGGCGAATTCAATCAGTTATTGGTTGGGGATTATGTTCGTATGGCAAAGGTTGTAAAAGCATCTGGAGCAAAGCCTGAATAAGCTCAATACGGTGAATAGTTAAGCCCCATGATTCGAATTACTGAACTGCGATTGCCTATCGATCATGCCCCAGAGTCTTTGGAGGCTGCAATATTAAAGAGGTTAGGCTTAACTGCAAAAGAATTCATTTCATTTGAGATCTTTAAGCGTAGCTATGATGCTCGCAAAAATGTCTCGCTTGCTTTTATTTATACCGTCGATGTCTCGGTGAAGAACGAAGAGGATGTCTTAAAGAAATTTGTAAACGATGCTCACATTCGCCCATCACCGGATACCAGCTATCACTTTGTAGCAAAAGCACCTGCATCTATTGACACAGGTAAAGCACTGCGTCCCATAGTGATTGGATTTGGCCCATGTGGAATCTTTGCCGCTTTGGTGCTAGCGCAAATGGGTTTTAAGCCGATTGTGCTCGAACGTGGCAAGCAGGTTCGTGAGCGCACTCAAGATACTTGGGCCTTGTGGCGTAAAAAGATTCTAAATCCAGAGTCCAATGTGCAGTTTGGTGAGGGTGGCGCAGGAACTTTCTCTGACGGTAAGCTCTACAGCCAAATTAAGGATCCTAAGTTTTATGGGCGCAAGGTTATTCATGAGTTTGTGAAAGCGGGAGCTCCTCCAGAAATTCAGTATGTTGCTAAACCACATATTGGTACCTTCCGTTTAGTGGGGATGGTAGAAAAGATTCGCCAAGAAATTATTGATTTAGGCGGTGAAATCCGCTTTTCGCAGAAAGTGATTGGTTTTGATATTCAAAATGAGCAAATCACTGGCGTCAAGATTGAGGGGCACCCAGATTTGCCCGCTAGTCATGTTGTTTTGGCTTTGGGCCATAGCGCACGCGATACATTTAAAGCATTGTATGATGCCGGTGTTTTCATGGAGGCGAAACCATTTTCAGTTGGTTTCCGTATTGAACATCCACAATCCCTCATTGATAGAGCGCGTTTAGGCCCTCATGCCGGAAATGAATTAATTGGCGCTGCTGACTATAAGTTAGTCCACCATGCTAAGAATGGGCGCTCTGTCTATAGTTTCTGTATGTGTCCAGGGGGTACGGTGGTGGCGGCCGCATCGGAACCTAACCGCGTAGTAACGAATGGCATGAGTCAGTATTCTCGCAATGAGCGCAATGCAAATGCTGGAATTGTGGTTGGCATTACACCAGAGGACTATCCAGGTGGCCCGCTTGCGGGTATTGAGTTTCAGCGCCAATTAGAATCTAAAGCATTTGAGTTAGGTGGCGGAACCTATGAGGCGCCAGGCCAATTGGTTGGAGATTTTATTGAAGGCAAACCCTCGACCGAGTTTGGTAGCGTCATTCCGTCATATAAGCCTGGAGTTCATTTAACGGATTTGGCTCAAGCTTTACCGCCATACGCGATTGAGGCAATTCGAGAGGCATTACCTGCATTTGAAAAACAAATTAAAGGATTTTCTATGAAAGATGCGGTATTGACTGGTGTTGAGACTAGAACTTCCTCTCCATTACGCATTACCCGTGGACCTAATTTCCAAAGCCTTAATATCAAAGGGCTCTATCCCGCTGGAGAGGGCGCTGGTTATGCTGGCGGAATCTTGTCTGCTGGTGTGGATGGGATTAAAGTAGCAGAAGCAGTCGCACTAGACTATTTATCGCAAGAAACCACCCATCATTAAGTCAACATGAGCTCCACGGTAACTCAAGAAAATACACAAGAAAAAGAAGTCTTGTTTCATCCTGAGTTGCTTCAAAAATTCGACATTAATGGACCGCGCTACACATCCTATCCAAGCGCTGATCGCTTCCATCATGAATTCTCAGAAAAAGATTATCTAGGGGCTCTCAAGCGAGTAGCAAATATTAACGAGCCTTTATCGCTGTATTTTCATTTACCGTTTTGCCCCAATATTTGCTACTACTGCGGTTGCAACAAGATCATCACAAAAGATCACGGTAGAAGTGCTAAGTACATTAAGTATTTGGCTAAAGAGATGGCCATGGTTTGTGATGCCATGGATGTCCATAAAAAAATTCCAATTACTCAGCTACATTGGGGTGGGGGCACGCCTACCTTTTTATCTCATGAAGAGATGATCGAGTTAATGCAGCACACTCGCCAGCACTTCGATTTATTGCCAGATGGCGAATATTCCATTGAGATTGATCCGAGAAGGGTGTCAGAAGAAGATATCAAGCTTTTAGCTGACTTGGGTTTTAATCGCATTAGCTTGGGTGTACAGGATTTCAATTTAGCAGTACAAGAAGCGGTGCATCGCGTTCAAACCATCGAAGAAACCCAGGCTGTAATGGATTGGTCGCGTAAGTATGGCTTTAAATCACGCAGTGTTGATTTGATTTATGGCTTACCTAAGCAAACCCCTGAGACGTTTAAAGAAACTGTTGATGCGGTGCTAAAGATGAATCCGGATCGACTCTCGGTTTACAACTACGCTCATTTACCCCACATCTTTAAGCCACAGCGTCGTATTGCAGAAGCTGATCTTCCACCAGCTGCAGCTAAGTTGGATATCCTATCCAACACCATCGAGAGGTTGGGTGAGGCTGGTTACCAATTTATTGGTATGGATCACTTTGCTAAACCCAATGATGAATTGGCAATAGCGCAAAAAGAGGGTAAATTGCATCGCAATTTTCAAGGCTATTCAACCCAAGCAGAATGCGACCTCTTAGCTTTTGGAATCTCTTCTATTGGCAAGGTGGATGACTGTTACTCTCAGAATGTGCGCACTTTAGATGAGTACTATGCTGCGTTGGATTCTGGCCACCTTCCAGTATTAAGAGGTTTGCACTTAGATCAAGATGATTTATTGCGCCGTGAATTGATCGGCGAGTTGATGTGTCAATTCAATCTAGATACGAAGCGCTTTGCAGACGAACATAAGATCGACTTCAACACTTACTTCAAAACAGAGATAGATGAGCTTAAAGATCTAGAAAAAGCCGGTCTATTAGAGTGGCGTGATGAAGGGATTTACGTGCCCATCAAAGGACGCTTGCTAGCAAGACGTGTTGCGATGACTTTCGATCGACACCTTAGGGAATCGCATGCTAAAGGCACGTATTCAAAAGTGCTTTAGGGTAAACCACAGTCAATTTGATCTAGATCAAACAAGTAGGAAAACAATGTTGCTTTTAAACCATTAAAAAAATCTCGACACATAATCGTTTGATGTAAATCAAATTCCCCCAAGCGTATCAATTTCAAAATGAATCCATCGAAATTGATAACAAAAAGGGAATCATCATGCGTCTTAAATCACTAGTGGCAGCAATCGCTACAGTTGCATCCTTAGCCCCAATCGCAGCACATGCTCAAGCAAATGAGAATCCATGGATGGTTCGTGTGCGTGCCGTGGACCTTCTTTGGAATAACGGTCAAACTGGTATTGCCCAGACTCAAAACCTAAAGGCTAAAAATGAATGGATTCCTGAATTTGATGTGACATATTTCTTCACCAAGAATATCGCTACTGAGCTCGTGCTTACCTATCCGCAGCAAGTCACTATTAATAACGCATCAACGCAGGCTGGAAAAATAAGTGCACTTCCACCGTCTCTCTTATTGCAATATCACTTTACTGATTTGGGTGCATTTAAGCCATATGTGGGCGCAGGTATTAACTACACCATTTTTGGCAATCGTCAAAATTTCCCTGCTTATAGCAATGCAGTGCAGGTTGAGCCATCGAGCGTGGGCTTTGTGGGTCAAATCGGCGCAGACTACATGTTTGACAAAAATTGGGGTGCTAACATTGATCTGAAATATGCAACTATGGCAACTAATGTGCAGTATGTTGCTGGTGGCGCGAATGCTGGCAAACTTACTTTGAATCCTTGGATGCCTGCAGTTGGTGTGACTTACAAGTTCTAAGAATTCAGCTCTTAGTATCTTGAAATGGGGCCCCTAGGGGTCCTATTTTTATTTGATCAAATGATTAATTAGCTGCTCAAACTTCATCTGATCAAAATTCAGATTGTCAAAACGCTGAATCGATTGATGCTGGGGCGGATCAATCCTACGTTTGACATATTCATGCCAATGGGCCAGTTTCCATTGATCTCGAGGGTCGTTGCGCTTCTCCATTCGAGTTTTTGCTTTGCCTTCTTCAAGATCAATCCAAGCAATAGAAATCTTGGTTTGATTTGGTATTCCGAGTGCTTTGGGGTCAAACATGCGCCCACTTTGAATCTCTTTTGAAAATGGCCCCACGAGGATGACGTTCACGCCTAGCAATAGATTCTCTCGAGCAATGTCGATTAAGCCATGGTACTCCCAATCCCTTAGATTTTCTAAGTAGTAGGGGCTATCACGATCATTTGGGTTCTGGGTTGTTAGTTCCATCACATGGGCGCTAAAGGCGCCATAAACCGTGTCTTTATCTAAAAAGAAAAAGTCTTCCCCAGTCCTTTCGATGATGAGCGGTAGTGCTTTTTTGGCTAGCGTTGATTTCCCAGTGCCGGCATGACCTGCAAAAAGGATGAGGCTGGGGGTAGAGGGGGTGAGTTTACAGACCATTTGTCATTAGTCTCGCAGAAATCGAGAGAAATTTCTTCTGTTTCTCTGAAGTGACGATAATGTCGCCATGGCTTTAATCGTACTAACTGATGCAAAACTGGCTTTTGGCCATGTAGATCTCCTAGCAAATACCGCTTTTTCGCTCGAATCAGGCGAACGCGTTGGCTTAATCGGCCGCAATGGCACTGGCAAATCCTCTTTATTGAAGATCCTTGCTGGCATAGAAAAAATGGATGACGGGCTCTTGCAATATCAGCAAGGGCTTCGTATTGCCTATGTTCCTCAAGAGCCCATATTTGAGGCAGAAGAAACAGTCTTTGAGGCGGTTTCTAAGGGGGTTGCCGAAGCAAAAGCTTTGCGTGAGGAGTATGAGGCTCTTAGCGTCGGCGAATGGGACGATGCTGCTCATCATCGCTTGGATGAGGTTCAGTCCAAACTTGAAGCGCTAAGTGGTTGGAACTGGGAGCAGCGTGTTCACGAAACTCTAGATCGTTTGCATTTAGATGCCGAAGTCAAAATTAGTAATTTGTCTGGCGGTACAAAAAAACGAGTAGCACTTGCTAGAGCATTGGTTGAAGTTCCGGATGTTCTATTGTTGGATGAGCCAACCAACCACTTAGATTTAGATTCAATTGCGTGGCTAGAAGAGCTTCTGAAAGAATATCAAGGCTCTGTGATTCTGATTACGCACGATCGAGCATTTTTAGATAATGTTTGCACGCAGATAGTAGAGCTTGATCGTGGAATTTTGCGAAGTTACCCCGGAAACTTCACGCAATATGAAGTGCTTAAAGAGCAGGAGTTGAATGCTGAATCTTTGGCTAACGCTAGAGCTGACAAGCTCTTGGCACAAGAAGAGATTTGGATTCGGAAGGGCGTTGAGGCAAGGCGTACTCGCAGCGTAGCCCGCATTGCTCGCTTGGAAAAACTGCGTGCTAGTCGCGCTGAGCGAAGAGATGCGATGGGACAGGTTAAGCTTGCTGTTTCTGCTGGTGAGCGAAGCGGCAAGATTGTTGCTGAGTTACAAAATGTCAGCAAGTCTTATGACAGACCGATTGTGAAAGACTTTACGGCCACAATATTGCGTGGCGATAAGGTTGGTTTGCTTGGTCCAAATGGTGCTGGCAAAACAACTTTGCTGAAATTAATTTTAGGAACAATCGCACCAGATTCTGGTTCTGCAACTATGGGTACCCGTATTGAGGTTGCTTACTTTGACCAGATGCGCGAAGGTCTTAACCTCAATGCATCACTAGAGGACTATATTAGTCCTGGCAGCGAATGGATTGAAATTAATGGCAATAAGAAACACGTTAAAAGTTACTTGAGTGATTTCTTATTCGCGCCAGAGAGAACTAATTCTCCGGTGGGTACATTGTCTGGTGGGGAGCGCAACCGTCTTTTGTTAGCTCGTCTATTTGCAAGGCCAGCGAATGTGCTGGTTTTGGATGAACCAACCAACGATTTAGATATTGATACCCTCGATTTGCTAGAGCAGTTACTACAAGACTACAAAGGAACTGTTTTCTTGGTAAGTCATGATCGATATTTTCTAGATAATGTGGTCACTAGCATCATCGCCCATGAAGGTGATGGCTTTTGGCGTGAGTATGAGGGTGGCTATGAAGACTGGAAAATTCAGAAAGCCCGTTCAGAACAGTTGCGTACTGATAACCAAAGGCAAAAAGTTTCTACAAAGCAAGAATCTGCATTGTCTCCGACACCAACCGCGACGCTTAAGACAGTCGTTAAAAATAACGTACAGAAGCTTAATGGCAAAGAACGGCAAGAGCTGGAGGGGTTGCCTGCCCTTATTGAAGAGTTGGAGGCTGAGCAGGCAGACATCGGTATTGCGATGAGCAATCCTGATTTATATAAAAACGAGCCAGAATTAGCCGCTAGCATGCAGGCGCGCTTGAGCGAGATTACTGAGCAGCTAGATCAAAAGTTGCAGCGCTGGGAAGCTTTGTTGAGCCGCTCAGAATCTTAGGGGATTAGTCACCGCGATGAAGTTGTGCGCGTAACTGCGCAATTTCATCGAGCAGATCAAGTGCTAGAGCAACGCCCGGAACATTTAATTCAAGATCATGGGTAAGGTGAGCGGCAGTCTTTGCTCTACGTAAAGAATCACCACTAAAACGCCAGTCTTCTGGTGACGAGCCGGTAGGGCTCAATACTCCTTCGGTTACCCAAGTCATAATTAAATCTTCTGGGGTCCGTGATGCATGTGAGAGCTCAACAATACTCATATGTACTTCGTACTCGACAACGCTACCTTCAATCCAGGTGATATTGCTTGTATTTGTTTGTGTCATGGCATCATCCCTTCAAATGGGTTCTAGGGTTGAAATCAAAAGCCTTCTCAAAGTTTTGATACGCCTCTTTACGAGCATCGGTATCGGCGGGCGGCAGTGCGATAGTCGGGACTACATATAGGTCGCCAGGTTCTGCGCTTGGTATACCTTTGCCCTTAAGGCGCATTTTTCGCCCGGCCACAGTGCCTGCCGGTATTTTGAGTTCCAATGTTGATCCAGCAGGAGTTGGAAAATTGACAGTAGTTCCGAGAGCAGCTTCCCATGGCGCAAGAGGGATATCGATAAAGACATCTTTTCCATCAATGCGATAAATAGGGTCCGCATGAAAATCAATTTCAAGATAAAGATCGCCTGCAGGCCCTTGACCAACGCTTGGGCCACCTTGTCCAGAAAGCCTGAGATTCTGACCTGCTTTAATTCCTTTGGGGATGCTGACATCCAGTTTGCGTTCTTGCGTTATCACGTGACCGCTTGCATCCATAGTTGGCATGTGTAGGGCAATAGTTCGCTTAGCGCCGTTATACGCATCAGCAAGATCAATCAAAATTTTGGCGTGATGATCTTGCCCTTTGAAATTCATGCCTTGGCGTGTATGGCTACCTTTACCACCCTGTCGGTGCCTGCCTCTGCCAAATAGGGATTCAAAAAATTCGCTTTGATTACCCTCAAACCCACCGCCATATCCTGGGTGGCTACCGCCAAAGCCGCCGTCGGAATATTCAAAGCCTTCATTCCAGTCAGGCGGGGGAGTGAAGTCCTGACCATTTTTCCAGTTGGCGCCAAAGCGATCGTAAGCCGCCCGCTTCTCTGTGTCTTTTAATACGGCGTAGGCTTCGCCAATTTCTTTGAATTTTTCTTCGGCACCAGCCTCTTTATTGACGTCTGGGTGATACTTGCGAGCCATCTTGCGATAGGCCGATTTGATTTCTGCCTCGGTGGCTGTGCGGGCAAGACCGAGGGTTTCGTAATAATCCCTAAATTTCATATGCCTGTGTTAATCCTTAACCAATTGATACTGCATTAATGGATTAATTCTACAGGCGTATTAGCTCATTACGCCAATTTGCCAAGGCACAAATTCATAGTCTCCTAGACCTAAAAGCTCGCTCTTAGATCGTTCTCCAGACGCCGTTCTAAGGAATAGTTCGAAGATGCGCTGCCCCATCTCTTGGACAGAGATTGTTCCGTCCAAAATTTCCCCACAGTTAATATCCATATCTTCAGTTAGACGCTGATACATAGGGGTATTTGTAGCCAATTTAATGCAAGGTGCGGGTTTGGATCCAAACATGGAGCCACGACCAGTAGTAAAGGCAACGAGATTTGCTCCACCAGCAATTTGACCGGTTGCAGATACAGGATCAAATCCAGGGGTGTCCATAAACACAAAGCCTTTGGTGGTAACTGGCTCTGCATATTTGTACACTTCCATTAACGGACCAGTTCCACCTTTCATGGAGGAGCCTAATGATTTCTCAAAAATATTAGCTAGTCCACCAATTTGATTTCCTGGACTTACTTGGCCGTTAATCTGCACATCGCGACCAACGGAATATTCATCTTTCCACCAACGAATACGTTTTATCAACTTTTCGCCAATTTCTTTGCTTGCAGCGCGCCGAGTGAGGGTGTGCTCAACCCCATAAATCTCGGGGGTCTCAGACAAAATACCGGTGCCACCATGGCGAGAGAGGATATCAATCGCTGCGCCTAGTGCGGGGTTAGCTGTAATGGAGGAAAAGCCATCCGAACCCCCGCACTGAAGACCTACTATGAGGTGACTTGCGGATACAGTTTGTCGGTTTGCTTTATTGGCTTCAGGTAACAACGCTTTAACTGCTTCGATACCAGCTTCAATCGTTTTGCGTGTTCCGCCGGACTCTTGCATGATGAAGGTATGCAAGTTAGATCCCTCTTTAAGATCCTCTTGTTCCATTAAACCTTTTAGTTGATTACGTTCGCAACCAAGACCCACAATTAAGGCGGCCGCAAGATTGGGGTGGCGAGCATATCCGGCCATGGTGCGACGAAGCAATTGCATCGGCTCACCGCTCATTTCCATTCCACAGCCGATGCTATGACTGAACGCAACAACACCATCAACATTGGGAAAATCTTTTAAACGTTCTGGTGTGAAATAAGCGGCGATTTTGTTTACTACGGTGGCGGAGCAGTTAACTGTCGACAAAATACCGATGAAGTTACGTGTACCCACCTTGCCATTTGATCGGACATAGCCCTGGAAGGTTGCGCGCTCAGACTCGGGAAGCATTTGAGTGGGTTTGTATTCGCTAGCATGCGCATAATCGCGATCAAATTCACGGAACTCAGTATTGTGACTATGAACCATAGTCCCAGGTTCAATATCCGTATTAGCAAAACCTACAGTAACGTTATATTTAAGAATGGGCTCACCCTTAAGAATCTTCTTCGCAGCAATTTTGTAGCCTGCAGGTACTTGGCTACGACTGGTGAAGTTCTCGCTAGGTACTTCAGTGCCAATGCCCACGTCTATTCGAGCAACAACAATGTTGTCATTCGGATGTAGACGGATGATTGGGCCGGCTAATTTTTTTTCAGAGATTTCAATCATGGAATGCTTTCTAGTAAAGGAATGTAATTATTCTGCCGTAGCGCCAGATTTCTTGACAATTGGACCCCATTTAGCGACCTCAGATTTGATGTAATCACCTAGCTGACTAGGGGTGCTGGTGACAATCTCAAAACCTTTGCCGTTAATTTGGCTTTTAATCTCTGGGTTATTTAAAACTGTATTTAACTGCGAATTGAGTTTGTCAATAATTGCCTTTGGGGTATTAGCAGGGGCAACAATTGCGTATACCAACTCAACTTCAAACTTAGGTAGAAATTCAGAAATTGCTGGAATTTCAGGTGCATTTGGTGAGCGCTTGAGGCTGGTGATTCCAAGCGGAATTAATTTTCCTGAACGAACGTAAGGGAGTGCTGCGGGTGTGCCAACCAAGGCAGTTTCAATTTGCCCGCCCAGTACATCGGTAAGTGCTGGTGCTGCGCCTTTATAAGGAACATGCAGGATGTCGGTTCCTGCTTGCGTATTAAAGAGCTCGCCACCAAGATGCAATGGGGTGCCTGCACCCGAAGAGGCAAAGCTAACCTTATTCGGATTTGCCTTTGCATAAGCAATCAGCTCTGGGATAGTTTTAAACGGTGCCGAGGGATTGGCTACAAATAACAACGAGGAAGAAGCAACCAATGAGACTGGTGAAAAATCTTTAACGAGGTTGTAATTTAGTTTTTTATAAAGCGTTTCATTAATAGCCTGGGTGCCTACCATCATCAAGAAAAGCGTGTATCCATCAGGTTTGGAGTTTGCAACATACTCTGCTGCTAAGTTGGCGCCAGCACCTGGTTTATTTTCAATAATGATAGGCTGCCCAAGATTCTCACCAAGCTTTGGCGCAAAGCCTCGAGCTAGAACATCAGAAGGGCCTCCTGCTGCGAATGGAATAACCAATTTAATCGGCTGAGAGGGATAGCTTTGAGCTTGCGCATTTAAGGTAAAGCAAATACTGATAAGCGACAATGCTAAAAATACTTTTCTCATGTAATGTTCTCCTTAATTATTTTCTTAATCTTTTCTTTTAATGTGTTGGTTAATTTTTTAATATGAAGATTACTCAGGCTCTCATTTTTCCGTTATCCATCCCATTGATTGAGCCAATCAAGATGGCCAAGGAAGTCATCACAGATGCCAAAACTGTGTTGGTTTGTTTGGCTGATGAAGATGGCCTCCAAGGTTGGGGTGAGGCGTCGGTTGCGCCACTGATGACGGGTGAGACCCTTGATAGTTTATTTGCCAGCATTAAATACTTGACAGAAAGAATGCGCTTAACAGAGTGGACCGAGCCCAAGGCTTTCGCTGGCCAACTTGATACGATCCTGTATGGCAATCCATCAGCAAAGTCTTGCTTGGAAATGGCGTTGCTTGATTTGTACACGCAAAAGAAATCAATACCTTTATGGAAATACCTGCAGTCCCTAAGCAATGAAAGCGCCCCAGTAAGTCCGAAAGACATTCCATTATTAAGAATGCTTGGTGGCACTTTAGATAAAGAGATTGCAGACGCAAAAACATTTCGCCAAGCTGGATTTAAGCATTGGAAAATCAAGATTGGCCTTTTATCTTTAGATGAAGATTTGCATCGTGTAAAGGTATTGTCTGAGTTGCTAAAGGGCGACGTGGTATCAGTGGATGCTAATGGCGCCATGCCTTTGGCAGATGCAATTCGCTTTTGTGAGTCTACAGAAGCTAAAAATTTATCTTTCGCAGAGCAATTGATTAATGCGAATTCTTCATTAGAAGATTTTGTATTGCTTAAGAAGCAATCCGCAATCCCCATTGCCTTGGATGAGTCTATCCATGGCAAAGAAGAGATTGAAAGCTTTATTAACGCAAAAGCTTTTGATGGTGCAAGCCTTAAATTAATCAAAACTGGTGGAGTTCTGGGAGCATGGATTTGTGCCCAGACATTGCGTGCAAACAGTTTCAAGCTAAATTTAGCGTGCAAAGTCGCAGAAACATCCTTATCAGGTGCGGCAACCGCCTCAATTGGCTTTGCCTTAGGCGAAGTTCCCTGGGGATTTAGCATGTCAAATCAATATTTGCAGTTTGATATTTGTGATAAGCCGTTGCGAGCAAATCAGGGGCATTTGGACTGCGCCCAAATGAATGCTGTTGGTGTTGGCATTACCCCCAATATTGATCGCGTGAAAGATGCTGTGGCTCAAGGCTATTCGGCTATTCAATATTAAGAACATCAAACGCAGCTTTTAATCTGCGTGAATAAGAGTCCGATACCTGGGCAATTTCTTCGGGGCTCCACTTACGAAATCCTTCACCCGCTTTCATGCCAGTTTTTCCGTCGGCCATGAGTTGTACAACTTTTGGGGGCAAGGTGGTGATGTTGGATAGGGACGGGTAAATTTCTTTCGCCGCATTGGCCATGCCATCCCAACCTGAAATTTCTTTCTGCGTCATTGGACCGACCGCAGCATAACGAAATCCAAAGCTATAACGTACCGCATCGTCGATATCTTCCGGGGTTGCGATGCCTTCCTGTACGAGAGATAAAGCCTCTCTCATCAAAGCGTGTTGAATGCGGTTAGCCAAAAATCCTGGAATATCTTTTTTCACCAGAACTGGTTTTTTGTCTACTGATCTATAGAGTTCGCACGCTTGCTCGGCGTATTGAATGTCTGTCTTTTGGCCCATGACAATTTCAACTAATGGCACCACTTCAGCAGGCATAAAGTAGTGCGCACCCATCATACGGTTAGCTGTTTTTAAGCCTTCTGCAATTTTGCTGATTGGGAACCCAGAGCTATTACTTCCAATAGGAATATTTGTTGGAACTACTTGGTCTAAGTATTTGAAAACTTCTTGCTTTAAAACAAGGTTCTCTGCGACGGTTTCAATGACCCACATACAATCATTCCACCCCTGGTATTCCTCAAGTATTCCAACGACTTGCTGCTTCTTGATGTCAGCTTGATCTTTGGTGGCATTATCTCCTTCCACGCCAATTTTCTTTGCAAGGGCGAGGGCCTTATCAAGACAGGCCTCCGCTTTCTCATTACTTCTTCCTAAGATGACTACAGGGACGCTATGAGCTAAAAATCCAGCGGCAATGCCTGCGCCCATGATTCCGGTTCCAACAACGACTACAGATTTCATATTTTTAAACCTATACGGTTAAGTAATAATTTGATTAGATGGTGACGAGTCAATAATTATGTAAGATTAGCATCATTTATGGTTTAATAGTAAAACCTTAAAACTAACTTATCCGTATAACTAATTCGAGGAGACAAAACGTGACCATGCATAACCCCTTCCAGCCAGTAGAAAAAATCAAAACGGAAGTTTTTGCAACGATGCCAGAGAAATTTAGAAAAAAATCTCGTACTGGCTGGTCAGATCCAAATCGTCAGGGGGCAGAGGTAGAGTGTTTCTTGGAGGGCCCATCTTTTGATCGCGAAGGTAATTTGTGGTTTGTTGATATTCCCTTTGGCCGTATTTTTAGAATCGATACCAAAGGTAATTGGGAATTAATTACTCAATACGATGGGTGGCCAAATGGATTGAAATTCCACAAAGATGGTCGCGCATTCATTTGTGACTACAAAGCAGGGTTGCTGGCTTTAGATCCAAAAACTGGAAAAATTGAAACTATTCTGGGTTCTATGTATAGCGAGAACTTCAAGGGTTTAAATGACCTTCACTTCGCATCCAACGGTGATCTGTATTTCACAGACCAAGGTCAGACAGGTATTGCGGATCCAACGGGTCGTGTATTTAGATTGCGCGCTAATGGTCAATTAGATCGTTTGGCATTAAATGTTCCAAGTCCTAATGGTATTACCTTAAACACCCAAGAGAAGCACGTATTTGTTGCAGCTACTCGCTCACAGCAAATTTGGCGCCTGCCATTAATGGCTGATGGCTCAGTTTCTAAGACAGGTGTAGCTATTCAGTTAACTGGTGGTGTTGCAGGACCTGACGGGATTGAGATGGATTCTGAGAATGGTTTATTGGTATGCCATCTTGGTATTGGTATCTGGAGATTTGATAGCAATATGTTGCCTACCCACTTAATCTACTCTGAAAATCCACATCATCACCATTTGGCGAATATGTGCTTTGGCGGTCCTGACAATAAAGATCTCTACATTACTGAATCTTTGTCGGGCGATATTTTGAAAGTAACCTTGCCAGTTGCTGGCAAAAAAATGTTTGGACTTTCCTAAATTGTCTGAGCGCTTACCGTTATACAAGTCTCTAGCGAATACGCTAGAGCAGCGTATTTATAACGGAGACTGGCCTGTCGGGTCTGTCTTGCCTGCCGAGGCAGACCTGTGCCGAGATTTTGACTCTAGTAGACATACTTTGCGGCATGCCTTGCAGATTTTGGAGGCGAATGGATTGATCTATCGCCATCAAGGTGCGCCCACAAAAGTAGTCTCACGGCAACGTTTGCGTCGTTTTACACAAAGCTTTAATTCCCCAATTGATATCTTGAGTTATTCACGTGATACCTATCGTGAGAACTTAATTGAGGAATATATTGAGTTAGATCAACCCTTGAGTCAAATCGTTGGTGCTCCAGTGGGTTCTTCTTGGTATCACATTGGTGGAATTCGCAAACGCCAAAAGTTAGAAGAGGTTATTGCCTGGACTGATATTTACATCTTGCCCCAGTTTGCATCGCTGACAAAAGATCCTGAGCACACCCAGGTGATGGTGTATGAGCAAATTGAAAAAAAATATGGTGCCCGAATTGAGCGTGCGGAAGTGGATGTGTATGCCGCATCAGCATCGCCTGTCATTTCCAAAAAACTGAATATAGAGCCTAATGCCTCATGCTTAGTGATTATTCGCCGCTATTTTGATGACCAAGATAAGCTGTTTGAGGTAACGGTCACGCATCATCCTGAAAATAAATACAAATACAGCATGGAATTTAAAGCGAGCTCAGAGGTATAAATCAAGATGAAATATTTATCCATTGCAGATGCTCAAGGATTCATCGCTAGAGCGCTAGAGGCAGAAAAAGTACCTGCAGCGGATGCAAAATTGATTGCTAACCTGATGGTGCAATCGGATCTGGTTGGCGCTGATGGACATGGAATTTTTCGGTTGCCTGCTTACCTTAAGAGAATACGTGCTGGCGGTGTAAATCTTCAGCCCAATATTCATGTTGAGCGCGAGCAGGGCGCGACTGCGCTCATTAATGGCGACAATGCGCTAGGTCATTTAGTGATGAACCGTGCGGTTGAGCTTGCGCTTGAGAAGGTGAAGCAAAATAGCGTCTGTTGGATTGGAAGTCATTATGGAAATCATTCTGGCGCCGCATCAGTATATGTTCGTAAATTAGCTGAAAAAGGCTATATTGGAATTTATATGGCGGTTGGCAATGCGAATCACATGGCTCCATGGGGTGGAATTGATTTGCTTTTATCAACCAATCCAATTGCTATTGCCGTTCCTGCCGGTAAAGAGCCAATTGTCTTATTGGATATAGCTACTACAGTCGCCGCCTACGGTAAAGTAAAAGTCGCTGCGCAAAAGGGCGAATCTATTCCTGATGATTGGATGATAGATAAACAAGGCAAACCGATTACAGATCCAAAGCGATCTGCTGAAGGTTCTTTATTGCCAATCGGTGGCTACAAAGGCTATGGCTTAGCAGTCATGATTGGCCTATTAGCCGGCGCCTTAAATAATGCGGCAGTAGGCAAGGGAACAATTGATTTCAATGCTCACCATGATTTGGTTACCAATACTGGGCAAACGATTATTGCGGTAGATCCAAGTGCTTTTGGTAATAGGGATGACTTCATCGCTCGGGTGATTGAACTGGTGAATGATTTGAAAAGCTCGACAACCCTTCCTGGAGTGAAAGAAATCCGCGTACCAGGAGAAGGCGCTGCTAAAACCATGTTAGAAAGACAGAAATTGGGCATACCAGTTTCGCCCGAACTGCTAGGTGCCTTAAATGCCTGCGCTAGAGAATGCGGAATAGCGACTCTAGCACTATAAAAATTCTGGAGGAGACAATATGTTTAAAAATATAATCAAAAACATAGCAATCAGCGTAGCGATATCAGCCCTTTTTGCGGGGGTGGTCAATGCCGCCTATCCGGATAAACCAATCAAGATGATGATTGGTTATGCGCCGGGTAGCTCAACGGATATCGTAGGTAGAATGATTGCGAATGATTTAAGTGTTGCGCTCAAGCAACCAATCGTTGTTGAGAATCGTGGTGGAGCTGCAGGAAGTTTAGCTGCAGAAGCAGTGGCTAAAAGCAATCCAGATGGCTACACGATCTTATTCGCGCAAAACGGTTTGGCAATTAATGTTGCCGCAAATCCAAAATTACCCTTTAACGGTCAAAAAGATTTATTGCCTGTAGTGGGTGTTGCTGCCACTCCTCACATTCTGATTGTGAACAATAATTCTCCAGCGAAAAATGTAGCTGACTTAATGGCGATGCTAAAAGCTGACCCTGGAAAATTGAGCTTTGGTTCTTCTGGCATTGGGAATTCGGATCACATGGCAGGAGAGTTGTTTCTGGCTACCACTGGTTTGCAAGCCATTCATGTGCCCTATAAAGGCGGCTCACCTGCTGCTACGGATTTAGTAGGAGGGCAAATTGATTTCTATTTCGCAGGAATGCCTGTAGGGCTTCCGCTCTATAAAGGCGATAAGGCGAGAGCTTTAGCGGTGACAAGTAAAAATCGTTTTAGTGGCGCTCCTGAGTTGATGACTATTCAAGAGGCTGGGGTGAAGGGCTATGAGATGGCTTTATGGCAGGGCATGTTTGTGCCAGCCGGAACACCACAAAATATTATCAAGGCGCTTAATAACTCAACTCTAAAAATTCTGGAAACCCCTGAGATGAAAGAGCGTTTTCAAAAAGCGGGCGTCCAAATCGCACCGATGGACACCAAGCAGTTCTCAGAGCTTTACTTTTCCGATATAGCAAGATGGAAAGTGGTGATGGAAAAAGCCAAGATTAAACTAGACTAATTTCAAAACCAGTCTTACTACAGAATTACTGCTTAAGCGCTGAGGTCAAACACTAAGACTTCAGCGCTTTTTCCATTGGAAATCGTCAATTGAGACTCATCTTGTATTAACAGAGCATCACCACCGTTGAGATCCAGGTTATTGACTTGCAGAGAGCCGCGAATAAGGTGGACATACGCTTTACGACTTGGGTCCAATTCGAGGTCGGCGGACTGTTCGCCGTCAAATAAACCTGCATATATTTTGGCATCAGCTGAAATACTGACTGATCCAGCCTCGCAAGTTGGAGAGGCAACCAAACATAACTTCCCATCCTTATTGACAGTTGGAATGGTTTTTTGTTCGTAGCTAGGTGCAATTTCTAATTTATTGGGTTCAATCCAAATTTGTAGGAAGTGAGTGGTCTGGTCTTTTGCATGATTAAATTCGCTATGCATTATCCCAGTGCCAGCACTCATGCGTTGCACATCCCCAGGGGGAATGCCTTTGATATTTCCCATGCTGTCTTCATGTGCCAGCTCACCCGATAGCACATAGCTAATGATTTCCATATTTCGATGGCCGTGCTTCCCAAAGCCCATCCCAGGAGCAACGCGATCTTCATTAATAACCCGTAAATTCCCCCAGCCCATAAAACGGGGGTCGTGATAGCCAGCAAATGAAAATGAGTGAAAGCTTTTGAGCCAGCCGTGGTCGGCATAGCCTCGCTCTTGGGATTTTCGGATAAATAGCATATCGAACGTCTTTTCTTGATTATTGCTGCATTAAGCACATTATCATTAGCTTTTGAAATATTTGCTAAATGGTTGGGCATGGGAAGCTTTAAAGAGAATACTCACGAAACCTTTTTGGGTTTAAAAGAGACTATTACTGAGAAATGGTCTGATTTCATCCAATTCTTAGAAGAGGCGTGGCCGCTATTAATTCTCTTGCTCGCGATTTTGATGGGTATTTGGTGGTATGCAGACCCACCTCCGCCAAGACATGTGCAAATGGCCACTGGATCAGCAGGTGGTTCCTATGAAGAGCTTGGTAAAAAATATGCTGAGTATTTCGCTACAAAGGGCGTAACACTTGAGCTTGTCCCAACAATGGGCGCACAAGAAAATCTCATTCGCCTAAGCGATCGAAATGACCCTGTTCAAGCCGCCTTCGTTCAAGCGGGAGTAGAGCGACCTAAAAATATTAGCGGCATTCAATCCTTGGGTTCTATTGGTTATGATCCGATTTGGTTCTTTTATCGCGGCCCTGAAGTAAAGAGTAGCGACTTTCAAGTAGTCGCTGGGCACTCAAAATATTTTTCCAATCGCAAAGTGTCTGTAGGGGCCGAGGGGAGCGGAACTCATGCCCAAACTACCCGGATTATTAAGCTATCCGGATTGGAGAATGCCGGATTGCAGTTTGTGAACTACCCAGGTGAAAAGGCTGTTAAAGCTTTACAAGCTGGTGAGATTGATGGCGCATTTATTGTTGATGCTTTAGAGGCGCATAACGTGCAGACTTTGCTTAAGGATCCCCAATTACACTTAGTTACCTTTAAGCGTGCAGAAGCGTTCACGAAGCTCATTCCATACGTGAAAATTTTGAACGTCCCTGAGGGGGCCTTTAATCTGCAGCGTAATTTCCCAAATCAAGATATCAAGTTAATTGCAACCACAACCAATTTGTTGATTGATGATCGGATGCATCCGGCGATTCAGTTTCTCTTTTTGGAGGCTGCCCGCGCAATCAATGGTAAAGAATCCTTTTTTGCGAATAGAGGTGAGTTCCCATCCTTTAAGGATTCTCTTTGGCCAGAAAGTCCAGTAGCTGTCCACTACGAAAAGAACAGTTATCCACTCATTGCGGCGTACTTTCCATTTTGGATGGCGGAGTTTATTAACCGTCTGTTATTTATCTTCTTGCCGTTTTGTGTAATCGCCTATCCTGTTCTGCGAGCTTTACCAAGCTATAGAACTAAGTTGATGTACAACAAGATCAATCGACTATACGGGGAATTAAAAACTTTTGAGCAAAGTCTATTGGCAACGTTTGACAGCGCTCAAAGAGATGAATACTTGAAAAAGCTAGATTTATTGGAATATCAGGCGCTCAACATCAAGGTATCGAAACGTCTCGCCGGTGACTATTACACCTTGCGAACAAGCATCGACTACGTACGCAATTGTTTGAATAGGGGTGTACACCCCTATCAGTTCAACGATGCAGTCGACCCGGATCTTTGATTATTCGTTTTCTGCGTGGCGACTTGGAAATTTAAACGAGGCGTAGCGAACGACTGCATTGGCCAAGGCTAGAACAAGAATAGTAATCCCCATGAGCAGGATTGCCATATCTGCCTCGTGCTTGGTGTTTACCAAATCAATAATCAGACGTGTTACTGCAGTAATCGCAACATAAATTAGGAACCGTACCGGCATATGGTTGGTCTTGAAATAAATTCCAACCATAGCGCCGATTTCAAGGTAGATAAATAAAAGTAGTAGGTCTTCGATGGATGCAGATCCTTTGCTGACCATTCCCAAGAAGGCAACTACTGCAGACCAAACTGTTGCAGCGCCAATGCCAAACAATGCAATCCGATGAAAGAGCGAGACAAACAAATTGCCAATGGGTACTGTCCACCGCTCAATAGCGTTCTCTATTTTGGTTGCGTCTTTCGGTGAAGTTGGGGTCATATTCATAAAGCCTCCTATATTATTGTTATTGAGCTCAGTATATTTATCGGAGTAAATAAGTAAACAAAAAAAGGGGCAAATGCGCCCCTTTTTTCATAAGTGTTGACCCAGATCAACCTAGGGCGTCTGCCCAAATATTGTGGGCCCAACCCCATGCGTACACTCCTTCCAAGGTTGATGGGGCAGCCGAAAGGCCGCCAGAGCCTGGAACCGGTTTAAAGGTCTTCTCTGCGGCAATGTACTGGTGCACACTTGCCACATGGACCACCTCCTTTGTATTAACGAAACTGTAGCAGGTGTTTGTTAATACTGGGGAGGGATTCACTTCCCAGCCGCTGAGTTCAGCAACAATTGCAGCCGCCGCAACTTTAGCGTGTTGATTTGCCATGTGACCAGATTTTGGCATTGCAAAAGCAACCTGTATTGAATCACCTAATACATGGATATACTTTTGCGCTGTTGACTCAAAGTTCAGAAAATTCACATTAACCCAACGACCATTGGCATTGGCAAGACCAGTTTTAACTGCAATGTCACCAGCGCTCATAGCGGGTAATAAGTTCAATACATCCGCTTTGATGTCTTCTTGAATTTCAAACTTAATTGTTTTGGTTTTTGCATCAACTCCAGTCACATTGTATTTTGGTAAATACTCAATCATGCCGGGGTACTGTTCTGCCCACACTTTTTTGAAGAGCGCACCTTTAGAAACCACGTCTTGATTGGCATCTAGGATGAGTACTTTGGACTTCGGCTTGTGTTGCTTGAAATAGTTTGCTACTTGGCAAGCACGCTCATAGGGTCCAGGAGGGCAACGGTATGGTGCCTCTGGAATGCTAATCGCAAAAGTTCCACCATCTCGCATTGCGGCTAGTTGCTTATGTAAGGTTACAGTCTCGGGACCTGCTTTCCATGCTTGCAAGGTAACCCCAGCTTTATTGGCTTGCGCGAGACCTTCGATGGTATTCATTAGCAGGCTTGTGCCTGGCGACAAAATCACTTTGTCATAGCGTAAGGTTTTACCCGATGCAAGCTTGACAGTTTTTTTTTCGGGATCAATGTTGCTGACACTGTCTTGAACCATCTTGACTCCATGCCGCTTGCTTAGATTGTCATATGGGCTAGTAATATCGGCTAAAGTGCGTGATCCACCAACTACAAGGTTAGATAAGGGGCATGAAACAAATGCGGCGTTGGGTTCTATCAAAGTCACATTTGCTGTGTTGTTGGAAAAAAGACGTAAATACTTCGCTGCGGTAGCGCCACCATAGCCACCACCAATTACAAGTATTTCTGCTTTTTGTAAGTTTGCACGGGCTTGACCGGCAAAGCCTGCCAATAAGCCAATTCCAGCTGCGCTTTGTCCAATAAAGTGTCGACGATCCATGTTGGGCTCCTATTTATTTCCCAATTGCTTGGCGATGATTTCGAGTTGCTCATCAGAGTAACCTTTGGCAAGTTGCGGCATGATCGTACCTTCTCGAGCACCAGATTTAAATGCTTTGAGTTGAGTCAGAATCTGCTCGCTAGTCAGATTGTTGATTAATGGCATGCCACCATCAACTACACCTTTACCATCGGTGCCGTGGCAGTTAGCACAGGTTGCAGCCAGTCCGCGGTGATATAGATTGGTCGCCTCTGTTGACTGTGCTTGGGTTTGATAAGAAATAAAGAAAAGGTTTAAAAAACCTAAAAGGTATAAAGAGGGCTTTATTTGTTTCCATCGCATGAGAGCAATCTCCATTTCTAATTGGCGCCTAAGTGAGGGCAACCTTGTTTATAAGCTTGTACTATCTTAATCAAGAACTAGGGAAATGCGAAGGAAGTGAGACTCTTTTTTTAAGATGAAATTTTTATATATTCATACCCAATTAGGGGTAAAACCAATTTTGCCGCTACAAGCCCCTTGCCCCTATAAACTATAGATATGCGTGGCTCATTCACCCTCCGATATTCACTAGTTACCTTGGTCTTGGCCATATTTGCCTACCTTTACGGTCTAGATAGTCGTTTTGCCCCTAAAAATGGGGATGAGTACCCCTATATGCACATTGTGAGAATGACCGCGGATTCGGGATCATGGTTGCCGCTTCAATCTGAAATGGACGGCATTAAAAATACCAAGCCACCACTGATTTTCTGGCAGGGGATTGCTAGTACTCATTGGGCAAGTCAATGGAGTCTAGAAAACTTACGTTGGCCAAGCGTTCTCTACACCGCACTTACTGCATTGCTACTTTTTGTGTCTGTTCGTCGTTTTAGCGGAAAAACACAAACTGGAATTCTTGCGGCATTGGTTTGGCTATCTTTTTTTGCAAGCTATCGATATGGTCGACCATTTTTGACGGACCCTCCAGAAGTATTTTGGTTAAGTCTGCCATTTTTTGCGCTTCTATATTGGGGTAGAGCTGCCTTTGAATCGAAATTACTATTTCCGGTATTTGCAGGCATATCTTTAGGTTTTGCCTTATTTGCTAAATCATTTGCTTATATTGTTCCCGCTACATTTGCTCTGGGCTTGTATTACTGGCACTGGCGAAAGTGGAGTATTTCTCAAATACTCATTCGCGATCTATATAAATTGATATTGCTTGGCACTATCGCACTTGGTATTTTCTCCCTATGGTTTGCCTTAGACCCAAACCCTGAGGCTGTTTGGCGGGAGTTTGTCTTGGGTGAGAATGCAGGGAAGTTTTCCGCTAGAAGCTCTAATTATTTTTTGGATTTCATAAGGGGTGGTGACAGCATTTGGATGTTAACAATTACATCACTGGCAAATGCTGGACTCTTTTTCTTTGTACTGATTTCAACATTGCTGCAGTGCTGGCGTGAAAGACGGTTCATGTCTGCAGAGGGATCATTATTGTTAGTGTTGGTTGCAGCTTTCTTCTTAGTGTTTGGCTTGCCAAGTCAACGATCTGGTCGCTATCTTCTTCCCGTGATGCCGGCATTTGCTGCTTTGATCGCTATGCATTGGGATCGATTGCCTTTATGGGGATTCCGAATTGCACTGGTATTGCAGTTGCTCATACTCGCCCTATTGTTATGGCTTGGGCTCAATCTTCAGCTCTCTACATTGATCGGAGGGTCAAGTACTTGGCATTACAACCCAGCGCATTGGTTTTTGATGGGACTGAGCCTATTACTTGTCATTATTGGATTAATCCGACGTGAGCGCAGCAAGGCTTTTGCCTTAATGGCATGTTTTTTGGTTTATAGCGCTTTAACGAGCAGCTTGGCTCCGCTTGAAGGTCAGCTAGGGCGATTTTCTGCGCAGACAATTGAGCGTCTGCAGGGTAAAGATGTATGGATTCCATGCGACTATCGCGCAAAAGATGAGGAATATCGATTGCTTCTTCCAGGGGTTCAATTACATGGTTATCTAGCTAAAGACGCGGGCAATATTGAGGGGCTTACTAAAACGTATCCAATTGTTGCTGTACATGCACCAATGGGTGCCGTACCTATCTTATGTGAATCCTGTCAGATATTAGGTCAACGCATGGAGATGAGAGCGCGCCACTCCGATAAAGAAATTAAAGAAATGTTACTTGGAAAAATTGCTGAGCATTTGTTTGTGGTCGAATACTTAGTTTCCACTCCAGTCGCTACTTCTATCACTAACCTAGATCTGTTAAATGTGAAGGATGTTTGTAGATGAGTCGCGTGCTTGCATTTTGTTTTTTGTTATTGGCAGCAGTGCTTGGCTTTATTCACATTGATAGTCGGCCAAGTTGGGCGTCGTTTGCTACGAGTGATGGTGTTCATGAAGAGTCTGTGGAAGTATCAGCAGATAAAGCTCCAGAATCAAAGATAAGCGCTATAAAAGGGAAGTCTATTTCTCAACCCGCAGTCCAAGGCCCACACATGGACTGGTTGCCGGACACAGGCGCCGCCTCTGTACATGCCGCTTCATTAATTGGATTAAAGGATGGTGGTGTTCGGGCATTTTGGTTTGCTGGTAGTCGCGAAGGTGCTCCAGATGTGGTGATCAATACGGCAGTCCTGGATCCAAAATTAAATATATGGGGTCCACCAAGCCTGGTAATAGATAGGGTTGCCGCAGAAAAAGGCCTATCACGCTATATTGCCAAGCTTGGTAATCCCGTGCCAGCACGACTTGCTGATGGACGTTTGCAGCTATTTTTTGTAACGGTATCGATAGGGGGTTGGGCGGGTAGTTCAATCTCAACGATGTTTTCTGAGGATGAGGGTGCAACATGGACGCGTCCACAACGTTTAATTACATCACCGTTTTTTAATCTCAGCACTTTAGTTAAATCACCAGCAGTAGCGTTTGCAGATGGTCGCTTAGGATTGCCCACCTATCACGAATGGATTGGTCGCTTTGGTGAGTTTTTGAGATTAGATGCCGCTCAGGTGCTAGATAAGCGTCGCATGAGTGCAGGGCGAAGTGCCATACAACCAGTTATCTTTATAGATGACGCACAAAGTGCGACAGCACTTTTCAGGCAAACGCGTGGTGCAGGGAAGCCAAAACAAATTCCAGTAACTGCCACTCAAAATGCCGGTCAATCATGGCAATCATTGGGTGATTTAGAGATTTTGAATCCCAATTCAGCAGTGGCAGGGGTGTTGTTACGAAACGGAGCTCATTTACTGGCGCTTAATAATATTGAGGCAGGGCGTTATCGCCTAGTATTAATGATGAGTAAGCCCAAATCAGGCGAATGGCATATTGTAGAAACCATCGAAAACGATGAAGCTTTGCCAGAACAAGAGCGTAAGGAGTTTTCTTACCCATATTTGCTGAGCACGCATGGTGATGATGCGCACTTGGTTTACACCTGGGATCGTAAAAAGATTCGACATGCTTATTTCTCAAGCACATGGTTGGATCGGACTTATAAGCAATTACCAGTTCCAGTTGAAAAACAATCTGCCGCTGAATCAGGAGGGGTGCAATGAAAAACGATCTCATGCAGACCATCGCCTTGGTAGAGATGTCGATTACTTGCTCTGTGGTATTGATTCTGCTGCTTCAAACCCTTTCTCGTAATGGCATTCCATTCTCTATAAAGACCTTACTGCTTTTAATGTTCGCCAATCTGTTTTTTTGGCCGCTTGGAATGTCGATGGAATTACCCTTAGCAGGTTATGTGCGTGGGGTGCTTGGGGATCTGAGCATTGTGAGCATGTTGTTACTTTGGAGCGCCTTGTTGCCGAACCAGCAAGTGACTCCCACTCCAATTAAATGGTGTATTGCAATTTTGGCCATTGCTTTTTACCCCTTTGCTTTAGGCGTCAGCATGTTTGATCCTTACGCTTGGGGTTATGGATCATTTGCTTTCCTAATAGGTGTTCTGATTTTTGCCTTGGTATGCGGCCTAGCTGGTTGGGTCAAAGGGGTTTGGATTATTGGTGCTGCCATCATTGCATGGAGCTTGCGTTGGCATGAGTCCAGTAATTTGTGGGATTACCTTTTGGATCCCGCGCTAGCAATTTGGGCTTTGTTTGCTGCATGGAATGGATTGCGTAAGCAACGAAAAGAAAAAGCTCGATCTGGGTATTTATTTAGACCAGGTTGATAGTCTATCTATAGGTAAAAATAAAGCCAGCTAAACAACTAGCTGGCTTTTTTTAGTACGGAGATAGATTAGTCTGCGTATGCTCCTGCTTTACGAATCACCGGACCCCATTTATTGATTTCGGCATCCAAGTGATCTTTAAGCCCATTTGGCGTTCTCTTAGCTGGAGGAACGATTTCAATATTGGACTCCGCTAAACGAGTCTTCACTTCAGGATCGTTTAAAGCAACGTTGAGTGCTTTATTAATCTTATTGATGACAGCTTGAGGGGTTCCCTTAGAAACATACATACCATGCCAAACTTTTACATCAAAGCCTTTGAGACCTTGCTCATCCAACGTAGGAACATTTGGCAGGGCAGGGAGACGTTTTGGTGTGGTTACGCCATAGGTTTTTACGAGACCATCTTTAATGTATGGAATGGTTTGCGTAGTTTGATCGCATAAAAGATCAACTTGTCCACCCAAGAGGTCGGTTAGCGCAGGACCTGTGCCTTTGTAAGGAACGGTAGTGAGTTCTACGCCTTCACGAGACATAAATAGGAGGCCGCACAATTGAGAAACTGCGCCTGGACCAGCATTAGCCAAGGTGACCTTCTCTTTGTTTGCCTTGATATAAGTCTCGAGCTCTTTAAAGTTGTTTGGCGGGAAGTTTTTACGACCCAATAGAACCATTGGTACGTCAACTACTTGGCCGATGTATTCAAAATCTTTCATCGGGTCAAAAGGTAGCTTCTTGTACAAAGCAGGGGCAGTAGCCATACCCATGTGGTGAATAAAAATCATGTAGCCATCTGGAGCAGAGCGAGCCACGCGAGTAGCGGCAATTGTTCCACCAGCACCAACGGTATTTTCAACGATGACAGATTGACCTAATTCCTTGCCCATAGGAACTGCAATTAAGCGAGCAACTGCATCTGTAGGGCCGCCCGCAGCAAATGGAACCACTAAGGTAACTGGTTTATTTGGGTAAACATCAGCAGCCATTACGCTGCCAGATATGAAAGTGCCCGCAACAAACGCGCATGCACTTGCAAGTAAGGATTTATAAAATGTCATGATTAGTCCCGCCGTAGTTATATAGTTTTTTCTGGTACTGCTCGGAAAGGTATTTTGCCATTTTTTGGCAAAAAAGAGTTTGCTTCTAAATTAGTGTTTACCAGCAATTGCTAGTGTTCTTTTGGCTAAAAGAACTACGGGTCTATCAATCATCTTTCCGTCTAATTTCACGGCGCCACCCTTGGAGGCTTTGTCCGCCTCAATCACCCTTTGAGCCCAATGAACTTCTTCTTCTGTAGGCATAAAGGCTGCTTGAACAATAGCGACCTGCTTGGGGTGAATACAAAGTTTCGCACCAAAACCCATGCGTTTGGCACGCTCAGCGTCATCGGTAATGCGAGGTAAGTCATCTGTCGATGGTGTAACCCCATCAACTGGAGGGGTAATTTGCGCAAGTCGAGAAGCCAGCACGATTTGATAACGCGCAGTTTGTAGTTCGGTCTCTTGTGCATCGCACATCATGCCAAGATCAGCTTGTAAATCTAGATTACCTAAGGCCAGACGCAAGACTTGATTGGAGTTTGCGATCTCGTTGAGGTGATGCAAGCCAAGAGCAGTCTCAATCATCGGGATGATGGCTGTATTTGGCAGTATGAGGGCAGCACCATTAATTTGATCTAAAGATTCACTTTTAGGAATGAGGATGCAAGCAACTTGTAACTCTTGCGCCAAAATTAAATCCGCTGCATAAAATTTGGAGCCTGGTGAATTTGTCCGAATCACAAGCCGTTTTTTTTGCTCATCCGAAAACTGCGACCAAGCAGACCGTATTGCATTACGCGCAGTTTCTTTATCTTCTTCAGCTACCGCATCCTCTAGGTCTAATATGACGCCACTAGCGCCACTATCTAATGCCTTCAGAAAACGCTCTGGGCGAGTGCCAGGAACAAACAAGAAATTAGAGCAAAAACCGAGAGGGGTGTTCAGTGGATTCATATAAGAGGGTATGACTTTTGAAGTTATGTATTAGCTAAGAGATTACCAATCACTTGTTGTTTGCGAATATTCCACAAAAGATCAATCGCTTGATTCATTTCGCTTGGATTTGCTCCACCACTAAATGCGGCGAGACGAAGTGCTTTGTCGGTGATTTCAGCGCGGGTGAGAGTATTGCCAGGATCTCCCTTGGGCTCATCAACACGACCATCTAAGATTTGGCCATTTTGCAAATGTACCTTTACTTTGCCAATCCAGCGTTGAGGGTAGGCTGAATCAACTTCAGGATCTAAAGTCATAGTAACGCGGTCACGGAACAGGCAAATTGCATCATCATGAAAATGTTGATCGAATTCCTGTAAGCCTGCAAATTGATAATGCGCGATCAACGCAAGCACTGTGCCCATGGAAAACTTGGACTGATGAACGGTAGCGGGATCTGTCACAGGTCCTAGGACATCAATCGCGCCCTGATGAACTAGAGTTTCCACTTTTAGGATATCGCTCGGTTTAAGTTTGTGTGCAAGTATGACTTGCAGTAGCGCATCGGCAGCGGGGTGAGTATGACGACAGGAGGCGTGATATTTGAAGCTTGTTTCCACCAAAGCCCAACGAGTGCCCAGCCCATCAACCAGTTTGCTGGGAACCGCATCACTTGACATGCCGGCCGCTAAACCTTGTTTACCTTCCAAAATATGCTCTGCACCAGTAAAGCCAGACTTGGCAATGTAAGCAGACATCAAGCCGGTGGAGGCGGCATGAGCGGTATGCAATTGCTTGGAGTCGGCGGCATCTCGCAAGAATTCCCAAAGACCAGCAGATTGTGTGCCTGCAGAACCAAAGGCATGCAGCATTTGTTCTGGATTGAGTTTGAGTAGTCGCCCTACAGTGGCTGCAGCAGCGATAGTTCCTGCAGTACCTGTCGTATGAAAAACTTTGTAGTGTGAGCGACCCAAAAATTCACCAACACGTATACCAACTTCATAGCCAGCAACAGCAGCAACAATCAAATCCTCACCGGATGCGCCTATCGCCTGTGCACAAGCTAGCGCCGGAGGAAACACCACGGTAGCTGGATGAAACACAGAGCCGTTATGCACATCGTCTTGCTCAGCCACATGGGATGCGGCAGCATTTGCCATTGCCGCTAAAAAGGGGCTTGATGTTTTGCGAGTAATGAGGATTTCAGATGGTCCAGCATGAGAGACATCGAAGCCACCCATCTGCTGTGCAAACTGAGTAATCGTTTCAACCGGGCGAGAGCCTTTGCCGGCAATTGCAGAGCCAAACCAGTCGACCAAAAGATCTTCTGCTCTAGCAATAACATCATTCGGAATATCAGAGATGTTGAGGTTTGCCGCAAATGCAGCAAGCTCACGAGAAAAATGTTCAGTTGTCATATCAAGTTTCTAGGCAAGAACTGCAGTAGCCTGCATCGTGAGCCAACCTTCGTGGTCTTGCGCCCAAATCGCAATCGTTTTGCCTGAAGGATCTTTTTCTAAGTCGGGTTTAGCGCTGACTTTGAAGATATTGATATCAAAAGTAGGCCGAATAGCACGGAACTCAAAGCTCTTGAGCTTGCAACCCGGAATGCTTAGGCGCACCAGATCTACGAGTAATGTCGCAATCAAAGGCCCATGCACGATGAGGCCTGGATAGCCCTCTATCTCAGTGACATATTTGCGATCGTAGTGAATGCGATGGCCGTTAAACGTGAGTGCGGAATAACGAAATAACAAAACATCGTCAGGAGTAATCGTCTTGCTCCATTTGGCATCACTTGGTGCAGACGTTGGTGCAACAGGCTTGTCATCTGGCCCTGGAGCATCGCGATAAACAATGTCGTGTTCCTCAATAATCGCCAAACCTTTTTGATTGGAGATTTCATGCTTGACTAAGACAAAAATCAAATCTCCTGTGCGGCCGGATTTATGGGTCACGGATTCAATTTTGGAAACGCGTTGAATTTCATCGCCAACTTCTAATGGTTCTAGCCATTGCACGCGACTACCTGCCCACATCCGACGGGGTAATGGCACAGGAGGCAAAAAGCCGCCACGCTTAGGATGCCCATCAGTACCGATTTCTGATTGACGAGCGTGCGGCAAGAAATATAGCCAGTGCCAAAGCTCGGGCAAAAAAGTGCCTTTGCTTGGCTCAGGGTCTTGTCTATCCAGAGTTGCTGATAGTGCGCGTACTGGCGCAGCGGTAACAGTGTCAGATAGCGTCTCGGTTTTGCCGAGCCACTCTTGAAGATGGGTGATGGTTTGAGGTTCAATTCGCATAACTTCCATTATGCCAATCTTAGGAAAAATACTATTGCGCTAGATCAGCCAAGCAATACGCCTGCTAGGTGACTAAGAAGGCCGGCAAGGGCGCAGCCGCCAAAAACTGTCATGACACCTTTTTGGTACTTGAATAGGGCAAGCGAGGCCGCACCACAGATGACAATGGAGAGCCATGAGATAGATCCGCCAATGCCATGTGGAAAGAACACGTGGTAAGCAAAAAATAAGCCTAGATTCACAATGACTCCGACAACGGCAGCAGTAATTGCGGTGAGCGGTGCAGTAAAACCTAGTTTGCCGTGCGTCGACTCCACAAGGGGTCCACCAACCAAAATAAAAAAGAATGATGGCAAGAAGGTAAACCACGTTGCCACAATTGCACCTAGCACACCAAACCAAAATGGATCACTATTTCCAATGAGGTGTTGAATGTGACCAGCTAGGTAACCAACAAAAGCGACAACCATGATGAGTGGGCCGGGCGTGGTTTCTCCTAGAGCAAGTCCATCAATCATTTGATTGGCACTTAGCCAATGGAAGTGATCTACTGCGCCTTGGTAAACATATGGTAATACCGCATATGCGCCCCCAAATGTTAAGAGTGCAGCCTTAGTAAAGAACCAGGCGATATTGGGGTAAAGCGTTTTCCATCCAAACACTAAACCAAGTATTCCGATAGGAATAAGCCAGCAGCACAGAGCGACGACACTATGCAGCACAGTTTTTTGAATACTAAATTGTGCATGCGGTGGAGTAGGGGTGCTGTCATCAATGATGGCAGCACCATAATGCGCAAGCGATTTATTGCTATGACCAGACTGCTGAAAATAATCTGGATAGCGTTTTCCACCCCAATAGCCAAGTGCTGCAGCAATCAAAACAATGATGGGAAAAGACAAGTTCAATATAAAGATTGCTAGAAAAGAGCACAGCGCAATCCATTTAAGTGCATTGTTGTGAATCGTCCGTTTACCAATACGCACGGCAGCATGTAATACGATTGCCGTGACCGCTGGTTTAATGCCGAAGAAGATGGCGGCGATCCACGACACTTGCCCAAAGGTGATGTAAATCCAAGATAAGGCAATCAAGATCAAGAGTGATGGTAAAACAAAGAGGCTGCCCGCCAAAATGCCACCCCAGCTGCGGTGCATCAGCCAACCAATATAGGTAACGAGTTGCTGAGCTTCTGGTCCGGGCAAAAGCATGCAGTAATTGAGAGCATGTAAAAAGCGCCGCTCAGAAATCCAGCGACGCTTTTCTACTAACTCTTGATGCAAAACGGCGATTTGTCCCGCGGGCCCCCCAAAACTAATGAAGCCAAGTTTGGTCCAAAATTTGAGGGCTTCGCGAAGGCTAATGGTTGAGGATGAACTCAAGCCTCTTCCATTCCGCCAATCACTTGGCTAAAGCCGTTATCAACGTAAATGATTTCTGCGGTTATGCCATTTGCTAGATCGGATAGCAAGAAGGCGGCAGTATTACCAACATCATCAATTGTGACATTGCGACGCAGTGGTGCAGTTTGCTCAACTGCTTCCAAAATCTTGCCAAAGCCCTTGATACCAGAAGCTGCCAAGGTTTTGATGGGGCCAGCAGAGATGCCATTGGCACGAATACCCTTAGGTCCAACAGAGCCGGCTAGGTAGCGCACAGATGCTTCAAGCGAGGCTTTGGCTAAACCCATGGTGTTGTAGTTTGGAACGTTCTTCATTGAGCCAAGATAGGTCAATGTCAGTAATGAAGATTTATCGCGCAACATTGGTAATGCTTCTTTTGCCATAGCCGGGAAACTGTAAGCAGAAATATCATGAGCAATTTTGAATCCCTCGCGTGAAAGGCCATCCAAAAAGTCGCCAGCAATGGCTTCACGAGGCGCAAAGCCGATCGCATGAACAAAACCGTCAAATTGCGGCCAGGATTTTGCTAAATCCTTAAATAGTGCCGAGATTTGCTCATCACTACCAACGTCACAGTCAAAAATGAGCTCGGAATTAAATTCTTTCGCAAAATCCACAATACGGTCTTTAAAGCGCTCACCAACGTAGGTGAAGGCAAGCTCGGCACCTTCACGGTGGCAGGCTTTGGCGATGCCATAGGCAATCGAGCGGTTAGAGAGGAGGCCGGTAATGAGGATTTTTTTGCCAGCGAGAAAGCCCATATTGTGTCCTTTGCTTCAAATATGATTTGCTATCTACAATTGTTGCATATATGCCAGCCCAAACCCTTTTTGCCCCCTTTGCCATATTTCGCAAAATTACCCAAATCTTGCTCTTGGCCGCCCTGACGGGGGCAATGAGCGGTGTGGCATTGGCGGCTCAGGGCATTGCTCAATATGGCAAACCAAAGTATCCGGACGGCTTTGCCCATTTTGATTATGTCAATCCCAATGCACCCAAGGGGGGTACCCTTGTTTTGCCAAATCCAGGTCAAAGAACTAGCTTTGATAAGTTCAACCCATTTACATTGCGTGGTGTGACCGCACCTGGCATTGAGTTGATGTTTGAGTCTTTGGCTGAAGGTAGTGCTGATGAAACATCGAGCGTTTACGGATTACTTGCAGATGACATTGAAGTTGCAAAGGATCGCAAGTCAGTTACGTTTCATATTCGTCCTGAGGCAAAATTTTCAGATGGCAGTCCCGTATTAGCAGCAGATGTGAAATACAGCTTTGATGTGCTGATGAGTGGGAAGGCACATCCGCGTTACAAAACCACTTTTGCCGACATCTCATCTGCAGTAGTTCTTTCTGATCGATTGGTGCGTTTTGAATTTAAGAATAACAATTCAGAATTGCCGATTCTGGCAGGAACACTTCCCATCTTCTCGCGTAACTGGGGCAAGAAGCCTGATGGCAGCATGATTCCATTTGAAAAGCTTGCTTTCGAAACCCCAATCGGTAGCGGGCCTTATTTGATAGAGTCATTTAAGGCAGGCAAATCCATTGTCTATAAGAAGAACCCGCAGTATTGGGCTGATCAACTTGCTAAACCACTCAATATCAGAGTTGGCTTTTATAACTTCGACAGAATTCTTTATAAACTTTACAGCGATGATGCGGTGCGTCTTGAAGCATTTAAAGCGGGGGAGTTTGATGCCATCGTAGAGTACCGTGCCAAAATTTGGGCTAAAGGATATGTTGGGTCGAAATTTGATAACGGAACGCTGACCAAGAAAGCATTCATTAACCACAATGGCGCAGGAATGCAAGGTTTTGCAATGAATGTCCGCAGACCTATTTTTCAAGATCCGCGCGTTCGCCAGGCTTTAGGCTTGGCTTTGGATTTTGAGTGGCTCAATCGCCAGATCTTTTTTGATCAATATGGTCGGATCAACAGTTACTTTACGAATAGCGATTTGAGCGCGAACTTTGATGGCCCAAGTAAGCCAACTGAAGGCGAGTTGAAACTACTTAAGTCCCTCAAGGCACAATACCCACAGTGGGTGCCGGATGCCGTCTTTGGGCCTATGCCTCCAGCGCCATCAACCTTGCCCCCAAGCAGCTTGCGCCAAAACTTGCGTAAAGCACGAGAGCTATTAATGCATGCAGGTTGGCAATATCGCGATGGTGCCTTGCGTAATGAGAAAGGGGAGCCATTTCGTTTTGAGATTGTGGAGGATGGTGGATTCTTTCTCAGAGTTATTTCTGCATACATTCGCAATCTTGAGAAATTAGGAATTCAGGTGGACGTGCGCACCAGTGACTTTGCGCTTCATCAAAAACGCATGAATGAATTTGATTTTGATATGACAACTGTGCGTTTTCAGGACTCACAAAATCCAGGAAGTGAGTTATGGGATCGTTTTGGTAGTCAGGCTGCAAAAGAAAAGGGTTCCGATAATGTGATTGGAGTTCAATCACCCGTTGTCGATGCCCTAGTTGCGGAAATTACCAAAGCCCAAAATCGTGATCAATTAAGAACGGCTGCCCGTGCTCTCGATCGAGTGTTGTGGAATAGTTATTACGTAGTGCCGCAGTGGTACAACCCCACGCATCGCGTCGCCTTCCGAAAGGAAATGCGTTATCCAGAACCGCCACTGTATTACCAAGCTGAGCCTTGGATTATGCAAAACTGGTGGAAAGAGGAAAGTAAATAATGCAAGCTCAAATGCGCGTTTATATTCTCAAGCGTTTGCTGTTGATGATTCCAACTCTCTTAGGCGTCTTAACACTCACATTTGCCGTGGTGCAATTTGTTCCAGGTGGCCCAGTTGAGCAAATGGTGCTCGAACTCAAAGGTAAGGGTAGCGCTGCAACTGGTGGCAGTGAATCGTCGGGTGCTGGCGCAAATTACCGTGGCCGCCAAGGAATAGATGTACAGCGTTTAGAGGAGGTCAAAGCGCTCTATGGTTTTGATAAGCCGCCAGTCGAGCGCTACTTCATGATGCTTGGACGATTTGCTCGATTTGATTTGGGCGATAGCTATTACCAACATGAAAGTGTGTGGCGCTTAGTGGTTTCTAAGCTTCCAGTCTCCATCAGTATTGGGTTATGGACATTTTTCATTACTTATCTGGTATCCATTCCTTTGGGTATAGCAAAAGCAGTACGCGATGGATCACGTTTTGATGCGGTAACAAGTACGATGATTCTAGTGGGTTATGCCATTCCCGGATTTGTATTGGGTGTTTTATTGCTAGTGATATTTGGTGGCGGTAGCTTTCTGCAAATATTTCCTTTACGGGGTCTTACTTCGGATGACTGGAGTGAGCTCAGCCTAATTGGCAAGGTTATGGATTATCTGTGGCATCTTGTTTTGCCTATTACCGCATCGGTATTGGGTAGCTTCGCTGTAGTGACGATGCTGACTAAGAACTCATTCTTGGAAGAGATTCGTAAACAGTATGTGTTGACTGCCAGAGCCAAAGGCTTAACCGAGAAGCAGGTGCTATGGAAGCATGTATTTCGTAATGCGATGTTGCCGCTGGTAACTGGTTTCCCAGCCGCCTTTATTGGCGCCTTCTTTACAGGCTCCCTCTTGATTGAAACTCTGTTTTCATTAGATGGCCTGGGCTTACTATCTTATGAATCGGTGATGCGTCGTGACTATCCCGTTGTGTTTGGAACACTTTATCTATTTACCTTAATTGGATTGTTTACCAAACTCATTTCCGATCTCTGCTACGTTTATGTTGATCCTCGCATTCAGTTTGGTTCGGGAGGGGGGTCATGAGTCGTTGGCAGCGTTTTAAAACGAATCGCCGTGGTTACATCAGCCTCTGGATTTTTCTTGGTCTCTTTGGCCTATCTCTTTGTGCCGAGCTGATTGCGAACGATAAGCCTTTAGTGGTTCGCTATGACGGGCATTTTTATTTTCCGATTGTGAAGAATCAGCCTGAAACAGTTTTTGGTGGTGACTTTGCAACTCCAACAGACTTTTTAGATCCTGATATTCGTCACAACATCACAAGCGCTGGAAATTGGGCGATCTATCCACCGATTAAATACAGCTACGAGACACTTAATTACTTTGCGACTTCGCCCAATCCAGCCCCACCGTCCTGGCAGAATTGGCTTGGGACTGATGACCGCGGTCGTGACGTTCTATCTCGTCTGATCTACGGTTTCCGTCTATCTATTCTCTTTGGCCTTGCATTGACGATCGTGGGCGTTACTGTTGGTGTTATCACAGGTTCATTAATGGGATTTTTTGGTGGTAAGTTTGACTTGATTTCTCAGCGCTTGATTGAGATTTGGTCCGCAATGCCAGAGCTATATCTACTCATTATTTTTGCTTCGATCTTTCATCCAAGTGTTTTGTTATTGATTCTGTTGTTGGCGGCTTTTGGATGGATGGGTTTATCAGATTATGTGCGTGCTGAATTTTTCCGTAATCGCGCCCTAGAGTATGTGCGAGCCGCAAGAGCGCTGGGCTTAAGCAATGTACAAATCATGTGGCGACATATTCTCCCTAACAGTTTGACCCCTGTCATTACTTTCTTGCCATTTCGCATGAGCGCCGCAATTTTGTCTCTCACTAGCTTAGATTTTCTTGGGCTAGGAGTTCCTCCGGGTACCCCTAGTTTGGGCGAGCTTCTTTCACAAGGTAAGGGAAATCTAGATGCCTGGTGGATTTCCTTATCTACTTTTGTGGTTTTAGTCAGCACCTTGTTACTGCTGACCTTTATGGGCGAGGCCCTACGAGATGCTTACGACTCACGTAAAGCTGGACTCATGAACGGAGGTCGTTCATGAGTCTGTTGCGCTATGAAGACCTTTCTATTTCATTTGGCGCAGGGCGCCGTGAAAAGTTTGCTGTCAACCAACTTAATCTTGATATTGGTGTTGGCGAAAGATTGGCCTTAGTGGGCGAGTCCGGCTCTGGAAAAACACTTACTGCATTAGCGCCTCTCAGATTGGAGCCTGAAGGTGCCAAGGTAAATGGCAAAATTTTATGGAAGCCTCGTGATGCAAAAGAAGGGCATGGCGAAGTAGATCTCTTATCTTTGTCTATTGAAGATATTCGAGAGATTCGTGGGCGTGAGATTGCCATGATCTTTCAGGAGCCAATGACAGCCTTAAATCCGCTGTTCACGATTGGTAACCAAATAATCGAGGCGGTGCAGATTGATCAACCCTTGATCTCAAAGGCTGATGCAGTTGATGCTGCGATCGATTTACTGAAAAAGACGGGTATTCCAGAGCCTGAGCGCCGCTTCCACTCATATCCCCATCAACTGTCAGGTGGTCAACGGCAGCGTGCCATGATAGCGATGGCCTTAGCTTGTAAGCCAAGATTGCTGATTGCTGATGAGCCTACAACTGCATTGGATGTCAGTTTGCGGATGCAAATTCTCGATCTCTTAAAAGAGTTGCAACAAGAGTCTAAAGAGCACGGCGGTATGAGTATTTTGCTAATTACTCATGACCTCAGCTTAGTAAAGCATTTTGCGCAACGGGTTGCCGTTCTCAATCAAGGAAACTTAATTGAAGTTGGTACAACTAAACAAGTATTTGATCATCCGGTGGATCCCTATACTCGCGCCTTGGTAAATAGCGAGCCCGTACGCAATCTTGCACCTGTGATGCCCTTGTCACCAGTCCTATTAAAGACTGAGGAGTTATCGGTTGCTTATCCAAGTTCTGAAACAGTTGGCTGGTTTAAAAAAGCGCCACCACACAAAGTGTTAAAGAAAGTCAGTTTTGAACTAAAGCAGGGCCAAACGATCGGGGTGATAGGTGAATCTGGTTCTGGCAAAACCACGCTAGGCATGGCTGTTCTGGGCTTGCTGGGCGACTCTGCTGCCCAAGTCTCTGGCAGCGTGGATGTGCTTGGTAAAGATTGGCACTTGTTAAAACCAGTTGAGCGCAGAGCAATGCGCGCTAGCTTGCAGGTAATCTTTCAGGATCCATTTGGTTCGCTATCTCCGAGAATGAGTGTGTTGCAAATCATTGCAGAGGGCTTGGATGTGCATCATCCAAATCTATCTACCACTGAGAGAGAATCTCGAGTGATAGATATGCTTAAAGAAGTTGGTCTTGATCGCTCAGCCTTGCATCGTTACCCGCATGAATTTTCTGGTGGGCAACGTCAGAGAATTGCGATTGCGCGCGCACTCATTTTGCGCCCGCAGATTTTGGTCTTGGATGAGCCGACTTCAGCATTGGATGTCTCTATTCAAAAACAGGTACTCGCCTTGCTTTCTGAGCTGCAAAAGAAATACAACTTGGCATACATCATGATTAGTCATGATCTGGCAGTGATTCGAGCCATGTCTCATGAAGTGATGGTGCTCAAAGAGGGTAGGGTTGTGGAGTTTGGGGAAACCGAAACCCTCATCAAACACCCGCGACAGGTATACACAAAAGAGCTTTTTGCTGCGGCCGAATTAAGTTAAATGCCATTTCATGTGCTTATATTTGGTGCATATTTACCGAACAAAGATGCTAGTTAAGATAAAAAATCTAATAAAAACAACATATTAAGAGACATACTTCAACTTGGTTAATTGGTGGATCTTTGTTAAACTGATCAGATGTCATTCAAAAAAGCGCTTCTTTCGAAATACTTAGGACTCTTTTTGGTCTTGGGTATGCCTTTCATGGCTCATGCGGCTGATGCATCTGCAGATGCTGCTGCGGTCGCTGAAGCTGCAGTTCCAAAAGAGAGTATGTTTCAAGCAGGTAAGGCATACATTGCTAAGGTTTCTGATCGTCTTGCGGATACCGTCACTGGAAAATCTGAAGAATTAATTAACCGCGCCATGGAAGTGATTGGCGTGCGGTATCGCTGGGATACAGAGTTGCCTCAGTCTGGATTAGATGGCAGTAGTTTTGTTGGTTATGTATTTAAAGACAAGCTAGGCTTTTTATTGCCGCGCAAGTCCACGCAAATGAGTCGTGTTGGTAAGCCAATCAGTCGCGAGGAATTGCAACCAGGTGATCTCGTGTTTTTCAATACGATGCGCCTCACGTTTTCACATGTGGGCATTTATGTAGGTGACAATAAATTTATCCACTCACCATCGAAGGGCACTAGCGTGCGCGTAGATGATCTTGGTAGTTTGTACTGGGATAAACGCTTTGATGGTGCACGTCGCCTAGATGGCAGTGACAACCTGGACGACAGCGAGCGTCAAGAGTTGTTGAACGAAGTGAAAAACCTCAAACGTAAGTCACGAAGTCTTTAGACTCTCCTCGCTGTAGCTCTTATAGGGCCTAGCCCTTCAGCTTTTCCTTAATCAACCCCATTTGTTCTTGCGTGGCCACTTCGCCAGCAAGAATAGCGGCATTTCGGGATTTAAAGTCGCTGCCGCTCATTTGTTTTAGATGTGGTGTGATGACAATATCGGCACTTTTTAATTCAAACTGATTGATACTTCTTTGCATAATCGAGATCGTTTGTTGAAGCACGCCAAATGTGCCGCTCGCATCTTGGTGAACGGGCTCCGAAGAGATGTTGACCGCAATCACTATGGTTGCCCCCATTTGCCTTGCGTAACTTACTGGCACTGGCGCAACTAAACCGCCATCCACATATTCTTTACCGCCAATGATCGTTGGCTGAAATACGCCAGGAATACTGCAAGATGCTCGAACAGCTTGACCAGTGTTCCCAGTGCGAAACAACACACCTTTGCCTGATTGCAATTCTGTTGCAACGATTCCTAGCGGAATGCGCATTTGTTCGATGGATTTATTCTGCACTTCACGATTAATCATGTTTTGCAGGGCATCGCCCTTAATTAATCCGCCAAAGCGTCCTGCAAATGGCAAACCCCAGTCAGCAATAGTCGCTTCATCTAAATTCAGGGCAAGCCGATTGAGGTCAGTTCCGCTGACTCCAGATGCTAGTAGGGCCGCAATGACACTACCTGCGCTACTGCCAACGACAATATCGGGTCGAATTCCTTGTGCCTCGAGAGCTTTAATGACACCTACATGCGCAAAGCCTCGGGCAGCTCCAGCCCCCAAAACTAGCCCAACAACTGGCTTTTTTGAACCTATGAAGCTGCATGAGCTGAGGCCTCCCATGCTTAAAAGAGAGGCAATTCCAAGCTCCAGTGCTTGACGGCGACTGGGGGATGGTGGGTAGAGCAAGGTTTTTGATGAATTCGAATGCATATGGCTATTGTATTGAGCCTACCTTATAATGGCCTTACGGTGAACGAAAAAGACTTCGTGCAGCGCGGACAATTCCCAAACTAGAAATCAGATGGATCGCCCGTAGTCGCTAGAAAACACCTAACCCATTACTGAAATACATTTATAAGAGTCTAGTCAGGACATTCCTGATAGCCCAATTTTTATGGACGATCACAACAAGCGCGTTATCGAAACAGCCCTCCTGTGTGCACAGGAACCGCTCACCGTGGCTGACTTGTCACGCCTGTTTGTAGAAGATATCACTACAGCCGATATTGATGAAGCACTAGCAGAGTTACAGCGCGCTTGGGATGACAAGGGCATGGAGCTTGTGCATATTGCAACTGGCTGGCGTTTCCAAAGTCGTCTGTCTATGCGCGAATACTTGGATCGCCTCACGCCAGAGAAGCCGCCAAAGTATTCTCGTGCGGTAATGGAAACTCTGGCAATTATTGCCTACCGCCAACCCGTGACACGTGGCGAGATCGAAGAGATTCGTGGTGTTGCTGTCAGTAGTAACGTGATGAAACAGTTAGAAGATCGTGGTTGGGTTGAAGTGATTGGCCACAAAGACACCGTTGGCCGTCCAGGTTTGTATGCCACCACAAAACAGTTCTTAGATGATTTGAGTCTCACTAATTTACAAAGTTTGCCGATCTTGGAAGATGCTGCGCCAATGGCCGCTGCTGAGCAGTTAGGGCAAGCCGTGATGGAGTTTGATCCATCAGCAACAGTAGAGACGGTAATCATCGAAGAATCTGAAGTGACTGAAATTACTGAAGCCAGTGATGAAAACGCAGAGGCAGCAGCGGAAGAAACAGCAGAAGAAATAACAGCAGAAACAGCAGAAGAAGCAAGCCCAGAGTCTGATGAACAAACAGACGAAACAAAATAATTTGTAATGACAAGTTCTCACGATAACGATTCAGCCCCAGCAGTCCCCGCAGTAGCTCCTAGCCAAACCGAACATCAGCCTCCTGTCCAACAGGTTGGCTCAGATCAGTCGGAAGTTGGGGAGCGTAGCTCGCGTGATGATCGGGGTCCACGTCACCCGCGACGCGCTGGAACGGGTAAGCACCCCTTTAACAAGAAGCGCCCATTTAATAAAGACAAGCAGCGTCGTGATGGAGACCAGCAAAATGCTCCGCGCGAAGGGGGCGGTAATCAGGGGTCTAAGTTCGCCCCCAATGCAGCAGAGGCGGAAGCTTTATTTGCCTCCGTAGTATCTGGTGAATTTGATGCGGCATTAGATGCTCCAGAGGTAGTAGAGGTAAAGAATCCCGAAGGTTTAAATGAGAGTGAAATCTCGCATCAGACGGGTGCTGAGCGCCGTGCGCAACGCGCACAGAGATCGCGCGAAGATGAAGACTCTGATGCGCCTACGGAAGAAGAAATGAGCAGTTTGCAATTTGCCAATATTGATGAATTGCCTTTGAGCTTACGTGATGAAGTTTGGTCCGATCTTGATGGATTGGATGACGAAGCGGAAGACGAAGATACTGTTAAGTTACACAAGGTATTGGCGGATGCTGGCATGGGTTCACGCCGTGACATGGAAGATCTGATTATTCAGGGTCGCGTGTCAGTCAATGGTTTGCCTGCGCATATCGGTCAACGCATTGGGCCAACCGATCAAGTCCGTATTAATGGCAAACAAGTTCATCGCAAGATTCAGACAAAACCACCGCGTGTGATTTTGTATCATAAGCCTGCCGGTGAAATCGTTAGTCAGTCAGATCCTGAGGGTCGTCCAACTGTATTTGATCGTTTACCAAAGCCTCGTCAGGGGCGTTGGATCGCGGTAGGGCGCCTAGACTTTAATACCGAAGGTTTGTTGTTATTTACAACTTCTGGTGAATTGGCTAATCGCTTAATGCACCCACGCTATGGCGTAGAGCGTGAATATGCTGTGCGTATTTTGGGTGAGCTTAGTCAAGAGAACACTGCGCAACTGAAGAGCGGTATCAAACTCGATGATGGGCAAGCACGCTTTTTACGTTTATCAATGGGTGGTGGCGATGGTGCCAATCGTTGGTATCACGTTGCACTGACTGAAGGTCGTAATCGTGAAGTGCGTCGTATGTTTGAGGCAGTGGGTCACACCGTATCTCGCTTGATTCGTACTCGCTATGGCATGTTCTTATTGCCTCCGCGTCTACGTCGTGGCAAATGGGAAGAAGTAGAGGCTGGTGGCATCTATAACTTGATGAAGTCTGCTGGCTTAAAAATGCCGCAACCGCAAGACAAGGGTCGTAATCCCAATTCAGGCGGTCAAAGTCGCAACCCTGAAGGTATGGATTTCCAGCCTGACCCAATGCAAACCTCAGTTTCTTATTGGGGCTCACGCGATGCCTTAACTTTGGCTAGTGGGCACCATGGAATGACCCATCAGGGTAAGAATGCCAAATCTGGTGGTTCTGGAGATGGTCGCGGACCCTTCCGGGGTCGTACTCAGGGTGGCAGACCTGGGCAAGGAGGTCAGGGTGGTAATGGCCAAGGTCGAAATAAGGGCAAGAAGGTGCACCACGGCCAGTCTGCTTTTGTCGCTGGAAACCCCCAGAATCCGGGTAGTGGCCCTAAACGGGGTGCGCCAAAAGGTAAAAAACCTTTTCATAAGGGCCTCAGAAAACCTCGAAATCCTGGCGAAAGCTTCTGATTTTTAACAGTTTTCCCTAGAAATCCCTTCAAAAATCCGCTACAATTTAGGACTTGTAGCACAAATAGCTGCAAGTGTTGTTACCGACTGATGTTGCGATCAACGTAAGTCGGCCTGTTCTGAATTTCAAGAATATGGGCTTTGAAGCCCATTTTTTTTTGCCGTTTTAGTTTGAGGGAAATTGTGAGAGATCAGCAGATCATTGCTGCAGAGTTGGAAAACCTAGGTTACACGCTAGTCGATATCGAGCGTGAGGCCGGCGGTTTGCTGCGCGTCACAATCGAAAACCCTGACTATGAACGATTGATTACGGTGATGGATTGTGAAAAGGTGAGTCATCAATTGAGCTACACCTTGCCGGTCGAGAACATTCCTTACGAGCGCTTGGAGATTTCTTCTCCAGGCTTGGATCGCCCAGTGAAGAGCGCTGCGGATTTTGAGCGTTTCGCTGGTATGGAAGTGGATTTGAAGTTACGTGTTGCTGTTGGTAACCGTAAAAATTTTCGTGGTGTGTTGCAAGGTTTGCTGAGCGGTGAATTGAATTCACCTGATGCGAAATTTGGTTTGGTGTTCGAGGCAGCTGATGGTCAGCCGTCTCAATTGGAGTTTTCTTTAGCCGAGGTCGATAAGACTCGGTTGGTCCCTGTTATTGATTTCAAAGGAAGAAAGTCATGAGCCGAGAAGTTCTCATGTTGGCAGACGCGCTAGCGCGTGAAAAGAACGTTGATCAAGCGATTGTGTTTGAGGCGCTTGAAATGGCGTTGGCATCAGCCACAAAGAAACGTTATGCAACCGAAGACGTGGATATTCGTGTATCGATCGATCGCGATTCAGGTGAGTATGAAACCTTTCGTCGCTGGTTGGTAGTGCCAGATGAGGCTGGTCTTCAAGAGCCAGATAAGGAAATTTTGCAATTTGAGGCTAAAGAGCAAATTGCTGATATCGAAGTAGGTGACTACATCGAAGAGCAGATTGAGTCTTTGGCTTTTGGTCGTATTGGTGCGCAAGCTGCTAAGCAAGTCATTCTGCAGCGCATTCGTGACGCTGAGCGCGAACAAATTTTGAACGACTACCTAGAGCGTGGCGAGAAAGTCATGACTGGTACTGTTAAGCGTGCCGATAAAAATGGTTTGATTATTGAATCAGGCCGTGTTGAAGCACTGTTGCGTCGTGATCAAATGATTCCAAAAGAGAACTTGCGTTCTGGTGATCGTGTGCGCGCATACATCCTTAAGGTAGATCGTGAAGCACGTGGCCCGCAAATTGAACTTTCTCGTACTTGCCCAGAGTTCTTGATTAAGTTATTCGAGAATGAAGTCCCAGAGATGGAACAAGGCCTTCTTGAAATTAAGGGTGCCGCTCGCGATCCAGGCGTACGCGCAAAGATTGCTGTAATTACTTATGACAAACGCATTGACCCAATCGGTACTTGCGTTGGCGTTCGTGGAACACGTGTTACTGCGGTGCGTAACGAAGTTGCTGGCGAAGCGGTAGATATTGTTTTATGGTCTGAAGATCCAGCGCAATTTGTGATTGGTGCCTTGGCCCCAGCGCAAGTATCTTCTATCGTGGTTGACGAAGAGCGTCACGCAATGGATGTGGTAGTTGACGAAGAGAATTTGGCAATCGCGATTGGTCGTAGCGGACAGAATGTACGCTTGGCAAGTGACTTGACTGGTTGGCAGATCAACATCATGACTCCTGAAGAGTCAGCAGAGAAGACAGAAAAAGAGGCTTCATCTGTGCGTCAGTTGTTTATGGACAAGTTGGATGTTGATCAAGAAGTTGCTGATATTTTGATTGAAGAAGGCTTCAATACATTGGAAGAGGTGGCTTATGTACCGCTTTCTGAAATGTTAGAAATCGATTCGTTCGATGAAGACACTGTTAATGAGCTGCGTACGCGCGCTCGCGATTCTTTGCTGACCATGGAATTGGCGAAAGAAGAGCGTATTGGTGAAGTGTCACAAGACCTGCGCTCATTGGAGGGCATGACCCCTGAATTGATTGCAAAACTTGCTGACAATCAAGTGCATACCCGTGATGACCTCGCTGAACTAGCTGTTGATGAGCTGGTAGAGGCAACACAAATTGACGAAGAAACTGCGAAAACGCTCATCATGAAAGCGCGCGAACATTGGTTTACTTCATGAGAGGAAGTAGTACATGGCAACAACAACAGTAAAAGTACTCGCTAAGGAACTGAAAAGATCCTCGGCTGACCTCTTGGAGCAATTAAAGGCAGCTGGGATCGAAAAAGGTTCTGAAGATGAGAGCATTACCGATAAGGACAAAACAGCCTTACTTGAGTATTTGCAAAAAGCGCATGGCAATGTTGAGACGGGTGCTCGTAAAAAGATTACCTTGATCAAGCGTGAGAGTTCTGAGATTCGTCAGGCGGACTCTGCTGGACGCACTCGCACCGTGCAAGTTGAGGTTCGTAAAAAGCGGGTCTTGGTGAAGCGCGGTGATGAGACTGCAGCTCCTACTGCCGAAACCGCAAAACCAGCAAAAGCTGCTCCAGCTGCACCATCTAAACCAATTCTGACAGAAGAAGAGTTGGAGAAGCGTGCGGCAGAGGCAACTCGTCAAGCTGAGTTGTTGGCACGACAAGAAGCTGAAATGAAGGCTGCTGAAGAGGCTCGTCAAAAAGAGGTGGCGACACCATTAGAGAAGGAAGAGCAGGCAACAAAAGAAGCGTCTGATGCTGCAGCTGAGAAAAAAGCGAAAGCAGATAAAGCGGCAAAAGAATTAGCTGCTGCTAAAGAGAAAGAGTTAGCTGATCTTCGTGCTCGACGTGCTGCTGCTGAGGCGGAAGCTTTGGCGATTCGCGACATGATGAGTGCACCAGCACGTGTCTTAAAGGCGCCAAGTGAAGTTGCTGCTGAAGAAGCGAAAAAAGGAACTCTACACAAACCTGCAAAAGCAGAAGGTGCTGAAGAGAAGAAAAAGCCAACCAAGGTTGGTGGTAAGACGATTAAGTCTTCTGAAACTTCATCAACCTGGCAGGAAGAGGGCGCCAAGAAGCCTAGTGGCGGATTGAAGACTCGCGGAGATACTTCCGGCGGTGTTGGTGGATGGCGTACAGGCGGAGCTCGTAAGAAGCAACGTCAAATTGCCGAGGCAAACGTGGATACCAATTTCCAAGTGCCTACCGAGCCTATCGTGCGCGATGTCAATGTTCCAGAAACAATCACTGTTGCTGAGTTGGCTCATGCCATGGCAGTGAAAAGTGCAGAAGTCATTAAATTGTTAATGGGTATGGGCCAGATGGTCACCATTAACCAAGTGCTCGATCAAGATACTGCGATGATTATTGTCGAAGAAATGGGTCACCGTGCCCATGCTGCGAAATTAGATGATCCAGATCTCGATCTTGGTGCTGAGGGTCATGATGCGGAACTATTACCACGCCCACCAGTGGTTACGGTAATGGGTCACGTTGACCACGGTAAGACATCTTTGCTCGATAAGATTCGTACTGCAAAAGTTGCCTCAGGTGAAGCAGGAGGCATTACTCAGCATATTGGTGCATATCACGTAGAAACACCGCGCGGCATGATTACCTTCCTTGACACTCCAGGTCACGAGGCGTTTACCGCAATGCGTGCTCGTGGTGCGAAGGCTACGGACATTGTGATTCTGGTAGTTGCAGCTGATGATGGCGTGATGCCGCAAACCAAGGAAGCGATTCACCATGCAATTGCTGGTGGAGTGCCATTGGTGGTTGCGATTAATAAGATTGATAAACCCGAAGCAAATCCAGAGCGTGTAAAAACAGAATTGGTTGCAGAGCAAGTGGTTCCTGAGGAATACGGTGGTGATGTGCCATTTGTTCCAGTTTCTGCCAAATCAGGCGAAGGGATTGATGCATTGTTGGAGAACGTTCTCTTGCAAGCAGAAATCTTGGAGCTCAAGGCACCTAAAGATGCGCCTGCTCAAGGTCTTGTGATCGAAGCAAGATTAGATAAAGGTAAGGGTGCTGTGGCAACCGTTCTGGTTCAGTCAGGTACCCTCAAGCGTGGCGACATGTTGTTGGCCGGATCTACTTTTGGACGTGTTCGTGCAATGTTGGATGAAAACGGCAAGCCTTGTAATGAGGCTGGTCCTTCTATTCCGGTGGAGATCCAAGGTTTAGCAGAGGTGCCTGCCGCTGGTGAAACTGTTCAAGTGGTTCCAGATGAACGTAAGGCTCGTGAGATTGCACTCTTCCGTCAAGGCAAGTTCCGCGATGTGAAGTTGGCTAAACAACAAGCCGTCAAACTTGAAACCATGATGGAAAACATGGGTGAGGGCGCGATTGAGGCGAAGCTGTTGCCATTGATCATCAAAGCAGACGTACAAGGCTCTCAAGAAGCCTTGGCCCAATCTCTAATGAAACTATCTACGCCAGAAGTGAAGGTGCAGATTGTTCACGCGGCTGTGGGCGGCATTACTGAAACTGACGTGAACTTGGCTGTTGCCTCTAAAGCTGTGATTATTGGCTTTAACTCTCGTGCTGATGCAGCTGCGCGTAAGCTTGCTGAAAACAATGGTGTTGATATTCGTTATCACAACATTATTTATGACGCGGTAGACGAAGTGAAACTCGCCTTGAGCGGTATGTTGACTCCAGATAAGAAAGAAGAAATCACTGGCTTGGTTGAGATTCGTCAGGTCTTCTTGGTATCGAAAGTTGGCGCAATTGCTGGTTGCTTGGTGGTTGACGGAGTTGTTAAACGCACATCTAGCGTTCGTCTCTTGCGTGATAACGTGGTTATCTGGTCTGGTGAGCTCGATTCGCTTAAACGCTTTAAAGACGACGCAAAAGAAGTTCGCGCCGGAGTTGAGTGCGGTCTGTCGCTAAAAGGTTACAACGATATTAAAGAAGGCGATCAACTCGAAGTATTTGAAGTAACTGAAGTTGCCCGTTCTCTGTAAGTTGTAGTCGATATGCACAAGACTAGTCCGCATCGTAACCAGCGTCTCGCCGATCAAATTCAGCGAGACCTGGCTGAGCTCATTCCGCGTGAGCTACGTAGCTCTAGTCTGGGATTGATCACTCTGCAAAGCGTTGAGCTATCTCCAGACTTGGCTCACGCCAAAGTATTTTTTACTGTATTGGGTGCTGAACCTGAGCATGCTTTAAATGCATTGCAAGAAAAAGCAGGCTATTTGCATTCATTACTATTCAAGCGTTTGCACATTCATACTGTGCCAACTTTGCATTTCCAATATGACAACTCAGTAGAACATGGTATTGAAATGTCCAAATTGATCGATAAAGCAGTGGAGAGCGATCATCAGGATGAGAATTCTTAATATGTCCACGCGGATTGACGGAGTGGTTTTGCTTGATAAGCCAGCAGGAATGAGTTCTCAAGGTGCAGTTACCGCTGTGAAGCGCGCATTCAATGCTGAAAAAGCAGGTCATACCGGCACTTTAGATCCAATGGCAACAGGCTTGCTACCGATTTGCTTGGGTGAAGCCACTAAATACTCGCAAGATTTACTTGAGGCAGATAAAACCTATGTTGCTCAAGTCAAATTTGGTTCTCGCACTGACACGGGTGACGCAGAAGGTTTGGTTATTGAAGAATTGCCGCTGCCTAAATTTGATAATCCAGATGATATTCGTAAAGCATTAGATGCTTTACTGCCAAAATTTACAGGGGCTATCTCACAAGTGCCTCCAATGTACTCAGCATTAAAGCGTGACGGCAAACCTTTATATGAATACGCACGCGCAGGAGTCGAGCTTGAGCGGACCCCGCGTGACATTGTGATTCATAAAATTCGTTGGACCAATATTGCCTGGCCTCAAGCAACCCTAGAGGTGACTTGTAGCAAAGGCACTTACATTCGTGTACTGGCTGAAGACATTGGTAACGCTCTAGGTTGCGGTGCCCATTTGGTGGGTTTGCGCAGAACAGAAGTGGGTCACTTAAGCTTAGAACACTCTTTTACAATTGAGTCGATTCAACAGGCTATACACGATAGCTCTAGCTATATTCTTCCGGTAGATGCGCTTTTGCAGACCTTGCCTCACTTAACAGTGGATGAGCAACAAGCAAAACGATTAGAAATGGGTCAACGTGTCCCACTCAATTTGCCGTCTATCGAAGCATTGGTGCGTATTTATCGTGCCACTGCTGCACCACATAACTTTATTGGAACTGCTGATTGGCGTTCTGGGGTATTGCATCCAAAACGACTTATTTCGCAGGCACACTAAGGCAACCCAAGCAGAACTAACCACCCATTTTTATTATTTTTAACTTTAGAAGCTTCACATGACTAAACGCGCACTTCGTAATATCGCCATCATCGCCCACGTTGACCACGGTAAAACTACCTTGGTTGACCAACTTTTGCGTCAATCGGGTACCTTCCGCTCAAATGAGAAAGTGGCCGAACGCGTCATGGACTCAAACGATCTTGAAAAAGAGCGTGGCATTACCATTCTGTCCAAAAACTGCGCAGTTGAATATGACGGTACTCACATTAATATCGTAGATACACCTGGACACGCAGACTTTGGTGGTGAGGTAGAGCGTGTGCTGTCGATGGTGGATGGCGTACTCTTGCTAGTTGATGCCGTTGAAGGCCCAATGCCACAGACTCGCTTCGTTACTAAGAAAGCGTTGGCTCTTGGACTTAAGCCGATCGTTGTTATTAATAAAGTGGATCGTCCAGGCGCTCGCACCGACTATGTGATTAATGCTACTTTTGAGTTGTTTGACAAATTAGGTGCTACCGAAGAGCAATTAGATTTCCCAGTGGTATATGCCTCTGGATTGAATGGTTATGCCGGCATGACTGATGATGTGCGTGAAGGCGATATGCGTCCTTTATTTGACACAGTTCTCAAGCATGTGCCAGTACGCGACGATAATCCGGACGGACCTTTGCAGCTACAGATTACCTCTATTGAATACAGTACTTATGTTGGTAAGATTGGTGTTGGTCGTGTTAATCGCGGTACTGTAAAGCCAGGCATGGATGTGGTCTTTATGGATGGTCCAGAGGGCGTACAGCGTAAGGGTCGTATTAATCAAGTATTAAAGTTCCGTGGCTTAGAGCGTGAATTGGTTGATGAAGCCCAGGCGGGTGACATCGTATTGATCAACGGTATTGAAGATTTAGCAATTGGTACTACTGTATGTGCACCTGATACTCCTGATGCATTGCCAATGCTCAAGATTGATGAGCCAACTTTAACTATGAACTTCATGGTGAACACAAGCCCATTAGCGGGTCGTGAAGGTAAGTTTGTTACTAGCCGTCAAATTCGTGAGCGTTTGGATCGCGAGCTTAAGTCCAATATGGCATTGCGCGTCAAAGACACTGATGATGACACCGTATTTGAGGTATCAGGCCGCGGTGAGTTGCATCTCACTATCTTGGTAGAAACAATGCGTCGTGAAGGCTATGAGTTAGCTGTTTCGCGTCCTCGCGTGGTTTTCCATGAAGAAGATGGCGTCAAGATGGAGCCATATGAGAACTTGACTGTAGACGTTGAAGACACTACTCAAGGCGCAGTGATGGAGGATTTAGGTAAGCGTAAGGGCGAATTGCTCGATATGGTCAGTGACGGTAAAGGTCGAACCCGTTTGGAGTATCGCATTCCTGCGCGTGGTCTGATTGGTTTCCAGGGCGACTTTATGACTATGACCCGCGGTAATGGTTTGATGAGTCATACATTTGATTCATATGCGCCAGCTAAAGAGGGTATTTTGGGCGAACGTCATAACGGCGTATTAGTAAGCCAGGATGATGGCGAGGCAGTAGCTTACGCTTTATGGAAATTGCAAGATCGTGGCCGTATGTTTGTAAGCCCAGGGGATCCTTTGTATGAGGGTATGGTGATTGGTATTCATAGTCGTGATAACGACTTAGTTGTAAACCCTATTAAGGGTAAGCAGCTCACTAACGTTCGTGCATCAGGTACCGACGAAGCAGTTCGCTTAGTGCCACCAATTGCACTCAATCTTGAGTATGCAGTTGAGTTTATCGATGATGATGAGTTGGTTGAAGTAACACCAAAGAGTATTCGTATTCGTAAGCGCTACCTCAAAGAGCATGAGCGTAAAAAAGCCTCACGCGAATAAGTAAGTCTCAGTATCACCACAAAAGTCACCTGAGGGTGGCTTTTGTACTTCATTGAATTCAATATTCCAAATATAGAAAATTAATTAAATTCATGTTGCCATCTATAGAACAACGCCTTGCCCAAGAGTTATCCGCCAAGCCTAACCAAGTGGCGGCTGCTATAGCCCTATTGGATGAGGGTGCAACCGTCCCATTTATTGCCCGTTATCGCAAAGAAGCTACTGGTGGTCTAGATGATGCACAGTTACGCCTATTGGAAGAGCGATTGGGTTATTTACGAGAGCTTGAGGAGCGCCGCAAGACTATCGTGGCGTCTATTGAAGAGCAGGGTAAGATGACGCCTGAGTTGCTCAAAGCCATCATGATGGCTGAAGATAAGACGCGACTAGAGGATCTTTACTTGCCTTATAAGCCTAAGCGCAGAACCAAGGCACAGATAGCACTAGAGGCTGGTTTAGAGCCTCTTGCTAACGATCTACTTGCAAATCCAAGTCTAGATCCTGAGATAGAAGCAGCGAAATATATTAAAGAGGCCTTTAAAAAAGAGCAGGGTGACAATGCTGGCGTGCCAGATACCAAAGCAGCGCTAGAAGGTGCTCGCCAAATCTTGATGGAGCGTTTTGCTGAAGATGCCAGCTTGGTTCAATCCCTAAGAACGTATCTACAAGATCATGGTGTAGTTGAATCTAAGGTGATTGCAGGCAAAGAGCAAGAGGGTGAAAAGTTCGCAGATTACTTTGACTACTCTGAGCCTATTAAAGCTATTCCATCTCATCGAGCGCTAGCCCTATTTCGGGGTCGTCGGGAGCAAATGCTGATGGTGAGCTTACGCTTAGATAGCGAGGAAGAAAAGCCGAAATGGGATTCACCGCACAATCCTTGTGAGCAACGCATTGCCAATCATTTCAAGATTAAAAATGAAGGTCGTCCAGCAGATGCCTGGTTAGCCGATACGGTTCGTTGGACCTGGCGCATCAAATGCTCTATGCATCTTGAGACAGAGCTCATGACTGCCTTGCGCGAGAGGGCAGAGACCGAGGCGATTAATGTCTTCGCTCGTAACCTTAAGGATCTCTTATTGGCTGCCCCTGCTGGCCCTAGGGTCACTATTGGCTTAGATCCTGGCATGCGCACTGGAGTCAAAGTTGCAGTCGTAGATGAGACCGGCAAGGTGGTTGATACCGATGTGATCTATCCGCATCAACCTAAAAATGATTGGGCTGGCTCATTGGCGACCTTGGCTAAATTGGCTCAGAAACATAAAGCAACATTGATTTCTATTGGCAATGGCACAGCATCAAGAGAAACCGATAAGTTGGCACAAGATTTAATAAAGGCTAAACCTGAACTAGGACTTACAAAGATCGTGGTTTCTGAGGCGGGTGCTTCAGTGTATTCCGCATCGGAATATGCTTCAAAAGAATTGCCGGGAATGGATGTTTCTCTGCGTGGCGCCGTCTCTATTGCCCGCAGACTACAAGATCCACTTGCTGAACTAGTCAAAATTGATCCAAAGTCGATTGGCGTTGGTCAATATCAGCACGATGTCATGCAAACCCAGCTCGCTAAATCATTAGTGGCGGTAGTTGAAGACTGCGTAAACGCCGTTGGCGTCGATGTGAATACCGCATCAGCCCCTTTATTGGCGAGAGTCTCGGGTTTGAGCTCAACGGTTGCCGAAGGAATCGTTGCGTATCGGGATAGTAAGGGTGCATTTAAATCTAGAGCGGATTTAAAGAGCGTACCCCGCTTGGGTGAAAAGACCTTTGAGCAGGCGGCAGGGTTCTTGCGCATCATGAACGGACAAGATCCTTTGGATGCATCTGCCGTTCACCCAGAATCCTATCCATTGGTTGAAAAAATTCTGAAAGACATTAAGAAGAGCGTTAAAGAAGTCATTGGTGATACCAATTTACTCAAGTCCTTATCGCCAGAGAAATACGCTGATGGGCAGTTTGGTGTTCCAACGGTCACTGACATCTTGAAAGAGTTAGAAAAGCCAGGAAGAGATCCACGTCCAGAATTTACGACTGCTACTTTTAAAGAGGGTGTCGAAACGATTGGGGATCTGAAGGCCGATATGGTATTGGAAGGAGTGGTGACCAATGTTGCCGCCTTTGGTGCTTTCGTGGATATTGGCGTTCATCAAGATGGCTTGGTACACATCTCGGCTTTGTCTAATACCTTTGTTAAGGATCCCCATACAGTTGTTAAGGCGGGTCAAGTAGTGAAGGTAAAAGTGCTAGAGGTAGATGAAAAGCGCAAGCGCATAGCTTTAACGATGCGTTTATCAGATGAAGCCCCTAAGACTGGTTCTAGAGTCGAGCAAAGACCTCAAAACAGACCAAAGCAAAACGAAATTAAGAGACCACAAGAGGATCGAAGACAGGCGCCTCTTATGAATAATGCAATGGCGATGGCTTTAGCAAAGCTCAAGAAGTAGTGTTTAGAATATGAGCAAGGTGAATTCAGAAGGGGTGTCAGCATCGCGGGTGTATTTACCAGCCGATCAATCACATCTGAATTTATTGCAATTTTTCATCGCTCAATTTCCACACATTGACGCAGGTGAATGGGAGATGCGTTTCGCTGAAGGATTGATATTAGATGCCGATGGTCAAGCCTTAGCGGCGAATGACCCATATCGTCCCAATGTCCACCTGCACTACTTTAGAAGATTGGCTCGTGAGCCAGAGATTCCATTCGAGGAGAGTATCCTTTTTCAGGACGAGCACTTGCTAGTCGCGGATAAGCCTCATTTTTTGCCAGTAACGCCTAGCGGTTTGTACTTACATCAAACACTACTTAATCGTTTGAAGAAAAAAACACAAATTCAGACGCTGAGCCCAATCCACCGTATAGACCGAGATACAGCGGGTTTAGTTGTCTTCTCTATTAATTCAGATGAGAGGTCGCAATACCAAAATCTATTTCGTGATCGAGTCGTAAATAAGGTGTATGAGGCAATCGCACCATACTCTGAAGCTTTAAATAAACGATTGCCATTTACATACCAAAGTCATCTTGAGGAATCGGAACACTTCTTACAAATGCAAGAGGTGGAGGGCGAGGCAAATACTGACACACAAATTGAGTTCATTGAGGTAAGTAAGCCATGGGCTCGATATCGCTTAATCCCTGGTAGCGGCAAAAAGCATCAACTACGTGTCCATCTAAATGCGCTTGGGGTGCCAATTAAAAACGATCAGATTTACCCAATTCTGACGCCATATCAAGAATACGAGTTGGACTTTACAAAGCCGCTGCAATTGCTAGCTAAGTCAATTACTTTTCAAGACCCTATTACAGGCGCACATAGGGAATTTTTCAGTAGTCAAGAATTGAAATTCGGATTAAATTGAAGCTATTAACTTAAGCATATAGGGAGTAATCAAGATGAGTAAAGAAGAGTTGGGTCCTGATGGTTTGCCAGGCCATGATTACTTTTTAGATGCAGTTAACCATATCGATGAGGCTGTGAAGAGTAATACCATTGCGATTGGTGCCGCAAAGGGAATCGTATTTAGTCTAGTTGAAACATTGGGTGCTATGGTTGGCGATCCTGACCTACCAAATCACCTCAAGTCTGGATATATGGGCGCCCTCGATTTAGCTGCAGAGCTTGAGGCTAAGCTTGAAAAGATGAAGTAGGGTAGCTAGTTCCTTCGATAGTTCAGGGCAACTTCGGTTGCCCTGATGCCTTTAAAATGAGGCATTGATCAATGCATAGATGTATATGAATAATGCCCCACAAAAGCGAATGGCAGTTGCTCCGATGATGGAGTGGACAGACCGTCATTGCCGCTCTTTTCACCGCTCTCTTAGCAAAGAAGCTGTCTTATATACAGAGATGGTGACCACTGGCGCGCTGATGCATGGCGATGTACCTCGTCACTTGGATTATTCGCGAGACCAGCATCCTGTTGTATTGCAGCTGGGCGGATCGGAACCAAATGATTTAGCAAAATCTGCTGAGCTGGCTCAGCAATGGGGCTACGATGAAATTGATTTGAATTGTGGTTGCCCATCAGAGCGCGTGCAGCGTGGGGCATTTGGTGCCTGCTTAATGGCTGAGCCTAAGTTAGTTGCTCAATGCGTTAAGGCAATGAAAGATGCTGTTGACATTCCAATTTCAGTAAAGCATCGATTGGGGCTTGATTCAATGGATGCTTCTAGCTCGAAAGAAGACTATCAATTTGCACTGAACTTCATTTTGTCGGTTGCTGATGCTGGTGCCAGTCAAGTCACCATTCATGCGCGTAACGCAGTTCTCAAGGGCTTATCTCCAAAGGAGAACCGTAGTAAGCCGCCTTTACGATACGAAGTAGCAGCTCAATTGCGTCTAGATGCTCAAAAGCATTTTCCCAACTTAAAAGTGTTGCTAAATGGCGGCTTAGAATCCAATGAGCAAATTGCTGGTCACTGGAATGATTTTGATGGCTTTATGGTTGGTAGAGCGGCGTATCATTTCCCCGCAATGCTTTTGGGGTGGGATGATTTAATTCGATCAAATGGTGATGCAGCGGGTTACCTCTTTAGTGAAACCGAATGGCATCGTATTCAGATTGCGTTAGTGAAACAAGTACAGGCTTGGTTTGACGAGTGCCGAGAAAAGGGCAAGCCGTTTTATATTGGCGCTTTCACAAGGCATATATTGGGCTTGGCTCATGGCAGGGCGGGTTCACGTTATTGGCGCCAGCGACTCTCAGATCATCACGCCTTAGCCAAAGTGCAAAGTAAGGCAGGGATTGCTGATTTCTTTATTGATGCCAGCCTAACCCTTGGTGATTGGGCTGCTTTTGAGCTCGAGACCGCAGAATAGGCTTGTTTTAGCGGGTTTTTGCCTAAAAAGGCTATAATTTCACCTTCTTCAGAGGCGGACGTAGCTCAGTTGGTAGAGTCCCAGATTGTGATTCTGGTTGTCGCGGGTTCGAGTCCCGTCGTTCGCCCCAGATACCCCCTGAGGCTCTCCAAAGATCTCCAATTATCCTTAAGGCTTCCTTAAGGAGCTTTTTCTATTACAGTCATCAAAATGAAAAAGTTTGATATTTACCAAATCCTATTTGGCATTTTGTTATCTGCTATCGCTTTGTATTTCCTATTGCGACCAAGCGCCAGTCAAAGTGCACCATCATCATCAATTCCAACCACACCTATTGCCAATCTCTCATGGGATCAAACGGAGATGACTATTGGTGATGTCAAGGCGTTTGCTGTTGCAACGGGTTTTGTTAGTGCCGCTGAGAAACAGGGTGGGGGATTATCGTATGAGACGGGCTTTGTTCAAAAACCGGGCTGGACCTGGAGAATGCCCTATGGTGTTCCAGCGGGCGATTTAGAACCAGCCGTTCATCTCAATCAAAAAGAAGCTGAATCGATTTGTCGGTATTACGGAAAACGTTTACCAACTGATGCGGAATGGACGTCTGCGGCATTTTTAGAGCAACGGTCTAACCCGCCAACTGGATTTATCAAAGGGCAACGCTATCCATTTCCGGGTGGTAGCACGCCGTTGGTCTCACATTGCTTAAATGGTTGCGGTGACTATAAAGGCCTAGCACCAGCGGGAGCGCTTAATCGCGGTACTGGTCACGTTAACACCAAGACAACAAAACCAGGCGTCAATGGCCTTTATGACATGGGCGGTAATGTATGGGAATGGACGTCAACTGAGCGTAATGGTGGGTACATTACTCGAGGTGCTTCATGGTGGTATGGCCCTGAGCGTCAGCAAGAGTCTGATGTGGAGTCTAAGTCGGGTGATATCGCTGTGGTCTATATTGGATTTAGATGTGTAGCCGACCTCGTGAAACAATAAGGGATGTCTTCCTCCATTACCCATTCTCCTGAAATCGAAATTACGCCAGACTATGAAGCGGTAATTGAGGCAATAGATCGTGGCGATCCTTATATCTTTGTTAGCGGTAAGGCTGGAACAGGTAAGACCACGCTGATTGGTTATCTACGAGAAACCATTGCAGGTAATGTGGTGGTTGTAGCGCCAACAGGAGTAGCTGCACTGCAGGTAAGGGGAGTGACAATTCATTCCTTCTTTAGATTACCTCCGCGTTTAATCTTTCCTGAAGAGGATATTAAGCCACTGCGTGATAAACGACTCTATAAAGATATTCGTTTGCTCATCATTGATGAGATCTCTATGGTTCGTGCAGATGTAGTGGATGCTATGGATTTATTCCTTCGCGAGAATGGACCTCAAAAAGGAAAACCCTTTGGCGGCATCCAGGTCATGTTTGTGGGGGACTTGTTTCAGTTGCCGCCCGTTGTATCGGCTGCGGATATGCAGGTGCTAGCAGATAGGGGGTATGAAGGCCCTTATTTCTTTTGCGCAATGGCGCTTCATCGTAAAGATGTCACGATGGTGGAGTTAAGTAAGATCTTTCGCCAAAAGGATGCCAGTTTTGCTAGTTTGTTAAATCAAATTCGCATTAATCAAGATGCTGATGAGGCGATCGATACTCTCAATGCCCAGTGCTATCGCAAAGATCAATCGGTTGATGAACAAACGATAACGCTCACCACTACTAATGCCAGAGCTGATCAGATTAATGCTGCCGGCCTTAAGGCTATCCAGATGGATGCCAAGGTTTATGTCGGCAAAACTACCGGTAAGTTCAATGTTGATGATCGCAATCTACCATCGCCTAATCAGCTCACTCTTAAAGTGGGTGCTAAGGTGATGTTTACTGCTACCGATCCTGGATTTCCGAAACGATGGGTTAATGGAACCATTGGGGTTGTGCGAGAGTTGCTACCTGACAAAGTAAAGGTCATGGTTCAAAATGGACCCTATTCCAATACAGTAGAGGTAACTGGACATCAATGGGAATCGTATCGTTACGACCATGACATGATGTCAGGAAAAATATTACCCAGCATTATCGGTACCTATGAGCAGATACCGCTCATATTAGCGTGGGCGGTGACCATTCATAAAAGCCAAGGAAAGACTTTAGATAAAGTCAAAGTAGATCTTTCATCTGGTGCTTTTGCTTCGGGGCAGGTTTATGTTGCCTTAAGTCGCTGTAAAACCATCGAAGGCATCACCTTGCAGAGGCCCATTGAACCAAGAGACTTGAGTTGCGATCAAGAAATCAAGCGCTTCTATCTTAATTGCTTGCCTGCTAAATAAGGTCTTAAGCAGCCCTTCTAATCTTTCTAATGGGACTTATTTTCGACTTGGATACTTTTTGTTTTTCAAGTGCTTCGCTAGCAATCAACTTAAATTCACCCTCAACAAATCTTTTCAATGCCTCACGCATCAGGGGTTGATATCCCATGTCATATTTTGTACCTAGAAGTTTAAATGACTCAATTAAGTCTTTCTCAAGACGAATTGAAATCATCTGAAGATCCAAAGCATCGTCAATTTGCGAGCCCAATTTTTTTTCTGCAGCCTTGGCATATTTAATTTCTCTACCAAAATCACCTTGATCCCAAGCTTCAGCACTATTTGGAGTTTTTACTTTTTTCATTTTTGCGATCATTGCTTTCCTCGCGTGTAAGTCATTACGTTTTAGCAGGGTATTGATATTGTATTGTATATACGAATTTCTGTAGAATTTGGCGGAAATGCAGTTTTTAAGTAAATCAGGTTCTTATCGAATACAAATACGATCTTAATTAATGCGCCACGATCATTTTCGGCAATAAACCATTCGGTTGGTGGCTCTGTAATGTGTTCAAGTCCTTTGTCCTCAAGATAGGAACGCGTTCTATTGAAAAAGCATTGCTCAACATCGCTACGGCTTATACCGTGCTTTTGCTCCAACTTTCTTTGAATTGCTGGGCTAATTACTAGATTTTGCATGCACCCACCTTTAATTGGTATATACAAATTTTACCAATTAAAGAATCTTCAATTTGATTGTCTATCAATCTCCACACTAGAAACCATGCTACTCAACCTAACAATTTTGAGTATATGTATTGATTAAAATTTTATTTCCTGTCTTCATATTTAAATCCTAATGAAAAATAATTCCAATGAATTTGATGGGCTGACTAAAGAGTCTCTAGTATCCAACAGGAGCGTAAGGGTAGGGTGGGGTATGGATGCTAAAGCCATCGCCACAGATGAATCTGATGATTTACTACTTAGTGATTTCTCAAATTTCGATGATCAAAAATTAGAGTGGTGACTTATTTATATCTACGTTTCTGTAATTAAAACCCAGCCGCCAAACCATCACGTCGATGGTCACTACCGGCGATATATGCAGAAATGGCATCATCACTGAGTTTGGCAATTGCTTGAGCGCTACCAAAATCTAAGCTGTTAGCAGGTTGAACGGCAACCTCGTGACCCATGGCTCTGAGTCCATCAACAATGCTTTGTGGCATTGCTGCTTCAACCGTGAGTTTTCCTAAGTCATCAATTCGCCAGCGTGGTGCATCAGAGCAGGCTTGGGGATTAAGATATTCATCCACAAAACGCATCACAAATTGAATGTGTCCTTGTGGTTGCATATTCCCGCCCATCACACCAAATGCCATTGCAGGCTTGCCATTCTTGTTTAAGAAGGCGGGAAGTATGGTATGGAACGGACGTTTACCTGGTCCAACTTGATTAGGGTGACCATCTTGTAGGCTAAAACTCATGCCACGATTATGGAAAGCGATTCCGCCAGGGGCAACCACGCCAGAACCAAAGCCTTTGAAGTTCGACTGAATATAAGAAATCATCATGCCGGATTCATCTGCGGCGCATAAGTAGACCGTGCCACCAGAATGGGGGTCGCCAGCACCATAGCTGCCTGCCTTATGATGATCAATTAATGCAGCTCGACTCGCTAGATAATCACGATTTAATAGACTCGATACTGGAACTGTCATAGAGCGCGCATCAGATACATAAGCATATGCATCGGCAAAAGCAATTCGCATTGCTTCAATTTGCAGATGAATGCGTTGTGCAGAGTTGGCTGGATATTGCTTCACATTGGCTGCCTGCAAAATTCCTAAGGCCATTTGCGCCGCAATGCCTGACCCATTTGGTGGTATTTCAAGAAGGGTGTACTCGCCATAGTCAAACGCTAATGGCTCAACCCAATCCGGTTTATTGTCTGCAAAGTCCTGCATCGTAAAGCAGCCACCAGTAGATTGCGCAAAATCCACCATACTTTGTGCAAGCGGGCCTTTATAAAATGACTCGCCTTCTGTTGCAGCGATTTCTTTAAGGGTTTTTGCTTGCGCTGGGTATTTCCAGATCTGACCTGCTTGAGGTGCTTTGCCGTCAATTAAGAATGATTCAGAGAAGCCAGGTTGGTTTTTTAGAATAGGGATTGCTTCACGCCATTGGCGCGCAATAACAGGTGAAACGGGAAAGCCATTCTCTGCATAATCAATTGCACGCTTGAATAACTGCGCAAAAGGGAGCTTGCCGAACTTTTTTGATAATGCAACCCAACCGGACACCATGCCGGGCACTGTTACTGTGCCCCAGCCAATTAAATCCATTGCTGATTTACTAGAAAAATACTCAGGTGTCCAAGCTGCGGGAGCGCGACCTGAAGCGTTTAGCCCATGAATTTGTTTGCCATCCCACAAAATGGCAAAGCCGTCCCCACCAAGACCGTTCATAGTGGGTTCAACTACTGTTAACGTGATTGCTGTAGCTAAGGCGGCGTCAACTGCATTACCACCATTTTGTAATGCTTCAATGCCAGCTTGAGTTGCTAGCGGCTGAGAGCTGGCAACCGTATTTTTAGCTAAAACAGGAGCGCGACCGCCACCAAAGGGAGGGGAAATTAACATGAACTAATTTTTCTGAAATTTAATCAACTTTGACATTGGCAGACTTTACTACTTTCTCCCATTTATTTGCTTCATTTGTAGTAATTTCAGCAAGCTTCTCAGAATTGGCAAATTGCGGATGAATGCCTTGAGCGGCCATGCGTGTTTTGAAATCAGGATTCGTCAATATCTTGCGAATTTCACGTTCAAGCTTGGCAACAATAGCGGGCGATGTACCTTTTGGAACATAGACTGCATAAAAGTTTTCAACATCAAATGATTTCATGCCGTCCTGGCCTAAGGTGGGCACGTTTGGCATAAGAGGGGATCGGTCAGCAGCTGCAATGGCAATCGGGCGTAATTTACCGCTTTGAATATGTGGTAAGGAGGCGGTCACGCTATCAAACATCATCAAGGTATTGCCGGCTATTAGATCGGGCAGAGCGAAGCTACTACCTTTATAAGGAATATGGGTTCCACTGGCGCCAATGCGCTCCATAAACATAGTTGATTCCAAGTGCGAAAGACTTCCGTTGCCTTGAGAAGCGTAATTAAAATTTCCTTTTTTAGATTTAATAAATGCAATCAGCTCAGGAAGGTTCTTTGCAGGAACGGTTGGGTTGATCACGATCAAATGTGGAACGGCGCCTATTAATGCAACTGGAACAAAATCTTTTTGTAAGTCAGCAGGAGGATTTTTAAATAGCGCCGAAGATATTGACTGATTGGTAAGGGCGCTAATATGAATCGTATAGCCATCTGGTGCAGCCTTTGCTGCCGCTTGAAGACCAATCATTCCACCCGCGCCTGGTTTGTTGTCAACTACAACGGATTGACCCAAAGCTTCTGCTAGTGGAGCGGTGACACTTCTAGCAAAAATGTCAGTGGAGCCACCAGCAGGAAAGGACACTATCGCAACGATGGGTTTCTTGGGCCAATCGGTTTCATTTGCAGCAAAAACAGATCCGCATAAGCCTGCAAAGATGCCAATACTTAATAGAAGAGATTTGGTTAAGGTCATTTCAGATTCCGCTAATTCAATGGGTAATATAGTATTAGATATTCCAATATAACTAAATATAGAAAACTTCAGAGACAGCAAAATGAGTGCAAGCAATAAAACCTTAAAGGGAGTGGATATGTCAGCATATTGGCTGCCATTCACGCCCAATCGATATTTTCACCAACATCCCAAGATCATGCAGTCCGCAAAGGGAGCTTACTACTACGATGATCATGGGCGTAAGCTCTTTGATGGCCTGTCTGGTCTTTGGTGCTCACCTTTGGGGCATGCTGATCCACGTATTGGTGCGGCGATATCTAAACAATATGAAACGATGGATTATTGCCCCGCATTTCAGATGGCAAGCGAAGAAACCTTTCGCCTAGCAACTCGTATTGCAGACATGGCTCCGAAAGGTTTGGACAAAGTCTTTTTTACAAACTCGGGTTCAGAGGCTGTTGATACTGCCTTAAAGATTGCTATTGGATATCACCGTGTGATGGGCAATGCCTCTCGCATTCGCATGATTGGTCGGGATCGTGCCTACCATGGCGTTGGTATGGGTGGTATTTCGGTTGGGGGAATGGTTGCCAATCGCAAAATGTTTGCCAGCATGATGATGCCCGGTGTCGATCATTTACCGCACACACTAAACCTTTCTCAGATGGCTTTTTCAAAAGGGATGCCAACTTGGGGTGCTCACCTAGCTGATGAGTTAGAAAAGATCGTTGCCTTGCATGATGCCAATACGATTGCAGCAGTAATTTTGGAGCCTGTGCAGGGTTCAACGGGTGTGATAGTGCCCCCACAAGGTTATCTTCAAAAAATTCGTGAGATTTGTACTAAACATGGCATCTTATTGATCTTTGATGAAGTGATTACCGGCTTTGGTCGTCTAGGCGCTAATTTTGGCGCAGATCGATTTGGTGTAGTTCCAGACATGATTACTTTTGCCAAGGCGATTACTAATGGTGTGATTCCATTAGGTGGGGTGATTGTTCGTGGCGATATCTATGACAGCATCATTGCCAATGGTGGACAAGAGCAGGCAATTGAATTCTTCCATGGTTATACCTATTCAGGACACCCGATACCAACTGCTGCAGGACATGCGGTGCTCGATATATTTGAGTCGGATGATTTAGTGAATCGCGCAAAGACTTTAGAGCCCGTTCTAGAAAACGGCTTGCACGCCATGAAAGGAAAATTAGGCTTATTGGATATTCGAAACTTTGGACTATCTGGAGCGATAGAGCTTGAGCCTATTGCAGGTAAGCCGGGCTTACGAGCCCTTAAGGTTTTAGAGGCCTGCATTGAGCGTGGCGCACTAGTGCGAGTAGCGGGCGATGTGATTGCTGTAGGCCCACCATTTATTTCAGAGCCAAAAGAAGTGGAATTTCTCTGTAGCGTTCTTGGCGATGCAGTTGATGCTGCAATGAAAATCAATTCTTAAATAACTAAATACAAAGTAATTCAACTAGAGATGGATCGATAGGTGACACATGAGCAAGCAGCGAATTGAATATAACCAGCGCCTAAGTAAACCGGGATTGATTGTTGCCCCCGGTGTTTATGAAATGGTCTCATTGCGTTTAGCAGACCGCATGGGCTTTGATGCACTTTATATGACCGGTTATGGCACTGTTGCTTCTTTGCTAGGTTTGCCGGATGCAGGCATAGCAACTTATACAGAAATGGTTGGGAGAGTAAACACCATGGCAGGTATGGCTAAAACGCCCTTAATTGCTGATGGTGATACTGGTTACGGTGGATTGCTTAATGTTCGCCACACTATTCGTGGGTATGAAGCTGCAGGTGCAGTAGCTATTCAACTAGAAGACCAGGAGTTTCCAAAAAAATGTGGGCACACCCCTGGGCGCAGAGTGATTCCCATGGAGGATATGGTGAAAAAAATTGAGGTCGCCGTAACCTCTCGAAGTGACCCAAACTTCAAAATTATTGCCAGAACTGATGCCAGGACAACACTAGGTTTGGATGAGGCATTGCGCCGAGGCGAGGCATATGCTCGTGCAGGGGCTGACATTCTTTTTATTGAGTCCCCCGAAACACAAGATGAGATGAGAAAAATCGGCCAGACCTTTCCAGATCATCCATTGATAGCTAATATGGTTGAGAAGGGTAGAACCCCCGTTTTATCCAAGGTGGAACTCGAGCAGCTCGGTTACAAGATTGCGATTTTTCCAGTGACGGCCTTGCTGGCCTCTGTACAAGCAATGACTGGCGTCTATAAGCACTTTAAAGACTCTGGTTCATCTATTAACAATCCCGTTGATTTGTTTGACTTCGGTGAATTATCAAAACTAATGGGTTTTGAAGATGTATGGGAATTTGAAAAACGATTTGTAGAAGTTAAATAAGGGGCTTTCTATGAAATGTATTCCTAAGTTTCTAACGGTATTTTTTCTGTTTGGCTCGCTTCTGGCAACAAATAGCTATGCGCAAGCAAATTACCCCAATCGCCCAATTCGTTTAATTATTCCTTTTACACCCGGCGGCGTAACCGATACATCAGGCCGTTTTATAGCTGAACAGTTGTCATTAAAGCTTGGGCAGCAAGTGATTGCCGACAACAAACCAGGCGCCTCTGGAAATATCGGCACCCAAATGGTTGCGACTGCAGAACCTGATGGCTACACTTTATTGCTCGGGTATGCGGGAACGCTATCGATTAATCCATCTTTGTTTGATAAGGTTCCTTTTGACAGCGTTAAAGACTTTAGCCCCATTGGAAAAATTGGTGATGCTATCTTAATCATCGTTGCTAATAATGATTTCCCAGGTAAGACCCTGGGGGATGTGATTGCGATTTCGAAAAAAGATCGCAACGGTCTTTCATATGGAACATCAGGATCAGGTGGAACACCGCATATTGCCGGTGAATTATTTAAGCAAAAGACTGGCGCCAATCTCGTGCATGTTCCCTACAAAGGGGGTGGTCAGGCATTACTAGATTTATTGGGAGGCAATATTCCATTGGTGTACACGGCTGTTGCCGGAGCAAACCAATACGTTGCCACTGGAAGAATTAAAGCGATTGCAGTGTCGAGTGCAAAACGTAGTCCCAGCATGCCTGATGTACCAACTTTTATAGAAAGTGGAGTTAAGGATTTTGTGATTGATGACTGGGTTGGATTGCTGGCACCAGCAAAGACACCCAAACCAATCATTAATAAACTGAATCAAGCCTTAAATGAGATATTGAATTCTCCTGAGGGTAGAGCAAAACTATTATCGATGGGCATCTTCCCTTCGCCCGGTACCCCTGAAAAGTTTGGGGATCAAATTAAGGGTGACCTGATTCGGTTTGCGCCTATTGTGAAGGCGGCTCAGATTAAAACTGAGTAGTTTTAGCGGTCTCTCAACGATTCAATATGTGATAAATGATGGGAATGGCAACGGCGCTAATAACGCCATTCATTCCCATCGCCAAACTTGCATAGGTTCCCGCTTCTGGGTGAATACTAAAAGCACGTGAGGTACCGATGCCATGAGCACCGATACCAATTGCAAATCCTCGTTGCCACCATGCTTTCATACCAAGCGCATTTAAAACAAATGGCGCTAGGATTGCACCCAGTATTCCAGTGCTGACTGCAAAGATAGCAGTTAGTGTTGGCGAAACATTGATTCTTTCTGCAATACCCATTGCAATCGGCGCAGTCACAGACTTGGGATACATGGCTCCAGTGATGCTGTTATCAGCCCCAAGGAGGGTAGCAATACCTACCGCACTCACAATAGACACCAAGCCGCCCGTGCACAGCGAAGCCAATAGGGGAATGGAGCGACCTTTAAGACTGTTCAGGCCTCGGTAGATTGGGATTGCAAGTGATACTGTTGCTGAGCCTAATAAGAAGTGAATAAATTGCGCACCTTCAAAATAACTTGAATAGGGCATATCAATCAGTTGGATGATGCTAGCCACAATCAAAATTGCAATCGCCACAGGATTGGCCAATGGATTTTGTTTTGAGTGCTTATAGATAGTTAACCCAATTTGATAGGCTGCCAAGGTAATAAAGAGTGCGAATAGGGGGCTACCGGATAGGTATACCCAAATTTCTACGATGGAATGCTTCTCACTCATGATTTTCTTTCTTGCTCAGAAAGCGAACAACGACAGCGCTAGAGCCTATCGTGAGGATGACGCTACCAATGAGTGCTGTAATGATCGCAAAGGCGTTTGCCTTGAGTTGCGGCAGAAATAGAACCACCCCGACAGCGGCAGGTACAAATAAGAGGCCAAGGTATTGACTAAAAGTGTCTGCTACAGCTGCCAGCTCCGCATTGATGCCTTTGCGTATGACAAGCCAGCAAACTAATAGAACTAGCCCAATAACTGGGCCTGGGAGGGTGGGTAGAAGGAACTTAGAAACCAGCTCACCAAGGCTTTGAAAGAGGAGGATTTGAACTAGGCCAAAAATCATGAATTGATATTACAGGCTCTCATTTATGTTGCATAGCAATAAATTAATTCTTGTTTAAGATAAGAGCACAAAAGCGAAGGGGTTAATCCCCTCATTTATTAAAACGAATACAAAAAGAGACCAATAGGAGACCGTAATGGCCGATTTAAATGTCAATGGCAAAAAATACAAAGTGGACGTTGATCCAGATACTCCATTGCTATGGGTAATACGAGAACAAATCGGCTTAACTGGCACCAAGTATGGTTGCGGTGTTGGTCAATGTGGTGCATGCACTGTGTTGTTTGAGGGCCAAGCAGTACGTAGCTGCTCCTTGCCGGTTGCTGCAGCTGAAGGTAAAAAAATTGAAACGATTGAGAGTCTTGAGAAGAGCGGACAGCTCTCTAAAGTTCAAAAAGCTTGGGTTGATAATCAAGTGCCTCAGTGTGGCTACTGTCAATCTGGCATGGTGATGGCAACAACCGCATTGCTACGCAATAATCCAAAACCAACCGATGCTCAGATTGATGAGTCCATCACTAATATCTGCCGTTGCGGCACATTTCAACAAGTGCGCGCGGCCATTCATGCTGCTAGCAAGGCTTAAGGGGGTAATCATGACTAATGCAATTAATACTTCCCGCCGTCAGTTTGTTGTTGGTTCTAGCGCTATTGCTACGGGCTTAGCTATCGGTTTTGATTTAAGTTTTATGTCCAATGCCCATGCGGCTATGGGCACAGGCACTACTTCTATGGCACCTTTGGCTACTCCAGAGATTGGTGTATGGGTAGTGGTTAAGCCAAATGATGATGTTGTAGTTCGTATTGTTCGTTCTGAAATGGGTCAAGGCACGATTACTGGTTTGGCTCAGATGGTTGCTGAAGAGTTAGAGTGTGATTGGAAGAAGGTCAACTATGAGTATCCAAGCCCCGCTGAAAGTTTAAAGCGCAAAGCCGTATGGGGTAGTTACTCTACTGGTGGTAGCCGCGGCATTCGTACATCTGAGCAGTATGTACGCAAAGGTGGCGCAGCCGCCCGCATGATGTTAATTCAGGCGGCGGCGAATCAATGGAATGTCCCGGCCTCAGAGTGCGTTGCTGCTAACAGCGTGATTACCCATACTCCATCAGGACGCAAAACAACGTTTGGAAAAGTTTCTGTAGCGGCATCACAACTGCCAGTGCCAACAGAAGTTCCTTTAAAAGATCCAAAAGAGTGGAAACTCATTGGTAAATCAGTCAATCGTATTGATGGCGTCTCCGATAAGGTAACGGGTCGTCAGATATATGCAATTGACCTTAAGATGCCAGGCATGTTGGTTGCCAACATCAAAGAATCTCCTGTATTTGGTGGAAAGGTAAAGAGTTATGACGCCGCTAAAGCTCAGAGCATGAAAGGCGTAAAGAAGGTAGTGCAAGTTGGTGATTCAGCAGTTGCTGTGGTGGCTGATACTTTCTGGCAAGCTAAAACTGCTTTAGACCAAGTCAATATTGTTTGGGATAACGGCGCTAATGGCGATGTCTCAAGCGCCTCAATTAAGAAGATGCTTGAAGATGGCCTGAATGCAGATGATGCATTTGTTCATAACACTAACGGCGATGTTAAATCCGCTCTCTCTAATGCGTCTAAAAAGATAGAGGCAACTTATTTCTATCCATTCTTAAACCATGCAACGCTTGAGCCGCAAACAGCTACAGCAAAATGGACTCCGGATTCTTGTGAAGCTTGGGTGCCTACTCAAGACGGCGAGGCATCTTTGGCGGCAGTGATTGCAGCCTCTGGTTTGCCTGCTGAGAAATGTAACGTCTACAAAGTGAACCTTGGAGGCGGCTTTGGTCGTCGTGGCGCTTTCCAGGACTACACAACCCAGGCGGTGAACATTGCAAAACAAATGCCTGGTACGCCGATCAAGTTGATTTGGACTCGCGAAGAGGATATGACGCAAGGTCGTTACCATCCGGTGATGATGTGCAAGATGACAGCAGCGATCGATGACAAGAAAAATGTCACTGGTTTGAATATGCGTTTGTCAGGCCAGTCTATCTTGGCCGCAGTACGCCCAGCTGTTGTAGCTGCCAACAAAGGTAAAGATCCGTTGGCATTTCAAGGTCTCGACCCAAGTGGTGAACACGGTATTACCTATAGTTTCCCCAACTTGACGATTGATCATGCAATGCGTAATACCCATGTCCCACCAGGATTCTGGCGCGGTGTTAACGTCAATCAAAACGCCATTTTTATTGAAACCTTTATGGATGAATTGGCTGAAGCAACTGGTATGGATGCGGTGGAGTTCCGCCGTAAGCATATGAAGGACTTCCCAAGAGCAGAAGCGGTTTTGAATGCAGTTGCTGATGGCATTGGCTGGACCAAGCCTGCTGCCCCTGGTGTTTATCGTGGGGTTGCGCAGATGCGCTCATTCGGTAGCTACGTTGCAGCAGCATGTGAACTTTCTGTGAAGAATGGCAATGAAGTGAAGATTCATCGCATTGTTGCTGCTACCGATCCTGGTTATGTAGTGAACCCAGCACAAGTCAATCGTCAAGTATCTGGTTCTTTCGTGTACGGCCTATCTGCACTCTTTGAAGAAGAAATTACGATCGAGAAGGGCGCTGTTGTGCAGAAGAACTTTGATACCTTTAACTCGATTCGACTCTCGCAAATGCCAAAAGTCGAAACCATCATTATTCAGGGTGGCGGTAAAGATTGGGGCGGAGTTGGTGAGCCAACGATTGCGGTTGCTGCACCTGCGGTGCTCAATGCGATTTACCGTGCTACCGGCAAGCGTTACCGTACAGTGCCTCTGAAAAATAGTGGTATCAAGCTCGTTTAATCTGGAGAATTGCACTAGATGAGCAAGAGGGGCGTTCTAGCGATCATATTGCTAGGCGCCCTTAGTTTCTCTGGAGTATTGGCGCAACAAATAGTGGCGGGTCAGATTGAAAAGCCTCTGACTGCTACTCCCGGAGACGCACAGCATGGTCGTGCGATTGTCTTAAGTCGTCAAACAGGGCTATGCATTCTTTGTCATAGCGGACCTTTTCCAGAGGAGCGATTTCAGGGTAATTTAGCTCCCGATCTGGCTAGTAGTGTTGGCTCTTTGACTGCCCCACAACTGCGTGCCAGACTCGTCAATGCAAGTTATTTCAACCCCAATACCATCATGCCGTCTTATTACCGTACAGATCATTTAAATCGTGTAGCGAGTAAGTTTGCAGGCCAAACGATTTTAAGTGCGCAAGAAATAGAAGATGTTGTCGCCTTCCTATTAACCCTTCAAAATGTGAATCAACAAACAAAAACAATCAGCAATAAAAACACCTATTGAATTATGAAGATGCAATTAAGTCGCCGCCGTTGGTTAAAAAGTATTCAAAGTCTTAGTATTTTTGCTTTGGGCACTTGGTTTAGTCCTTTGAATGTGCTGGCCAAAAAGGAGGATGCAACAAAGGCCATACAAGAAATCACAGGAGGTAAGCCCATCATTGATGGCAAGGTGAAGTTAGTTATTCCGCCGCTTGTAGAAAACGGAAACTTAGTTGTTCTCAAGCTGAGCGTTGAGAGCCCAATGACTGCTAATGATTATGTTAAATCCGTTCACGTCATTGCAGAAGGCAACCCTTTGCCCAATATATTTACGGTGCACTTAACGCCGCGATCTGGAACTGCCAATATTACGACTCGTGTACGTTTGGCAGACAGCCAAACTGTGTGGGCAATCGCGCAAATGAGCGATGGCAGTTTTTATCAAGGCTCTGCTGAGACTTTGGTAACACTCTCAGCTTGTACAGAACTTGTGTGAAGGTTTGGATATGAGTAAAACATCACGCACTTCCATCACCATGCCAACCACTGCAAAGCAGGGTTCGATTATTGAGATTCGTGCAATAGCACAGCACGATATGGAGTCTGGTTTTCGATATACCGAAGGCGGTAAATTGATTCCTCGCGACATTATTCGGGAATTCACCTGCACCTATAACAATGTAGAAGTATTCAGGGCGGATTTTTATCCCGGTACTGGCGCTAACCCATTAATTATTTTCACTACTATTGCCACAGAGACGGGTAATTTGGAATTTAGATGGGTCGGTGATGATGGTTACGAAGCAATCAATCAAGCCCACATTACGGTTTCATGAGTATTTCAAAAAGCTGGGCTTTTGTATTTGGTCTCTTCTATTTCTTTGCTTCTGCAGGCAGTAGCGCGTCAGAGCTAAACAAATCAAAGCTTCAGTCTAGCTATGAACTGATGTCGGCTGAAAATAAAGCGATGCAAGACGATGCAAGCTTAAATCCAGCAATGTTCTGGGTTGGTGACGGCGAGGCCCTGTGGAATAAGCAATCTGAGAAAAATGGAAAATCATGTGCCAGTTGTCATGGTGATGCAAAAAAGTCGATGCGTGGAGTTGCCACCGCTTTCCCCAAAATGATGAAAGCCAAATTACAAACCCTAGAGGGGCAAATCAATCAATGCAGAACTCAGGCACAAGAACAAACGCCTCTGGCTTATGAGAGCAAAGACCTTCTTGCACTTACAGCATATATTGCATATCAGTCAAAAGGTTTGCCAATCGCTGTTCGCGAGACTCCTGAAAACAAAAGCGCTATGCAAAAAGGTCGCAAGACTTTTTACGAACGAATGGGGCAACTCAATTTATCCTGTGCTCAGTGTCATGAAGAGCGTGCGGGGCTTAAATTGGGCGGCGCAGTGATTCCACAAGGACATCCAAATGCATATCCAATCTACCGTTTGGAGTGGCAAACTCTGGGCTCTTTGCAGCGCCGTCTACGCAACTGTATGAGCGGTGTTAGGGCTCAACAGTTTGAGTATGGTTCTCCTGAGATGGCGCAGCTTGAGTTATTTCTAGCAGCGCGTGCACGCGGGCTTCCCCTGGAGTCTCCAGGGGTAAGGCCGTAGTGAAACAAAAAGCTAATTAATCAGAGAATACGACTGAGGTAGCGCCATTGATTAAGACGCGGTCGTGCAAGTAGTAGCGCAGAGCGCGTGAAAGAACGGTGCGCTCTAAATCGCGGCCCTTACGTACGAGGTCCTCTGGGGTATCGCCGTGAGTAACGCGAGTGACATCTTGCTCAATAATTGGACCTTCATCCAAATCGCTTGTAACAAAGTGCGCAGTTGCGCCAATCAGCTTAATACCGCGCGCGTGCGCCTGATGGTATGGCTTAGCCCCTTTAAAGCTAGGCAAGAAAGAGTGGTGTACGTTAATACAGCGGCCTGATAACTTAGTAGACAAGTCATCTGAGAGAATTTGCATATAGCGCGCCAAAATCACCATATCCACTTTCGATTCGGCAATGATGTCCAAAAGTTTTGCTTCTTGGGCAGGCTTGGTTTCAGGGGTTACTGGTAGGTGATAGAAGGGGATATCAGCAAAATCAATGCTGGCATAAACATCACGCGGGTGATTTGAAACAATGCCACAGATAATCATCGGCAGCTCGCCAATACGCCAGCGATAGAGAAGATCAACTAGACAATGATCTAATTTAGAGGCCATGATGAGAACGCGTTTCAGGTCTTTTACTGCACGTAGATTCCAAGTGAGCTCAAATCGTTTTGCGATTTCGGTAAAACCAGATCGCAAAGTATTGCCATCTGTTGGACAGCTAAAGCTAACGCGCATAAAGAAGCGTTTTGATGCTTTGTCATCAAACTGTTGCGCCTCTTCGATGTCGCCACCTGCTTGGAAGATATAAGTGGATACGGCGGCCACAATTCCAGGTTTGTTTGGGCAGGTTAGGGTGAGGTAATAGTTTTCAGTTGTCATCTTGAGAAGCGTAAATAGTGCTGGTAAACCCTGATTTTAGCCTTTACCAGTTGGTAATGACTACATTCAAAGCAATTATTACTTGCCAGGGTCTTTGGGTTGGTCGGCTGGGCCAGTAAGCGGTGAGCTTTTATCGATGACCTTAGGCATCACCACATCCTCACAGATAGGTTTGGGGCCAACAATATTGGTGAAGCTACACTCTTTTTTGGTAGCTGCCGATGCCACATGCTCTAAAGGCGATTTGCCTGTAGTAACAGTTGACGCCACACTGGTTGCAGTAACGGGGTTAGCTACCGCAACCGCTGCAACGCTAGTGCCGGCCGAACTTGCGGCTGCTGTACTGCTGGCACCAATCGCGGCGATTGGTGCGGCACAGCCAGGCAAGAAAATTGTGCTGATGAAGCAAAGTGCGGTAATCCAAAAAGCCCGCATACATCTAGCTTGTATTACTTAGCCACTTTACAGACAGAATTGAATACGCCAGCTGTCCAGCTTTCACTAACTACGGGCTCGTATTTGCTATCGGGAGTATTGCTCTCCGAGACTACTTTTCCAGAACCCTTGTTTCCAGAAAATTCTTTATAGGCAATAGGGCGATAGCTCACTGATGGACAATCATATTCATTTAAGCCAATGATGGAGCTAACGGCTTCTTTGTTAGTTGGATTGGTGCCCGGCTTTTTAAAGTCCAGCATAGAAATAATTTGAGTTTTCTCACCTTGCGTTTGTACAGTATCCAAATCGACATATACCGTCATGAGTGCATTAGAGCCTAATTCTTTCCATGCGGCATTAGCAGTTCCTTGTGCACCAATAAAAAGTGCTGAAGCAGTAAGCAAAGCCAAAAGAATGTTTTTCATTGATTTACCTTAAAAAATGAGCAATGCAACAAAACGTTAGCAAAACATTTAATGTATTTAGCATTTTATACAGCTATCACAGCTTTGCCATATAAGAGCTTACTTATTGCTTAACTCTAGAGTGCGAGCTGCCTTCTCTGGCTTCATTTGTAAGGGCAGGTACTCATTCTTAGCCCATAGAGAATTCATATTACGGTACCAAGGACTTTGAACCCAGCCAGACTGCCCAGCTTGATAAATAAAGAGCGACTTCTCAAGATCGGATAAGTCATAAATAGTACGCAGGCTTGGGGCCTGAAGCGTTTCATAAGGATTGTCTGAGCGCAATAATTCCAGGCGACCTACATTGACGGTATTACTATCTCCAGGAAACGGCGTACTGATATTAAATAGTTTTCCGATAAGAGGTACTTTGCTTAGTGGGCGATGCTCTGAAATAGCAATGTGAGCCTTACCCCATGACCAGGATTTTGGATCGTTTCCATATTGCTTGCTTAGATAGTCTAGTGCTTTATCGAGCGCTTGATCAGCTGAGTCCTGGCAGTTTTCAATATTTTGCGTTTTGGGATCGTCACACCAAGGGCTATCAGGATTTTTTAAAACACCTAGCAAGCCTCCTCGATAATTTTTATCGCCATAGGTTTGCGTGAAGATATAACCAAGTCTTGAAAAAACGTTACGCGTGAGTTGATCTGCCCAAGCATTAAAAATCAGGGCTGCTGAGCTATCTACTTTCATGTCGCCATTGAAGTCTTTGCTCATTTCCATAGCTTGATTTGCTAGTGGATGCTTTGATTTACTAGATTTAAATAAATCTAACAGTGGAAGCGAGCTTAAGGAGAGGGTGTCAGACTGCATTACCTTCATGTCGGCAAAACTATGGGTCTGCTTAGAATTAATGAGATCAACTATGCGATCGTAGCGAGCCGATAGATCCCAATCTCCAGTGAGCGGATTTGGGTCATTAGTAGCGATAATCCGTTGATTTGCCGTAGCAATCCAACCTTGCTCAGGATTATTAATGGCTGGCAAATGGTCAAATGGAACATATCCTGCCCAGTCATACTGCTTTTCCCAGCCAAGCGCAGGTGCTACGCCATATAAACCCTGGTGAATGACTCGTTTAGGTGCAACACCAGCGGCTTGATAAGAAATGTTTTCATCCACATCAGCCATCACCACGTTTTGCATGGGTGCGTAATTCTTATGTAAGGCTGCTTTAAAAGAATCCAAATCTTTGGCGCGGTTCATTTCAAGTAAACCGACCACGGATTGATTTTCTTGATCCAGCGCAGTCCAGCGAAGAGCCAGTGCATATCGATCGGTATCAATGAGCCGTTTCACTCGTGCATATGAGTCTGAAATTACGGGCCCATGCCGCGTTTCTTTCACAATAAAAGTGAGTGGGGCTGAATCCTTGATATCAATGATTTCTTGACGCACCGTGAAAGGCAGCATGCCATTTGGGCCGCGATACATTCCTGGATTATTGGGGTCCACTTGTTCAAGATAAGTGTCTTGGACATCGGGGTTAGTGTTCGTAAAGCTCCATGCATACTTTTCAGCTCTACCAAGCACAATTGCTGGAATGCCAGGTAGGGTGCCGCCAATCACATTGAGTCCTGGGGCATCAAGATGCGCAAAATACCAGATAGCTGGTGCCGATAAGCCTAGATGCGGATCATTGGCTAAGAGGGGCTTGCCAGTTTCGGTAAGTTTCCCGCTTAATGCCCAATTATTAGAACCAATGCCATCCTTACCACCTGGAAGATCAACGTGGGTAAGCTCGGTGGCTGGTAGTTTTTTGGATTTATTATTGGCTGGCCCGGTCTGTGCGTTAAATACATCGAGCTCTTTATAGAGTTTGGCAAAGTCCGTTGTAGTGAGAGTCTCACCATTGGGCTGAAAGGATGGCATTACCTCCCAGATTTGTTTGGTGCTGAGATATTGCGATAGCTCTAAACGTTGCAATTCTTTTTGCCAATTACCCCCAAGGTCATACGCCATCATCAGCATCCAGGCTACGCTATCAGTAGGCGACCAATGCCCTGGTTTAGAGCCTGTTAAAAAATACTCCACCGGTAGTGCCCAACCCAAGTTAGCGTTACCAGCGTTGACACCATCTGAGTATGCTTGAAGTAATCTTTTTGCGGCAACTGGATATTTGTCAAATTGTTTTTCGGCTGCACGCTTTATGCCAAGAGTCCGAATGAATCTATCAATATTGACCGTTTCAGAACCCAGAATTTCAGAGAGTCGCCCGCTAGCGATGCGGCGATTCATTTCTAGTTGCCAAGAGCGCTCAGTTGCGTGAAGGTAACCTAATGCAAACAAGGCATCAGTTTGGCTTTTAGCTTTGATATGAGGGATGCCGGTTTCATCAAAGGAGATAACAACAGAATCGCCCAAGCTTTTGATGGTTCTTTTCCCAGAGGGGTTGGATTGGGCTGAATATAGGTAAGCAATAACAATTGCCAGCATCATCAATATGGCACCCCCAGCAATCCAACGAAGCGGTCGTAAGAGTTTGTAAATGCCAGCCATCTTTCTCTGAGAATTCATATAAATATTTTAATGTTTTTGGGCGGTATGCCAGTAAGTCTTAAGTGCTATGGGTCACCTTGGGCTGTTTCTGGCGCACATGCTAAAATTTGGGCTGTCTTGATTTACATAGCGCGGCAATAATTGCTTGTGCGAGCCCGGGTGGTGAAATCGGTAGACACACAGGATTTAAAATCCTGCGACCTAAACAGTCGTGCCGGTTCGATTCCGGCCCCGGGCACCAAATCCAAATTCCTTGTATTCATTTCTTATGAATCTGATCAAAATCCTCGTTTGTCTTTGCCTGTATTCAATCTCTGCATTAGCGTGGTCGATTGATGTCATGGAGTTTCGTTGTACAAGAAAAGAAAAGGATTACACGGAAGAGTACGATATGAAAATTACCTTGGCCTCAGGTAGTCAAAAAGCTAAGGTATATCTAGATGATCGAGATTTGGATCGTTCCGATGAATTCGGCAAACAAGTAGTCAAGAGTGTGACTTTGGCTAGACCTAATATTGTGATTTCGATTGAGGCGAGTTTCGAGCCAGAAAAGGTGATGGATATTTCTTATCCAGCGGGAACAGTTTCAACGCAAATGACGCTAGACCCAATTACAGGAAAGTTAAAAAAAGTAGAAAAAATTCAAGGTGGCATTTTGGGTGCCACCATTGGCAATGGCACGCAAGTTACCGAAGAGAATTGTGCGCTAACGAAGATGCCTTACCGAGTCACCAGCAAATAAGCTGCAGACTTTTAGAACGCTAGTTAGGCTCTGTCACAAACCCCAGTTTTGTTAGCCCTGCACGGCGGGATGCGGCCAGTACTTGGGCGACATATTCATACTTCACAGCTTTGTCGGCACGCAAATTAATTTCTGGTTGTGGATCTTTTTGTGCTGCTTTTTCTGCATAGCCATCAAAGGTCTTGAGGTCGATTTGAGTGCTATTCCAAAAAATTTGACCTTTAGCATCAATCGTCAATTGCACGGATTCAGGTTTGACTTCATTACGCACGCTATTGGCTTTAGGTAACTCAACTTTTACCGCTTGCTGAATAACGGGAAGGGTGATGATAAAGATGATGAGCAATACCAACATGACATCGACCATGGGTGTCATATTGATTTCCGCCATGATGGCGTCATCGTTTTGATCGTCTTGCAAATGAAACGCCATGCTTATTCTCCAGAATTCACGCGGGCGCCAGTGACAAAATAAGCTAACAAATCATTGCCGAATCGATTGAGGTCGGCCACAAACAATTTATTAGCGCGATTAATCGCGTTAAAGCCCAATACCGCTGGAATCGCCACAGCAAGACCTAGGGCGGTCATAATCAACGCCTCACCAATCGGACCGGCCACTTGATCAATTTGGGCGCTGCCAGAGCTACTAATAGAGATCAAGGCATGGTAGATGCCCCATACGGTACCAAATAGACCAATAAAAGGTGCGGTTGCACCAGTTGAGCCTAAAAAGGTTAGACCCTTTTGCAGGCTGGCGGCTACGCCATCAATGCTGTTCTTAATGTTTCTTGCCATCCACTCTGAATAGTTCAAGGTTTGGAGCAATTCACGATGATTGCTTGATTGACCTTGATGGTGAACAGAAGCGCTGCTCGCAGATTTGGCAATCTGATAGTAAGGATTGCTAGCGGGGGTGCTAAAGGATTGCAAGCCTTGCTCAAATGAGTTCGCATGCCAAAATTGATCAAGCTCAGGTTTGAGTTTGCGAAGATTGCGCAATTCCCAAAGACGGGTAAGCAAAATAACCCAAGTGATGATTGAGCAGGCTAGCAGAGCAATTGCCACAAAGCGGGTAATGCCGTCGCCTTCAAGCCAGAGATTTGCAATTCCAAATGGTGTATTCATAGCACTTAATTCTTGAGGTTAAATTTAATTAAAAGATTCGTTGAAATTCGTTGGGGTGAGCCATTGACTAAAAAAGGTTTAAAGCGGTAACGTCGGCCGATATCGGTAGCAGCGCGATCAAGTCTAGGAAAGGTGCTTGATTGCAATATGGCAACATCTTCAACTTCACCCGTTTCAGAAATAATTAAACGCACCACTACCGTTCCTTGCTCTCCAGATCTCTTGGAGAACGAAGGGTAATACGCATCAGCATCAGGCTGGAACACGACAATCAGTTTACCAATGTCTGTTTGTATAGGGGTGCCACTTGCTCCGCCTGAAGTTGCTGGTGCTACAGCGGCATTTTGTGTCTGACTTTGAGCAGATGATTCACTCTTTTGTGTAGGGGTATTTTGCGTTTGGGGTGTAGGTATTTTTGGAGAAGTCTTGTCCTCTACAGTTTTCTTTTTTGGCTCTTCTTTAGGTTTTGGCGGTGGCGCAGGGGGTTGCTGACTTTTGCTTGAGGCAGTATCGGGACTCACAAGGTTCGCCATGACGCGTTCGTCATCTACACGGGTAGGTTTAGAAGACCAGTGTAAAAATTCTAAAGCTGGTAATGCATGCAGCAACAGCACAATACCAATAATAATGCGTTCGCTTTTTGTAAACGGTAGACGTTCATCAACCTTTTGCCAAAATGGACTCATGACACAGATCCCAGCTGCGCTGTACTAACGCGGTGGTTCTTTAGATCGGAGTGCATTAAATCTTGCGCCATCTTCAAAAGTGCATGCTCATCTTTGCTGCTAAAAAAATGTACCGCACCATATCGCGCTGTATCGGCGTTAGGAAAATCTGCTGCTGGATTAAGTGCAAGCCCCTCTAATTGTCGCTTCAATTGTTTTACTACCGCTTCACTGGTATCAATGAGGGTAATCTTGTCACCCAGTAATTTACGAATTGCTTTTCTTAAAAATGGATAGTGGGTGCAGCCTAACACAATGGTGTCCGAACCTGCAAGCTGAATAGGTTCTAAATGCTTTGCCAGAAGTTCTAAGGTTTCTCCATCATTCGCTTTACCTGCTTCAATCAATGGAACTAAACCTGCGCCAGCTTGTTTAATAAATTGACAATCAACAGGTAGCGTAGAAAGTAGGGCGTTGAACTTATCACTCTTCAAAGTGGCTTCAGTTGCTAGGACGCCAACGATGCCGTTTGCCGATTGCATGGCAGCAGGCTTAATACCTGGTTCAACCCCCACAATGGGGATTGGGATTGCTGCGCGAATATCCTTAATTGCTTGTGCAGTTGCAGTGTTGCAAGCAACCACAATGGCATCACAACCTGCCCCAGCGAGATGCTTGCAAAGGCTTAAGCTGCGCTGCGCAATCCAATCGGGAGATTTTTCACCATAAGGTGCGTTTGCTGAATCAGCTAAATAGATATAGTCGTGTTGTGGAAGCTGGCGTAGCGCCTCATCCAAAATGGATAAGCCACCAACGCCAGAATCAAAAACGCCTATTAACGACAATTCAGTGTCAACTCAGTACCAAGTTAAAACTAGTCAACAAAAATGAATTAAGCAATCTTGACGGGAATACCGCCAATCTTTGCTTGCCATTCTTTTGGACCAGTCTCATGCATTGAGATGCCTTCCGAATTCACGGCAACGGTCACTGGCATATCTTTGACTTCAAATTCATAGATGGCTTCCATGCCTAAATCAGCAAAGCCAACTACTTTAGAAGCCTGGATTGCTTTAGAAACGAGGTAAGCGGCACCGCCTACTGCCATGAGGTATGCAGACTTATGTTTCTTAATGGCTTCGATTGCGACGGGACCACGTTCTGCTTTACCAATCATGGAAAGCAAGCCAGTTTTGGCTAGCATCATTTCAGTGAACTTATCCATACGGGTGGAAGTAGTGGGACCAGCTGGACCAACAACCTCATCGCGAACAGGATCTACTGGGCCAACGTAATAGATGACTCGGTTTTTGAAGCTCACTGGTAATTCTTCGCCTTTAGCAAGCATATCCTGAATGCGTTTGTGTGCTGCATCGCGACCAGTTAAAATTTTGCCATTCAGCAGTAATGTTTCGCCTGGTTTCCAACTCGCTACTTCTTCCGCAGTCAAGGTATCTAAATTCACACGCTTTGATTTTTGAACGTCTGGTGTCCACGTCACATCAGGCCAGTCGGATAGGGAGGGCGCCTGAAGTTTTGCAGGGCCATCGCCGTGCAAATGGAAATGCACGTGACGGGTCGCCGCGCAGTTTGGAATCATGGCAACTGGTAATGAAGCGGCGTGAGTTGGGTAGTCCAAAATCTTGATATCCAAGACGGTGGCCAAGCCACCCAAGCCTTGGGCGCCAATACCGAGTTTGTTGACCTTATCGTAGAGTTCTAAACGCAATTCTTCAATGCGGTTCTTAGGGCCACGCTCAATCAATTCTTGAATATCGACTGGACCCATCAAAGCTTCTTTAGCCATGAGCATGGCTTTTTCTGGAGTGCCACCAATACCAATACCCAGAATGCCAGGCGGGCACCAGCCAGCACCCATGGTTGGGACAGTTTTAAGTACCCAATCCACAATGGAGTCAGATGGGTTAAGCATCACCATCTTGGCTTTGTTTTCAGAGCCGCCACCTTTTGCGGCGCAAATGACTTCAACATCATCGCCCGGAACAATTTCATAATGAACCACGGCAGGGGTGTTATCGCCGGAGTTCTTGCGTTTACCTGCTGGGTCGGTTAATACGGAGGCACGTAAAGTATTCTCAGGATTAAGGTAAGCGCGACGAACACCTTCATTCACCATCTCAGTAACGCTCATCGTGGCATCTGCCCATTGAACATTCATACCAATTTTCAAAAAGACCACGGCAATACCAGTGTCTTGGCAAAGTGGGCGATGGCCTTCAGCGCACATACGACTATTGGTCAAAATTTGGGCAATCGCGTCCTTGGCTGCCTCACCTTTTTCTAAGGAATAAGCCTTACCCATGGCATCAATAAAGTCCTTGGGGTGGTAGTAGGAAATGAACTGAAATGCGTCCGCAACGCTTTGAATGAGGTCGTTTTGTTTAATCTGAGTCATGGTTTTTTTGGCTTATTTCCACATTAATAGTAAGGTTTGCCCTATTTTAAGGGTTTGCCATAGAGCAAATCCCAAGTGTTTTCACTTATCTTCGTAACTCTTGAGGGGGTATAACCCATCATTTTGCTGGTTTTTGGCAAAAAAAGAACATTGTTTATTAAAAAGAGGGCAGTGAAGCATGGAACCATTAAAGCAAGAAAACCGCGTTTTTAACCCACCTGCAGACTTTGTAAAGGGTGCGGCTATTCCAGGCATGGATGCCTACAAAAAGCTTTGCGCTGAAGCTGAAAAAGATTATGACGGTTTCTGGGGTCGCCTCGCTAAAGAGAATATCTACTGGAAAAAGCCATTTACCAAGGTCTTGGATGAGTCCAAAGCGCCTTTTTATAAATGGTTTGAAGATGGCACAACCAATGCTTCTTATAACTGCTTAGATCGCCAAGTTGAAGCTGGTCTAGGTGATAAGACCGCTATTATTTTTGAAGCTGATGATGGCACTGTTACTAAAGTTAGCTACAAAGAGATGCTTGAGCGTGTTTGCAAAATGGCAAACGCACTGCGCAAGATGGGCATCAAGTCTGGCGACACTGTCATAATTTATATGGCGATGACTATTGAAGGTATTGTGGCAATGCAAGCATGTGCTCGTATCGGCGCAATTCACTCCGTAGTGTTTGGCGGTTTCTCTGCGCAAGCATTGCGTGATCGCATTATTGACGTTGGCGCTGTTGCTGTGATTACTGCTGATGGTCAGTATCGTGGTGGCAAGTCATTACCGTTAAAAGCCATCTGCGACGAAGCACTCTCAACAGGCGAGTGTGGCAAGGTTAAGCATGTGATCGTGAGCAAGCGCACAGGTACTGCGATTGATATGAAGGCGGGCCGTGACGTTTGGATGCAAGACATTGTGGCCAATGAGTCAACAACTTGTGAGCCAGAGTGGGTCAGTGCTGAGCATCCACTCTTTATTCTCTACACATCTGGTTCTACTGGTAAGCCAAAGGGTGTGCAGCACTCAACTGGTGGTTACCTCTTGTGGGCAATTCTCACAATGAAGTGGACCTTCGATATCAAGCCAAACGATGTCTTCTGGTGTACAGCTGATATTGGTTGGGTAACAGGTCACTCATACATCACATACGGTCCACTCGCAGTAGGCGCCACTGAGATTGTGTTTGAAGGTGTGCCTACTTATCCAAATGCTGGTCGTTTCTGGGAAATGATCCAAAAACACAAAGCAACGATTTTCTACACAGCACCCACTGCAATTCGTTCATTGATCAAAGCATCAAGTAATGATCAAGCAGTGCATCCAAAGAGCTATGACTTATCTTCTTTGCGTCTATTGGGTTCAGTTGGCGAGCCAATTAATCCAGAGGCATGGATGTGGTATTACGAGAATGTGGGTGGCTCACGTTGCCCAATCGCTGATACCTTCTGGCAAACCGAAACCGGTGGCCATATGATTTCTCCATTGCCAGGCGCAACACCAATGATTCCAGGTTCATGCACATTGCCGTTACCAGGTATTCAGGCGGCAATTGTGGACGAAGCTGGTCATGACGTTCCAAACGGAAACGGCGGTATCTTAGTTGTGAAGCGTCCATGGCCTTCCATGATCCGTACCATTTGGAATGACCCGGATCGTTTCGTGAAGTCTTACTTCCCAGAAGAGTTAGGTGGCAATCTCTATCTCGCGGGTGACGGTGCTATTCGTAACAAAGAAACTGGCTACTTCACCATTACTGGTCGTATCGATGACGTTCTGAACGTATCGGGCCACCGTATGGGCACAATGGAAATTGAATCATGCTTAGTTGCTAATCCATTAGTTGCCGAAGCTGCAGTAGTAGGTCGCCCAGACGATCTGACTGGTGAAGCGATTTGTGTATTCGTGGTTCTCAAGGGCGGTCGTCCAACTGGTGAAGATGCTAAGAAGGTTGCCACTGAGCTGCGTAACTGGGTTGGTAAAGAGATTGGTCCGATTGCCAAACCAAAAGATGTTCGCTTTGGTGATAACTTGCCTAAAACCCGTTCAGGCAAGATCATGCGTCGTCTCTTGCGTGTGATTGCGAAGGGCGAGGAAGTGACTCAAGACACATCCACTTTAGAAAACCCAGCAATCTTGGAGCAACTTAAAGAGTCTCTCTAAGGCGTATTTACTGGGATTTGGGGTAAAACCCTTTCGGCAATCGTATAATCATCGGTTCCGGAAGGGTGGATGAGCGGTTTAAGTCACACGCCTGGAAAGCGTGCGTAGGTTAATAGCCTACCGCGGGTTCGAATCCCGCCCCTTCCGCCAAATAATATGAAACCACCTCCGGGTGGTTTTCTTATGCCCATAAAACTACCTATCTGTAAGCATTTCAAATTCCGCTATGCTTAGCTATCCAATCCATTCTTAAAGAGATTTGAAATGAAACGTTTAATGCAAAGAGCTTTACTCTCATTTGGCCTCATCGCTAGCTTGCATATGGCTAACGCAGCCACAAATCAAGCTGGACAGTCTGCCGACACCATTTTTTATGGCGGACCTATTCTGACGGTGAATGCAAAAAACGAGGAGGTGCAATCGCTTGCTATCCAAGATGGAAAGATTGTTGCGGTTGGTAAGAAAGATACTGTCGTAAAAAAATGGCAGGGTGCCAACACTAAGGTAATTGATCTTCAAGGCAAAACATTGATGCCGGGCTTTGTAGAGCCACATATTCACATTGTGATGACGGCGATGACAGAAGTCCTCTGGCTCAATTTATCTAATTTCACGCCTCAGTACGACACCTTGGATTCGCTTAGTCAAAAGCTTAAAGCAAGGTTAAAGACGCTACCAAAAGGCCAGTGGTTGGGTGCATTTGGTGTAGATCCATCTCGTACACAACCCTTTATGGCTGAGTTAACTGCAGACGTTTTAGATAAAGTATCGACAGAGGTGCCTATTGCGGTCATGAATCAATCAGGTCATATTTTGTATGTGAACCATAAGGCGCTTGAGCTTGCGGGCATTACGGATAAAACGCCCAATCCTGGAGACGGTGGCATTTATATGAGGGATGCTCAGGGACGCTTAACAGGTGTCGTAGTCGAGGCGCCAGCTATTTTGTCCATTCTTAAGCATGTGCCACCTCCATCTGAAGCCGAATTAGCGGCAGCCATGCAAAAAACCGCCAAGATGATTGCTTCCAAGGGCGTGACCACTTCGGCTGAAATCACTCTGGGTTTAATGCTGGGTTTAGATAATGAATCAAAATTATTTAATGCTATGACACATAGTGGCGATTTCCCGATTCGCGTTAGAGCCTATCTATATGGGCCATTATTAGCAAACGGTACAAATGGCATCAAGCCAAATGATGGTGACGATAGATTGCGTTACGTGGGTGTGAAGTTTGTTTCAGATGGATCCACCCAAGGCATTACTGCGGCTTTGAATGAGCCCTATATTTACCCTAAGGGCACAACATTTCGTGGCAACTTAGATTACTCTGATGATCAAATATACAAGATGACTAAGCCTATTTTTGATCAAGGCTGGCAGATTGCGACGCATGCCAATGGTGATCGTACTATTGAACAAACCCTCAACACCTATGCCAAGTTATTAGCTAATTCACCTGATCCAAAGGCGCGTCGTTTGCGTATCGAGCATTTCACAATCAATACTCCTGAGCAGGTGAAGCGTGCAGTGAAGTTAGGCGTGATTCCTGGCTTTACGATTGGGCATGTAGATTATTGGGGAGAGGCATTTCATGACAAGATTGTGGGCCCAGAGCGTGCAGATCGCATTGATCCATCCGGCTCATTTAAAAGAGAGGGCGGACGCTTTGCTTACCATAGCGACTCCCCAGTTTCCAATGTAGGACCATTAAATTACATTTCCGAAGGTGCTGGTCGTCTGTGGCAAAAAGAACCGCGCAAAGTTTTGGGCCCCAATGAACGAGTGTCAGTTGATGATGCTATTCGTGCGGTAACTATCAACGCCGCTTATGAAATGTTTTTTGACGATAAGGTCGGTAGTCTTGAAGTAGGTAAACAAGCTGACTTAGTAGTCTTATCAGCAAATCCTAAAAAGACTCCTGTTGATCAGATCCGCAATATTCAGGTTAAGGAAACTTGGATTGATGGTAAAAAGCAGTCTTGGTAAGCTGGAAAACCACTTAAGGAAAAAACATGATTTTTGCAATTTTATTAATGGATAGACCTGGGACTGCGGACTTACGTCTGAAGGTTCGCCCCGAGCACCGCGCTTATTTAGCTCAACAAGCTGAGCGGATGGCATTTGCTGGCCCGCTTACTTCTGAAGATGGTCAAACAGTTACAGGAAGCCTTTTGGTAATGGATTTTCCAAGTCGGGCCGCAGTAGATGAGTGGTTAAGTAACGAGCCTTTTACCAAAGCAGGTGTCTACGAAAAACCCGTTATCCATGTATTTAACAATATGTGGGCGCAAAAGGTGGGGTTTCCGCCAGCGGCATAAGCCCGCCATACCCATGTTAATTCATGGGTTGTCATTTTTGATATATCATTAGTTGATATAGTATGGGCGATGAAAATTGATGGCATCTCCACATTACTAGAATTGCATCAACAGGTGATTGATCAAGAGGATGGTTATTGGGTGAAGATAGACACTTGGCAAGTAGTGCCAACAGATGCTATTCCGCACGGAATTCGATATTCTTTAACGCTGCATAATCCTGCTGGTGAGCGTATTCTTGGCTATGACAATGCACATGCATTCAAGTCGATAAGATCATATGCAGGCAGGAAGTTCCCATATGATCATAAGCATCGTAATTCCAAAGATCACGGCACTAGATATGTGTTTAAGGATGCCTATCAGTTATTGAGTGATTTCTTTATTGATGTTGATAAAGCGCTAAAAGTGGATAAAGCAAAATGAAAGTCATCAAAATTGGTATTGCATCTCAGGCAGATATCCGTAAACGGATGTTGGCAATTGCAAAAGGGGATATAAAGGCAAAGCCCAGCGATCCAAAAATATGGTTCACTTCTATGCGATCGCTTGCTCAAGTTCTTAGTGATGAAAATCGCGCATTATTGGATGTGATTCGATCATCCAAGCCAGTCTCTATTTCTGAGTTGGCTGAGATGACCGGTCGTAAACAGGGAAACCTATCAAGGACCCTCAAAACGATGTCGAATTATGGTCTTGTAAAAATACAAAAACAAGACAGATCACTTAAGCCAATTGCATGCGGTGACCGTATCGAAATATTTGTTTAAAACTAAATTGGCTTAATTTGAAGTTTTCTAAATTTCACAACGCCACCTGCGGACTGAAGTGCAATTGGACCTTCGGCAAAGCGGCTATCCTGTCCATCACCTACGGTCACCACACCATTTAGACTCACTTTAAAGTGAGATCCAGTGGCTACGATTTCCATAGTATTCCAACGACCGCCTGCTTTGTGGATAGGATTAACCTTGGCAACATCCACAATAGCCCCGGTTGCATAGGCTTGCTCAGGACGTGTATCCCAAATATTGACCTCATATCCATTGGCAGCAGTAATTTTATTGGGATCTTGGCAGCGAATAAAGATGCCGCTATTAGTTTCAGATTCTGCCCAAAACTCGGCTTTGATAATGAAGTTTTTATAGGATTTTGTACTAACTAAAAAACCCATCGGCTTATTGCCTTCAATGATTCCATTGCCGATAACCCAGTTGGCATTACCCACAATATTCCATCCGCTGAGGCTAACGCCATCGATGAGGTCGACAAAACCATCTTGATTTTGAGCGGTGGCGAGATTGCTTATGCACATCTGCATACAGAGGCAAAACAGTGCTGCGAACTTAAGAATGGTTTTCATGATGTCTCCCGGGTTATTTAGTTATATTTGTTACACATTCTGTGATAATTTTCATTGTTACTGATATTGCTTGATAAAGACAAGTAGATGCTTTCCCTGAATAAACCCATAATTTACCTCTGGTGTCGCAGGGCATTAGGCGCTTTGCTAGCGGTAGTGATTCTATTTTGGGTGGCATGTCATGCATTTGTACCTGGTCTATTAAAAAAGACAGTATTGGAATATGGTCAAAAAATTGGCTATGAAATCACCTATCAAGATTTGAGTTTGTCTCCTTTGCGTTTACGCATGACCGTAGATGGTTTTCGCCTAGCAAAAAAGGATGGGGATCAGTTACTAGAACTAAAAAAACTAACTATTGACTTCAAGTGGACAAAGCTTATGCTGGGGGAGGTGGGCTTAGATGCGGTTTTGCTAGATGAGCCAAGATTATTGATTGAGAAAAAGGCAAGTACAAAAGATGGGACTTCTAGGACTTGGAACTGGCAAGAACTATTCCTTGCCATTGAGAAAAGCTTTCCGCCCAAAGATGAGGTCACAGAAAATGCAAAACAAAATGCGCCACTAAAGATCTCAGTGGAAGAGTTTGAAGTAAGCGGTGCATCGCTTCGTTTGGTGGATGCTTCAACTCAATTGAGGGGGGAGTTAAAACCCTTTTCAATTAAATTATTTGATGTAGCTAATTACAACCAAAAGGGTGTTGTCTCCGGGGTTCGTGGTCAATATGACTTTAATCTAGGCTCTTTGCAATTAGCCATCCCTGGTATGAATAAAACGATCGCGTTTGATCATGTTGCAATAGCGGGTAGCTTGAGTAATCCCAGCCTCAATATTTTGGCGGCGCAATTGGATCTGAGTTTAGATGGAGGGAAAATCTTATCCCACTGGGATTTAAATACTGCATCTAAGATATTTGAAGGTAAGGTCAAACTGCAAAACCTTAAAGCTGCACCTTGGATTGCAATGTTGTCAGCTAATAAAGAGTTGGTGGCCAAAAGCGGCGAAATTAATGCGGATTTGTCTATCAAGTTGAGCAATGAATCAAATAGCATTACTGGAAACGCTCAGCTCAATAAAGTCTCTGTGCTTGAGAAGGGTGAAAAATCACCTTTAATTGATTGGGACCTGGCGGATATTCGCCATTTTGAATTCAAAACTATTGGCGCAGGGACAAAGCAGTCAAGCGCCTTAACGATTGATGAAGTCTTGTTAGAGCGCCCAATACTTCGTTTTGAAATTAACGCACAGGGGCTGTCTAATTTTCGCCGTCTATTTTCTAGAGCTGCCGAAGGTGATTCGGCTGGTAGTCTAGCCAAGGAGGATGCACCAAAGAATTCAAAAGGTACATTTGGATTAGATATTCGATCTGTCAATCTGAAGTCTGGCGAAGTATTTTTCACAGACATGGCAATGAAGCCAAATTTTCATGTTGATGTACAGAAATTTAGTGCGAGCTTTGTTGGTGTTAGCAATACACCTGGGCGATTTGCTGCTGTCGCGATGGCAGGAGTGGTGGCGAACACGGGGAGTATGCGTGCTAAAGGTCAAACTTCTTTTGACGACCCGCGACGTAATCATGACATCTTCATGAGCTTTAGGAACTTGCCGCTCACGACATTCAATCCTGCGGTAATGACCTATGCTGGATATCAAATTACGGGCGGCAAACTTAACCTGAATCTGAATTACCGTGCAAAAGATGGTCAACTAAATGGTAGCAATCAAATCATTATTAAGAATATTCAGCTAGGCGATGAGGTGGAGAGCTTTCAGGGAAAAAAATTGCCGCTAGGCCTAGCCATTGCGCTTTTGGAAGATTCTGATGACACCATTGATGTAACTGTGAAAATTGCTGGAGATGTAGATTCACCAGAATTTAGCGTTAGTGGCCTAGTGTGGCAGGCGATTGGTAATGTACTCACTAATGTGACTACTGCACCCTTTAGGGCGTTGGCCTCTATTCTGGGTATGAACTCTGATGAGGGCGTTAATGCCGTGCCTGGCGAAGCTGTATTTTTGCCAGATGATCAAGAGCGCTTGGAAAAATTTGGTCAGTTCCTTATCAAGAGACCAAATGCCATTATGGAAATTATTGGTACCTATGATCCAGTGCAAGATAAGCAGGCGATGGCAAGAGCAAGAGCAGATACTGCGATTTTGAAAGATGCTGGATTTAAGTTGCAATCAGGTGAACCGGTGCCATTCCCTAGCCTGTCTGATCCACGAATTCAGTCGGGCTTAAAGGCGGCATATGCCCAATATATTGGTCGCATCAAACTGGGGCAACGCTTGCTGTCGCTTCCTGAAGGCGAGGCTCGTAATGAGCAATTGCACAATGAACTGATTGCGGGCATCGAAGTCACAGAGGTAGAGTTAAAAGCCCTTGCCAAGCATCGCGCTCAACTCGCTTTTGAAATGATGTCTAAAGAGAATCCGAATCTAAAAGAGCGTATTAGTGTTGGCGATGTGAAGACTGTAGAGGGTGGTAAGAACGGGATTCCGCTCGATATGCAACTCAGAATCAAGTAGACTTGAGCCATGAAATCATCAAAAATGCGCTTAATTTGGCTTCCTACTGTCTTATTGACTATGGCTTTAACCGCCTGCGGCTCAATAGAGCAGGCTGCTCAGGATGACTGCACCTCAATTGGTTGGCAAATTGGCAGCAAGGGCTACCAGGACTGCTACAAGGCAAGACTCTATGAGCGCAAACTGGACTATTCATTGCCACCAGGTGATCAGCCTTCCCCATCTTTGCTATAACTAGGGTTTACCCTTACAAATACCCTTTAAATCTCCCTTGAGCTTAGTCAAGGACTTAGCGCGGGAAATAACCCAAAATCTGCTGTTAAATGGCAAAAAACCCCTTTTTTGGGGGGATATGCATGCGAGCACGTATTGCAAACCAAGTACTAAAAACGAATTTTAAAAAACAGAGACAACAGAATATGAATCACCCAAAGCCTTCCAAAGAAGTCAACGCGGTCGCTGTTGCAACTGCAGATGATTTGCGGGAGACCATTCGTCGCAAAAGTAAATTAAAAGGTCGTCAAGCAGATGATGCTTCGATCGCTGAAGTACGACAGTTAATTGGCAATGCGCCGCATCGCCGTGATTTGTTAATTGAAAATCTACACAAGCTCAATGATGAATATCGCGCGTTGCATGATCGTCATTTAGTTGCGCTGGCAAAAGAAATGAATTTGCCAATGTCTGAGGTATATGAGGTAGCTACGTTCTATCACCACTTTGAAGTGGTCCGTGGTAATGATCCTGTTGCTGACATCACTGTGCGTGTATGCGATGGTGTTGCCTGTGAATTAGCGGGAGCGAAAAATTTATTAGCTAAGTTACCCGCGCTGTTGGGTAACCCCAATGTGAAAGTGGTGGCAGCTCCATGCGTGGGCCGCTGCGAACAAGCGCCAGTAGCAGTAGTGCATCAATATCCAGTCATATTCGCTACCGCAGACAAGGTAGAGGCTGCAGTCAATAACAAACTCACCACCCATCCATTGGCAAAGGATGATGCTAGCTTTGAGCCTGCGACATTGGCAGAGAAGGGTGTTTCACCTCAGGGCGAGAACCAGGCTATTTCACCTGACTATGTTGGTTATGAGTCTTACCGAGCTAAAGGTGGTTATGCTCTAGCTAAAGAAATTGTAGAAGGCAAACGTGATGCAGAAAGCATCATCAAAGCCATGGAAAATTCTGGTTTGCGCGGTTTGGGTGGCGCAGGCTTCCCTGCAGGTCGCAAGTGGCGCATTGTCAAAGATCAGGTGGCGCCTAAATTAATGGCGGTCAATATTGACGAGGGCGAGCCAGGCACATTTAAAGACCGCACCTACCTTGAGCGTGACCCACATCGTTTCTTAGAGGGTCTTTTGATTGCTGCCAATGTAGTAGGTATTGATGCTTGCTACATCTACTTGCGTGATGAATATCACGGTTGCCGTGAGTTGCTAGAAAAAGAGCTGGCCAAGCTCAAAGCTAATCCACCATTTGCGATTCCGAATATTGAGTTGCGCCGCGGTGCTGGTGCCTACATTTGCGGCGAAGAATCCGCCATGATTGAAAGTATTGAAGGCAAGCGTGGTGAGCCCCGTATGCGCCCACCATACATTGCGCAAGTCGGTTTATTTGGTAGACCAACGCTAGAGCACAACTTTGAGACTTTGTATTGGGTGCGCGATATTGTGCAGTGTGGTCCAGAGTGGTTTAGCTCTTATGGTCGTCATGACCGTAAAGGTTTGCGTAGCTACAGCGTTAGTGGTCGCGTAAAAAATCCTGGAGTGAAGTTAGCGCCAGCTGGAATCACGATTCAAGAGCTCATTGATGAGTACTGCGGTGGTATGCAAGACGGTCATCAGTTCTATGGCTATTTGCCTGGTGGCGCATCAGGCGGCATCTTGCCAGCAACCATGAATGACATTCCGCTCGACTTTGATACTTTGCAGCCTTATGGTTGTTTCATTGGTTCCGCAGCTGTAATGGTATTTAGTAATCAAGATAAAGCGCGCGATATGGCTCTTAACGTAATGCACTTCTTTGAGCATGAGAGCTGTGGTCAATGTACACCGTGCCGTGTAGGCACCGGCAAAGCAGCCAAACTCATGCAGGCCAAATCTTGGGATCAAAAAACGCTTGAAGATTTGGCAACTGTAATGGTCGATGCTTCGATCTGTGGTTTAGGTCAAGCAGCGCCAAACCCCATTCGCTGTATTCATAAATATTTCCCACAAGAAATCGTATAGGTTAAAGATCAGGGAAGAACGAGACAGATATGAACGCACCAACAAATCCAAAAGAACTCGAATTGCAAACTGTGGAATTCAAGTTAGATGGCAAGACGATTGTTTCCTATGAAGGCGAAACGATTCTCAAGGCGGCTAAACGTCATGGCATTGATATTCCACATCTGTGTTTTAAAGATGGTTATCGTCCAGATGGTAACTGCCGTGCTTGCGTAGTTGAAATCAATGGCGAACGTACTTTAGCCCCAAGTTGCTGCAGAAGTGCAACCCCAGGCATGGAAGTCAAAGCCAATAGTGAACGTGCTCTTAAGAGCCAGAAGCTCGTTTTAGAAATGCTGCTCTCTGATATGCCTGATGAAGGTTTTAAGTGGGTAGGTAATTCTAAAGAAGAAGAACAAAAACAACAGCATGGTGAGCTGAGTACTTGGGCGGCGCGTATGGATGTCACTGTCCGTCCTGAGCTCAAAGCACTACGCCGTGAAAAAGTCAGCAATGATCTCTCCCATCCAGCGATGGCGGTAAACCTTGATGCGTGTATTCAATGCAATCGTTGTGTGCGTGCTTGTCGTGAAGAGCAGGTGAATGATGTGATTGGCTACGCTATGCGTGGCGCGCATAGTGAGATCGTATTTGACCTCAACGACCCAATGGGCGAGAGCACTTGCGTTGCTTGCGGTGAATGTGTGCAAGCTTGCCCAACTGGCGCATTAATGCCAAAAGGATTGATTGGTTCGCAAACTGTGGATCGTAAGGTTGATTCTGTATGCCCATTCTGTGGTGTCGGTTGTCAGATTACCTACAACGTTAAAAATGACAAGATTGTCAGCGTTGAAGGTCGTGACGGTCCAGCGAACCATAATCGTCTGTGCGTTAAAGGGCGTTTTGGTATGGATTACATCCATAATCCCCAGCGCTTAACTAAGCCTTTGATTCGTAAACCAGGTGTTCCAAAAGATGAATCGATTTTGGAAGGCAAACAAGATTGGTCTGATATCTTCCGTGAAGCAACTTGGGAGGAAGCGCTTGATTTTGCTGGCGGCAAACTCAAAGAGCTTAAAGATAAGCATGGCCTAAAAGTGCTAGCGGGCTTTGGCTCTGCTAAAGGTAGTAATGAAGAGGCTTACTTATTCCAAAAACTTGTTCGTACTGGCTTTGGTAGCAATAACGTCGACCACTGCACCCGTCTTTGCCATGCATCATCTGTGGCCGCACTATTAGAAGGTGTCGGTTCCGGTGCTGTAAGTAACCAGGTCAATGATGTTGAGCACTCTAGCTTGATTATGCTGATTGGTTCTAATCCAACTGCAAACCATCCTGTAGCAGCAACTTGGTTTAAGAATGCTGCTAAGCGTGGCGCCAAATTGGTATTATGCGATCCACGCAAGACTGAAATTAGTAAACATGCTTGGCGCACCATGCAGTTCAAGCCCGACACTGATGTGGCCATGCTCAATGCCATGATCTACACGATTATTGAAGAAGGCTTGGCAGATAAAGAATTCATCGCTAATCGCGCAAATAACTTCGAAGCTCTTAAAGAAAATATTAAAGGCTACAGCCCAGAAGCAATGGCGGCAATCTGTGGCATTCCAGCAGAAACTTTGCGTGAAGTTGCTAGAGAGTTTGCGACTACGAAATCAGCAATGATTTTGTGGGGCATGGGTGTGAGCCAGCACGTGCATGGTACTGACAATGCGCGTTGTTTAATTGCCTTGGTCAGTATCACTGGTCAAATTGGAAAGCCTGGATCAGGCTTGCACCCACTGCGTGGTCAAAATAACGTGCAGGGCGCCAGTGATGCTGGATTGATACCGATGATGTTCCCAAATTATCAGCGTGTAGATAATCCAGAAGCGCATGCTTGGTTTGAGAAGTTCTGGAATACTCCGCTAGATAAGAAACCCGGATACACCGTTGTTGAAATCATGCACAAGATTACCGCCCCTGATAGCGACCCGGACAAAATCCGTGGCATGTATATTGAGGGTGAAAACCCTGCAATGAGTGATCCGGATTTAAATCATGCTCGTCATGCGCTCGCATCTCTTGAGCATTTGGTTGTGCAAGACATTTTCATGACTGAAACTGCATTATTAGCAGACGTCGTATTGCCAGCAAGTGCTTGGCCAGAGAAGGTGGGCACTGCAAGTAATACTGACCGTATGGTGCAGATGGGTAGAAAAGCAGTAGAACCTCCGGGTGATGCCAAAGCCGATTTGTGGATCATTCAAGAGATTGCTAAGCGAATGGGATTGAACTGGAATTATCAGGGTCCTGACGCTGGTGTAGCTGAGGTTTATGAGGAAATGCGTCAAGCAATGCATGGCGCAATCAAAGGTATTACCTGGGATCGTTTGGTAAAAGAATCGAGCGTGACCTATCCATGCCTATCCTTGGAAGATCCAGGTCGTCCAATCGTATTTGATGATGAGTTTGCTACGCTGGATGGCAAGGTGAAACTAGTTCCAGCAGACATCATTCCTGCAAATGAGCGTCCAGACTCTGAATATCCATTTGTACTCATTACGGGTCGTCAGTTAGAGCATTGGCATACTGGCAGCATGACCCGTCGCGCAACCGTATTGGACGCGATTGAACCCATGGCGACCGTATCCATGAACGGTGAAGATATGACTCAGCTAGGCGTATCTTCAGGCGATGTAATTACTGTGCAATCGCGCCGTGGTGAGGTTGGTATTTATGTGCGTAGGGACGATGGCACACCTAGAGGCTCTATCTTTATTCCATTTGCCTACTATGAGGCAGCAGCTAACCTCATTACTAACCCAGCTTTAGATCCGTTTGGCAAGATTCCGGAGTTTAAGTACTGCGCGGTGAAGTTAAGCAAAGGTGGTGAAGCCTCTAAGATTATGGGTTATGGCACTAATGCTCCTAACGGACCAAAATTGACAGTGAACGTTTAAGAGTTAACAAAATTTAGCAATAAAACCAGTAAATGGGCTCCTTTAGGAGCCCATTTACTTGATTCAACCAAAATAGGTTTGCCCATTAAAATAACTCTTTTATGGCTAGTTCCAAACCATCTTCCTCACAAACCCAGGGCAAGTTGCCCGTTCTCATCATTGGTGCAGGGCTTGCGGGCTTAACAGTTGCTCTGCATATGGCAGAGAGCCAGCCAGTCATTTTGATGGCCAAGCGTGGCCTCAATGAAGCAGCAACTGCATGGGCGCAAGGCGGTATCGTTGGTGTAGTCGATAAAGAGCATGACAGCATTGATGCTCATGTGGCTGATACATTAAATGCAGGTGCAGGCTTAGTAGTGGAATCTACTGCGCGCTACATTGCCGAAGAAAGCGCTGAGGCAATTAAATGGTTGGTGGAACAGGGCGTTCCGTTTACCGAAGATAAATCTGGTCCGATGGGTTTGCATCTCACGCGTGAAGGCGGGCATAGTCATCGACGCATTGCGCATGCTGCCGATGCCACAGGCAAAGCCATTCATGAAGTGTTGCTTGATAAGGCCAAGGCACATAAAAATATTCAGATCCTGGAGCACTGGATTGCTTTAGATCTCATTACCAATCGACATCTCGATGTAAAGACACAGCGCACTAAACCCAATCGTTGTTATGGTGTCTACGCTCTAGACATTAACAATAATCGTGTAGAAACGATTGCCGCTAAGTCAGTCGTACTCGCCACAGGCGGTGTGGGTAAAGTCTATCGCTATACCAGTAACCCTGATACCGCTACTGGTGATGGAATCGCCATGGCTTGGCGTGCTGGTTGCCGCGTTGGCAATATGGAATTTATTCAGTTTCATCCAACCTGCTTGTATCACCCCAGTGATAGAACATTCTTGATTACGGAAGCCATGCGTGGTGAAGGTGGCTTATTAAAGCTGCCAAACGGTACGCGTTTTATGCCCGAGCATGATGAGCGCAATGAATTAGCGCCTCGGGATATCGTCGCTCGTGCTATCGACTTTGAAATGAAAAAGCACGGCTTAGACTATGTACATCTAGACGCTACTCATTTAGGCGAAGCTTTTATCAAAGAGCATTTTCCAATGATCTATGCCCGTTGCTTAAGCTTGGGTCTAGATATCACTAAGGAACCTATTCCAGTAGTTCCTGCAGCGCACTATACCTGTGGTGGCGTTGTAACCGACCTGAAGGGCCGTACCGACTTACCAGGTCTATATGCCGTGGGTGAGGCTACATATACCGGTTTACACGGCGCCAATCGTCTGGCCAGTAACTCACTATTAGAGTGTGTTGTGATTGGTAAGGCAGCAGCGCAGGATATTTCTGCTCTCAATGCACCAGAAGTGCCAAATCTGCCCCTTTGGGACGAAAGCCAGGTCGAAGATGCTGATGAGCAGGTGGTTATTGCCCATAACTGGGATGAATTGCGCTCGCTCATGTGGAACTATGTGGGTATCGTGCGAACCAATCGTCGATTAGAGCGCGCACTACACCGCATTAAATTACTTCGTTATGAAGTTCAAGAGTATTACGCCAACTTTAAAGTGACCCGTGACCTAATCGAGTTACGTAATTTGTTGGAATGCGCTGAGCTTATTGTGCGTTCGGCCCTGATGCGTCGCGAGAGTAGGGGATTGCACTACAGTCGTGATTACCCTGGAACTTGGGCGGTATCCTATCCAACTATTCTCACGCCACAAATGGATAGTGCCGAGAGTGTTCAAGAAGCATAGTTTCTAAAACTCCAGAATTGCCAAGTTCTATCCTTTTGGTGCTAAGCTAAGGCATCTTTTTCGGGAGTGCCTATGGCCAGCTTTAAAGAGGATGTATCTGAGCATATTGCTGCCGTATATCAAACGGTGATCGATGAGGCTAAAAGCTGGATTAGCCTATTAAAAGAAATCTGGCCACTACTCTTTCTCCTATTACTCGGTTTGAGTATTCTGCTGTGGTTTGCTAAACCAGCCCCTCCCAATAAGGTTCTGATGGCAACGGGAGTCGGCGGATCTTACAAAGCCCTTGGTGAGCAATATCAAGCCTACTTTAAGAGTAAAGGCATTCATTTAGAGCTAGTTGAGACACATGGCTCGCAAGAAAATTTGCAGCGACTGATTGATCGCAAGGATCCAATTCAGGCGGCATTTGTTCAGGGTGGCTTGATTAATGTAGATTACCTATCAGGCGTAGAGTCTCTAGGTAGCGTTGATTTTGAGCCGGTGTGGGTTTTCTATCGCCACAAACTCTATGATGAGACTAAGCATATCTTAGATCGTGATATTGCCAAACTCAAAATCAATATTGGCCCAGTTGGTAGCGGCACGCACACTCAGGCTTTAAACATCTTTAAGCTCAATGATTTATCCGCAAACTCTCCAAACTTACTTTCATTACCCAATGCGGATGGTGTTGATGCATTACTAAGTGGAGAGATTGATGCCATCATATTGGTCGATGGTTTTGAGTCTAAGAATGTTCAAAAACTTATTAAAAATCCAGAAATTCATTTAGCGAACTTTGGCAGGGCGAATGCCTATACTCGCTTAATGCCTTATTTTGAGGAGCTGACCGTTCCGATGGGTGGGTTTGATTTAGGGAAAAATATTCCCGATCACCCAATACAGCTCATTTCAACAACAACAAATTTATTAATCGATGACAGGCTGCATCCAGCAATCCAAGCCCTGTTCTTAGAGGCGGCTAAAGAGATTAATGGTAAAAAGTCCTACTTTGCCAAGTCAGGTCAATTTCCAAGTTATCTCAATACCGAGGCACCCTTGAGCAGTGAGGCGAAGTATTACTACGAGAAGGGTATGCCAGCCCTAATGAAGTATTTGCCATTCTGGCTCGCTGAATTTATTGAGCGGATGTTTGTATTGCTGTTGCCATTTGCAGCCTTTGCCTACCCAATTATTAAGTCGATTCCTACTTACCGTACGAATTTAGCTAAAAAGCAGATTAATTCTGTTTATAAAGAGCTCGATAAGTTTGAAAAGGATACGCTAGAGTCATTTGACCCGAATCGACTAGAGCAATACATTGAGGTTCTCAATGCGATGGAGTTGAAGGTAATTAATTCGAAAGCCTCTAAGTTAGTGACGGCTGATTGCTATAGCCTGCGAAACAATATTGAATTTATTCGTAATGCTCTAGAAAAACAGATGCTTTATCGGGGTAGGGACGGGCTTACTAGCTAGGCAGCTGAATGCTCAGCGCTGGTGCTTCCTTGGGGGGGTTGTGATTAAGATAAATCAGATTGTTTGAAGCTCAACCATTCTGACTCCGCACATTGATCATGCTTCTGAGGATTTTTATTTCTAAATCCTTTTAAAGTACACCCTTTGAAACCGCTTCTTTAATATGATTGCTCAGACGTGTCTGCCATCCTTTACCGCTAGCACGTAGCTTTTCAAGTACATCAAAATCCAAGCGTAGGCTCAACATTATTTTGGTATTTTTAATGGGGGGGCGACCAACACCTCGCTTAATTAAAGTGTCCCGAACATAAACATGTGCATCTCGAAACCATTTCTCATCGAGTTCGGGTGCATCATCTGGATCAACCCAATCTTTCGACATATTTTTTGATTTCACGTTCATTTGCTCTCCTTAAGCTGATAATTCTTTTGCTGTTGCCTCTATACGTCCAGACCAACACAATTGGAAGGTGATACAAATGGCCAAAAGTGATAATCCTTGTTTCCCCATAATTCTTCCTGTCGTCTAGTTGGTTCATATGGGGCGAAGTAAAGACTTCGCTTGATCTCGCCATATCTAGTCCACGAGTAAATAGTGTGATTTCTCGCTTTGCATGATCAAATTCAATCAATAGTCCACCTAATTAATGTATATACAATAATAATTAATATCAATACAAAAATTGAGGACCAATCACTGAGCCCCAATAAATGCATGGGGTATTAGTCTAAAAATGAAAAACCCTACTGAATATCAGTAGGGTTTGAAGAGGGTGTCAGTAAAAAACGGCGAATTGAAAGGGGTTACAAAACTCGCATCGAAAAATCTACTGCAATCACATCTTTAGTGAGCTTGCCCAGGGAGATGCGATCAACTCCAGTAGTGGCAATCGCACGCATTTGTTCTAAATTGATTCCACCAGAAGCCTCTAACAGTGCGCGACCAGCAGTGATAGCTACTGCTTGCTTCATTTGATCGGTTGTAAAGTTGTCAATCAAGATGTTTTTAGCTCCAGCAGCCAGAGCTTCTTCTAATTCAGCAAAATTCTCAACCTCAATCTGAATATCCACGCCTGAGTTCAATGCTTGTGCTTTCTTAAGCGCTGCAGTAACGCTACCTGCTGCAGCAATATGATTTTCTTTAATCAAAACGCCATGCCATAAAGCAAGGCGTTGATTTTGGCCGCCACCAATTCTCACTGCATACTTTTGGGCTTGGCGTAGACCAGGAATGGTCTTGCGAGTATCGAGCACTGCGCAACCTTTAGGGTTGGGGCTTGCGCCAGCGATGGCATCTACGTGTTGGCGTGTAATGCTAGCTGTCCAAGATAGGGTCTGTAGAAAATTAATGCAGGTGCGCTCAGCGGAGAGCAGGGCTTGAGACTCAGCCGATATATCGCAGACTTTGGTGTCCGCTTTCATCAAATCGCCTTCCATGTAATGCCAGGTGATTTTGGCATTAGGATCCAATTTCTTAAGGGTACCCTCAAACCAATCTACACCACAGAGCACCGCATCTTGGCGCACAATCAATTGAGCCTGCAACGTTTTGTTAGGTACTAGCTTTGCAGTCCAATCGCAAATGCCCAAATCTTCCATGAGTGCATCATGAATATTGCGTTGACGAGCTTGCTCTAAGGTTTCGTTGAAGTCGAACATGAATAAATTAAAGAAATGGAGTAATTAATTGAGCAATGAACAAAAGCCAAAAGAAATGAACTATATGAACTAAATAAACCTTAGGCAGCGCCAATATTTTTTACAAATCCGTGCTGTGCTTTTGCTAAGAGCTCAGGGTGGTGAGTTGTGAAATCGAGCATGCGCTCAATGCAACTTAAAGCCTGGTTCCGTATGGGTTCATCAACAAAGATTTCACCTGAAGCATTTTCTAGGCAATCCAAGATACCCTGCAAGCCATTCATGGCCATCCAAGGACAATGGGCGCAGCTCTTGCAGGTGGCGCTATTGCCAGCAGTAGGGGCTTCAATCAGTTTCTTATTAGGGGCAAGTTGGCGCATACGATGCAAGATGCCTTTATCAGTCGCCACAATATATTCGGTTGCAGAACCTTCAACGACTGCCTTAATCATGGCAGAGGTCGAGCCCACCACATCGGCCAAATCAACCACAGCTTGTGGGGATTCAGGGTGAACCAAGATCTTGGCATTGGGGTGCGCGGCTTTGAGAATCTCCAACTCAGCCGCTTTGAATTCATCATGAACAATACAGGCGCCATTCCAAAGGAGCATGTCTGCACCAGTTTGCTCTTGAATATACCTACCTAAGTGGCGATCAGGTGCCCACAGAATTTTTTTGCCTTCCACTTTAAGTTGATGAACAATCGCTAAAGCGCAAGAGCTAGTTACCATCCAATCGGCCTGAGCTTTTACAGCAGCCGAGGTATTGGCATAAACCACCACCACACGATCAGGGTGTAAAGCACGAAACTTGGCAAAGTCATTAGCATCACAACCCAAATCAAGAGAGCAGGTCGCTTCGAGATCAGGCATAAAGATGCGCTTTTCAGGAGACAAAATTTTGGCAGTCTCACCCATAAAACGTACACCAGCCACAATTAAATTCTTAGCGGGGTGATTTTTGCCAAATCGAGCCATCTCTAAAGAGTCTGCAACAAAGCCACCAGTCTCCAGCGCTAAATCTTGAATATCACCATCAACATAGTAATGAGCGACTAGAGCAGCATCTTTTTCAATCAAGAGCTGTTTGATACGAGCAATGACAGCTGCTTTTTCAGGTCCAGCTAAATGAGGGGGAACTTTTGCCCAAGCTTGGGCAGTGCAGGTGATCCCAGCCGAGTCTTGCTGGGGGTAGTCAAAAGCAATAGGAGCTCTAATTGTTAAGTTCATAAGAAATCTTAATTCACTTCACAGATTTCTGTGCGAATGCTAAAACGGCAACTTTGCATCTGGCTTAGCCGCCAACAATACTGCTTTAAACTCCGCCTGAATACGGGCAATCGCTTCTTCACTATCAGCCTCAAAACGCATCACCACTACCGGAGTGGTATTCGATGGTCTAGCAAGACCAAAGCCATCAGCATACTCAACTCGCACGCCATCAATCGTATTAATCGATTCAGAAGTGGGGAACTTGGCGCTGGCTTTGATGACTTCCAAGAGTTCAAAAGGCTCACCTTCAGCGCATGCTAATTGCAACTCAGGGGTGCAAATGGCATTGGGTAAATCGTTGAGTGTCTTGTTTGAATCTTTTTCTTTAGAAAGAATCTCTAGCAATCTTGCGCCAGTATAAAGACCATCATCAAATCCAAACCAACGGTCTTTAAAGAAGATATGGCCAGACATTTCACCAGCAAGGGGGGCACCAGTTTCCTTAAGTTTGGCTTTTACTAAAGAGTGACCTGTTTTCCACATGAGTGGCTCACCACCATGCTGCTTAACCCAGGAGGCTAAGTTGCGAGTACATTTGACGTCATAAATAATCTGGCCACCAGCATTACGAGATAGAACATCTTTGGCAAACAGCATCATTTGGCGGTCAGGGAAAATGACTTGACCATCTTTAGTGACCACACCAAGTCGATCGGCATCACCATCAAAAGCTAAACCAAGTTCGTTATCAGTAGTTTGTAGGTTTTTAATGAGATCCTGTAAGTTCTCAAGATGCGCAGGATCTGGGTGATGATTCGGAAAATGTCCATCGACTTCACAAAAGAGCTCTTGTACTTCACAACCGAGCGCTCTAAATAATTGACCCGCAAATGCACCGCCAACGCCATTGCCGCAATCAACGGCAATTTTCATGGGGCGAGCTAGTTTGACATCGCCAACAATATGCCTGAGGTACATCGGGAAAATGTCGAACGTGCTGCGAGTTCCTTTGCCTGTAGCAAAGTCTTTGGCTTCAATGCGCTTGCGTAGATCCTGAATCTGAGCGCCATAAATCGCGGCACCACCGAGAACCATCTTAAAACCGTTGTAGTTTGGCGGGTTATGACTCCCGGTAATCATGATGCCTGACTTGGGCTTTTTGCCATCAAGTACTTGATTAGCACCAAAGTAGACCATTGGTGTAGCAACCATTCCCAGGTCAATCACATTAATACCAGTAGACAGTAAGCCTTCAGTCAATGCTTCAATCAGGCTGGGCCCAGATAAGCGACCATCACGACCAATCACGATTTCAGTTTCGCCAAGATTGCGCATCTCAGTACCAAATGCTTGGCCAATCAGTTTGGCAATTGATGGATCGAGCGTTTGATCAATGATGCCGCGAATATCGTAGGCTTTAAAAATTGATGGTGACAGTTGCATAAGGATTATTGATTAAGAAGATTAATGCGTGCTGCAGTAACCGCATCGATGCTGTCACTTGCTTGAATATTGCTCTCGCCACTGCTAAGTGCTTTTTCAATTGGCTTAGCAAGGACTTTGCCGTATTCCACACCTGGTTGATCAAAGCTATTGATATTCCATAATGCACCTAAAGTGGCTGCACGGTTCTCATATAGGGCAAGCAGGGCGCCGAGATAGAAGGCGTTGAGCTCGGGTAGCAGCAATAAATTACTTGGCCGCTTGCCAGGGTAAACGTCATTTGGGTTGTCTGCTGACTTGCCATGAGCCAAAGCCTGAGCTTGTGCCAGGCAATTGGAGAGTAAGATACGGTGATGTGCTACAGCTTCTGGGCGATCACTCATGGGTTTGCGTACTGCAATGAAATCAATGGGGATGATTTCAGGGCCTTGATGAAACAGTTGAAAGTAGGAGTGCTGAGCATTACTACCGGCGCTACCAAAGACTACTGGCGACGAATGCTTAACGGGTTTACCATCTTTGCCGATACTCTTACCATTACTTTCCATGTCTAGTTGCTGCAACCACTTTGGAAACCAATCTAATGCATCAGCATACGGGATAGCGGAGTACGCTTTAATGTGATGTTTTTCTTGTTGATGCAACAGGGCAAGTGCCATGATGACTGGAAGGTTTTCTTCTAGAGGGGCATTTCTGAAATGCACATCCATGGCATGTGCGCCAGCCAAGAACTCTTCAAAGGTCTTAAAGCCATATTGCAAAGCAATCGGCAGGCCTACGGCTGACCACACGGAGTAGCGACCGCCAACCCAGTCCCAAAATGGGAAGATGTGGTCTTTTTCAACACCAAATGCCTTTGCCGCTGGCACATTAGCGGTCACTGCATAGAGGGCCTTGCTAATTTGACTATTGGTGAGACCATTCTCTTTGAGCCAAGCTGCGACCGCTTTGGCGTTCATAGTGGTCTCTAAGGTCGTAAATGACTTAGAGACAATGATGACTCTGGTGCTGTGGGGTAATGCACGATTTAGTATCCGTGCTAACTCTGCGGTATCAATATTGGCAAGAAAATGCATGCGCATGCCATGGCTTTCGATACCTGATACGTGCGCAAGTGCCTCAATCGCCAAACGGGGGCCAAAGTCAGAGCCGCCAATGCCGATATGAATGACATCGGTAACGCCAACCCATTTATTGCAAAGCGCTTCGATGCGATGCCAAACTTCACTAACGGCTGGCATGACATCTTTGCCGTCTAAGAGAACGGGGTCTTTTGAAAGGTTGCGCAGTGCGGAGTGAAGCGCAGGGCGATCTTCACTTTGGTTGATATGTTTGCCAGCAAACATATCAGCAATAAATTCAGGCAGCTTCGCTTTGCGGGCAAATGAAAAGAGATCTTCCCACTGTGCTGTGCTGATATTTTGATAGGCCGTATCTAAAACGACATCTACAGCCGCAATAGCGGTCTTAGGTAGGTTTTGTGTAGTTTGGGAAGGCCGTAAGGACATTTTTAGATTTTATCAATAACTCTATGAAAACCCCCTTAAAACACTGAAAATGTTAGGATTTCAGTATATTTGCTAAGCGTAAACACCAATCAAAGACAAATAGCAAAAATTGAGAACAAAGATAGCGAACAAAGACGCAGAATAAATAATAGGGTGAGACAGATAGATGGAGCAGGTTGATTGTGTTGTCGTTGGTGCTGGAGTGGTTGGTCTAGCTGTAGCTAGAGAGATGGCACTACAAGGTCGTGAAACCATTTTGCTTGAGCGTGAAAACGCTTTTGGCACCATCAGCAGCGCAAGAAATAGTGAAGTCATTCATGCTGGTATTTATTACCCAAAGGATTCTCTAAAAGCCAAGTTATGCGTTGAGGGTAACCGACTGCTATATGAGTATTGCCGCAATCATCAGGTGGCTACACAACCATATGGCAAGCTTATCGTTGCTAGTGATGAGACCCAGATGAATGACTTGCAAGCCATTTTTTATAAAGCGCAACAAAATGGTGTGCCTCATATCAAGCTCATTACCGAACAAGAGGCTAAGACCTTAGAGCCAAATCTCAACTGTTTTGCAGCCATTCTTTCTTCCACCACAGGCATCGTAGATAGTCATGGTTATATGCTCTCGTTGCTGGGGGGCTTTGAGGATGCGGGTGGTATGGTTGCTTACCAATCTCCATTACTCAGCGCGAAGCCGATTGGTAATAATGCGCAGAATGGTTATCAATTAGAAATTGGTGGTGCGGATGGCATGCAAATCCAAACAAAACTTCTCGTTAATTGTGCGGGTATGAGTGCACCAGCAGTAGCACAAAAGATTGAAGGCCTTTCAAATGATCAAATCCCAAAAGCTTATTTTGCAAAAGGAAATTACTTTTCTCTCTCTGGCAAATCACCATTTAGCCATTTGATTTATCCAATTCCTGAACCTGGTGGCCTTGGTGTGCATCTTACTTTGGATATGGGTGGTCAAGCTAAGTTTGGTCCTGATGTCGAGTGGCTGGATATTGATCGTGAAGAGCAAATCGATTACACCGTTGATCCCAAACGAGGCGAGGGCTTTTATGAAGCAGTTAGACGCTACTGGCCCGGCCTCAAAGATGGGGCCTTGCAACCGGATTATTCTGGGGTGAGGGCCAAAATTGTTCCGCCTAATGCGCCAGCGGGGGACTTTTGCTTCAATACACCCCAAGAGCATGGTATGCAGGGACTCTTTAATCTATATGGCTTTGAGTCGCCTGGATTAACGTCTAGCTTGGCTATTGCTAAGTATTTAGAGGCTCAAATCAAAAGTTCTCTATAATCTAGGGCATGAATCCAACCGGCTTGATATCTAAGGAAGAGTGGCAGAGCGGTTGAATGCACCAGTCTTGAAAACTGGCGACTGTAATAGGTCCGTGAGTTCGAATCTCACCTCTTCCGCCAATCCCCTCTTTATTCGAATTTATTGGCTTTATAGCTAATAGCCAACCCCTTTTTTCTTAATTAGTATCAAAAGTTCCTAGGGGAGATACTGGTCATCAATAGGGGCATTGATTATGACGACATTACAAGAAATTAAAGAGGCAAAAGCCCTCGGTAAAAACTGAGACTAGCTCGGGAGGAGCAAGGTCATAACTTAGCAATTATGGCCAGTCAATGCGGTATGTCTGTGGTTCAACTAGTTGCTCTTGAAGCGGGGAATTATTTTGCTTTCCACGGCAACCTTGAAGAGATGCTTGTAAAAGCAGCCACTTATGCGAACGCATTAGAGGTGAGAGTTTCTGAACCCACTTCTCTTGTGCCCCATTCTTTAACTGAATCTGCAAACGCAGAGATGTATATCCCACCTTTTTTGAGAAAAGCTCAGCAGTATTAGTTGTGTGAAGTTGTGGACAGTTGTGAATTTCTCCGCATGCATTAAAAGCTAGCAGCCAATCCAATGGATGTGCCACGTACGTTTTGTCCAAATTGATATCGAAAGACAAGTCTGATTCTGCTGAAGATGGGATCAGACGCGCTTCTGTCTAACTCAATACCGGTGCCTACAGACGATAATGAGTCAAAGCCCAAGGCGCCGCGAAGATCGCCCAAGAATTCAGTATGAGCTAATTCGAATACTGCTCGCAGCGGTCTGTCTAAAAGCATGATCGGTGTTGGAATACGGCTGCGAGCCCATATGGCAAGGCTTTGCGAATCCGCTGAACCTTGGACAGCAGTAGAGGTGTCAAATGTTCTTACGGGAATATTTGTGTAGCGCAGCTCGATGTCAATCTCTTGATCGGGTTTGTAATTCTCATAATCGAGCATCAAGGAGCCACCAAGACCATAAGAATTCATGCGACCGCCATTGAGGAATTGCATATCAACGCCAGTGCGATTTTGGATGACGCGAGAGGCGATGGACAGATCACTTTCTAAGTGCCCCAGCATGACTTTAGCAATTGGTCTAAATCGTAGCTCATCCGTGATGGGAAAATCCCAGCCAATTCCACCAGTGCCAGTAACGCTGTTCCAGTGAACGGGGACGGTGGCAGAACTACTGCCAATACCATCAATAAAGGTTGGGTTGTAGCGATTGATCGCCATTGTTCCCTCTAGGTAAAGTGGGAAGTTCGCACTAATGCGATCGCCGCCACCAAGAGAGATCATTCTTAAGTCAGAATCATCGCCACCATTGCGAATCGATAAAGATCCCGTTGTGACATCAGGGGTTAATGAGTACCCCGTTATAGTCATAAAGGCATCTGCTCTTTTCTTTAGGAAATTATTGGTGGCGTTGTATAAGGCGGACTGGGCATGCAAATTGCTACACATTAACGCAATCAACATACAAAAAAGCGTGGCAAAGATTCGGGCATGTAGCCGCATGATTAAAGCGCAATAGATGCCACGATGTGGCTAAAGAAAGGCAAAGACAAATTGTAAGTCACCCTAGGTGGTGCTAGCCCTGGGGATAATGGCGAACTATCATTTAGACATCTTGCTCGTTGTACGATAGTGCTTATGAAGGTATTGATAGCGCTTTACTTCTTTATTTTGGCCATCATTCAGATGGGCCTATTTTTTGGTATTTATCACTACTTTAGATCTCAAGATTCTGTAAAACCAAATTCATATTGGATGAGCTCATTGCTTGCCAGTATGCTTGCTTTATTTATTTTTGGTGCAGGTATCGTCACTGTGGACGATATTGCCAAGCCCGCATTTAATTTCACCATTGGTAATTCCTTGTTTTATTTGGCGGCGGTGTTGCAGGCTTTATTTTGTCACTCTCTTAACCGTCCTGTCTCAAAGGCCCAGAAAGTCGGATTTGCTTTTTCAACACTTGTTTTTTTAGTTGCCTTTGAATGGATGCGAAATGCTAGTAATTTTGAGATTCGCACTGGCTTCATGTGTATTTTGGCAAGCATTTTTTATGTATGGCAAATATATGAAGTACGTAAAAAGAGGAAGGTGGAGCCATCTAGCCAGCTAGCCTATTTGCAATACGCAAGCTCAGCCGAATTATTTTTTGCCGTTGGACGTTTTGTTATTTTGGTCGTTTCTTCTTTGACGATTCGGCAAATTGAGCAGATTCCGCAAGTCTTGATCCTATTTACGATCATCCAGCTGGTGATGAATACCTTGTCTTACATTGCAATCGGTAGCTATTGGGCTGAGCAAATTGCCAAGTCAAATGCTAGATCTCAATTAGAGAATGAGGAAATTAAGACTTTATTGAAGGAGCGAGAGTCTTTAATTGATTCATTATTAAGAGCCAATAAAACTGCAAGTACTGGCGCATTATCAGCCTCCATTGCACATGAATTAAATCAGCCCTTAGGCGCTTCGAGCCTGAACATTCAATTTTTGCAAAAGAAGTTAGCCGAGGGCGAATTAAATCCAGTCTTACAGAAAGAGATATTAGACACTTTGCTTTCTGATAATCAGCGTGCTGCTGCTATTATTAAATCATTGCGCTCGATTTTCTCCGATGAAGCCTTGATTTCTACAAAAATTAATGTAGGCAAGCTATTTCAATCTGTTTTAAGTATTACGAAACCCGAAATTGCCTCCAAGAAAATTCAGATAGCATTGCGTATAGAGGATGGTCTAGTAGCAATTGCCAACCCAGGAGAGATGCGCCAAGTTTTATTAAATTTAATTAATAATGCGATTCAATCTCTGGCCATATCTTCAGTTGCAAATAAGCAAATCACGATTGAGGGTAAGCACCTCAATAATGGTTTTATCCGGATTGTGATTGCGGACAATGGGTCTGGGGTATCGGAAGAGGCCCAAAGACATTTATTTGAATTGCTTTCTAGCGCTAAGCAGTCAGGCATGGGTCTAGGGCTTTGGCTATGCAAGCATATCGTTACCCGTCATGGTGGCTCTATTAACTATGAGTCGAATGAGGGCGGTGGCGCTAAGTTTGTATTTGATTTGCCTATTGAAGATATAGATCAAGGTGCTTAGAGTAGTTTAAGTTAGCTCAATGGCTAATTGCCATGTGTATGACACAACCTATCATGGAGTTTCAGAAATCATATTTTTGGAACTCTTTGTGAACATCAAATCTATCCCAATCGTTATCGCTTCCTCATTGGCTTTTGCCTTACTCCTTTCCTTATTAAGTGCTAGTTCAGTATTTGCTGCAGGCGGGGGTGGTGTAGTTACTGATCCAGGAGCGATGGAGGGTAAGCACTTTGATCCCAAGGGGAGGGCGCCATCGAGTTACACCGTCGAACTCCAAAATGGCTTGCGTAAAACCTTGCCGTTTCAAGATAAGCGCGACTTTGAAGAATCTCAGCGTGGGTTTATAGCAGCGCCTGCTTATAAGTCGATTATGGCCGACGCGGGTAACGTAGCTTGGGATATGGGTAGCTATGAGTTTCTGCTACAAGGCAAGGATTTTGATAGTGTTCATCCATCATTGCAGCGTCAAGCTATTCTCAATATGGGGTACGGACTCTATGAAGTTGTGCCTGGCAAGATTTATCAAGTGCGTGGCTTTGATTTAGCAAACATCAGTTTTGTTAAAACCGATACTGGTTGGATTGTGTTTGATCCCCTCACTGCTAAAGAAACTGCTAGAGCTGCTCTAGAGTTGGTTAATGAAAAGCTTGGCAAACGCCCAGTCGTGGCAGTGGTGTATTCACATTCCCATGGCGATCACTTTGGTGGTGTGCGTGGTGTGGTAGATGAGGCTGATGTTAAAAGTGGCAAGGTAAAAGTAATTGCGCCAGCAGGCTTTATGGATCATGCTGTTGCCGAGAATGTCTACGCTGGTAATGCTATGACCCGCCGGATGTATTTCCAGTATGGTGTTTTATTGCCTCGCAGCCCTTTTGGGCACGTGGACCAATCGATTGGTAAGAATACAGCTGCTGGAAACTTAGGTTTGATTGAGCCCAATGTCTATATCAATCAGTCATTTGAAAAAATGATGGTTGATGGTATAGAGATGGAATTTCAAAATACACCAGGCACCGAAGCGCCAGCGGAGATGAATACTTATTTCCCACAGTTCAAGGCAATTTGGGCAGCAGAAAATATTACAGGCACCATTCATAACATCTACACACTACGCGGAGCTTTAGTGCGTGATGCTCTAGCATGGTCTAAAAATATTAATAATGCTTTATATCGCTACGGCAATGATGCTCAAGTGATGTTTGCATCTCATAGCTGGCCACGTTGGGGTAATGAGCGCATTCAAGAGGTGATGCGCACTCAGAGAGATAGTTATGCGCATCTCAATAATGAAGTTTTACATCTAGCAAATAATGGGGTGACGATCAATGAAATTCATAATGTTTACAAGCAGCCAGAGAGTTTGAGATCGCAGTGGGCAGCCCACAGCTATCATGGCTCTGAAGAGCATAACAGTCGCGCTGTAGTAAACCGCTACCTTGGCTACTGGGACGCTAATCCGGCAACATTGATTCCCTTGTCGCCAAAAGATTCTGCTCCACTGTACGTAGAGATGATGGGTGGCTCAGGAAAGATTATGATCAAAGGCCGTGAACTTTATAAGCAAGGCAAGTATCGCGAAGCAATGGAGATTGTGAATAAGCTGGTATATGCACAACCCAATAACACTGCCGCTAAAGATTTGTTGGCTGATATCTTTGAGCAAATTGGTTACCAAAAGGAAAGCCCAAGCGTACGCAATAGCTTCTTGGGCGCGGCATATGAACTTCGCCATGGTATGCCCTCTGGTGCATCACCAAAATCCAATGGCCCCGACATGATTAAGGCGATGACTACCGAGCTTTGGTTAAATTCATTGGCTATTAGCATGGATAGTAAGAAAGCTGCTGGCATGAACTTCACCATCAATCTATCGACGCCAGACAATGGTGAGAAATTCGTAATCGAGATGAGTAACTCTGCACTGACCAATATCAAAGGTCAGCAGGCCAACAACCCAACGTTGACAGTGATTGTTAACCGTAGTGATCTCGAAAAAGTGATGGGTGGTCAAGCTACCTTTGAACAACTACAAGCAGAGAGAAAGGCAAAATTTGTTGGCGATCGTAAAGCCTTTGATCAACTGAGATCTACTTTGACAATCTTTAAGCCCGATTTTGAGCTAATGCCGGGCACTAAACCTAAGATAACTGGAAATGAATCGGCTAAACCCAAACAAGATCCATTTGCAGCTCAGGAGTTGGCTATTACTGCTGGTGAGTAGTCTTAAGCGCTTTTAAAAAGCGTAGTGGTATCGCAATGCCAAGAGTTCGGTTTGCATAAACCCGTTTTTGACTTCCATGTCGCGGCCGTATTGCATAGTGAATCGCCCATAAGGCGTTCTAGCAACAGCACTCAGTAAATAGCGTTGGGTATTAATCACGTTGTTCTGGTAAACATTGTTAACCGACTGTGCGCCACCAGCCACGTAGATATAGTTCGCGGCAACCGTAAAAGTTTGGTTGATGTTGTAAATGGGGCCCATCTGAGTGGTGGTAAGGGGTTTTTGGTTTAAGGCTACATTGGTAGGGGAGAAACAAGCGGCAGCACACTGACTGTTGCCACCGTAGAACATGGTATCTACTGCAATGGCACCATCAACTTTGCCAACAAGAGGTGTCTGAAAACCCATCTGCACATCAGAGTAATAGCGGTTCTGTCCTAGGTTAAATGCTTGGCTACTTTTATAAGTACCCGTTGGCAAGCCAAGATAAGCAGCAAGTCCTAAGTAAGTGCGGGTTTCATGATTGGAGTATGGCCAAAGAGCAGTGGCTAATGCAGTATCGCCAATACCAGTGCTTGCTGGATAAGAGGCTAAAGAACCTCCTTGCCAAGCAGTGCCGTATGGCAATTGAACATAGCTCACTCCTGGTAGTCCCGCTAGACTGTAGGTGTGTGAGATGCGAGCAATAGCGCTATTGGTATTGATCACTGGATTGGCGTAAGGGCCCTTAGAAAGCGCTGTCCCATTACTGTAGTAAGTGGTGTTTTGAGTGCTGTAGTAAGTAAGAGTAAAAGCGGTGATATCGGGTGGCGGAGCAACAATGTCATTCGGTTGCAAGTCTACGGCATGGGCATCTTGAGTTGATATAAACCCTAAAGTTAGCCCCATAGCCAGTACCAAAGCTGACGGTAAAGCAAATAAGAAAGATAAAGAGTGCGCTTGCATGGTTGCAGATTTTATAACCTTACAAGCAAGCTCTTTTAAAAATTTAAAGAAAAATCTCTCAGAGACTAAGGTGCAAACGCACCACCAGCCTCTAAGGCTTTGAGCTCATCACCAGCAATACCCAGCTCTTGAAGTAGCTCGGCATTATGCTCACCCAATAGTGGTGGGTGTTTGCGCACCTGTTGTGGAGTGCCCATCATTTTGACTGCAAATCCAATATTAGGAACTTTGCCTTCAATAGGATGATCAATCTCCATGCGCATCTTGCGATGTTTGCCGTGTTCACTATCAAATGCTTCTGGATAAGTATTAATCGGGCCCGCAGGGATACCTTCAGCAAGTAATTCATCTACCCATTGAGATGCGGGTTTCGTAACAAAGGTTTTCTCCAGCTCTACTGCAAGTTCATTGCGATTGGCTAGGCGAAGTGGATTGGTTTTAAACCTAGAATCTTCAAACAGTTCAGGTCTGCCAATCTTGTCGCATAAAAGCTTCCATAGCTTTTGATTAGTAGCGCCCATCACGAAGTGACCATCAGCAGCCTTCATGGCTTGATAGGGGGCGCTCATGTGATTAGCAGTGCCAAGCTTGTAGGGCTCAACACCAGTACCCCAGTACTGCGCGGTATCCCAAATCGAAAATGCTAATGCGGAATCAAATAAGGAGGCGTCAATAAATTGACCTTCACCAGTTTTAGTTTTACCAATGTAAGCAGACAAAATGCCATACACGGCAAAAAGTGCGCAACCAATATCGGCTACAGGAACACCAGCTTTGACTGGTGGGCCATCGGGGTAGCCAGTCACACTCATGACGCCGGACATGGCTTGAGCCATTAAATCAAAACCAGGTCGGTCTGCCCATGGACCACTTTGGCCAAACCCGGAAATGCTCGCGTATACCAAGCCGGGATTGATCTTTTGTAATGAAGGGTAATCAATACCGAGTTTTTTCATGACGCCAGGGCGATAGTTTTCGACCAAGATATCAGCTGTTTTTACAACCTCGAAAAATACTTTTTTCCCTGCTTCTGTTTTGAGATTCAAAGTCAGGCTGCGCTTGTTGCGATTCATATTCAAAAAGCCCATGCTGTCTGAGCCTTTCATCTTGAATCCCATTGCGCCTCGGGTTTGGTCGCCAGTGCCTGGCGGCTCAATTTTGATCACATCAGCGCCTAAGTCTGCAAGCAACATGCAGCAGTAAGGCCCAGCCATCACCTGACTTACGTCAAGTACGCGCACTCCAGCTAGAGGAAGGGGGCGGCTAGAACTAGACCCTTGTGCGGATATAGGGGAATTCATGGATGGCTCATTAATTTTTATGTATAGAATGGGGTCAATAGTAGCAAACACCACAAATGCACTATAAAAATACAACACTAGAAGAAACTTGGAGACCGTATTTTGAACAATGCCTTACTAAATTTAATAACTAAATCTTTTTTGAGTAAAGCCCTTGCATCACGTGCATTGCTAGCTTTAAGCATGCTAGCCTGTATTAATGTTGGCTTTGCACAATCTGCATACCCAACAAAACCGATTCGCTTGGTAGTGGGTTTTGCACCCGGTGGTGGCACTGATATTGTTGCTAGAGCAATCGCTCCAAAGATGGGTGAGATTCTGGGTCAAAGCGTCATTGTGGAAAACAAGTCTGGCGCAGCTGGAACGATTGCCGCAGATCAAATTGCCAAATCTACGCCTGATGGCTACACACTATTAGTGGGCCATTCCAATTCCAATGCGATTGCACCTTATGTTCTAACTAATGTGCCATATAACCCAGCAACGGATTTCACACCCATTACTTATTTGGGCTATGTGCCTAATGTATTGGTTGTTAAATCTTCGCTACCCGTTAATTCTGTATCGCAATTAATTGCTTTGGCAAAATCCAATCCTGGTCAAATGACATATGGTTCATCAGGTATTGGTAGCACTCAACACTTGGCTGGTGCATTATTTGCCAAGATTGCCGGTATTCAGTTAAATCACGTTCCTTATAAAGGGAGCGGTCAGGCGATTATCGATTTGCTCGGCGGTCAAATCACAATGAACTTTGATACTTTGCCGCCGAACTTGCAGCAAATTAAGGACGGTAATTTAAAAGCCCTAGCGATTTCCACACCAAAGCGTTTATCGATTTTGCCAAACGTCCCTACATTTAGTGAGGTTGGGATTACTGGTTTTGATGTGACCAATTGGTACTCTGTAATGGGCCCCAAAGGCATGGACCCTGTAGTGGTCAACAAGATCGATCAGGCAGTTAAAGCAGCTATGGCTGACCCACAAATTAAGAAGACTTTAGATTCTCAAGGATTGCAGCCGGAGGGTCCTGCAACACCTGCAGCATTTGGTTTATTCCTTAATGCGGAGTTACTCAAATATCAACGCTTAGTCAAAAGCTTAAACATTAAAGCTGAGTAATTGATGTCTCAAGCTGGTCAGGGAAATAATGAACGCGTAGCACAAGTCACTCTTGAGTTACGCGACCAGTTTGCTTACATTACTTTTGATCATGTCGCCGCTCGCAATGCGATGACGGTTGGCATGTATCAAAGTCTCAAAACGATTTGCCAAGACATTGCCAAAAATCCAAGTATTCGGGTGGCTATATTACGTGGTGCGGGCGGAAAATCTTTTGTGTCTGGGAGTGATATTGCCCAATTTGCAAGCTTTACCAGTGGCCAAGATGGCGTGCGTTATGAAGAGGGCATTGATGACTACCTAAGTCCTTTGGCCTTATTGCCTATACCAACTATTGCGGTAATCGATGGAATGGCTGTTGGCGGCGGTTTGGCGATTGCGAGCTGTTGCGATTTTCGTATTTCAACACCAGATGCCAAGTTTGGTGTGCCAATTGCCAGAACCTTAGGTAATTGCTTATCTGCTGGCAATGTGGCTTGGCTAGTTGCCCACCTGGGCATCAATATTGTGAAGCGGATGTTGCTTCTCGCTGAACTCATACCCGCAGAGCAATTGCTGCAACAAGGTTATCTTCTAGCCACCTATGAACAAGAAGACCTTGCCAAAGAAGCGGATGTACTAGCAAAAAAACTTTCTGTATTGGCGCCGATTACTCAAAAATCGAGCAAGCTCACATTGGCCAGATTGCTGCGTAATCAATTGCCTGATTGTACGGATTTGATTTCTGAAACCTATGGCAGTGCAGACTTTAAAAACGGTGTGGCCTCGTTTTTAAATGGTGAGCCACCGATTTGGACTGGTAAGTAATCCAACAGCTATCAGTTCAGTCTAAAAACAGCTCTTGAAGATTATTGAGGTAACGCAAACCTAATTCAGTTGCTTTGAGCTTGCTGGGGTCCTCATCTAGTAAGCCTTTCTTGCTAGCTTGCTCAAGTCCTTTGCTAATCATGCTCAGCGGCAGGCCTGTGCGCTCGCTAAAAGTATGGGTGTCAACCCCACCAGTAAGGCGCAGGGCATTGAGCATAAATTCAAAAGGAAGGTCTTTAGGTTCGATAACTTTAGACTCGATGAGTGCATTACCCTTGTTTTCCATGGAAGACATATAAGTTTCTGGATGACGCTCTCGCACTTGTCTCGTGATGCGATCCGGAAATGAAATCTTGCCATGTGCACCAGCACCGATGCCGATGTAATCACCAAAGCGCCAATAATTCAGATTATGTTTGCACTCTTGATTCTTCTTGGCATACGCAGATACTTCATAACGTGCATAGCCTGCTTTAGTAAGTAAATCTAAGTTCTGCTCAAAAATGGCATCAACGACATCATCAGACGGTAGCTTTGGTGGGAAGTTGGCAAAGTAAGTATTGGGCTCTAAAGTTAAGTTGTAAAACGATAGATGAGGTGTGCCAAACGATAGAGCAGTTTGCACATCTGCTCTCGCATCAGTAAGGCTTTGATTGGGAAGTCCATACATTAGATCCAGATTGACAGATTTAAAGTGTTCTAGCGCAATCGCGATAGCCTGTTGAGCTTCAGCCCCATTATGAATACGCCCCAAAGCTTGAAGCTTTGCATCATCAAAGCTTTGTACGCCAATAGAAACCCGGTTAATGCCACACTTAGCAAACGCCGCAAACTTTTCCGCTTCGATAGAGCCAGGATTAGCCTCCATCGTGATTTCGGCATCGGGTTCTAAATTCACTCGCGCCCGAATGGCGCAGAGTAGCTCATCCATACCTTCAGGTGATAGTAGGCTGGGGGTGCCACCACCAATAAAAATACTATGGACTTGCCGTCCCCAAATATTCGGTAGCTCAGTTTCTAAATCGGCAATGAGCGCTTTGATGTAACGCTTCTCATCAAAACCCGATTGATTGACGCCATCCTTCTTAATTTGATGCGAATTAAAGTCGCAGTAGGGACATTTCTTTTCACACCAAGGAAAGTGAATGTAGAGTGCCAATGGCGGAAGTGCTGTTAGGCTCACCGCTTGCATTTGAAGCGGTTTTTGTAAATTAGTCACGCTAGATTGATAACTCTCTACGAGATTTGAGCTGAGTAATGAGTTCTCGCAGTGCTTGACCACGGTGACTAATCGCATTCTTTTGTTCTGGATCTAGTTCTGCAGCAGTTAAGCCCAATTGTGTTAAGAAGAAATGTGGGTCATAGCCAAAACCATTCGACCCCCTAGGTTCATCAATAACAGTGCCATACCAACGTGTTTGCACAATTAAAGGCTCAGGATCGTTGACCTTATTTACAAATACTAAGGCGCAAACATAGTGCGCTCCACGATTGATATTGCCTGCTAGATCTTGAATGAGCTTTTGATTGTTCGCCACATCATTTACCGGTTCACCTGCATAGCGTGCCGATAAAACGCCAGGTGCGCCATCTAATGCATGGGCGCAGATACCAGAGTCATCGGCAAGTGCAGGCAAGCCACTGACAGCACTTGCATGACGCGCCTTAGCCAAAGCATTTTCAACAAAGGTGTGATGTGGTTCTTCTGCCGATGCAATGCCCAGTGCACCTTGAGGCATCACTTCAAACTGCAAAGGCGCAAGCAGGGCAGCAAACTCGCGCACCTTACCCGCATTATTGGAAGCAAGAACCAGCTTTTGCATAGAATAAAAAGCTATTAAAGAGATTATTTAAAGAGATTATTTCAGCGACTGAATTTGTAGCTTCGTGAGCTCATTAATACCTTGCTCCGCCAGATCTAACAGGGCGGTGAGCTCACTTCTCGAGAAGGCTGTGCCTTCAGCAGTACCTTGTACTTCAATCATGCCGCCCTTACCAGTCATGACGACGTTCATATCGGTATCGCAAGCAGAATCTTCGGGGTAATCTAAATCTAATACGGGTACGCCTTGATAAATACCTACAGAGATAGCAGCAACGCTATCAATGATGGGATCTTGCGATAGGGTACCGTCTTTGAGTAATTGGTTGACAGCATCACGAGCAGCAACATAAGCTCCTGTAATCGATGCAGTACGAGTGCCGCCATCCGCCTGCAATACATCGCAATCTAAATGAATGGTGCGTTCACCCAAAATTTTGAGATCAAAGACGCTACGCATTGCTCGACCAATCAGACGCTGGATTTCTTGTGTGCGCCCGGATTGTTTGCCACGGGCTGCTTCACGGTCGCTACGAGTGTGTGTTGAGCGAGGCAACATGCCATACTCAGCGGTAACCCAGCCTTCGCCAGAACCTCGTTTATGTGGCGGCACCTTATCTAGGATGCTGGCTGTACACAGAACCTTCGTATCACCAAAGGCAATCAGGACAGAACCTTCTGCGTGCTTGGTAAAGCTGCGTGAGATTGTGACAGGACGCAAGTCTTTGGGCTTACGACCGCTTGGACGGGCAATATTGGCTACGGTGGCGCTACTCATGGCGGGGTCCTAAATAAAGAATCTACAATGTCCATATGATATCGAGCATGACTGGTTATGGCAGCGCTTCTCGCCAAGTCTCCCTAGGGGCTGGGGTGGTGGCTGATCTGCAGGTAGAGTGCCGTGCTGTAAATAGCCGGTTTTTGGACTTGGGCTTTCGTCTTCCAGATGAATGCCGTGCTGCGGAGCCTGCCCTCCGTGAAATAACAGCCCAAAGCTTATCCCGTGGAAAAGTGGAGTTTCGGGCGGCTTGGCGCATCAATAACACTAATTCCAATGCTGGGACTGGCTCCGCTAAAACTGATGCCCATGCTCTAGGGACAATCAGCAAAGACCGTCTTGACGCGCTCTATACCTTGCAAGAGCGTGCTCAAGACATTTTCCCCAAAGCTAGAGAGTTGAGTATTGGCGAGATCTTGCGTTGGCCTGGCATTGTTGTTGAACCTCGTGGTGAAGAAGAAGGATGGATTGCTGCAACGGTTGAAGCGGGCCGTGCAGCGTTAGACGCGCTCATGAAGAGTCGCCAAGCTGAAGGTAAAGCTTTGGTAGTCGTGCTGACTAATATCGCCACGAAGATGTATCAAATCATCACCAAGATCGAACCCAGGGTTCCTGAGTATGTGGTGCAATATCAAGAAAAACTTACTGAACGCTTGGCGGAATCTCTGGCCGGCCAAGAATTGGGTAAAGGCATTGGTTCTGAGTTGATGGAACGCATTCGTCAGGAGGTGGTTCTTTATGCAGTGCGTATTGATGTGGCTGAAGAGTTCGCTCGTCTCAAGACGCACTTAAATACAGTGCAGACTGCCTTAGCTGGAAAGGGTCCTGTAGGCAAGAGGTTAGATTTCTTGATGCAAGAATTGAACCGTGAAGCTAATACCCTGAGCTCTAAGTCAGTATCTGAAGAATGCACCCAGGCTGCTCTCGAGCTTAAGCTTCTGATTGAGCAAATGCGTGAACAGGTTCAAAATCTTGAGTAATTTCATCGACTGAATTTATAGATGCATGACATAAATACATGACTAAGCCAAGCTCGACACCCCCTTATCAAGGCAGTATGTTGATGATTGTTGCACCATCGGGTGCAGGCAAATCTTCTTTGGTGAATGCTTTATTAAGCGAAGATCCAGCGCTGAAATTATCTTTATCGACAACTACACGATCCCCAAGACCTGGCGAAGTAGATGGCAAGGATTATCGTTTTGCCTCACAAGAAACATTTATTGCTGAACGTGATCAAGGACATTTTTTAGAGTGGGCGCAGGTGCACGGCCATTTTTATGGCACATCTAAACCATGGATTGAATCTCAAATGCAAGCGGGTAATGATGTGATGCTTGAGATTGATTGGCAAGGGGCACAACAAATTCGTAAGCTCATTCCGTCGGTACAGTGGATCTTTATTTTTCCACCTTCGATTGAGGCTCTAGAGGAGCGCCTGCGTAAAAGAGGGCAGGATGATGAGGAAACCATTCAGCGCCGTTTGGCCGCTGCTCATGTGGAGCTCATGCATGCCCATGAAGCGGACTATATAGTAGTTAATGATTCCTTTGAGCAGGCTCTAGCGGATTTGAAGCACATTTTGGCCTCTAGCCGTCTACGTTCTGGACCGGCTATGGCCCGTAATCCAGCGCTTTTGAGGCGTCTAGGGGTCTAATCGGGTATCCTATTGGTATTGAAGCTAATTTAAGTGAGTTCAGCATGGCCCGTATTACTGTAGAAGATTGCCTTAAAACTATCCCAAATCGTTTTGAACTGGTATTGGCTGCGACTTATCGCGCTCGTCAATTGGTTCAAGGTCACTCTCCACGTGTTGAGTCCCGTGATAAAGCTACGGTTGTTGCATTGCGCGAAGTAGCTGCTGGTGCGACCGACCGTGACATGCTGACCAAAGTACCTTTGTAATTCAGGAGTTCCGGTGTGGAGCTCCCTCTAGGAACTGGGCCATCAGGGTCTAAAAACACATCGGAATTTGTTGGCGGTTCTTCGCCTAAAGAGCAGGCTAGTCTGCTCGATTCAGAATCTAATTCCAAAGATAGTAAAAAGTCTATTATTGCGAGCCTACTCGCACAATCGAGTCGTCATCTCTTTGGGCCGACTTCAGCACCTGATCGTCCTTTAAAGCACCAAGTCGTATCAATTGATGGCTTGCTCTCTAAGCTAAGCTATCTCAAGTCTGAGGAAGTGGCGCAGATAAAAAAAGCGTTTCAGTTCGCAGATGCTGCGCATCTCGGGCAATACCGTCACAGTGGCGAGCCTTACATTACTCATCCGGTTGCTGTGGCTGAGCTCTGTGCCACCTGGCGCCTAGATGCACCTTCCATCATGGCGGCGCTCTTGCATGATGTGATTGAAGACACGGGGAGCACTAAGGCTGATCTCGTTGAAAAGTTTGGTACCAAAGTTGCTGAGCTTGTTGAAGGATTAACCAAACTCGATAAATTAGAGTTTCAAAGCCATGCTGAAGCTCAAGCAGAGAGTTTTCGTAAGATGTTCATGGCGATGGCGCGCGATGTGCGCGTGATTTTGGTTAAGCTTGCTGACCGAACTCACAATATGCGCACCTTGGATGCTGTACCAATGGAAAAGCGCCGCAGGGTTGCAACAGAAACCATTGAAATCTATGCGCCCGTTGCTCACCGCCTTGGTCTGAATGTCATTTATCGTGATCTTCAAGATCTCAGCTTCCGTTACTCAATGCCGATGCGCTTTAGGGTGATTGAAGGGGCGGTCAAGCGGGCGCGTGGTAACCGTAAGGAGATGGTAGAGAAGATTTTGCAGGCCTCGCGTATGGCATTTGCAAAAGCCAATCTTAATGTTGATTTACGCGGTCGCGAAAAAACGCTTTATAGCATCTACAACAAGATGCGCACCAAGCATGTGAGCTTCTCACAAGTCCTAGATGTCTATGCATTCAGGGTAACCGTCAGTTCAATTGATGAGTGTTACCGTGCGTTGGGAATATTGCACTCTCTTTATAAGCCTATGCCAGGTAAGTTTAAGGATTACATCGCTATTCCGAAATTAAATGGCTACCAGTCATTACATACGACCTTATTAGGTCCTTCAGGGGTGCCAGTAGAGTTCCAGATTCGTACTTCGGATATGCATGCAGTAGCGGAGGCTGGAGTGGCGGCACACTGGGCCTACAAGGAAGGCTCTCCCGATATGAGTGAGGTGCAAAATCGCGCACACCAATGGTTGCAGTCATTGATTGATATTCAGGATAGTAGCGGCGACTCTCAAGAGTTCTTGGAGCACGTCAAGATCGATTTGTTCCCTGATGCCGTATATGTATTTACGCCAGCCGGCCAAATTCGTGCTTTACCAAGAGGTGCAACCGCCTTGGACTTTGCATATTCTATTCATAGTGATCTGGGTAATACTTGCGTTGCTGTCAAGATCAATGGCTTGCAATTGCCCCTGCGCAGCGAACTCAAAAATGGCGACATTATTGAGGTCGTGACCTCAGCAAACTCACAACCGAATCCTGGTTGGTTGGCATTTGTGCGTACTGGTAAAGCCAGAGCATCCATTCGCCACTCATTAAAGACCAAGCACTATTCTGAATCCTTGCAGCTAGGTGAGCGTCTCTTGGCTAATAGCCTACGCCAGCAAGGTGTTGATGCAGCGCTCATTACTCCAGAAATTTGGGAAAAGTTGATGCACTGGACGGGTGATAAAACGCGTGAAGAAGCTTGCGTCAACATTGCCTTAGGGCGTCGTTCGCCACAAGAGCTGGCTATTCGTTTGAAGATTTTGATTGATGATGAAGGTGGTGCTGAACAAATGCGCCTGGGTGCAGCTGACTGGGTGAACCCAAGTCAAGATATTGCCCAACATCAACGCCAGGCTATCTTGGTTGATGGTCGTGAAGGCAATTCTATTCACTTTCAGTCTTGCTGCCATCCTATACCAGGCGACAACATCATTGGCTATCTAGGTAAGGGTGAGGGCTTACAAGTTCACACCAATGATTGCCCAGTAGCCATGCGCATGCTCTCAAAAGACAGTGATAAGTGGGTGGAAGTTGAGTGGGGTAAAGATCTCAATCGCGAATTTGAAGTCGATTTAGCAATAGACACGATACAAGGCAAGGGTGTATTAGCGCGAGTAGCAAGTAGCGTTACCGCAGCGGACTCCAACATCATGAATGTATCTATGGAAGACCGCTTCAAAGAAGACTCCGTCACTATCCGCTTTACGATCCAAGTCTTTGATCGTTTGCATCTCTCCAAAGTCATGCGTAGCTTAAGAGCGAACCCTGATGTGATGCGTGTTACTCGTACCCGTGCACTGTAAATCGCACTGTAAATATACATGCCTAGAATTTACCGATACTGCACATCCAGTATTTCAATTTCAGTGGGACCTGTCGGTGTTTGTATGGTGACGCAATCACCGAGTCTAGATTTAATTAAAGCTTTGGCAATGGGTGAAACCCAGCTGACATGATTTTTCTCTAGATCTACTTCATCAACCCCTACAATGGTGATCTCAGTTTCTTTTCCAGCATCTTTACCCTCTAGCGGGGAATAGGTGACCGTTGCCCCAAAAAAGATCTGCTCGGCATCGGCTTCACTTGATTTTCGGGCGGTATTATCGACAACCACAGCAACTTCGAGGCGTTTATTTAGAAACCGAATCCGTCGATCAATCTCTCGAAGACGCTTTTTTCCGTAGATGTAGTCCCCATTTTCTGACCGGTCGCCATTGCTGGCAGCCCAGTGCACCACCTTCACAACCTCGGGTCTATCAAGGTTTAGTAGCTGTAAGAGCTCAGTCTTTATGCGCTCGTGACCAGCGGGTGTAATGTAGTTTTTCTCTTCCATGGCATAATTATGGCTGTTGCGGCTGTAGCTCAGCTGGATAGAGTACTTGGCTACGAACCAAGGGGTCGTGGGTTCAATTCCTGCCAGCCGCACCATCTTATATAGGGCCTAGTTGAAAAACTGGGCCCTTTTTCATAGAGTTTTAAGAATCGACTTTTCTCAGTACATTCATACGGATACCTTATAGTCTATTCATGAGCGTTTCTGACACCGTTTCCCCAGCATCTTCATCTGCTAGCCCACCTGTGGTGGCATGGGCTCAACTGGATGCCAGTCACGCCAAAATTACCTTGAGCGGCAATGTCGACATTTATAGCCTTGGCGGTATTTGGACACAAGTACAAGAAAGTCAACATTCCTGGCTTTCCAAGATTGCCCCAAGTGATTTGAAAAATGCATTCTTGACATTGGATGCTGCCAAGGTGACATCGATGGATGGCGCCGCTATTGCATTTGTCATCAATACTCAAGAAACACAAGTAAAGGCTGGAGCTCAATTTGATCTTCAGGGTTTGCAAGAGCGCTACCAGCCCTTACTAAAAGAATTGCAACCCATTGCAAATCTGTTTCCAACTCCAGTAGTAAAACCAAAAAGAAGTTTTGTTGTCAGTACCGGAATGGCTGTACAAAATCTTCTGAATGATACGAAAGGTTTAATTACCTTCTTGGGTCATTTGTCGGCGGATTTAGCATGGTCAGTGCGCAATATTCGCCAAGTACGCTGGGGTGATTTTGTGAATGCCGCGGTAGAGGCTGGTATTGCTGCTTTGCCGATTGTTGGGCTAGTGTCATTTCTGATTGGCGTTATTTTGTCATTCCAGGCGGCAATCGGCATGAAGCAATTCGGCGCTGTTTCTTTTGTGGGGCCTCTAGCTGCTTTAGGTATTGTGCGTGAGATGGGACCTTTGATCACTGCCATCTTGTTGGCGGGTAGATCTTCTGCAGCCTTCGCCGCAGAGATTGGCACGATGACAGTCAATAGCGAAGTTGATGCTCTAGTAACAGGGGGATTAAGTCCAATTCGTTTCTTGGTCGTGCCACGCGTCCTGGCAGGCATATTGGTAGCCCCCATTCTGACTTTATTTGCTGACATCGTCAGCATTATTGCATCGATGTTCACTATGTTGATTTACGGTATTCCGTTTATCAACTTTTATAACGGCATGCTTAGTGCAGTTGATGTGGAAGATATTATTTCGGGATTGGTTAAGGCAACGATGTTTGGTGTAGTGGTATCGGCAATGGGTTGCTTGCGAGGCATGCAAACTGGTACTGGTGCTGCTGCAGTCGGTATTTCCGCTACGCGCGCAGTAGTGAGTAGTATCGTGATGATTGTGTTAGTTGACGGCATATTTGCAGTCATTTCTTATAAGACGGGTTTTTAATGAATGCGCCAATAGCCCCGTCAGTTAAAGCCACAACAAGTCAATCAAGCTCTAGCTATGCGATTGATGTACAAAACCTCACCGTGGGTTACGGCTCTAATGTACTCATGGAAAATTTGAACTTCACTGTGAATAACGGTGAAATTTTTGTGATTTTGGGTGGTTCTGGTTGCGGTAAATCCAGCTTGCTGAAGAATTTGTTTGGTTTGTATCAACCCTTATCAGGAGATGTCTTGATTGAGGGTCAAAACATCACTAAGGCTCAGGGCGCAGAACGACAAAAAATCATGACCAGCTTTGGGGTGATGTACCAACAGGGCGCATTGTTCGGTTCAATGAATTTGCTGGATAACGTAACTCTGTTTATGCAGGAGTACACCCAACTGACGCAAGACCAGATGGATTTATTGGCGCGCTGCAAGCTAGATTTAGTTGGCCTATTGCCATACGAATCCTATATGCCAAGCGAAATCAGTGGCGGCATGCAAAAGCGCGCGGCGATTGCTAGGGCAATGGCACTCAATCCAAGAATTCTGTTTTTGGATGAGCCATCGGCTGGTCTAGATCCCATTACTTCAGCCGATCTAGATCAGACGATCATGGACTTATCTAAAAACTTGGGTATTACCTTTGTAATTGTTTCCCATGAATTGGCAAGCATCTATGCGATTGCCGATAAAGTCATTATGTTGGATAAGGGTGCCAAGGGCATTATTGCTGAGGGCGATCCAAAAGTATTACGAGACACCAGTGCCGACCCCCGTGTACATCAATTCTTTAATCGCATTATGAGTAAGGACGTAGCATGAGTAATAACTCAAATCCCAATTACTTTCGTCTAGGCATCTTTGTCTTAGCGGCCATCGGTGCTTTGGTTACGGCGATTCTGATTTTCGGCTCAGGCCAAATATTCAAAAAATCTTTTTTCGTTGAAACGTATATCAAACAATCTGTCACTGGACTGGATACCGGTGCAGCAGTACGTTTTCGTGGCGTTAAGATTGGTCAGGTTACCTTCATAGGCTTAACAGGCGATGTTTATGAAGACGACATGCCATTTAAAGAGCGCAAGCAGTATGTGGTAGTCCGCATGCAAATATTTGGCGAGAAGGTAGACCAAAAGCAGATAGCTGATTTTGTGAAAAATAGTCTGCGTGCCCGGGTTAAATCCATGGGTATTACTGGTGTGAACTATATTGAGTTTGATTTTTCTCCGCAAAGCGCAGAGGACCACGCGCCATTGCCGTATTCATGGAAGCCGGAATATCCAGTCGTACCTTCTTTGCCTAATCAAGCAGATGAAATTATTTCCGGAATTCAGAAATTGATTAGCGCCTTAAATGAAGTAAATATTGATGGCACCCAGAAGAAATTTGATGCTTTGCTTGCAAACTTAAATGTCTTAATGGCGGGCAATGGTAAAGATAATGCTGGCTTAGTGCAGTCCGTAAAGAATATGAATGTCATCCTGGAGCGAATCGCCAAAGTGACTGATAAAAATGAACTCAGTATATTGATGCGTGAACTGATAGGCACGATGGTAGCAATTCGTCAAACGGTAACAACTATGCAAGGCGACACTCAGTTAACAATTGAGAACCTCAAACAAACGAGCGAACAGTTGAACGAGTTCTCACGAATTGCAAGTCAGTCACCATCGAGCATTATTTGGGGTGAACCCCCAGCAAAAATTACCTTGCCTATGAATGGCACGCAAGGACAATCCGGAGCGCAAAAATGAGAAAACCGTTTTTATTGATTGCTTTGGTGTTCATCTTAAGCGCTTGTTCATTGCCTACTCGCGCACCAGTTACCCCAACTAGTTGGATGGTTTCGCCTGAGCGAGTTGGACCAGCCCGACAAGCGCGTACAGAGTATTGGTTAAAGATTGGCGCTGTTTCAGTAGCACCACCTTTTGATGGCAAGTCGCTGGTTTATCGATTGGGCGATGCGCGCTATGAGAAAGACTTCTATAACATCTACACCTCCATCCCTGCAGAGATGATTGGCAATGCAGAGCGGCAGTGGATTAACCAATCAAATATTTTTTCTGCCACCTTAGGTCAAGGTAATAGCTATTTTCCCTATTACATCTTGCAAGCAACGGTCAATGAGTTCTATGGTGATTACCGTGTGAAGCCAGAAGCTGTTGTGAGTATGGAATTTTTCTTGAGCTCAACCAATAGCGGCAAGGGGAGTTCTTTGATTGGCACTAATCGTTATACCAAGCGTGTCGCTCTGAAGGACAATACACCTCAGGCTTTAGTCTTGGGTCAACAACAGGCTTTAGCGGAGATTTTTAAAGAGTATGAGTCTGCGTTGAATCAATATGCGGGCAACTTGCCTAAACCTTTAGGAATGTAGGAATACGGAATGAGAAAGCATAGCAACTTACGTACATTGAGCAATTTGCGTGCATTGCTGAGTTCAACAATCTTAGCTTTAGGATTGCTTGGGCCTGCTCATGCACAAAGTTTTCCAACTAAACCTATTCGCTTAATTGTTCCGTTTGCGCCTGGGGGTAGTACCGATATCATCGCGAGAGCAGTAGGCGATGCATTGGGACGTCAATTGGGTCAGCCTGTGATTGTGGAAAACAAAGCAGGTGGGGGTGGTTCAATTGGCGCGCTCGAGGTGATGCGTGCTCCTAAAGATGGATACACCATTGGTATGGCTACGGTATCTACTACAGCCGCTAACCCGGCCATTAACCCCAAGATTGGTTATGACCCCATTACTGATTTCACTGCAATTAGTAACATTGCCGCAACTCCAAATATCATTGCAGTGAACCCCTCCTTTCCAGCAAAGGATTTCAAAACCTTTATGGCTGTCTTGAAAGCCAATCCTGGAAAGTATTCCTATTCAAGCTCGGGCACAGGCGGTATTGGCCATTTGCAAACAGAGTTGTTTAAGAGTCTAGCTGGCGTATATATCGTACACATTCCGTATCGTGGTGCAGGCCCTGCATTGGCTGATACTGTGGGCGGTCAAGTGTCGATGATTTTTGATAACCTACCATCAACATTGCCATTTGTTAAAGACGGTAAATTGGTTCCCATCGTTATTGCTGCGCCCAAACGCTTAGCGCAATTGCCTAACGTTCCCACTTTTTCTGAGGTTGGCATGGCGCCAGTCAATCGTATGGCGTATTACGGCATATTGGGTCCAGCAGGCATTCCAAAAGATATCGTGGATAAATACTATGCAGCTTTGAAGGCTGTAGTGGCAGATCCAGCGGTTAAGAAGCGTATAGAAGAGACTGGCTCGATCATCAACGTGAATGGGCCAGAAGCCTTCTCAAAAGAGATCAAAGCGGAATATGCTGTTTACAAAGAAGTAGTGGCAAAACAAAAATTGGCTTTGGATTAAGATCAGAATCAAACCAAAAAATTGCAAAATAAATAAAAATAACTGGAGATATTATGGATTTAGGTATCAAAGGCAAAGTAGCGTTAGTAATGGCATCTAGCCGTGGTTTGGGTCAGGCTATGGCTGTTTCCTTAGCGCGTGAAGGTGTGAAAGTAGCCGTTACCGGCCGCAACCCTGAAGGTTTGCAAAATTCAGTCGAGTTAATTGAAGCGGCTGGTGGCGTAGCTTTGGCATTGAACTGGGATTTATCAGATTCATCGGTTATTGATAGTTTGGTATCTAAAGTAGAAAAAGAACTTGGCCCCATTGATATCTTGATCAATAACACTGGTGGACCCCCTCCAACACCTGCTGCAGGACAAGATCCAGCATTGTGGCAAAAGAGTTTCAATGACATGGTGCTCTCACTGATTGCCATTACCGATCGTGTCCTACCTGGAATGCGTCAGCGTAAATGGGGTCGTATTATTACGAGTACTACTTCTGGCGCGATTGCACCGATTAAAAACTTAGCAATTTCAAATACCTTGCGGGCCGCATTATTGGGTTGGTCAAAAACCTTGGCTGCTGAGGTTGCTGCTGAGGGCATTACCGTCAACGTCATCATGCCAGGTCGTGTTGCAACCGATCGTTTACGTCAACTCGATGAAGCGCGAGCTAAGCGAGAAGGTAGTAGCTATGAGGAAGTTGTTAAAGCCAGCTTGCGTCAAATACCAATGGGGCGCTATGGAGATCCCAAGGAGTATGGTGATGCGGCAGCTTTTTTAGCAAGTCAGAATGCATCTTTCATAACTGGCACCATTATGAGAATTGATGGTGGCCAGATTCAGGCGATTTGATTACCCAGCTTCAGAATCTATATAGTGTTTTGCGGCAAGACCTGCGCTCGAAAGAGCTCAGGTGGCTGTTTGCTGCTTTAGTTATTTCCGTAAGCGCTTTAACAAGTGTTAGTTTTCTAGCAGATCGTATGCATCGGGCATTTGAGTTTGATGCTCGTCAACTTTTGGCATCTGATTTGCTGATCGTAGCGGATCAGCCTATTTCACCGATTCTGATTGAGCATGCTCAACAGAGTGGACTAGATATTGCGCAGACAACAGTCTTTCCAAGTATGGCTAGCAGCGCTAAACACAGCAAGCTGGCATCTATCAAAGCAGTGAGCGCAAATTACCCTTTGCGAGGATCATTAGCCATCTATCCACTTGGCGACGATTCTTCCAATGAGGTGCCCCAAAAGCATGGGCCATCGGCTGGTACTGTTTGGGTGGAGCCAGCCATGCTTCGAAGCTTACAAATACAACCGGGTGACGAACTGCGTTTGGGGGATCGCCAGTTTCTAATTGCGGGTGCATTAGTAAAAGAGCTTGACCGTGGCGCAGGCTTCATGAATTTCGCACCTCGCATCATGATGTCTTTAGATGATTTGCCAGCAACTGGCCTAGTGGGAATGGGAAGTCGGGTCACTTACCGCTTATTGCTAGCAGGATCTGACAGTTCTATTAGTGCTTACCGTGAATGGGCAGAAAAGTCTATACAGAACCAAAATTTGCGCGGAATTCGTATTGAATCTTTAGAGAACGCGCAGCCGATGATGCGCAAGACGCTGGAGAGGGCAGAGCAATTTTTATCACTCGTTGCTTTACTCACTGCCATGATTTCTGCGGTAGCAATTGCTTTATCTGCACGGCGCTATGCAGTTGGTCAGGCTGATGTTTGCGCGACCTTGAAATGTTTTGGTGCCACCAGAATGACGATTCTAAGAAAGCAGTGGACCACGATGCTGTGCTTGGGCGGATTGTCCGCAATCTTGGGCTCGATGATTGGCTTTGTCGCACAAGAAACGCTGACACAGGTGCTGGGTAATCTGCTTGTTTCCTCATTACCAAGGCCAAGCTTGCTTCCTGTGCTTTGGAGTACTGCATTCACTTGGGTCTTACTATTTGCTTTTGCAGGACCGCCTTTATTAAGTCTATCTTCAGTATCGCCGATGCGTTTAATTCGAAAAGAATTCGAGTTTGCTGGTATCTCTACACTTTGGGTTTTTGTTATTGCTCTCGCTAGTTGCGCTACATTGATTGTATTGGTTGCACGTGATTGGAAGTTGGCTCTTTGGGTGGGTTTGAGCTTCATTGGCGCATTACTCCTTTTTTCATTGTGCGCTCGTATTTCTCTATGCCTTGTTTCAAAAATTTCATTGCGTCAGTTTGCTACGCATTTCGCCTATACAGCGATGGAGCGACGCTCAGGCTTTGCTGTGATGCAGATAACAGCTCTTGGCATCGCTATCATGGCTATTCTCTTGATTTTCTTGTTAAGACAAGATTTGCTTAATGCCTGGCGTGGCAATATTCCTCAAAATGCACCCAATCGTTTTATGATTAATGTGCAAGGTGATCAGAAGCTTAGTTTGGCTAAACTCATTGAATCATCGGGTGCGCCTAAACCCGATTTTTACCCCATGGTCAGAGGGCGCCTGATTCAAATTAATGGCGTTGATATTTCACCTGCTAGCTATTTGGATGAGAATGCAAAGCGTTTAGTCGATCGTGAATTTAATCTCTCCTATACAGATCAATTACCTGAGGGTAATCGCATCCTGTCAGGACAATGGATTGTAGGGAATCAACCGCAAATTTCGATTGAATCAGGAATTGCTAAGACCCTAAAGCTTAAGCTTGGAGATCTATTAACTTACGAAGTTGCCGGCGAAACAGTTAGTGCACCCATTACTTCCATTCGTAAATTAGATTGGAGTTCCATGCGTGTGAACTTCTTTGTCATCATGCCTCCGGCGCTTTTGCAATCTATGCCGCAATCATGGATTACTTCTTATTATCAAGCGCCTAATCTGGATAGCTTGGATTTTCAGATAAATCAAGCCTATCCGAATGTCACCATGGTGGATGTCTCTGCATCATTGCAGCAGATTCAGGAGGTGTTGAATAAACTTTCAACCGCATTGGGCTTGTTGTTTGTATTTACGCTGATGGCAGCGATTCTAGTTCTAATGACTGCTATGGCTGCTACACAGGATGAGCGCTTCAGAAATGCTGCTTTATTAAAGGCTATAGGGGCTTCACAAATGATGCTTAAGCAGATTGCAATAACGGAGCTATTAATCATCGGAGCGCTTGCAGGCCTATTGGCTGGTCTTTCTGCGGGTATCGCTGCCTGGTGCTTGGGTCGTTATGTAATGGATATTGAATTCAATGCCTTTGCGCAAGCTATCGCCTTAGGTCTTGTTCTTGGTGTGGGTGCCACTATGACGGCAGGATATCGCTTTCAAAAGCGCATTCAAGCTGCTACAGCAGTGCAATGTCTGCGTGAGTGCTAAGGATGCTATTAAGAGAGTTTGACTAGATTTTTTGGCAACTCAACTAATCTAGAGTTTGCTAATCGATCTGGAATGCTTTGACGTAAGGAAGGGTTGCGTCTATCCAGGAAAATACTCAGTGGCCAGATAAATAAAGCGACAGCAAAAAGCATCTCAATGATTTGCCATTTCTCCAGATGAAACATCCATTGCAAAAATACGCATGGGACGATCCAAAGTGAGCCATATACATATCGCCAAATTGCCTGACGTCTGGTTAGATTAAAGCCATTTGTACCAATCATACGAATGCGCCAAGTTTGCATTGCCAGTGTTTGTCCAGATTTTGTCCAATACCAAACAAAATAAATGCCCAAGACAGAATACAAATACAAAAAAGTCAACCAGCTCGGCAAAGAAATTCCAAAAAGAATGCCAAGCCCTAAATTGGGGAGTAGAAAAGTAAAGGCGACTACACCTAGCAATACGAGTTGTTCATAAAGGCAGCAAGAAACTCGGCGCCAAAATTGAGGTGCAGGTAATGAGCTTAATTCAGCAGGCGTCATTGATAAGGCGCTTATTGATTCTCAGTAGTACTTGGCGCTGTTGGAGTTGCCAAAGAGCCAGCTTCGGATGTGTTTGCTTGAACAGCACGCGGACTGGGTGCGGCAGGAGGAGGGGTGGTTTCGCGTTGGATGGCGTGTTGTTGTAGGGTGGGAGCGCTAATTGCGTTTGGCTTTTTCTTGGCCTCCTTCTCAGCTAACTTCTTTTTTTGTTCATCGCTGAGTTTTTGATAAGCGCTCCATGCCTCTACTTTTTTCTCGGCGGGAAATTTCAAGCTAGTGAGATAGTTTTCCCGTGCAATGCGACGATCACGTTGAGATAAGTTTGACCAACTGGTCATGCGCGATTGCAGCCTTTCTTGATCTGCAGGCGCCATCTTGGGATATAGGTTTGCTACATAAATCCACTTTTTACGACTATCGGGAAGCATGTAGTCCCAGTCGCTTTCTAACGGTGCCAGTGTTTTTTGCTGTGCAGGGCTCAAGCTATCCCAGGTCCCATCTGGAGCCTTAGCGGGTATAGCTGTAGTTTTCCCATGCGAAGGGTTGGCACTTTGTGCATAAATATCTGTAGCGCAAAAGACGAACAGTGAAAGCGTAAACGCCATCAAGGGTTTGCTAACAAGATTCTTCATGTCTTTGCTTAAGTTAGCTGCGATGAAGTAAGTCATCATGACCAAGCTTATTTGCTTGGTGATAACTCACTGGAGGAATCTTCAGAATCAGAAAGCGCGCCGTTTTTAAGGAAGGCCATAAACCCGCTGTCAGCATAGGCATCTGGCGGAACATCGTCAGTGAGTAATGCGGCATCTACTTCAGCGATATCGTTGATGCGAGACTCGTTTTGCCATTGCGCAATACCGATGAGTCCAAATACGAGTACCACTAGGGGTGCCAACCAACCAAGGGTATCCCAAAGACTGCTGGAGGATTTAAAACTGCCAGCCCAATTTCCGGATGTGCCAGCAAGAGCTGGAGTCTTGACAAGTATCTTCTCTGGCTTGCGGACAGCTAAAGCCTTTTTGCGAGCTTTGTACAGTCGATCTTTGATGTGCGCAGGCAGGCTTTGAGCTCCTTGGCTCAAAAGGGCTGCGCTGGCGCGACCAAATTCATCGGCTTGTACTGGACTGAGGGTTTCATCAAGGTGCTTCACAGGGTAATTCCTTTTAATTTCAATGCTTTAGCTAATGATTGCGTTGCCCTAGAGCAATGCGTTTTGACACTACCTTCGCTGCAATTCATAGCTTTGGCTGTGTCGGTAATGCTTAGCTCATCCCAATAACGCATCAGGAAGGCTTCTCGTTGACGTACAGGTAATTTAGCGATTTCTGACTCCAAAGCCTGTAAAAGCTGAGTCTTTTCGAGCTGTTTTGCCCCATCTTGGTGAATTTCACTGTCATCTGGAGCTGAAAGCGACTCAAGAGGGTCAAAATCATCGCTATCTTCAGTTTTTCTGCTCATGCTGGAGAACAGGCTTACCCATGCATTTCGAACCTTTTGACGTCGAAACCAGTCGTGAATTCGGTTTTGCAGAATTCGGGTGAATAGCAGGGGCAGCTCAGGGGCGGGCTTATCGCCATACTTCTCAGCTAACTTAATCATGGCATCTTGAACGATATCCATTGCAGCATCATCGTCGCGCACGGCATAAACCGCTTGCTTAAAAGCACGCTGTTCGACGCTACTGAGAAAGTCGGATAGTTCTTGGGCGGATGCCATGCAGTCGATTACACCTGAATCGGTCGGAATTGGGTCATTTTAGGGGATTGCTATAGAATATAGGGCTTACTACCTAGATTCTCATTTACGAAGTGGTTTTTCCGGTAGCAGCGCCGTTCGAACTCAGGCCATAAGCAGGGGATAGAACTGACTAAACAATTTTTTGCCGAAAATTGCAAAGGACGAAAGAAATGAATACAAGCAGCGCCGAATTTTTAGCTACTAAAGCTAACAAAGACTCAGCCAATACAAATACCGTAGCAGCGCCTCCAGAAATGATTGGTGCTGAAATGCTCGTGCATGCACTGCATAAAGAGGGCGTTGAATACGTCTGGGGTTATCCAGGTGGTTCCGTACTCTTTATCTACGATGAAATTTTTAAACAAAATAAGTTCGAACACATTTTGGTTCGCCATGAACAAGCAGCAGTTCATGCAGCAGATGGCTATGCACGTGCTACCGGTAAGGTCGGTGTCGCATTAGTTACATCAGGTCCTGGTGTTACGAATGCCGTTACGGGTATCGCTACTGCATACACTGATTCGATCCCAATGGTGATCATCAGCGGTAACGTGCCAACATATGCAATTGGTGAGGATGCCTTCCAAGAAGCTGACACTGTTGGCATTACTCGCCCAGTGGTAAAGCACAACTTCCTCGTGAAGGATGTGAAAGATTTACCACTGGTGCTGAAGAAAGCTTTCCATATTGCGCAGACTGGTCGTCCAGGTCCAGTGTTGATTGATATTCCGAAAGACGTATCTGCTGCCAAAGGTCCGTTTGTCTATCCAGAGACTCTGGAGATGCGCTCATATAACCCCGTAATCAAGGGCCACAGCGGTCAAATCCGTAAAGCGATTGCTTTATTGCAAGAAGCTGAACGCCCATATATTTACACTGGTGGTGGCATCATCCTAGCTGACGCAGCACCAGAGCTCAAAGAGTTTGCGGATTTATTGGGTTACCCAGTTACTAATACCTTGATGGGTCTTGGTGGCTTCCCAGGTACAAGTCCACAGTTTGTTGGTATGTTGGGTATGCATGGAACATACGAAGCCAATATGGCAATGCAACACAGTGATGTATTGATTGCGATCGGCGCACGCTTTGATGATCGCGTTATCGGTAATACTGCACACTTTGCAAGCCATCCTCGCAAGATCATTCACATTGATATTGATCCATCCGTGATTTCTAAGCGGGTGAAAGTCGATGTTCCTATCGTTGGTAATCTCAAAGAAGTATTAGTTGAAATGACTGCTCAGCTTAAAGCTGCTGGTCCACGCAAAAATGGCGACAAGGTTGCTGCTTGGTGGGATCAGATCAATGAGTGGCGCAAAAAAGATTGCTTGAAATATGACGAGGCATCGCAGATTGTGAAGCCACAGTATGTTGTACAAATGCTATGGGAACTCACCGGTGGTGATGCGTTTATTTGTTCTGACGTTGGTCAGCATCAAATGTGGGCTGCGCAGTTTTATAAGTTTGATAAGCCACGTCGTTGGATTAACTCCGGTGGTCTGGGCACCATGGGTGTTGGGCTGCCTTATGCAATGGGCATCAAGAAGGCATTCCCTGAGAAAGATGTTTTCACGATTACTGGCGAAGGCTCGATTCAGATGTGTATTCAAGAGCTCTCGACTTGTAAGCAATATGACACACCCGTGAAGATCGTGTCACTCAACAACCGTTACCTTGGTATGGTTCGTCAGTGGCAGGAACTGACCTACAACAAGCGTTATTCCAGCTCGTACATGGATTCTTTGCCTGACTTTGTGAAGTTAGCAGAGGCCTATGGACACGTTGGCATGCGTATTGAGAATAAATCCGATGTTGAAGGTGCACTCAAAGAGGCAATTCGCTTGAAAGAACGTACGGTATTTATGGACTTCCAGACTGACCCAGAAGAAAACGTTTGGCCAATGGTTCAAGCAGGTAAGGGTATTACTGAAATGCTTTTGGGTAGCGAGGACCTGTAATGCGACACATTATTTCTGTTCTCATTGAGAACGAACCTGGTGCTTTGTCTCGTGTAGTAGGTTTGTTCTCAGCTCGTGGCTATAACATTGATACCTTAAGTGTTGCGCCAACGGAAGATCCATCGCTTTCACGTATGACGATCGTCACTTTTGGCTCGGATGATGTCATTGAGCAAATCACCAAACACTTAAATCGCTTAGTGGAGGTCGTTAAGGTATTCGACTTGAGTGAAGGTCCTCATATCGAACGCGAACTCATGATGATTAAAGTTCGTGCAGTAGGCAAAGAGCGTGAAGAGCTCAAGCGTACAACTGACATTTTCCGTGGCCGCATTATTGATGTCACCGACAAGAGCTACACCATCGAATTGACTGGTGATGGCGCTAAGTTGGATGCATTTATTGATTCGATTGATCGTGCATCGATTCTAGAAACCGTGCGTTCAGGCGGATCTGGTATTGGGCGCGGCGAGCGTATTTTGAAAGTCTAATTTTTAAACCGATTTATTACTCTAATAACGATATTTTTCAACAGAAGGAAACAGCATGAAAGTTTTTTACGATAAAGACGCAGATTTGTCCCTGATTAAGGGCAAAAAAGTCACGATCATTGGTTACGGTTCACAAGGCCATGCACACGCATTGAACCTCAAGGATTCTGGTGTGAATGTAACTGTTGGTTTACGTAAGAACGGTGCTTCCTGGAGCAAGGCTGCAAATGCAGGTTTGACTGTTAAGGAAGTTGCAGATGCTGTTAAAGATGCTGACGTAGTCATGATGTTGTTGCCTGATGAACAAATCGCTGATGTGTATAACAAAGAAGTGCATAGCAATATTAAGCAGGGCGCCGCACTCGCATTTGCGCATGGCTTTAACGTTCACTACGGTCAAGTTCAGCCACGCGCTGATTTGGACGTGATCATGATCGCTCCTAAGGCTCCTGGACACACTGTTCGTGGCACATACTCGCAAGGTGGTGGTGTTCCTCACTTGATCGCTGTATACCAGGATAAGTCTGGTTCAGCACGTGATGTTGCTTTGTCATACGCAACTGCCAACGGTGGTGGTCGTGCTGGCATTATTGAAACTAATTTCCGCGAAGAAACTGAAACCGACTTATTTGGTGAACAGGCTGTTCTTTGCGGTGGCGCAGTTGAATTGATTAAAGCAGGCTTTGAAACTTTGGTTGAGGCTGGTTACGCTCCTGAGATGGCTTACTTTGAGTGCTTGCATGAGCTCAAGTTGATCGTGGATTTGATCTACGAAGGTGGTATTGCCAACATGAACTACTCAATTTCCAATAATGCCGAATACGGTGAGTATGTAACTGGCCCACGCGTCGTTACTGAAGATACTAAGAACGCAATGCGTCAGTGCTTGAAGGATATTCAGTCTGGTGAATATGCAAAGAGCTTCATCTTGGAAAACAAGGCTGGTGCTCCAACATTAATCTCACGTCGTCGTTTGAATGCAGAGCATGACATCGAAGTAGTGGGCGCGAAATTGCGTTCGATGATGCCTTGGATTGCGAAGAACAAATTAGTTGATCAAACTAAGAACTAATTTATTTATAGTCCTCACTTCAAAGGCTCAGAACAAAGATGATGTATCCCCATCCCATTATTGCGAAAGAAGGTTGGCCTTATTTGGCTCTAGTGGGAGTGGTGACCCTTTTGGTTCATCATTTTGGTGGCATTGCATGGTCGTGGCCCTTATGGATCATTTTTGTCTTTGTTCTCCAGTTCTTTCGCGACCCCCAGCGCATTCCGGCGCTTGGTCGTGATCTAGTTTTATCTCCTGCTGATGGACGTATTGTGGTTGTTGAAACAGCAAACGATCCCTATGCAGGTCGTGAAGCGCTGAAGATCAGCGTATTCATGAATGTATTTAATGTTCATTCCAATCGAAGTTCTGTAAACGGCCTGGTTAAAGAAATTCAATATTTCCCAGGTAAGTTTGTAAACGCTGATTTAGATAAAGCTTCCACCGAGAATGAGCGTAATGCAGTTGTGATCGACGCAAACGGTCAAACGATTACTCTTGTGCAAGTAGCTGGTTTAATCGCGCGACGTATTCTTTGTTATATCCATGTTGGAGATCGCCTAAAAGCAGGTGAGCGTTATGGCTTTATTCGCTTTGGCTCACGTGTAGACGTGTATCTACCCTTGACTGCTGAACCATTGGTAGCTGTGGGTGATAAAGTATTCGCAACGAATACCGCTTTGGCACGTGTGCCAGGTTTAGATTGATTTATTTCATTCAACGGAAAATACTTTGCCTACCTTTCGCCGTCGTGGTCGCATCAATCGCAGTCGCATTAATACACGCCGACTTGGCTCGAATGAGGAGCAATGGGCTGATTCTTTAGGCGATGACCTTGATTACGAAGTGGAAGAACTTCTTCCTGAAAAGCCACGCTTACGTAGCAAAGGCATCTATTTATTGCCGAATGCATTTACGACGGCGGCTTTATTTAGTGGATTCTTCGCCATCGTTAATGCGATGAATGATCAATTCCAGGTTGCTGCTATTGCGATTTTTGCATCGTTAGTGCTCGATGGAATGGATGGTCGTGTTGCCCGTATGACCAACACCCAAAGCGCGTTTGGTGAGCAATATGACTCACTAGCAGATATGGTGTCATTTGGTGTTGCTCCTGCATTGGTTGCTTACGAGTGGGCACTTAAAGACTTAGGTAAGTGGGGCTGGTTAGCCGCTTTTACTTATTGCGCTGGTGCTGCTTTGCGTTTGGCTCGTTTCAACGTTAATACTGGCGTAGTGGATAAAAAATTCTTCCAAGGACTTCCTAGTCCAGCGGCCGGTTCGCTGATTGCTGGATTTATTTGGTTGGCCGATGACAATAAAATTCCAGTCCGTGACTCTGCGATTCCTTGGATTACCTTCTTCATCGCGGTTTATGCTGGCTTAACTATGGTCTCTAACGCGCGTTTTTATAGTGGTAAAGCCTTGGATGTGCGCTATCGGGTGCCTTTTGGTGTAATGGTGCTATTGATTTTGACTTTTGTTCTGATCTCATCAAACCCGCCCTTAACGCTATTTGGTCTGTTTGTTGTTTATTCCGCATCGGGTTATGTAATTTGGGCCTGGGAACGCCTCAGTGGTAAACGTTTTAGCTAAAAGCCTATTTTTGGGGTATAGTGATTCTATGTTGATGAATTTCTCACTTTTAAACGGTCTTCTTCTGCTAGCACTAAGCCCAGAGCTTGGGGCGGGTGAGGCCTGAGTTGATGAGATAGATAACATCCATTAACCACCAATACCAGCCCCAGCAAATTGCTGGGGTTTTTGTTTTTAGGATGCTGTTCAAGAGATATTAAGTAAAACCGGAGAGTAGTGATGAGCGATAAAGTAATCATTTTTGATACCACCTTGCGAGATGGCGAGCAATCCCCTGGCGCGTCGATGACTAAAGACGAGAAGGTTCGTATTGCCCGTCAACTTGAGCGTTTGAAGGTTGATGTGATTGAAGCGGGTTTTGCTGCGAGCTCAGAGGGCGACTTTCAGGCGATTTCAGCAGTAGCTGCCGCGGTCAAGGATTCGATTGTCTGCTCATTAGCTAGGGCAAATGACAAGGACGTCACCCGCGCCGCAGATGCATTGCAAGCTGCAAATGCCAAGCGTATTCATGCATTTTTGGCGACCAGCCCATTACATATGGCTGTCAAATTGCGCATGTCTCCAGAGGAAGTATTGGAGCAGGCGAAACGCTCCATCCGTTTTGCTAGAAATTTGGCCTCCGATATTGAGTTTTCTGCAGAAGATGGTTATCGCTCAGAGATGGATTTCTTGTGTCGCGTGGTTGAGGCTGTCATTAATGAAGGTGCCTCAACGATCAATATTCCTGACACGGTTGGCTATGCAACTCCTGAGTTGTATGGCGAGTTCATTAAAACCTTGCGTACCCGTGTTCCTAACTCAGATAAAGCTATTTGGTCGGTTCATTGTCACAATGACTTGGGTATGGCTGTCGCTAATTCTTTAGCGGGCGTGAAGATCGGAGGAGCGCGTCAAATCGAGTGCACCATTAATGGCTTAGGTGAGCGTGCTGGCAACACCGCATTGGAGGAAATTGTGATGTCATTGCGCACGCGCAAAGATTACTTTGATATGGTTTGCGGTATCGATGCAAGCCAAATTGTTCCTGCATCCAAATTAGTCTCTCAGATAACCGGTTTTGTAGTTCAGCCAAATAAGGCGGTTGTGGGTGCGAATGCCTTTGCGCATGCCTCTGGCATTCATCAAGATGGTATTTTGAAGAATCGTGAAACTTATGAAATCATGCGTGCGGAGGATGTAGGTTGGACAACTAACAAAATTGTGTTGGGTAAATTGTCTGGTCGCAACGCATTTAAGCAACGCTTACAAGAGTTAGGTATTGCGGTTGAGGCGGAAGCGGATTTGAATGAGGCATTCACACGCTTTAAGGCTTTAGCGGATCAAAAGGCAGAGATTTTTGATGAAGACATCATCGCCATCATGTCTGATGCTGCTGCAGAAGAAGGCGAGTTCTTCCAGTTTGTTTCTTTAAATCAACATTCTGAAACTGGTGAGCGTCCTAAGTCTCGCATCACCTTCCGGATGGGGGATAAGGAAGTAAGTTCTGAGGCCGAAGGTAATGGTCCGGTGGATGCAAGCTTGAATGCGATTGAAGAAATTGCAAAGAGTGGTGCTGAGCAATTGTTGTATTCAGTCAATGCAATTACATCGGGCACTCAGTCACAAGGTGAGGTCACGGTGCGCTTGTCAAAAGGTGGACGCATAGTGAATGGCGTGGGCACGGATCCTGACATCATTGCAGCCTCCGCAAAAGCGTATTTGTCTGCTTTAAATAAGCTTCATGATCCAAGTCAGGCTAAGTTAAATGCACAAATGACCCCTTAATTATCCATAAGCTATTGATTTATATAGTATTTTCGCGGATGGGCTGCCCTTTGGTGGCTTTTTCGCTAAATAGGGTCTAAGGACTCTATCTGCTACAATTCGATAGCTTTGATTTATAAAGCTTTTTTAGTTTTTTATTGAAGTATTTTTTTGTTTAATTAAGCACGACACAAATTGGGTGAAAGCTCAGGTGTTCGCAAGTTAGGAGTATTAAAAATGGCAGTTGCTGATATTAAAACGGCGGAAATCGTCAAAGAAAACGCGCGCAGCGCAAACGATACGGGTAGCCCTGAAGTTCAAGTTTCATTGCTAACAGCCCGCATCAATGAATTAACCCCCCATTTCAAGGCTAACGCTAAAGACCATCACAGCCGTCGCGGTTTGTTAAAGATGGTTTCACGTCGCCGTCGCCTCTTGGATTACCTCAAAGGCAAAGATCTGGATCGCTATCGCGCATTGATCGAGAAATTAGGTCTCCGTAAGTAATTCTTATCAGTATTGCAATGCCATCTTGCTTAGGGTTGTTTCTTCACTGAATCAGTCTTAAGAAGGTGGCATGTTTTTTTGAGCGCTTTTAGATTATTTGTGTAGGGGATCGTGTCATTCCAATGAGTTTCTGAGTGGGAAAATCAGAGTCTCCCTGGAATGGCATCCCTTGAAATCTTCAATCGCTCCAGTGTTGTCGTGGCGCTGCTTTATCTCACGGCAAACGTAGTGCTCATGTGAGTATTGCGTGAATAATTTGGAGAGAATCAAAAATGAGTATGTTTAAAAAGGCAGTAAAGAGTTTTCAATGGGGCAACCATCAAGTAACCATGGAAACAGGCGAGATCGCTCGTCAAGCCGGTGGTGCCGTAATCGTTAACGTGGATGACACCGTGGTAATGGGCACAGTAGTTGCTTCTAAGACTGCTAAGCCAGGCCAAGACTTTTTCCCATTAACAGTAGATTATCTTGAGAAGACCTATGCTGCAGGTAAGATTCCTGGTGGCTTCTTCCGTCGTGAAGGTCGTCCATCTGAAGGTGAGACATTAATTTCTCGCTTGATTGATCGTCCTATTCGTCCTTTGTTCCCAGAGGGTTTCTACAACGAAGTTCAGGTTGTAGTGCATGTGTTGTCTATTAACCCAGATGTGCCATCTGATATTCCTGCGTTGATCGCAGCATCTGCAGCATTGGCTGTTTCTGGCATTCCATTTAGCGGTCCTGTTGGCGCGGCTCGCGTGGGCTATGCAAATGGCCAGTATTTATTAAACCCAACTCGTGCAGAGCAAACAACTAGTGAGCTCGATTTAATCGTTGCTGGTACACAAGCTGCTGTATTGATGGTGGAATCTGAAGCGAACCAACTTTCTGAAGAAGTTATGTTGGGCGCCGTTGTGTATGGTCATGAGCAAATGCAAACCGCGATTAATGCGATTAATGATTTGGTTCGTGAAGCAGGTAAGCCAGAGTGGGATTGGCAAGCAGCCCCTAAAGATGAGCCATTGATTGCCAAGGTTTCAGCATTGGCTGAAGGCCCATTGCGTGAGGCATATCAAATCCGTCAGAAAGGCGCACGTTCTGACAAGCTCAAGGCAATTACTAAGGAAGTTTTAGCGAAATTGGCTGAAGAAGGTGAAGTGGATGATGTTGCTGTTGGCAATATCTTGTTTGAAATCGAAGCTAAGATTGTTCGTAGTCAGATTTTGAATGGCGAGCCACGTATTGATGGCCGTGACACGCGCACTGTTCGTCCGATTGAGATTCGCAATGGCGTATTGCCACGCACTCATGGTTCAGCATTATTTACTCGTGGTGAAACTCAGGCGCTCGTTGTTGCTACTTTGGGTACAGCACGTGATGAGCAAATCATTGATGCGCTTGAAGGTGAATACCGCGACCGCTTCATGTTTCACTACAACATGCCTCCATTTGCTACTGGCGAAACTGGTCGCGTAGGCAGTCCTAAGCGCCGTGAAATTGGCCATGGCCGCTTGGCAAAGCGCGCGTTGATTCCTGTATTGCCAAGTCCAGAAGATTTTGCATACAGCATTCGTGTGGTATCTGAAATTACTGAATCTAATGGTTCTTCATCCATGGCTTCTGTTTGCGGTGGCTGCCTAGCAATGATGGATGCCGGTGTTCCAGTAAAGGCTCATGTTGCTGGTGTTGCAATGGGCTTGATTTTGGACGGCAATCGCTTCGCGGTTCTAACCGACATCTTGGGTGACGAAGATCACTTAGGTGACATGGACTTCAAGGTTGCTGGTACAGCTAATGGCATCACTGCATTGCAGATGGATATCAAAGTACAAGGTATTACTAAAGAAATCATGCAGGTTGCATTAGCTCAGGCTAAAGAAGGTCGCCTGCATATCTTGAGCAAGATGCAAGAAGCTATGGGCTCTGTGCGTACGGAGTTGTCAGCTCATGCTCCACGCATGGTGTCATTCAAGATTCATCCAGACAAGATTCGTGAAGTGATCGGTAAGGGTGGCGCAACTATCCAGGCCTTGACCAAGGAAACTGGTTGCAGCATCGATATTCAAGATGACGGTACTGTAACAATTGCCTCTACCAATGCGGATGGTTTGGCTGAAGCGAAATCACGTATCGAAGGTATTACTGCAGAAGCTGAAGTGGGCAAGATCTATGAAGGTCCAGTAGTTAAGCTGCTCGAATTTGGCGCTTTAGTAAACATTCTTCCTGGTAAAGACGGTCTTCTGCATATCTCCGAGATTTCAAATGAGCGTGTAAAAGAAGTTAAAGACTATTTGCAAGAAGGTCAGATAGTTCGTGTGAAGTTGCTTGCTGCTGATGAACGTGGTCGTTTGCGCTTATCTCTCAAGGCTGCAATGGCTGATGAGGGTGGCACGATTGCTCCTTTGGCAGGTGCAGCTGATGCAGCTCCTGCCCCAACCGGTGAGACTACTTAAGTTCTGATCTAGATCACTGGTAAGGATAGTTCATGCGCGTTATTGAGATCAAAGAATATGGCGCACCAGAAATGCTGGTGCCTAGCACTCGTCCTGATCCTGTAGTTCCATCTGCGGGATCTGGCGAGGTTTTAATTAAGGTTTTGGCTGCGGGAATTAATCGCCCCGATGTTTTGCAACGTAAAGGGCATTACCCAGTTCCTGTAGGCGCATCTGATATTCCTGGTCTTGAAGTTGCTGGTGAAATTATTGGCGGTGATTTATCACATGCTGATAATGCTTTTGGTCTAAAGCTTGGCGATAAGGTTTGTGCATTGGTGCAGGGCGGTGGATATGCAGACCTTTGTACTGCCCCTGTTGCGCAGTGCTTACCTTACCCAACTGGCTTTACTGATCAAGAGGCAGCAGCATTGCCTGAGACTTTCTATACCGTGTGGAGTAATGTTTTCATGCGTGGCGAGTTATCTGAGGGTGAGACTTTGTTGGTACAGGGTGGTTCAAGCGGGATTGGCGTTACTGCCATCTTGCTCGCAAAGGCTTTGGGCCATAAGGTTTTTGTCACTGCTGGCACAGATGAGAAGTGCGCTGCTTGTTTGAAACTGGGCGCTGATCTTGCAATCAATTACAAAACCCAAGACTTTGTCGAGGAAGTTAAAAAAGCCACTGATGGCAAAGGCGTGAATGTCATTCTAGACATGGTCACAGGTGCTTACGTTCAGCGTGAGATCGATTGCTTGGCTGATGATGGTCGTATTGTGATTATCGCTATCCAAGGTGGTTCTAAGGCCGAAGTCAGTACTAATCAGATATTGCGTCGCCGTCTCACGATTACAGGTTCAACATTACGTCCTCGCCCTGTTTCATTTAAGAAGCAAATTACTAAACAGTTACATGACAATGTCTGGCCATTGTTGAACGCGGGTAAGCTAAAACCAGCCATATACAAGACATTTACATTGGATCAGGCCGCAGATGCTCATCGCTTGATGGAGTCATCAGAGCACGTAGGCAAAATTGTTTTAACGGTATAACGGCTCTATCAATCCTATGCGTCCACTCATCATCGTTGGCAACTGGAAAATGAATGGCAGTCTTGTCAACAATCAAGATTGGATAAAAGCAGTTGCTCAAGGTATGCAAAGCGGTATGCCTGCTGGTCGTAAATTTGTAGTTTGTCCACCATTTCCGTATTTGCAACAATGTGGCAAATTAATTCAGGAGCATTCCATTGCTTTTTTAAGTTTGGGTGCCCAAGATGTTTCTTCGCAATCATCAGGCGCATATACCGGTGAAGCAAGCGCCAGCATGTTGAAAGAAATAGGTTGCCAGTATGTCATTGTCGGCCATTCTGAGCGTCGCCAGATGCACCATGAGGCTGATGAGACAGTTGCTGCAAAGGCATTGCAGGCGCTAGACAATGGCATGACGCCCATTATTTGTGTTGGCGAGACCCTTGATGAGCGTAATTCTGGTAGGGCTGAGGAGGTTGTTTGTGCGCAGGTGGCAAAGCAGGTAAATGTATTGCAAGATCGTTTAGCCGACTGCTTAATTGCTTATGAACCAGTATGGGCAATTGGAACTGGAAAAGTAGCTAGCGCACAAATTGCTCAAGATATGCACCGGCATATTCGTCTTCAATTGGCAGAGTTTGATGAAGATGTTGCATCGCATGTTGGAATTTTGTATGGTGGCAGCGTTAAGTCTGATAATGCTGTTGAATTGTTTGCCATGCCCGATATTGATGGCGGCTTGGTTGGTGGCGCATCTTTAGATGCGCAGGACTTTCTAGCTATCTGTAGAGCATAGTTTTTTATTGGAGAAAAGTTGTGGAATGGTTTAAGACTTTATTAATCGTGTTGCAGGTCATTTCAGCATTGGCTGTGATTTTGCTTGTTCTTTTGCAACAAGGTAAGGGCGCAGATATGGGGGCTGCTTTTGGTTCAGGAGCCTCTGGTAGTTTGTTCGGCGCCAGTGGTTCAGCCAACTTCCTGTCCCATACAACCGCTATATTTGCAGCTGTATTTTTTATCAGCACTATTGGCATTACCTGGCTTGGGAATAAGAAGGAAGTCAGTCCCGGCGTTCTCTCTGGAACGGTAGCTCCAGTCGCTGCCCCAGCAGCGCCTGCTACTCCTGCTCAAGACCCCAGCAAACCGGCGGTTCCGAAGTAAAAAGTAGTCTTTTACCGCTTTTCTTGCCTCTTTTTTGAGGATAGTGAGTGGTGCAATGCAGTAGAATTGATGGGTTTTGCAAGATGCCGACGTGGTGAAATTGGTAGACACGCTATCTTGAGGGGGTAGTGGCTTAGGCTGTGCGAGTTCGAGTCTCGCCGTCGGCACCAAAAATGCAGAATCTGTAAGGGTTTTTGCTCTAAATCAATAGAGCTTGCAGTGGAATAATGAATAATTTGCTGTTTTTAAAGGTTTACTAGACGAACACAGGGCTATTTTGAATCTCGCTAATTACTTTCCTGTTCTGCTTTTCATCCTCGTAGGAATTGGGGTTGGATTAGTGCCCATGTTCCTTGGAAAAATTTTGGCTCCTTCGAAGCCCGATGCTGAAAAATTGTCGCCATATGAGTGCGGTTTTGAAGCTTTCGAAGATGCGCGTATGAAGTTTGACGTGCGCTATTACCTCATTGCCATCCTCTTTATTTTGTTTGACCTTGAAACCGCATTCCTCTTTCCTTGGGGCGTTGCATTGCGTGATCTAGGCTGGTTTGGCTACGCCTCTATGGTGATCTTCCTCTTGGAATTCATTGTGGGATTTGTATATATCTGGAAAAAGGGCGCTCTCGACTGGGAGTGATCGATATGGCATTAGAAGGCGTTCTTAAAGAAGGTTTTGTAACAACGACAGCTGATCAGCTGATTAACTGGACCCGTAACGGTTCTTTATGGCCAATGACCTTTGGTCTTGCTTGTTGCGCAGTTGAGATGATGCATGCGGGCGCTTCCCGTTATGACTTGGATCGTTTTGGCGTTGTTTTCCGTCCATCACCGCGTCAGTCAGATCTCATGATTGTTGCTGGAACTTTGTGCAACAAAATGGCTCCAGCTTTACGCAAGGTATATGACCAGATGCCTGAACCACGTTGGGTAATTTCCATGGGTTCCTGTGCAAATGGTGGCGGTTACTACCATAACTCTTATTCAGTGGTGCGCGGTTGTGACCGCATTGTTCCAGTCGACATTTATGTCCCTGGCTGCCCTCCAACTGCCGAAGCGTTGATCTACGGAATTATTCAGTTGCAATCGAAGATCACTCGCACCAGCACTATCGCGCGGAAGGCCTAAAGCATGTCAGATCGTTTGGTTCAATTAGCCACTAACCTAGAAAAAGTTTTGGGTCAGCGTATCCAATCAGTTGAGATCGCTCTTGGCGAAGTAACAGTTACCGTAAAAGCAGATGCTTATCTTGAGTCTGCTTTGATGCTTCGCGATGATCCATCCTTAGCGTTTGAACAATTAATTGATTTATGTGGCGTTGATTACCAAGATTACCGTGATGGTACTTGGAGCGGTCAACGCTTTGGCGTTGTCAGTCACTTATTGTCTTTAGAGCATAACTGGCGTTTGCGCGTACGCGTATTTGCTCCAGATGATAGCTATCCATTGCTTGCTTCTATTACTTCGGTTTGGAACTCTGCTAACTGGTTCGAACGTGAAGCATTTGACCTCTACGGAATCATTTTTGAAGGTCACGAAGATCTACGCCGCATCTTGACTGACTATGGCTTTATCGGTCATCCATTTAGAAAAGATTTCCCAATTAGCGGTAACGTGGAAATGCGTTATGACCCCGAGTTAAAGCGCGTTGTTTATCAGCCAGTAACGATTGAAGCACGTGAAATTACTCCTCGCATTGTTCGTGAAGAGCAGTATGGAGGTCAGGCTTAAGTCATGGCACAGATTAAGAACTACACCCTCAATTTTGGTCCTCAGCATCCTGCGGCACACGGCGTTTTACGCCTTGTTCTTGAGCTTGATGGCGAGGTAATTCAGCGTGCAGACCCACATATTGGTTTATTGCATCGCGCTACCGAAAAATTAGCGGAGACACGTACTTGGATTCAGAACGTTCCATACATGGATCGTTTGGACTATGTATCTATGATGTCCAATGAGCATGCTTATGTTATGGCAATCGAAAAATTGCTGCAAGTGGATGTTCCATTGCGCGCTCAATACATTCGCGTTATGTATGACGAGCTCACACGCTTGTTGAACCACTTGCTTTGGATTGGTTGCCACGGATTAGACGTCGGCGCGATGGCAGTGTTCTTGTACGCATTCCGTGACCGTGAAGATATCTTTGATATGTACGAGGCAGTATCAGGTGCTCGTATGCATGCCGCTTACTATCGTCCGGGTGGCGTATATCGTGATTTGCCAGATCAAATGGCTCAGTACAACAAATCCAAGATTCGCAGTGCATCAGCTCTAAAACGTTTAAATGAAAACCGTAGCGGAACATTACTTGATTTCATTGAGCAATTTAGCAATGGCTTTGATGCAAACGTTGATGAGTATTGCAATCTTCTGACTGATAACCGTATTTGGAAGCAACGTCTCGTGAACATCGGCGTGGTAAGCCCTGAGCGTGCTTTGCAATTAGGCTTCACTGGCCCAATGCTTCGTGGCTCTGGTATTGAATGGGATTTGCGTAAGAAGCAGCCATACGAAGTGTATGACCGCCTCGACTTTGATATTCCAGTGGGTGTAAATGGTGATTCTTATGACCGCTATTTAGTTCGCATGGAAGAAATGCGCCAATCAAATCGCATTATTAAACAGTGCGTTGCTTGGTTAAAAGCAAATCCTGGTCCTGTGATGAGCGATAACCATAAGGTTTCTCCACCTAAGCGCGTGGATATGAAAACCAATATGGAAGAATTGATTCACCACTTTAAGTTATTTACTGAGGGCATTCACGTTCCAGATGGTGAGGCGTACTCCGCCGTTGAGCATCCTAAGGGTGAGTTTGGTATCTATTTGATTTCTGATGGAGCCAATAAGCCATACCGCATGAAGATTCGTGCGCCAGGATTTGTTCATTTGTCGGCGATGGATGAGATGTCTCGTGGTCATATGCTGGCTGATGCTGTAACCATTATTGGTACGCAAGATATTGTGTTCGGGGAGATTGACCGCTAATAAGCGTGCCAAGGATTATTCAATGACAACAACTCTTCAACTATCCGATAAAACGCTGGCAGATATTGCCCGCAATGTTGCGAAATATCCCCCAGAGCAAAAGCAGTCTGCAGTAATGGCTTCATTGATCGCCGCCCAAACTGAGGTGGGTTGGGTATCACCAGAGGTGATTGCTACTGTTGCTCAAATTTTAGAAATGCCAACGATTGCAGTTGAGGAAGTGGCAACTTTCTACAACATGTACAACACCAAACCGATTGGCAAGTACAAATTGGTAATCTGCACAAACTTGCCATGCCAGTTAACACATGGTGAAACCGCAGCTACATACTTAAAAGAAACTTTAGGTATCGGCTTTAACGAAACTACTCCATGCGGTACGTTTACCCTTAAAGAGGGCGAGTGCATGGGTGCTTGTGGTGACTCACCTGTCATGTTGGTAAATGACAAGCGCATGTGCAGCTTTATGAGTAAAGAAAAGATTGATGCTCTATTAAATGAGCTCCGTGCAGAAGGGAAAGCAGCATGACCAGCTTGCACGATCGTCACATTAAGCCTTTGATCCTTGCTGGATTGAATGGCAATAACTGGCGTTTAAAAGATTACGAAAGCCGCGGTGGCTATCAACAATTGCGTCGTTTAATTAATGACAAGGTTACTCCGGATTCCATCATCGCTGAGTTAAAGGCTTCTTCTTTGCGTGGCCGTGGGGGCGCTGGCTTCCCAACAGGATTGAAGTGGAGTTTTATGCCACGTCAGTTCCCCGGTCAAAAATATTTGGTGTGCAATAGCGACGAAGGCGAACCGGGCACATTTAAAGACCGCGACATCATGCGTTACAACCCACATGCCTTGATTGAAGGCATGATTATTGGTGCATACACCATGGGTATTAGCGCGGGTTACAACTATATTCATGGTGAAATCTGGGAAGTGTACTCACGCTTTGAAGAGGCTTTGGAAGAGGCCCGCGCTGCTGGATATCTAGGTGACAAAATTTTAGGTAGTGATTTCTCCTTCCAATTGCATGCGGCGCCAGGTTGGGGTGCATACATTTGTGGTGAAGAAACTGCGTTGCTCGAATCCCTGGAAGGTAAAAAGGGGCAGCCACGCTTTAAGCCACCATTCCCTGCAAGCTTTGGTTTGTATGGCAAGCCAACAACAATTAACAATACTGAGACCTTCGCAGCGGTGCCATTCATTTTGGCAATTGGCGGTCAGGCCTATTTGGATCTTGGTAAACCAAACAATGGCGGCACAAAGATTTTCTCTGTGTCTGGTGACGTAGCCCACCCTGGAAACTATGAAATTCCATTAGGCACACCTTTTGCCGAACTCTTGAAGTTGGCAGGTGGAATGCGTGATGGCAAAGCAATTAAAGCCGTTATTCCAGGCGGTTCATCTGCTCCGGTTATTCCTGGTGCGCAAATGATGGATCTAACAATGGATTACGACTGCATCGCTAAAGCTGGTTCGATGTTGGGATCCGGCGCTGTGATTGTGATGAATGAGACTCGTTGTATGGTGCGCGCATTAGAGCGCTTGTCTTATTTCTATCATGAAGAATCATGTGGCCAGTGCACACCATGTCGCGAAGGTACAGGCTGGTTATGGCGCATTGTTCATCGCATTGAACATGGTCTAGGCCGACCAGAGGATCTAGATTTGTTAAATGACGTTGCTGCAAATATTCAGGGGCGCACGATTTGTGCATTGGGTGACGCTGCCGCTATGCCAGTACGTGGCATGTTGAAGCATTACATGGATGAATTTGCGTATCACGTTGAACATAAGCGCTGCTTAGATTCTGCGAAACCTTTATAAGTTATTGAGTACGGGACACCTAAAAGTGAGCATGGTTGAAATCGAATTAGATGGTAAGACGGTAGAAGTTCCGCAAGGTTCGATGGTGATGCACGCCGCGAACAAGCTAGGGACGTATGTACCGCATTTCTGCTATCACAAGAAGCTATCAATTGCTGCTAACTGCCGTATGTGCTTGGTGGAAGTAGAGAAGGCTCCAAAGCCATTGCCTGCTTGCGCAACACCAGTGACCCAAGGTATGAAGGTATTCACGCACTCCGCAAAGGCGGTGGAGGCGCAGCGCTCAGTAATGGAGTTCTTGCTTATTAACCATCCACTGGATTGCCCAATTTGCGACCAAGGTGGTGAATGTCAACTTCAGGATTTAGCAGTTGGTTATGGCAAATCCAATTCACGCTATGAAGAAGAAAAGCGTGTGGTATTTCATAAGAATGTGGGCCCACTCATCTCCATGCAGGAGATGAGTCGTTGTATTCACTGTACTCGTTGCGTACGCTTTGGTCAGGAAGTTGCTGGCGTCATGGAGCTTGGCATGATCAATCGTGGCGAGCATTCAGAGATCACAACATTTGTTGGTCAAACTGTGGATTCAGAGCTTTCTGGAAATATGATCGACTTATGCCCAGTTGGCGCTTTAACAAGCAAGCCGTTCCGCTATGAGGCTCGTACTTGGGAATTGGGGCGTAAGCGTTCTGTAAGCCCACACGATAGCCTTGGCGCAAACACTACAGTTCAGACTAAAAATAACAAAGTAATGCGTGTTGTTGCTTTAGAAAATGAAGCAATCAACGAGTGCTGGATTAGCGATCGCGATCGTTTTTCTTATGAAGGACTCAATAGCGCTGATCGTGTGACTACGCCAATGGTCAAGCAGGGTGGACAGTGGCTAGAAACTGATTGGCAGTCTGCATTAGATTACGTGGCCCACTCTTTAAAGACCATTTCCTCTGAAAGTGGTACTCAATCGATTGGTGCCTTGGCTCATCCAATTTCAAGCACGGAAGAATTGCATCTCCTACAAAAGATAGTGCGTGGATTGGGTTCCAACCAAGTTGAAACTCGCCTACGTCAAACTAACATTGCTGGCGCAGCTTCTGCTCCTTGGTTGGGTATGCCTGTAGCCAAGTTAGGCGAGCTGGATCGTGCGCTAATCATCGGCAGTTTCTTGCGTAAGGATCAGCCCATTATTGCTGCCCGACTTCGTACTGCTGCTAAGCGTGGATTGCAGGTTTCACGCATCGATGCAGGTGGTGATGACTGGTTAATTCCAGCAAATAGTGTTGTTACTGCCCCTAGCTCTTGGTTAAATTCCTTGGCTGAAGTAGCTCAAGCTATCGCAAAGGCAAAGTCTGTTTCAGTTCCCGCTGGAACACCTTCAGTAACCATTTCAGCCGCGGCGCAAAAGATTGCTGATAGCTTGCTGTCTGGAACAAATACCGCAGTATTGCTTGGCTCGGCTGCAACAGCTCACCCACAATCTTCCGATCTGCATGTGCTTGGACAATTTATTGCTACACAGACCGATGCCACTTTAGGTTTCTTGCCTGAGGGTGGGAATGCGGTTGGCGCTTCATTGGTAAACGCTAATGGTGCTGGAGTTGATTCTGTATTATCGGGTGAGCGTCGCGCAGTGTTGTTAATGAATATCGAGCCTGATGCTGATTTGCCAAATCCAGATAAGGCACGTACTGCATTAGCAAAGTCAAATACAGTCATTGCATTAACTCCGTTTAAGTCTGCAGACTTAATGGAAGTGGCCGATGTCATTTTGCCGATTACTCCATTTACTGAGACAGTTTCTACATTTGTAAACGCTGAAGGTAGAGCACAGACTATTCAGCCTTCAGTAAAACCTTTAGGCGAATCACGCCCGGCATGGAAAGTATTGCGTGTGCTTGGCGGCTTGTTAGATCTTGATGGATTCCTCTACAACTTACCAGAAGAAGTTTTAGGTGAGGCATTAGGCGACAACTACTGCACTCGCTTAAATAATCAAAGTTCTAGCAATTCAGTTTCTGCAGTTGCACAAAGCTCTGGATTAGAGCGTTTGACCGATGTCAACATCTATGCAGGTGATCTCATTGTTCGTCGCGCGGCAGCTCTGCAGTTAACCAAAGATGCTAAGCGCGGTAATCAAGTTGGCTTGGGTCAGAAACTATTTGAAGAATTGAACCTCAAAGAGGGTGACGCTGTGCGCGTGTCACAGGGAACTGCCTCTGTTGATATGCCGGCGACGCTAGAGGCAAATTTAGCTGCAAATACTGTTCGAGTTTCAGCGGGCACAGCTGCCAGCTCAAAATTGGGATCTATGTTTGGTCCTGTAACCGTAACTAAGGCATAAGGAACAAGATGGAAAATTTCTTAGACCTCGTTACAACTCAAGGTGAAGCTATTTTTGGGTCACTATGGCCATTAGTTTGGGCTTTAGTTCGCATCGTCATCATCGTTCTACCAATGTTTGGATGTGTTGCCTATCTAACTTTGTGGGAGCGTAAATTAATTGGCTGGATGCACATTCGTCTTGGACCAAACCGTGTTGGCCCTTTAGGTTTGTTGCAGCCAATTGCTGATGCATTAAAGCTATTGATGAAGGAGATTATTTCTCCTGCTCAAGCCAGTAAGGTTTTGTATTTCATCGCACCCGTTATGGTTATTGCGCCAGCTTTCGCAGCATGGGCGGTAATTCCTTTCCAAGCGAAGATGATGTTGGCGGACGTCAATGCTGGACTTTTATACATCATGGCGATTTCCTCTATCGGTGTATATGGTGTCATCTTGGCTGGTTGGTCATCTAACTCGAAGTATCCATTCCTTGGTGCAATGCGTGCATCAGCGCAAATGATTTCATATGAAATCGCCATGGGCTTTGCATTAGTGACGGTGTTATTGACATCCGGCTCTTTAAATTTAAGCGCTATTGTTGAATCTCAAGAGCATGGCTACTTTGCTCATATGGGTCTTAATTTCTTGTCATGGAATTGGTTGCCATTACTGCCAATGTTCTTGATTTACTTCATTTCTGGTGTTGCCGAAACCAATCGTCATCCATTTGACGTGGTTGAGGGTGAGTCAGAAATTGTTGCTGGCCATATGGTTGAGTACTCTGGTATGTCTTTTGCCATGTTCTTCCTAGCTGAATATGCCAACATGATTTTGATTGCCGCTGTTGCATCCATCATGTTCTTGGGTGGGTGGTTGCCGATAGTTGATTTGCCAATTCTGCGAGATATACCAGGCTTTTTCTGGCTGTTTGGCAAAACTTTCTTCTTGTTGTCTTGTGTTATTTGGCTGCGTGCTACATTGCCACGCTATCGCTATGACCAAATTATGCGTTTAGGCTGGAAGATCTTCATTCCAATCTCAGTATTCTGGGTAGTGGTTATCGGTGCATGGGTGGTATCCCCATGGAATATTTGGAAATAAGTTGATCAATCATGTTTAAGAAAATTTCCCAATTCCTCGATAGCTTGATGTTGAAAGACATCCTAACCGGCATGTCAATTACCGGTCGTTATCTCTTTAAACCAAAAATTACTGTTCAATACCCAGACGAAAAGACTCCATTGTCAAATCGTTTCCGCGGACTGCATGCATTGCGTCGCTACGAAAATGGTGAGGAGCGTTGCATTGGTTGCAAATTATGTGAAGCAGTCTGCCCAGCCTATGCAATTACGATCGAGACGGCGGAGCGTGATGATGGAACCCGTCGTACTACACGCTATGACATCGATTTAACTAAGTGTATTTTCTGTGGATTCTGTGAAGAGGCTTGCCCAGTAGACGCAATTGTTGAGACCAATATTTTTGAATATTTTGGCGATAAGCGTGGTGACTTGTACTTCACCAAAGAGATGCTTTTGGCTGTAGGCGATAAGTATGAAAAAGATATTGCCGCTAACCGCGCTATTGATGCGCCTTATCGTTAATCGAATCGAGCAAAAGACACTATGACATTCGATCCATCCACTTTATTTGCCATGTTTTTTTATGGCTTTGCTGGTTTGCTAGTGATTTCTGCCTTGCGCGTGATTACAGCTCGCAATCCTGTTCACGCTGCCTTATTTTTAGTTCTAGCATTTTTCTGCGCCTCTGGAATCTGGATGTTGCTTAAGGCTGAGTTTTTGAGCCTAGCATTAATTTTGGTTTATGTTGGTGCGGTAATGGTTTTGTTCCTCTTCGTTGTGATGATGTTGGACCTGGATTTAGAGCATTTACGTCGTGACTTCAAAAAATTCCTTCCTATCGCATTCTTGATGGGTGCCGTGATTGTTCTTGAGCTATCTATCGTCATCATCAGAAGTTTCATCGGTACTAATGCGCCAGTTCAGTTGATGCCCGAAGAAGTAATGGCAAGCAATACACAAGCTCTGGGTATGTTGATTTTTGGTGACTACGTATATGCGTTTGAGGTTGCTGGCGTTATTTTGTTAGTGGCTATCATCGCTGCAGTTGCTCTGACTTTGCGTAATCGTAAAGATTCGAAGTCACAAAACATTCATGATCAGGTAAATGTAGTTGCTGCAGACCGTATGAAAATCGTCAAGATGGATGCCGATATGAATGCTAAGCAAGATGCTAGAGGAGAAAAGAAATGACGATTACTCTAGCTCATTATTTGGTGTTGAGCGCCATTCTGTTTGCCACCAGTGTGATTGGTATTTTCTTAAATCGTAAGAATGTGATCGTATTGCTAATGGCAATTGAGCTGATGTTGTTATCAGTCAACATGAATTTTGTAGCCTTTTCTCACTATTTGGGAGATATGGCTGGTCAGGTATTCGTATTCTTTATTTTGACTGTGGCTGCTGCTGAAGCGGCGATCGGCTTAGCAATCTTAGTTGTGCTCTTCCGTAAGGTTGACACAATTAATGCTGAAGATCTAGACCACTTAAAAGGCTAGTCATGCAATTAACCTTAACGATTCCTGTTCTCTGCGCAATTCCATTGGCGCCATTATTTGGCTCCATGATTGCTGGTTTCTTTGGCACTAAATTAGGCGGCAACCGAATTGGTCATGGCGCTTGCCAGTTTGTAACAATTTTGGGTGTGGCGATTGCTTTCGCCTTGTCATGCAATGTATTAGCTCAGGTGATGGACGGCTTTTATTTCAATGGCACTGTTTATCACTGGATGCAGTTAGGCGAACTTAATTTAGATATTGGTTTCTTAATTGATCCATTGACGGCAACCATGATGTGCGTAGTGACATTCGTATCATTAATGGTGCATGTCTACACAATTGGTTACATGCATGGCGAAGAAGGGTACAACCGTTTCTTCTCATATATTTCCTTATTCACCTTCGCCATGTTGATGCTGGTGATGAGCAATAATTTATTGCAACTCTTCTTCGGATGGGAAGCGGTGGGTGTCGTTTCCTATTTATTGATTGGCTTTTACTTCGAGCGTCAGTCTGCTGTTTTTGCAAACATGAAGGCTTTCTTGGTCAATCGTGTTGGCGACTTTGGCTTCATTCTGGGTATTGGTTTGCTGCTTGCAAGCACAGGCTCTATGCAATATGACGTCATCTTTTCGCAGAACGCTGCATTAGCCGCACAAACATTACCTGGCACTGGCTGGAATCTCTTAACTGTTGCATGTATTTGTTTATTCATTGGTGCAATGGGTAAGTCTGCGCAATTTCCATTGCACGTTTGGCTTCCAGACTCGATGGAAGGTCCAACCCCAATTTCCGCATTGATTCACGCAGCAACTATGGTTACAGCCGGTATCTTCATGGTGTCACGCATGTCACCTTTGTTTGAGCTTTCTGATGTTGCTCTTAGCTTCATCTTGGTGATTGGTTCTATCACGGCACTGTTTATGGGATTCTTGGGAATCGTGCAAAACGATATCAAGCGCGTTGTTGCGTATTCCACGCTTTCACAGTTGGGCTACATGACAGTTGCACTTGGCGTGTCTGCTTACCCAGTTGCAATATTCCATTTAATGACCCATGCATTCTTTAAAGCCTTGTTATTCCTTGCAGCGGGTAGTGTAATTTTGGGTATGCACCATGAGCAGGACATGCGCAAAATGGGTGGTCTGTGGAAATACATGCCAATTACTTGCCTCATGATGCTACTTGGTAACTTAGCCTTAATTGGTACGCCATTCTTCTCAGGCTTCTATTCAAAAGATTCGATTATTGAAGCAGTGGCGGCTAGCCATATTCCGGGATCTGGCTTTGCATACTTTGCGGTGATGGCCAGCGTATTTGTTACGGCCTTGTATTCATTCCGCCTCTATTTCTGGGTATTTCATGGCAAAGCACGTTGGGGTCATGCAGATTCTCATGACCATCACCATGCTCATGCGGAGCAGGGTGATGACCACGCTCACCACGGTTTAGCCCCTGGAGAGAAACCACATGAGTCACCATTGGTCGTCACATTGCCTCTCATTTTATTGGCAATCCCATCAGTGATTATTGGTTTCTATACCATTACTCCGTTGCTGTTCGGAACATACTTTGGCGATTCGATCTTTATTGATCTCGCGCGTCACCCAGTCATGAAAGAGCTCGCAGAAGAATTCCATGGCCCAGTCGCTATGGCTATTCATGCATTTACTTCCCCTGTATTAGGGTTAGTTATATTGGGTGTGCTGACTGCAGCTATCGGCTATTTATGGGCTCCTAGCATGCCTGCTAAGTTTGCTCAGACTTTTGCGCCAGTCAAAAAGCTTTTTGATAACAAGTACTACTTGGACGATTTAAATCAAGCGGTATTTGCCAAAGGTCTTATTTGGATTGGCGGAATTCTATGGCACCGTGGTGATCAAAAGGTCATTGATGGCTTCTTGGTAAATGGGAGTGCTCATACTGTAGGGCGCTTTGCCGGAGTCATTCGCCATTTGCAATCTGGTTATGTTTATCACTATGCCTTCGCAATGATTGCGGGCTTAGCGGTATTACTAGCCTGGGTTTTATATGCTTACCTGCCTTTTGTTCGCTAGGCCTTTGTTATTTAAGTAGCCACTATGATTCTTTCTTACGCCATCTGGACCCCAATCATTTTTGGACTCATTATTTTATTTTATGGGTCTGAGAAGCCATCTGCTGGAGTGCGTTGGCTAGCGCTTGTTGGCTCGATTATCGGATTTATCGCAACTCTGCCATTAGTTATCAATTTTGATATCGCTAATCCTGGTATGCAGTTTGTAGAAAAGATTAGCTGGATTCCTCGTTACGATATTAACTATTACTTAGGTATTGATGGTATTTCAGTGTGGTTCATCGTATTAACCGCTTTCATCAATATTTTTGTTGTAATCGCTGCTTGGGAAGTGATTGATACCAAGGTGTCTCAATACATGGCATCTTTCATGATCCTTTCTGGATTGATGATCGGTGTATTTGCTGCATTAGATGCATTGTTGTTCTATGTGTTCTTTGAGGCAACACTGATTCCGATGTACATCATCATCGGCGTATGGGGTGGACATAACCGTATCTACGCTGCATTTAAGTTCTTCTTATATACCCTGTTGGGATCCTTGCTGACTTTGGTTGCGATGCTGTATCTCTATAACGTCACCAATACCTTTGATATCTTGGCTTGGCAAAATGCACGCCTTGATATTGTTGAGCAAATTTTGTTGTTTGCCGCTTTCTTTATGGCATTTGCTGTCAAAGTGCCGATGTGGCCTTTACACACATGGTTACCAGACGTGCACGTTGAAGCACCAACTGGTGGCTCTGTGGTTTTGGCGGCAATTATGTTGAAGCTTGGTGCATATGGATTTTTGCGCTTCTCATTGCCAATTGCACCAGATGCAAGCCAATATCTAGGGCCCTTTGTTATTTTCCTATCACTAGTTGCGGTGATTTATGTTGGCGCAGTAGCTTTAGTGCAAAAGGATATGAAGAAACTGGTTGCTTACTCATCAGTAGCGCATATGGGCTTTGTTACTCTCGGTTTCTTCCTCTTTAGTCCTCTGGGCATTGAGGGTGGCATCGTGCAAATGATTTCACATGGTTTCGTGGCGGGCGCAATGTTCTTGTCTATTGGCGTGCTCTATGACCGCATGCATACCCGTCAAATTGCTGATTACGGTGGCGTAGTGCATCGCATGCCAGCATTTACTGCATTTGCAGTACTGATGGCAATGGCCAATTGTGGATTACCAGCCACCTCCGGTTTTGTGGGTGAGTTTATGGTGATTTTGGCTGCTGTGGATTATGACTTTGTGATTGGTATCTTAGCGGCAACAGCATTGATTCTGGGCGCTGCTTATTCCCTGTGGATGGTCAAGCGCGTATTCTTTGGCGCTGTTCATAATGCGCACGTTGAAGAGTTGAAAGATCTCAATGCTCGTGAATATTTCATGATGACTGTACTAACAATTTGCGTTATTGGTATGGGTGTTTATCCAAAACCATTTACTGACATCATTCATCCAGCTGTAATTAATCTGCTGCAGCACGTTGCTGTTAGCAAACTCTGAGTAAAAGCAAATGCAAGCATTCGATCTATACGCCGTCCTGCCGGAACTCGTTTTACTACTTGCTGCTTGCGTACTGCTTGTAGCTAGTGTTTATGTCCGTGAAAAGGTAAAGTCTGTACCAGGGGTAGAGCAAGATATATTTCATACCCCGCGCGGTGTAGGTTTTGTTTACTTCTTCTCATTAATTCTTTTGGGCTACCTCTTTTTGGCATTCATTGGTCGTTTAAATGATGTTTCCTTGGTTGCCATGAATGGATTATTCCAATCAGACTCACTATCCAACTTGCTTAAAGCATGTTCATGCGGAGCGGTGTTTGTAAGCTTAGTTTATTCAAAGCAGTATTTATCAGATCGCGCTTTATTCCGCCCTGATTTTATTGTTCTAGTCTTATTGGCTTTGTTGGGTCAATTTGTTTTGATTTCTGGAGCAAATTTATTAACTCTTTATCTTGGTCTGGAGTTGATGGCTCTGCCAATGTATGCGCTGGTAGCAATGCGACATAGTAGCGAGAAGAGTGTTGAAGCGGGCATCAAGTACTTCATTCTGGGTGCTTTGGCTTCTGGTTTCTTGTTATACGGCATGTCTATGCTCTATGGTGTTACAGGCTCACTAGACCTTATTGAGATCTTTAAAACAGTTGCAGACCCACGTGTAAACCACTTGGTAATGGCATTTGGCTTAGTGTTTATCGTAGCTGGCTTGGCCTTTAAGCTTGGCGTGGTGCCATTTCATATGTGGGTTCCTGATGTTTATCAAGGCGCCCCAACAGCGGTTACGCTGATGATTGCTGCTGCTCCTAAGCTGGCTGCTTTTGCTTTGGTATTCCGATTGCTAGTAAATACCTTATTGCCGTTAATGGGCGACTGGCAGCCAATGTTAGTACTATTAGCGATTCTTTCATTGGTTGTCGGGAACGTGACAGCGATCGCGCAAACCAATGTAAAGCGCATGCTGGCTTATTCGGCTATTGCGCAAATGGGCTTTGTCTTGCTTGGCATGTTGTCCGTATTTGATGATCATGCCTTTAGTGCATCTATGTTTTATGCCATTACTTATGTTTTAACAACGTTGGGCACCTTCGGTCTCTTGATGGTGTTATCTTGCAAGGGGTATGACTGCGAAACATTGGAGGGGCTAAAGGGATTGAATAAGAAACACCCTTGGTTTGCCTTCATTGGTTTAGTAATGATGTTCTCATTGGCGGGTATACCGCCAACAGTTGGATTTGCAGCCAAATTAGGCGTATTAGAAGCATTGGTAGATGCAGAGCATACTTTCTTGGCGATTATTGCCGTAATCGCCTCATTGATTGGTGCTTTCTACTACCTTAGGGTTGTTAAGGTAATGTATTTCGATGAGCCAGCTCATGAGCAAAGCGTGTCTGGATCAGGCTTTGCAAAGGGGATATTGAGTTTGAATACCGTTCTTGTGCTGGCTATTGGTATTGTTCCAGCAAGCTTGATGAGTATTTGCTTGGACGCAATGCGCCGTACCTTGCTTGGCTCATAGAGTATGAATGCATTGTTTATAAAGGCTCCCGAGGGGGCCTTTATTATTTTCTATTCGCCATAATAAATCCGACATAATCGCGTCATGGGAAATTGCTATGCTGTGATGATAGAACGTATTAATGCGAATCAATTTGACTGCATGATTTGGTGAAATAAGATGACTGAAAAAACCTTTGATGATTTACCTATCGGCGATATGCATTTGCGTGAAGATCGGATCGATGGTGTGGATGTATACGGCGGCATCTTTTTGAATATGAAGCGCGATCAAGTGAGATTGCCAGATGGCAAGACTGCTTTGCGTGAGTATTTAACTCATCCTGGTGCCGTGGCAGTTGTAGCAATCTTAGATGACGACAGAATTTTGCTTGAGCGCCAATATCGTTATCCCGTTGCTAAGGCTTGTATTGAAATCCCTGCTGGAAAATTAGAGCCTGGTGAAGATCCGTTGTGGTGTGCCCAACGTGAACTAGAGGAGGAGACTGGCTATACCGCGGCTAAATGGAGTTATATCCGTCGTATTCATCCTGTGATTTCTTATTCGACTGAATTTATCGATATATATCTCGCCGAGGATTTATCTCCAGGCAGAAGCAGATTGGATGCCGAGGAGTTTTTGGATGTCTTTGCAGCGCCTTTAGAGCAGTTGCTTGGATGGGTTGAGTCTGGTGAGATTACCGATGTAAAAACTTCTATTTCTGCATACTGGTTAGACCGGTATCGCAGAGGCTTTATTCAGGCTAAGCCAGTTTCTTAGGGCGTTTTATGGGTAAATTCAATTCCTATTAAAATAGGAGTATTGATTTTGGTATTTTTGTCCCCATTTAGCTCTTATGAAAGTCTATAACCTCGCTTGCCCTTTAGATCATCGTTTTGAAGGATGGTTTGCCTCTGAAGAGGATTGTCTCGCTCAGCAGGACAAGGGTATGCTCGCCTGTCCTGTGTGTGACAGCACAGAAATAAGCCGCATGCCATCGGCCCCTCATATTGCAAAATCTTCTAATACAGTTGTTGGCGTTTCTGAGGATGTCAACGCAAATGTAGGATCTGGTGAAGTTGTTGCCTTAACAGGTAATGACCATTCCCAGCTAGAAGCTCAGGTTCAAGCAGCCTTTTTAAATGGAATGCGAGAGCTGATGGGTAAGTCGGAGGATGTCGGCACCGCGTTTGCTGAGGAGGCTAGAAAGATTCATTACAAGGAAGCTCCAGAACGCAGCATTCGAGGTCAAACAACTTTAGATGAGGCTGAGTCTTTAAGGGAGGAGGGCATTGAAGTGTTGGCTGTGCCGATTATTCCTGCTTTTAAAAATACACTACAGTAATTACATCTGATTCCCAAAGAAAATAGCGATCTGTAGATCGCCATTTTTTATTGCTTTGCTTCCAAGATTAGAAGCGATGCCCGTTATTTTGAGGTAGGCATTACAAATTCAGCCCCTTTGGCAATGCTTTCAGGCCAGCGTTGCATCACGCTCTTCTGCTTGGTGTAGAAGCGAACACCTTCTTTGCCATAAGCATGCATGTCGCCAAACAGAGATTTCTTCCAGCCGCCAAAGCCGTGCCACGCCATGGGAACTGGAATAGGTACGTTGATGCCAACCATGCCCACTTGAACTCGACGGGCAAATTCACGTGCAATGTTGCCGTCACTAGTGAAGCAGGCAACGCCATTGCCAAATTCGCAAGAGTTAACCAGATTTAATGCCTCTGTAAAGTTAGCAACACGTAAGCAAGAGAGGACTGGTCCAAAGATTTCTTCGAGGTAGATCTTCATGTTTGGTGTGACATTGTCAAACAAGGTTCCGCCCAGGAAGAAGCCATTTTCATTGCCGGGAACTTTAAAGCCACGACCATCCACCAACAATTTTGCGCCTGATGCTACTCCGCTTTCAATATAACCAGTGATGCGTTCAAGGGCGGCCTTGGTAACGATAGGGCCCATTTCAGCATCAAGTTCCATGCCATTTTTTACCTTGAGCGTTCTGGTGCGCTCAATTAATTTTGGCATGATTTTCTCGGCCACATCACCCACTAACACCGCTACTGAAATCGCCATGCAGCGTTCGCCTGCGGAGCCATAAGCTGCGCCAACTAATGCATCAATTGCTTTATCGATATCTGCATCCGGCATGATAACCATATGGTTTTTGGCGCCACCAAGTGCTTGGGAACGTTTGCCAAAGTGAGCGCAGCGCTCGTAGATATAGTTTGCAATGGGAGTGGATCCAACAAAGCTAATTGCTTTCACATCCGGGTTTTCGATCAAAGCATCAACTGCTTCTTTATCACCCTGAACCACATTGAATACGCCATCAGGCAAGCCTGCTTCTTTAAGTAGCTTGGCCATAAAGAGTGATGCAGATGGATCTGTTGGACTAGGTTTGAGGACGAAGGTATTGCCGCAGGCGATTGCCATTGGGAACATCCACATTGGAACCATCACAGGGAAGTTAAATGGAGTGATACCAGCAACAACACCCAATGGTTGGCGCATAACCCAGTTATCAATATCAGTCGAAACCTGTTCGGTGTAGTCGCCTTTTAACAGCTCTGGAATGCCAGTTGCAAATTCGAGGATTTCAATGCCACGAGTCACTTCACCTTGAGCATCGGTAAATACCTTGCCGTGTTCAGCGGTAATGATTGCGGCCAATTCATCACGGTTTGCATTGAGCAGTTCGAGGTACTTGAAAAGGATGCGAGCGCGTCTGAGAGGGCTTGTTTGGCTCCAGCCCTCGAATGCCTTTTGAGCAACTGCTACAGCAGCATCAGCTTCCTTGCGGCTGGCTAGGGCAACTCTGCGTGCAACAGCCCCTTTGGCGGGGTTGTAGACATCTGCAAAGCGTCCGTCTTTTGGGTTAAGGACGGAGCCGCCTACATAGTGGCCAATATCTTCTTTTGATTCAAAGGCTTGCGGTGCATTCATAGTCATTTGTAGTAAGTAATAAGGTTTTTTTGGGTTAAAAAGCCATTCAGACCAATGGTCTGCAGGACTTCTCTGTCACGTTTATTCTTCTTTTGTTATTTTATCCCTTTACGATAAATTTCGTAATTTCACTCCATATTTAGACCTTTTCCTAGCTATGAGCCTTCTTTTTTCCAATTTCATCCTTGGTTCACCACGTGGCCCGCTTACCCTCGCTAATCGCATTGTGGTGGCGCCAATGTGTCAATACTCAGCCGTTAATGGCGAGGCTACTGATTGGCACCTCATGCATTGGGGGAATTTGCTTAATAGCGGGGCTGGGTTATTCATTATTGAGGCTACTGCTGTAACTCCTGAGGCTCGCATTACGCCAGCATGCTTGGGCTTATGGGATGACAGAACCGAAGCTGCATTAAAGGATAAATTGAGCCGTGCCAGAAAACTGGCGCCAACTACACCAGTATTTATTCAATTGGCCCACGCGGGGCGAAAAGCATCCAGCGCAACACCCTGGGATGGTGGGCAACTACTTTCGGTTGATCAAGGTGGCTGGGAAACATTAGCACCATCTGCTATTCCTCAACTTGATGGCGAGCGCTTGCCGCACGAACTATCGACTACAGAGCTCAGTGCGCTAATTGATGCCTTTGTTAAGGCTGCTCAGCGTGCTGATCGCATTGGCATTGATGGGATTGAGTTGTATGGAGCCCATGGGTATTTGCTGCATCAATTTTTATCACCGATTGCTAACCAACGCACCGATACTTATGCCGGCTCTTTTGAAAATCGAATCCGTTTTCCATTGGAGTTATTTGCAGCAGTCCGCAAAGCTTATAAAGGCGTTTTGGGGATTCGTATTTCGGCTAGCGATTGGATCGAAGGGGGCTGGACTCCTGAAGAAACTGCTGAGTTTGCTAAGCGCCTCAAACCCTTAGGTTGTGATTTTGTGCATATTTCCTCAGGTGGTATTTCACCTAAACAAAAAATTGCAATAGGACCAAATTACCAAGTGCCATTCGCTAAGATTGTCAAGGATCAATCTGGCTTGCCAACCATGACGGTGGGTTTAATTACTGAGCCAGAACAGGCTGAAGCCATTTTGCAAGCAGGAGATGCTGATTTGGTTGCCTTAGCTCGAGCATTTTTGTATAAACCTCGCTGGGGATGGGAGGCGGCGGCTGCACTCGGCGCTACAGTAAAGGCGAATGAACGTTACTGGCGTTGCTTGCCTCGTGAGGCCCAGTCTGTTTTTGGTGATGTCAAAGTAGGCCAGCGTTAGTAGATAGTTAATTCAATGAATTTCCGTGGAGATGAAATGAAAGCATTTTCGATTGCAACAAAGTCCTTAATTGTGGGTCTGATGGCATTTATAAATATTGCTGTTGCTCAGTCTTATCCAGATCGCCCAATTGTTTTAGTGGTTCCAAATCCACCAGGTGGCTTAGTTGATACTTCAGCTCGCTTACTAAGCGAGCCGCTGACTCGCGTAATTGGGCAGCCAGTCGTGGTTGACAATAAACCTGGAGCTAGCGGTAATACGGCCTATCAATATGTTGCTAAAGCAAAGCCAGATGGATATACCTTATTAATTTCTTATTCTGGATATCACGTTGGCAATCCTGCCTTAATGGATAAATTACCATGGGATCCAATCAAAGATTACTCTCCGATTGCGTTACTTACTGTATCGACCAATGTGATAGCAGTGCATCCATCAGTTCCCGTGAATAATCTTAAAGAGTTCATAGCCTATGCAAAAGCAAATCCTGGCAAATTAAATTACGCTTCCCAGGGAAATGGCTCCGTATCTCATATCGGTACTGAGATGTTCAAGCAGACTACAGGTGTGGATATGGTTCATGTTCCATACAAGGGGTCCGGTCCCGCAATTCAGGATGTTTTAGCTGGCCAAGTCCAAGTATTCATCTCTACCCCGCCTTCATTAATGCAACACATTCAAAGCGGAAAGTTAAAAGGCTTGGCGGTGACTGGTAAAAATCGTCATCCTGGTATGCCCAATGTACCCACTACTGCAGAAGCAGGCCTCCCATCTTTCCAACTGGAATCGTGGGTCGGCCTATTTGCACCAGCAGGCACTCCAGCGCCTGTTGTTTCTAAGCTAACAGAGTCTGTTAAAAAGAGTCTTGCTTTGCCAGAGGTGAAAGAACGAGCAGACGCAGCAGGTGTTGAGTTACGTTATCAAAACCCTGTTGCTACTGAAGCGCTTGTGAAGAAAGAATTGCCTTACTGGAATAAGGTAATTAAATCCGCAAACATCACTTTAGATTAATAAATGCCTTATGCCTGATCTCGTAAAACGGGATCAGGTAATGCAAGCGCAAACGCTCGAGCGACACTCAATAGAAATTGATCCTGTCCGTAAGCGGCGATGAGCTGCACTCCAATTGGAAGTCCATTGGGTCCGCTTGAGACATTGAGATTAATGCAGGGTAGACCTAATAAAGTCCAGGCCCGACAAAATAGAGGGTCGCCAGTCCCTTCCTTTATCAATGGTGCTTCACCGATGGCACTAGGCGTAATGATTAAATCGACACTTTCATTGAATAAACGCTGTATGGCTTTTCGGGCTACATGAGCTTGAAGTAAGTCGCGTTTGTATTGAGTATATTCAATGGAGGCACCCTGATTAATCTGCGATGCAATCATCGTGCTGAGTTTCTTAGAAAACTGCATCCTTTCAAAAGCAAGGCTTCGCGACATTTCGCTAAGCATGATGCGTGTTTGTATTTGAGTTAGATGTTGAAGCTCGGCGGGGAGTTCAATGTCACTCACTTTACCTCTTGCAAATGATTCAGCACTAAAGCGAGCAAGTGCTAGTGCCCCACGTGTCTCTGGGCTGGCATATTGCCATTCGGGTGTTTTGTAAATCCCAATGCGTGGTTTATTGTGAAGATCAATCATTTTGGCAAGATCATGATCGCCGCTCATCGCCGCCACCCCAAGCGCTACATCCTCCACAGTTCGACCAAAACAACCAAGCGTATCAAGTGATGGGGCCAGACTCTTGACGCCTGCGGTGCTAATTTTCCCATAGCTAGGTTTGTAGCCCACAACCCCGCAGAATGATGCTGGGCGAATAATTGATCCCGCAGTTTGACTGCCGGTAGTAATTGGGACCATAAAATCGGCCACTGCAGCCGCAGATCCACTTGAAGATCCACCAGGCGTATGTTGAGAGTGATGTGGGTTTGTAGTTGGTCCGCTCTTAAATGAGGCAAATTCTGTTGTAACAGTCTTTCCAAGAACGATGCCGCCGGATTGGCGCATCAGAGCTACAGATACAGCATCAGTGCTGGGGTAGTTGTTGGCATAGATGGGTGACCCATAACTGGTGGGTAGATCGTGGGTATCAAACAAGTCTTTTATGCCTATAGGTAGACCATGTAACAGGCCCTTAATAGCACCCTTGTCTAGGGTTCTAGCGCGGGCTAGGGCGTTTTCTTTGCCCAAGCTAACCCATGCCTTCAGAACGCTTTCGCGTTGCCCAATACGATCTAAGCAGGCTAGCAGCAAATCGGTTGCTCTAATCTCCCGTTTGGCTAGCTTCTTAGCAGCTTGGGATGCACTTAGACTTTCAAGATCTTTCATTAAGGTATTCTACTTTTGGTAGCGTATGATCGCAATTTCCTGCTGTTTTCTCTCCAATTTTTCTTAACTTACTATTTTTAAATGAAGCAACATTCTGTACGTGAAGCTTGGCTTGAAGATGCCGTAAGGCACTTAGAGCCAATATTTTCAAAAGCGGGTTATGCCATTCCTCCTGTAAGAGTTTCATGTGGTTTTCCAGCATCAAGTAGTCCAAGAACAACCTTAGGTCAGTGTTGGCCTCGTGAGCGATCCGGCGGTGGTGTAAATGAGATTTTTATATCGCCAAAACTCGATGATCCAGTTCAGTTGCTAGATACTTTGGTGCATGAGTTATGTCATGCGGTAGACGATTGTTTTAGCGGGCATGGGGAGGATTTCAAGGGAATAGCTCAAACCGTTGGATTGGAAGGTCCGGCTCGTATGGCGCATGCTACAGAAGAGCTCACGGTGAAGTTGATGATGATTAGTCAGGAACTTGGACCGTATCCACATCATGCAATTGTGTTTCCGCCACCCAGACCCAGCAATGCAAGTAGAAGTAAGGCCAAGTGCGGTCAGTGCGGTTATGAAGTGACTTTATTAAAAAAGTGGGCCAGTTATGGCGCTCCAATCTGCCCAAAAGACAATATCCGTATGCAAGAGGAAGTACCTGAAACAATTGAAAATACTGCAGAAAATGATTCCGAGAGTGTTGGAAAGGGTAGAAAGGCTCCTCCTGATGAAATCCGTCGTGCAATTAGCTAGCCTTAAAAAAGTTAAAATCGAATCTTGAATCTACAAAAACACTATTTGAGACTACATCCCCCATGAATACTAAGAAAATATTCAAAAATCCTAAGATTGCTGTTATTCCAGGTGACGGCATTGGTAAAGAAGTAATTCCAGAGGGCGTTCGTGCTTTAGAGGCTGCAAATCGCAAGTTTGGTATTGGTATGCAGTTTGATCATTTTAATTTTGCAAGTTGTGATTACTATCTTAAGCACGGCAAAATGCTGCCGGATGACTGGTTTGATACTTTAATGAAATACGACGCCATTTTCTTTGGTGCTGTTGGTATGCCAGATATCTTGCCTGATCACGTTTCATTATGGGGCAGCTTGATTCAATTCCGTCGCGGATTTGATCAATATGTTAATTTGCGACCAGTACGCTTGCTGCCGGGTGTTCCATGCCCACTAGCGAATCGCAAGCCTGGTGACATCGATTTCTTTGTTGTGCGTGAAAATACAGAAGGTGAATATTCCAGCGTTGGTGGAAAAATGTTCCCAGACACTGATCGCGAATTTGTAATTCAAGAGTCGATTTTCACAAGACAGGGTGTAGATCGCATTTTGCAGTTCGCTTTTGATCTTGCGCAGAGTCGCCCAAAGAAGCATTTAACTTCGGCCACAAAGTCGAATGGTATTGCAATTACGATGCCTTATTGGGATGAGCGCGTTGAAGCCATGTCTAAGAAATTTGGTGAAGTCAGAACAGACAAATATCATATTGATATCTTGGCAGCTCATTTCGTCATGAATCCAGATCGTTTCGATGTGGTTGTTGCAAGCAATCTATTTGGAGACATCCTCTCTGACTTAGGGCCTGCCTGTACTGGCACTATTGCAGTAGCTCCGTCCGGAAGTATTAATCCAGAGGGTAAATTTCCGTCGCTATTTGAGCCGGTGCATGGTTCAGCACCAGATATTTACGGCAAGATGATTGCTAATCCGATTGGGCAGATTTGGAGCGGGGCGATGATGCTCGATCACTTGGGCTACCCAGAAGCTGGAAATGCCATCTTCTCTGCAATTGAAAAAGTTTTAGCGGCTGGGCCTGCGCACGCTCCCTTAACACCCGATCTCGGTGGTACTGCAAAGACCGATGATCTCGGTAAGGCTATTACTGCAGCAATTTAATTTATTTTTTTAAATAGACATGGCACAGCCATACGCACCCTTGCTCCAACAGATGATGCAGGAGTTTCAGGCTCAGCACCTTGAATCCGCGGAGCGGATTGCTCGTTCAATCTTGCGCTTAAATCCTAAAGATCTTGTTGCCTTGCAGGTTCAAGGTCTTGCGATGGCTATGCAGGGAAAGGTGGCTGAGTCTGTAGAGTCATTTTCTAAGGCTGCCGTATTGGATCCGAAAAATCCTGAGTTACTTAATAATCTTGCCAAGGCTCAACATGGCGCCAATCTCTTTACAGATGCTACGAGGACTTATGAAAAATTAAATCGCTTAATTCCCAATAACGCCCAAATTTTGACAGACATGGGGACTTCATATGCAAAACTGAAACAGTTTGACAGGGCAATGTCCTCATATAACAAGGCTATTGACTTGCAAGATAATTACTTTTTAGCTTGGTCAAATCGCGGAAATCTTTATGCTTCTATGAGAATGACCAATGAAGCAATAGCAAATTTTCAAAAAGCTCTGTCACTGAATCAAAATTTTCCAGAGGCATGGACAAATTATGGAAACGCCCTTTTTGATTTGGGATCCCTGAATGCTGCGCTGAACGCTCATGAAAAAGCCATATTATTGAATTCGAATTATGCTGAAGCATGGGCAAATAAAGGCAACGTCCTTCTCGAGCTAAATAGGATAGAGGAATCTTTTTATTGCTATGAAAAAGCGTATTTTCTTAAGCCATCACACCCTTATCTTTATGGGCAATTGTTGGCAGCCAAATCAAATTTTTGTATATGGGATTCTCTGGAGCCGAGCTTAGATGGTCTGCCGCAAAAGATCACGGAGGGGGGGCTGCCAGCCTCAGTTCCATTTGTATCCCTTTATGCTTCAACTAATCCCAAAATTCAAAAATTATGCTCCGAAATTTATATGACTGACAAATTTGGCTCATATATTTTTAACCCCCCAGTTCGAACTGATAAAGTCAAGAAAATTAAGTTAGGGTACTTTTCATCTGACTTTAAGGATCACCCTGTCGGGCTGCTTATGGAGGGTATTGTCAAAAATCATAATCGAGATAAATTTGAAATTATTGGCTATTTTCTTAACAGAACAACAAGTGACCCTGTTGAGATTAATCTAAAATCCCATTTTGATAAAACATATGATTTATTTGGTATGGCAGATAAAGCAGTTTATGAATTACTGACGGCAGACCCTATTGATATTGCAATCGATTTAAATGGCCATACTTCCGGCGCTAGAACCGCTCTTTTTGCTCAAGGTCTCGCGCAAATTCAGGTTAATTATCTAGGTTTTGCTGGCACAACTGGTGCCAAATGTTACGATGCGTTAATAGCTGATTCGGTCGTGATTCCACCGAGTTCTAGAGAGTATTATTCTGAAAAAATCTACTATCTTCCAAACTCCTTTTTTCCTGCCGATTCCAGCATTCATCCTGACGAGTTTGGTTTACTACCTTCGCGTGATGATGAGAACTTACCTGAAAAAGGTTTTGTATTCGCATGCTTTAATAATGCATTCAAAATTAATCATGAAATATTTGGGAATTGGATGAAGATACTTGCCTCCATAGATGGTAGTGTCTTGTGGTTATCAAAACCCTCGTCAATAGCCATTAATAATTTGCAGTCTCAAGCAGCGCATCATGGAATCGACCCCGGTAGAATAGTATTTGCTAGTCGCGTTCCATCTAGAGTTTCGCACCTTAATAGATTGCGTCTTGCAGACCTTTTTTTGGATACAAATAACTATAATGCGCACACAACTGCAGCAGATGCATTGTGGTCTGGGGTGCCCGTATTAACTCAAATTGGTAATACATTTGCAGCCAGAGTAGCTGCAAGTCAACTCACTGCAATCGGCATGACTGAGTTGATTGTCGCCAGTCAAGAAGAATACATTTCCAAAGCGGTCGAATTAGCAAAAAAACCGGAGAAACTAATTGCTATTCGTAATAGGCTTGAGGCTAATCGCTTCACGGCGCCACTATTTAATTCAAAACAATATGTTCAAGATCTCGAGCAGATCTATTTAGATTTGACAAAGTCTAGCTAGAAAGACTTGAGGAGTTCCAAACAGGATCCTTTTTACTGGACTTAGCAATTTCCGTCAGGATCTTTTCATGCTGTTCTATTTCATCAGTGCTTGCGGTTATCAGTTTGAGCTTGGTGGGTAAGGTTTTAGAGCTAGCCTCTATCTCTTCGTTATTTGCCGTGTAGTCAATTAAATCAATTGAGAGGTCTTCTTGACCTCTTGTCATGGCTATATAGACTTCTGCCAATAGCTGGGCGTCTAACAGTGCTCCGTGAAGCGTGCGATGCTCATTGCTAATTGAGAATCGATCGCAAAGGGCATCCAAAGAGTTTCTTTTGCCCGGAAACATTTGACGCGCATCGAGTAGCGTGTCGGTAATTTTTGAGGCTAAGCCTCGAAATGGAGGGCGCTTTAAGAGAGCAAATTCATTATCTAGAAAGCCTAAGTCGAAGGCAGCATTATGAATAACTATCTCAGCACCGTCCACAAACTCAATTAACTCCTCTACGATATTGGCAAATACAGGTTTGTCAGAGAGAAACTCTCTAGAAAGTCCATGGACAGCAAAAGCCCCGGCATCAATATCACGCTCAGGATTAATGTAGTAGTGAAAAGTACGGTCAGTCAGTCGACGATCAATGACTTCAACACAACCAATCTCAATGATGCGATCACCCGTCGCATGACTTAATCCCGTTGTCTCGGTATCTAGAATAACTTGGCGCATCAGGTTCCCTCGAGCACGGAGGCTGGAATATCCATTGGTCCATTACCAGCATACTTATCAAGGTATAGATAGATCACTGGCGTAATGATCAGTGTGACAAATTGAGAAAAGATCAAGCCGCCAGCAACGCTAATACCAAGCGGCTGCCGTAATTCAGCGCCAGCTCCGATTCCCAATGCAATTGGCAGGGCACCCATTAAAGCAGCAAATGTGGTCATCATGATAGGCCTGAAACGTAAAATGCAAGCCTCTCGAATAGCCTTCTCTGGAGTCATATTTTGATTACGTTGCGCATCAAGAGCAAAGTCAATCATCAAGATCGCATTCTTTTTCACAATACCAATCAATAGCAAGATGCCGATGGATGCAACGATAGTTAACTCAAAACCAAAAAGTCTTAGCGAGACAATTGCTCCAATCGCCGCAGAGGGCAATCCAGCCAAAATGGTTAATGGATGGATATAACTCTCGTAAAGCACTCCAAGTAAGATGTAGATCACTCCTAAAGCGGCAAAGATCAAAATTAACTGACCGGATTGGTTACTCTTAAATACAGCAGCATCGCCGCCATAGCTAGTAATGATGGATGGAGGAAGATCTATTTGCTTGGTGTATTGCTCAATTTTTTTAGTGGCATCACCCAAGAAGACATCGGGTGCCAAGTTAAACGATAGGGTTACCGCTGGGATTTGACCCTGGTGATTTACTGCTGTTGGACCAATTGATCGATTAAAGGTGGCTAAGCTTGATAAAGGAATTAACTTATCGGTAGCGCGACCCCGCACAAAAATCTTATTCAGATCTGTCTCGAATTGGCGATCATCTTCAGAAGCCTCAAGAATCACATAGTAGGTATTCACAGGAGTATAGATGGTGGAAACCTGCTTCTCGCCATAGGCTGTATACAAGGCAGTACGGATGTCGGCAATCGATACACCAGCACTAGCAGCTTTCTCGCGATTGATATCAATCTTGACATTCAAGCCCTTGAGCTGCGAGTCACTGGTAACGTCTCTGAACATCGGATCGGCACGCATTTTTTGCATGAGCTTATCCGCCCATTCATTGACACCGTCAAAACCAACACTTTGCAAAATAAATTGATAACGAGATTTACTGCTCTTACCGCCTAACTGTAAATTTTGCACAGGTCGCATATACACCTGTAAACCAGGAATCTCTTTGAACTTTGCACGCAACCCTTCCATGACTTTGGACATTTTTTGACGTTCCGCTTTGTCCTTGAGTAGGATGAAGATACGTCCAGTATTGGTTCCAGAACTTGCGCCGCCACCGACGACGGAGATGGAGCTGGCAACATTAGGATCAGTGCTTACCAGTTCAGCCGCTTTATCTTGCAATGCAAGCATTGCCCTAAAAGAAATATCCTCAGAAGCTTCTGTCGTTGCCAAGATTTGACCAATATCTTCTTCGGGAAAGAAACCTTTTGGGCTGCTTACAAACAATACAACCGTGATCACAAAAGTTGATGCGGCACCCCATAAGACCTTTTTACGATTCGCTAAAGCTAGGTCTAAATAATGAATGTAGGTTTTGAGCATCCATTCAAATACGCGATCAAATTTCTTGTTGATTTCATATTCCTTTGCGTGCTGACCGGGCTTTGGTAAGAAGCGGCTGCAGAGCATTGGAACAACAGTGAGAGAAACGACGGCTGATACCAAAATCGAGAGTGATACCACTACTGCAAATTCTCTAAAGAGCAGACCGATAGGCCCCGCCATGAAGAAAAGAGGGATGAACACTGCTACAAGCGATATGGAGATGGAGATAATCGTGAAACCCACTTCTTTACTGCCTTTGAGGGAGGCCTTAAGAGGATCCATACCTTCTTCAACATAGCGCATGATGTTCTCTAGCACCACAATCGCGTCATCTACCACTAAGCCCACTGCTAGGGTAATGCCTAGCAAGGATATGTTGTCTAAGCTGTAACCCAAGAAATACAGCAAGAAAAATGCGCCAATCAAGGAAATTGGCAGGCTAATTGAAGGAATGATGGTGGCGGAAACGTGCTTAAGAAATAAAAAAATAACCAACACAACTAACAAGACAGTTAATGCTAGCGTGTAATTGACATCATGAATCGCCTCAATAATCGAAAGAGATCTATCGTTTACAAATTGCAGCTTGATTGACTCTGGCATTTGTTTTTGTAACTGAGGGAGTAACTCCTTCACCGACTTAACAACTTCAACAGTATTAGCGCTTGGCTGTCGCAAGATCGCTATTGCAATTGAGCGCTCGCCATTTGCAGAGGCGAGTGTTTTAACATCCTCGTAGCTCTCCATGACGTCTGCGACATCTTTAAGGTAAATAGGCAGACCATTTTTTTGGCTGATGATGAGATTGCCAAATTCTTCAGGGCGAACTAGTTGGGGGTTGGCGTAGATGGTGATGGATTGACGAGGACCATCTAATACGCCTACTGGACTATTTGAGTTAGCTTTGTTGATGGCAACAGCTACATCATCCATGGTGAGATTGCGATTAGCTAAGGCATCTGGATGAATTCGTACGCGAACTGCGTAGCGTTTTGCGCCATAGACAAGAACTTGTGCGACACCGCTAATGGTCGAGATATTTGGGGAAAGTAGGTTTTCTGCATAGGCATTCAGGTCAGATAAATTGACCGAGGGCGAGCTCAAACGAACAATTAATACTGGGGTGTCCGCGGGGTTGACTTTGCGGTATGACGGTGGAATCGTCATTTCAATTGGTAAGCGCTTTTGTGCACGAAGGAGTGCAGCCTGAACATCTACAGCAGCCTTATCAATATCACGATCATTATTAAATTCCAAAGTAATGCTTGTGCTACCAAGAAAGTTGGTAGAACTAATTACCGAAATGCCATCAATGGTGGAAAACTCTTTTTCTAGAGGTAACGCAACAGAGGATGCCATATTCTCAGGTGAAGCTCCCGGTAGTGAGGCGCTGACTGAGATGATTGGGGAGTTAAAGCTTGGAAGTGCCGCAACAGGAATTTTGAGATAGGCAACAGTACCAGCAATGATGGTTGCAATAGAGAGCAACACCGTCATCACGGGGCGGCGTATACATAACTCAGATAAGGTCATTTTTTATCTACAGGAGACGTGGGTGTTGGCTGAGCTACTGGTGCTGTTGCAGGTGCGCTCTTTGATTCACGAGTTTTACCACCAGGACGTAAGTTCTGCTTACCCTCTACAACTACCTTATCGCCAGCCTGAATACCGGTGATAACCGAAGACCCTTGGTACTCATAAATAACCTTAATAGGGATCATGCTGGCCTTCCCATCTTTATCCAAGGTAAATACAAATTTGCCGCGAGGATTAATTACTACAGCTTGTGATGGCACAGACAGAGCATCTTTGAGATCGCTAGCCACTAGCGAAACACGTGCAAACTGACCCGGTAGCAATGTCATGCCTTCATTGGGGATTTGTGCTTTTACTCGAACTGCTGCTATAGAGGGGTCAACTTGGTTATCAACAACTAGCACGGTGCCTTCATAAGTCTTCTTACTGCTGTCGCCAACGGTAACTTTGACCTTAAGTGGTTCACCGTCTAGCTGATTTTCTAAAATCGTTGGGATATCTTTTTCTGGAATAACAAATTGAACATTGATTGGATTTAGCTGGGTGATGGTAACCATGGCGCCAACACTCGATGTTGCTGTTGAACTGGTTGCTGTGGTTACTACGTTACTAGCCTGAACCAATGAGCCAGGGAATACATTGACTATGCCAGCACGGCCATCGATTGGGGATTTAATGTAATCAAAAGATAGTTGTACTTCAGCTGCCTTGGCTGCCGCCTCTGCTGATTTGGCATTGGCGTATGAGGTCTCAAGACCAGCTTTGGAGATAAAGTTCTTCGCAACTAGCTCTTTGGCACGCAGATACTGCTTCTGAGCATCGTCGGCTAGCGCTTTGAGCTTTTCGTAGTTTGCCTTGTCATTGCGATCATCCAGCGTAAAGAGTAAATCGCCCGCTTTAACCTCTTGACCGTCTTTTACATTTACTTTGGCTACTGTATTTGTAACCATCGGACGAATATCTACGATGCTATTGGAGACAATTGTTCCAGTTGCTTCAATGATGAGAGGAATATCTTTTTTCTCGACAACAATCGTTGTAACAGTAACTGGACCACCTGCTTTATCCGCGGCTGGGAAAAAGTAGTCAAACGCTTTGGATCCTGCATACAGAACAATCAGCAGCAATAGAATGCGCCATTTGTACTGAATTGCAAATGTCTTGATCGTGTGTAAATTCTGCTTTTTAAGCTTGCTCGCGTATGGACTTGCTTTCGCCCAAAGACTGCATAGGCGAGCCTTAGTAAAACCTTTTAGTCCGACTAATTTGGCAAGCAAGCGATCCAGGGTAGATTCAATTTTTGACACAGTCTCGTATTTCTTTGTTTTATATGGATTAAAAACCCATTTTGGGTTCATTAAAGCTTGCCCATTCTCTCATAAGAGTGCGAAAAACGCGCTCAAAAGAGGGTTTTTTTACTATGTCAGGTACTCTTCAACGCCTTTATTGGCTAGCTCATCTGCCAACTCGTTCCCAGGGTGGCCATTGTGACCCCTAACCCAATGCCAGGAAATTTCATGATCTGGAAGAAGGGCGTCCAATTCTTGCCATAGATCAGCATTTTTAACCGGTTCTTTGCTTGCTGTCTTCCAGCCTCGTTTTTTCCAGCCTTCAAGCCACTCAGTGACACCTTTTTGCACATATTGGGAGTCTGTCCAAAGTTCAACTGAACTTCTTTGCTTGAGCGCGCGTAGAGCAAAGATTACAGCGCTGATTTCCATCCGATTATTCGTGGTGAGTTTTTCACCTCCATGCAGATGCTTCTCATGTTCACCGGACGTTAATACAGCACCCCAGCCTCCAGGACCGGGATTGCCTTTGCAGGCCCCATCGGTATAGATGATGATGTGTGGTTTAGTGCTCATCAGTATTGTTCAGTGCTGGAGTCGTGAATTGCCATCAGTTTATTGCGTTCTGCCGCTGGGCTTAATTGCGTTAGGCTTGGGATGCGACTTTTCTGAACATGTCCAATCAGTCTGATGCCCTGATGCCGCTTAATAGCGGAAACAATAAATACAGCGCCAAATATTGGCCACCAGCGGTTTCCCATTCGCTCTAAAAAGTCCATACGGCCCATAGCTGATTCGCTGTGCAGGGGAAATTTGTAGCAACCAAAGTGACCGCGATCTAGTGAGTAATTGAGGAGTTGTAGCCAGTCCTTGATTCTGATTAGGCTAATAAATTGACCATCTCTTGGAAGGTAGGGGTTGCCTGTAAGGCGACTGAGATATTGTTTCCCCCCCCATAAGCTTGCGGGATTAAATCCAGAAATCACGATGCGGCCCTCTGGGCGTAAAACCCGATCTACTTCACGCAAAATCTGGTGGGGGTCGGCAGCAAATTCCAACACATGAGGCAGCACAATAAGATCAATACTTTCATTGGCAAATGGCATCTCCGAGGAGCTTCCTTCGATTGGATGCCAATTAAATCGTGTGATTAACTCGCGATTGTCATTGGAGTGGGTTAGAAGGGCATGCATGGGCATGCGGTTTTCTCGCAAGCTATTTAGTTGCGGGAGCCCAATTTGCACTGCATGAAACCCAAAAACGTCAGCCAATATCTGGTCTAGGCATTGTTGCTCCCAGCCTAATACGTAGCGCCCAGGCGGGGATTGGAGCCATTTTTCCCAGGAACTCCAAGGAGGTGTGCTGCTCTGCAGAGGAATGGGTGGGGTTGGTATCATCGCCTTTATGAATACTTTATTGCAAGTTTGGCCGATTCCGGCGTTTGATGATAACTATATCTGGTGTATCCATGATGGAAAGTCAGCCTTGGTGGTTGACCCAGGCGATGCCACTCCAGTTTTAAAGTATTTGGCTGACTCAAGGCTCCACTTAAAAGGAATCCTGATCACCCACCATCATGCGGATCATGTGGGTGGCATTTTGAGGTTATTAAATGAACTGGGTGCGGATATTTCTGTTTACGGCCCTCGTGGCGATAATATTCCTGGTCGTACCCAACTGGTTAAAGAGGGTGACGTATTAGAAATCTCTGCGCCTAGACTCACACTCAAAGCCTTTGAAGTCCCTGGACACACCTTAAGCCACATAGCGTATTTTGCAAATATGCAGGCAAACGTTATTGAGCCAATGCTATTTTGTGGGGATACCTTGTTTGCCTCAGGCTGTGGTCGATTATTTGAAGGGACGCCAACCCAGATGTCGCAATCTCTTGAAAAATTTAAGAGCCTGCCGAAAAATACCTTGGTGTATTGCACCCATGAGTACACCTTATCTAATATTCGATTTGCTTTGGCGGTAGAGCCAAATAATGAGAATCTCATCTCATGGTCAGAGCGTGCAAAAGAGCTTCGAGATAAAAACCTGCCGACACTACCAACAACAATTGGTCAAGAGCTTCAAGTTAATCCATTCATGAGATGTGATCAAGCCGAAGTAATTCAATCAGCAAAGGCTAGGTCAGGGCAAGCAGTGCTCCCTGACTCAGCCCATGTGCTTGCAGTCATTCGTGCCTGGAAAGATCAGTTTTGATGCGTTTGCTTTATGTTGCTATTGCAACGATTGCATTGCTCTCAGGATGTGCCAGCACGGGTGACTGGTCTTCAGATACGCCTACCAAAGGCACGTCTAAAAAAGCGACACGTGTGAATCTGAAGACTCAGTCCGTAAGTAAAGTTTATGCGCCATCAGATAATTTATGGATTCGGATACGCGATGGCTTTCAGATGGAGCCTATGAATAGCCCGCTAGAGATAGAGCAGGTTCGATGGTTAAGTGCCAGGCCTGATTATGTGCATCGATCAATGGCCCGTTCCTCACGCTACCTTTTTTATATAGTGCAGGAAGTAAATGCACGCAATATGCCAACTGAAATCGCTTTACTGCCGTTTGTAGAAAGCGCATTTGTTACCAATGCCAAGTCTAGTGCCAAAGCAGTGGGGCTCTGGCAATTTATGCCGGCCACTGGAAAAGATTTTCAGTTAACGCAAAATGTATTCAGAGATGAGCGCCGAGATGTATTGCAATCTACAGATGCTGCGTTGGATTACCTCCAGAGGCTCCATAACCAATTTGGGAGCTGGGAACTTGCTTTAGCTGCATATAACTGGGGTGCTGGTAATGTGCTCAAAGCACAAAAGCGCAACCAAGCCGCTGGTTTGCCTACAGATTACGAAAGTCTGACCATGCCGCGTGAAACGCGCATGTATGTGCCCAAACTTATGGCTTACCGTCAGATCGTTATGGACCCTGAGGCATATGGGATTGTCTTGCCTCAACTAGAGAATCACCCATACTTTGTGGCGATCGATGTGGACAACGACATTGATGTTGCGCTTGCAATTAAATTGGCAGAGATCCCTGAAGATGAATTTCATAGCCTAAATCCGTCATTCAATAAACCGGTGATATTGAGTAATGCGAATCAGCAAATTCTTCTGCCGTTTGGTCATGCAGAAATCTTTCAGGCTAATCTCAAAAAATTTAATAAACCCTTGTCTACTTGGACTGCTGTTAAGGTCTCTAAGACTGAGAGCGTCGATCAAGTTGCCAAAAATTTAGGGGTTGGTGCAGATTCTTTAAGGCAAGTAAATGGCATACCTAGGGGGATGCGCATCAAAGCAGGATCCACTGTGATCATTCCCAAAACTAACGGTAGGACTGGTGACGTGTCATCGGCAATGGCTGATAACGCAAGTTTAAGTCTAGAAAAACCACCGCCACCAGCGCCTAAGTGCCCAAAACCAGCAAAGGTAGCCAAGGGTTCTAAGACTGCAAAGTGCGCTCCAGCCAACCCAAGTAAGGGTAATTCTGCAGGGAAAAGCGCTGCTTCTCAGCATAAATCCGCATCGACAGGACTTGCAAAATCTGCGAAAAATAGTAGTTCACCCACTTTAAAAGCTAACTCAGCCACAAAAGGGGTGAGCAAAAACTAGTAATTTTTTAAAACTTTTTGATTAGGTTGACCCATGTCCTATAAAGCACACCATGAACGCTCAATTAAAGACCCAGATGGATTTTGGGGTGAGCAGGCCAAGTTAATACACTGGGAAAAGCCATTTGATAAGGTTTTAAATTATGACAATCCTCCATTTGCAAAATGGTTCGAGGGAGGTCTTACTAATCTCTGCTACAACGCAGTAGATCGCCACTACAAATCCAATCCTAATCAATTAGCCCTTGTAGCGGTTTCTACAGAGACTAATCAAGAAAAGGCTTATACATTTAAAGAGCTATACGAAGAAGTAAATCGTATGGCAGCAATTTACAAAGCTAATGGTATTCATAAGGGCGATCGGGTTCTGATCTATATGCCAATGATCGCTGAGGCGTGTTTTGCGATGCTAGCTTGTGCACGTATTGGTGCTATTCATTCTGTAGTATTTGGTGGCTTTGCTTCGCATAGCTTGGCTACTCGTATTGATGATGCTAAACCCAAGATGGTGGTTACGGCTGAAGCAGGTATGCGCGGTGGAAAAGCGGTTCCATATAAGCCCTTGTTAGATGAAGCGATTACATTGGCCACATACAAGCCTGAAAAGGTATTGATTGTGAATCGCGGCCTTTCTGAGTTCACCACCGTCTCTGCAAGAGATCTCGATTACGCGAGCGAAAGACAAAAGCACCTGAACGATATTGTTCCGGTTGAGTGGGTTGATGCAACTCATCCTTCATATATTTTGTATACATCTGGTACAACCGGTAAACCAAAGGGAGTTCAGCGTGATACCGGTGGCTACGCAGTAGCATTGATGTCAACAATGAACCACATCTTCTGTGGCAAAGCTGGTGAGACCATGTTCTGTACCTCGGATATTGGTTGGGTTGTTGGTCATAGCTACATTATTTATGGCCCATTGCTCAATGGTATGGCAACCATCATGTATGAAGGAACTCCATTACGCCCTGATGCCGGCATCTGGTGGGAGCTCGTTGCTAAATACAATGTTTCTGTCATGTTCTCAGCGCCAACTGCTGTTCGTGTTTTAAAGAAACAAGATCCTGCATTCTTAACGAAGCATGATCTTTCTACCTTGCGTGCTTTGTTCTTGGCGGGAGAGCCCTTAGATGAGCCAACAGCAAGTTGGATTCATGATGCGATTAAGAAACCGATTGTCGATAACTATTGGCAAACTGAGACAGGTTGGCCAATGCTCGCGATTCAGCGTGGTGTTGAAGTCATGCCGCATAAATTTGGCTCACCAGGTGTTCCATCTTTTGGCTACAACATGAAATTATTGGATGACGCTACCTCAGAAGAGCTGGGCGCGGATCAGAAGGGTGTGATCGCCATCGAAGGTCCGCTACCTCCCGGATGTATGCAAACGGTTTGGGGTGATGACAAGCGATTTGTCAGCACTTATTGGGAGACGATTCCTGGTAAGTTGATCTACTCAACATTTGACTGGGGTATTAAAGATAAAGATGGCTACTTCTTTATTTTGGGTCGCACTGATGATGTGATTAATGTTGCAGGTCACCGTTTGGGAACCCGTGAAATTGAGGAGAGTATTTCTAGTCATCCCAACATTTCTGAAGTTGCGGTTGTTGGTGTAGAGGATAAATTGAAGGGTCAGGCAGCTATTGCATTCGTTATTCCAAAAGATGCTTCAAAGGCGGAGAATTTGGAAAAAGAGTGTATGAAAACCGTCGATGCTCAACTAGGTGCTATCGCTCGACCAAGTCATGTTTACGTTGTAACTGCTTTGCCAAAAACGCGTTCTGGCAAGATTGTTCGCCGCGCATTACAGGCTGTTGCCGAAGGACGAGACCCTGGTGACATTAGCACCATGGAAGACCAAAATGTCTTAGCCCAAATTAAGACCATCATCGACCAAAAAGCAGCTGCATAGCTATTCTTTTCAAGCTCCCTAGATCCAAGGTCTAGGGGGAATTGGTCGCAAAGCCTAATTGGCTGGGGATTCAAGGGTTTAGAACGCAAAACTGGTATCATTACAGGGTTCGAAACTAATTAAATACCCTAGCGCTTAAAGACACTCACCTCCCGCATATACAGCCCCGGGTTGGTCTTTTTGGGGTTTTGAGCGTCGGATGGAGCAGGGACTGGAGATAGTTTGTCACCCTTGCTTCCTTCTTTTCCTCCTGCCGTGTTGGCCCTAGCTGACGGCACTATCTTCCCCGGTTTTAGTATTGGCGCCCCAGGCGAAACTGCTGGTGAAGTTGTTTTTAATACCGCCTTAACTGGCTATCAAGAGATCATTACTGATCCAAGTTATTCACGACAAATCGTGACTCTGACATACCCTCATATTGGTAATGTAGGAGTAAACGCCCAAGACGCGGAATCGGATCAAATTCATGCTGCAGGTTTGGTCATAAAAGACTTGCCTAAGCGGGTATCTAATTTTCGATCCGAAGCTAGCTTAGATGCTTATCTAACGAATGCAGGGGTTGTCGGCATCTCTGGAATTGATACTCGTAAGCTTACCCGCATCTTACGTGACAAAGGCGCTCAATCTGGCGCGATTGTTGCTGGTAAATTGGGTGACAGCCATGAATCTTTATCTGCAAAAGCCTTGCAATTAGCCAAAGCATTTCCTGGTATGGCCGGTCTTGATTTGGCGAAGGTTGTTACAACCAAGAAACCTTATCAATGGCGCGAAGCAGAGTGGGAGCTTAGCGGTCCCAATGGTAAGCCTGCTTACAAATCTTTAGATACATCTAAGCCTGTTAAGAAAGTAGTCGCTTATGACTTTGGTGTTAAGCGTAATATTTTGCGAATGCTCACAGAACGTGGATGTGAGCTCACTGTAGTACCAGCCCAAACTTCTGCAGCAGAAGTATTGGCAATGAACCCGGATGGAGTATTTTTCTCAAATGGCCCGGGCGATCCTGGTCCTTGTGATTACGCTATTGCTGCTGCTAAGGAAATTATTGAAAAAGGTGTTCCAACCTTTGGAATCTGTTTGGGTCATCAGATTATGGGTTTAGCTGCTGGCGCAAAAACCTTAAAAATGAAATTTGGTCATCATGGTGCAAACCACCCTGTAAAAGATTTGGACACTGGTCGTGTTGCTATTACTTCTCAGAATCATGGTTTCGCAGTCGATGCAAATACATTGCCAAGTAATGTGCGGGTAACCCATGTGTCTTTGTTCGATGGTTCTTTGCAGGGTCTAGCATGGAAGGATAAGCCAGCACTGTGTTTCCAGGGGCATCCCGAGGCCTCTCCAGGTCCTCACGATATCGCCTATTTATTTGATCGTTTTGTGGAGCTCATGAATGCTGCCAGCAAGAAGGGGGGCAAATAATGCCTAAGCGTAGCGACATTAAGAGCATTTTGATTATTGGTGCTGGTCCGATTGTGATTGGTCAAGCATGTGAATTTGACTATTCAGGTGCACAAGCCTGTAAAGCATTGCGTGACGAAGGTTACAAAGTCATTTTAGTGAACAGCAATCCTGCAACTATCATGACGGACCCTGAGATGGCGGATGTAACTTATATTGAGCCAATTACTTGGGAGGTGGTCGAGCGCATTATTGCGACTGAAAAACCAGATGCCATTTTGCCAACGATGGGCGGGCAGACTGCCTTGAATTGCGCGCTTGATTTACATCGCAATGGCGTGCTGAAGAAATACGGCTGTGAATTAATTGGTGCCTCTCCTGAAGCCATCGATAAAGCTGAAGATCGTCAAAAGTTTAAAGATGCTATGACCAAGATTGGTCTTGGTTCTGCAAAATCAGGCATTGCGCACTCTATGGAAGAGGCGCATGAAGTGCAACAACGTATTCAGCGCGAAACAGGTAGCTCAGGATTCCCTGTGGTTATTCGTCCTTCATTCACCATGGGTGGCTCAGGCGGCGGGATTGCTTATAACCGCGAGGAATTTGAAGAGATTTGCAAACGCGGACTTGATCTATCTCCAACGCATGAGCTCTTAATTGAAGAGTCGCTTTTGGGTTGGAAAGAATTCGAAATGGAGGTGGTGCGTGATCGTAACGATAACTGCATCATTGTTTGCTCCATTGAAAACTTGGATCCGATGGGTGTTCATACTGGTGACTCGATTACAGTTGCACCTGCACAAACCTTGACGGACAAAGAGTATCAATTGATGCGGAATGCATCGATAGCTGTTTTACGTGAGATTGGCGTTGATACAGGTGGCTCTAACGTTCAGTTCTCAATCAACCCGGTTGACGGTCGCATGATTGTGATCGAGATGAATCCCCGCGTATCACGTTCATCTGCGCTGGCATCAAAAGCTACCGGTTTCCCAATTGCAAAGATTGCTGCCAAGCTTGCTGTTGGCTACACTCTCGATGAATTAAAGAACGATATTACTGGTGGTGCAACGCCCGCATCCTTTGAACCATCGATTGACTATGTTGTCACCAAGATTCCCCGTTTTGCATTTGAAAAGTTCCCACAGGCTGATTCACGCTTAACTACACAGATGAAGTCTGTTGGTGAGGTAATGGCTATTGGCCGAACATTTCAAGAATCCTTCCAGAAGGCTTTGCGTGGACTTGAGGTTGGCGTTGACGGTCTCGATGAAGTTTCTACAGATCTTGATGACATTATTAATGAGATCAATGAGCCAGGCCCTGATCGCATCTGGTATCTCGCGGACGCATTCCGCATGGGAATGGGTTTAGATGAGGTCTATAGCGAAACCAAAATTGATCCTTGGTTCCTCGAGCAGATTGAAGAGCTCATTACCATCGAATCTGAACTGAAGCGGCGTAAAGTAGATAGCCTGTCTGCGGCAGAGCTGCGCTTTGTAAAGCAAAAGGGATTCTCAGATAGACGCCTTGCTAAATTACTTGGCGTTGATGCATCTTCTGTGCGTGCTGCGCGTCACCGCCTTAAGGTAGTGCCCGTTTATAAGCGCGTTGATACTTGCGCGGCGGAATTCTCAACCAATACAGCTTACATGTATTCAACATATGAAGCTGAGCATGGTGAATGTGAATCTCGTCCTACTGATAAGCAAAAAATCATGGTCTTAGGTGGCGGTCCCAACCGAATTGGTCAGGGTATTGAGTTTGACTATTGCTGTGTTCATGCAGCTTTGGCAATGCGCGATGATGGTTATGAAACCATCATGGTTAACTGCAACCCAGAGACTGTCTCTACAGACTATGACACTTCTGATCGTCTGTATTTCGAGCCCTTAACCTTGGAAGATGTTTTAGAAATCGTTGCCAAAGAAAAGCCAAAGGGCGTAATTGTTCAATACGGCGGTCAAACTCCATTGAAACTCGCTTTGGATCTTGAGCGTAATGGTGTTCCAATCATCGGGACCTCGCCTGACATGATTGATGCCGCAGAAGACCGTGAGCGCTTCCAGAAGCTGTTGCATGATTTGGGTTTGCGTCAACCTCCAAATCGTACAGCACGCACTGAAGATGAGGCTTTAAAGCTTGCTGAGGAGATTGGGTATCCATTGGTAGTTCGCCCATCCTATGTCCTTGGGGGACGCGCCATGGAAATTGTTCATGATGGTCGAGATTTAGAGCGTTATATGCGCGAGGCTGTAAAAGTTTCTCATGACTCTCCAGTGTTGCTAGATCGCTTTTTAAATGATGCGATTGAGTGCGATGTCGACTGCATTAGTGATGGTGGTAAGGTCTTCATCGGTGGGGTCATGGAGCATATTGAACAAGCTGGCGTTCACTCTGGCGACTCTGCATGTTCTCTTCCTCCGTATTCTTTATCGGATGCCACTGTTGATGAGATTAAGCGTCAGACAGCAGCAATGGCTAAAGGTCTCAATGTTGTTGGATTAATGAATGTACAGTTCGCAATTCAGAATGTCGACGGCAAAGACCTTATTTATGTTCTCGAGGTAAATCCACGAGCATCACGTACTGTTCCATTTGTGTCTAAAGCAACCGGTTTGCAATTAGCTAAAATCGCAGCACGTTGCATGGTGGGTCAGACTTTAGATAAACAGGGTATTCAATCTGAAGTGAAGCCTCCATACTTCTCAGTCAAAGAAGCGGTATTCCCCTTCAATAAGTTCCCTGGTATTGATCCAATACTTGGACCAGAGATGCGTTCTACTGGTGAAGTAATGGGCGTGGGCAAAACTTTTGGCGAAGCATTATTTAAGTCTCAGTTAGGCGCATTCATTAAATTGCCCAAGAGCGGTACCGTGCTACTCACTGTAAAAGATAGTGATAAACCGAAAGCAGTTGAGGTTGCCAAGCTCTTGCATCAATTAGGATTCCCAATGGTGGCGACAAAAGGTACAGCTGCGGCTATTGAAGCTGCCGGTTTACCTGTGAAACAAGTAAACAAAGTAAAAGATGGCCGTCCTCACATTGTGGATTTCATTAAGAATGGTGAGATTTCTTTAGTATTTACCACCGTTGATGAAACCCGTACTGCGATTGCAGACTCACGTTCAATTCGTACCAGTGCGCAAGCAAATGGCGTAACCTATTACACAACCATTAGCGCAGCTAGGGCTGTAATGGATGGATTGCTGGCTTCGCAGAATGGCAACAAGGACTCTTTAGAGGTTTATTCTCTTCAGAATTTACATGGAACGCTTATTTAATCTAAAATTAATTATCTAGGCGCGTTTTGCGCCTTTTTTAAGTTAGGTTAGTAGCATGAGCACAATTCCAATTACTAAACGTGGTGCTGAACTCCTAAAAGAAGAGTTGCACCATCTTAAGCATGTAGAGCGTCCTGCTGTTATTAACGCCATCGCAGAAGCTCGCGCTCAGGGAGATCTCTCGGAGAATGCCGAGTATGACGCTGCCAAAGAAAAACAGGGATTCATTGAAGGGCGTATTCAGGAGCTTGAAGGCAAATTATCGGCCGCTCAAATTATTGATCCAGCTGCGCTGGATGTATCTGGACGGGTTGTTTTTGGAGCAACTGTAGATCTTGAGGATCTTGAGGATGGCACTAAATTTACCTATCAAATTGTTGGTGACGATGAGGCTGATATTGCTGCAAATAAGATCTCAATTAGCTCACCAATTGCCCGCGCTTTAATTAGCAAGGAAGAGGGTGATGTTGTAGCGGTTCAGGCGCCCGGCGGTAACCGCGAAGTTGAAATCTTAGCCGTTAAATACATCTAATGTCACACCCCAGAATCCAGCGATTATTTACGGTAATTTCTGGACTTTGGGTTGGCGGATCCATCGCTATTGGTTTCTTGGTTGTACCCGTTCTGTTTTCAGTGCTTGGTGATCGACAGATTGCGGGTGTCATTGCTGCCAATCTATTCAAGGTAAATGCATACATTAGTGTAGGAGTTTGTAGCCTTCTAATGCTTTTTGCCAATCATCTAGTTACGCTTGGTAACCACTCATATAGATGCATTCGCTGGATTCTATTGTTAATGTTGATGTGTGCTGTGGCTACTGCATTCATCATCATTCCTTGGATGAATGTATTACGTGACCAAGCCATGCAATTGGGTATATCCGTTCGTGATACAAGCAATGCCAAGCTTTTTGGACGGCTGCATGGAGTTTCAAGCGTGATTTTTATGATCCAATCAATCTTGGGAATTGCATTGGTTTGGCGGACAACAAAAAACGTCGATTAGCGACGCTTCTTCCTGAATCTGAGCCATTAAGATCCCAGTGATTTTTTCTTATTGCTGCTCATACGCACCTTACGTTTTTTAATGGGCGCTGGTGCAGGTGTTGCTTTGCGGTAACCTGGAGATGACCAACCAATTTTTGACTCAGCCGCCTCCGAACGCAATATTCGTTTCTTGGGTGATGAAGACTTAGCAGCTGCTGCGCGTTCAAATGGGGATTTAGATGAGATCGAGCGACGATCTGATCTCTCCGAATTACTGGTTCGCACTCCGGTTTTAGAGCTCGTACGATTAGGTTGGCGCTTTGTGCGCGGAGCCTGTAATGACTTCTTAGTCTGTTTGCTGGAGCGGCCAAGGTTGGCGTAAGCTTCGTCAACCACATCTTTAGGTTTCCAGAGAACTAGTAACTTGCCGATATGTTGCACAGGGGCAGCATCGAGCTTATCGCACAGTTCCTCATAGATCGCAATACGCTCTTCACGATCATCGCCAAACACGCGGATCTTAATTAATCCGTGGTGATTAATTGCCGATTTTGCCTCTTTGATTACGGCTGGTGTTAATCCATCGCCACCAACCATTACCACAGGGTTTAGTCCATGGGCATCTGCTTTAAGAGATTTGCGTTGTGCTGGGGTAATCGTAATTGCTGTCATGGACTCGATGATAGAGCATAGAGACTAAATAAGACCTTTTAGAGCCAAAATTCAAGGTTTTTGGTGTAATTCTTTTTGCTTTAGGGCAAAGAAACAAGGAAAATACACCCTTGAAAGTGATTATGTTGTGGCAAAGAATAAATTTAATAAAAGCTGGTTACAGGACCATTTAACTGACCCTTATGTGAAGATGGCCCAAAAAGAGGGTTATCGTGCTCGAGCAGTCTATAAGCTAAGCGAGATTGATGAGGAAGATCATCTCATTAAAGCTGGTATGACAGTTGTGGATCTGGGTAGCGCTCCTGGTAGTTGGTCTCAATATGTGCGCAACCGTTTAACAGAACTAGGCAAGAGCAATCCTGCAATTGAATCTGGAAAGCCTGATGGTCAGATCATTGCAATTGATATTCTGCCTATGGAAGAGATTGCTGATGTGAATTTCATACAGGCGGATTTCCGCGAAGATGAAAGTCTAGCCGCACTTGAGGCATTGCTGCCCAAATCGGCCAGTGGCAAAGTTGATTTAGTCTTGTCTGATATGGCTCCTAACTTATCTGGCGTAGGGGTGGCAGATGCAGCAAGAATGGCTTTCTTGGCAGAAATTGCCCTAGATTTTGCTGTTGCACATCTAAAGCCTGAGGGTGCCTTATTAATTAAATGTTTTAACGGAAGTGGTTATAGCCAAATTGTGGAGTCCTTCAAAAAGGCATTCAAGTCAGTATCCTCACGAAAGCCAAAGGCCTCTAGAGCTCGATCTTCGGAAATTTTCCTTTTAGGTCGAAACCTAAAACCACCGAAATAAGCCTATAAATTCAGCAAATAACCCCCTGATTTACATGGGCTTACTAAATAAATCACGCCAAAGCCCTTGAAAAAGGCTGGTAGTAGAATCAAATACTTAGGTAGCGATTCGCTTTAACTACTGGATCAATCCAGAAAAGGACTCATTTTGAACAGCAATATGTTTCAAAAAATCGGTGTGTGGCTCATTGTGGGCTTGGTCTTATTTACTGTTTTTAAACAGTTTGATAAACCCAAGGACCAAAATCAAGTCACGTATTCTCAATTTATGGATGATGCCAAGGCGGGCAAAGTAAAGCGCGTCGATGTACAGGGCCGCACATTGCAAGTGACTCCGGCTGATGGCAATAAGTACTCGATTATCTCCCCGGGTGATATCTGGATGGTTGGCGATTTGATGAAGTACGGCGTCCAGGTTACAGGCAAAGCGGAAGATGAGCCCAATATGCTGGTCTCTGCTTTGTATTACCTTGGGCCAACACTGCTGATTATTGGCTTTTGGTTTTTCATGATGCGCCAGATGCAGGGCGGCGGTAAGGGTGGAGCATTTTCTTTTGGCAAGTCAAAAGCGCGTTTGATTGATGAAAATAGTAATACTGTCACGTTTGCGGATGTTGCAGGCTGCGATGAAGCTAAAGAAGAAGTATTTGAGTTGGTTGATTTCTTAAAAGACCCACAAAAATTTCAGAAGCTTGGCGGACGTATTCCGCATGGCGTACTCCTTGTGGGGCCTCCAGGCACTGGTAAAACTCTTTTGGCTCGTGCGATTGCGGGCGAAGCAAAAGTTCCATTCTTTTCGATCTCTGGCTCGGACTTCGTAGAAATGTTCGTAGGTGTCGGTGCATCTCGCGTGCGTGATATGTTTGAAAACGCCAAGAAAAATTCACCTTGCATCATCTTCATAGACGAGATTGACGCAGTTGGTCGTCATCGTGGCGCTGGTATGGGCGGTGGTAATGATGAGCGGGAACAAACTCTCAACCAAATGTTGGTTGAGATGGATGGTTTCGAAAGTAATAGTGGCGTTATTGTTGTTGCTGCAACTAACCGTTCAGATGTTTTGGATAGGGCTTTGTTACGTCCAGGCCGCTTTGATAGACAGGTTCATGTTGGCTTGCCTGATATTCGAGGTCGTGAACAAATTCTTCAAGTGCATATGCGTAAGGTTCCAATCGATCCTGATGTTAATGCTGCAGTTTTGGCACGTGGCACACCAGGATTTTCTGGCGCCGACTTAGCCAATCTTGTTAATGAAGCTGCCTTATTTGCTGCACGTCGCAACAAGCGCTCTGTCGACATGAAGGACTTTGAGGATGCCAAAGATAAGATTTATATGGGTCCTGAGCGCAAGTCTGCAGTAATGCGTGAAGAAGAACGTCGAAATACGGCCTATCACGAGTCAGGTCACGCTGTTGTTGCTAAGGTTCTGCCAAAAGCTGATCCTGTTCATAAAGTGACCATCATGCCTCGTGGCATGGCGCTTGGTGTGACTTGGCAATTGCCTGAGCATGATCGCGTAAATCTGTATAAAGATCGCATGTTGGAAGAATTGGCGATTCTTTTTGGCGGTCGTGCTGCCGAAGAGGTTTTTCTCAATTCAATGAGCACCGGAGCTTCGAATGACTTTGAACGCGCTACCAAAATGGCACGCGATATGGTTACTCGCTATGGCATGAGCGATAGCCTTGGCACCATGGTTTATGTTGACACCGAATCAGAAAGTATTTTTGGTCGCAACAGCACCAAGACAGTTTCTGAGCTAACTCAGCAGAAGGTGGATGCAGAAATTCGCACATTAATTGATAGTCAGTATGCTTTGGCCAAATCTATCCTAGAGCAGAATCGCGACAAGGTAGAAGCAATGGTGGCGGCCCTACTTGAGTGGGAAACAATTGATGCTGAGCAGATCACTGACATCATGGAAGGTCGTCCACCTAGAGCACCCAAACCACCTCCAGCTACTCAATTCGGCAATTCTGCTGGAGCAGCTGGTCCTGCAGCCGGAAGCGCCCCAGCAACAGCTTAATGTTACCTAGTCTGTGACAGACAAAATAGGCGAGAAAGAGATGCCCGCAACTTGGCGTTGTGGGCGTTTCGTTTTTGACTTCTCAAAACGCAAACGCCCAATTGTGATGGGTATATTGAATGCCACTCCTGATTCATTTTCAGATGGCGGCAAGTTTCGATCGGCCAAAGATGCTATAGACATGGCGAAAAGGATGATTGCTGCCGGCGTGGATTTAATTGATATCGGCGGTGAGTCTACAAGACCAGGTGCTGAACCAGTTTTACTGCAAGAAGAGCTCGATCGCGTGCTTCCAGTAATAGAGGGTTTAATAGATTGTGGTGTCCCCTTATCAATCGACACTTACAAAGCAGAAACAATGCGCCAAGCCCTTGGTGCTGGGGTAGATTGCGTAAATGATATTTGGGCATTACGCCAGGAGGGCGCTATCGACGCTGTTCTGGAGAGCCCAAATTGCGGAATAGTTCTGATGCACATGCAACGCGATCCGCTCACAATGCAATTTAATCCTGAATATCAGAATGTTCTAGCTGAGGTGATGCAGTTTTTGGAAGAACGTGCCAATCTTTTGATCAGCAAAGGTGTTGATTTCAACCGAATTGCTTTAGATCCAGGTTTTGGTTTTGGTAAGAGTCTTGAGCACAATATAGAGATGCTCGCCAAATTTGATTTCTTTTTAGAAGCGGGATATCCAGTGCTAGCTGGAATCTCCCGAAAATCAATGCTAGGCAAGATTACCGGCAAAGAAGCGGATCAGCGTCTTGCACCTAGTATTTCTGCTGCAATAATGGCCGCTGATCGTGGAGCTAAAATTATTCGTGTGCATGATGTGCCTGAAACTATCGATGCCTTAAAGCTATGGGAAGCAGTAAATACGTAAGATTTTGCCTTTCTTTCAAATCCCCCAAAGTTTTATAATCAATCCCTATGAAAAAACAATACTTTGGAACTGATGGCATACGTGGCGAAGTGGGTAAATTTCCGATAGTTCCGGAGTTTATGACCCGCCTTGGCTATGCCGCTGGCAAAGTACTAAGCAAGAATGCAAAGTCTGGAGAGCGCTGTAAGGTGCTTATCGGCAAGGATACGCGCGTTTCCGGCTATCTCCTAGAGGCAGCTCTTGAAGCTGGGTTTGCTGCAGCAGGCGTCGATGTAATGCTCTGCGGCCCAATTCCAACCCCAGGTGTTGCATACCTAACAAAAGCGCTACGCCTAACAGCCGGTATTGTGATTTCAGCCTCTCATAATCCCTATCAAGATAACGGTATCAAGTTTTTCTCGGCTAATGGCGACAAGTTATCAGATGATTTTGAATTGGCAATTGAAGCTGAACTAGAAAAACCGATGGGTTGTGTTAGCTCAAAAGAGTTAGGTAAGGCATTTAGATTGGATGATGCCGCTGGACGCTATATCGAATTTTGCAAGTCTACCTTTCCCGGTGATCTCAACTTAAAAGGATTAAAACTAGTTGTAGATTGTGCAAACGGTGCCGCCTATCATACTGCGCCCTACGTGTTCCATGAGCTTGGAGCGGAAGTGGTTTCCATTGGCGTAAATCCAGATGGTCGAAACATCAATGATGGCTGCGGCGCTACATCGCCTGAAGCGCTGATAGCAAAAGTTAAAGAGGTCAGGGCAGATCTGGGTATTGCCTTAGATGGAGATGCAGATCGTTTGCAGATGGTAGATGCTTCCGGTCGACTATTCAATGGCGATGAGCTTTTGTACGTGTTGGCCAAAGATCGTTTGGATCGTGGTCAAAAATTGGGTGGTGCAGTTGGTACGCTAATGACCAATCTAGCGGTAGAAAATGCCATTAAAGGTTTGGGCATTGGATTTGAGCGTGCAAATGTTGGCGATCGCTATGTACTTGAATTACTTAAACAGAGGGGTTGGATTATCGGTGGCGAAGGTTCTGGGCACTTACTTTGCCTAGATCAGCACTCCACTGGTGACGGCACAATAGCCGCGCTGCAAGTTTTAGCAGCTATGAGCCACAATAAAAAGAGCTTGTCTCAACTATTGGATGATGTAAAGATCTTCCCTCAAGTACTTCTAAATGTGAAATTCAAGGCTGGCTATAACTGGAAAACTGACGAGGCCTTGGGTAGGCAGATTCAGCTAGTTGAAAAAGAGCTTCAAGATATTGGAAGGGTTCTTATAAGGGCATCTGGCACAGAACCATTGCTGCGCGTTATGGTGGAGACTAAGGATCCCAATGTTGCAATGAGAACAGCCAAAAGCATTGCGGATTTAGTTCCAACTGAATAAATAGAGGGGCTGATTGATGTTTCAAAAGCTAGCAATAATGAAATTCAGAATTGTTACTTGCTTATTTTGCATTCTAGCGTTACTGAACGCATCCATAGGTTTTGCTCAAATCCCAAAGCAGCAACCTGAAAACATCATTATTTTGTTCGCAGATGGCACTACTAGTAGCCAATATGAGTTTGGTCGCTATTCAAGTCGGATTTTGCGGCAACAACCTTTTGCCATTACAGACTTTGTGATGGCAAAAGGACATTTCCAGTTGATGAAGACAGAATCCGCAAATTATTTTGTGACCGATTCTGCTGCGGCCGCTTCGGCAATGTCCACTGGTCAAAAGGTAAACAATGGGTCGATTTCGGTAACCCCTGATGGCAAGACCCCTATAACACTCATGAAGTTTGCCAAAGATAGTGGTAAACGCATTGGGCTTATCAGCACCGCGCCGATTTATGATGCTAGTCCTGCGGCCTTTAGTGTCCACGCAAAATCAAGGCGCGATAGCGAATCTATCGTTAACCAATATTTACTATTAGAGCCCGAAGTCTTAATGGGTGGTGGTGTTGATTTTTTCCTTCCAAACACCGTAAATGGTGGCAAGAGGTCCGATGGCAAGAATATCATTCAAGCTTTTCAGGAACGCGGTTATCAATACATTGATACTCCAGATGCTCTTAACAATCTTAGCAAACCGAAGATTCTTGGGCTGTTTGCCAACGAAGACATTGACTATGAAATTGAGCGCAATCCCAAGGAGGCGCCTAGCTTATCGCAAATGCTGGATGCTGGATTACGCACTCTCAAACAACAAACAAACCTCAAAAACGGTTTCGTACTTTTTGTTGAGAACGAAAATACGGATTCAGCTGGGCACAATAATGATGTAGCCTCGCTTATGCGTGACCTTTGGGCATTTGATGATGCTGTCAAAATTGCTTTAGATTTTCAAAATCGCAATCCTAATACTTTAATCATAGTAACGGGTGATCATGAGACAGGCGGCTTTTCGCCTACTTATGGGCGTAAAAATCTTGCTCCAGCAGGTAATACGAATTATTTGAATGTTGATATTCAGCAGTTAAAGCTAATCGAGCAATTCAAGATGTCCTTGAATGAATTTTCCACGCAGTTTAAGAATAAGATAAAGCAGGGTGCCACTAAACCTGAGTTAAATACATTTCTCAACTCTTTACTTGAGGAAAATTTTCCCGGCCTGAATTTAGATGATGATCTCAGAGAAAAAATTATTAACCAGGGGCAGTTATATCCAAACTCAAACTACCTACCATCAAATATTCTTGGATTGGCAATAGCTCGTCAAACAGGCTTTTACTGGGGCAGCTCTGGTCATACTCCAGCCCCAATTACTATAGCAGCTATTGGTCCGGGGTCGAATATATTTAGGGGGTATGACGACAATACTAGTTTCGCTTTAAAACTGCAGCGCCTTATTTCTAGAAAGTAATGTCAGAAGGCAGCGCGTACACCCACCATTAAGCTTCTACCAGGTTGCGGCGCATAGAGTCGTACAGCCATTGGCGAAGTCGCGTATCGAATATCTTGATTCAGTAAATTCTTCAGGGCCAAATAGCCAGTCCAATTAATTTTCCCAATCCGCTCTGTGTATGAAAGGTTGGCATTTACTAAGTTATAACTTGGTGTTGGCCCAATTTCCCAATTTGCCAAACGATTTTGTTGGTAACTATAAATATAGGTCGCACTGCTCAGCCAGCCATTGCGTTGGTAGGCCATTTCGGCGCCTAAACGTGGTGCAGGCTGCAAGGGTAGATTTCCACCAGCATTAAAAGTGCCTTGTGACACATCGCCAAAAATGCGACTGCCAATTCCCGCTTGATTCCAGTTATAGGATAGCTCGCCTTCCGCACCCCTGATATTGGCATTGGCTTGCGATGCTTGGACCACAGAGAAGTTATCTACTGTGCTATACGAACCAGTATAGAAACCATATATGTAATTACTAAATTGATTGCGATATAGACTGACTTTGCTTCGTAGATTGCCTAAAGTTTTCTGGAAGCTAAGTTCAATATTATGAGATGTTTCAGTTCCTAAATTCGAATTACCGATATCAAAGGTTGCCGTTGAATCGTGAGGCCCGTATGAATAAAGCTCTTGTGGAGTTGGTGCTCTTTGGGAAACGGTATAAGCCAGACCAAGACCGTATCCCTTTACAAAATCATATATTCCACCGGCTGAATATGAAAATAGATTGAATTGTCGATTCTGAATACTTGGCGGTCCGTAGGTGCTGGGTATCCCTTGTGAGCTGGGGCTGGGAAACTGGGTTGCCGAGTTTGGATTTTGTGCCGCGTAACTGTAGCGTGCACCTAAGCTGGTCTTTAAGTCACCATAGCGACCTTCTTCAACTAAAAATAGCGCGCTTGCATTGGATTTTGTTTGTGGAACGATGGCATAGTTATTTGTAGCTAAATCAATTGCATTGAGCGTTGCGCCAGTCACCTGGGCGCCAATGACACCCTTTGATCCAAGCCACTGTTTGTGCGCTAATTCCAATCGTGCTTCTGTTGCCGTGTTATTCCATTGTGTAGAGGCAATACCATTATTGGTGAATTCGGTGTGTTGATAATTTGTGTTTGCTGCGCTGACCTTTAGAGAGCTAAAACCATCAAATGGATTATTTGTTTGATGTGCGAGGTCATATCGGTTTTGGGACTGCTGAATAAATCCTCCTTCAGCAGTAGGTATGCCGTAGTTATGATTCATTCTCTCTAATGACGTACCCGTATAGCCATCATTTCGAATGTATGAGGCGCCAATACCCAAGCTATTTTGATTACTAAATGAAAATGGTAGTTTTCCGCTGTAAGGTACATTTACAGGCTTACCCGGGTTAATTTCCCAGTTCGCATTAGGTCCACCTTGTTCTGCATATCCAGGAATTTGATAGTTATTTGAATTACTAATGGTTGAATCAAGATGCAGGGCAAAAGGACCAGCTGGAGCATCTAGTTCAATATTGCCAGTTTTGCCTTGATTTGCAGTTTCATAACTCACATTCATTGCACCAGATAATGCATCTGGTAGCGTGGTCACAATCCGATCATTCAATACATTCACTAAACCACCACTAGAGCCAGATCCGTACATCAAAGCAGCTGCGCCGCGCAATATTTCTATCTGATGAGTGTTTTGCATTGGGTTAGCTACAGCATGGTCTGGAGAAACACTTGATACGTCGCCAACTGAGAGGCCATTTTGTAAGATTTGCACACGAGCACCTTCAAGCCCCCTAATTACGGGCCTTGAGGCACCAGAGCCATATCCAGTTGCCGAGACCCCTAGTTCATTGGCTAGCGTTGACCCCAGAGTATTGCCAAGCTTATTTTGCAGTTCATCACCAGCAAGCACTTTATTTGGTGATAAAAATCCTTGACCATCATCTCGTGTGCCGCTTACGTTAATTTGCAATGCCGCATCAAGATCACTTTGTGACCACGCATTCGCACTCATCAAACATGATGTGAATAGCGAAATTACAGCAAGATAGGTTCGGAAATACTGAAAATACATAATTCATCCACGTTCGCCAAATAAATGACGATTCATAAACAATCAAAACCAGAATTGATGATCCGGTTTGGGCCTTGTTTTTAAAGGATGAGGGCGGGGGGAGCTTGCGATTGATATGCAGTCAGGAGGGGTGCGTCTACTTGTGCTGCATTTTCCTGATGGCCGATGGATTGAATGTAATTCGCTAGAGGTGCTGAAGAAAAGCTTGGCGGGATACAGCCTGCCAGAGTTAAGACATCAAATAGATGACAGACATCTGAGCTATGAGTATTGGTTGAAATGCTTGCCGCTGTAGGGCTCTCGCTAACTGTTTGTTTGGCGAAGCTTAGATGAGAGATGCCATGACTAAGGCCTACCCAATGTGTACCCAACATACAAAACGCCAACAATAGCGCTGCAACTGTAGCGTGAAGTTGCTTGTTCAGTTTGCTGGAAAAATGGGCAATCATGTGCCGAATATTACAGGATTTGCCTGAAATAGCCCTGTCGGTGTAGAATATTGGTTCCGTCGGAGTGTAGCGCAGCCTGGTAGCGCACCTGCTTTGGGAGCAGGGGGTCCAAGGTTCGAATCCTTGTACTCCGACCATTTTCTCTATTTAGTTCTGATATAGCCAGTATCTGCCCATAGCTCAGCTGGATAGAGCAACGGCCTTCTAAGCCGTAGGTCGCAGGTTCGACTCCTGCTGGGCAGGCCAAACTTTCCCCTTATTAGTTTTTACTCTATTTCTTGGTAGAAACCCGCTAAATTTATCCAAAAATCAGGTATTAGCCCATAAATTTGCTATAAATGCAGAAGTGCTACATCACTATATAAATAAAGTGCGGTAATTAAAGGAGAAATTCTATGAAGCGTATTTCAATGGTTAAGGCGGGTCTGATTGCGGCTGGTTTATTGCTTTCTAGCATGAATGCTCAGGCAGCAAGTCAAACGCTAGACAAAATGAAATCCACCGGTGCTGTAACTATGGGTGTTCGAGAGTCATCTATTCCTATGTCATACACCACGGGCGACAGTCGTTTTGACGGCTACCATGTTGAAATTTGCCGCATGATTTTGGGCGATATTAAAGACAAATTGGGTATGAATACCCTACGCATCAACTATCAGCCCGTTACTTCACAAAATCGTGTTCCCTTGGTTCAGAATGGAACAGTTGATATCGAGTGCGGAACTACTACCAATAATACGGCACGCGCAAAGGATGTTGGCTTTGCAAATACGCTATATGTTGAAGAGGTTCGTATTGCTGTAAAGGCTAACTCTGGAATTAAATCGATTGCAGATTTAAATGGTAAAAAGGTCGCCACTACCACCGGCACCACTTCAGTTCAATTACTCCGCAAACATGAGAGAGCTAATGGCGTTAACTTTGACGAAGTGTTTGGTAAAGATCACGCTGACAGCTTCCTTTTGTTGGAATCGGGTCGTGCTGACGCATTCGTAATGGACGGCTCTATTTTGGCCGGCAATATTGCTAACTCTAAGAATCCTAAAGATTACAAGATTGTTGGTGAGGTGTTGAGTACTGAGCCGATTGCTATCATGGTTCGCAAAGATGATCCTGAATTTAAAGCCGCAGTTAATGCTGCTATTGCCAAGATCGTTGCTAACGGCAACATGCCAAAGCTTTGGAATAAATGGTTCTTGTCACCAATTCCTCCAAAAAATATCGTTGTTGGTCTTGAGTTATCACCAGCCACTAAGAACGCTTGGGCAAATTTAAATGACAAACCGGCTGAGGATTACAACAAGAAGTAATTTCAATCGTTTTTTATTGAAAATCATTTCATCTTGATACGATTGAAACTATGGATTTAGGAATATTTTGTAAGGGCACACTAGACCAAGAGCCTGTTGAACATTGTTTTTCGGCCTTGTTTGCCCTTGGCAAAAATCCAGATCCAAGTTATTTGGATTGGCTCATGAAAGCTTGGGGCTGGACCTTAGCGGTTGCAGTCCTGGGTCTTTTTCTTGCCTTAATTCTTGGGGCGGTGATGGGCACATTGCGCACTTTACCTCCCGAGAATAAGTTAAATAGATTCTTAGTCCGCTTTTCAACAGCATGGGTTGAGCTATTTAGGAATATTCCAATCTTGGTGCAGGTATTCCTTTGGTACCACGTTGTACCTGCCTTTATTCCTGTATTGAAATCTTTCCCCTCTTATTTGTTAGTCAGTATTGCTTTGGGATTTTTTACTTCAGCTCGTATTGCCGAGCAGGTTAGGGCGGGTATTCAGTCATTACCTTCCGGTCAAAAGTCTGCTGCAACCGCCTTGGGCCTCACTACGTTTCAATCCTACCGCTACGTTATTCTGCCAATGGCCTTGCGCATTGTGATTCCCCCTCTGACATCCGAGAGCATGAATCTCATTAAAAACTCCTCTGTAGCATTTGCTGTCTCAGTACCTGAGTTAACACTCTTTGCGATGCAAGCTCAAGAGGAGACATCTCATGGTGTTGAAATTTATTTGGCGGTAACCTTGCTCTATGCCTTATCAGCTTTTGCGGTAAATCGTGTGATGGCATATATCGAGAAGCGTTCACGTATTCCAGGCTTCATTGTTGCTAACTCAGAAGCGGCAGCACATTGATGATTACAGCCCTTAATCTTATGGTGCCAGCATGTTGAGCTTGGATTTAAGTTTTTATAACTGGGAGCTCTTCACGAACTACATCATGAAGGGCCTGCTCTTCAGTGTGCAGCTAACTGTTATTGCTACTATTGGTGGAATTCTTTTTGGCACCTTTCTTGCGTTGATGCGATTATCTGGAAAGCCTGCTTTAGCTTATCCCGCAACCATCTATGTGAACACTATGCGATCCATTCCACTGGTCATGGTGATTCTTTGGTTCTTTTTGTTGATTCCCATGTTGATTGGTAGGCCCATCGGCGCTGATCTATCGGCAACGATTACCTTTATTGCCTTCGAAGGCGCTTTCTTCTCCGAGATTGTCCGCGCAGGCATACAGTCAGTACCAAAGGGGCAAGGCTATGCTGCACAGGCCTTGGGTATGACCTATAGTCAAAACATGCGTTTCATTGTCTTGCCACAGGCATTCAGAAACATGATTCCTGTCTTTATGACACAAACCATCATTTTGTTTCAAGATACCTCTTTGGTATACGCCATTGGCGCTTATGACCTATTAAAAGGCTTCGAAATTGCCGGTAAAAATTATGGTCGACCAATCGAGACCTATATTTTGGCTGCATTCACGTACTTCATTATCTGCTTCTCACTTTCTAAGATTGTTCGCAAAGTGCAATCGAAAGTGGCAATCATCCGCTAATTTACTAATGTCCAAAACATAATTCATCATGATTGAACTCCAAAACGTTTCTAAGTGGTACGGTGACTTTCAGGTCTTAACGGATTGCAGCACTTCAATCAATAAAGGTGAAGTTGTTGTCATTTGTGGCCCCTCTGGTTCCGGTAAATCAACCCTCATCAAAACAATCAACGCATTAGAGCCATTTCAGGCCGGCCAAATCATTGTTGATGGCACGCCTTTGCATGATCCAAAGACTAACTTGCCTAAATTGAGGGCTAGGGTAGGTATGGTATTTCAACACTTTGAACTGTTCCCGCATTTAAGCATTACCGAAAATCTCACTTTGGCACAAATGAAGGTGTTGGGTCGCACAGCTGACGCCGCCAAAACTCATGGATTGAAATACTTAGAGCGCGTTGGCTTGATTGCACATAAGGATAAATTTCCAGGCCAACTTTCTGGAGGGCAACAGCAACGTGTTGCTATTGCTCGCGCATTGAGTATGGATCCAATTGTGATGTTGTTTGATGAACCCACCTCAGCACTCGACCCAGAAATGGTTGGCGAAGTCTTGGATGTGATGGTAAAGCTAGCAAACGAGGGCATGACAATGTGTTGCGTTACTCATGAAATGGGTTTTGCTCGCAAGGTGAGTAATCGCGTGATTTTCATGGATCAGGGTAGTATTATTGAAGATTGCCCTAAAGAAGAGTTTTTTGGTAACCCAGAAGCGCGTTCGGATCGCGCTAAAGATTTCTTGTCGAAGATTTTGGCAGGATAGTGTCTAAACTATTCTTAATCATTATTTTGTGTATTAAGTTCTGCATCGCTGTTGTTTTGGGTCTCTGTGTTGCCGCTTGTTCAACGGCAAAATTAGAGGCTCGATTAGAGGCAAACCCACAGTGCAAGGATGTTGTGAATCCAAAAACTGGTGCTGTCATGCCCTGTCCTGGGTCGGATAAAGCGTTTTATAAATCTGTAGGTCTAGAACCAGCCAAAACAACTCAAGCCTCTACAAGCGCACCAACCGCCACTCAGAATTCAACCACTTTAGCATCAGAACCTAGTGCTTCAGTTGCTCCAAACCAATCCTCACAAGCAACATCAATTGACTGTAAGCCAAGCCTCCATAAAAAGACCGGTAGCATCTTGCCATGCCCATCTCCTAATTAATTTTCTCTACCAAAATAATATGCGTACAAATCATCGACTTTCCATTGCGGCACTTATTGTTTCTGTTTTGACGGCTTGTAGCAATACTCCAAAACTTGCATCCGAGCCGATGCCACGATCAGGCTTCCTTCCAAATTACAACTTATTGCAACCGGTAAATATTAGCCATGCTGATACACGCATATGGAGATACCGTAAACCTGGTGTTAGTCCGACTAGTTATACGGCTGTAATTTTGGACCCCATCTACTTAAATCAAAGTGCAACAAAAGAAATTAGTCCTGAAGCAATTTCTCAAGCGCAAATTGCATTACAAGATTCAATGATTTCAGCAGTCAATTCTCGTGGTAATATAAAAATTGTGACTTCCCCAGGACCTGGCGTCGCTCGATTTACTGTAGGTATCACTGGTGCGGAAAGTTCAACAGATAGCTTGCAACCATGGAATTTCACTCCTATTGGGCTAGCAGTTAGTGCAGCTACCTATGCTGGTGGTGTTAATTCTAAAACCCCAGCTTTATTGGTGGAAAGCAAAATCACTGATAGCCAATCAAAAGAATTACTTGGTGAAGGTTTGGTCACCGTTCAGGGTGAATCTTTTAGAACTTCTGCAGGCTCTGTTGATTCTTTTATTGAGATGGCAAAGAAGGTTGTTCGTGTCGCCATGGAGGTTTCTGCAAATGCCACTGTGCCCTCTAAATAATTCTGCCGCTTAAATTTGTAGAGAATTCCACAACTTATGGCAGTTACTTTTCCAGGTTTTGAGCAAAAAAAGCTTACTGTTCCATCGGATGATGGGCCTATTGAAATTGCTTGTTTGGTTGGTGGTAATGGACCTGCATTACTCTTATTGCATGGCTTTCCGCAAACGAAAGCAATATGGCATCGCGTAGCGCCAGAGCTCGCAAAATCATTCACGGTGGTAGCTTCAGATCTTCGTGGATATGGCGCTTCTTCTAAGCCGCACGGTAAGTCTGATCATTCTACTTATTCTAAAAGGTCTATGGCAAAGGACCAGCATTACTTAATGAATGCATTAGGTCACAAACAATTTTTTGTTTTAGGTCATGATCGAGGTGCAAGGGTATCGCATCGACTAGCCATGGATTTTCCTCAGAGCGTTCGTAAGTTAATGCTCTTGGATATTTCGCCGACATTAACAATGTATGACAAAACCACAATGGCATTTGCAAGGGGTTATTGGCACTGGTTCTTTTTAATCCAGCCAGAACCGATACCTGAAAACATGATCGGCGCAAATCCAGAGTATTGGCTTAAGAATCATATGGGCCGCCATGCGGGTACAGGAATCTTTTCAGTAGACCGATGGTCTGAATATCTCTCTGGAGCAAGCAATCCACAATGTATGCATGCCATGTGCGAAGACTATCGTGCCGCTGCAACCATTGACCTAATTCATGACCGTACTGATCGCAATGAGGGCAAAAAGCTTGAAATGCCAGTTCGGGTTTTATGGGGTGAGCACGGGCTAGTAAATCAGTGTTTTACCCCAATTGCTGATTGGCAGGCCGTATCGCAAGGAGAAGTTACCGGAAGGGCGATAGGGTGCGGACATTACATCCCAGAAGAATTGCCTGAGCTTGTTATTCAGGAAGCAACAGCCTTCTTTCAGTAGAAAATCCAGCTTTGTAAAGAAAAAACCCTAAATGAATCAATTATTTAGGGTTATTTGGTATTTAGGTATGCTTATTCTGGGTGAAAGTTATTGCTAGCCATGAAGCTGATGGTACGCTCGAATCCCAAAATTCGGATGTAACGCCATGCGATATCACGGTATTTGCTATCCAAATAGCTAATTGCGACCTCAGGAGTCCTCTTGGACAGGTCGATTTGTTGAATAGCGCGGGCCCAACGTTTAAGTCTTGTTGACATATTTGCCACCTCCATGACTCCTTAACGCACTCAAAAGCACTGAGGATGACAATAACTTCAAAAAAATCTGAAAAAGCTGAGATTCAAACCTCTAAATTGAGACAACCTTATGAGGATTTAGGAGATTTTGAGGGTCTAGAGCCCTTTTTACACTCTTCATGAGCTCGTGAGCAACTTCGCCCTTATGAGCCCTTAAACCGTCCAATTTAAGCTGCCCAACCCCATGTTCAGCGGAGATTGAGCCTTTAAATCTTTCAACTTGGGCGTAGACCAAATCATGAATGGGTTTTTCGTTTAAACGATTAAATTCCTTTGGCTCAACCCCCTCGGGGGCGGCAATGTTGTAATGCAGATTCCCATCGCCTAAGTGACCAAAATTAATAATGCGCACGCCAGGATATTGGGCTCTGATCAAGGCATCAGTCTCACGCATAAAGTCATCTAAAGCGGATAGCGGAATAGTGATGTCATGTTTCAGGTTCGCACCTTCTTCTGCTTGAGCAAGAGTGATGTGCTCTCGCATATGCCAAAACGCATTTGCTTGAGATAGATTGCTGGCGATAACTGCATCTGAAATTAACTCAGCCTCAAAGGCTTCCAGCAATATATCCTCTAAAAGCTTGCGAACGTGAGCCTCACTTTCATGATCCGATAACTCGATTAATACTGTATATGCTGGATTACCTTTCAGGGGGTTTGACATTTGAGTAAAGTGTTTTTCGGTAAGCACCAGCGACTCATTGGTCATCATCTCAAAACCGGTTAGCAGTGAGGTAGCGCGCTTTTGGAATAAATTGAGCAAAGAAATCGTTGAGCGAACATCATTAACAGCCACAAGGGTAGTCCATTGAGAAATTGGTAGTGGATACAACTTCATCACGGCTGCAGTGATAATTCCCAAAGTCCCTTCTGAGCCGACAAAAAGATCACGAAGATCGTAACCCGTATTGTCTTTGCGTAAGCTTTTCAAGCCATTCCAGATTTCGCCTTTAGCGGTTACAACCTCAAGACCTAAACAAAGATCGCGAGTGTTGCCATAACGCAATACATTTGTACCGCCCGCATTAGTTGCTAAGTTTCCGCCAATCATGCAACTTCCTTCAGCGCCTAAACTTAATGGAAATAAAAATCCCTTTGTTGCTGCAGCCTCTTGAATATTTTGCAGAATACAGCCAGCTTCTACGGTAATGGTTTGGTTTGCTTCATCAAGTTCCAGTATGGAATTCATGCGCTTGAAGTTCAATACAATTTGATTTCCGCTTTGATCGGGAGTGGCGCCACCGCAAAAACCAGTATGACCGCCCTGAGGAACGATACCAATTTTTTTGCTAGCGCAGAGCTGAACTATCTTGGCAACTTCTAGAGAGGTGCGAGGAAGAACGATTGCAAGCGCTTTACCGGTGTAGCGTTTGCGCCAATCAGTAAGATAGGGTTCTTTATCGATATCAGCAGTTAAAACATGCTGACGATCAATGATTTGCGTTAATTGCTCAAGGAATGACTCTGTCATGAAGATGATTCCATGCTTTTCTTTGCCAAGCTTTTCGCTTCTTTCTTGATTGGTTTTAAGTAAATGAGCAGACAAACAAAAGCGGTGGTTGCTAAAACAGTCTCTAATAATGCCAACCAGAAATTAGCGCCACTTTCCAAAATCCTGACCAATCCTTCAGTTACATAGAGCAGTATTAACATGGATGCCCATTGCATTGTGTATACCTTGGCATTCCATATTCCCGGAATTGCAAATAGAAGAGGTACCCCTTTCAAGATCAGCCATGAGCCACCTGGGCGAAGTGGTGAAATAAACCATTCCCATGCAACGCAGAGAATAAAAAGATCTACAAATGCCGCCGCAGCAATTAATTGGTATGGGTTTTTGTTGGATAGTAGTTTATGCATTACCGAGCAGACTAGGAGATAAGTTTTAAAGCCGTAAGGGCAAGGCGCTTTCCTTGTGCCTTAGCAAGCCTTGCTTCTTCTGGGCTGATAGGCGCGCGACCATCAGCATGGGCATGATGAGTGACACCATAAGGGCTGCCACCAGATGTTGATGACATGAGATCCGGCTCGCTGTAGGGCAGCCCCAACACCATCATCCCGTGATGAAGCAGCGGGATCATCATGGTTAGCAAGGTGCTCTCTTGGCCGCCATGCATGCTTCCAGTACTGGTAAATACACAGGCTGGTTTACCAATTAAAGAGCCGCTCATCCATTCTGAGGAGCTGCCATCCCAAAAATACTTCATAGGAGATGCCATATTGCCAAAGCGAGTAGGGGAGCCCAGAGCTAGGCCAATACAGTCTTTTAGATCTGAATACTCTACATAAGGCGCACCATCAACTGGCACTGATGGCTCAGATGCTTCGCAAACAGTGGATACAGCAGGGACTGTTCTGATTCTTGCATTGACCCCTGGAACGGCCTCAATTCCTTCGGCAATCAGGCGGGCCAGTTCTTTGGTGGCTCCATAGCGGGAGTAATACAAAACTAAAATGTCGTGATTATTCATAGTCTTTTATGATACGGCGATGCGTCTAATTCGTAACCCCCAATTATGGCTTTCTCTTGCAAAAGAGATCTGGGAGGGTAATCGTGACCAAAAACTCAATCAAATTGCCGCTAGTCTTGCCTACACCACGATTCTCTCTTTGGTTCCCATGATAACCATTGCGACAATTTTGATCGGTTATCTGCCACGGGTGATACAGGTTAAGAATGCATTTAAAACTTGGTTGCTTGATACATACATGCCAGGAGGCATAAATCAACAAGTATTCATTTATCTAGATCAATTCTCAGCTCAAGCTAGAGGGCTGACGCTTTTAGGTATCGCCGGTTTATTTGTGACTGCCATCATGACCCTATCTGTTATCGAGAGGGCGTTTAACCAAATTTTTAAAGTACACCGTAGTCGACCTCTTCTTAAAAAGGTGCTGATCTATTCTGCGGCTACATTTCTTGGGCCAATTCTTCTTGGTGCTGGCATTTACCTAAGCGGCGCTTTATTCAGTGCAACCGAAGGTTGGACGGAAGCCTTATCGATAGGATTTAGCTTGGTAGCCACAATTGCCCCGATTATTTTGGCGGTCTTAGTGTTTGCAGTGGTTTATAAAGTTTTGCCTTATTCCCAGATCCTGTGGAAAGACGCAATCTCTGGAGCATTATTTGCTGCCATCAGTTTTGAGCTCATGAAGTTTGGTTTTGCGATATTTCTAACCCACACCGCCTTCTATAAGACGGTTTACGGAGCCTTTGCCATATTTCCTTTGGCCTTGCTCTGGATCTACCTGACATGGTGGATAACTCTTGCGGGAGCTGTTTTGGTGGCTAATCTACCTGCCATACGGAGTGGTGTCATCAGGGTTATTCGTTACTAAAACGAACGCTTAAACCCTTGATTCAGAAGGTGGTTGGGTCTATATTAATCTATAAATCCACCGCATTTGGAGACAAAATGAAAGTTCGGGACATCTTACGCGTTAAAGGAAGCACCTTATTTACGGTTGCACCAGATACCGCATTGCAAACAGCAGTGCTCGTGATGAGCGAACATGACATTGGCTCTTTGGTTGTGATGGAGTATGACAAGCTCGTTGGCATCTTAACTTTTCGAGAAGTGATTTCAGCTTTAACAAAACACCATGGAAAGCTAGATGGATTGCAAGTACGCTCTGTCATGAATCAAAAACCGCTGACTTGTAACATGGAGACTGAAATTGATGAAGTACGTCGCATGATGCTGGTTGATCATGCCCGTTACTTGCCCGTAATGGACCAGAAGGTACTAATGGGCGTCATCTCCTTCTATGATGTGGCGAAGTCTGTTGTAGAAGCCCAAGATTTTGAAAACACCATGCTCAAGGCCTATATTCGTGACTGGCCTGAAGATGCAGAAAAAACGACAAATTAAGTCTTTCTAGTCCAAGATTTCTGACAAATGACATAATGTTGGTATGTCAGGAAATACTTTAGGCTTACTTTTTACTGTTACCACTTTTGGTGAATCCCATGGCCCTGCAATCGGGGCGGTGGTTGATGGCTGTCCTCCAGGCATGCCTTTAACAGTGGCGGACCTGCAGATTGATCTGGATCGTCGTAAGCCTGGCACCTCACGCCACGTTACTCAACGCAAGGAAGAGGATAAGGTGGAGATACTTTCCGGTATTTTTGAAGGCAAGACTACCGGGGCACCCATTGGATTGCTGATTCGCAATACGGATCAACGCAGCCAAGATTATGGCGACATTTTGCAAACATTTCGCCCCGGTCACGCCGACTATGCTTATCACCATAAATATGGTCTAAGAGACCCTCGTGGTGGTGGTCGATCTTCAGCGCGCTTGACCGCGCCAGTTGTTGCTGCAGCCGCAATTGCAAAAAAATGGTTACGTGAACAATATGGCACTGAATTTTATGGCTTCATGAGTCAGCTCGGTGAAGTTAAGATTCCCTTTAAAGATGCATCCCTGATTGAAGCAAATCCTTTTTTTGCCCCAAATGCTGACATTATTCCTCAATTAGAGGCATATATGGATGAGTTACGCAAAGCGGGTGATTCTTGTGGTGCCCGAATTGAGGTAAGGGCTCGTAATGTGCCCGTAGGTTTGGGCGAACCCCTATTTGACAAACTAGATGCTGATATTGCGCACGCTATGATGGGAATTAATGCCGTTAAGGGCGTTGAGATTGGCGCCGGTTTTAATTCTGTTACACAGAAGGGAAGCGAGCATGGCGATGAATTGTTCGCCGATGGATTTGCATCAAATAATGCTGGCGGCACTTTAGGCGGAATCAGCACTGGACAGGATTTACGAGTGTCAATTGCAATTAAACCAACCTCTAGCATTATGAGTCCTAAGCAATCGATTGATTTGCAGGGCAAGCCTATTACTGTGCAAACGAAGGGTCGTCATGATCCTTGTGTTGGCATTCGTGCAACACCAATTGCGGAGGCTATGCTGGCTCTAGTTATTATGGATCACGCATTGCGTCATCGTGCGCAATGTGGCGATGTTAATTTAGATCTCAAGCCTATACCTGCTGCAAGACCAGGTGCTAAACGTGATTAATTGATTGCTTACATGACGCCTGTTCTGCGCTGGGCCTTCGGGTCCTTTTTCTTTTTATATTTTGCATACGTAGGTTTGGTTTCTCCTTATGCAAGCCTCTTCTTTTTAGAGCGTGGCTTTAATGTCATTGAAATTGCAGTGCTGATGTCAATGCTTCAAATCACCAGAATTGTTGGGCCATTTAGCTGGGGATGGCTCTCAGATTACTTATCAAATCGTATTGGCATCATTAGGGTCTGTGCCTGCCTAGCGGCACTAGTTTTTCTGTGCATTTTTTATTTACATAGCTATATTGGTTTTTTCATCTGGATGTTTGTTTTACACACCATTTTGAGTAGCCAAATGCCTCTTGGTGAGACTGCTACTATCCATGCGCTATATAAAGATAATTCCTTTGATAAACGTTATGGTCGCTTGAGATTGTGGGGTTCAATAGGTTTTATAGCGATGGTACTCTTTGCAGGCGAGCTCTTCCAACGTAAAGGAATTGGGCTGTATCCCTATGTTGGCGCTGTAATTCTTTTTGCACTTGCGGCAATAACTTTTTGTCTTCACGAGCCCAAAATGGAACGTCGCAAAATGGTAAAGGGCGAGCTATTTGTAGTACTACTGAATCCAGATGTGCGTTGGTTTCTGATTTCAGGCTTCTTTATGATTTTTGCGCACGCATCTTTGTATGTGTTCTATTCACTTTACCTGGCAAACTTAGGCTACGATAAATTTCAGATTGGATTATTTTGGGCCATTGGTGTTGCCGCAGAAGTCCTCTTTTTCTATTTTCAAAATCGAATAATTAGCCGAGTTGATTCTGAAGCCATTCTTCAGGGTGCTTTTGGCGTTGGTGTGGTGCGATTCATTTTGATTGCCTTCTTCCCAACAACAATAGTTCTGATTCTGGCTCAGCTTATGCATGCTGGAACTTTTGCAGCTCACCACAGTGCTGCAACTAAGCTTTTGCAACGTTGGTTTACGGGTTCATTGCAAGCAAGAGGGCAGGCCATCATGGTCACTGTATCGTATGGATTAGGCGGAACAATTGGGGGGTTATGTGCTGGCTGGATATGGGATCTATTTCAGCCAAGAGACGTTTTTGTAATGTCTGCGCTTGCTTGCGGTATAGCGGGTATGGCGATTCAAAAACTACGACCACGCCGATACCCATCCAGAAAAAATTAGTTACTGCAATGGCGTTTATTGGATCTTTGCCTTTGAGCGCAGTTTTTGCATCATTTCTGCAAATTTAGCCTTTTGCCAATTCTGATCCGAGGCAATCATTTGCTTTAATTCAGCCTTGAGCTCATCAAAGCTTGGCGCCTTCATATCTCGGGAGTCAACCATTTTAATAATATGCCAACCAAATTGAGATTTCACCGGCTTATCAGTAACTTGGCCAGTTTTAAGTTGCACCATTGATTTGGAAAACTCTGGCACAAGCGATTTCTCGGTAACCCAACCTAAATCACCACCGTTTGGCGCAGAGCCAGGGTCTTTTGACTTGGTCTTAGCAATTTCTTCAAAATTTCCACCTGCCTTGATCTGTGCAATGATGGCTTTTGCATCAGCCTCTTTTTCCACTAGGATGTGCTCAACATGGTATTCCTTACCAGTGTATTGATTTTTAACAGATTCGTAAGCAGCTTTTAACTCAGCCTCAGTAACACCTTCTTTTTCAACGTAGTCCTCAAACACAGCAGCAACCAGTATTCCGACACGAGATTGCTCTAACTGTTCACGAACCGATTCCTTTTGAATCACGCCACGCTTATCTGCCTCTTGAAGAATCAGTTCCTTAGTAACCAGCATTTCACGCGCTTGATCGCGTACTTGAGGATTGCCAGGTTGACCTGATTTTTGAACTAATTTATCAAGCTGCGCCTTAGGAATTGCTTTGCCATTTACAATTGCGGCATTTTGAGAAAACGCAGAAGTTGAGACAAGGGCAGCGAAAGCGCTAATAGCTAGAAAGTAACGATTTTTTAACATGATGACCAAAAGTTATAAGTTATGAGTCCTAGTGTAAAGCAGTCTAGAGACCTGCTTCCCTAGGAGTTAGGGCGGAAATAGTTAAGGCATGGATTTCTTTAGGAATATGGCGACTCAAAGCCGTATATATAGCGCGATGCCGTGCCACGGTCGACAAGCAATCAAATTCAGGGGCAACCATTCTGAGTCTAAAGTGACCACCACCACTTGCTGCGCCCGCGTGACCGGCATGTAGGTGACTTTCGTCCTCAATAGTTAATTCAAGGGCAGTAAATACCCGCTCAAGGTCAGCCTTAAATGCTTTGATGCGCTCTTCGTTGAGACTCATGACTCAGGATGCTCCATGTGTTTAGAAAGCCAGACACCTTGAGCAATGACAAAAACTATTAACAGGCCCGTACTGCCGAATAACTTAAAGTTGACCCAGGTATCCTCTGAAAATTCAAAGGCAATATAAAGATTTAATGCGCCCATAACAAAAAAGAAAGTCGACCAAGCAAGATTGAGCTTGTGCCACACCGAATGTGAATGATTAGCTTTTAGAGTCACTTGCTTACCCATGAGTACTTGAATCCAATTCTTGTTGAAAAATTGGGCACTAACCAATAGGGCACCAGAAAAAAGCCAGTAAAGTGCGGTAGGCTTTAGTTGAATGAAAGTTTTGTCATGCAAAAAGATGGTTAAGCTGCCAAATACAATGATCATGACGAGGCTGACCCACTGCATGGCATCGATTTTTCGATGTCGACAGTAAACCCAAAGAATTTGCCCAATAGTGGCCACCATCGCCACTATGGTGGCTGTATAGATATCGCCAAACTTAAAGGCAATAAAGAAGAGGATGATTGGAAAGAGATCAAATAAGAATTTCATGAAAAATTTACTTCGTTAGATAAATGTTGCTTGAGATTAATCGACCTTATTATTGATCTGGACATTATCACTCGGTTCAAAGCTAAGCGATGCTGAATTAATGCAGTAGCGAAGACCGGTTGGCATAGGGCCATCATCAAACACATGTCCGAGATGGGCATCACAATTCGCACATCTTACTTCGGTACGAATCATACCGTGCGATGTATCGCGAACCTCTTTAATGATGGATTCATTCTGAGGTGCGTTATAGCTTGGCCAGCCACAACCTGCATCAAATTTTGTATCCGATAAAAATAGTGGTGTACCGCAACATACGCAAGAATAAGCACCCTTATCCCAATGATCCCAATACTTTCCAGTAAATGGTCGCTCCGTAGCAGCCTCTCGAGTTACGCGATATTCGATATCGCTCAATATTCGTTTGTATTCTGAATCAGTCTTTTTCATCCATATATCCCTAAATTTATGAAGAACAACTTACTTCAACTCTTTCTATATCAGGAGGCGGGGGCATCGCATATGCATCATATTCAATCTGCTCATCATAAGGGCTGGTGAGTATTTTGAATAAGGTTTGGATTTCTGAAAAATCATGTTGCTTAGCTTTATCAATTGCGACTTGGGCTAGATGATTCCGTAAGACAAATTTAGGGTTGACTAAATTCATAGCCCTTTGCCTCGCTTCATCAGAGCTCATTTCTGATTTGAGACGATGAATATAATCAGTAAACCACCGATCAATCAACTCTCGATCTAAAAAATGATCCCTTAATGCAATTGTTTGAGCTTCTTGCTCTTGGCGAACTTGACTTAGCTGTCTAAAAAAATACGTGAAATCTACTCTTGAATCATGCATTGCCTGGAGTAGTCGCTCAATCAACCGAATATCGCCGTCCTGTGCGGTCATCAAACCCAGCTTTTTTCGAAAAAGGGACTGCCAGACTTTTGTATAAACCACTGCGAATTCCTCAAGCGCATCACGTAGTAGCGTCTGAGCATCATTAGATTCATGATTTAACTCCACTAGGGGTAAAAATGCACTGGCCAAGCAGGCCATATTCCAGCGCATGATTTGTGGCTGGCGATGATATGAATATCGACCGCCTTGATCGCTATGGTTACAAATGTGGTCAATTTGAAACTGATCCATAAAACCAAACGGCCCGTAATCCATAGTGATACCGATAGCACTAATGTTATCGCTGTTGAGGACGCCATGACAAAAACCGACTGCTTGCCATTGCGCCACAAGCTCGGCATTCCGAACGCATATTTGTTTGAATAATTCTAAATAGGGCTTAGCAGTGTTTTGGCATTCTGGGTAGTGATCGCGTATCAACAAGTCTGCAAGCTCTTTTAGGCGTGAAGTGTCTTCTAGCGATGCAAAGTGTTCAAAGTGACCAATACGCAAAAAGCTTGGGGCAAGTCGAGTGCAAACTGCCGCAGTTTCAATGATTTCGCGTCGCACTGGCATTTCAGAGCCAACAACAGATAATGCCCTCGTAGTTGGTATTCCCAATGAATGCATTGCTTCACTACACAAAAATTCTCGGATAGAGGAACGTAGAACTGCTCGTCCATCACCCATTCGTGAATACCGCGTTTTTCCAGCGCCCTTAAGTTGCAATTCCTGTCCTTCAATATCCCCCAGCAGAATCGCTCGACCATCACCTAATTGACCAGCCCAGACGCCAAATTGATGACCGCTATAAACAGTGGCCAAGGGGCTTGTAAATTGATGAGTCAATGTGGTTAATGAGTTTCCTGCGCAAATCTCGAGCCATGCAGGATCAATAGGCAACCCATTATGGCTTAGCTCTACTCCAATTAGTTTTGCTGCGGAAGATGAAAAAGCCACCCAATAGGGATTGGGAATTGGGCTAGGGTGCGTAATCTGGCAAACATCGTCGCCACTCAAAGTAAATGCCATAGAGCTATTCTAGGTGACTTCCCAAATTGACGCCAAAGACCCTAAAATCCCCTTATGAATAAACAAGTCCAAATTAATCCACAAACACAACTAGCCAATTTAGGAGAGGAATTAAATGTTCCTTTCTTAAAACTTTTGGGGGTGCGTTTTCTTAGCGCCGAAATGGGTAAAGGGGAGATTCTTCTTGCACTTAAGCCAGAGCATACAAATACTTGGGCTGTTGCTCATGGTGGAGTTTTACTTACGCTAATGGATGTTGCCATGGCTGTAGCTGCTAGATCTGGAGATCCAAGTGATCGCAGCGTAGTCACGATTGAATTAAAGAATAACTTTATGCAAGCTGCTAATGGCATATTACGGGTGAAAGCGGATACGGTTCGCAGAACCGCCACAATGGCTTTTTGCGAAGCTAAGCTATATAACGATCAGGGCGAGATTTGCTGCATGGCCACTGGCACATTCCAGTACATCAAAAGACTGCCAACTCGTAATGCAAAAGGTGAGCGTGTAATTAAGGAAGACCTTCGTTCCGAGTAAGCAACTTCTCTAGATAGTTAAACCGAAAGGTTTGAATCGGGTGCAGTGCTGAGGGCGCCAGTTATTACATCATGCCCAACCGTACCAGTAGCATCAAACCGACGTTCGACCATTTCAAAGTTTCCATCTTTTCGTACCCTGAGCAAGGTGCTTGAACGCGTTCCATAAGATGGCGTTTTAATAAATGCTGGGGACAGGGCTTTTTCCCATTCTTTACTGACTCCAGTGCTTGGTAATTCGTGATCACTGGCATAACGTGTATCTGCCAGCACCTTGAGATACTGGTCGGCATTTTTAAGCTCGCCGTGATCCATGGCGAGGGCTTGAGCAAATGCTGCCACACGATGATTGACCTTCGGCCACGGGGTATCCAACATCGCATTGGATAAGCCATACACACCAGGAGCCAAAGGTTGATATGGAAAAACTTTTCTAGGACGAATACTTTGTCCCATTAACATCCGATTGCTTACCCAATGCATTTCTGCATTTTTGGGGTCACTTAAGTCTGCCATTAATAAATTAAAGCCGTTGTAAAGACTGAAGCGTTTAGATTGTTGCTCCACAAAAGATGCGGGCTTGTCTTTGCTTGTTAAATACATCAGAGATAGCTCACCTCTAGTGCGGGCGTCTGGATTTTTTTCGCTAGGCGCACGAACATTTGTAAGGGCAGCAAACTTACCGGTCTTACTAAAGCCAAGCCATGTTCCAGGACTCCCCAATACATCCGCACGATCTCTGCCTGCAAGAATATCTGGATGCTCTGACCAGTAGGAAATTCCTTCGGTATCGCGCTCATAAAACTCATCGCGATTCGCGGCCACTACTAATGAGTAGTCTGGATGAGAATTCCAGGCGAAAAGGATGAGGCACATTAGATTGCAGGGCTTTTAAATTTCGATTAATGGGTAAGGTAATGGGTCCATTTTTAACACAGGACCATGAATACTTCCTAGTCGTATTTCCCCATGTTCTAGAGCTTCCGATTTGCACTCGATTTGAAGATCTATGCGCCCGGGCTCAAAAGCACTATGCGCAGATAAAACTACCATTCCTGCTGGCTGGCTGGCATCATTAGCATGAAAAATCTCTACGCCAGGACCGAAGAGGGCTCCGTTGAGCTCATCCCCCAAAACATGAGCCAAGCTTAAACGTCGTTTGATGACACCGCGATATTGGCTACGCGCCACAATTTCCTGTCCTGGATAGCATCCTTTTTTGAAATCCACCCCCGCAACGGATTCAAAGTTAATCATTTGCGGTACAAATTGTTCCTGTGTTGCTTGGACAATTCTTGGGATAGCGCTCAGGATCTCTAAATCACTCCAAGTTTGAAGTGCTTTGCTTTGATTGACGATTGCATCCGGAGAATTGGGTTGAGCGATTAATAATCGCCCATAGATTTGATCGTCAACCTGAACATCAGGTAGTTGTAGACCAATTTGTGATTTATCAAGTGTCAATGAATTTTCTTTATTGACCTTAGAACAAAAACCCAAAACACTCCATTCATTGGACACATCAATCACTTTTACTTTAGATCGCAACACGTACATTGATAAGCGTTTCGCAGTGCTTGCGGCAATATCTTTTGAAATAAATAGTGCAAAACGATCCTCGAGAGAATCTCCCGAGGTCAATGCAAGCCAGGCACTAGCCAGCAACCTTCCTTTTGGGCTGCAGTAACCAACCAATCTAACTGAAGACAGCGTTTGAGCAATTTTTGGTGAGACCGTCATATCTAGACCTAAAACAGAGTTGGTTAGCTGATTTTGCAGGAAGCTGGCTGCATCAGGACCTTCAACAAAAATCAAGCCCCACTCAGGCAGTGAGCAGAGCCCAAAATCAATAGGTATGGCTTGTGAAGGGGGATTTTTGTATTCGTCAGTCATCTTCCTTTTATCATAGCCTGATGCGAAAAAAAATTCAGGGAAGGCCTCTTTTTTGGCGAAAAAAGTCCAAGGTTCCTAGGTTACTTATTTACCTTCTTGCCCTCATAGGATTTATCACCATTCTTTATGCTGCCATTTTCTTATGGCCAGTTGTGCCAAGTCACTCCAATGAGCAAAATGGCCTTGCGTACAAAGTAAAAATAGCACCTCAATCTGGTTTAGCAAGTATTTCACAGCAGTTAAAAGAACAGGGCTTGTTTCTCTCAGCCCTTCCTTTTCAAGTAAGCGCACGAGCCCTTTTTGTTGGATCAAAACTAAAACCAGGAACGTATTTGTTACCTCAAGGTGCTAGCCTAGGAAAAGTGTTGTTACAGATAGCGCGTGGCGATCGAGTGCGTGAGAGCATCTCAATCATTCCAGGCATGACAATTTGGCAGGTCCGAAATTTAATAGACTCACATCCTGCATTAATCCATCAAACAAAGGGTCTGAACTCAAAAGCGCTATTACAGGTTTTGAAACTCAACTATTCGAGTGATGAAGGAATCTTTTATCCTGACACCTACATCTTTGACCCCGATGATATTGATACCAATATATATCAGCGCGCATCTCAGGCCATGCAAAGACAACTTGACCTAGCATGGAAGCAAAGATCGCCAAATTTGCCCCTAAGTAACCCATACGATCTGCTGATCCTCGCGTCTATTATTGAAAAAGAAACTGGCAAATCTGGTGATAGAGGTTTAATTGCAGCTGTTTTTGTAAATAGGCTTAATAAGGGAATGATGCTGCAAACGGATCCAACTGTCATATATGGTATAGGACCTCGATTTGATGGCAATCTTCGTAAAACTGATTTACGCAAAGATAGTCCCTACAATACCTATATGCGCAAAGGTTTACCTCCAACTCCTATAGCTATGCCCAGTAAAGAATCTCTTTTGGCTGCGACACATCCCGTAGATAGCAAAGCTTTATATTTTGTCGCTAAGGGTGACGGTAGTAGCCACTTTTCAGAAACATTAAATGAGCATGAATCTGCCGTTGATCGCTATCAACGCAAACCCATGACTAAATCCAACTAGCACAATAGACTTATAAGAACATCATGAATTCAGGATATTTCATTAGCTTTGAGGGCATAGATGGCGCCGGAAAAAGTACCCATATCGATAGCTTTTGCAAGTTGATGCAGGGCCGCTATCCCGATCGAGACATAGTTGTTACACGTGAACCTGGTGGCACAGCTTTGGGAGAGCAACTGCGAACTCTATTGCTTGATGCCCCCATGAATCTCGAAACAGAAGCGCTTCTCATGTTTGCAGCAAGACGTGAGCATATTGCCCAGATAATTGAACCCGCCTTGAAAGCTGGAAAAATTGTGATTTCAGACCGATTTACTGATGCTAGCTTTGCATACCAAGGGGGAGGGCGGGGATTAAGCATCGCCAAATTAAATGATCTAGAACAGTGGGTTCAGGGTCAACCAGATGGATCTTTGCTCCAGCCAAACCTAACCATATTGTTTGATTTGCCTGGAGAAGTTGCAGAAGCTCGTCGCTCAAAAGTCCGGACTCCAGACAAATTTGAAAAAATGGACCTTAAATTTTTTGAAAAGGTTCGGCAAGAGTATTTGCGGCGTGCCAATGAAAATCCAAAGCGCTTTCATGTGGTGGATGCAACCCAAACCCCAGAAGCCATCTGGAGCGGTTTAGAGAGTTTGAATATAAAGATTTGATATTTGATGTTTCCCGCTATTGAACAAGAAATCAAAATTGCTCCATGGCTTAAGCCGTTATGGACCAGCCTGGACTTTGATCGCTTTCCCAATGCTGTTTTGATACATGGACAATCAGGAATTGGCAAATTTGCATTTGCTATTGAACTTGCTAAGGCATTGCTATGTGAATCTACAAACCTAGCAGGACGACCATGTAATGAATGCGATGGTTGTCATTGGTTTAATACAGGAAATCACCCTGACTTTACGGCTTTAGTTCCAGAAACTCATCGCAAATTATTGCCACAGACTGACTATGAGTCAGTTGAGCCCACCAAGAAATCACGCAATACAAAAGATGATGATTCGGAATCAAGCGAGAGAAAGGAAAAAAAGAACATTTCCATAGAAGAGACTAGGGGCGCCATAGAAAGTCTTGCTATAGGATCTCATCGGGGTGGTAATCGCGTCATTTTAATTTATCCGCTGGAGATGTTGCGCTCTGACTCTGCTAATACCCTGCTTAAGTCTCTTGAAGAGCCGCCAAATAAAACTATTTTCATCTTATTGGCCGATAGGGTTGATCGCGTGCTTCCAACGATTCGCTCGCGCTGTAGATTGTTAACTGCTCCAAGACCTGATCGATCGACCGGTTTAGCTTGGCTTAAATCTCAATTAAGCGGCTCTTCTGAAGTCAAGGTGACTGATAGTGACATCGAAACAATTTATGATGAGCAGGGTGGGGCACCCCATGCAGTCCTTGAATCCTTGATTGCCAGACATCACAAGGATGAGAAAGATGAGCTCACCATCTCAATTGCGGCATCGCGGATACTGCTTCAGTCAATGGCGCAGGGCGCTCAAATTAATTGGCTTGAAACTTCAGAAAAAATTCATAAGGCGCAATATTCATATTTATTGGCTACCATGCAACGTTGGGTATCAGATCTTCAATTGGTGAGTATGGGCGGCAAACCTCGATACTATCCAAAACACATTGGTACGCTTAACGGCCTCTCGCAGACAGCCCAAGTTATCAAGCTACTTCAATTTTGGAAATCCCTTGTTCAGGCTCGCCGATCTGAAAATCATCCTTTAGCTGCCCGTATCCAATTAGAAGCTTTGCTATCTCAATACCAACAAGTCTTTGAGGTTTAAGCTAGGACCAGAATTGACTGAGACAGTCTAAAATGGACTTATGTTCATTGATTCCCATTGCCACCTCGATTTTCCTGAATTCAGCAGTCGTCTGCCTGAAGTTTTGGCGAACATGAAAGCTGCAAGAGTAAGTCATGCGCTTTGTGTATCAGTAGATATTCCAGATTTTCCAAATGTCCTGAAATTAGCTCAGGAAAATGTCAATCTTTATGCCTCCGTGGGTGTGCATCCAGACTATGAAGATACCCCGGAGCCCACTGAAGAATTTTTAGTAAGTACCGCTTACGCAAACCCTAAAATAGTTGCCATTGGCGAAACTGGACTTGATTACTACCGCATGGGTGATCGAAGCTATGAGTCTATGGAATGGCAACGAGATCGATTCAGAACCCATATCCGGGCCGCCCTAAAGGCTAAGAAGCCCTTAATCATTCATACTCGTTCCGCTTCAGCCGATACTATTCAAATCATGAAGGAAGAGGGTGCAGATGCTATTGGCGGGGTAATGCATTGCTTCACTGAAAGCTATGAAGTTGCTAAAAAAGCGATGGATTTAGGTTTTTATATCTCTTTTTCAGGCATTGTGACTTTCAAGAGCGCTAAAGACCTTCAAGAAACTTGCATAAAAATCCCACTTGAACGCATGTTAATTGAGACGGATTCTCCATATTTAGCGCCCATTCCGTATCGCGGCAAAACGAATGAGCCAGCTTGGGTATCTAAAGTCGGTGAATTTATTGCCGACCTTAAAGATGTCCCAATTATTAAACTTGCAGAGCAAACATCGAATAATTTTTATCAATGTTTTCAAATAAATAGAGCTATTTAATAATGTATTTACTTAAGAAAAAGTCAATTGTATTAGGCATATTTTTTACCATTGCGGGTTTTCAGATAGGCGCCCAAACCCCATCACAAGTAGAAGATTTCGCTAAAGCAGCTAAATTTGACGATGTGTCTGAGGTTAAATCATTGATATCCAAAGGTCTTAGCCCAAACACGGTGGACTCAAAGGGCAATCCAATGCTGGTATTGGCGATTAAGGATCGATCTACTAAGGTTACAGAATTCTTGCTTCAAAGCCGCAATATTGATGTTGATTTGTCCAATAAATACGGTGAAACACCGCTGATGATGGCATCAATTGAAGGTGATTTGCCTGTAGTTACAACTCTAGTCTTACAAAACAAAGCTCGTATAGATCATATAGGCTGGACGCCGCTGCATTACGCATGCGCCAAAGGCAATTTTGATGTTGCTAAATTTCTTGTGGCAAATGGAGCCGTTGTTGATTCCAATGCATTAAATGGCACAACGCCACTAATGATGGCAGTTCAGTCAGGCAACGAGGATCTTGTGCGTTTCCTGCTTGATAATGGCGCTGATATTCGATTACGCAATACCCAAGGATTCTCAGCCATTGATATTGCTGAAATCTATGACAAACCATGGATTGCGGATGGGCTTAAATCACGCTGGCAGAAGCTTTACAAGCAACCATATCCAGGCCCTCAGAAGCAACTTCCTACAAAATCCTCATAAATACATTTTGCGTATAATCATTATTATGTCAAATAAGATTATTACTCAATAGTTCATTTCCTAACAAGTCATGTTCAACTTCATCCATAACACTGACCTACCCAGCTTTGTCACTCTATTTAATGAAATCAATGCGGATATTGGCAATAGCCAAATATGGTTGGTATTGATCAGTGCATGTCTGATGTTGGCAGTTCATGCAATTGTTGTTTTAGGGATTGCTGGAGCATTTCATTGGATTGATGGAGTTATGTCCCGCCATAGAATTTTTGGGGCAAGCTTCCTTTCCTATTTTATAGCTATCTTCTTGGTGATAGCGATCCATTTCACCGAAATTATTGTTTGGGCCTACATTTGTGTTGGCATGAAGGTTTTTCCAACAAACCCTCAAACATTCTTCTTTGCAGGTGAAATGTATACAACGGTTGGATATGGCAATTACAAGCTAACTGAACAATGGCGAATATTGCCAATTATCATCTCTTTCACAGGCATTTTTGCCGTATCTATGTCTGGTGCAGCTTTGTACACTATGATGGGGTCGCTAATTAATAAAGGCAATTCGCAGGGCGAAAAAATAGGAAGTTAGTTAAATCCAGGTGTTGGGCTGGGGTTTAGTGAGATTGGATTCTTTTGCTTAAATACCAGTTCAAGTACACGCCCATTAGCCTCTAGAGACCGAATGCGCCCTGGGAGCCACTCTAAGTCTTTTGCCAACCAGATGTCGACCTGGCGCTTATATGGGTCGTTTTCCCGTTGCATTAATGCGTAACGTCTATTTACCGCCTTACCCAAGCTAGGAATGTCTTCATTGACTGCCTCCCCATAGCTTTTGAAATGCCACTGATCTAGGGTGTTGTAGTCAACAACAGGTATTGAGCGAACAGTACCTGGCTCGTCAATCTTGCTATCACCATTAAGAAGAGATGCCAATTGAAACATCAGACTAAATCGATCTTGAGTGCCTGGGACTATATCGGGCGTAAATTCAGGCTTCTCGGAAAAGAACATCTGCCCTCCTCCATTGCCGTCACGATCAAAGCGTGTGTAGCGTGGAGCCCTAGTTCCACGTTGCGTCCAATAGATTGCTGGAGCAATACCAAAGGAGTCAACTGTTCCTCTTGACTCAAAGACAAATGGTCCAACAAATGCATAGGGTATGTTGACATACAGGCGATAGTGATTGCCATCCACAATCCAATCGATTTCACCCGTTTGCAATTTCTGACCATCAACAAAGGAATCGTAAAAAATAGTTCCCGATTCTGGCAGCTTAAATGGAACTCCAGCTTGATTGAATGCACCTCCTTGGGCATTTGAGTTTGAGGTCTGGTTATTTGGCAAATCATTTGAAGAACTTTGCTCCTTAGATTTCTGCTTAGGAGCTCTAGTCATTTGAATTTTCTTCGGTGGCTCTGATTTCAATTCAGACCTAATAATTAGATCATCAGCTACATCCGGAACATTAGAAAAGGAAATAAACGGTAATCCAAAAAACAGAATGAGGTGCCCCAACAAAGATAGGAGCAAGGCAATCAGAAGAACTCGCAAAGATTGTTTGCGAAAAAGTGAACTCATACTAGATCGCAATACTAGCAAACTGTCGACTTTATGTCAGACCCTCGAGAAGTCGACTATTTTTAGGAAGATTTGCTGCCAAAAAATCCATCTGATCTGCCAAGATATTGCGCCCCTTCAGAATCATGTCTTCATAGAGGCTTGGTAGGTATGGCGCATAGAGCAAACTCATTCCAGCCTGTTCGGGAGTTCTATTGCCCTTGCGTTGATTACAAGGCCTACATGAAATCACTAGATTCATCCAAGAATATTTTCCACCCCTGCTATTTGGAATAATGTGCTCGGCTTCTGCACAGCTTTCTTGAATAACATCTCCACAATAAGCGCAGAGACCACGATCGCGTTTAAATAATTTGTGCTTAGTAATAACTGGAACTACATCAAAAAGATTGATTTTAGAGTTACCTTTAACGGCAATGATTGAATGGAGTTCAATAATAGATTGTGTACCACTGATCCGAGATATGCCACCACGCATACGCATAATTGGGTCACCCAAAGTCCAAAGAATGCTGCCCTCCGCATAATGCTTGGTAGCCCCTTCAGCATTCACCCAGCCCTGGGGAATTCCACCAGCGTCTAATTTCAAGATGCTCAGCACAAACCTCTCCTTTCTAGACAGCCTACATATTCAGTCTTTAAGCAGTCGTTTTGATCATCTTACCGAAGAAGCAAAATGCAATCAACAGAGGGTATTTTTAGCTTGATATAAATTTCAAGACTTGTGGGAGGTGGTCTGCGTAGTCCGCAATTCCATGGTCGCTACCCTCGAGGACAAGTTGTTTAGCACCAGGATAAAAGCTAACCATCTCTCGCCAATCCAGGAGCTCATCACCCTTAGCAGCAATTAGAAAATATCGGGATGGGTTGGTAATCTTTTCGACCTGCAATGACTTAAGCTCATCAATATACTCAGGACGAAAATCAAATGGTTCATCACTGTCATAAGCAGTCATCATGCCAACATGCGGAGCTAACTCTCTTGCTGCCCTAACAGCGGGATTTAAAACGATAGCTTTGCAGCCATATTTTTCAGCTAGGTAGTTAGCATAAAATCCGCCAAGCGATGAGCCAACAACAACCAATCTTTCGGCATCAGATTGCTTGATATGGCCTTCAACCAAAGCCATACTTTTCTTAGGTGATGCAAGTAATTGTGGACAATACCATTCAATAGAATTTTCTGGACCTGAAATGGATTTGATCCCCTCACCCGTCATCACCGCCTTACTAGATCGGGGTGATGAGCGAAATCCATGCATATAGACCAATAAGGTCGTACCCATATACATCGGAGTCAATTAGGACTTCTGCCCCACTTCAAAATTCGCCATTATCTCAAGGGCCTTGACCATTGCCGAGTGATCCCACGACTTACCGCCATGTGCCGCACAAGAATTGAATAACTCTTGTGCGGTAGCGGTGTTGGGAAGAGAGACGCCTAACGATCTTGCACTATTAAGGGCTAGATTCAGGTCCTTCTGATGAAGCTCAATACGAAAACCAGGGTCAAATGTGCGCTTGACCATTCGCTCACCATGCACTTCTAGAATCTTTGAACCAGCAAAGCCACCCATGAGTGCCTGGCGAACTTTAGCAGGATCCGCCCCGGCTTTTGAGGCAAATAACAAGGCCTCTGCAACGGCTTCAATATTTAATGCAACAATGATTTGATTTGCAACTTTAGCAGTTTGTCCATCGCCATTGCCGCCCACGAGATTGATATTCTTACCCATCAAATCTAAAACGGGCTTGACCTTATTGAATACGCCCTCTTCGCCGCCAACCATGATTGAAAGGGTTGCATTCTTAGCGCCTACTTCGCCACCAGAAACTGGGGCGTCGAGGTAATCACAGCCAAGCGCATTCATTTTTTTAGCAAACTCTTTTGTGGCGATAGGCGATATGGAGCTCATGTCCACCACAATTTTTCCTTTACTTACTCCTGCGGCAACACCATTTTCCCCAAACAGGACCTTTTCAACATCAGGAGTATCAGGAACCATTGTAAAAATAATATCTGCATTCTGCGCCACCTCTTTAGGGGTAGAACATTGTTTGGCTTTTGAGTTAGCGAGTAATTCAGGTACCTTGCTACGCGTATTGATAAAAACAGAGTGTCCAGCATTGACTAGGTGACTAGCCATGGGAGCACCCATAATGCCGAGTCCAATAAATCCTAGTTTTAGTTGATTGTTCATAATGTCTCCGACTTTGATTGTTATGTCTAAATATTTTAGGCAGTATGTTCGCTTAACCAGGTAAGACCTGCCTGAGTGGTAGTTGCCGGCTTGTATTCGCAGCCAATCCACCCCTTGTAGCCAATACGGTCAAGAAATGCGAATAGGTAACGATAATTAATCTCGCCAGTTCCAGGTTCATTACGTCCAGGATTATCGGCAAGTTGAATATGGGCAATTCGTGGAAGATATTTTTGAATGGTATTTGCTAGCTCGCCTTCCATGCGTTGGGCGTGATAGATGTCATATTGAAGAAAGAGATTATCAGCACCCACTTCATCCATAATTTCAATAGCTTGGGTAGTTCTAGATAGATAAAACCCAGGGATATCAAATGTATTGATTGGTTCAATCAATAAACGCAGACTCGCCTTCTTTAATTCAGAGGCGGCATAGCGTAGGTTTTCAATAAATGTTGTACGTAATACATTTGGATCAACATCGGCAGGAGCTTTTCCAGCTAAGCAATTGAGTTGTCCCACGTTAAGGCACTTGGCATATTCAACGGATTTAGCGACACCTTCACGAAATTCTTCTTTACGGTCAGGCAAGCATGCAATACCCCGCTCACCGGCTTCCCAGTCTCCAGCAGGCAAATTATGAAGAACTAATTGCAACTGATTCTTGTCTAATTTTGCTTTTATTTCCTGAGCAGGAAATGCATAAGGGAAAAGGAATTCAACGGCTTTGAATCCTGCTCTACCCGCCAAGTCGAAGCGCTCTAAAAATGGAGCTTCGTTAAAAAGCATAGTTAAGTTAGCGGCAAACTGTGGCATCGGAACCTTTTTAAAATGCAAATTAAATTAGAATCTTAACAAAGATAGGAATATTGATCCTAGGTGTGAATCTGGTCTTAAATGGCTATTTTTGAAGAAAATTGAGCTAATATTGGTATCAAGATCGTTTACTTATAGGGAACAGAATGAATATTCAATTTATTAAAGCCTTCTTAGGGCTTATTAGTGCAACTACTCTCTCGGCAGCGGTTGTTGCGCAAACAAATCCCTCTCCAGCTTCTAATAAGCCTATGGTGATCGATGCTGCAGTTGTTGATAACAGTTATTCGCTCTATGAGGGTGATGTTGTTAAGGTTGATAAAAAAACCCGCACCATCACTTTTAAAAATAAAGAGGGTGAATCTAAATTTGTAGCAGGACCTGAAATCACCAATTTCAATCAGATTAAAAAAGGTGATCATCTAAATGTAACTTACCAACTTGCCGTGGCAATTGAGTTGATTAAGACTAAGAGCGATGGTGTGCGCAGCAAAGTAGAAACAAATACCGTTACATCATCAAAGGCAAATGAAAAACCAGCTGAAACAATTGCAAATAAGACTACTATCATTGCTGATATTGTTGAAGTAAACCGGGAGAAAAAACTGGTTTCAGTAAAAGGTCCAAGCGGAAAAGTGACAACGATTACCGTCAAAAACCCGGCTCTTTTAGCTGACGTTAATGTGGGCGAACAAGTAAAAGTAATCTATTACGATGCTATGGCTGCTTCAATAACAGCCCCCAAGAAGTAACTCGATGCAGTTTTTAGTTGTTTGTAGCAAAGTATTTTTTGGTCTAGCTTTATCCGCCCTGCTTCTGGCCTGCGCCAATACAACAAGGTCAGGAGCAGTTGGCATTAATCGATCCCAATTTTTAGCGGTATCAGCATCTGAAGTCGATCGCTTATCTGCCATTAGTTATAACGATCAGAATCAAAAGGCTAAAGAGAAAAATATTCTAATTACCTCCGGCCCTGCCTACGATAGGCTAAAGATCATTTCAACTCGATTAATTGCTCAAACTGGTGTCTTTCGTGACGATACCCAGCAATGGAACTGGCAGCTCGTATTGATCAACGCCCCAATACTAAATGCAACATGCGCCCCTGGTGGAAAAATAACTTTTTACACAGGGCTAATTGAGCAACTCAAGCTTAGTGATGACGAAATCGCTGCAATCATGGGTCACGAAATTGCCCATGCTCTAAGAGAGCATGGACGTGAAAGATTATCGCAAGCTATGGCTCAAAGCGCTGTCGCGAATATTGCAATGGCTGTAGCCGGACCCTACAGCTCGGCTGTAAGTGCTGCAAATCAAGCGGCTCAGTATGTGCTGGTTCTTCCGAATTCTCGCCAAAATGAATCTGAAGCAGATGCGATTGGATTAGAGCTTGCTGCTAGAGCTGGATACAACCCGAGGGCAGCCATTAGCGTGTGGCAGAAAATGAATAAGGCTACAGAGGGCAAAGGCACATTAGAGTTCTTATCCACCCACCCATCAGGTGACACCCGAATCGAGCAACTTACAGAATTAATGCCAGCCGTTGAACCCCTATATCAAGCCTCCAATAAATCAAAAGCTAAATAGAGTCTAATTCTTTAGGTTTGTGGGGGGGATTTTTCAGTAATTCGCGTATCTTGTTGTCACCTTCAACTAGAAGCTTAAATCGAGATTCGCTAACTAACATTGCCATCTTGGAGTTGTATTGCTCTCTACGAAGCCATTCAACCAGAAAGCAAACTAAGAGCGTATATGTTGCATACACAAACAGTACGCGCAAGTCTCTAGAGTCAATAACTGTAAATTCACCAAATGGTGCCATAAAAAAATAAGAAATTAATGGAACGCTCAGAGAAACTGTTAATAACGCAGGCCCCGTACCAAATAAGAATGCAATCAAAATGGTATTAATTTGAAAGAAAAATAAGGGTAATGCATCCTCGATCTGCGGCTGAAGGGCCATTCGTACACAGAAGGCAAAAAATACCCCAATAACCGCATTTAAATAACCAGCAGCTTTATTTGGGCACCATCTGAAGGCGTTAAGATTATGTTTCATTGATTCTTTAGTCGGTGTATTCTCTTGGAACGATATTAGAGACAATGTATAAGATGCCGGAAATTAATGCAACAGGAGACTCAAGTAATAGTATTACGATCTTGCTACCAGGCTTAAATGGTGGCGGGCTGGAGCTTGGCCAACTTCCGAGCTTTTTAAACTCTAATGGATTTGAAACGCTAATACCTAAAATTAATGGCTATCTCTATGGTTCAAACCCAGATAGTTATGAAGATTGGATTAGCCAAGTGCATAACGCCATCGACGAAATTAAAGGCGCTTATAAAACAATCAATTTAGCAGGCATTAGCATGGGCTCTACTCTTGCCCTTGCCGTAGCCAGCCAAAGAACTGACATATCTTCAATAGCTCTTCTTTCGCCGGTATTGCGTTATGACGGTTGGTCTGTACCTTGGTATAGATTCCTTTTGGATATTGCTTATAACCTTGGTATTCGAAACTGGGAGTACTCGGAGCGCGAACCATTTGGTATTAAGAATCCAGATCTGCGAAGGAGGGTTAGAGATAGATTCAAGGCGCACGAGCTTTCAGAGGTTGGAGCCCCATTAATTACTGCGAGGCATTTGCACGAAGCCAAAGGATTAATGTCTTACGTATCCAAGAATTTAGATGCCATAACCTCTAGGTTATTAGTCATCCAATCCGTCGAAGATGACACCTGCACTATATGGTCTGCAGAAAAGATTCTTGCCGATACCAAGTCAGACTTACGGAGAGCTATATGGCTCGGAAATAGTTATCACATCATTACTATTGATAACGAACGCGAAGTTGTGCTGAATGAGGTATTGCGCTTCTTTACAAGAGCGGCGGGCGGGAATTTAGGCATTGATAGCTACTACTCTGATAAATCGCCAAAAGTTTTAAAGACGAGAGCTAATTAAATTCTAAGCCATAAGAAGCTAAAAAGCCTCCAATGTGGAGGCTTTTTAATTGAGAATTTGGCGGAACGGACGGGACTCGAACCCGCGACCCTCTGCGTGACAGGCAGATATTCTAACCAACTGAACTACCGCTCCAAATTACTTCGAGGTACTGCATCTACAACAGCCAAAATATTTGGCGTCCCCAGGGGGATTCGAACCCCCGTACTCACCGTGAAAGGGTGATGTCCTAGGCCTCTAGACGATGGGGACCTAGACTACTTAGTACGTCTTCTGTTTTGAAATCTTGGTGGAGATAAGCGGGATCGAACCGCTGACCTCTTGCATGCCATGCAAGCGCTCTCCCAGCTGAGCTATACCCCCGAAATCTCGCAATAAAACCACAAGAGAATCAAAACAATCCAAGATTTTAGCCTATTTTTGTGCGACTGCGCAAATTGCACGCTAGACCAGCCTAGAAAGCCGATTTATCACCTCATCTTTGCCCAATACAACCAAGACCGAGTCAATGGCTGGGGTCTGGGTCGTAGCGAACAGTCCATAACGAACTGGCATGGCAAGCGCGGGCATTTTTAACTGATGCTTTGCCAATACTTGTTTGAATGCTGCGCTATAAGACTCTTTGTTTGGCTCAGAAGACTTAATTGCTTCAATCAAATCTCTTATAGCGGGAACGACTGCTTCAGGTATGTTTTCAGAGATTTGATCTGCAGTAAGTTGTGGTGCCGGTAAATAAAAAAGTTTTGAGCCCTCTGCAATTTCAATTAAGGTGTTTGCTCTGTCTTTTAATAATCCAACTACTTGAACAAAATCTGGTCCATGTTCAGTATTTATTCCCAATTCATGAGCAAATGGCTTAGTTGCCTCCGCTAGTTTTGCTACATCTGTATTTTGAATATATTGGTGATTTAGCCATAGCAATTTTTCAGGATTATGCTGAGCAGGAGAGCGCCCAAGACTTTCAAGATCAAACCAGCTTACAAATTGCTCCTTTGTAAAGACTTCGGCATCTCCATGTGACCACCCTAACCTAGCAAGGTAATTCAATATAGCTTCAGGCAAATAACCCGCCCTCTGATAGTCGCGAACGCTCATTGCGCCATTACGCTTGCTCATTTTTTCACCGGCATCGTTCAGCACCGTTGGCAAATGAGCATAGATTGGGGGCGTACCGCCCAAGGCTTTCATGATGTTGATTTGTCTAGGGGTATTATTGACGTGATCATCGCCTCTAATCACATGGGTGATCTTCATATCTAGATCATCCACCACTACGCAGAAGTTATAAGTAGGCGTTCCATCAGGTCTTGCAATAATGAGATCATCCAATTCATTATTCGAGATTTCGATCTGCCCTTTGACTGCATCATTCCAAATGACTGATCCACCAATTGGGTTTTTAAAGCGGATTACTGGTTGCACACCCTTAGGTATCGGTGGCAAAGTTTTACCTGGTTCAGGTCTCCATAAGCCGTTATAGCGTGGTTTTTCTTTTTTTGCCATCTGTTGATCACGAAGAAGATTCAATTCATCTTCACTCATATAGCAGGGATAGGCTAAACCAGCGTCTAGCATTTGCTTGATCACTTCCCGATAGCGATCAATACGCTGCATTTGGTATATTGGCCCTTCATCGATATCCATCCCCAACCAAGCCATTCCCTCAATAATCACATCAACAGCCTCTTGGGAAGAGCGCTCTAAGTCGGTATCTTCAATTCTCAGAATAAAGTCACCCTTGTTGTGACGAGCAAATGCCCACGGGTAAAGTGCGCTACGAAGGTTTCCCAAATGTATAAAGCCCGTGGGACTGGGGGCAAAGCGAGTACGAATATGCATAGAAACTATTATCTCAGGTCAGCATATTGAACGGCAATTTCAAAAAAAGTGGATACTTTCACCCATGAATGAGCTACTTGTATTTATTTGTGATGGTGCACCTGTTCGCGGGGAGATAGTTTCTATTGGTTCTGCCTGGCAGGCTGTTTTAGAGCGTCGAAATGACCCTCCAGCGGTCCGCAAAATACTGGGTGATTTCGTTGGTGCTGCCACCCTGCTTAGCGCAAGCCTTAAATTTGATGGCACTTTAATTATCCAAGCTCAAAGTAAAGGTCCTATTCAGCTTTTAGTGGTTGAGTGCAAGTCTGATCTGAGTATGCGTGCAACGGTAAAACTTTCAGTAGAACCTTCAGAAATTGACGATACAGCAACTCTAGGCGAATTATTGGACGCCAGTGATACTGGGAGATTGGTCATCACACTTGATTCCGCGGATCGAGAACCAGGACAAGCACCCTATCAAGGAATTGTTGCTCTTCAAGAGTATATAGGCGATGAACTTAGGCCAGTTTCAAGCGCAGCTGAAGCGATAGCGCTGTATATGCAAAATTCAGAGCAACTAGACACACGCATTTGGCTAAGTTCCGACGATAAAAGTGTTGGCGGCCTACTCTTGCAGAGGCTTCCAGACTCTGGCGGTCATGCCCATCTTCAACCGCAAGTTGCTGCTGAGGGCTGGTCTCGCATTCAGACCCTTGGTGAGACTATTACTAATGAAGAATTGCTGACACTACCTCCTCAAACAACCTTAAGAAGGCTATTCCTGGAAGAATCAATGGAATATGGGGTACGCAGCTTTCCGGTGCGCCCTATTCGATTTTCTTGCACCTGCTCGCGCAATAAAGTAGCTGATGTACTTAGGATGCTTGGCGAAGAAGAAGTTCAAGGCATCCTAGAAGAGCGTGGATCTGTTGAAACAATTTGTGATTTTTGCGCTAAGCCATATCGATTTGATGCAGTTGATTGCCTTCAGGTCTTTAAAACTGACTTATTAAGTGATGCCACAAGACCGCCATCAAAGGGCCATTAGGCAATAGTTACTGCTTTGTAGCAGGCGCAGAGTTTGATTTATCTGCTGGCAAGATTTGCACAAAAAACTCACCCTCTTTAATAAGGCCATGCTCAACACGCGCACGCTCTTCAATTGCACGAGTTCCATCTTTTAAATCTTTTACATCCCCAGCAAGTTTGGCATTACGTAGGGCCAAGAGGCTGTTTTTAGCCTCTTGTAGCTCTACGTGTTTCTCCATTTCATAAACCTTTAGCCATCCACCCTTACCCAGCCACAGTGGGAACTGGATTGCAAGAAGCAATGCCAGCATGGAGTAGATAACTATACGCATAGATAGCGAGTGTATTAACGGCTGAGATTATAGAAAACCGACTTACCAGGATAGGTCGCTACATCACCCAAATCCTCTTCAATACGCAGCAATTGATTGTATTTAGCAATACGATCAGAACGAGATAATGAGCCAGTCTTAATCTGGCCAGCATTAGTACCAACCGCAATATCTGCAATTGTGCTGTCTTCAGTTTCACCTGAGCGATGAGAAATTACAGCAGTGTAATTTGCACGCTTTGCCATTTCAATCGCAGCAAAAGTTTCAGTTAATGTACCGATTTGGTTGATTTTGATCAGAATGGAATTGGCAATACCCTTTTCAATTCCCTCTTTCAAAATGCGAGTATTAGTTACAAATAAATCATCTCCAACCAACTGGATCTTTTTGCCAAGCTTGTTAGTGATATCAGCCCAGCCATCCCAATCACTCTCATGCATGCCATCTTCAATAGACACGATCGGGAACTGATCAGCCAAATTACCGAGATAATCGGAAAACTCGCTAGAGCTCAGTTGCAAACCTTCTCCTGACAAATGATATTTGCCATCTTTGTAAAACTCACTTGCAGCACAATCTAGTGCTAATAAAACATCTTCACCAGCTTGATATCCAGCGCCTTCAATGGCCTTCATAATCGTTTGTAGACACTCGTGGTTGCTCTTAAAGTTTGGGGCAAAGCCACCCTCATCGCCAACCGTAGTTGGCATGCCTTGTGAGCCGATAATCTTTTTGAGTTCATGAAAAATTTCTGCACCGCAACGGAGCGCATCACGGAAGCTTTCAGCGCCAACTGGCATCACCATGAACTCTTGAATATCCAGACTATTGTTTGCGTGTGCACCACCATTCACAATGTTCATCATTGGAACTGGTAACTGCATGCCGCCAGAGCCGCCAAAGTAACGATACAAAGGCAAACCCGCCTCTTCCGCAGCTGCTCTTGCTACAGCCATGGATACTGCCAGTGTTGCATTAGCACCTAATCGAGCCTTATTGTGAGTGCCATCTAAGTCAATCAGCGTCTTATCTAGAAAAGCTTGCTCGCTCGCATCCAAGCCAAGGATGGTTTCAGCAATTTCAACATTGATGTTTTGTACTGCTTTTAGTACACCTTTACCCAAGTAGCGAGATTTATCGCCATCACGCAATTCAATGGCCTCGCGGGAGCCGGTGGATGCGCCTGATGGCACGGCTGCACGACCCATTACCCCTGATTCAAGTAAAATATCACACTCTACTGTGGGATTGCCGCGTGAATCAAGAACTTCTCTACCAATGATGTCAACAATGGCGCTCATGCACCTTCTCCTTAAAACAATATGAAATTAGGTATCTAAATAAATTAATTATTTGAAGCTATCTTCTAAAAATGCATTGGTTGATTTCACAACGCTATCGATTGCAAGTAAGGACTCCAATAACTCCTTCATGCGATTAAGCGGTACTGCGTTAGGACCATCCGACAGAGCGTTAGCGGGATCTGGGTGTGTTTCCATAAACAATCCACTAACGCCAACAGCAACTGCAGCGCGAGCTAGCACTGGAACAAATTCTCGCTGACCGCCGCTAGAGCTGCCTTGCCCACCAGGCAGTTGGACAGAATGTGTAGCATCAAACACTACAGGCGCCTTTGACTCTCGCAATATCGCAAGACTCCTCATATCCGATACAAGATTGTTGTAACCAAATGATGCGCCGCGTTCACAAACCATAAATTGATCAGGAAGGTTTTTTTCGGCCGCAGCAACTCTTGCTTTCTCAACCACATTGAGCATCTCTTGTGGAGAGAGGAATTGACCTTTTTTGAAGTTCACTGGCTTACCACTCTGGGCACAGGCGCGAATAAAGTCTGTTTGTCTGCAGAGGAATGCAGGCGTTTGCAATACATCTACAACCTGCGCAACTGGAGCAATCTCAGCAATATCATGCACATCAGTTAATACAGGTACACCAATCTGCTTTTTGACTTTCGCAAGAATCTCAAGGCCCTTATCCATCCCCAGCCCACGAAATGAATTTCCGGATGAGCGATTCGCTTTGTCAAAAGAAGATTTATAAATGAATGGGATATTGAGAGATGATGTGATCTCCTTTAGCTGTCCAGCAACATCAATTGCAGACAGTTCTGACTCAATCACACAAGTACCAGCAATTAGGAAAAAACGTTGATCTAAACCAACGTTATAGCCACAAAGCTTGAAAGTACTCATCTCAAGCTACCTGCTTCAGTGTAGCGTCTTGATGAACAAGTGACGCATTAATAAATGCCGAGAAGAGAGGATGTCCATCGCGAGGCGTAGAAGTGAACTCAGGGTGAAATTGAACACCGAAAAACCAAGGATGCATAGACTCAGGCAACTCCATCATCTCAGGCAATGCCTCATTTGGTGTTCTGGCCGAGATAACCAAGCCTGCTTGCTCCAACTTTGGCACGTACAGATTATTTACTTCATAGCGATGGCGGTGACGCTCATTTACTTCTGCACCATAAATGCGATGAGCAAGTGTATTTGGCTTGATTGGGCAGCGTTGCGAACCGAGGCGCATTGTTCCACCTAAATCTGAATCATTTGATCGTTTTTCAACACGACCTTCGCGATCAAGCCATTCGGTAATTAGGGCAACTACTGGACTATCCGTATCAGCATCAAACTCAGTACTATTTGCCTTCGCAATTTTAGCCACATGACGGGCAAACTCAATTACTGCCAATTGCATTCCCAAGCATATGCCTAAGTAAGGAACATTGTTTTCTCGTGCATAACGAATAGCAGCAATCTTACCTTCTGTCCCGCGCTTGCCAAAACCTCCAGGTACTAGAATTGCGTCAAGCTCTTTTAGGCAACCAACGCCATCTTTTTCAATTTGCTCAGAATCAATATAGTTGATATTTACACGAGTGTGCGTGTGAATACCTGCATGGCGCAAGGCCTCAATTAGCGACTTATAGGATTCAGTAAGCTCAACATACTTGCCAACCATGCCAATAGTGACCTCATGCTTTGGATTTGCAAGTTCATAAACTAAATTTGCCCAAACAGATAGATCGGCAGGTTTAGCATTTAACTCCAACTCACGGCAAATAAGATCATCCATTCCTTGAGAGTGCAGCATCTCAGGAATCTTATAGATAGTATCGACATCCCAAACAGAAATCACAGCCTCTTCTCTTACATTTGAGAAAAGAGAAATTTTTGCGCGCTCATCATCAGGTATCGGACGATCTGCGCGACAGAGAAGCACGGTTGGCATGATGCCAATTTCCCTTAACTTCTGAACAGAGTGCTGTGTAGGCTTTGTCTTTAGCTCTCCAGCACTATTGATATAAGGGACGAGAGTTAAATGTACAAATGCACAGCTATGCACCGGAAGGCGCAAACTCATCTGCCTTGCAGCCTCGAGGAATGGGAGGGACTCAATATCGCCTACCGTTCCACCAATTTCACAAATTGCGACATCCGCCATGCCTTCGTGACTTGCCTTTGCACCGCGCTCAATAAAAGCCTGAATCTCGTTAGTAATGTGCGGAATGACTTGAACCGTTTTCCCCAAATACTCACCACGACGCTCTTTGCTGATGACAGACTCATAAATCTGCCCCGTGGTGAAGTTATTACTCTTACGCATCTTTGCAGAAACAAAGCGCTCGTAGTGACCCAAATCTAAATCAGTTTCTGCGCCATCTTCGGTAACAAAAACCTCACCATGCTGCAAAGGACTCATGGTGCCCGGATCAACGTTGATATATGGATCTAATTTTAGGAGGGTGACTTTCAGGCCGCGGGATTCGAGAATCGCGGCAAGCGAGGCAGCTGCAATTCCTTTCCCTAAAGAAGAAACCACACCACCAGTGACAAAAACGTATTTGGTCATCGCTTAAGCTCTGTTGGAAAAAGTAATTATAACGATAGCCGAAGATAAACAGTTGATTTGAAACGGGGTAATATGGCTCTAAATGATTAAAAAAACGATATTCGCCCTTCTATTCGCCGTCCTTTTGGGCTTGGTGGGTGTGACATCAGCTCAAACTGTTGACTCAATTACAGGGGTTTGGAAAACCTTTGACGATGAGACAAATCAACCAGCTGCCCTAGTCCAAATTATCGAAAAAAATGGTGTTTTTTCTGGGATTATTACCAAAGTGCTCGATAACTCAGGACCCTCGACTTGCGATAAGTGCACGGATTTCCGAAAAGGCAAGCCAATTCTAGGGATGGAGATCCTTTCCGGTCTTAAAAAGACAGGTGACAGCTACTCTGGCGGTCAAATTCTAGATCCAGACGATGGCGAAGTTTATAAGGCTGAGATGAAATTAAAAGAACAAGGTGCTAAATTAGACCTTAGAGCCTATATTGGTATTCCCCTGCTTGGTAGAACTCAAACCTGGATCCGTGAGAAATAAGTCTGATGCGCCTATTATTTGCCATTCTTATTGCCCTACTATCCCTTTTTTATTTCCTGCCTTTTGCGATTGCCTTCAACCGTAAGCGTGCTAACACAGGGGCTATTTTTGCCCTAAACCTGTTTTTAGGGTGGTCGCTCATTGGCTGGGTTGTGGCCCTAGTTTGGGCCCTAAAAGAAGAAAATGTAGTTTAGCGCTACCTACTAAAACCCTTAGGGTTTAAACTCTTATATAAGACTTAAATTAGTAACTATAATGGGCTAAATCGGGTAAAAATACCCTTTTGGCCTGTCTTTTATCACTTTTACCGCATAGGAACCACCATGTTAGACGCCTATAACGCCCAAGTTGCTGAACGTGCCGCCCTTGGCATTCCCGCTCTCCCGCTTACTAAAGATCAAGTAGCGGAATTAGTGAAGTTGCTCAAGAACCCTCCGGCAGGCAAGGAGAAAGAATTAGTTGAGCTAATCACCAACCGAGTGCCAGCTGGTGTTGACGAGGCGGCGAAGGTAAAGGCTGAGTTTTTGGATGCTGTAGCAAAAGGAACAGAAAAATCCCCACTGATCTCGCGCGTAAAAGCTACAGAACTATTAGGCACCATGCTTGGTGGTTACAACATCAAGCCATTGGTTGAACTTCTCTCGGATGCTGAGTGTGGCTCCGCTGCTGCTGCAGCTCTAAAGAAAACCTTGTTGATGTTTGATTACTTCCACGACGTTCAGGAGCTAGCTGAAAAAGGTAATGCAAATGCTAAGGCTGTTTTACAAAGCTGGGCTGATGCAGAGTGGTTTACAAGTCGCCCTGCTGTTCCAGAAAGCATGAAGTTGACTGTATTTAAAGTTACAGGTGAAACCAACACGGATGACCTATCTCCAGCACCTGATGCTTGGAGTCGTCCAGACATCCCATTGCATGCAACCGTGATGCTCAAGAACCCACGTCCTGGCATTGAACCTGATGAGCCTGGTGTCCGGGGACCAATGAAGCAAATCGAAGCCTTACAAAAGAAAGGCAATTTGATCGCATACGTAGGCGACGTTGTTGGAACCGGCTCATCCCGCAAATCCGCAACCAACTCAGTGTTGTGGTGGACCGGTGAAGATATTCCATTTGTTCCTAATAAACGTTTTGGTGGCGTTTGTTTGGGCACAAAGATTGCTCCCATTTTCTTTAACACCATGGAAGATGCTGGAGCATTACCGATTGAATTGGATGTATCTCAAATGAATATGGGCGATGAGATTGAATTGCGCCCATATGAGGGTAAAGCGTTTAAAGATGGTAAAGAAATTGCAAGCTTCTCTCTCAAGTCCCCTGTAATTTTTGACGAAGTGCGTGCTGGTGGCCGTATTCCATTGATCGTTGGTCGTGGCTTAACTGCAAAAGCTCGCGCAGCACTGGGCTTGCCTGCCTCTACAGAATTCCGCGTCCCAGTTAGTCCGCCTGATAACAAAAAAGGTTTCAGCTTGGCGCAAAAGATGGTTGGTCGTGCATGCGGTCTACCAGAGGGTCAAGGCGTTCGCCCAGGTACCTACTGCGAACCCCATATGACAACTGTAGGCTCACAAGATACAACGGGTCCAATGACTCGCGATGAGTTAAAAGATTTAGCCTGCTTAGGCTTCTCTGCAGATTTGGTGATGCAATCTTTCTGTCACACCTCCGCATATCCAAAACCAGTTGATATTCGCACCCACCATGAGTTACCTGCATTTATGACTAATCGTGGTGGCGTAGCATTGCGTCCAGGTGATGGCGTGATCCATAGCTGGCTCAATCGCTTGTTACTTCCTGATACTTGTGGCACTGGTGGTGATAGCCATACTCGCTTTCCTATTGGTATCTCCTTCCCAGCAGGTTCTGGTTTGGTTGCCTTTGCAGCAGCTACTGGCGTAATGCCCCTTGATATGCCTGAATCAGTATTGGTTCGCTTCAAAGGAAAAATGCAGCCAGGCATCACATTACGTGACCTTGTAAATGCAATTCCTCTTTATGCGATCAAAAAAGGTTTGTTAACTGTTGAAAAGCAAGGCAAGAAGAATATTTTCTCTGGTCGTATATTAGAAATCGAAGGCTTGCCAGATCTCAAGGTTGAGCAGGCATTTGAACTCTCTGATGCGTCAGCAGAGCGCTCTGCCGGCGGTTGTGCGGTTCAATTGAATAAAGAGCCTATCATCGAGTACATGCAGTCCAACATCACTTTAATGAAGTGGATGATTGCCAATGGCTACGAAGATAAACGCACTTTAGGTCGCCGCATCAAAGCAATGGAAGCTTGGATTGCAAAGCCTGAATTACTCAAGGCCGATGAAAACGCAGACTATGCCGAGATCATTGAAATCGATATGAACGATATCAAAGAGCCAATCCTAGCCTGCCCTAACGATCCAGATGATGTGAAGTTCCTCTCTGAAGTTGCTGGCGAGAAAATCGATGAAGTATTTATCGGTTCTTGCATGACCAATATTGGCCACTTCCGTGCTGCAGGTAAAGTGCTTGAAGGCAAATCAGATATCCCAACACGCTTGTGGATTGCGCCTCCTACCAAGATGGATCAAATGGTTCTAACTGAAGAAGGTTACTACGGCATTTTGGGTCGTACTGGTGCACGCATGGAAACCCCAGGTTGCTCACTATGTATGGGTAATCAAGCGCAAATCCGTAAGGGCTCTACTGCTGTTTCAACTTCAACACGTAATTTCCCAAATCGTCTTGGTATAGATACACGCGTATTCTTGGCTTCTGCTGAGTTGGCATCTGTAGCAGCCCTTTTAGGACGCTTACCAACTCCAAAAGAATATTTGGAGCAAGTAGAGTCTCTTAATGCGAAATCAGCCGAAGTTTATCGTTATATGAACTTTGACAAGATCAAGTCATTTAGCGAAGTAGCCGACACCGTTTCGGTTTAAGCATAATAAGTCAACACAGTCGGCTTAACAATAAAAAGGCGATCACATGATCGCCTTTTTATTTACCCATAAATTATTAACAATTAAATTTAGATATTGAGCTTAGTATCTTGACGAGCGTTGGCTCTACGAAGGCCTGATACCCACGTACTTGTTGGCAACCCAGTCTTCTCCATAATCAACTTCGCACGTTTTGCAACATCTTTCCATTCCACAACTAACGGCGGACCTTTGAATGCCATAGCTACTACATTGCAATCATGTGACTCAGGAAATAATAAAACCCGATCATCAAAAGCTTCGCAGATGTTCCTGAGATTGGTATCAAAGCTCTTATGTCGTGAAAACAGGTTCACTGTCATTACGCCAGGGCTTTTAAGAATATCGCAACAGCCCTTATAGAAGTCAAGCGAGCTAGCAGCTGGTCCATCGCAAATGGCATCATACAAATCTACTTGTACAGCATCAAATTGATTCCAATTTCGACTTGACTTGACAAATGCTTTAGCGTCAGTTTGTAGGGTTTCTAATCTACGATCATCATCAGGGGTGAAAAACATGGAGCGTGCAGACACTATAACTGCCGGATTTAATTCCACAACTGTGGTTTTAACTGCTGCGCAATGGCGATGCTGAAACTTGGTCAAAGCACCTGTTCCAAGGCCTAATTGAGCAACCCTCATTCCCGGCTTTGTTTCAAGGAAAAGCAGCCAAGCCATCATCTGTTGGTTATATTCAAGATAGATTTCGTCAGGATCACGAATGCGCATTGCTCCTTGGATTAAATCTGTTCCAAAGTGCAAATACCGAATACCCCCGCTTTCGGAGAAGGTTACTGGTTCCATTGCTAGCAAGATTATTTAGCCCAAACGCGAGCGTTACGGAATAAACGTAACCATGGACTAGCGCCATCAGGCGCATCAAGCCACTCTGGGGGGCACCAACTCATTTGCGCGGCTCGGAACACACGCTCTGGATGAGGCATCATCACCGTGAAGCGACCATCCGGAGTGGTTACTCCCGTTAGACCGCCTGGCGAGCCATTTGGATTCATGGGATATATCTCGGTTGGTTTACCGACATGATCTACAAAGCGTAGTGCAGATAAACCTTGGCTTTCAATTTTCCCCAGGTTACCTTGCTGGCTGAAATTGGCAAACCCTTCACCATGAGCAATAGCAATTGGTAACTGACTGCCTTCCATGCCTTGCGTAAAGATCGATGGAGATGACAATACCTCAGCCATGACTAAGCGTGCCTCATACTGCTCTGATTGATTACGAGTAAATTTAGGCCATGCTTCGGCACCTGGAATGATTCCCGCAAGGTTGCTCATCATCTGGCAACCGTTACAAACACCTAAAGCAAAACTATCCTGGCGATTGAAGAATTTTTCAAATTGATCACGCAATTGCTGGTTAAACAAAATGGTCTTTGCCCAACCCTCACCCGCACCAAGAACATCTCCATAACTGAATCCACCGCAGGCAATTAAACCCCTGAATTCATCTAGCTTGGCTTTACCGCTTAAAAGATCTGACATATGCACGTCGAAGCTATCAAAACCAGCCCAGTTAATGGCATAAGCCATTTCGACGTGTGAGTTCACACCCTGCTCACGCAAAATTGCTACTTTAGGTCTAGCGTTTTTATTGATAAACGGCGCAGATACATCATCGGCAATATCGAACGTCAATTTAGGTGACATGCCAGGGTCGCCTAGGTTGTCTAATAGCGCAAACTCTGAATCAGCGCAGTCTGGGTTGTCGCGCATACGAGCAATTTGATAGCTCGTATTGGCCCACATTTTCTGCAATACCTCACGAGGTTCAGAAAAAATTTTCTTTGCATCACGCCAAATTTCAATGTGGCCATTTGTATTAGGTTTCCCAATAACATGGCTATATGCGCTTAGGCCAAGCTTACGCAATGTAGCAAATACAGCATCACGATCTTCCCTGCGAACCTGTATGACAGCACCAAGCTCCTCATTAAATAATGCACGCATGGTTTGTTCATGACGACGTCCAGAAACTTGTTGTGCCCAGTTTTTAGCATCACCATGATCGGGTTCTTGGCCGGCATCAACCGCAATCATGTCTACATTAATAGAGATGCCAGTGTGAGATGCAAAAGCCATCTCTGATATACATGCTAGCAAACCACCATCAGAACGGTCATGGTATGCAAGTAATTGGTTGTTTTTACGAAGCTCAATGATGGCGGCAGCAAGATTCTTGAGATCTTCAGGATGATCAAGGTCTGGAGCAGTCTTGCCTGACTGATTTAGTACCTGCGAAAAAATGCTGCCAGCCATGCGATTTTTACCACGGCCCAAATCAATCAAAATCAATTCTGTTTCCAGAGGCGAGCCATCTGAATTATTGAGCTTAAGTAAAGGAGTTGTAGTTTTGCGAACATCATGCACTGAAGCAAATGCAGAAATGATCAAAGAAACTGGAGCAACCACCTTCTTGGCTTGACCGCCCTCTTTCCACTCGGTAGCCATCGACAAGGAATCTTTACCCACAGGAATTGAAATCCCAAGGGCAGGACAAAGCTCCATACCAACTGCTTTAACAGAGTCATAAAGCTTTGCATCTTCACCGGGCACACCACAAGCCGCCATCCAGTTTGCGGAAAGCTTGACATCCTCTATTCGATTAATGTCAGCGGCCAATAAATTGGTTATAGCCTCACCAACTGCCATTCGGGCAGCGGCTGGGGCATCAATCACCGCAACTGGAGTGCGCTCGCCCATGGACATCGCTTCACCACGATACCCATTGTAATCCATCATAGTGACAGCACAATCTGCCACTGGTACTTGCCAAGGACCGACAAACTGATCGCGTGCATTTAAACCGCCAACCGTACGGTCGCCAATCGTAATAAGAAATGATTTGCTGGCAACTGTTGGTTGTTGAAGTACCCAGGCAATAGATTGAGCCAAATCCGCATCTGTTATGTCAAGCTCTGAAAACGATTGGTGCTCACGTTTAACATCTCGGTGCATGCGTGGCGGTTTGCCCAACAAAACCTCCATGGGCATATCAATTGGCAAAGCATTCTCGGAACCTGCAGGCTGCTTCGAATCAAGTAATCGCAATTGGCGTTCTTGAGTTGCCTCACCCACTACCGCAAACGGGCAACGTTCACGCTCGCAGAAGGATCTAAATAAGTCTAAGTCTTTAGCTTCTATGGCTAATACATAGCGCTCTTGAGACTCGTTACACCAGATCTCCGCAGGACTCATGCCACTTTCCTCAAGCGGCACACTGCGCAACTTAAATTGAGCACCCAATCCTGCGCCATCAGCTAACTCAGGGAAAGCGTTGGATAGACCACCAGCGCCAACGTCATGAATGGACACAATTGGATTTTGATCACCCAATGCACGGCAGGCATTAATCACTTCTTGAGCGCGACGCTCCATTTCTGGATTACCACGTTGTACTGAATCAAAGTCGAGATCCGCAGTATTTGTGCCAGTAGCAACAGAGCTACCTGTCGCCCCTCCCATACCAATACGCATTCCAGGACCGCCCAGCTGAATCAATAAATGGCCAGGCTGAATGTTTTTCTTATGTGTGTGAATCGAATCAATACTTCCAATACCACCCGCAATCATGATGGGCTTATGGTAGCCACGACGTAAGCCACCAAGCGTCTGCTCAAATACACGAAAGTAGCCACCCAAAATAGGTCTGCCGAACTCATTATTAAATGCGGCGCCACCAAGCGGGCCTTCGGTCATGATTTGTAACGGTGTTGCAATACGCTCAGGCTTTCCATACCGCTCTTCTTCCCATGGAAGATTGGTGCCAGGAATATTGAGGTTTGAAACAGAAAAACCAGTCAATCCAGCTTTTGGACGACCGCCAATACCAGTAGCACCTTCATCACGAATTTCACCGCCTGCGCCGGTTGAGGCACCAGGAAAAGGAGCAATTGCCGTTGGGTGATTATGTGTTTCCACCTTCATCAAAGTGTGAACAAGGCGAGTATCTTTTACGTAGCGGTGTTCATTGCCTTGCGGCGCCCATGTCTCTGCTTCACATCCGGCCATAATGGCTGAGTTATCTGAATAGGCAACAATCGTGCCTTCTGACTGCAATTGATGCGTATAGCGAATCATGGCAAACAAAGATTTATCTTGATCTTCGCCATCAATCGTCCAGCTTGAATTGAAAATCTTATGACGGCAGTGTTCGCTATTAGCTTGCGCAAACATCATTAACTCTACATCGCTTGGATTGCGATTGAGTCGTTCAAAATTTTCCGCAAGGTAACTTATTTCATCATCTGACAAGGCTAAACCAAGCTCTTGATTCGCCTTGTCTAAGGCCGCTCTGCCCTCGCTTAGCACTGGAATGCGCGCTAAAGGACGATCATCTAATGTTTGATATAGCTGATTAGCCGATTCGACAGAATCAATCACTGACTCCGTCATACGATCGTGAATCGCTGCCAAGACAAGCTGGTGTTGCTCAGTATTTAAAGGCTTTTTTGATTTCCACGAAAACTGAATTCCTCGCTCAATTCTCAAAACATCTAATCCACATTGCCGAGCAATATCAGTTGCCTTGCTAGCCCAAGGTGAAACAGTGCCAAAACGAGGAATAACAATTGCGACTTGAATATCGCCTGCGCCTTTTCCAAACAGAGACTTTCCAGCAGACAACTGGGAAACGAAAGGCTGGCCATAAGTTAAAAGATTTTGAAGAACTTGTTCTTTATCCAATCCAATCTTTTCTTCAGACCAGATGAAGTGTAAAAATTGCGCCTCAATTGATTCAAGCTCTATTCCTTGTGATCTTAAGGAGGCTAGAAGACGCTGTTGGCGGAAGGCGGAAAGCGCAGTTGCGCCGGTCAAAAAGTGAAAAAAGGACATCCCTAGATTATAAGGTTTTACCTACACCAAACGTCCGCCCCGCAGGTGGATTTGACGTTGACACCTGCCAGCCAAGGCTGGGTCATGGGTGACCAATATCAAGGTAGATTGGTTGGCCTGATTTAGGTCAAAAAGTAGATCAATGACCCTTTTACCACTAGACTCATCCAGGCTTCCCGTGGGCTCATCCGCAAAGAGGATCTTGGGTTTTGTAATGAAGGCTCGTGCCAGCGCTACACGTTGTTGCTCGCCCCCAGAAAGGGTTTTTGGGGAATGATTAAGGCGATCTTGGAGGCCAACCCTCTCTAGACAGGCTTTAGCATCACAGAACGCATTTGGATTGCCCTGCATTTGGGCTGGCAAGGCAACATTCTCTAGAGCCGTCAAATGAGATAGCAACTGAAATGACTGAAACACAAATCCTATGTGCTCGCCTCGTAATCTTGCCCTACCATCTTCATCTAGTTCGCCTAGATTTTGCCCCATTAAGATGACATATCCCGAGCTGGGAAGATCCAATCCAGCCATTATGCCAAGCAAAGTGCTCTTACCAGATCCCGATGCACCAGTAATAGCAACGCTCTCGCCATGATCTATAGCAAAGTTAATGTCGTGCAAAATTGACAAAACACCATCGCTTGATGAAACTTCTTTATCAAGGTGGTTGGCGATAAGAGCCTTTGCGGAAATAGTCATATATGCATCAAAAACGTATAGCCAAACTAATTGAACAATGTACTCTAACTAGTATAGTTTGCCTGTTATTTGCATTCAGCTCTTGGGTAAGCGCCAATCCGGTCATCTTGGTCTTGGGAGACAGCCTTTCGGCAGAATATGGCCTACCGCGTGGAAGTGGTTGGGTAAAACAGCTCGAACAAGAATTACATAAACAAAAAAGTAACTGGTCAGTATTTAATGCCAGCATCAGCGGGGAAACAAGTTCTGGCGGACTTACAAGGCTACCTACTCTCCTAGAATCCAAAAAACCTGAAATTGTGTTTTTGGAGTTAGGCGCAAATGATGCTTTACGCGGCTTAACGATTGAACAGACCAAAGACAATCTACAAAAAATGATTCAGCTGTCTAAACGTTCTGGTGCAAAGGTGCTGCTATTTGGCATGCAGATACCACCAAACTATGGACAGCAGTACACCAAACAATTTAAAGATTTATATCCTATGCTTGCATCACAAGAAGGTATTCAACTTCTGCCATTTTTTTTGGATGGCGTAGCTCAGAGTAAGGATTTATTTCAGGCGGATAACATTCATCCAAATGTTGCAGCCCAATCAATTCTCTTTAAAAACGTATGGGGCGCTATGGCCCCATACCAGTTAATACTATCTCCAAAAAGATAATTTAGAATTAACTACCCGATCCAGTAGAGAGGGGTTTTAGAGGATTGATCACTTTTACACTTGCGGCATCACGCCAGTAAGACATAAATCCTGCAAATTCAGATTGCGCTGCAAGCGCTTGTATTTGCTGAGCCTGGGCCTTATGAACCTTGGGGTCCACGCTAGTTGGTTGACGGACCTGGTCAACACGGTACAGAGTTACACCAACCCCAGGATTACTTACTGAAACTACGGCTGGAAATTTATCTGGACTAATTGACATCACATCATCTAAAGCAGGACCCACTAAATTGGAGGGCTTGTTGCGAGATGCCCAGACAGGCGTTGCAAAACCAGCGGCGTTTTTAGGATCTTTTTCAAGCGCAGAAAATTTATCGGCAGCAGCGGCAACAGCGAGTTTTTCAGCAGCGCGCTGACTTACTTGTCGCTTCACTTCACTTGCAACATCCTTAAAAGGAAGAATTTGTGCCGGATGAAAAGTGACCACTCGAGCGGATACAAAAACTCCTGGTGAAGTTTGAACGGTCTCAGTGTTACGTTTATTTTTTATCGCTTCGTCACCAAACAGAGACTGAACCACTTTAGGATTAGCCAGGGGATGATCTTTCGATACACCGGTGGGACCAGAGCGAGTCATGCCCTTTTGGGTTTGAACAGTCAGCTTTAACTTATCAGCGGCTGGCTTCAAGCTGTCTGACTGATCATAAGTCATATTGGCGAATTGATCGGCCTTCTCACTAAATACTTTGGCATCTTCTTTAGGATCGGCTTTAAGTACGATGTATTCAACATCCACATACTCAGGACTTTCAAATAACTTACTATTCGCGTTGTAGAAGGTCTGAAGTTCCTCTTGCGTTGGATTTACCTTGCTTAAAAAATCCTTTGCATTAAAGGATAAGGATTGCACCTGACGCTCGGTTTCATATAGCGTAGAAATGACTTCGGATAATTTTGGTGTTCCAATCTCAGTACGCGCAACAGAGTTAACCAATTGATTAATCTTTAAATCAAAAGCTTGACTTGCGTAGAACTGCTCTTCATTTAAGCCATTGCTAGCAAGTAACTGTTTAAAACGTACATCATCAAAGCTACCATCTTGACGATATAAGGCACGAATTTGAGGGATGCCCTGTAAACTTTTGATCAGAGCCTCTTTGCCAACTTGCAAACGTAAATTTTGCACAGCAAATCCAAGGATGCGTTGTTGCAGTAATTCATTTAGGATGGCTTGACGAAACTGCAAGCTTTGCGCAATTTGCAAATTACCGCCAACCCTCTCCGCTTGACGTTTAGCTGCGTTATCAACCTCTTGTGCAGTAATTGGTTTTCCACTTACCTTCACCAAATCAGTTTCCTTGTCCATAAAACTGGAGTAGCTAGAAATTCCAAACATCACAAATGATGGGACGATAAACAGCATGAGAACCAATTGAAGTATTTTTTGGTGTTTACGAACGGTATCAAACATGAATATTCTGGCTATTAAAGTTAGGCAATAAAGCGTGCAACTTTAAGAGTTTACTAGGCTATGGGAATTCAGAGAATAAAGCCAAGAACGGGCTTTAGATGTAAATATTTGGTGGGCGCTGAGAGGCTCGAACTCCCGACATTCTGCGTGTAAGGCAGACGCTCTACCAACTGAGCTAAGCGCCCCAAATCATTACAGCTGAGATTGTAACCTAAGCGCGGAATTCTTGATTAAAAAACGCTAAATCCAGCAACTTAAATAGCTGAATTTAGCGCCTAGATGCAAGTAAATAAAGAGTTAGTGCTTTAGCACCTTACTCGAGGCAGCAGCTTCAGAAGCTTTGCTTGCCTCGGCTGCCTTTTTAGCCAACTCTTCGGCCGTAAGCTCTGGGAGAGCCTCTGGCATACGCTCTAAAGCAAGCTCTAGCACCTTATCAATCCAGCGTACAGGAACAATTTCAATTGCATTCTTAACATTATCAGGAATATCAATCAAATCTTTGACGTTTTCTTCTGGAATCAAGGCAAGCTTAATTCCACCGCGATGCGCAGCTAGCAATTTCTCCTTCAGGCCGCCGATAGGAAGAACTTCGCCACGCAAGGTAATTTCACCGGTCATCGCTACATCAGATCGAATCGGAATTCCCGTAAAGACGGAAACCAAGGCCGTAGTAATGGCAATACCTGCTGAAGGACCGTCCTTAGGAGTTGCACCATCTGGAAAGTGAATGTGAATATCTTTTTTCTCAAAGGACTCATCCTCAATACCAAGGCCTCGTGCTCGTGAACGAACCACTGTTCGCGCAGCCTCTACAGACTCCTTCATCACGTCACCAATGGAGCCTGTTCTCGTGATCACACCTTTACCAGGCATCACAGCAGCTTCGATAGTTAAAAGATCTCCACCAACTTCAGTCCATGCAAGGCCTGTAACCTGTCCAACCTGATTCTCTTTGCCAGCTAAACCAAAGTCAAACATACGAACAGATAAGAACTTCTCTAGATTCTCAGCATTTACCACTACTGGGGCAGCCTCTTTCTTCAAAAGCAGAAGTTTCACTACCTTACGACAGATCTTGCTGATTTCTCTCTCTAAAGAACGAACACCGGCTTCGCGTGTGTAATAGCGAATGATATTGCGCACAGCGCTCTCTTCAATCTTGAGCTCATCTCTTTTCAAACCATTGTTTTTGATTTGTTTTGGAATTAAGTAGTTAACAGCGATACTGGTCTTTTCATCTTCCGTATAACCAGCCAAACGAATGATCTCCAAGCGATCAAGCAATGGGCCTGGAATATTCAAAGAGTTCGATGTTGCTACAAACATCACATCAGATAAATCAAAGTCCACTTCTACATAGTGATCTTGAAAAGTGTGATTTTGTTCTGGATCCAAAACTTCCAGCAATGCACTTGCAGGATCTCCACGGAAATCCATACCCATCTTATCAACCTCATCCAAGAGGAATAATGGATTACGTACACCCACTTTAGTCAGGCTAGTCAAAATCTTACCTGGCATTGAACCAATATAGGTTCGACGGTGCCCACGAATCTCAGATTCGTCACGCACGCCGCCCAAAGCCATGCGTACAAACTTACGATTAGTGGCGCGCGCAATAGATTGACCCAATGAGGTTTTGCCCACACCAGGAGGTCCAACAAGACAAAGAATTGGTGCTTTTACTCTATCAACTCGCTGCTGAACCGCGAGGTATTCTAGGATACGCTCTTTGACCTTATCTAAGCCATAGTGATCCTCATCTAATACCTTCTCGGCATTGGAAAGATCGTTGTTGATCTTGGTTTTTTTCTTCCAAGGCAAATTCACAAGAGTATCAATGAAGTTACGAATCACGGTTGCCTCAGCAGACATCGGTGACATCAACTTCAGTTTCTTGAGTTCGGATTCAGCTTTTTTCAAAGCTTCTTTAGGCATACGAGCAGCTTTGATACGCTTCTCAAGCTCTTCGAGATCAGCGCCCTCTTCGCCTTCGCCGAGTTCCTTCTGAATCGCCTTAACTTGCTCATTCAAATAGTACTCGCGCTGACTCTTTTCCATCTGGCGCTTAACGCGACCACGAATTCGTTTCTCCACCTGGAGAATATCGATTTCACTCTCAAGATCGGCCAATAGACTCTCAAGACGCTGAACTACGTCAGTCATCTCAAGCAAGCGTTGCTTTTGCTCCAACTTGACAGGCAAATGTGCACAAATGGTGTCTGCCAAACGGCTTGGATCATCAATGCCACCTAACGAGGACAGAATCTCCTGAGGAACTTTCTTATTAAGCTTCACGTATTGATCAAACTGGGCCATGATCGCACGACGCAATGCCTCTGTTTCATGCGCATCAATTGCATTGATTGCGGTAGGTGTAGCTTCACAATTGAAATAGCCAAGACTATCTTCAATTTGACTAACCTCTGCACGCTGCACGCCCTCAACCAGCACCTTCACCGTTCCATCAGGAAGCTTTAGCATCTGCAAAATATTGGCAATACATCCAACCTCATAGAGATCTTCAATACCAGGCTCATCCTTAGCAGCCGTTTTTTGAGCAACCAAAAGAACGTTTTTCCCTGTTTCCATTGCAGCTTCGAGAGCTTTTATGGATTTTGGACGTCCCACAAAGAGTGGAATCACCATATGAGGAAATACCACCACATCCCTTAGGGGCAGTAATGGCAATTGAATCGGTTCAGAGGGTAGTAATAGGTGGCCAGGCATAAAGGCAATTCCTCCAAGTAATTAATCCTCAAGGGTCTCCACTAGTAGCTTGATGATTCTCAACCACTAAATAGGGACATTATTAATGAGTAGCATACTACCTATATGGGTGGTAGTTTTAGAAATTCAAGAGGAAAAGGTGCGAAAAATGGGCAAAAATGCCCAAAAAATAGCGAAAACCCTAAGAATTTAGGCTTTTTTACTTAAATCGGCTTGTTCGATATCTTGCTTATAGACTAAAAGAGGTTTGCCACCCTCGGCAATGCAAGATTCGTCAATGACAACCTTTTGTACGTTCTTCAAAGATGGCAGGTCATACATCACATCCATTAAAGAACCTTCTAGGATAGATCTAAGGCCGCGAGCACCCGTTTTACGTGCAATAGCCTTCTTGGCGATCGCAGATAAGGCCTCACGGCGCACCTCGAGCTCTGAGCCCTCCATGGTCAAAAGTGCTTGGTATTGCTTCACTAGAGCATTTTTGGGCTCTGTCAGAATGGCAATTAATGCTGCCTCATCTAATTGAGCTAAAGTAGCAACTACAGGCAAACGGCCTATTAACTCGGGAATTAAACCAAACTTGATCAAATCCTCTGGCTCTACTTCAAGCAATAAATCGCTGACGCCACGATCATCCTTGCCAGGAACGGTTGCATTAAAACCTATGCCAGTTTTCGCAGTGCGCTGCTGAATCACTTTTTCCAAGCCATCAAATGCACCGCCGCAAATAAAAAGAATATTGGTAGTGTCAACTTGCAGGAAATCCTGATTGGGGTGCTTGCGTCCACCTTGTGGCGGCACAGATGCCATCGTGCCTTCAACTAATTTCAGCAAAGCTTGCTGAACACCTTCACCAGATACATCACGAGTGATAGATGGGTTATCAGATTTACGTGAAATCTTATCTATCTCATCGATGTAAACAATTCCGCGCTGCGCCTTTTCTACGTTGTAATCGCAAGCTTGCAATAATTTCTGAATGATATTTTCAACGTCTTCACCAACATAACCAGCTTCAGTTAAGGTGGTAGCGTCAGCCATCACAAACGGAACATCGAGCATGCGGGCCAATGTTTGCGCAAGCAAGGTCTTTCCAGAACCCGTTGGTCCGATTAATAAGATATTACTTTTTGCTAACTCAACGCCATCAACTATTGCTTTTGCAGGTGCTTTTGATTCTTTTTTATCACTTGCTTCTACGGGCTTGCCATCCTTATCCAACTTCTCTTTTTTTGGCTTTGGCAAATACTGTAAACGCTTATAGTGGTTATAAACAGCTACGGCTAATGTCTTTTTCGCCTGGTCCTGACCAATCACATACTGATCCAGATTTTCACGAATCTGATGTGGCGTAGGTAAGGAATCATCGCCCTCTTCCTTTGGAAGCTTAGCAATCTCTTCTTGAATAATGTCGGTGCAAAGATCAATGCACTCATCACAAATAAATACTGAGGGCCCAGCAATCAGCTTCCTTACTTCATGCTGACTTTTGCCGCAAAAAGAGCAATACAAAACCTTATCGCCTGAATTTGTTGTTGTGTCGCTCAATCTATTTACCCAAAGAGTAATTAAAAGAAAATTTTATGGACGCTTTTCGATGACCGTATCGATCAAGCCATATTCACGAGCTTGCTCTGCAGACATGAAGTTATCACGATCGGTATCTTTGGCAATAGTTTCAATTGATTGGCCAGTGCGATCAGCCAAAATATTGTTCAAGCGCTCACGCAAATACAAAATTTCACGTGCCTGAATTTCGATATCAGAAGCCTGACCGCGAGCACCTCCCAATGGCTGGTGAATCATTACTCGGGAGTTTGGTAGCGCAAAGCGCTTGCCCTTTTCACCTGCGCACAGTAAGAATGCGCCCATACTCGCAGCCATACCCATACATAAAGTGCTAACGTGTGGCTTGATGAACTGCATGGTGTCATAAATTGCCAGACCAGCGGAAACTGACCCGCCTGGCGAATTTATGTACAAGGAAATGTCCTTATCTGGATTTTCACTTTCCAAGAACAGTAATTGTGCAATAACAAGGTTTGCGGTTTGATCGTTTACCTCTCCAACCAAAAACACAACACGCTCACGCAAAAGACGTGAATAAATATCGTATGCACGCTCACCACGACCAGAGGTCTCAATAACCATCGGAACCAAACCCAGACCTTTTGGTTCTAGACTTTCAGCTTGTAAATGGCTCTGAATCATTTAAGACCCCTTTCAAATAATTGAATTAGTTTAGCTTGCTTAATTCTTCAAAGCTAATGGCTTTTTCATTTACCTTAGCAAGTGATGTGAAATGCTTAATCACATTGTCCTCAAGTACTAAATTTTCGATATCTTTTAGGCGGCTTGGGTTGCTGTAGAACCAACGCACCACTTCTTTGGGATCTTCGTAGGTGGCAGCCTGCTCATCGATTTCAGCCTTAATTTGGTCTGCAGTCGCTGCCAAATTGTTTTGCTTTACCAAATCACCCAAGATCAATCCGAGACGAACACGCTTTAGGGCTTGCTCAGCAAAGATCTCCGGAGGAATTGGCGCATCTTTTGCATTTGGAACGCCACGCTGTATCAAATCTTGACGAGCACCCTCTACTAGACGCTCTTGCTCGGAAGACACCAAAGATTTTGGTACATCTAACTCACATAATTCGTTGAGCTTATCCATTACATCATTCTTTAATAATGAAGTAATGCGACGTTTTACTTCGCGATCTAAATTCTGTTTCACTTCTTCACGCATCTTTGCTACGCCACCTTCAGTCACGCCTAATGAAAGCGCGAATGCATCATCAACTGCTGGCAAATGTGCCCAATTAACAGATTTAACGGTTATAGTGAACTCGGCTGTTTTGCCTGCAACATCTTTGCCGTGGTAGTCAGCCGGAAAGCTAAGTGGGAATGACTTGCTCTCGCCAGCCTTTAGGCCCAAAGTAGCCGCTTCAAACTCTGGAAGCATGCGACCTTCACCCAACACATATTCAAAGTTCTCTGCTTTACCGCCAGCAAATTCAATGCCATCGATCTTGCCAACAAAGTCAATCACTACTTGGTCGCCATTTTGAGCAGCAGTATTAGAGCCGCCATCACCATGGGGACCAGCCTCACCGCGTGGGTGATAGTGAACCTGCTGCTTACGCAAAACATCTAATGCGCGATCAATCTCAGCATCACCAATTTCAGTTGTGTACTTAGTTACTTCCGCTTTGCTAAAGTCACCAATCTTTACTTCAGGCAAAACTTCAAAAAATGCATCGAACACAATAGTGTCTGCATCTAATTCGCTTTTAGGCTCAAGACGAGGCTGGCCAGCTAAAGCAATACCTTCTTTTTTGCTGTGCTCAAAAAAGAGTTCAGATGCTTTATCAAATTGAAGTTCAAAATCGACTTGCATGCCGTACTGTTTTTCCACCATGCTCTTAGGAACTTTGCCTGGACGAAAGCCGGCCATTTTCATGGTCTTACCCACTTTAGCCAAACGCGCTTCGCGCGCTTTCGCTAAATCAGCGCGAGCAAACTCCAAAGTCATTTTGCGGTCTAAGGAACCTAAATTTTCTATCTGCACAGCCATACTCGTCTCTTAATTGAAGATCTGGAAATATGAAGTCCAAGCCAAGTAGTAATCTTGTGGTGCGAGGAGGGGGACTCGAACCCCCACACCATTTCTGGCGTCAGGACCTAAACCTGGTGCGTCTACCAATTTCGCCATCCTCGCGAATTCCGCAAACACTACCAAGCTCAAACTTCACTCTAAAGACCGTAATTCTACAATGTTTAGGGTTTTAGAGCCTGTTTTAGACCTTATAGAGCAAAGCGACTGCATGCACTGCAATTCCCTCTCCCCGCCCTAAATGGCCTAGAGATTCGTTGGTTTTGGCTTTGAGGTTGATATGACTGGGGGTTACAGCTAAATCAGAGGCAATATTTCGAACCATTTCAGGCAAATATCCCGCCAACTTAGGTTTCTGGCAAATGATGGTGGCATCAACGTTGCCCACATGGTATCCGGCTGCCTGAACCTTCTGCAAGGCAGCCCTTAATAGGATTCGACTATCCATATCCTTAAATTGAGGGTCATCATCTGGAAATAGTTGGCCAATGTCATTGAGGCCTGCGGCACCCAACAAAGCATCTGTTAAAGCATGCAATAAAGCATCCGCATCAGAATGACCTAATAAACCCTTTTCATAAGGAATATGTACGCCGCCCAAGATTAACTTACGATCGGAAACCAATGCATGGATGTCGTAGCCTTGGCCAATTCGAAATTGCGGAATGTGAATATTTGATTGAGTCATATTAAATAGACTAGCCCAGTAAGAGTTGCATGAGCTCCCAATCTGCTGGATGCGTCACTTTAAAGTTTCGAGTTGCACCTTCAATAAGCAAAGGCTTTTCTCCTGCCAATTCCATAGCACTCGCTTCATCTGTTACATCAGACTCTTGCCTAATTGCCTCTTCCAATGCGGCATGCAGCTTTTTTATACCAAACATTTGTGGAGTCTGAGCTTGCCAAAGATGTTCGCGAGGAATTGTTTTAACCGAATGCGGAAAGTTTCCGGCAATAGCTAAATTGAGATCAGCCTGCTTCAATGTATCAGCTAAAGGTATAGCCAACAAACCACCCGAGTCAGATCTTTGAACAGTCTGTATCAGCTTATCGATTAAGGCAGGCGTAATACCTGGCCTTGCTGCGTCATGTACTAATACCCAATCATCGGCATCAACCCCCGAACTCATTAAGGCTGCTAATGTATTTCGTACTGTTTCTTGTCTAGTGGGTCCGCCTGTCGGCAAGAAATGAATAGGCTTACCCAAGTTAGAAAAATCTTTCAAGATTGGGTGATCGATAAAGCCCGGTGAGACACCTACCCAAATAGATTCAATCTGAGGTGACTGAACAAATGCATTTAATGCATATGCAAGCATTGGCTTACCAGCCAACCGCTGGAATTGTTTTGGCAACTCACCACCTAATCGAGAGCCAGTGCCTGCCGTTGGCAATACTGCGTGACAGCGTTTAGCTTGGTTAGCGACTTGGTTTCCAGGGCTCATACCTGATTCTATAATGAGCGCAGATGTCTGATGCATTAAATCTAGCACCCCCCATACCTGCTCCGCGGGCTGGGCAGCGCTTTACCTTTTCGGGGCTAATTGGCTCCGCAGATGCCGCCTTACTGGCGCAATCAGCAATTCGCTATCGCAATGACTTCTCCGTCATGGTCGTTTTTTGCGCCCAAGCTCAGGAGGCGCAAAGACTGGCAGAAGAAATACCTGCATTTGCCCCCCAGCTAAAAGTTCGCCTTTTGCCTGACTGGGAGATTCTTCCTTACGATCATTTTTCTCCACACCAGGATTTAGTGTCTGAGCGTTTGGCAACCTTATACGAACTTCTAAATGGTAGTTGCGACATTGTTTTGGTGCCAGTAACTACAGTTTTGCAACGCTTGGGCCCACCGCAATTTCTATCTGGCTATACTTTCTTTTTCAGACAAAACGATAAGCTCAATGAAGCCGCACTCAAACTGCAATTACAACAGGCAGGTTATGACCCTGTTAGCGCAGTCATGCGACCTGGCGAATACAGTATTCGTGGTGGTTTGATTGATTTATATCCCATGGGCTCAAGCCTTCCATATCGACTAGATTTATTTGGCGATGAAATAGAACAAATCAGAGCATTTGATCCTGATACACAACGAAGTCTCTACCCCGTTAAAGAAGTCCGCATTCTTCCAGGTCACGAGTTTCCGTTTGATGATGAAGCGCGCACAGCCTTTAGAGGTCGCTGGAGGGAGGTTTTTGAGGGAGATCCTACCCGTTGCTCAATTTATAAGGATGCAAATCTCGGCATTCCCAGTGCGGGCATTGAGTCTTATCTACCTCTCTTCTTTGACGAACAATCGTCTTTATTTGACTACTTTCCCAGATCCGGCGACCCTGTATGGCTAGTAAATATTGGCGATATAGAGCAATCAATACGAAACTTTTGGAAAGATACTCAGTCACGCTATGAATTTTTAAAACATGATCTTGATCGGCCGATTCTTCCACCAATTCAATTATTTTTAGATGTTGATGAATTCTTTTCTAATGCAAAACCTTATGCGCGCTTAGCTCTAGCAAATGAATCTGATAACAATCAAGACACTAGTACTTTTCGGGCAGTACCCGATGTTGCGGTACACAGACGTGATGTAGACCCAATATCGCGTTTACGCAATATCGTCTCTCAAGAAAAATTACGGGTTCTGATTTGTAGTGATAGCGCGGGTCGAAAAGAATCCATAAGACAACTTTTAGATGAAAGCAATGGTGTCGCTGGACAAGACGGTAAAACACTTTACCCTCTTCAGCCTGAGGGATTCGATAGCATTGCCGAATTTATTAAGAGCGATTCGCTCTTTGGCCTAGTAACAGCCCCACTTTTTAATGGATTTCTATGGGTCTCAGAGAACTTACTGGTCCTAACTGAGGCTGAATTATTTACCTCTACAGCCAGACAGAGGCGCAAGGGCAAAGGTGGTGAAACCGCAGATCCTGATATGTTGTTTAAGGATTTGTCTGAGCTAAAAATTGGAGACCCCGTCGTTCATTCCGAACATGGCATAGGACGTTATCAAGGCTTGGTTCTTCTGAACTTAGCAGCACCAAAAGAAGCACCAATTTTTGAGGAATTCCTTCATCTGCAATATGCAGGCGATGCCACGCTGTATGTGCCTGTTCAACAACTACAAATGGTTACTCGCTATGCGGGATCAGATCCGGAATCCGCGCCATTGCACCAGCTTGGCTCAGGTCAATGGGATAAAGCGAAACGCAAAGCCGCCCAACAAATTCGTGATACAGCCGCAGAGTTACTTGGGCTTTATGCAGCTCGTGCAATTCGTAAAGGCCATGCCTTCGAATTCTCCGCCCATGACTATGCAGCCTTTGCCGAAAGTTTTGGTTTTGAAGAAACGCCTGATCAAGCTAATGCTATTGCTGCAGTTATTGGCGACATGACAAGCGGCACGCCAATGGACCGCTTGGTTTGTGGTGACGTAGGCTTTGGTAAAACGGAAGTTGCTTTACGTGCAAGCTTTGTAGCTGTGATGGGTGGAAAACAAGTAGCTATCCTTGCTCCAACCACACTACTTGCCGAGCAACATGTAGCCACATGGAAAGATCGATTTGCCGACTGGCCAGTCAAAATTGTTGAGCTCTCACGATTTAAAACTAGCAAAGAAATTAATTCGGCTTTAGAGGCGATTGCCAAAGGTGAAGCAGACATCATTATCGGCACTCACAAATTGCTGTCCAAAGAAACGCAATTTGCAAATTTAGGCCTTGTCATTGTTGATGAAGAGCATCGCTTTGGTGTGCGACAAAAAGATGCTTTAAAAGCTTTACGAGCAGAGGTAGACATTCTCACCCTTACGGCAACGCCTATTCCAAGAACCTTGGGAATGGCGATGGAGGGCTTACGTGAGTTTTCCATTATCGCAACAGCTCCGCAAAAGCGATTAGCGATCAAAACATTTGTGAGGCGTGAAGGTGACGGCGTGATTCGCGAGGCAGTTCTTCGTGAAATCAAGCGCGGCGGCCAAGTCTATTTCTTGCATAACGAAGTAGAGACGATTGAAAATCGAAGACATGCTTTGCAAGAACTCATTCCAGAAGCTCGGATCAGCGTAGCACATGGACAAATGAATGAACGAGAGCTAGAGGCTGTCATGCGTGAGTTTGTTACGCAGCGCACAAACATATTGCTGTGTACAACCATCATTGAAACCGGTATTGATGTTCCAACAGCAAACACTATCATCATGCACCGTGCTGATAAATTTGGTTTAGCCCAACTTCATCAATTGCGAGGACGCGTCGGCCGGTCGCACCATCAGGCCTACGCCTACCTTCTCGTTCCTGACCCTGAGGCCCTCAGCAAGCAAGCGCAATTACGCTTAAATGCCATTCAGGCAATGGAGGAGTTGGGCTCAGGATTCTATTTGGCGATGCATGACTTAGAAATTCGGGGTGCTGGGGAGGTGCTCGGTGATAAACAATCTGGGGAGATTCATGAAATTGGATTTCAACTCTACACAGAGATGCTCAACCGAGCCGTTAAATCCCTACGAAGTGGCAAAGAACCTGATTTGTTGGCACCACTACAAGCAACAACTGATGTGAACTTGGGTGTACCAGCCCTGCTGCCTGATGATTATTGCCCGGATGTGCACGAGCGACTTTCTTTGTACAAGCGTTTTGCCAATTGCAATGATTTCTCTGAGTTAATGGGTTTGCGCGAAGAACTCGTTGACCGCTTTGGAGATCTTCCCGACCAAGCAAAGTCGTTTTACGAGACTCATCGTTTACGTCTAGAGATGCAAGGTTTTGGCATTAAGAAAATTGATGCAAGCCCCCTGTCAATTCAGATTCAATTTATCCCCAATCCACCAATTGATTCCCTGAAGATCATTCAGCTCATTCAGTCATCAAAGCATATTCAGTTGAATGGCCAAGATAAGCTCAAAATTACCCCCCAGAAAGAGCGCGAATTTGAGAAATTGGAGCAACGTCTTGAAGCCATCCGGCAGGTTCTTCGTCGCCTGAATGATTCCGCAGTCTTAAGTGCTGCAAAAGTAAGCTAAAAGGCACCCCACTCATCTATTATTTAACTATGGCAGAACATCAAACCCTTGTAGCGCTCTCCAGGGAGCCCATCTCAGAGAAGCTTGTCTTTGAATTAAAGGATCACGCCACTCAATTTGGCACTACCTTACATACTCTTGATGGACAAATTGCTAATGGTGCCTACTACTCAGAACGTTGGGCATGCAGCCAACTTCTCGATGTAATGCAACGAGAGAGTCTGCGCGCGCTCTGCTCTCAATATAAGACCGATATTTGCTTTTTGAATGCAGGTTTAGTCCCTCAGGATATTCAAATCCTAGCCATGGATATGGATTCCACACTAATCAATATTGAGTGCATTGATGAGATTGCGGATTTCACAGGTAAAAAATCAGCAGTTGCACAAATTACCGAAGCTACGATGCGTGGTGAGATTAAAGACTTTAAAGAAAGTCTCAGAAGGCGCGTGGCTTTGCTCGAAGGAATTCATGCGGATGCCCTTGAAGCCGTCTATCGTGAACGCTTACAACCCAATCCTGGTGCAGTTGAGTTATTGGCAGGCGCTCAGCAACGAGGCCTATACACACTTTTGGTATCGGGAGGGTTTACTTTCTTCACCGAGAAGTTACGTGAAAGACTTGGCTTTAAACAAACTCAGGCTAATACTCTTGAAATTATTGACGGAAAGCTTACTGGCAGAGTTCTAGGCGACATTGTCGATGGACTAGCTAAATCTGCTCACCTAGATGATGCCTGTCAACGATTAGGCTGCACCAGAGCAAATGCGATCACGATGGGCGATGGCGCAAATGACCTGATCATGATGAATGGCTCAGGGATTAGTGTCGCCTATCAAGCCAAACCAGTAGTTAAAGAAAAAGCCGACGCGGCTTTTGACCACGTCGGCTTGGATGCTGCTCTACTATTAATTAGCTAAGCTAATTAATGTCTATTGAATTACATGCGCTCAAAAATAGTAGCAATACCTTGACCGCCACCAATACACATTGTTACCAAAGCGTACTTACCTTGAACACGTTGTAACTCATGAATCGCTTTAGTAGCAATCGCCGCACCTGAGCAACCAATTGGGTGACCTAAGGCAATCGCACCACCATTCACGTTGGTCTTAGCAGGATCTAAACCAAGACCTTTTGTTACCGCAAGCGCTTGCGCCGCAAACGCTTCGTTTGATTCAATAACATCGATTTGATCAAGTTTTAAGCCAGCGCGCTCTAGAGCAAGCTTGGTAGCGGGAATTGGGCCTTCACCCATGATGTGATTTGGCACACCAGCAACCGCATAAGAAACTAAGCGAGCGATTGGCTTATGACCAGCCTTCTTCGCCGTCTCAGCATCAGCCAACACAAAGAATGCAGCGCCATCGTTAATACCCGATGCATTACCAGCAGTAACTGAACCGCCCTCCTTTTTAAACACAGCCTTCATTTTGGCAAGCGTTTCCATAGTGGTATCAGGCTTGCAGTGCTCGTCTGTATCAAAAACGATGTCGCCTTTACGAGTCTTAATCGTAATTGGAACGATCTGGGACTTAAAGCGACCCTCTTTAATAGCATTTGCCGCCCGACGATGAGATTCAACAGCCAGAGCATCTTGCTCTTCACGAGTCAACTTCCATTTCTCAACGAGATTTTCTGCTGTTACCCCCATATGGCCAACGCCAAATGGATCGGTTAATACTGCAACCATTAAATCCAACATCTTGGTATCGCCCATACGCGCACCACTGCGCATTGCTGGTGAACCGTACATACCGCGAGACATGACTTCTACGCCACCGCCAACACCGTAATCACAATCACCCAGCATAATTTGCTGAGCTGTTGTCACGATCGCTTGCAAACCAGAGCTGCACAAACGGTTCAAGGCCATTGCAACGGATTCCATTGGCAAACCTGCTTGAATCGCAGCAACACGAGCTACATAAGCATAACGGCTATCTGTTGGGATGGTATTACCAACAGTCACATAATTGATTTTTGCAGGATCAACACCAGAGCGCGCAACCGCCTCTTTCATGACAATTCCACCAAGTTCGGACGGCTCAAAGCTACTGAGAGAACCGTTAAAGCTACCAATTGCGGAACGAACTGCACTTAAGACAACGACATCACGACTCATAACAATCCCCTTACGGTGAAAAAGCCCATCCATTGGGCCTAATTAGTACTAAAACAGCCAAAACATTAGTTTTATTGCATTAGTCAAGTTTCGGCTATTAGGTCATGCCCTTGGGAGCTAATCACCGTTGCACGGATAATTTCACCAGTTCGGTAGCGTTTTGAGGGCTTGCTGGGTGGCAAAACCCTCACTAAACCATCTATTTCAGGGGCATCGCCTATAGTTCGGCCAATTCCGCCAGATTCGTCAACCCTATCAATTAAAACCTGAATGCGCTTGCCTACCTTTTTAGCAAGTCGCTGGATCGAGATTTCCTCAGCCTTAGCCATAAATCGAGCCCTGCGGTCTTCCCGTATTTCATCTGGAACAGGATTATCAAGTTGGTTTGCTAATGCGCCTTCTACAGGTGAATAGGCAAAGCATCCAGCACGATCAATTTGGGCTTCATCCAAAAAATCGAGTAAATACTGAAACTCTTCTTCCGTTTCACCAGGGAAGCCGGCAATAAAGGTGCTACGAATAACTAAGTCAGGGCAAGCCTTGCGCCATGCCAAGATGCGCTCTAGATTTTTTTCACCGCTGGCTGGCCGCTTCATTCGCTTGAGTACCTCTGGATGGGCGTGCTGCAAAGGAATATCCAAATAAGGCAATACTCCATAGCCATGCTCGGAAAATTCAGCCATTAGGGGCAATACATCATCAACATGAGGATATGGGTAAACGTAATGCAATCTTACCCATGCTTGATGTTCACGTGCAATTTGATTTAAGGCATTGACCAAATCAAACATTTTGGTTTTGACTGGTTTGCCATCCCAAAATCCGGTGCGATATTGAATATCCACACCATAGGCGCTTGTATCTTGAGACACAACGAGTAGCTCTTTTACACCGGATTCGAATAAACGCTTTGCCTCTAACAATACCTCGCCGATAGGCCGAGAAACAAGATCTCCGCGCATATTAGGAATAATGCAAAAGGTGCAACGATGATTACAACCTTCAGATATTTTGAGATATGCGTAGTGTTTAGGAGTAAGTTTGACGCCTGCTGGCGGAACAAGATCTGTGAAAGGATCGTGTGGCTTAGGTAAATGCAAGTGAATAGCCTGCATTACTTCATCGGTGGCATGTGGGCCAGTAACTGCCAAAACCTTTGGATGAATGCTTTGAATGAGGTCACTACCATCAGCATTCTTTCTGGCACCAAGACAACCAGTTACGATGACTTTGCCGTTTTCAGCTAAAGCCTCGCCAATTGCCGAGAGACTCTCTTCTACAGCGGAATCAATAAAGCCGCAGGTATTGACCACCACTAGATCAGCGCCAGAATAGTCTTTGGCGGTTTGATAGCCTTCTGCACTTAATTGCGTCAGAATCAGTTCAGAATCAACTAATGCCTTGGGGCAACCCAAGGATACAAAACCAATTTTTCCAGCCACAACTATTCTTTTTCAGATTTATTAGGCTGTTGTGCAAATGGGAAACTACCAAACATGTTCTGTGAGCCCTGCATTTGCTCCTGCATCTTGACAAACAAATCCTTACTTTGCTCCATGTAGCTACCCATGAGATTTTGCATCAACGGATTTTGTAAGTTGAGCATTTGCGCCCAAGCCTCTGGAGTGCTACCTGCGCCAAGACCTTTGGTCTGGTCGCCTAATTTGTTATGGATATCCACAAAAGACTGCATGGTCTTCTCTAAATAATTTCCCATCAGACCTTGCATGGAATTTCCATAAAAACGAATGATTTGAGAAAGCATTTGGGTAGAGAATACCGGCGCACCACCCGCCTCTTCTTCCAAAATAATTTGCAAGAGAATATTGCGTGTTAGATCTTCATCAGTTTTGGCATCAACAACCTTAAAACTTTCATTGGTCATTACCAAGCCCTTGATGTCAGCCAGAGTGACATAAGTACTTGTTTGAGTGTCATAGAGACGACGGTTGGGGTACTTCTTTATCAACCGATCTTCACCGGCTTTTTTGGAACGGGTAGCCATTATTTTCCTTACTGATTACTGCAACGCAACATCGACATAGTTTAGCCTTAGTTTGAACAAAAGGTAACAAGCCGAGTTGCGATCCTTCTATACCGCTAATTTGGCTAAATTAGCCCGTATGGATACCACCATTTAGCGAGAAGTCAGCGCCAGTTGCATAGCCACCATCATCCGAGGCAATCCAGCAGCAGATAGATGCGATCTCCTCTGGAGTACCCAAACGCTTCACTGGGATGCCAGAAACAATCTTTTCTAAAACGTCCTCACGGATGGCTTTAACCATATCGGTTCCAATGTAACCAGGAGAAACGGTATTCACAGTTACGCCCTTGGTTGCTACCTCTTGAGCCAAAGCCATAGTAAATCCATGCAAACCCGCTTTAGCAGTGGAATAGTTACATTGACCAAACTGACCTTTTTGACCGTTTACAGAAGAAATATTGATAATGCGGCCCCAGTTGTTATCAACCATGCCATCAATTACTTGCTTAGTAACATTGAATAAGGAATTAAGGTTGGTATCAATCACAGCCTTCCATGCATCTGGGGTCATCTTGCGAAATACGCTGTCACGAGTAATGCCAGCGTTATTAACCAATACGTCTACACGACCTACTTCGGCTTTTACCTTATCGAAAGCAGCTACCGTGCTATCCCAGTCAGATACGTTGCCTTCAGAGGCAATGAAATCAAAGCCAAGGGCTTTTTGCTCTGCTAGCCAGCGATCTTTACGTGGTGAATTTGGTCCGCAACCTGCAATTACCTTAAAACCATCTTTTGCTAGACGTTGGCAGATAGCGGTACCAATACCACCCATACCACCAGTTACATATGCGACTTTTTGAGACATCACTTTCCCCTTTAAAAAACCTTCGTTAAATGTGTGTGTTGAATTCTCTATTTAGAAATTTTTTCTTTGACGTAAACGCCAGGCGCAGCTTCTTTCTTTTTATACTTTTCATTACCGTATGTATTGCTAGCAGGTTTACGCGAGCCAGCATGCTGCTCAAGCCATTCTGTGTAATTGGGCCACCAGCTACCAGGAATTTGCTTTGCTCCCTCTAGCCACTCATGGGCTGTTGGAGTAATTGCATTGTTTTCGAACCAGTAGCGCTTGTTTTTCGCAGGTGGATTAATTACTCCTGCTATGTGTCCTGAAGCCCCTAAAACAAAGCGATTCTTGCCTTTAAGAATATGGGTGGACTCATAAGCAGATTGCCACGGTACGATGTGGTCTTCCTGTGATGCATACAAATAAGCTGGGCATTTAATCTTGCCAAGGTCGATTTTTTCACCACATATGGTTAGCTTTCCTGGCTTGACCAAATCGTTTTGCAGATATGTATGACGCAAATACCAGCAATACATATTGCCCGGAAGATTCGTAGAGTCGCCATTCCAATAGAGCAAATCAAATGGAGGCGGTGAATTTCCCTTGAGGTAATTCTCAACAACATAGTTCCAAACTAGATCGTTGGGACGCAGGAAGGAAAATGTGTTGCCTAAATCCAGGCCTGACATCATGCCGTAATTGCCAGCCTTGCAGCCAATAGTATTTTCACGCAACTCCACCATGGCTTCATCGATGAAGACATCCAAAATACCAGTATTGGTGAAGTCCAACAAAGTTGTAAATAAGGTTAAGCTTGCTGCGGGATGCCGGTCTTTAGCAGCCAAAACAGCTATAGCTGATGTTGTTAGGGTGCCGCCAACACAGAAGCCCAGGATATTAATTTGCTTAGACTCGCTGATTTCTTGAACGACATCAATTGCCTTGATCACACCCTTGCCTACGTAATCATCCCAGCTTACTTCTGCCATCGAGGCATCTGGGTTCTTCCAAGAAACCAAGAAAACCGTGTGTCCCTGAGAAACCATATGACGCACGACTGAGTTGTCCGGTTGAAGGTCGAGGATGTAATACTTATTGATACATGGTGGAACCATTAAATAGGGACGTTCAAATACCGTCTCCGTTAATGGGCTATATTGAATTAACTCAAATAATTCGTTTCGAAAAACAACAAAGCCCTCAGTGGTCGCAATATTTTTACCAACCTCAAAAGCGCTCTCATCAGTAATAGAGACCTTACCTTTTTTCATATCGCCAAGTAAATTGACGATACCTTTTTGAATAGATTGTCCTTGGGTGCTAATAATGTTCTCCAGCACCTCAGGATTGGTAGCAATGAAATTAGATGGTGAAAGCGCATCAATCATTTGCTCGGTAGTAAACAAAATCTTCTGGCGCGTTTTCTCATCCGTCTCAACCGCTTTAGCCAAAGACATTAAATGTTTTGAATTCAGAAGATAAGTGGCGGCAATCACTTTGCTCCAAGACGAATGCCATGCCTTACCAGCAAAACGACGATCCTTTACTTCAATCGCCTCAGGATTGGTAGCAATATGCGCTAATTCCGCAAAATATTCCTTTTGAATTTCTGCTAAGCGATCTTGGGGGATCAATGCCATATGGTGCGGTGCCAAAGATGGCGTCGCACCTGTATTCATGCCTGCAAACATAGTCTTCTCTTCTAATAGTTAAGAGCATTCTCCACCCGTAAGTGCAATTGAGTTATACGCAATAACCCTAGAAATGGGGTGAAGCTAGTAATAACCCTCAGTGCAAGGCGGAATGATTGAAGCTTAATCAGTCTATTTAGCGGACTACTTTTATTGAGATTTCCAAATGAGACTCGCGAATCTCCCGGTCAACCCATCACGTCTATATGAAAAAAATTGATCTTTTTGATTTACGGTGCAAAAGTCACCCCCGTAGATTTGATTTAGACCAACTGATTCGAGGCGACTGCGTGCCAATAAATACAAATTAGCTAAATATTTGCCAGGTTTGTTTGGTATAGCAACAAAGGATTGGTTAGGAAAAATAATTTTGGCATCTTGGTAAGCCTTAAGCACATCAGCACCAACTTCAAAAGCCGTGGGACCTATGGCAGGCCCCAACCAGGCTAGGATATTCTTGGAAGAGTTGTCTCCAAACAAGGCTCGCATCTCTCTGACGGTATTTTCCAGTACACCATTACATAAACCACGCCATCCTGCATGTGCAGCGCCAATAACATCACCTGACTCAGTGGCAAATAAGACGGGTAAGCAATCAGCGGTCATGATTGCTAAAACTTCATTTGACTTATTTGTCACAATTGCATCTGCCTCATGAGCCCGAGCATCTGGGGTACTTACTTTTACGCCATGAACTTGGTTCAACCAAATGGGATCATTTGGCAAAAAATTGCTTAATAGCGCTCTATTAGCAAGAACGCATTTTGGGTCATCACCAACATGATCACCTAAATTGAGGTATTGGAAAGGAGGTTGACTAATGCCACCCTCTCTGGTGGTAATTACTGACTTTACCTTGAGGGGCACCGGCCATTCAGGATTCAGCAGCTTAAGTGCTGATACATAGTTATTCATTAGACGTTTGCCCTTGATCAATTGCAGCTAATACACTCTGCTCTTGTGGCAAATCATCAATTGACATACCAAGACTCGGAAGCAAATTGATTAAATCATTTGGGGGAGCCTTAAGCCAACTTATCAACTCATGAGTGTGAGGGTGCTGCAAACTAAGCGCAAATGCATGCAGCGCTTGTCGAGTAAAAGACAAAGATTGAGCTACCCCAGGTATTTTCTTGCGATAAACAGGATCGCCCAATAAAGGAAATCCCAACGACTCTAGGTGAACACGAATTTGATGTGTACGCCCAGTTTCAAGGCGACACTCAAGCAATGAAACTGCATAGCCCTGGAACTTTCCCTTCGCCAGCCTGCGATACACAGTTGCCGCTGGCTTGCCTTGGGGGGTACCCGCAGACATCTTAAGGCGATCACGCTGATCACGCCCTACCGATGCAAGCACCTTCCCTTGGGCAGGAGTGTCACCCCAAACCCATGCTAAATATCGGCGCCCTACCGTTCTATCTTGTAATTGTCTAACTAATGCGGTCTGAGCCTGAGATGTGCGTGCAACTACCATCAGCCCAGAAGTATCTTTATCCAAGCGATGGACAATACCTGCGCGCGGCAATGACTTTAGTTCTGGGAATTTAAATAGCAAGCCATTTAGTAAAGTTCCCGACCAATTACCAGCTGCAGGGTGAACAACTAAACCGGGTGGCTTATTAATCACAATAATGGAGTCGTCCTCATAAACCATGTCAAGAGGAATGTCTTGGGGGTTAAATGCATGTTGCTCTGGCATCTCCTGAGGAAATACCTTAATACTCTCGCCACCCCGTAATAAATAGCGAGCCTTTGTTACCTTGCCGTCCACCATAACGGCGCCTGCTTCAACCCATGTTTTGAGGCGATTACGGGAATAATCAGGCAAAGATACCGCCAGCGCCTTATCCAGACGTTCACCAGCCATCTCCATAGGCATTTCCAGGGAGATGAAATCCTCTTCATCGATATAATCAACAGGATTCGAATCAGGAGTTTGCGGCAATGCCACGCTTAAAGAGCCTTTCAATTATGTCCGGAGCAATATCAGACGCCAGTTTAAGGCTTGCTGGATCTTTTGCCCCACAAAAACAAAGCCCTCGATTTAGCTTGGTTTCTATTGCACTACTAACCATAGTAGTTTGCAGCCTTTTTCTTTTGGGGGGTTGTGCTGGTAGCGATGGTCAAAAAGACGATACAGATATCTGGTCGGAGTCTAAGCTGTATTCAGAAGCCACCGATAAACTCAATGATGGGGATTTTGCTAAGTGCGGAAAATACTTTGACAAACTCGAGGCACGCTTCCCATTTGGTCCTTATTCTCAGCAAGCACAAATTAATGCAGCCTACTGCTATTGGAAGGCCCAAGAACAAACGCAAGCCCTAGTTGCAATTGATCGCTTTATTAAACTCCATCAGGGTAGCCCAACCCTAGACTACGCTTATTACCTGAAAGGTTTGATTACTTTCAACGATGACTTAGGCTGGCTTGGTAAATTTACGGGCCAGGATTTAAGCGAGCGCGATCCCAAAGCAGCTAAGGAAGCATTTGAGTCCTTTAAAACTGTTGTTGAGCGTTTTCCAAATAGTAAATACACGCCTGACTCTTTGGATCGGATGCGTTACATTGTTAACTCGCTTGCCGAAGCTGATGTCATCGTAGCCCGCTTCTACTACCAACGCGGTGCTTATCTAGCTGCTGCAAACAGGGCCCAACTGGTTATCAAGGATTACGACCGGGCTCCAGCGGTTGAGGAGGCTTTATATATTCTCACCAAATCATATGAGAAATTGGGGCTTACCCAGCTGAGCAATGACACATTGCGAGTGTTCAAATTAAACTTCCCCGATAGTCAGATGATGGAAACCGGTCAACGAGTTCAAAAAGAGCGTCGCTGGTGGCAAATCTGGAATAAATAAAGCAACGCAATAGATTTATAAGCTTGAAATAAAAATCCTCTCAACAGAGGATTTTTTATTTCAGCACCTTGATTGACTCGTTATAAGGAAAAATAGTTATTTGATTGCAACAGGTACTCTTGGAGCTACAGCACAAAGCAACTCATAACCGATCGTGTCACTCATTCTCGCCACTTCGTCTACTGGAACCTTGCCACCCCACAACTCAACTATGCTGCCAATCTTGGCATGAGGTGCATTTCGTAAATCAATAGTTAACATGTCCATAGATACCCGTCCAACAAGAGGACAAATAAGGCCATCGCTAGACTCAGCAGAATTTCCTACCCATACGGGCGTACCGTCTTTTGCGTGTCGCGGATAACCATCAGCATAGCCGCAGGCAATAATTCCGATACGCATATCTTCGGGCGCGCAGAAACGTCCTCCATATCCAATGCGATCACCCTTTCGAAGATCCTGAATATCAATAATTTCACTGCGTAGCTGCATTACTGGTTTCAGATGTGCATGCTCAATATCTGCATACAAACCGGTTGGAGAGGCACCATAGAGCATGATTCCGGGGCGAACCCAGTCTCCTAGAGCATTGCGGTGCCATAAGATCGCAGCCGAGTTGGCTAAAGAGATTGAGCCCTCTAGGCCTTGTATAGTCTGATTAAATAATTCAAGCTGGCTGCCAACAGTTGGTTCTTGATTTACCTGATCGGCATTTGCGAAGTGCGTCATATGATGCATTCGGTAACCCGCTGCATGTAGTTGGTGAAATACTGTTCTATAGGCTTCAGGCTTAAATCCCAAGCGATTCATACCTGTATTCATCTTCAAAAAAACATTAATGGGCTTGTGGACTTTGTCGGCATATCGCTCTAACCAGCCCACTTGTGCGTCGCAATGAACTACTAGGTCACAATGTAACTCTTGCGCAAGATCCAATTCGTTCTCATGAAAAAGCCCCTCTAAGAGCAAAATGCGGCCCTGCCAGTCATGCTCCCTGAGCCAAACGGCATCCTGAATATCCAAAAGCGCAAAACCATCTGTGGAACCGAGACCCTTTAGTGCGGCATCAAAGGAATGTCCATATGAACGAGCCTTAATAACCGCCCAAATCTTGGACTCTGGCGCAAGTTCACGTACTCGGTTTAAATTATGCGCAAAGGCTTGGGTATCAATAGATGCCAAAATTGGTCTATTAATCAAGCCATTAGCTGAAGCACCCAATCTACCCCTCCTTTCATGTTTTAATTGTATTAATGACTAGATTGTACGAATGAACCGTAGTTTTTACATCATTATGGCGGCGCAATTTTTTTCGTCGCTTGCTGATAACGCCCTGCTCATTGCAGCAATTGCCCTTCTGGCCCAGCTCAGCGCTCCGGCCTGGATGACCCCTTTACTCAAATTATTCTTCGTATTGTCGTATGTCCTACTTGCAGCATTTGTTGGTGCTTTTGCAGATTCCCGCCCTAAGGGTAATGTCATGTTCATTACCAATACTATTAAATTTATTGGGTGCGTCACCATGCTTTTTGGTGGGCACCCTTTACTGTCATATGCCATAGTTGGATTAGGTGCCGCTGCCTACTCCCCAGCTAAATACGGAATTTTGACTGAACTACTGCCACCTGAAAAACTTGTGGCAGCTAATGGCTGGATTGAGGGCTTAACTGTTGGTTCCATCATTTTGGGAACGGTATTAGGCGGTGTACTAATTAGCAGCACGGTATCGCAAAGCTTGCTTGCGCTCGATATGCCTACATTTGATACTGGCATCGATACTCCCGCAGAATCAGCCATTCTCATCATCATGATGATTTATGTAGTTGCAGCTCTCATTAACCTCAAAATCCCTGATACTGGTGCGCGCTATGTATCTCAAAAGACAAATCCGATAGCACTCATCAAGGATTTTTCAATTTGCTTCAAAACACTTTGGGATGATCGCTTGGGACAAATCTCCCTAGCTGTGACGACCCTATTTTGGGGTGCTGGTGCAACCCTGCAATTTATTGTTATTAAATGGGCTCAAGTTGCCCTGCACATGAATCTATCGCAAGGCGCTATATTACAAGCCATCTCAGCCGTTGGCGTTGCTGGTGGTGCCGTATGGGCTGCATGGCGCGTACCGTTGCGCAATTCTCTCAATGTCTTGCCCTACGGCATTGCCATGGGTTTAGTAGTCTGCATAATGGCGATCTACAACTCTGATTTATTGCCCAATACAACACTGTTGACCATCGGCAAATTACAGATCACGCTCAATTTATTGCCAGCATATGCTTTATTAATATTAGTTGGCTGGTTGGCAGGCTACTTTGTAGTGCCAATGAACGCCTTACTGCAACATCGCGGCCACGTACTCATGTCTGCAGGTCATTCAATCGCAGTACAAAATTTTAATGAAAATATTTCTGTGCTTGCAATGCTAGCGATGTACTCATTACTGATCTGGTTGGATGTACCTGTTCAAGCTGTCATTATTGGCTTCGGACTTGCAGTCAGCGGAATCATGTGGCTCGTAATTAAACGCCATGCTCGTAACCAGGCTGAATACGACTCAATGCATTTGATTGGCGAACACAAGCACTAAAAACCAACGCCTTTTTAGTGAACTCTGCGCTAAGTATTTTGTAAAACTGATTTAGCCAATAACAAATCTTGCCATAGCAAAGCCTTCTCCTTTGGATTTCCAACAACTTGCGCAAGGTCTTGAGAGGCTACTACTGGAATCTCGTCATCATTTCCAGTATTTAAGGCCAAAATAGTTTCACGCAACTGGGGCAAGGGATCGCGCTCACCCGTTACTTTCTGTACCGCTGGGCCACCGAATGCAAGCGCAACTACTGGCGCCCCATCCTCTGACATTGTGAGCTTGGATAAGTCGTCACTAAGGAGTTTCCAAGACCACTCTTGAGAAGATAGACCCAAAACTCGAATGATATTCTGAAAGAGCAATTGCGCTTCACCCTGAGGCTTAGCACCAAAGAACCACCAATGTGCGCGAGCTGATGATTCGACAGTTTGTGAGATCGCATTATCTTCTGTAGAGTTTGTCGCAGGAGTTGGAGATACGCAAGGTCCTGGCTCTCTTGTGACCCATTCGGTAATACCCATTTCTTTCAAATAGCTTGCGTGCAAATTGCTCATGACTCTAGCTTAATGGATTTCGCCATCACAATTGCATCCTCCCGAATACCCGTCTCAGGGCTGGCTGGATAGTAGCCTTTGCGTATGCCTATCTGCTCGTATCCCAATTTTTTATACAGGGCAAAAGCAGGATCATTTGTGGGTCGCACTTCTAAGATAATTCGAGGCATCTTTTGCTGAGCCGCAACACCCTCGATGGCCTCCATCATTCGAGTTCCTAATCCCAGCTTTCTTAATTTTGGCGAGACTGTGATGTTTAATAGATGGAGCTCATCCACCGCAGGATAGAGAATGCAATATGCCCATAAGGCTTGAGAATCTAAAAATGTACCTGGAGCCACATCACCCTCTGCAAGTCTTGGTCTAATGCAGTAAGCCCAGTGCGCTGCGGCTAGAGAGTCGGAAAAGTTTCCTCGGGTCCATGGATGAATATGAGAAATAGACTCGATTGCCAATACAGCATCAAGATCTGCCATTTGCATAGGCATAAAAGTAAGCTCGGCAACTTCCTTTGGGTTTGTCATTGCTAAGCGTTCTTTTTAAAGATCTGTTCGCGCTCTTCGGTAGTTAAAGCTACCTTATTACGCACATAAAGCGGTTTTAGCTCTTGAACGGATATTTGCTTGCCGTTGAGCAATGCGGGTATTGCACTGCTCAAAATACCTAGTGCAGAAACACCAATATCTGCTTCTACATGATCTACAGGCAGTTGATGGTGTCTATACAGGCGATTGCCGTAAGCATGAATAGCGTTACCAGCCAAATACTGCGTGCCTTCTAAGTCTATTTCTTCAGGGCCACTCAAATGGATATCGCCAAGCCTCTGGGACATGCTATCCGTTGACACGTATTGATACCTAGCCCAATAAATTTCGTCCATGCGTGCATCAACTGCAACTACAAATTGATTTGGCCGTACCCTTAGGAAACTTGGGCTAGATAGCAACTGCATTGCGATTGCATCTAAGCTAGCAACCGGAATCACTGGTAGATTTGCAGCAAGCGCCAAACCTTGAACTGCAGCAACCCCTAATCGTACGCCTGTAAATGCGCCTGGACCAATGTCAATCGCAATCGCATCCAAATCTGCAATAGCAATCTTTGAATCTAGTAGCAATTCATCAATCCATGGCAAAAGCAGCTGACTAGCACCAGACGCTACCGGCTGATGTCTAAAAATAGGCTCTACCTCACCTAAAGATAAAGCCACCGAACACCAAGCTGATGAGGTGTCGATGGCCAATATGCGTTTCAAGTTGAACTCTTATTGCGTTGGCTAAAACCCAAATTATGAACTCAATCCAGCAATCACTTCTGGGGGTGCTTGAACTAACTCAATTAAGACCCCCTCACCCCCAATCGGAAACTCATCATTACCCTTGGGATGAACAAAAGTGATCTCATGGCCGCCGGCACCCTTACGTATTCCGCCTGGCGCAAAGCGCAGGCCATTTGCCGATAACCACTCAACAGCTTTCGGCAAATCATCAACCCATAAACCAATATGATTTAGCGGCGTTTGATGCACTGCTGGCTTTTTATTGATATCCAAGGATTGCATAAGATCAACCTCGATCTCATGCGCTCCAGAGCCGATTGCACAAATATCTTCATCTACGTTTTCACGCTCAGATACAAAAGTGCTCTTATATTCAAAACCGAATAAATCAACCCATAATTTCTTAAGGCGATCTTTATTCTCGCCACCAATAGCTATTTGCTGAATTCCGAGAATCTTAAAAGGCTTTGCTGTCATTTAAACGAAACCCTTCTTATTCAAAACGAATAATTAATTGATCGACAGCCAAGCTTTCGCCCTCTTTGGCACAGATCTCCGCAACAACACCATCTTGCATAGCAGAAATCGTGTTTTCCATCTTCATTGCTTCAATTGAGGCCAATTTTTGGCCTGCCGTTACGGTTTCGCCAACCTTAACGGCAACTTTAGTTAATAAACCTGGCATAGGTGACATAACAAGCTTAGAAGTATCAGGTGGAAGTTTCACTGGCATACGGCGTTGCAGCTCAGCGCCCAGCGGGCTGAGAACCATACACTCATAATGCGCACCATCTAAGATGAGATAGAACTTCACGCCCTTGCGCTCCACTTGAGCGGTGATTTTATGCGTGCCATTAATGGTTGCATTGAGGCAAATCTGTCCTGGACGCCAATCACTGACAATGTCATAGCGGCTAACACCATCTTTTTCATCTATATATACTGAATAGACACCATCTTTGAGCTCAACCCGAATTGGAACTTCATATGGATCATTCATAGACCCTGTTTTTTTGCCAGTCACCACAACAAATTTCTTAGCAATAACCATTTCATGGCCGGCTAACTGACCATCAATCATCTTGATATGCTCGAGATAGCGATAACGCATGAAAGCTGCCAGTGCAGCCAAGCGTTTGGGGTCAGCAGGTTGAACTGAATCCTTCTTAAAGCCTTCTGGATATTCTTCAGCAATAAAGCCCGTTGTGAAGTCGCCATTCACAAATCGTAGGTGTTGTAATAACGCCGCTTGAAATGGAATGTTGGAATGAATGCCACGAATCACAAAGTCGTTCAAAGCAGAACGCATCTTCTCGATGGCATCTGTACGATCCTTGCCATGCACAATTAACTTCGCAATCATAGAGTCGTAGTACATCGGAATCTCGCCACCCTCATACACACCAGTGTCAACACGAACGCCATTGATTGACTCTGGCGGGCGATACTTAACAAGACGCCCTGTAGAAGGCAGGAAGTTGCGGAATGGGTCGTCTGCATTAATACGACACTCCATTGACCAGCCATCCAGCTTTACATCCTCTTGTTTGAAAGATAACTTTTCACCAGCAGCAACACGAATCATCTGCTCTACAAGATCAAGACCGGTGATGCTCTCAGTAACTGGATGCTCTACCTGTAAACGGGTATTCATTTCCAGGAAATAGAAAGACTTGTCTTTGCCGACGACAAACTCTACTGTTCCAGCCGACTGGTAGTTAACCGCTTTAGCAAGAGCAACTGCTTGCTCGCCCATGGCCTTACGAGTAGCAGGATCGATAAATGGCGATGGCGCCTCTTCAATCACCTTTTGATGGCGACGTTGAATAGAGCAGTCACGCTCGTTGAGGTAGACCACATTGCCATGAGAATCGCCCAAGATTTGTATCTCGATATGTCTTGGGCCTTCAACAAACTTTTCAATAAAGATGCGATCATCCCCAAAGCTATTCATAGCTTCGGTTTTACATGCTGCAAAGCCTTCGGCAGCCTCTTTGTCATTAAACGCCACACGCAAGCCCTTACCACCGCCACCTGCTGAGGCTTTAATCATGACTGGATAGCCAATACCTTGAGCAATCTTGACAGCCTCTTCGTTGGTGTCAATGGCATCGTTGTAACCAGGAATCGTATTGACCTTAGCCTCTTGAGCTAGTTTCTTAGAAGCGATCTTGTCCCCCATGGCTGCAATAGACTGATGCTTAGGTCCAATAAAGACGATGCCTTCCTCTTCGCAACGCTTAGCGAACTGCTCGTTCTCAGAGAGGAATCCATAGCCTGGGTGAACTGCTTCGGCACCGGTATCTTTACAAGCTTGTATGATCCGATCCATTACAAGATAGGACTCTCTTGATGGAGCTGGCCCAATACAAACCGCTTCATCAGCCAGCTGTACGTGTCGAGCCTCTTTATCCGCCTCTGAATACACGGCGACGGTTTTAATACCCATCTTCTTGGCGGTCTTCATCACACGGCAAGCGATCTCGCCGCGGTTAGCAATCAGAATTTTCTTAAACATTTTCGTAGTCATTTTTATCAGCGCCTTTACAGAGGAATATTGCCGTGTTTACGCGCAGGATTCTTCAAATCTTTGTCTTTTAGCATCGCTAAAGAGCGAGCGATACGCTTGCGGGTTTCGTGCGGAAGGATGACATCATCAATATATCCACGACGACCTGCCACAAAGGGATTTGCAAACTTAGATTTGTATTCCGCTTCACGAGCAGCGATCTTTTCTGGATCAGACTTCTCTTCACGGAAAATGATTTCAACCGCACCTTTAGGGCCCATCACAGCAATCTCAGCAGATGGCCAAGCGAAGTTCACATCACCTCGTAAATGCTTCGAAGCCATCACATCATATGCGCCGCCATAGGCTTTACGGGTAATGAGCGTTACTTTTGGTACTGTGCAATCTGCATATGCATAGAGTAATTTCGCACCATGTTTAATAATGCCGCCGTATTCCTGAGCTGTTCCTGGCATAAATCCAGGCACATCGACCAATGTCACCACAGGAATATTGAAGGCATCACAGAAGCGCACAAAACGCGCCGCTTTAATAGAGGCCTTAATATCTAAGCAACCTGCTAATACCAACGGTTGATTTGCCACAATACCAATTGAGCGACCTTCCATTCGTGCAAAACCAATGACGATGTTCTTTGCATAATCCGGTTGAAGCTCAAAGAATTCGCCATCATCAACAATCTTCTCTATCAACTCTTTCATGTCATAAGGTTGATTCGGGTTGGAGGGCACTAAGGTATCTAGAGAGAAATCTGGCTCTTCGGTACGGTTTGCACCTTTGATAAGGGGAGGCTTCTCACGATTTGATAAAGGTAGATAGTTGAAGAAGCGACGCAGCATCATGATGGCATCAACATCATTGTCAAAAGCCAAATCACAAACGCCAGATACAGTTGAATGGGTGACAGCTCCACCCAATTCTTCAGCAGTAACATCTTCGTGCGTAACTGTTTTAACCACTTCTGGGCCAGTTACGAACATATAGGAGCTATCTTTCACCATAAAGATGAAGTCAGTGAGCGCTGGTGAATAGACGGCACCACCTGCTGATGGCCCCATGATCAAGGAAATTTGTGGAATTACACCAGAGGCAGTGACGTTACGCTGGAAAATTTCTGCATAGCCACCCAAAGAAGCAACGCCCTCCTGAATTCGAGCACCGCCAGAGTCATTCAAACCAATCACTGGGGCACCCACCTTCATTGCTTGATCCATGATCTTACAAATCTTCTCAGCATGCGCCTCGGACAGTGAGCCACCTAAAACCGTGAAATCCTGAGAGAACACAAATACTAGACGGCCGTTAATCATTCCATAGCCAGTGACAACACCATCGCCTGGTACAGTCTGATCACCCATTCCAAAGTCGTGGCAACGGTGCTCAACAAACATGTCCCATTCTTCAAATGTACCCGCATCAAGCAATAGTTCAATTCGCTCTCGAGCCGTTAGCTTGCCTTTTGAGTGTTGAGCTTGAATACGCTTTTGCCCACCACCAAGGCGCGCTAGCTCACGCTTTGCCTCTAGTTGTTGAATGATTTCCTTCATTACCTACTCCTTAGAAAAATTCATGACCCATGGACTCCAATAAGCGTCTTGCCGCAACTGAAGGCGCCATGGTTCCTTGATTAACTTCTGCAACTAAATTTGGTAGAAGCGCTTGCACCGCCTCATTACTACGAAATGCATTCTTTAAACCCGCATCAATACGATCCCACATCCATGCTCCAGCTTGTTGCTTACGACGTGAGTCAAACTTACCGTTTGCCTTCTGTAGCTTTTCAAAATGAGAAATCTTTTCCCATAACTCTGGGACGCCTCGACCTTCAAGAGCACTCAACGTCATTACCGTGGGATGCCAATAATTGAGATCATGCGAGGCGTGATCTGGATTGCCTTGAAAGCCTAACAAACGTAATGAGCTAGTAATAAAGAGTTGCGCACGCATTGCTGCATCAGGATCGATATCTACCTTATTAATGACAATCAAATCAGCGATTTCCATGACACCCTTCTTGATCGCTTGCAAATCATCTCCAGCGTTAGGTAACTGAAGTAGCAAAAACATATCCGTCATGCCCGCTACCGCTATCTCGCTTTGACCTACACCTACAGTTTCAACAATCACCACATCAAAACCAGCGGCTTCAGCCACCAGCATGGCTTCGCGGGTTTTTTCTGCTACACCACCCAAGGTTAAAGATGATGGGCTTGGACGGATGAACGCATTTTCTAAAACAGAAAGTCGCTCCATTCGAGTCTTGTCGCCCAAAATAGAGCCGCCGGATAAACTTGATGAGGGATCAATTGCGAGAACTGCAACCCGATGACCTTTCTCAATCAAATACAGGCCAAGAGATTCAATTAAGGTGGACTTACCAACACCTGGAACACCAGAAATACCCAAGCGGAATGACTTCCCTGTTTTTGGCAGTAGAGCATTAAGCACTTCGTCAGCGCGTTTGCGATGATCTAGTCGAGTCGACTCAAGCAATGTAATGACTTTTGCCAACGCCCTTCGCTGCTTTAGCGACGGGGCGCTGGTGAGGTCATTTACCAAAGCCTGATCAACTGCCTCGATCATCTTGCCTATCTCGCCTAGATCGTATTAAGTAGGTTTTACAGATTTACGGATTTGCTCAAGCACATCCTTGGCTGAAGCAGGAATTGGTGTACCTGGACCGTAGATGCCTTTAACGCCAGCCTCATACAGGAACTCATAATCCTGTCTTGGTATAACTCCACCAACAAAGACAATGATGTCGTCAGCACCTTGTTTTTTCAGTTCAGCAATAATTGCTGGAACAAGAGTCTTGTGACCAGCCGCTAAGGTTGAAACGCCTAATGCATGAACGTCATTCTCAATCGCCTGACGCGCGCACTCTTCTGGAGTCTGAAATAGAGGACCAATATCCACATCAAAGCCAAGATCGGCATAAGCGGTTGCAACCACCTTTGCGCCACGATCATGGCCGTCTTGACCAAGCTTAGCAATCATCACACGTGGACGACGACCAAACTCTTTTGCAAAATCTGCAATTTCTGTTTGTAATTTTGCCCAGCCCTCAGCTGAGTCATAAGCAGCAGCATACACTCCGGTCACCTTTTGAGTATCGGCGCGATGGCGCCCGTAAACTTTTTCTAATGCATCTGAGACCTCACCAACTGTTGCACGCAGACGAATTGCGTTGACAGATAACTCTAGTAAATTACCTGAGCCTTCTTCAGCAGCCTTGGTTAAAGCATCTAATGCAGCCTGTACTTTTTTACTGTCACGCTTCGCTTTGATATCTTTGAGGCGAGCAACCTGTCCATCACGAACCTTGTCGTTATCAATCATCAATACATCAACAAGATCTTCTTTGGCCAGCTTATATTTATTTACCCCAACGATCACATCAGAACCTGAATCAATCTTCGCCTGTTTTTCAGCAGCAGCGGCTTCAATTTTGAGCTTAGCCCAACCACTTTCAACAGCCTTAGTCATGCCACCCATTGCGTCAACTTCTTCAATAATCTCCCAAGCTTTATCAGCCATCTCTTGAGTCAAACTCTCCATCATGTATGAGCCGGCCCATGGATCGATTACGCTGGTGATATGGGTTTCTTCTTGCAAAATGAGCTGGGTGTTTCTGGCAATACGGCTTGAGAATTCGGAAGGTAAGGCAATTGCCTCATCTAAAGAATTGGTATGCAAAGACTGTGTGCCACCAAATACTGCAGCCATCGCCTCAACAGTCGTTCTCACAACGTTGTTATAAGGATCTTGCTCCGTCAAAGACCAGCCCGATGTCTGACAGTGGGTTCGTAGCATCAATGATTTTGGATTTTTAGGTTCAAAGGACTTCATGATGCGCCACCACAATAAGCGTGCCGCGCGCAATTTAGCTACTTCAAGGTAGAAGTTCATACCGATCGCAAAAAAGAATGAAAGGCGACCAGCAAAACCATCAACATCCAATCCTTTTGCTAAAGCAGTTTTGACATACTCCTTACCGTCAGCCAATGTAAACGCCAGCTCCAATACTTGATTGGCGCCCGCTTCTTGCATGTGATAACCCGAAATAGAAATCGAGTTGAACTTAGGCATATTCTTGGCGGTGTACTCAATAATGTCGCCAATGATTCGCATTGAAGGCTCTGGTGGATAAATATAGGTATTACGCACCATGAACTCTTTCAGAATATCGTTCTGAATCGTTCCAGACAATTGCTCTTGCTTAACGCCCTGCTCCTCACCTGCAACAATGTACCCAGCCAGCACTGGCAGAACCGCTCCGTTCATGGTCATCGACACAGAAACCTTATCTAACGGGATTCCGTCAAACAAAATTTTCATATCCTCTACAGAATCAATCGCCACACCAGCCTTACCAACGTCACCCGTTACACGAGGATGATCGGAGTCATAACCGCGATGGGTTGCCAAATCGAATGCAACAGAAACGCCTTGTCCTCCAGCCTCCAAAGCTTTGCGATAAAAAGCATTTGATTCTTCGGCCGTTGAAAAACCAGCATACTGACGAATGGTCCAAGGACGTACTGAATACATCGTTGCTTGTGGCCCACGAACAAATGGCTCAAAACCTGGCAATGTATCTTTGTAATTAAGGTCTTTTGAATCTGCAGACGTATAGAGTGCTTTTAAATGAATTCCATCGGGAGTTTTCCAGCCAAGCTGATTAACATCACCATTAGGCGCTGACTTTTGCGCAGCTTTATTCCAAGAATCTAAACTCACATCTGGAAATGATGGCCATTCTTTGCTGGATGGATTTTTCTTTTCTGAACTCACAAAACACTCCCTAGTTTTTTGTTGCATTGCATATAAGATTCTGTAATTCTGCTTGACTATTTGTCATTTGTCTAGTTATCATGTATTCATAATTATGAATACAAAACTGAATAATAGACCCTTGTACGAAGACGTCGCAGACAAGCTTCGGGAGCAGATATTTGCCAAACAATTAGCCCCAGGTAGCTGGCTTGATGAGCAAAGCCTTGCTGACCAGTTTGGGATTAGTCGCACCCCAATGCGGGAAGCAATCAAAGTTCTCGCTTCTGAAGGTTTGGTGACGATCAAAATGCGTCGTGGCGCTTATGTAACAGAAATAGCTAGAAATGATCTTGAGCAGATCTTTACCATCCTCTCCTTGCTAGAGGGCGAAGCAGCCAAACAAACAGCAATTAAGGCTACCGAGGAAGAGCTTAATCAACTCGACTATTGGCATCACCGCTTAGAAAAAGCCGCCGCCGATCGGGATATAGAACAATTTTTTGAAATCAATGGAAAATTTCACGAACTTATTCAAGAAATTGCAGGCAATCGCTGGATGAATGGCGTCATTGCAGATTTGAGAAAAGTTCTCAAACTACATCGTCGCGATTCACTAACCAGCACAGGAAGACTACAAAACTCCTTGCTTGAGCATCGAGAAATACTTAAAGCGCTTTTAAAGCGCGATCAAACAGGCGCCGAAGTGGCAATGAGAAAACATATGGAGCGCGGATTAGAGGCGCTCAGATAGTACTTTGATGTATACAAAGAAAAAAGGCTTGGAAAATTACCCAAGCCTTTTCGCATGAAGTTATGGGAAAACCTACTTCTTGATAACAAAGTTCCCCGGCAATGAAGCTATATAAGCTGCAATATCATGCAAATCAGCATCAGTTAAAGACTGAACCTGAGAGCCCATTACTGCGTTATTGCGTCCATATTGCGCGTTGCCATTGCCTACCTTGTAAGCCTTTAATGCGTAATAGATGTAATCAGGATATTGACCAGCTAATTTAGGATACGCAGGCAAGATCGGGGCATTTAAGCCGGCGCCGTGGCATGAAGCGCAATTCGCTTTCTCTACCAAAGCCTTTCCTTTATCAACGCTTGTAGCATTTGCCACATTTACCAAACCAATACCAGAAAGCAATGCTGCTGTAATTAGTGCAAATTTCATAAAGGCGCCTCTATTACTTCAATGGGTTATTCGGTGAGCTGGCAGTTTGCGCAGCATAGTACTCGCCAATATCAGCCATGTCCTGATCAGACAAGCTAGCTGCGATGGAGCGCATTGTCGGGTGTTTTCTTTCACCTTTTTTGTATGCCGCTAAAGCAGAAGCAATATATGCAGCATTCTGACCGCCCAACATCGGAACTCTGTAAACCAATGGATAGTCAGCACGGTAGTCAGGAATTGAGTGGCAACCTACACAAAGCCATACCTTGCCATTACCAGCACTAGCGTTACCTTTAACTTCATCGGCCTGAGCCGCAAATCCAGCAAACGCCAGACCAGCACAGACGAGCAATTTAGAAAGAATTGAGAGTTTTTTCATAGAAATCAGTATTTATGAGTTTGATTTAAATCAACTGGGGAGAGTATAGCGGAGAGTGACCTATTCGACCCGCATTTGGGTCATGCTTTTGGCCCTTCGGCGTCAAAAATCAGTAGAAATACTGAAAATTGAACGCCATTTACCTATACTGGAACACCCCACATAACAGATTTTGATTGTCCGAAATGACCTCAGCATACAAGACTAGCAACCCTAAACCCTCAATGCGCTTTGATGGAAGCCAGCAATACGTGGCAACAGATGACCTGAAGCTGGCTGTAAATGCAGCAATAGCGCTACAGCGCCCACTTCTCATAAAAGGGGAGCCAGGAACAGGCAAAACAATGCTGGCAGAAGAGGTGGCATCCGCCCTCAAGATGCCACTGTTGCAATGGCACATCAAATCTACCACCAAGGCCCAGCAAGGGCTCTACGAGTACGATGCTGTTAGTCGTCTGCGTGACTCTCAGTTAGGCGATGAAAAAGTTAAAGACATTCGCAACTACATTGTAAAAGGCGTCTTATGGCAAGCATTTGAAGCAGATCATCCCACTGTACTGCTCATTGACGAGATCGATAAAGCAGATATCGAATTTCCAAATGATCTCTTACGTGAAATTGACCGAATGGAGTTTTATGTATATGAAACCCGCGAGCTAATAAAAGCAAAGCACCGCCCTCTTGTCATTATTACTTCCAATAATGAAAAAGAATTACCAGATGCTTTCTTGCGTCGCTGTTTCTTTCATTACATTAGTTTTCCAGATGCAAATACGATGCAAAGCATTGTGGATGTACATCATCCCAATATCAAACAAGATCTTCTAGATGCTGCTCTTAAAGCCTTCTATCAAATCCGCGCATTACCAGGACTAAAGAAGAAGCCATCCACCTCCGAATTGATTGACTGGTTGAAGCTCTTGCTCGCGGAGGATATTCCACCAGAGGCCCTCCACTCACAAGATGAAAAAATTGTGGTGCCCCCTCTACATGGCGCTTTACTCAAGAATGAACAAGACATTCATCTTTTTGAGCGTTTAGTGATGATGAATCGCAATCATCGCTAAATACCCGCTAAAAAATAGACTAGAGAAATGTTAATCTCATTCTTTCTCAAGTTGAAAGAGGCCAAAGTGCCTGTTTCTGTGAGAGAGTTCTTAACTTTATTAGAAGCACTAAAGACAGGGGTGATAGCCCCATCAATGGATGAGTTTTATCAACTATCACGCATGACGCTGGTCAAAGATGAGCAATACTTTGATCGCTTTGATCAAGTATTTGGTAACTACTTTAAAGGGGTCGAGCAAATCATCGCCCTATCGCCAGATATTCCTGTCGATTGGCTGGAAAAAAAATTACAGCGAGTTTTATCCGAAGAAGAAAAAGCGGCTTTACAAAAGCTAGGCGGCCCCGAGGCACTCAGAAAAAGACTTGAAGAATTGCTCAAAGAACAAAAAGAATGGCACGGGGGTGGCAATAAGTGGATTGGCGCTGGCGGCTCATCGCCTTTTGGACATAGCGGCTATCACCCAGAGGGCATTCGTATTGGCGGCGACAGCGCAGGTAATCGCACTGCTATTAAAGTTTGGGAAGCTCGTGAATTTAAAGATTACGACAGCAACCTAGCTCTTGGCACCAGAAATATTAAAGTGGCTTTAAGGCGTTTACGTCGCTTTGCTCGCCAGGGCTCGGCACTAGAGCTCGACCTTGAAAAAACAATTCACTCAACTGCAGCAAACGCAGGCATGCTGGATATTCAGATGCGGCCAGAACGCCATAACCAAGTCAAGGTATTGTTGCTCATGGATGTCGGTGGCTCAATGGATGATCATATTCAGCGTATTGGTGAGTTATTTTCCGCAGCCAAAGTAGAGTTCAAACATTTAGAGCACTATTATTTTCATAACTGTATTTATGAAAATCTCTGGCAAAGCAATCGACGGCGCAGAGACCAAGTGACAGCCACGCAGGACATTATTAATAAATACGGGCCTGACTATAAACTGATTTTTGTGGGTGATGCCACAATGTCTCCTTATGAGATCCTCAGTCCCAATGGTTCAGTTGAATATAACAACAAAGAAGCTGGCGCAGTATGGATTAATCGACTCTTGGATCACTTTCCGCACTTTGCGTGGCTCAATCCTGAACCTGAATCCATCTGGGAATATCGTCAATCCATCGACATCATGAAAAAACTTATGAAAGATCGCATGTACCCTGTCACCTTAAACGGCTTAGAGACAGCAATGCGTCAACTATCTAAATAACTTGTCTCTGACAAATTACCAGTAATATTTGCATCTGATGAAACCCTAACCGAGAAAACCATGAGCACTATCAATGATCGATTAAAAACCCTTGGAATTGATTTACCTCCGCCAGGACCACCAGCAGCTGCTTATGTAATGGCTGCTACATCAGGTAATACGGTATTTCTATCGGGACATATTGCCAAACGCGATGGCAAACCATGGGTTGGTAAGCTCGGCAAAGATATGGATACGGAAACAGGCAAAGCAGCCGCCAGATCCATTGCGATTGACCTCATTTCTACCCTGCAAAATCATCTTGGCTCACTCGACAAGGTTAAGCGCATCGTTAAAGTAATGGGACTGGTGAACTCCACCAATGAATACACTGAACAACATCTGGTGGTAAATGGGTGCTCTGAATTACTCTTTGAAGTTTTTGGCGATGCTGGCAAGCATGCTCGTAGTGCATTTGGGGTTGCGCAAATTCCACTTGGGGCCTGCGTTGAGATTGAGTTAATTGCTGAGATTTAATCTCGTTTAATACCTAGCTTCTGGATGTCTGCGTCAGTGTCGACATCCAGAATATATGCGTCATTATCAGAATTAAATATTTTGATGCGATTTGGATTCTTATCCATAAACGATCTACAAACCATCCCCGGGATTTGCAGCATCTCATCTGCAGCCCTCTTAGAAAATAGCGCGGGATTGCCACGTTGACCTCCCACCATCGGCATCAACACATCTTGATGCGACCCGCGATCAACAAATTGATTTAGCAAGGCAATTAGTTCATCTTCACCAATCTGCGGCTGATCACTCAAACACATTGCCACTACATCAAATGCATCACCCAAGGATTCAAGAGCAAGCCTTACGGATGAGGCTTGTCCAGAAGATGCATTTTGGTTACGGATGATGGTGATGGATAGATCCATCAACTTAGCCAATCTATTGAGCTCTTGCTCTATTGGCACTGCATGAAATCCGGTAATGGCAATGAACTCAACTGGATGAAGCGCTTTAATAGCAGTACAAAACCTTTCCAAAAGAGTTTTTCCATCCTTTTGCAAGAGCGCCTTCGGAACAGAGCCCATACGACTTCCTTCGCCGGCAGCTAATAAGACGATCGCTATACGCAGATTGGAAGATTTACGCAATGAACTCATTAGGGTGATAATAAATAAGAATTTAAAAATGAAGATACCGAATGAATAGCACCGATCTGAGCGTACTCAAATCCGCAGTGAACTGGCTTCAATCAGGCCATTCTGTAGCAATAGCCACTGTTGTTCAAACTTGGGGCTCTGCCCCACGGCCAGTTGGATCTTGGCTTGCCATCCGCAATGATGGACAAGTTGCAGGATCCGTCTCTGGAGGTTGCGTCGAGGATGACCTGATCAGTCGCGTACAAAGCGAAATTTTGACTCGTAATACCCCTGAGATAGTAGTGTATGGAGTTAGCCAAGAAGAAGCGGCACGCTTTGGTCTACCTTGTGGCGGCACATTGCGTCTATTAGTAGAGCCCAAGCCTGAAATCGCAATATTGGAGCAAATATTGCTAAGCATCAGCTCCCATCAAATTATCAAACGGTCTGTAAATATTGGAACGGGCAAATCAACTTTAGAGCCCGGTACACGTAACGATGAATTTGCTTGTACAGCTAAGGAGATGTGCACTACCTATGGTCCACGCTGGCGTATGGTCATTATTGGCGCAGGTCAGCTCTCTCAATACACAGCAGATTTTGCTATTGCGTCTGACTTTGAAGTCATTGTGATTGACCCGCGCGAAGAATACGCCGAAGGATTAAATCGCTCTGATGTCACCTTTATTCAAGGTATGCCCGATGATGTTCTACTTGAGATTGGCGTGGACCCCCATACTGCAGTAGTAGCCTTGACCCATGACCCTAAACTCGATGACATGGCATTGATGGAGGCCCTCAAGTCTTCCGCATTCTATGTAGGCGCCTTAGGTAGCAGAAAAAACACCCAAAAGCGCAAAGAGCGCTTAATTGAGTTTGATGTCAGCAAAGAAGAGGTTGAGAAACTTTATGGCCCTGTAGGTTTGTCTATAGGAGCCCTCACCCCACCAGAGATCGCTGTCTCCATACTGGCGGAAGTGATCGCCGTCAAATATGGAGTTAGCCTACCTAAAAAAGGGTAGTTTTTTAGCTTGGCTTTGTTAGGCAGCCGGCCTCAGTTTGCTTTTAGCTTGCCGTCTTTCAGGCGAGGCTCAACAAAATGTCCTTTACGAGCCCGATTACCTGCAAAAGACTTCAGTGTTTTGGCATCTAAGCTCAACTCAGTGGGCTTGCCTGCACGTCCGGCACCAGAGTAGGTTGCCCCATTAGGCCCGACCGCAATTGCAGAAGACATGAACTCTTTGTCATCGAGACCCATCAGGATTACGCCCTTACCACCAGTAGGCAAACGCTTTAATTCATCCAAGGGGAATACCAGCAACTTTGAGGCTGCAGATAAACAAGCAACCTGCTTCATACCTACCTCTACCTTAGCAGCGCCAAGCGGTGCATCGCCTGCAACTTTTGCATCAATACTAATGAATGATTTACCAGCCTTATTGCGGGTGCTCATATCAGCTACATTAGCCAAGAATCCATAACCTGCTTTTGTGGATAACAAGACCAAGTCATCAGGCTGGCCTGCGTAATACGCAACCATTTGAGATCCAGCAGCTAGATTTACGAAGCTGGTTAATGGCGAACCATCCCCACGAGCACCTGGTAATTCGCTAACTGGAACCGTATATACACGTCCATCGCTTCCAAATCCCTGAATCACATCAACAGTGCGCACTTCAAAGGTTGCGTAGAGAGCATCACCAGCCTTGAAGCTGAACTGTGTTGCATCATGCTCATGACCCTGACGAACGCGCACCCAACCTTTTTGAGACACGATGACAGTAACGGGCTCATCAATCACCTTGGTCTCTGCAACAGCCCGTTTATCTTCTTGAATTAGGGTTCGGCGATCATCGCCAAAGTCTTTGATATCGGCTTCAATTTCTTTAATGATACGTTTACGTAAAACCGTATCACTCTTCAACAGCCCTTCTAAGTCATCACGTTCAGATTTGAGCTCTTTTAGCTCTTGCTCAATCTTGATGCCTTCTAAACGAGCCAATTGACGCAAGCGGATATCTAAAATATCCTCAGCTTGGCGATCAGTAAGCTTAAACTCTTTGATCAAATCGGCTTTAGGCTCATCGCTATTACGAATAATCTTAATGACCTTATCAATATTCAGAAGAACGATTAGACGCCCTTCCAATATGTGCATCCGGTCTTTTACTTTACCGAGACGGAATTGAGTTCGACGAGTCACTGTCACAACCCTGAATTCAATCCACTCAGAAATAATATCCTTTAAGCTCTTTTGACGAGGGCGGCCATCGTTGCCAATCATCACCAAGTTCATTGGCGCATTAGACTCAAGGGATGTATGCGCCAACAAGAGATTGATGAACTCATTTACATCAATATTTTTACTCTTTGGTTCAAATACCAAACGAACCGGAGCATCTTTACTAGATTCGTCACGTACACCATCTAAAACATTCAAGATGGTGGACTTCAGATTGTTCTGTTCAGGAGTTAAAGTTTTCTTACCAACCTTCACTTTTGGATTGGTAATCTCTTCAATCTCTTGCAAAACACGTTGCGAAGATGTTGATGGCGGTAATTCATTAACAATAATTTGCCACTGGCCACGAGCCAATTCTTCAATAGACCAACGCGCACGCACTTTAAGACTACCGCGACCAGTTTCATAAATCTGCGCAATCTCTGCAGGCGAGGAAATAATTTGACCGCCGCCTGGATAATCTGGGCCAGGCATGATCTCCAACAAATCAGCAGTAGATAACTTAGGTGACTTCATCAAGGCAATCGCGGCTAAAGCTACTTCCCGCAAATTGTGCGATGGAATTTCGGTCGCCATACCTACAGCGATACCAGATGCCCCGTTAAGTAAAACAAATGGTAAACGGGCTGGCAATAATTTTGGCTCTTGGAATGAACCATCATAGTTAGGCGCAAAATCAACAGTGCCTTCGTCGATTTCACTTAACAGCAAACCTGCAATCTTCGTTAAACGTGCTTCGGTATAACGCATCGCCGCAGCACCATCTCCATCGCGCGAACCGAAGTTACCTTGGCCATCGATTAAGGGGTAACGCAGCGAGAAACTTTGCGCCAATCGCACTAAAGCATCATAAGCAGATTGATCACCATGAGGGTGAAACTTACCCAACACATCACCGACAACGCGCGCACTCTTTACGGGCTTAGCATCAGCACGAAGACCCATCTCGTTCATGGAGAACAAGATGCGTCGTTGAACTGGTTTTTGACCATCCGCAACTTCTGGTAAAGCACGTCCCTTTACAACGCTAATGGCGTAATCTAGATAAGCGCGCTCTGCATAAACAGCCAGCGTCAAACTATCCTTGTTATCCTCATTCAAATCCATTGTTTTTGGATCATGAGGGTCTCTTGGTCCATTAGTGCCACTTTTAGAAGATGCAGCCACTTTAGGCGCCTCATCCACCTCAACAATATCCATCTCTTCAATGGCGTTTGAAAATAAATCAGCCTGCTCAGCAGCTTTATTCTTACCCGGTGTCTTCTCAGTAGCCATTAAATATCTGCCTCAACTTCATTACCACGCTCTTCAAGCCAATCACGGCGTGCCCCAGATTCTGATTTACCCATCAGCATATCCATGGTTTTAAATGTTTCATCTTCAGTCCAAGAGCCTAGAGTTACCGGCAGCAAGCGACGTGTATCAGGATTTAGAGTGGTATCCCACAACTGCTCAGCACTCATCTCACCCAATCCTTTGAAGCGAGAAATTTGCCATGCTGTTTCCTTAACGCCTTCCTTGCGCAATTTATCTTCAATTGCTTGAAGTTCGCTGGCATCTAAGGCATAAATTTTTTGCGCGGGTTTTTTACCTCTTGCAGGGGCATCCACCCTAAACAATGGCGGTCTAGAAATATACACGTGACCCAAATCGATTAGCTTAGGAAAGTGTTTATAAAATAAAGTGAGAAGCAAGACCTGGATGTGCGCACCATCAACGTCCGCATCAGAAAGGATGCAAATCTTGCCATAGCGCAAATTGGATAAATCAGGGTCATCATTCGGGCCATGAGGGTCGACACCAATCGCAACAGCGATATCGTGAACTTCATTATTGGCAAATAAACGATCGCGCTCTGCCTCCCAAGTATTTAATACCTTACCGCGGAGAGGCAAAATGGCTTGATATTCTTTATTACGACCCATCTTGGCAGAACCGCCTGCAGAATCTCCTTCTACTAGGAAGATTTCATTTTGAGCAATATCTTCACTCTCGCAATCGGTTAGCTTGCCTGGCAGTACTGCTACACCCGAGGACTTTTTCTTCTCGACCTTTTGCCCAGCGCGAGTACGAGCTTGGGCTTGTTTGATTACCAAGTCAGCTAATTTACGACCATAGTCGACGTGCTGATTAAGCCATAGCTCAAGTGCAGATTTAGCATAGCCAGACACTAAACGCACTGCATCACGTGAATTTAATCGCTCTTTAATTTGACCTTGAAATTGAGGATCCAATACTTTGGCAGACAAAATAAACGAAGCTCGTGCAAATACATCTTCAGGCATCAGTTTCACGCCTTTTGGTTGCAATGCATGCATTTCAATGAAGCCTTTTACTGCATTAAACAATCCTTCACGCAGACCACTTTCATGGGTGCCGCCAGCAGGAGTAGGAATTAAGTTCACATAACTTTCGCGCACTGGGGCGCCATCTTCTGTCCAGCAAACCACCCATGCCGCACCCTCTCCTTCAGCAAAGGAATCATCATCACCGGTACCTGTCGCATATTGCTCGCCCTCGAATGGAGGAATGACTTCCGGTCCATGTCCTGACTGAGCCATCGCTTCATTCAGATAGCCGCGCAAGCCTTGTGCGTATTGCCATGATTGGCTTTCACCTGACTTTTCTTGGATAAGAGTTACTTTAACGCGAGGCAACAACACTGCTTTGGATCTGAGCAGGCGCACTAACTCTGCCATCGGTATCGCAGCACTGTCGAAGTACTTGGCATCAGGCCAAGCACGCACACGCGTACCGTGAGATTTGTCGTCTTTTGAAGCGGGCTTAGATTTGAGCTTCTCAATTACCTTGCCATCGGCAAAAATGAGTGTGGAAACTTGAGCATCGCGCCACACTGTCACTTCAAGTCGTTTAGATAATGCATTCGTTACAGAAACACCCACACCGTGCAATCCACCAGAGAATGCGTAAGCACCACCAGTGCCCTTTTCAAATTTACCGCCGGCATGCAACTGCGTAAATACTATTTCCACCACTGGTAACTTCTCAGTGGGGTGCATCCCTACCGGAATTCCACGACCGTCATCTTCAACACTCACACTGCCATCGGTGTGCATCGTCACAATAATTTGTTTGCCATAACCACCCAAGGCCTCATCAGAAGCGTTATCCAAAACCTCTTGAATGATATGAAGGGGGTTATCGGTTCGGGTGTACATTCCAGGCCGCTGACGGACTGGTTCCAGCCCTTTGAGGACCTGAATCGATGATTCGCTGTATTCGGAAATTTTACGGGTAGCCATGCGCCAAAATTGTAGCCATGTCTGGGAAGAGGTCGGACTTTTCTGATATTCCCCTGCCATCCATGCCAAAATTGGGTATGGGAGCCTTAAGTCATATTCGCGTTTTAGACCTTAGCCGTGTGCTTGCTGGTCCTTGGTGTGCTCAGAATCTTGCTGATCTGGGCGCGGATGTCATCAAAGTTGAGCGCCCGGGGGCTGGTGACGACACCCGGCACTGGGGTCCTCCCTTTGCTAAAGATCCAAAAGGTCAAGATACCGAAGAATCTGCCTATTTTATTTGCATCAATCGCAACAAGCGATCGATTACCGTTGATATTAGCAAGCCTGAAGGCCAAGAGATCATTCGTCAATTGGCCGCTGAATCAGATGTAGTAATTGAAAACTATAAGGTTGGCGATCTGGCGAAATACAGCCTTGATTATGAAAGCCTAAAAAAGATCAAACCTGATTTGATCTATTGCTCTATTACTGGGTTCGGACAAACAGGCCCTTATGCTCATCGCCCTGGATATGACTTCATTATTCAAGGAATGGGTGGCTTTATGAGTGTGACTGGCGAAGCCGAAGATGTTGAGGGGGCTAGCCCACAAAAATCTGGCGTAGCTATTGCCGATATTTTTACTGGAATGTATGCCACTACTGCGATATTGGCTGCTGTAGTACACCGTGATCATACGGGTGAAGGCCAATACATTGATATGTCCTTGCTTGATACACAAATTGCCGTAATGGCCAATGTCTCGAGCGCATACCTTACTTCCGGCGAGATTCCTCGTCGCTGGGGCAACGCCTCCCCTATCATCGTTCCTTATCAAACCTTTCCAACCTCAGATGGCTGGATGATTGTTGGCGCAGGCAATGATGGGCAGTTTCGTCACTTTGTGACCGCAGGCGGCGAAGCCCATCTGGCAGATAATCCTTTATACCTAACAAATCCTGACCGAGTCTTGCATCGCAAACAGCTTGTTCCCCTGTTGGAGGCGATGACTCGCAAGAAAACCAAAGGGGAATGGATTGCACTTTTAGAGGCAGCGAATGTTCCCTGCGGCCCTATTAATAACTTCAAAGAAGTCTTTGAAAATGAGCAGGTGATTGCTAGAGAAGTACAGATTGATGTTCCGCATCCCACTGTGGGAACCATGAAACTTGTGGCAAGTCCCATGAAGCTCTCTAAAACACCAACAGAAGTTCGCATGGCACCACCCACATTGGGGCAGCACACCAATGAAGTGTTGCATGAGCGTCTTCACCTTGATGATGCCTCTATTGCTCAACTCAAAGCCAAAGGAATTATTTAATGAGCACAAGCCCTAAAACATCCCTATCCATGGCTCAAGTCCTCATTTTTGGGGGCTTTATGGTGACGATGTCTATGGGCATACGCCACGGCTTTGGCTTGTTTAACTTGCCTATCACCATGGCCAATGGCTGGGGACGCGAAACCTTTGCGTTGACGATTGCTCTTCAAAATTTAATTTGGGGTGCAGTTCAACCAATTACCGGGGCTCTAGCCGATCGATTTGGCGCCTTCAAGATCATGGTTGTTGGTGGAGCGCTTTATGCCTTGGGTTTAGTTGGGATGGCAATTTCTACAGATGCCCTCAATTTCACTATTGCAGGTGGATTATTAATTGGTCTCGCACAAACTGCCACCACCTATAGTGTGGTCTACGGTATCTTAGGTCGCAATGTTCCAGCGGATAAACGTGTTTGGGCTATGGGAATTGCTGCTGCCGCTGGATCTTTTGGGCAGTTCTTAATGATTCCTGCTGAGCAAGGCTTATTAAGCGCATTTGGTGCGCAAGATGCTCTATTGATATTGGCATTAATGGCAAGCTTGATGATTCCCACCGCTTTTTTATTGCGTGAGAAAAATTTTGCACATCAACATAGTTATGGTGATCAAACCATCAAGGAAGCACTCAAAGAGGCAATCGGTAATCCGAGCTTTCGTTTGCTTACCCTAGGATATTTTGTTTGCGGCTTTCAGGTGGTCTTTATTGCCGTTCACCTTGCCCCCTACCTGAAAGATCTCTCATCGATTTATCCAGCAGTTGGTGCGCCAGCGGTAGCAACTACTGCCCTAGCCCTGATTGGCCTATTCAATATCTTTGGCACCTATAGTGCTGGCATCTTAGGTCAACGGCTTCCTAAGCGTTATTTGTTATCAAGCATTTATTTAGGTCGCTCGATTGCTATTGCTGGTTTCTTATTGCTACCCCTAAGCCCCACCACTACTTATATCTTCGCTGCAATCATGGGCTTTTTGTGGCTATCAACAATTCCCCTAACCAATGGCATCGTAGCGCAAATCTTTGGAGTGAAGTACCTCACCATGCTTTCTGGCCTAGTATTTTTTTCACACCAACTTGGTAGCTTTTGCGGTGCATTCTTAGGGGGCTATTTATTTGATCGCACCGGCTCTTATGTCATCGTTTGGCAACTCGCTATTGGATTGGGGGTGTTTGCATTCTTGGTTAACCTACCCGTTAAAGAACGCGCCATTCATCGAGTCGCAAATGCATAAGATACGAAATCTCAATATCTCATTCTGGAAAATCATTGCATATGGTTTTGCTATCTTTATATTGCTGATTGTATTTTCTGCATACTATGCCCCTGAAATGATGTTGTCGATTACCAATCAAGTTTGGGCACTTTGTGGCTGGTAATGGTCGATGACAATCGCTTTTATCGGTTAGCATTTCAACTTCATTTCCTAGCATACTTTCTCAATGATATGCATCTCGCCGTAGCACAATGGATAGTGCACATGCCTCCTAAGCGTGGGATACAGGTTCGATTCCTGTCGGCGGGACCACAAAATTGTCAGAACTTATCCACAGGCCATGTGGATAAATCCACAAAAGTTTTCGTAAGTCGAAGATTTGTATAGAGTGACCTGACTTGCTTAATTTGTGTGCAGAAGATTCTGCTGGAAAATTTAATATCCTTATCAAAGCCATTAGAAAGAATATTAATAACTTTTAATATTATTTGTGGTAATGAGGACTGAAAAAACCACTTAATTTTGTGAAGTTCCCTTACACTAAGTCGCATGTCAGCCCTCTCTACCAGCACCATCGCAGCTCTTGAAGAAATGCTTCAAAACACCGCAAGACCTGCTCCTGCGGATTTCTTGCCCATTTATTTTTCCCGAGGAAATCACGAAGACCTGCTGATTGGACATCTCAATCCTGATTTCATTTCCCACCTACAAGAATTATTCAAAAAGCAATCTGTTCATTTGGCAAGCATGTCGCATGATCGCTTAAGTATTAAGCTAGGGCGTCCAAAAGAGTTGTCTGCCACTCTAAGCCTATTGGCCAATCACATGCGCCAAGGTGGATTTATTCCGGGATGGCGCAATGAAGAATTTGCATGGGTCGATCAAAATGGTCATAAATACTTTCGCTTAGAGCGGTCCGCATTCAGAACGTTTGGTTTTCGAAGCATGGCCACGCACATTAATGGCTATACAAAATCAGACATCATTTGGTTGGGGCGCAGAAGCGAAAATAAACCAACAGACCCTGGCAAGTTAGATAATCTTGCCGCTGGTGGTATTAGCGCCGATGAAACTCCATGGGTCAGCGCCCGTCGTGAACTATGGGAGGAAGCTGGTGTTCCAGAGCAAATTTCTGATGACATCGAACCTATTGGCCGTATTCATATGCGTCGCATCGCAAATGATCGCGGTTTTCACGATGAGCAACTATTTATTTACGATTTAGAGCTTCCAAAACAATTTATTCCAACCAATCACGATGGTGAAGTGAGTGGTTTTATTGAGGTTTCTTACGCAGAGGCCGCCGCCCGCATTTTGGCCGATGAATTCACTAGCGATGCTGCCTTTGTCACTGCAGACTTCATTTTGCGACGCAATAAATAAGCCTAGCAGCCACCCTAAAGGGGATTGATCATCGTCATGAGTCCAACCCCTGTTTTCGTGGTTAAATCTAGTTAAGGATGAAACAGGGGTGCCCTTAAAAGCAGATTTCGCTCAGAGGCGCTGAGAAAGACCCTAAAACTCGATCCAGGTAATGCTGGCGTGGGGAGTTACATCAGACCGACACACCCGGTTTCGTCCATCTAAAACAGCAAGGAGATGGACATGAGCTCAGGCAATCAAAAATCTAGCAAACATGAGATTCCAAGCCTCAAAAGCTTGGAACGCGACTTTGGTCAAAAGTTTGCATATCCCGCATCAACTAAAACCTACTTACAGGGATCACGTGCTGATATCAAAGCACCGATTCGGATGATCGAACAATTGCCAACTCGTGCTGGCGAACAACTTATCCCAAACCCACCTGTTCCCGTTTATGACACCTCAGGTCCTTACAGCGATCCAGATGTTGTGATCAACTTAGAAAAGGGCTTGCCAAGATTGCGTGATACTTGGATTGCTGAGCGTAACGATACCGAGCAATTATCTGGACCAAGTTCAGAGTATGGTGTAGCTCGTGCGAATGATGCCGCAACCCAGAGCTTGCGATTTGCGCATATCAGTGCACCGCGTGTAGCAAAGTCTGGGCATAACGTTAGTCAAATGCATTACGCTCGCAAAGGAATTGTGACGCCAGAAATGGAGTACGTCGCGCTACGTGAATCCATGGGCCTAGAGCAATTACGCAAAGACCCAGCCTACAAACAATTACTCAAGCAACATCCTGGTAAATCCTATGGAGCCAACCTTCCGGAAGTAATTACTGGTGAATTTGTGCGCTCGGAGATTGCTGCAGGTCGCGCGATTATTCCAGCAAACATCAATCACCCAGAATTAGAGCCAATGATTATTGGTAGAAACTTCCGCGTGAAGATCAATGGCAACCTCGGTAATTCAGCAGTCACCTCTTCAATTAACGAGGAGGTAGAAAAAATGGTGTGGTCTATTCGTTGGGGTGCCGACACCATAATGGACCTGTCAACAGGCAAGCATATTCATGAAACGCGCGAATGGATTATTCGTAATTCACCAGTTCCTATTGGCACTGTTCCAATCTATCAAGCGCTGGATAAAACTGGCGGGATCGCTGAAGATCTCACCTGGGAAATGTTCCGCGATACCTTAATTGAACAAGCCGAACAAGGTGTAGACTATTTCACGATCCACGCTGGTGTATTGCTTCGCTATGTACCATTAACAGCCGATCGCATTACTGGTATCGTGTCACGCGGTGGCTCCATCATGGCCAAATGGTGCTTGGCTCATCACAAAGAGAACTTCCTCTATACCAAGTTTGATGAGATTTGTGAAATCATGAAGGCTTACGATGTCTCCTTCAGCCTGGGTGATGGTTTACGTCCTGGCTGTATTGCCGACTCAAACGATGCCGCCCAGTTTGGAGAGCTCCATACCCTCGGTGAATTAACTACAAAAGCTTGGAAGCATGATGTCCAAGTCATGATAGAAGGCCCTGGACATGTTCCAATGCAGCGCATTGAAGAGAATATGACTGAAGAGCTCAAACATTGCCTAGAAGCCCCCTTCTATACTCTTGGACCATTGATCACCGATATTGCCCCAGGCTATGACCACATCACCAGCGGCATTGGTGCTGCGCAAATTGGTTGGTATGGCACAGCGATGCTTTGCTATGTCACACCTAAAGAGCATTTAGGCCTGCCAGACAAAGAAGATGTGCGTGAAGGCATCATCACATACAAGATTGCAGCGCATGGTGCAGACCTCGCAAAAGGCTTACCTGGTGCTCAAGTTCGAGATAACGCCCTTTCTAAAGCTCGCTTTGAATTCCGCTGGGAAGATCAATTCAATTTGGGCTTAGACCCGGAGCGTGCACGTGAATACCATGATGCAACCTTGCCAGCTGAAGGAGCAAAAATTGCGCACTTCTGCTCCATGTGCGGTCCGAAGTTCTGTTCAATGAAGATCACGCAAGAAGTTCGTGATTACGCGGCGACACTAAACGCAGATACCAAAGTCATTCCGATTGCGCAAGCAAATGATCCTGAAAAAGGCATGGAAGAAATGTCTGCAGAGTTCCGTAAGCGTGGCAGTGAAATTTATCAGTAAGCACTTGTAAATGAGCGGCACCTCCTTCGCACGTAAACGCTTTGCTATTGTTGGCGCCGGCCTAATGGGCCGACTGCTGGCACTTGCATTGGCAAAACGCGGCGCTAAGGTTGATTTGTTTGATCGAGGCAATGCAAGTGCGAATGAATCCGCAGCCAGAGTAGCTGCTGCAATGCTAGCCCCTCTTGCAGAATCCGCAATTACAGAAGATTCTGTTGTGCGTATGGGCATTTATAGCCTACCTCGCTGGAAGACATTAATCGAAGAGCTCTCTTCGCACGTTTTTTTCCAGCAAGATGGCACACTAATACTCTGGCATCGGCAAGATGCCGCTGAAGCAGAACGTTTTACCAATCATCTGGATAAAAATTGTCTGCACAACAGCCAACTCAATCCACCCAAGAGACTGAATGAGCAGCAATTACACGACCTTGAACCTAGCGTTAGCGATCGATTTACTCAAGGCCTATACCTTCCCTACGAAGGTCAATTGGACAATCGCCAGCTTTTAGATGCCTTACTGGTTGAGCTCAATACATTTGGTGTGCAATTTCATTGGAATGCTGATGTAAAACCAGATTCGTTAAGAAATGACTTTGCATATGAATGCGTCATTGATTGTCGGGGCAATGGTGCAAAAGATGCTTGGACTTCTAATACAAATACCCTGCGAGGAGTACGTGGCGAGGTTATCCGCTTGCATGCCCCAGAGGTGAAGTTACGCAGACCAACTCGTTTAATACATCCTCGCTACCCTATCTACATTGCCCCGAAAGAGAATGATGTGTATGTAGTTGGTGCTACCGAAATTGAGTCAGAAGATTTATCACAGATGAGCGTTCGGTCTGCCATGGAGCTACTAAGCGCAGTGTATACAGTCCACAGTGGCTTTGCGGAGGCACGAATTTTGGAGATGGCTACACAATGCCGCCCAACTCTAAAGAACAATCTACCTGAAATAATGCTCAATAAAGAAAAGGGTTTGTCTGATTTGATTATGGTCAATGGACTCTATCGTCATGGCTTTATGATTTCTCCTGCGGTGCTAGATGCAACGATGGAATTACTGGAGAACGGTCAAAGCAATACCGCACTAGAGCTGGGTTTAAACATCAGCAACATCAGTTATGAGGCAAGCGTATGCGCATAACCGTCAATCAAGTGGAATACGATCTTCCTTCACAGAGCATGGTTACGGATGCTCTCACGCTTATTAATGCAAAGCCCCCTTTTGCAGTTGCAGTGAACTTGAACTTTGTTCCTAAATCTCAATATTCAGTGCATGCATTGAATGAAAACGATCAAATTGAAGTGATCGCCCCAGTCACTGGAGGCTAAGTATTTATGACAGCACCATTACCTAACCAACTTAATAATGCAGATGCACTAGTCTTATACGGCGAGAGCTTTGCTAGTCGTTTGCTATTGGGCACTTCACGTTATCCATCGCCCCTGGTTTTGGAAAATGCAGTACAAGCCGCTAATCCTGCAATGATTACAGTTAGCCTACGCCGCCAAGGCACCAGCACTACAGAAGCACATAGTGGGTTTTGGGAATTGCTTAAGAAGATGGCGGTTCCAGTATTACCAAACACTGCCGGTTGCCATAGCCCTCAAGAAGTCATCACGACCGCCCACATGGCGCGTGAAGTTTTTGAAACTAATTGGATTAAGTTAGAGCTCATTGGCGATGACTACACTTTGCAACCGGACACTTTGCGCTTAGTACAAACTGCCGAATCCTTAATTAAAGATGGTTTTAAGGTGCTGCCTTACTGCACTGAAGATTTAATCTTGTGCCAACGTCTAGTAGACGCAGGATGCCAAGCGATTATGCCCTGGGCTGCCCCAATTGGGACAGGACAAGGCCCATTAAACCCCTATGCAATGAAGCTGTTACGCGATCGAATCCAAGTTCCCCTCATTGTTGATGCAGGACTTGGTTTGCCATCACATGCATGCGCAGTCATGGAATGGGGATTTGATGCAGTTCTACTCAATACAGCAGTAGCGCTTTCTGAAGATCCAGTAGCGATGGCAAAAGCCTTTGCATTGGCTACTGATGCTGGGCGCAGTGCCCACCTATCTGGCGCCATGAAACCACAGACATCTGCACAAGCTAGTACCCCTCTGGTTGGCACGCCCTTTTGGCACCAGAGCTAATTGATCAAGGTGGATTGAGATGAGCCTAGTAAGAGATCTCGCTGATCAAATTATTTCAGCACATCGTAACGATGATTTGAGCCTGCCGATTCCACAATATTCAATCAGTTCGCCGCCCCCCAGTATTGATAACGAGCTAGCCACCGACCATTACGAACTAGCTGGAGCGCTTGCTGCGATTGAAATGGGCTTTATTGAATCTGATGCTCGAACTCTAGGTAAAGCTTGGTCACGCATGACGATTCAGGACGGTGGATTTAATCCATTTAAATGGCCTAGCAGACCAGAGCACTTTGATCTACTTCCGTGGACTCGCAATATGAATCCCAAGGCATTTAAAGAATGCCCCAAGCGCTTGGGTCTCTATGGCGTTATGCCCGACGCCGATTGGGTTAAGCGCATGGTGGACGCAGAAATACCCACCGTTCAATTGCGTTTTAAATCTGAAGATCGGTTCAAAATCAGAAAACAAATCAAAGAGGCGGTTAAGGCCACTGAGGGTAGCAAGACTTTGTTATTTATTAACGACTATTGGAAAGAGGCCATTGATGCAGAAGCTTATGGTGTGCATCTCGGCCAAGAAGATTTAGAAGATGCTGATCTTGAGCAAATTAGATCGGCTGGACTGAGATTGGGTCTAAGCACTCATGGCTATGCTGAAATGGTTTACGCGGATCGGTTTTGTCCAAGCTATATCGCCATGGGCGCGGTCTTTCCTACAAATCTTAAGAAAATGCCTACCGCACCCCAAGGTTTAGGCAGACTATATCAATACGCCAAACTCATGAGTCACTATCCCCTAGTTGCAATTGGGGGCATCGATCAAGATAGTATTCATGCGGTTGCAAAGAGTGGCGTCGGATCTATTGCGGTGGTGCGAGCTATTACGCAAGCAAAGGACCCTAAGGCAGCAGTAAAACATTTACAAGATTTAATGCGCGCCTAATTTAAATGCACTATAGGTAGTAATAACTCTCATACCTTATCTTTTTTCTTTCTCATCCAATAAGGCGGTTGGATAAAAATCGTGCATATGCCACAAGGGTCCTGGCCCCTCACCAATACTGAGAAAGCACCCCGCTTCTAAACCAGCTTCAACATAGGAAATCGCTTTAGCCACTGCATGAGACAAATCATGTCCTGCTGCAAGGTAAGTGGCAATCGCCGATGAAAGCGAGCAGCCTGTCCCATGAGTGTTGACGGTTTTTACCCGATAGTGTTTGAATTCTTTGGACTGAATGACCTCTAGATTATCTTCGATGGTGCGCCATAATAAGTAATCAGTAATTTGGGTATGCGTAGCATCAAGATGACCTCCTTTGATAAGCACAGCTTGCGGCCCCATATCCAATAGCTCTTGCGCAGCCAATTTGAAATCATCTGGACTAGTAATATCTCTGCCCAATAACAATGATGCTTCATCCATATTTGGTGTGATTAGATAAGCCAGCGGAAATAATTCTTTAATCATGGCTTGTGCAGTATCGTCACCACCCAAACTAGCACCAGAGGTGGCACGCAATACAGGATCTAGGACTATTTGTTTGACCCCATATTTACGCAAAGTTTTGGCTACCGTTTGAACGATTTCTGGACTGGCCAACATTCCAATCTTGACGACATCTACACCAATATCAGAGAAAACAGCATCTATCTGGGCTTCCACGACATCCAAGTCAACATCCTGAATGCGCGTAACTCCAAGCGTATTTTGTGCCGTGATGGCGGTTATCACAGACATCCCATAGCCGCCCAAGGCAGTAGTTACCTTGAGGTCTGCCTGTAGGCCAGCTCCACCGCCACTATCAGAGCCAGCAATGGTAAGTACTTTGGGGATCCGCACAGAAGTGGGAAGTAGTGTTTCCATCTTGCTATAATATCGGCTTATTCCTCGATAGCTCAGTCGGTAGAGCGCCGGACTGTTAATCCGTAGGTCCCTGGTTCGAGCCCAGGTCGAGGAGCCAAGCCTTTTAGGTTAAGTGTTTAAGAGCAAAAAGCAGTCACGTGAAATCCGTGGCGTTTTTAACACTTAATGGGAGAGGCAAATGCTAGAAAACCAAGCTTTTCTGGTTGCTTTCAGAAAATACCCCTCCGGGGGTCTTTTTCAAACTGAAAGTCTATTCATCAGGACAAATCGTCCACATTCACCAAAAATAGTTCATAAATCTTGTTGTGTTCTTGCACGCCATATAAACATTGGGGTAGAAGGATTCACATCATTTGAAATGATCCGGGGGAGTTACCGTAACTCCTTAAGAAAATCACTCAAAAAATTTATCCTCTCGCTATGGCTGCTGAACAATCCGCAGCATTTTGAACATAATTTGGAGAGTGCAAATGCTATTTAAAGATGCCGTAGTAGCGTATCAAAAGAACTATTCTGGGAAAGACGCATCCCAGGAAAGCCGCCTAGCTTTCTGGGTCGAACAACTGGGCAATTACGAAGTCCAAGCCATCACAGCCTTAGATATCGATGATTCGATTGGGGTTTTAATGCAAAGACCTGCCCAGACCTGTATTCGTAAGAAAATCGGTCAAAACGAGGCTGGCGAGGTAATTTATGAGGTGCGGTACCGTGACCTAGATAGACCAAAGTCTGAGGCCACCCTAAACCGCTATATCGCCGCATTAGGGTCAGTTTTTAGATTTATCAAAAAGATGCGATTGATTCGAGGGTTTATTAGCCCTATTAGTGGGGTTGAAAAATTTAAGGAGTCACAGGGCAGATTGGAGTTCATGACTGAAGGTGAAGTCGAATTATTGATAGCCAAGGCAAGAAGCTCGCGGTGGAAAAAGCTTGCCTGCCTGATTCGCATAGCCTTTGTAACTGGGGTTCGCTCTGGGGCGCTTAAGGCTATGCGCTGGAAGCATATTAACTGGGAGCTAAAAACAATCACTTTTCCAATCACCAAAAATGGGGAGCCACATACAGCCCCATTAAATGAGGCTTGCATTGAAGAGCTATTAAGGATCTTTTCAGATCGATGTGGAATGGAAGATTTAGTATTCTGTGGAAAGTTTCGTAGCAAAGCGCATGACTTTAGAAGTTCTTACATGACTTTGATTCATGACCTTTTCCCAGGAAGGGATCTGAACTTTCATAGCTTGCGCCATAGCTGCTGTTCACATCTAGCAAAAAAGGGTGTGCCATTACCCGTCATTGCAGCTTGGATGACACATAAAAGTTTGCGCATGGTATCGCGCTACTCACATATCAGCACTGCTGATCGTGAGAATTACTTAAGGAGTGCGTTTTGAAGGTGTCCAAAGAGATTGATGATTTTTTAGGTTTTAATTTTGACAAGGAACCTGAAACACTGACCCCACAGCAATTGCTGTGGGAGTGTAAATCGTTGCGTTCCGAATGCTTTCGCCTAGCACTCGAGTTAGAGAAAGCAAAGGCAGAGATTCAAAGTAAAAAGAAGAAAACTAACACGAAGGGATTTTTAAAGGATATTGGCTTAAAGGAATGGGACGTTATCACCATCTATAGATTAGCTCTTGCACGTCTTCTATATTTTGGCGAGCCTGAGTTATTGACCTTTAGGGATTGCGAAATGGATCCTGAGACAGAGGAAGTTACCTATCTTGATACTTATTCTTCAATGCCCAATATCTACCATCCAGACAATTTGGCGCATGAACACTCCATTCCATTAAAAAGACCGGGCTTTCCATACAGAGAAGAATTAAAAGAATCTATTCATTCAGTCATTGAGGAAAAGCTAGGAAGAAAGCTTACCGCCAAGGAATACGATGCAATGAGTGATAAGTTTCTTGATGATGGATACATGCGTCAAAAACTAAGAGAAATCTTTTTCAAAGAGCCCTGGGAGGAATAATTTGACGCAATAGGAGTTACCGTAACTCCTTATTGAAATAGACAGAAAATGGCAAAGTGATAAATGAGCGTTGAGCAAACGTTTATTTAAATCACTTTGGAGAATGTTTATGTCTAATAATTTATCACCTGTTCCATACCGTAAATGGTATGACTCTGATGACAGTCAGTCATTAAAGTGGATCTTTTCCACCAAGTCTTCCCTTGCCTACTTTTTACGAAGCAAAAAAGACAAGTTAGTGGCCGAAGGATTGATCGAAGTATTGCCAACACGTGGATATTTCATCAAGCCAGAAAGCTTCACGGAAGACTCAATCAAAAAATACTTTGTTCTGGGGGTTTGATTGGATATGACCCTACAGACAACTAGAGATGAAATGGTCTCATTTGATGATTTATGTGTCAATCGGAGCATATGGCATCGCAATCAGCGCACCCAATTAGCCACGCTTGCTAGAGAGTTGGGGTTTCAAATCTTCACTATTGGTTCAGGGCAAAGCCAAATTCGCCTTGGACTAAGAAGTGATATTGAAACATTCTTTAAAAAACTTGATATCGGTACGTTCAATGATTGTCTCGATAGGAAGTCAAAAGGAGATTAATGATGAATTCCATTGCCGAACAAATATTTAGTCATCACCTCAAAGGCTACACCATCAATCAAATGGGTGGAAGCATGTGGAAAGCGGCTATGAAATCAATTTACAAACAGACAAAATAATTTAAGGAAAAAAATGCCAAACTGGACACATAACTCAATTAGCGTAAAAAATACGGGTCAAGGCTTTGATGAGCTCAGAGAAATATTCACACCAATTAATGATTGCGACTCAGAGCCATTTCATCTATTAATTCCACCACCAAGTGACGGCGTGGATCTGGATTGGTATTGCAATAACTGGGGAACCAAGTGGGATGCTGTTGATACCAGGATTCATGGGCGCAATAAAGATGAATACCAGATTGTCTTTCGAACCGCTTGGGCTCCACCTATCCCCATTTTTGAAGAAATATGCCGTAGGTTTCCAGATCTGACTGTTGGCTTTGACATCAACTCAATGGAATCAAACCATCTGGGTGCGGCCGCATATGCCCCAGATTTTCCATTCTCCGTAGTTGGGCCAGCCCCCTTCTTCACCGAGAACTATGAAGCCAATTCTCTACCTCTTCCAAAGGAATTTGTTGATTTTTCAAAAAGATTTTCAATCACTCCGTTTACACAATGGCAAATGAAAAAGGTGGGATTTATTAAATCTGCGCTAACTCGATTAATTATAGGAATTGAAATTCTAAAAAGAAAAAACTACTCAAACCTTCGAAAGAAAGAGGTTTTAGATTTATTTTAAAAAAATGGCATGGGATGAGTTCCAGCTCAAACCATGCCTGATCATCGTTTCACATATTTGCCTACGGAAAACAATTAATCTATGAATACTATAAACCAAAATAAGAATTTTTATCTATCTGACTCCAATGATCCAGAACTACTTTCATGGTCGTTTGGAAAGGATATCTATGATGTTAAGCCCAAGAACTTTCAGGGTAGCTGGGATGATTTCATCTCCTTTATCTCGTCAAATAAGGCCCATAAAAAGGGGGTTAATTACATTTCCAGCCCGTTTGGGAATGATGGTGGCCGTCGCAAAGACAATGCAATGGGTCGCAACTGGATCCCTTTTGATATTGACTGCAAAATGTCAGATGAACAAGCTCGCGCATTGGTAGGCGTCTTTCGCTCGTTTCAGTGCCTAGGCTACCAAACAGCTTCATCAAAGCCCGATATGAGACGCATGCGTTTCATCGCCAAATTAACTCGCCCCGTAACCGAGCTCGAAGCAGGAGCAATTGGACACCTTTTCGAATCCATGTGGGGGTTGGGTGAATTCGATAAATCGGTATACCGCGTAGCCCAGCCCGTCTTTTTACCTCCTGATTGGCAGAAGGTATTTGTCTTTAATGGAGCGCCGATCGACCCTAATGAGGTTTTAAAAATGGTTCAAATCAGACCAAAACCCATTAGGCCAAGAAATTACGCCCCCAAGGATGTTGGAAATGCCTATGCATTTTTTGCAACTAACGGATTAATCAAACAAACTTCTGGTGGCATGCATAAGGTTAGATGTCCCTGGGTTCATGAGCATTCTGATGGTGCTGACAATGGCACCGCCCTATTTGACCCAAGCCCGGACAACAATATGGTTGGCGGGTTTGTATGCCTACATTCTCATTGCATTGACCGAGGAATTGGTGACATCTTCAAGTTGATGGGAGACGGTAAATGAATTTCTCAAACTATCAAATAGTTAACCCGTTAGAGAAAAAGCCCGTCCTCGGTAATGCCATCTACCTAGGGGATATTGAGCTTCATGCTCCAGAATGGATTATCGATAAAAAGATTCCATGTGGTGTAGGTGTTATTGCTGGATCCCCAGGTGTTGGCAAGACAACGGCTATTATCCCTCTCGCTCTAAATGTCTGTGGATTTAGCTCACACCTTGACTACCACATTCAGTCGTCCGTACTGAGAAAGCTTGTGGTTTTTACGGAGGACTCCGCGCAAATTACTAGAATTCTATATGGAGTAAAAAAGCATATGGTTCGCAAGGATTCTGCGCCTGTTACTGCTGAAAGCATTAACGAATGGGTCAAAATTTACCCTTCTAAACGCTTAGCCTCCGAAGACTTAAGCGAACGGATCACAGAAGCGGTCAACGAGCATTCATACGAGCATGAAAAATGGGGATTAATTACTCCATTGGTGATTTTGGACACCTCCTCAGCAAATATGGATATGAAAGAGGAGAACAATAACTCACAGGTTAGTGATCACATGTCTAAATTTAAGGAAATTTATGAGCGTATTGATGTATCCATTTGGGTATCAGCACATCTTGCAAAAACTGGCAAAGGTTTATCAATTGATGAATTGGCTAATTTTTCAGCTCGAGGTGGTGGTGCATGGGAAGGAGATGCAAACTTTACAATTATTGTTGGTAGAGATCCCGCTGAGCAAAAAACCATTATGAGAATTGATAAGGAAAGAGTTGGACATCTTTCTGGCTCAGAACTTCACTTTAAATTGGTTTTTCATGCTGAGAAGATTGCTAATCGAATAGGGTTTGATGAAGATGTTTGGTATCCCGTAATTGGGATTACCTCAGGATCAAAGGCTGAGCGATTCAAGGCCAGCGAAGATGCGAAGCGAGAAGCCAATATAGAGGCAATTAAAGAAGGCATGAAAGATAGTCTTGAGAACCCTGCCGAAGGTTTCGATGGCTATTTCACCATGAATGATCTTCTGGGTATGTTTCCGGGGAACAAGGAGTCTAAGCGTGGGTTTATCAAGTCTTTGATAGCTGATGGAATATTAATTCGATTTGACAATCCCTCTAAAACGAAAAATAGAAGAGATGTCTTGATGTTTTCGGATGACTCAGGGGCGCCATACTGCGGAAAGGAGAATTCTTTAGATATCCAGAACTTCTAAGAACTTCCATGCCTAGAATTACGCCAAGATTGAGATCCAGATTTTTCAATCCGTGTATATTTTCACCAACCTATGGAGTTCCTTCCTAAGGAAAAGAACTTCGGAACTTCATGAAAGCAAGCTTTATTGCTTGCCTTTCATTATTAGAAGATCCACTTCCATTCTGCTGGAACTTCATAGGAACAACATAGAACTTTGGAACTTCCAGACTTATAAGTGAGGAATGTCCTACCGGAACCGGGGTGGGGTCAAAACGAAAAATGAAGTCCGAAATAGACCGATCGCTATAACTCCATTGAGAATAATTCGTAGTTCTGGAAGTTTTTCCCCCCAAGCGTTAAAAATTACAGTACGAGACTATCTCGCAAATACACTCTCCACCACATCCTAGGTTAAGTCTCCTACCCTCCAGTGGGATTAAGATTTAGTATGGCTTTTATTTACATCCTTGAAAATCAAGATGCTCAACGCATCAAAATTGGCGCAACCCATAATCACCCAAATGACCGCCTTCTCGACATCAACAGGATGTGGCAAGCCGTTAAAGGTCGTTGCCAAATTTGTCTTAGCTGGAGGATGCTCGTCAATGGGCGCATGCCCAAGCATGTTCTATCCATGAACCACTGCGCTGGAAGCGGTGAACCGCCCCTTGAGTACAGCACTAAACTAGCCGAAAAACAAACAATAGATCTTCAGGGCCAACTTCCGTGGCTAAGTGGAAGTGATTTACGCTCCGCATCCAAACGAATTAAGAATCTGAAAAAAATTCTCCAGACTTATAAAGAAAATCCTATTCGAATTGGAGGATGGCAATTAAGGGCGTCATTCCCAATTGATTCAGCCTACCAAATTGAAGAACTTGTACATAAAGCATTGGCAGTTCACTTGGATAAAGAGGCTCCTTTTGGCGAAGTCTTCAGTTGCTCAGCGGAAGAGGCCATTTCCACTATTGAAGAAACTATCTCGCAGATGAAGTACAAAAGTACGGGTTTATGAGCACTGTCTTGTAGCAATTTGACTATCAATCAGATTACCATTAGCAGTTCATTAACCGCACAAAATAATAGATTTTTTGGCTCAACTAGCGGACTTTTAATCTGTTGGTCGCGAGTTCGAATCTGGCTCGACCTACCATATAGAATATGGCTTTGCGGGCGACGCCCCACAAATCCAAGACACACATTAAAAATCAATCCGCTGGTCTTTGCTGCAAACCCATATAGATGCTGGGTTTGTCATTGCCAATTCAATCGCACACTTTGTGATTTTGATCTGTGAAATAGTTCGACTCTGCCAGGCGGAATCGACCAGGGTCTAGGATGCCTAGCTCTATTCCATCCTACAGAAGCAATACAAGAACTGCTGTGTAGTTCCCATTGGAGTCTTGTGAAGCTCTGTAGAGCTATTGATTAATTTAAATGTTTTTCCAAACTGCCCATGAAGATTCTCTGTGTCATAGCGCACAACATCTAAACCACTACATTTTTCAGGGCCCTCAGGACCAAAAGTGGACATAATGACATACCCACCATGCTTAACTGAGTGCATCACTTGCTCTACATACCTAGCTCGCTGCGCTTCTTCCGTTAAAAAGTGAAACACAGCTCTGTCGTGCCAAACATCAAAGTAGTTTTGCGGTAATGTAGCCTCTGTAATATCGGCGCAATACCAATGAACCTTATTTGCTTTCTTGCCTATGCGAGCTCTAGCTACATCAATTGCTTTCTGTGAGATATCCAACACGCTAATGTCTTGATAGCCCTGGGCAATAAGATCATCAACTAGAGTGGCTTCCCCACCGCCTATATCAATAATCGCGGCAACTTTACTAGTTGTTGCTTGATGAATGAGATTTAAAGAAGTGTCAAGATGGGGTGCATACCAACTGACAGCATCTGGTGCCTTGGTACCATAAACCTTTTCCCAATGCTCTTTGCTATCCATGACGTCCCCAACCTATTAATAGGCTTACTTTAGCTTATATCCAGCATGACAAGCAACGCATGCCTGTGTTGTATTGCCCAGCGCAATTAATGCGGGCTTGATATTGCCTGTTGCGGCTGTATTTTGAACTTCAATCGCAAACTTACTGGCATTTCGATGCATAGCGGTACCAGCTTCTTGCATGCCCTTTGGCATGAACTTGGAATTTTCATACGCACCATGTAATTTAAGCGCATTCATGCCTAGACGATCCTCTGCAAGCTGTGCAGCTTTGTCATATTGCCCCTTGCCCATTGCCTCTTGTATTAGAGAGATTGTTTGCAAATGATCTCGCATATTCGTCAAAATATGCTCTTTCATCGGCGCAGGAAAATCTACTGCCACTCGATTATCTTGTGTAGTGCCATTACCAGTGTGCATCATATGCATTTGTGCCATATCAGCTTCAACAACTGGGATAGGCATGACACTCTGCTCACCATGCATCTGATGTGTATCGGCACCTTTATATCCAAGCAAGGATGGATCTAACATACCGCTAATCATGGCAATGTGTCCGAAAACCAAGAACAAAGCTACACAGATTGCATGAATCTTGAGTTTGCCCATTTGATCAAAGCCTTTGTTCACAAAACCAAATTCTTGTAGGGCAATCCAGATTAAAGGTAGACCACCAATCAAATATGTTGATACCGCCACCACATCAATTACTGTGCGCCATTCACCAGCCTTGGTAATAGGAAAAACGGCTGTGGTCATTAAGTACGCAATGATGCCAATGAAATACAGGCCCACGGTCGTGCCAGCAAAGCGATTAAGGTGATAGACAAAGCCATCAAACTTGCGGGTAAATAAAATGTAGAGCTCAGTAATAGCCAAGGTCTCTGCAAGCACCACTGGAATAGCCATAAAGATCAGCAAATTCCACGGCTGATTATCGGCAAGTAACTGCATATAGTGAGTCATATTCATTTTTAATCTCCTAATACATCAATGCACAAAACCACCCGAAGGTGGCTTTGTACCAACTAATAACACTTTATAGCCTATCCGCAGTTTCTGCCTGACATCATTTGCGGGCCATGTCCTGCAGGCAAGGCAATGCCTTTTTCTTTAGCGCGCTTTTGCATCTCAGCATGTGTTGTGGTCATGATGGCTTGACGCTCTTCCCATGACTTTGCATCAGCCATCTTATCCATCATTGCTAAACGCTCTGCTGGAGTCATGAGCTGTTGCATGACCTTCATTGGCGAATTAGGTCCCGTCATCTGACCTTGCATCATTTGTCCGCGCATCATCCCTGGGCCCATGCCATTACCCATCATCCCCATGGGCCCATTGCCACCCATTGGACCTTGTTGAGCATGAACTATCGCAACTAAACCCAATGCGACAGTGACACCAATCACCACTTTTTTAATCATCTCCATCTCGTCTCTCCTTTAATTAATGACAGCAGCAATTTTGACCACCACAACCACCACCTTTAGCCAACTCCTTTGAAGGAACTGCATCTGCCGAGCTAATTGTTGACGGATAACCATCTGCCTCTAGTGCAGCCAACAGAGGACTTGCGCCGCCTGGAAGATCTCCAGTCACGCTAGCAGTACCAGTAGATAAATCTACGACCACTGTTTGCACGCCGGTAACTGCCCTCAGCGCTTTTTCAACATGCTTCACGCATGAGCCACAAGTCATTCCCGTTACTTTTAAATTGACTGTTTCCATAACACCCTCCTTTGTTTGTATTCATTATTGGTCTAGGCTATAAAAAGACGTATGATTCTGATCATATGGATCTGTATATTCCCCAAACCCTCAAAGAACTATTGCCAGATTTACTTTTAAGTCAGTGCAAAGCACACCCCTTTGCCAAGGGTGAATACCTTTTTCACCCAGGAAAAGCCCCTGAATGCATGTTTTTTATTGTGTCTGGAGAAGCGGTACTGAGTAGATCAAACTCTTATGGAGAGGCGTCTATCTTGCAACGTTGTAAAGGTGGTTTTTTGAGCGAAGCCAGCCTACTGACAGACGAGTATCACTGCGATGCGATTACCACTCATGCTGGGACAGCCATTACCCTGCCAATCCAATCTTTTAGAAGCTCCCTCAAAGATGAGCAATTTTCTTCAAAGTGGATCAAGCTCTTAAGCAGAGAAATCATGCGCCTTCGTACCCAATCTGAAAGGCTTGGGCTAAAAGATATTAAAAGCAAATTGATTCATCTGATTGAAACTGATGGAAAGCGAGGAACTCTGGTGCTGGAATCTGACTACAAGTCGCTTGCCTCAGAACTTGGTATCACACATGAAGCACTTTACCGCGCGCTATCCAAGATGGAAGCAGAAGGTTTGATTGAGAAACAGAAAAACTCATTAAGGCTTGTCAATAAATTATTTCGAGCCCAAGATTGCTAATTAATTTGAGTCGAGGCTAGCGCAACTAATTAGCCTTTAGGTCTATCAGAGTCCTCTAAGGGATACGCATCAGCAACATACGCCGGCCCTTTCATTAGAACGACTATGTAAGCTCCAATAACGATAGTAAAAATCGCAATCCAATAACATATCAAGGTTGCGATCACTAAGATATCAATTAAACCTGAATTACCAGCCACCTTGGGGTCAGAGGAAATAATGCGCGTCAAAAATGAAGGCATCAAAATTGCCAATGTTCCCATCAGCGTCCAAAAAGGGGCTTGACGCAAGATCGATCTTTCCTTACCGGGAGGTGACGTTTGAAAGCCCGGGAGGCGATTCAATAACTTACTCATTTGTTTGAGCGCTTTTTTTGACAAATAATCTAATAAAAAATACAAACATCCCAATCATAAAAAGAATCACTGCTAAGCTCAATTGTCCAGCAAATGTTCCGAATAACTCCAATAACATATAAGGCCCCCCTATATCACGTTGATTCATTCTGACCATTTAGAAATTAAGCCCTTTGATTCAAATCAAAATATAAAGACTTGATTCGCCCTCATAATAAGTTCATGATTTACATCAAATAAAGAGAGAATGTGATGCTCATCAAATGCCCAAGCTGTCATAAATTTAATCGACTACCTCTGGATCGGATCAATCTCAAACCGATCTGTGGATCGTGTAAATCAAATCTACTTTTAGGTCCAATTGATGCTGATCAGGCAAGCTTTAGAGAAGTCTTGACCCAGAGTAAATTGCCAATCATTGTTGATTTTTGGGCGCCTTGGTGTGGGCCCTGTAAGATGTTTGCCCCGACCTTCGAAGCAAGCGCCAAGATGCACGGTGAAAAAATCCTGCACATCAAAATAGATACCGAGGCTAATCCTTCGATTGGCCAACAATTTAATATTCGCTCAATTCCTACATTGGCAATATTTAAGAATGGGGCTGAAGTTGAGCGAATCTCTGGCGCACTTCCGCCAGCGCAACTAGAACAGCTTGTATCAAAGGCAATATGAGTACAGCTATAAAGTATTTTTTAGCAACTAGGCCAGCTTTTCTTACTATTACTATTTTTGGTTGTTTGATTGGTTTTGTTTTTGGAAATTTAACAAACAATCCCAATTTGACCATCAACCTCCTTGCGTTGGCAATGGCGTTACTAGCACATGCCGCAGGCAATGTATTAAACGATTATTTTGATCACTTAAATGGATCTGACTTAATCAATTTAAATCGAGTCTCGCCCTTTACTGGCGGAAGCCGCTTCATACAATTAAATATTTTTCAGCCTAAGAAAATTTATCAATTTGGAATACTGCTACTACTTCTGGCAACGATCCTTGGTCTTTTTCTTTGCTTTATGACCACCTGGAAACTGTTGCCAATTGGAATCCTTGGAGCAATGCTCTTATGGATGTATTCAGCACCACCTTTTAAGCTTATGTCGCACGGAGTTCTTGGTGAGATTGCAATAGCACTCTCTTGGTCCTTGGTTGTCATTGGATTTTCAGCTTTGCAATCGGGGGTCATTGATATTGAAATTATTCCCATTGCTATTACATACGGACTAATGGTTGCCAATATCCTATTTTTGAATCAGATTCCCGATATCAATGCAGATAAAAGCTCACAGAAAATGACGTTAGCAGTTCAATCAAACCCAAAACATCTATGGATTTGGTACTCGTCTTTTCCACTATGTGCATACCTACTGCAAATATTTGCCATTCAACGGGAATTTGCGCCTCCACAGACCCTAGTAACTCTTTTGGTCACGCCCATCTTTTGGTTCTACGCATTTAAATTAAAAAATGGTGAGATAGATCAATCTCATTTGAGAAAGATGATACCGACCAATATATTAGGCGTTCACCTATACGCCTTACTGCTATGTGTCGGATGTATATTGAACGCTAAAGTCCCTTTTTAGCAAACTCTTGAAGTGCCCGAATACTCGGGATCTGGACGGATAGTCTAGTAATGTTGGAAATAAGGCACTGCTCTGCCATGGATGCCAAAGCCCGACTAATTGTTTCAAATTTAACATCCATCATTAAGCCCATATCCTCACGCCTAAAGAGCGGTGCAATAGCATGAGATCCAGATTCTTTAGCCAACTTGAGGAAAAATCGCGCTAAGCGCACTTCAATCCTTCCGGTATTGATTTCAGAAAACCATGATTCTGATTGGAGCAGAGCCTCACCCCACTTACGAACAATTTGCCTATGTAATCGTGGTGACTCTTCACCCAAACTCACAATAATTTGCTTTGGAATTCGACAGACATGTGCATTGGTCAAGGCAACAGCAGCATGCTCATATCGATCGCCTAGCAATGCCTCCATGCCAAATAAATTACCCGGCAAAACGATCCTAACGATACGTTCAGAGCCATCAGAGTTAATGTGCAAAATCTTGACATAACCACTGCGCAATGTATACAAAGACTGGGCCGAGTCCCCTTGAGCATAAATCTCTGTATTTGCATCAAAACTTAAGTCGTCAATGGGGCTGTGTATTTTTGAGAAGTCCTCTTCATTTAATTCAGCAAATAATGCCGAACTTCTAATTGAGCAATTCTCACAATCACTTACACCCTGCCAGGCACTCTTAATCTCAATCGTTTTCATGCGACCAACTTACACCAAATGAATATGAAATGGATGACTATTTTTAAACATTACAAAACTAGAATACAAAAGCCACCCATTAATGATGAAGTTATTTCTCGCAACGACCGCCTTTGCAAGCAGCCCCAGTTCCACAGGTGTTAATTTTTAGGATTGGGTATGCCGGGCAAAATCTAAATAAACCCGTGGCAAGTGGAATAACACCTATCCATCCCCAAGCACCAACAATTCCAGTAGCAGCCAAGCCCATTAATACCAATCCCACTGCCATACGCAAAATACGATCGACACCACCAACGTTGCATTTCATCTTCAAACTCCTTTAGCTATCTATTACAGTAATTTCGATATAAGACATCCATCACCTCTAATGCCACCTCATTAGAGAGGGAATAAAAAATTTGCTTACCCTCTCTTCTGGTCTGAACTAATTCTTCATTTCTCAAAACCGTCAATTGTTGAGATAAGGTTGGCTGATGTATATCAAGACATTCTTCAAGCTCACTGACACACTTCTCACCTTGACTAATCTGACATAACAGCATCATCCGATCTCTATTGGATAACACTTTCATCAAACGGCAGGCATCATCTGCTGATGACTGCATCTTTTTGAGGTTGATATTAGTTTTTAAGACGGGCATACGAATATTCTTAGTTAAGTGGCACACCTACTAAAGGACGTCCTTCTAGTGTCCAAAGATATAAGGAGCCATCATACAGCTTAGTTGACTTGTTTCCTACAAGCTCAGACATGACAAACCAGCCACCTGCTGCCAAATGCCCAGTGTTGCAATAGGCAATTGTTGGACCTTTTGCACTCAGGCCATTGGCCGCCAATAAGGCATCATAAGTATTTTTCTGCCAGAAATATAAAGCGCCATTCGTTGGCTTTGCTAATAATTCAGGAGCCAATTCTTTAGAGCCGGCAATATGACCAAATGTCATGACATCAGGACGCTTAGCAAGTCCTAAATACTGCGCAGGCTGACGAGCATCTAGCAATTGTGGTTTACCGCCTTTTGATGCGGCAGCAACCTCATCAGAACTAGCAATCAATTCTTTGCGATAGGCCTTTGCGGACCAGTTACCAGCTGCTTTTTGATTGTTAGCGGTTTCGTAATTGCGTCCCTCACCTAACCAACCGGCAATACCACCATCCAGCACGGCAACTTGATCTTCGCCGTAGACCTTAAATGTCCAATAAGTCCTTAATGCCTCGTCAATATCAGACATATCTTGACCAATGGGAACAAGCACAATTGGCTTATCAGAGTTCACGCCCAGGGATTGCACTAACTTCTCAAAATCAGCCTTTTCCGGAATCAAAAACTTAATTTTCTTACCATCAACAGTTCGCTCTGCACGTACCTTTTTAAAATCCAAAAGGCTGGAATTTGTTATATGGCCGCCCAGTTCAACCAGAAACTTCTTGCCTGTTTTTTTATCAGTATCGAATTCTGGATTTTTCAGGAAACTAGCGAGATCAGTTCTCACTTCAATCACCTGAACCTCAGATAGATTATTGGATAACCAATCAGCACTAACTACAGGACCAGGCAAGTTGATCGCTTGGGCCAGACTAACCAATCCACTTAAAACGATAGCTAAAAGCAATTGCATTTTTTTCATATACACCCCTTTATGAATTTACATCTAATAAACACTCAGAAAGACGACCCATCAAGTCAATCTTTCGCTCAGTTAATACATGATTCTCTTTTGAATCTAGCGCGAGCTTTCGATCACCAAATTCTTTTGTTAAGCGGTGGATTTTTTGATCTCGCTCCAAAATTAGCACTTCAATTTCTACAAAAAATAATCTAATTAAGGAGCTTATCCATCTGCAGACTGGAGCCATGCGACCTTTGATGGCCATCTCAAAACCACCAAGAGATTGAATGACTCGCATCGCATCTGCCATATCCTCACCAGTTACCCATTGGTTGGTTGTAAACAAACGTACCGGGATCCCCTGCTGATTTAGGGCAATCCCAATTAAATGATGGAATGAATTTTTTTCACGTTTAATTACATGAAAATGCCCATGCTCTCCTTTGGGCATTTCACCAAGAGAATGGGCGTGGTAATAAAACTCATAGCCACTTGCTTTGTCTACTAGGTCTTCGCTTGGATAGTGCTGCCATTCAACAAAATCTCTGGCGCCACATAGGGCTGCCTCACTAAGAGTGCGGCCAGACTTGGCGTACTGCATCTGAATACTTGCCAGCTCCTGCGCCGCTAACCAAAGATTTGATTGGGTGAGCATAGATTAATTACTCTGCAGCTTTACGCTTTTTAGGACCACAAGGATTGGCTGGTCCACAGGGATTGGCCGCCTTTTTCTTTGCTGGTCCACATGGGTTAGCAGACTCCTTTTTAGGACCACAAGGATTTTTTTGCTCGGCACCTGCTGGGGTTGTCGGTGCATCAGCAGAATGTGCGAATGGAGCTGCTGATAGGCTGGCCAAAGCCAGAGCTAATGCTGCTACGGTAGATTTTTTAGACATAGACTTCTCCTTTAAAAATTAGACTGAAGTTTCGCAACTAGAACTCTTGCATTTCCTTTCCATCCAAGATCCCAGAATAAATACTCCGATTGCTGCGATAACCATCACCACATCGACAGATAACGCTGAAACATGAAGGGCGTCTGGCAAAGAATCTGCCTTTGTGTACTCGCCAATCGTTGTTAGGAATTCGATGCCTGGATAAATTCCAGCAAACAGTATCGTTCCCAATAGCAATCCAACCAAAAAGATTGCCGCATCAATACGCCCAGACATGAATCCGACAACCGAAGTTCCGGGGCAATAGCCCCCAATTGCAAATCCAGCGCCCACCAAAGCTCCTCCGATTGCTGCTGCCCCTAGAAACGCTGGAGGGACAAATAGATTGCCCGCATCTACAACACCGACCTTCTCTAATACAAGTAGGCCAACTGATGCAAACACGATCGCAGTAAACATCACCTTAAATACAGACCAATCGCTTAAGCGAAATTGCCCTGTTAACTTATTGGGATTGCCGAAACCGGCACGCTCCAGCACAAAACCAAACCCCATTCCCAAAAGAAGTCCCGATAAAATTTCACTCATCTTATTTTTCCTTTTTCATCAAGCGACTAGCCAGAAGCCCAACCACAAAGAATGTGACTAAAAAAATAAATCCAGCCAAACTTAGTACTGCTGCCCCAGATAGCCCAAGACCACTAGTACAGCCTGCGGCAACACGCGCACCAAAACCAGCTAGCAATCCGCCCAGTAGAGCTGTAACAGGACGCTTAGCACCACCTAGGTATTTTTTTCCATCTAATTGAATTTGAATTCGCTTGGCTAGAAATGCTGATAAGAGTGCACCGATGGCCACGCCAATTACCTGCCAAGTAATCCAGGCACCCAGCGGATTTCCATCCTCCACCATGCCGCCCAGATAATCATTAGCGCTAGTTGCAACTGGAGCGGCATGCATCCCAATCCAGGCAGTTAATCTAGTGGTAAACCCAGTAGCCCCAAGACCATGACCAGTAATAACAAAAGTTGCCAGCAACACCAGTCCTAACAAAATTCCCGCTATAAGGGGGTTCATATATTGCGTCTGCCTAGCCTGTCCGTCTGTTGTTTCCATAGTAATTGACCTCATTTAAGTCTTTGATAATATATTAAGTTATATATTATTAAATGGTTCAACAAAGTCAAGCTTTTTAAAAGGCTCCTGATGAAGAAATTGATCTAAATCATGCAAAAGACACTTTTCATGATTTAGATCATGATGCGTCGAGAGTTAATGACTAGAATTTTTAACCACTATTAGGGTTCCATATGAAATTCCATAAGCTTTTACTGCTACTGCTCATCGCCCCGTTTTTTGCTATCGCACAAACCGACGATCTTGGTAAAAAATATGACGTCGATAGCCTTCCCAATGATCACTATGGTCGATTGGTACGCTATGGAAAGCATTTATCCGAAAAAACATTTGAAGTTATTGGTCCCGAGGTTGCTGATAAAAAAATGCGTTATGCAGGCAATAACCTAGCTTGCACTAACTGCCATCAAGAGGCCGCGACAAAAAAGTTTGCGATGCCATGGGTTGGCGCACAAGCAACATTCCCCCAATACAGAGGGCGTGAAAATGATGTCAGCACTATTGAAGAACGAGTCAATGGCTGCATGGAGAGGAGCATGAATGGTAAAGCCCTTCCATTTGATAGTCGTGAAATGAAAGCTTTTGCCACCTACATTCACTTCCTATCTAAAGGCGTTCCAGTAGGCAGCGCCGTAGAGGGCCAGGGTTTGCCAAAATACACCCCTCCAGATAGAGCATCTAATCCAGCCTTGGGCGAGAAGGTATATGCCGAAAAATGCGCCGCATGTCATGGCCAAGATGGTGCTGGTCTGAGGAACGGGAAAGCAGGAGAAACAAAAGGCTATACATTTCCACCATTATGGGGGAAAGATACTTTTAATAACGGCGCCGGTATGAACCGTTTACTAACGGCGGCAGCATTCATAAAAACTAATATGCCCCTCGGCACATCACATGGTCAGCCACTGCTATCAGATGACCAAGCTTATGATGTAGCTGGTTATATCCTAAGTAAGCCACGTCCAGTCAAATCGAATTTGGATAAAGATTTTCCTGCTCGCTGGAATAAGCCAGTGGATGCTGCATTCCCTCCTTATGTAGATGGTGCCTCTGCTGAGCAACATAAGTACGGCCCATTCCAACCATTAATAGAAAATATGAAGCGTTTGAAACCTGTTTTAGATAAAGGTGTGTAGAGTTAGCCGAGATCAGAAATAATTGCGCAACCTTTTTATTTGAATTAATTTATTTTTCACACTTAACCTGGAGTCCATATGAAAACTACTCGTCGTCAATTTATGATTTTGTCCGCTGCTAGTGCCTGCACTTTGGCATTGAACGGCAAGGTTCAAGCTCAAGCTATGGTTGCTGAGACCGATCCGCAAGCTGCTGCATTAGGCTATAAGGCAGATGCATCCAAGGTAGATAAGGCAAAGTACGCTAAGTATGCTGCTGGTCAGCAATGCGGTAACTGCGCATTATTCCAGGGCAAAGCTGATGCTGCTGCTGGCGGCTGCTCTTTGTTTGCCGGTAAACAAGTTGCTAGTAAAGGTTGGTGCTCTGCTTACGCAAAAAAAGCTTAATATTTAGCTCAAAATCCGGTACACAGATTCGAACTTTGCACCAAAATGCAATCGCACAGTCAATCGCACGTTCATATTTTGGTCGCTTAAAGCCATATGTTATATAGGGTTTTGAAGACCCACGACTTCTTTTAATCCGTTGGTCGCAAGTTCGAATCTCGCCCGACCCACCATAAATAAAGGGCTTCAGCGTTGAAGCCCTTTTTCTTTTGCTAGTGGGCTAACACCGGGCTAACTTTTTTCATTAAGAGCCATTAATCCTGATTAAGCTTTTAAAGCGAACTAATTGCGTAATTTTTGGTTAAGCCAAATGAAAAACCATTCAAGGGAGATTTTTTTAGTGGCCCGGGGTGGAACCGACCAGGGTCTAGGATACCTGACTCTAACTATAAGCTTTAGGGCTGCCTCAGCGTTACTTAAAGTAGCACTCAAAAATACCAACCCGAAAGTTGGTATTTTCATTTCTGGTGGGCCCACCAGGACTTGAACCTGGGACCAAAGGATTCCGGTTTGTGTAATTTTCATTACTCCCTGGACTATGCCTTCATCATATCAATTGCTCGACTTTGATGGGTGCCGTCTAGTCTCAAGACCCCCTTAAAGAACATCATCTACACAATTGGCATAAGTTATTCACCGGCAGGAGCAATTTCAAAATGCCTTACATCCTTAGCAACGCTTAAGTATTCAGCCAATTTTGTTAAATTATTAGCATCACTGGTCCGTATCGTCATGCGGTATTCAAAGGTGGTGCCATCATTAGCAATCCGATAGCTCACCCCTTCAAGTCTAAATCCATGCTCACGCAAAAAATCCTTAATAGTGTCCTGACTGGGCACACAATTTCGATCGTATGTAATGGTGTTGTTAGCATAGTAATGGGATGGAATTTTGGCTTCGATCCAACGAAACAAAGACAAGGTAACAAGCACAAGAGCAGTGGCGAGGATTGCTGGGTAATAAAACCCAATGCCAACCAATATTCCTATTGCAGCTGTAATCCAAATAGAAGCGGCAGTGGTAAGACCACGAACGTTTAGACCTTCTTTAAAAATTACCCCAGCCCCCAAAAAACCAATGCCCGTCATAATGCCTTGAGCCATTCGGGTTGGGTCAGTTCGAAATAGCTCGGTATCAGCCTGCGGTATCCAGCTTGTTTGAAATGCCGTTACAGTCATCAGTAGTGCAGAAGCCAGACAAACCAAAGCATGCGTTCTAAATCCTGCCGGCCGACCATGCAAGCTTCTCTCCATACCAATAAGGCCACCAGCTAACATTGCAGCTAATAAATGCGCCGTAATCACCATTGAGGTTGAACTCAGAAAATGCATGTTTTTACTGAACTCCATTTAAGGCATAGTCAAAGATCTCGTAGCTCTTTAAAGTTCCAGAAGCTGCTTTTAATTTATATGCATTATTCATGGGCTTATTAATGATGATAGGCACCTTTGCCTCGGACGTTCCACCATGTGTTCTCAAACGATGACCTTCTAGACCCTTCAAGTCATGATTGGCTGCTGATGAGCCAATACAAACATCAGCTCTTGAGACCACCACTACATCCGCCTCTCGATCGGCCGGCAATTCAAAAAGCTTGCAGGCGCTATCTTTATCGAGCACTTGCTCAATTCCATCTACCCCGGCGATTGCTTCCATAATTTGCTTTGGGCTCGCCTTACCTCTACACCACACCCTTACAAATCCACCTAATGCACCATGATGCCCAACATAAGCATCTGTAATAGGGCAAATAACTTGTGCATCACCTTTACCGAATTTGGCATCTAGAATATCTTGCAACCAAATTACATTAGGCTTACCAGCATCATTGGATTTGTCATTCATGCCATGATCGGCAGTCAAGGCAATCGTTGCGCCCAATGCGGCTAATTCCCCAAAACATTCATCTATTTGCTCATAAAAGATCCTTGCACCACTCTCATTCGGAGCAAATTTATGCTGCACCCAATCGGTTAAGGACAAATACATCAGATCTGGACGATCACGCTTCAATAACTGAATTCCGGCCTTAAGAACAAATAAAGACAAATCCATGGAGTATATATCGGGCTGTGGCATTCCCACTAAATCGAGTACATTTTCAATTCCGTTTTCAGCCATGGTGCAACTGCCAGAAAACTCTGAAGAAAAGGAGATGCTGCCATTGGTCAGATCCAAATTTTTGCCAAGCTGCTTACGTAATTTATCTTTGGCGGTAATTGAAACCACTTTGGCGCCAGCCTGGGCAAACTTAGACAAAATCGTATCGCCCCGCAATAAATCAGGGCCAGTCATGACAACCGGCTCCCAAGTCTTGGTATCAAGATAATAATTACCTGAAATGCCATGCTTAGATGCCGGCGTACCAGTAATAATCGACATATTGTTAGGACAGGTAAAGCTAGGCATAGTGCCATCAGCAATAACACTAAAACCTTCTTGAATAAACTTGGCAATATTGGGTATGCAGCCTTCGGCTAAAAATTGCTTTAGGTATGCGGGGTCTCCTCCATCAATACATACCACTACCGTTGGCGCTGTTGGCCAAGCATATTTTTTATTATTCACTTCGACTGGTTTATGCATAGTGGATTGACTCATTTTTGCCTCTTTTCATTATTTTCTTTAAGCACTTCATACAAACGTTTCTTACTATCCATGACGTGATCAAACAGCAGTTTCTCAGCTACAAGAGCATCCCTTGCTTCAATCGCCTTCACAATTTGCTCGTGATTTTTTGTGGAGATCTGAATATTAGAAATATTCTTTTCTAAAGTAGCCCTACGGAATAAAGTCAGTTCGTTGGTAACACGACGATAGTTCATGACCAATGCTGGGTTATGGGCAGCTAATGCTAAGATTTCGTGAAAGGCAATGTTTAAGGGGAAATAGGCAACAACATCATTTTTAGCTGCTGCTAATTTCATCTCCTTAATAATTTCCTTTAATTTTTTTAGCTGTTGTTTGGTAATGCGCTCTGCCGCCAATCTACCAATAAGTCCATCTAAGGCGGCGCGAACTTCATATATATGGCCTGCTTCATCTACAGAAATTTGACGCACCGACATACCGCGATTTTTTTCATTCACCACTAAGCCGGCTTGCTCTAATGATCGCAATGCTTCACGCACGGGCCCTCTAGAGACTCTTAATTGATTAGCAATCCCCGCCTCAGTGAGCTTTTCGCCAGATGCGAGTTCCCCAGAGATGATTTGCCGTTCGATTTCACGTTCAACCAAATTACTCAGGGAATGCTCCCGCAATAGCTCCAAAGCACTTTGTTGTGTGCCTGAACCAATATTTTCCTCTGTTTTCATCGCATTTTTGCCCTTAATCCGTTGACCCATTACATCATTTATATGGTAGATTGTCAACAATCTACAAAATAAGTATCATTAATCAAACTGTCACATACGGCTGTTAGCCTCAAAAATTTATTGGGAGATTGGGATGAAATTAGTTTCATTGTGGAAAAAGTCTGGGGCTCTGCTAGTAGCTAGCTATGCAGTCCTCTTGCTTACTCAACCAGCATTTGCGCAAAACATTTGGCCCAATAAACCCATCAAGCTCATCGTCCCATTCCCGCCAGGTGGTGGTACGGACACTTTTGCTAGGCCGCTAGCCGCGCAACTTTCAAAAGAATTAGGTCAGCAAGTTGTAGTCGACAATAAAGGTGGTGCTGGCGGAACAATTGGCGCTGCTATTGCAGCCAAATCCCCTTCTGATGGCTACACCATATTTATGGGAGCAGTTCATCACACAGTTGCTGAGAGCATTTATAAAAACCTACCCTATAACTTAGAAAAGGAACTCATTCCAATTCGTGGAGTCGCTTTTGTGCCCGATGTTTTAGTAGTGAACAATAAATTACCTGTTCAAAACGTCAGAGAACTTATTCAATATTCAAAAAATAATCCTGGAAAAGTGAACTATGGATCCTCTGGCAATGGGACCACAAGACATTTGGCAGGAGAAATATTTAATAAACTCACTGGCGCTTCTTTAGTGCACGTACCTTATAAAGGATCAGGCCCTGCAATGACAGCACTTATTGGAGGAGAAGTCGATCTAATTTTTGAAGGGCTGGGAAGCGCTGCATCTTATATTCGCGCAGGCACCATTAGACCTTTGGCAGTGACTTCACCAAAAAGGTCAACTGCTTTTCCTGACATTCCAACAATGGCAGAAGCTGGTGTGCCTGGATTTGAATCCATTTCTTGGTACGGTTTTTGGGTTCCTGCAGGCACGCCACAAGCAATACAGGATAAGATTTTCTCAGCAACAACAAGCGCACTTAACTCTCCCGAAATTAAAACCCTTTGGGCCAATCAAGGCGCTGATATTGGGCCAAATACTCAGAAATTATTCGCTCAATATGTAAAAGATGAAACTGAAAAATGGGGAAAAGTGGCCAAGTCCGCAAACGTTTCAATAGATTAGCTATCCGTTACTTAAAGTAACGCTCAAATAAAAAGCCACTCCGAAGAGTGGCTTTTTTTCTGGTGGGGCAACCAAGACTTGAACCTGGTATTAAAGGAGGTTTAGGGTAGTCTTCTGCACATCTTAGATCAAAGACACTTTTAGATGAAGGCAAAACGTTATTTAAAGTAACACTAAAAAATTCTAACTTTCACAGCTTTCATATCCCCCTAGAATGGATGTTAATCCTACCAAGGTAAACTAAAAGTTTTCACGTTAGTAAAGCTCTTTATAGCCTCTTGCACGCCCTCCTTATAGCCTAACCCCGAGTCTTTTATGCCTCCAAAAGGAGTGAGCTCTAATCTGTATCCGGGAACTTCTCTAATATTCACGGATCCTACCTGCAATTCAGAAATAAACTTAGTAATGTAATCAAGTCTATTTGTACACACAGCAGAAGACAATCCAAAGGAAGTGCTATTAACCAAAAGAATCGCATCATCAATGGTTTTAAATCTAATTACCGGAGATACTGGGCCAAATGTCTCGTTTTTAACTACACTCATTTCGGGCTTCACATAATCCAATACAGTTGGAGAAAATAACGCTCCCTCCCTAACGTTACCAAGTAATAATTTTGCGCCCGCTTCAATTGCCTCATTTACTCTAGTCTGAAAAAGAATGGCCGCCTCTTCGTCAATTACTGTACCCATATCAACACTTGGATCCATTGGATCTCCATATGTCCAAGCCTTAGATTTCTTAACTAAAAGCTCAACAAATCGATCAGCAACTGTTTCCTGCACCAGTATTCTTTTAATAGCAGTGCATCTTTGGCCTGAATTTTTATAGGATCCATTAACAGCAAGGGTTGCCGCCTCCTCAAGATCGGCGTCCTCCATTACAATCAGCGGATCATTCCCACCTAACTCAAGAACCATTCTTTTATATCCAGCAATCCCTGCGATTCTCTTGCCAATTTCTACACCGCCCGTAAAAGTAACTAAATCGACATCTGGATGAGTAATTAATCTATTTGCAATTTCACCAGGATCCCCATTTAATACCTGCAACATCTCAGGCGGTAACCCAGCCTCATATAAAACATCAGCAAAAAAATATGCGGAAAGTGGTGTCTTTTCAGATGGCTTTAATACCATACGATTTCCCGTTGCAATTGATGGAGCAACCTTATGCGCCACCTGATTCATTGGATGATTAAAAGGGGTGATAGCAGTAATAACCCCTATCAAAGGATCTCTTTGCGTAAAGACTCTACGCTTTTTTCCATGAGGAGTTAAATCACACCAAAACGCTTGACCATCATCTTTTAGGGTTTCAGATGCTGAGAAATTTAAAACATCTGACACTCTTCCTATCTCATATAAGGAGTCCTTCTTACATAAACCTGCCTCAAGAGTAATTAAATCTGACGCCTCATCTTTTCGCTGATCCAAAATCTTTGCCGCACACTTGAGTATTTCAGCCCTTTGAAATCTTGTTAATGTGCACTTGTAGGACTTAGCAAATGCGATTGCCTTATCAACTTCCGGAATGCTGGCCTTGGGCACTGTTCCAATTAACTTATTATTAAATGGATTAATAACATTAATTACGCGATCGCTTGAGATTTTTTTACCTTCAATACGCATAGCTTCCGAAAGGATGGGCATGTTCATATCAATACCTAAAAAAGATTATTTAAATTAAGCGCGAGGCTCCAAAGAATTTAATGAAATATCTAAGATGTCAAAATTTCTTAAATGGCTGTTTGGTTTTTGAATAAGCCTCCGATTAAAGAGCAACGGAACAGTCTGCTCTGAGATCCCGCCATGTGAGCGCAAAGGAGCGTCCAGCCCAGATAAATCATGTCGAGACTCGCTGGTGCCTAAAACAACTGATTTATCCGAGACAATAACTAAATCACCAACGCGATCGTTAGGCAACTCAAAGAGTGAGCAGGCCTCTGAGTTATTTAAGACTTTTGAAATGCCTGGTGTGGCCTTAAGTTTTTCAACAAGTTCATTTTTTAGATCATTGGATATATAAATAGTTGCATAAGACCCCAATGCACCGTGATGGACAACATACGGATCTGTAATTGGCAGAATAACTCTGGCATTATCCTTGCCTACAACCTGATCAGCCAAGTCTTGCAAATAGATAACATTTGGCTTACCTTCTGAATTTGTTTTTGCATTCATGCCATGGTCAGCGGTAATCGCTATTGTTACCCCAAGTTTATCGAGCTTAGAAAGATAACTATCCATCATGATATAAAAATCATTTGCGCCATCAGTGCCCGGCGCATATTTGTGTTGTATGTAATCAGTTGTAGATAGATACATTAAGTCAGGACGCACCGACTCCATAATCTTTACGCCTGCTGCAAAAACAAACTCAGACAGATCAGCACTGTAGACTGATGGGAGCGGCATCCCGATCATCTCTAGTACGCCTGTGATTCCATTTTCATCAACGGTGCACTGATCCGCTTTTTCTGAGGAAAAACAGATCCCCCCAACTATCTGGTGACCAAGTAATTTTCGCAATTTATCTTTGGCAGTAATCACGGCAACCTTAGCGCCCTCATGTGAAAATTTAGCCAGCACAGTCTCAGCGCGTAAGTATTTGACCTCGTTCATCATTACCTCTTCCTTAAGGTCAGGATCAAAGAAGAAATTTCCACAAATCCCATGAACGCTTGGAGGTCGTCCAGTAACGATAGAGAGATTGTTGGGATTTGTAAATGAAGGCACGACACAATCGCCTTTATAGGCATTCCCATCTTTTAAGATCTTCTCAAGAAATGGCGTTTTTCCCGTTTTAACAACTTCAGTTAGATAATCATATTCACATCCATCAACACAAACTACTACCAGCGGCTCTTTCATCCATTGATATGTTCTTCCATTAACTTCAAGTGCCTTCATAATCATCCCTTAAGTAATCATTTATCAATTTAGTTAATTGCATTAATTAATTTAATTAGCGCCGATAAAATTTTTTCCTCGAACACCGTCTAATGCCTTCAAAATCATCTGATCAGCTTCAGTGCTTGCAACTCCATAATCTCCAAAATCTGTTTTAACACCAAGCTTTTTCAAGAAGTCCATTAGGACCTGTGGAGCCTGAGAGTTGTCGCAGTCAAAAATTTCATTTAAGACTTGATCACGCTCCTGGCTACATCCAATTGCTTTCTTCAGAACCATTGGCAAAGTAAAAGAGCATGCTATTCCATGAGGAACGCCATACTGCAATGTCATGTCATATGAAATTGAGTGCGCTAATGCTGTTTTCGTATTTGAAAATGCCATACCAGCTTTTAAAGCAGCGAGCGCCATATCAGAACGCAATTGGATGTTATGCTGATCGGCCATTAATCTTGGCAAGATATTCATCACACCTTTTGCAGCAGAAACGCCAAAAGTATCAGAAATCGGGTTCGCATTTCTATTCCAAATTGACTCTAATGCATGCGATAAAGCATCAAGACCGCTTTGCAGAGTAACACTTGCAGGAAGACTCAACATTAATTGAGGGTCAACAATTGCAGCCTCTGGCCAGGTCTCCGGAAGATGCAGTGAGTATTTCTTCCCATTAGCTTTATCCCAAATAGTTGCCCATGGAGTCACCTCACTTCCTGTACCAGCCGTTGTTGGAATAGCAACTAATGATTTGGTAGCATGAGGTTTAAATAAAGCACCTTTTGACAGCAGCTCAATTAGTTCATCAAATTTTCCGGATTGAGTGCCAACCATAAAAGACTTGGCAGTATCAATAGCGCTACCACCCCCCAATGCAAGAATGACATCTGTCTTCGCATGCTTTGCCCAGAAATTTTGGTAACTATCACTTAAGGTAGATACATCTGGATTTGGAAAAACGTTTTCTTCAACTCCAACTAGTTGCGCACCTAAAAGCTGCTCTATTTTTTCGATCAATCCAAATTGCCTTGCCTCAGGAAATGTAACTAAAAAGGCAGTTCTGCCATTCAATATTTTCTTTAGATTATTGAGAGTACCAGCACCAAAATGAACATGGACTGGATTATGATATTGATATTGCATATCTATACTCCTTAGCTTCTTGCGCCATGTTGAATCCATGCTCGTAATTTATTAGAGGTGTAATCAGCAAGCATCACCATTGCAATAATTACAACAATACAAGTGGCTGTATCTTGATACTGGAATAGTTTCATGCTTCCCACTAATTCAAATCCAATACCACCAGCTCCAACCATGCCAAGAACAGTAGCCTGACGTAAATTGGTTTCAAATCGGTATAAACATACAGCTATCCAAGCTGTTACCACCTGAGGAATAACACCAAAGATGATTACTTGAATAGGTCCAGCACCAGTAGATCGTAGCGCCTCAATTGGACCTTGATCAATTTCCTCTATCGACTCTGCAAAAAATTTACCCAACATCCCTGCGCCATGAATTGCCAAAGCAATTACCCCAGCAAATGGACCTAATCCAACAGCAGCCACAAAAACTAAAGCAAGAATAATTTCGTTAATGCCTCGAGTAATATTTAAAATTTGGCGCACCAAATGAAATACAAATGCATTTGGCGATATGTTACGAGCAGCTAAAAAACATAGCGGGGTTGCCATGACCATTGCCAACAAAGTTCCCCAAATGGCAATTTGTATAGTTTCTAACGCAGGTGTAACTAATTTTTCCGCAAACGCCCAATTTGGGGGAAGCATTCTACCTAGAAAATCAAGGACCCAAGGGCCACCTTTGACGAGTTCAGCCACACTTAATTGACTACCACGGGCAGCCCACATTAAAGTCATAACTGCTAATGGGATAGTTATTAAGTAGCTCCACCACCCCATAGAACCCGAAGGTTTATTTAATAACAGGCTATAGCGACTAAATATCATCTTTTATCCTAAAATAATCTTTAAAAATCAGGCTGCGAAAGACTGCTCTTCTTCTGATTCGCCATCTGGATATATAAGTTGCAAGATATCCTCGGTCAAGCCTTCAGGAGGACCGTCATACACTATCCTTCCAGCTGAAACACCAACAATCCTCTGTGCAAATTCTTTCGCATAATCAACCTGATGAAGATTGCAGATCACTGTGATACCCAGCTCATCACTTGCTTGCTTTAAGTAATTCAAAACTGTTCGAGAAGTTTTTGGATCCAAACTCGCCACCGGCTCATCCGCTAGGATAACTTTAGGGTTTTGAGCCAAAGCACGAGCTATACCCACACGCTGCTTTTGACCTCCGGATAATGTATCAGTCCGTAATTTAGCCTTATCAACTAGCTCCACCCTTCGAAGACATTGTCTTGCTATGTCAATATCTGCCTTTGGGAAAATTTGAAACCAAGACAAAATTGAGGGCATTGAACCAAGTCGGCCCGTTAAAACATTTTTTAAGACTGTTAAACGAGGCACTACGTTGTAGTGCTGAAAAATCATTGCGACATTACAGCGTAACTTTCGCAAACTAGATGAATCAGATGAAGATATTTGCCCACAAACAGTAATTTCACCGCTAGTTGGCTCTGCCAGTCTATTGATGCATCTGAGCAAAGTCGATTTACCGGCACCCGAAGGCCCCAAGACAACCAAGAACTCTCCTTGTGCAACTGATAAATTTATATCTGAAAGTGCTGTGAAAGATCCATAGCGCTTTGTTAAGCCTTGAATTTTGATCATTTCATTGTCTTCAAATCAAGGTTGAGGATTTTGGCTGTCTCGCGAATGATGTTATAGGCAGCATCATTTGTCGGATGAAATCCGTTGAGCGTCCCTTGATCAGACCAAGGAATATCTTTAACCTCTAAAAATGCTGCTTGAATACGTTTTTTCAAATCCGGTGGTAAATCTTTACGCCATACAGTTGGAGACTCGGGAATTGGATCTGACTTCCAAATAATGACAATGTCTTCTTGCTTAACGATGCCCTTACTAATCGCTGCATCAAGAATTCTGTCGGCAACTGCTGCTGCGTCAACCTTCTTGTTTTGAACTGCAATTGCACTGGAATCATGTGAGCCAGAAAAAATCACCCTACCAAAATCTTTATCTGGATTAAACCCTGCCTTAATTAACCCGGCCTTTGGAAATAAATGTCCTGACGTAGAACTTGGATCGACAAAAGCGAATGTTTTCCCCTTCAAATCAGCAACGGATTTGATTCCACTATCCTTATTGGTAATGATTACACTTTGATATGAGGTTCTACCTGCCTTTTTTGTCTCAGCAACAGCAAATGCTTCGATTGGCGCCTGGGTTGTTCCTAAAACATATGAAAAAGGCCCAAGATATGCGACATCAAGGCGCTTTGAGCGAAGTGCCTCAATGACACCGTTGTAGTCTGCCGCCACAAAAGGTTTAACTGGCATACCTAGCGCTGCAGATAGCTTATCCATCATTGGCTTGCTTTGCGCAATCATTGCTCGAGAATCCTCCGAAGGTATCAAGCCAATGGTCAACTCTGTTTGCTGGGCATAAGAAGGTCCTACCCCCATAAGCAATGCAGCCAACAACAAACTCCGGAACATACAACGAAGTAAATTTGCAACTTTCATCATTTATCTCCCCATGTAATCTATAAAAATAGTGAGCGACATTTATTTCAGGTTTTGCTTGCTATTGATGAACTCTATAAGGTAAAAATATATAGAACAAATTCATTTATTTGTGTAAGAGTATTGAAAAAAACTATAGTTATATTGCTGCAATACAGCATCTAAACGGGGAATTAACTGATGAGACTTACGCAATTACGCTCCTTTCATGCCGTGGCGAGGGCAGGCAGCTTTACTGGGGGCGCTAAACTCCTTCACATCAGTCAACCCACCGTTACAACCCAAGTACGATTTTTGGAAGAGGTATATGGCGTTGAATTATTTGCAAGGAATGGGCACACCGTAAAACTCACACTTCTTGGTGAAAGACTTTATGCCTTAACACAAAAAATTTTCGCACTAGAGGATGAAGTAATACATTTTCTTAAAGACGCAGGGGAACTAAGAACGGGGCAACTTCTAGTTGGCGCTGTTGGACCATTTCACGTTACCGAGATGCTAACAAGTTTTAATAAAATTTTTCCAGAGATCAAGGTGACGGTTCAAATAGGAAATTCAGAATCCGTTCTGAATATGCTAAAAAATTATGAATCAGATGTTGCGGTATTAGCACAATTTACGGATGACAAAACGTTTTATTCGAAACCATACAGCACCAATCCAATTGTACTTTTCGCGAATAAAAATCATCGATTTGCAAAAATGAAATCTATTAAAATTAGTGAACTTAATAATGAGCCAATGATTCTTCGCGAGGAGGGCTCTACAACACGAAAAGCTTTCGATGAAATTTGTAGAAAAAAGAAGACTTCGCCAAAAATAATGATGGAAATAGGAAGTAGAGAAGCTATACGTGAAGCCGTTATTAAAGGAATTGGTGTAAGCGTTGTGTCTGAGTTTGAATACATACCTGACCCAAGGATATGCAAAATTCCATTTTCAGATGTAGAAATATTTACTCATGCTCATGTAGTTTGCTTAAAGGATAGAAAAGAGGCGCGGCTCGTAAGGGCATTTCTAGATATTGTCTCCACCCTACAAGATAATCAGGCATTAAAAGTATGACTTGGCAGGTTATTTTGGCTGTTCTGGCTGGCGCAATGCTTCATGCAGGATGGAATGTTTCCGTTAAATCAAGCGAAGATAAGACTCTTGAAACTGGATTAATACATTTATTTTGTTCAATTATTGCCATTCCAGCTGCATTTTATTTCGGCGCTCCTCCCATAGAGTGTTGGCCATATTTACTTGCTTCAGTGACTATTCATCTCGGCTATTACTTCACTCTTGCAAATGCATATCATCACGGTGATCTTGGTTTAGCCTACCCACTTATGAGAGGCACGGCACCACTATTTGTTGCGATAGGGTCCTACTTTTTAATACCCGACAGCGATCTTAGTCCCCTTGGATGGGGTGGGGTTCTATTAATCTGTATTGGCGTTATTCTGATGGGGATATCAGCGGGACTAACAAAGCATAGGCATGCAATTTCAGCTGCGATATTAAATGCGGTAATTATTTCTGCTTATACCCTTGCAGATGCAACAGGCATACGCCTTTCAAATAACCCACCACAATATATAGCATCTCTATTTGCGCTTGATGGATGGATATTCTGTATCTGGGTATTCTTACTAAAAAGAAAAACAGCGCTTGAGTATGCAAAACAACGATGGCTTCACGCTGCTGGAGGCGCATCTGCTTCAATTACTTCATATTCTATTGCGTTATGGGCCATGACCGTAGCTCCAGTTGCGGCTATTGCCGCACTAAGGGAAACCTCGGTTCTATTTGCAACGCTATTTGGTGTGTGGTTTTTAAATGAGCATCTAACAAAAAAACGCTTAATCAGTATTTTTATTATCGTCGCAGGTGCAATGGCAATTCGATTTTCGTCCTAAAATTTTAAAGAGTAAGAAATCATTTTTATTCTGGAGAATTAATTGAAATACGGCTTGATAAAAAACTTGTTCTTGCAATCACTCAAGTAGAGTTTCTTTATCTATCACTATGTCATAGCACATACTCAAAAGTTGATTGACCAGAAAAATCTATCAAACTTATTATTCCATTTCCTCCCGGAGGTGACATGCTTTTCTAGTGAGCCAACTAGCGCTTGAACCTGGGACCAAAGGATTCTGGTTTGTGTAGCTCTCACTACTCCCTGGACTTTGGCAATATCGCCAACCTACTGAATGCTGTTTATCGGTCCCATGCAAATTTCTGCTTTTTAAGCGTGGCTTGTTATAGTCGCGCCGTCGGCTTCAAGAAGAAATCAATTGCCAACGCAACCACTGGCGGCTCGATATGGTGCGGGCCTCTGAATTCGAAGGAGGTTACGTCATAACCTGCAGCCTTAAGTTTGGCTACATGGGGACGTGCACTAGTTTCAATTGATAGCTGCTCGTCCTCCAAACCATGAGCGATGAAAATGCGGGGTGTACCATTTTGTTGAAAGACTGACATGAAGCCTGCGGAAAATGCGATCACGTGACTAACGACGTCGCCATTGGTCACGCCTAATGACAGCGCATAGCTGCCTCCGTCTGAGAATCCAGCAAATCCCAAGTGGGATGGATTGATATAAAAATGTGACGCCACTTCGTACAACGCTTTGTCCAGCCGTTCTAGATCTGGGCCGTTACCACCCACGACCAAGTCCCAAGTCGGAAACTGAGACTGCGGCAGCAAAAGCAAAAAGCCATACTGATACACATAGTCAATCACGAATGGCAGCACCTTGTCGGCGCTGCCACCGGCACCATGAAACATTACTAGCAGAGGAACTAGAACTCCAGGCTGCAGGCCGTCCGGCACGATCAATACAGCGTCGCGCTCGCTCGCAATACCCAGGTCGTGACGACCAGCAGGTAAGGCTTGCTTGTCAGGTATGGTGCCGGATCGAAAACTGAGACGACCAAGCAGCGAATCCCCCAGGAAAGACGTGTCAAACATTGTCATCTTAGAGAGAATTACCGATGCTGCGGAAAGCCGAGCACTGAGAAAAAGCCTCCTCGCTAAGCAACAAATTCCTGCCCTTGCAAAACTTGAGTGTCAGCTTGAGCAACTCTTTGATATCGCGGCCGCTAGCATCTGCGTAGGTTGTTACTAAGCGCTCAACCAGGTCATCGGGCAGTTCGGTGTTGAACTGCTGCGCTAGTGATTTCCAAAGTTGTTTCGCCTGCTCTTGTGTCGGCGTCTCAAACTGGATGATGGCGATGCAGCGCGACAAGACCGCGTCATCAATGTCGGCTACGCGGTTGGTAGTCATGAACAGCAAGCCGTTGAAGTACTCAAGGGTACGCAAAAACTCAGCCACGATCGCGTTGTGCTGCAGATCGTTATCGCGGCGGCGAATGTAAACGTCAGCCTCATCGAGCAACAGCACTGAATCCCAGCGCGCCGCGCGCCGCAGGATTTTCGAAAGGTTGGCTTCCACTGAGCTTGCCGTCACGCCGAGTTGACCAGAATGTACGCGGTATAGTGGTTTCTGGACGACCTCGGCATAGACCTCTGCTGTCAGTGTCTTGCCTAGGCCAGGAGCGCCTTTACACAGAATGGTTGTACCACCCGACTTACCCTCGACGATGTCCTCCATCAGGAAGTTACGATCAGCAGTCAAGATATCAATCAGCTCGCGATGAGCATGCGGCAGAACCAGCTTGTCACGCAATTCTGGTTTGTAACGATATACCTCAACATTTTGCACATGTACCCATACGCTGCGGTGATAATCCAAGTGGAATAGGTGTAGATAGCAATGCTGGGGAATCCGTTCAAAACCCTCGCTGATACCGCTGCTGCGCCAGAAGGTTACATCGGCGGTGGTGTCAAAGTGGCGCTCTAGCAGCTCTTCGTCATTGACGCAGCGGGCAGTTGTGCCTGCCTGCAGCCGGATGCATTCGAGTTGTGAACGTGACCCTTCACTGGATATCCAGACATTGCCAGAAACAGTAAACTGCGAACCAAACTTCGGCTGCATCTGCATGAAACGCCTTAAGTGTGTCTCATATTCGTTTTTGAATTCCGCACATTCTTTAAAGTAGCCATAACCCGTCATCAATTCGGGAATCGTGCAATCTAAAATGTCTTCAGCATAAAAGGTAATGCTATTGGTCATGCCGGTGCGCCTTAGTCTCGGATCGGTAACCGGACCCCGTTCTGCAGCCTGCAAGGTATTAGCCAGAAGGCCGATGATGACGTAAGGTGCGCCATCGACAGGCTGCACATGGCGCATAGAATGAACCAGCCAAGGCAACAACACACCGTCCTTGCCAAGCTTATATAGCCAACCATCAATCATGTCACGCGATAGCCAAGCGATCAGACCAGGGATCAGCATCTCCAAACTAGGGATTTTTCGGGCAGCTGGCGCGGCGTGAATATTGTCTAGCGCCAGCATTTGGAACATTAGCTCACGCTCATTGGTCGTTCGGCACAGGCCGTAGAGTGTGTTGAGTGAGTCGGCATCGAAAAGGTGGCTGGGCACAACACGTTTGCCTCGGGAAAGGCCGTACTCGCTCAGCCGCTTAGCAAGCAGTGAATCTTCATTGATCATTCCAAGTAGCGCATTGGCTAGGCTTTCTGGTATTTCGAATTCCATGCGTTCTTTTTACTCCTTTGACTCATTTACTAAATCATAGAAAGCTAGGTCTAAAACATGCTTGACTGCAGTCAATGGGAGTCAAAATAGGGTCCATTTCAGGCGCGGCGTACGCCAGAAGATGACTTGCCCCCACCCTATTCAGCATAAGAGGTTGCAGAAAAAGACATAAGGAACTCTATCTGTCGAAATGAAACTTGATCGTTGCTTAAAGTAACGCCCAAAAGACAAAACCCCCACCGTTACAGATGAGGGTTTGATTAAACGCTAATACTCTACTTATACCCCAAGCGCTCTACCATCGCTTCTTGGGTCATGTGCTCCAGTAATTTTTTTAGTTTGATAATCAATCACAATAGCGCCGGGATGACCAGCAAGAGGACTTTGCGCTGCAATCTCACTCATTTCATGCCCTCGCTTGGATAACTCTACAAACACCTCTTGTCCAGCATCCTTCTCCAACTTCAAAGAATCTCTAGTGTCAGAGAAAGTCTTACCTAGCAAGAAACGAGGCTTGGCTAATGCCGTCAATGGATCCATTTTGTAGTCAATCAAACGCGTTAGTACAGCCGCCAATGTTTGTGGCTGGCCATCAGCGCCTTGGGTTCCATACAAAATAGTAGGTCGACCATCTTTAATGTACATACCTGGGTTCAATGTATGAAATGGCCTCTTACCTGGCTCAAGGCGATTCTGTGATTTTGGATCCAAGGAAAATGATGCGCCACGGTTATGCCAAAGCATGCCTGTATCTCCAACTTGTACTCCACTACCCCAGTCATAGTAGACAGTTGTCAACATCGATGCGCAGTTACCGTTGCTATCAACAGCGGCAAGGTACACCGTATCACCCTGCTTATAAACATAAGGCCAAGGCATTGCTGTACTCATAGCTACTTTCTTAGCTTGCTGATCCAAATATGTATCCGAGAGCAATCTTTGCACTGGAACATCTACAAATTTAGGATCGGCAACATACTTATTGCGATCAATAAATGCCAGTTTTACTGCCTCAACTAATAAGTGATAGTAATCTGGACTGCCTTCTGGAATTTTTGACAAATCAAAGCGCTCCAGAATGCCCATAATCTCCAGCGTTGTAATAGCCTGCGTAGGAGGCTGATTACCCAACAAAGTACCGCCACGATAAGCGACACTGAGCGGAGGCTCAATTTGCGCTTGGGTTAATGCAAGATCGCGAGCCGTTAGAGGAGAGCCTGCATCCTTAAGTCCTTTTGCCAAAATGGCTGCTAACTTGCCCTCATAAAAATCACGATGACCGCGCTCGGCAATCATCTCAATTGTTTTGGCAAGTTTGGGTTGTTTAAAGATTTCCCCAACCGTAGGCACTTTGCCGTTAATCAAATAACCGGACTCAACGCCAGGTAGCGAACCCATTTCCTTTAATCTAAAGTTCAACCAAAAAACTTCGGATGGAGAAACAGGAAAACCATCTTTTGCCAATTTAATCGCTGGCGCCAATAAAGAGGACCAAGATTTTTTGCCCTTGAGATCCTTTTTGCTAATTTCATATGCTTTACCCAAGGTATCGACATAGGCGGCACTGGTTAACATTGATTTTGGCCCGCGAAATGGAATACTTCCAGAGTAGCCGCTGACATCCTGTGGTGCCTGACCAATGCCTGAGATTGTTTGCGCCTTTCCGTTTGCATCACTAATAATCATGAAGGCATCGCCGCCATATCCAGAAAAATGGGGGTATGTGACCGATAGGCAGGAAGAAATAGCAATGACCGCTTCAATGGCATTACCTCCTGACTGCAATACCTTCAGGCCAGCCTGAGTAGCTAATTCATGTGGGCTAGTTACCATTCCCTTTGATGAAACCGCCAATGCTGGCCCGGGAGCAGGTTGAGCAAATGCAAACTCCGGAATCATCGGCATCAAAGCTGCTGCGCCGGTTGCTTGAAGAAATTGACGACGATTAAATGCTAAGTGATTTAATTTTTTACTCATTTAGACCCCTATAATTTTTATGTAATACAAACTAATACTAACGATAAAGTTTTTAGTTTTATTGCCATCCTTATGTAAATTAATGGTTAGTCCTTACGCAATTTTTCAAATTATTGACCCAGATCAATCTTGTATAACGAGCTCTATTTAATTTGAATCGCTATCAAGTTGAAATGGTGTGAGGCATCATTACTAGCAAAGAATTTTGCTGACTCTTGCAAATACTTACAAATCATTTAAACTGATTTCAGTTCGTTAAATACTTGATTTTTCAAGGTTTACTCTGTTAATCCGTAGGTCCCTGGTTCGAGCCCAGGTCGAGGAGCCAAATACTAGAAGGCTTACAGGTCATTTTGCCCGTAAGCCTTTTTTTCTTGGGTTTTAGGATGTAATGACGGATGTAAGTGGGCTTTAAATATTCAACTATTACGGCTATCAAGAGTCAGGTAACCCAACAAAAGAGATTTCCGGTTACCCCGGTAATTACTTACTTTTTTACCAGTGATTTAGGGGCTGAATTCGCTTTTAGACAACTCAAAGAACCCAAGGAATTAGATTCATAAACCCATTTGCCATCTACCTGCTTTCGCGAGGCAGTTTCTGGCATCAGAACATAACAAATTACATCATCAGAAGGATCATAAAGTTTATAAATGCCTGCTCCAGGTTGACCTGCTTCAAACGTTCCAATGTATTGCATTTGATTCTTTTGATGAGGCTGATTTATTTGAGCGATTGCAATAGACGTACAAAAACTTATGAGTGCAATGCCTAATCTATAAATATTTTTCATCATTAAAAACTCACACCCAAACCGGCGCCTGCCGTATAACTCCCAGTAGACGAGCTTCCGGATACCTTAATTACCACATTTTCTGATAACCTAGCCTGTGCACCAATAGCAATTGCGCTGGCGCTAATATAATTTCCAATTCCCACCCCCACGGCAAATCTTCTATTTGTTTCTAATGCCGGAATATTTGCAACGGCACTAACCCCCGCTACTCCACGTTGAGCAATCAAGTTATTTTGATTAACCTGACTTTGTAAACTATTAACCTGACTTTGTATGCCATTTACCTGGGCTTGACTTGCGTAGCTACCCCCAGAAGCGGCAATTAACTGATTAACCTGACCTAAATTCACAGCATCAGTTAAAGCGGTAGCTGCTGCAACATTCTGCAACTTGTTATTGTTGAAACTAACAGTTGATGTTCCAATACCGCCCGCTTGGTTGCCAACAGTAACCTGTGAATTTGTAGCTGAACCAACCGTTACATTGCCAGTGGTGGTCAGAGTGCCAGCCTGCACTGCTCCTGTGGTTTGAATCGTTCCGGAGCCAGCATTCAGACTACCTACAGTTGCTGCGCCAGTAACCCCAAGTGTGTTCGTTGCAATATTGCCGGTATTAGAAATTCCATTGGTTGTTGTTAACCCACTCACACCCAGAGTACCGCCAACTGATGCATTATTGGTAATGATGGCGCTATTTAAAGTAGCTATGCCAGTGGTGCTCAGAGTACCTGTTCCAATATTTCCAGTATTGACTATACCTTGATTGGAATACAAAACACCATCTACCTGAACATTAACAGGGGTTGTCCCTACTACACCTGCATTACTAATCGTTGTGCCCCCAAGATGAATATCAGCTCCGCCAGGGGCTTGGCCATCGGTCGTGATTCGGTCATAAATACCACTAGATGCTCCATTAGCGCCAGACACTATCTGAATGGCATTCGTACCGATTGAAACTACATTATTGTTACCAACAACAGCTCCACCTACATTTAAATTTCCACCAACTGAAGCGTTGCTGACATTTATATCTGTACTACTGTTTTGCAATTGACCCAAATTGACAGCATCCGTTGATTGGGTACCCGCTGCTAAATTCGTAATCTGTCTTTGTGATCCCGTATTACCGACCGATACTGCGTTTAACCTATCTGCAACAGAGCCCACGCCCAATGCAATGGAATTAGTCGCTGTAGCACTGGACTGGGATCCTAAGGCAATAGAGTTAGTTGCAGCAGCACTAGACTGTATTCCTAAGGCAGTTGATCCACCTCCAGATGCTGTTGATATCGCACCAATTGCGATTGCACTATTACCCGAAGAATATGATCCTGTCCCCACTGCAATTGAAGAATAATTAGTAGCGTATGAACCGGTACCTACGGCAAGTGAATTATTCTGAATTGCACGTGAATTAACGCCAACTGCCACAGATCCGCTCCCAGAGGATTGTGAATTAAAGCCACTAGCCGTTGAATTAGTGCCCGATGCTGTTGAGCCCTGACCCGTTGCAGTGGAGTTAGTGCCCGATGCTGTTGAGCCCTGACCCGTTGCGGTGGAGTTATCACTGCTTGCCACAGCTTGAGCTCCAGTTGCAGTTGACAATTGACCTGTCGCCGATGATTGATAACCAGAAGATGTTGATTTTTCCTGCGTAGCTGACGCTTGTGCGCCAGTTGCTGTTGAATATTTTGCCTGCGCTTCTGCAGCGTTTCCTGTTGCCGTTGCATTTTCAAAATCTGCCTTTGAGCTCGCTCCAGTAGCTGTAGAAAAATCACCTACAGCAGAGGATGACACACCAGTTGCAGTTGAGTCCCCTCCTCGAGCAATTGACTGAGAGCCAGTTGCTGTTGAATTAAGGCCTACAGCAGAGGATGACACACCAGTTGCAGTTGTATAGTTATTAGTAGCCTGCGAATCAACACCAGTAGCAGTAGACCAATCACCAGAAGCAGTGGCATTTGTTCCAGTTGCCGTTGAATAAGCGCCCTGAGCAAAGGCGCAATTTATAGCAGATAACAAACCTATAAATAGCAGGTGATTGATGGTTTTCATACTAAAGAGCCAAATTTATTGATATCAATGGCACCTTATCAAAGGCTGTTACTAATTCCTCTCAGTTCCTCTTAAAGCCATTGAAATAATTGGCTGAGTAGCCTAAGTTTATGAAATAAACTAGCCCTATGATAAAAAGTCTTATTAAGAATAAATCCAAATATACTGTTTTTGGTCTTTTTCTTATTGTTTTAATTGGACTTATAGCTATAACAGAGACCAAGGCTAAAGATTCAAATAAATTTAGCTATGAAGTTGCCTTCTGCCAGACGAATGTTTTTATCGAGAATATTGATCAAGCGGTTAATTGCAACTATGACGCTCGATATAACCCTCTTAAAGCAGGATTTGGAGAAACCCCACGCTGGCTACGAATTCAGATTTCAACCCCAAATCCGACCAATCAATTATTTGCGATACAAGTCAGACCCTTCTTTTTACGGGAAATTAACTTTTATAGTCACGGCAATAGTGGATGGTCTATGCAAACAGCAGGCAGCCATCATCTTAATGTGTCACACAATGAAATAGGGGGTCACTTTTTTATTACTGCCCCAAATAATCAAACCCAGGGCACGTACTACATTCAGACCCAGGCAACAAGTATTGCCTCTATATCAGTTTCTGTAATTGCATGGCCAAACCCCACCCTCCAACCATCGGGGCATTTATTAGGAATTGGAGCTCAAATTGGAATATTAGGAACCATCTTCGCTTTTTCTTTGGTAAGCCTGATAGCGAATCCAACCATAGTAATGGCAAGGTTTAATGCCTACATCGCAAACCTCATTTTATGCATTTTATCTGGTAGTGGCATCCTCGCACTTTATGTTTTTAAGCAAGCGCCCTTATTCAATGAACTCTTATTTTTTACGGGCTTATGTTTGAAGTTAGGCCTCTGGGTATGGCTGGCCCAGGCTTTTTTGCGTGAATATACAACGCCACGTTGGTATAAGAGATGCTGTTGGGCCCTTTATGGTCTTGTTGCCACCTCTATAGCCCTTGGTTTTCTAGGAAAAATGGATATTGCCATTCTTCTGATTTTAATTGGCTATACGTTTACTGCTTTAGTGCAAATAATAGCGACCATTAAAACCCCGAGTGCAGGAAAGCCTTTGCAAACGGCGCTGATCACAGGGTTTGGCGTTACCTTAGCACTTATTTACCTCGCAGTTGCCTCCGTATTTTTCCCACTAGAGAGCAATAGCCAAATTCCTTTATATCTTGCGCGACTAACTGATTTTGTAAATCCTCTCGTTATGCTATCGATAATTGTCTTTCAAAATCGGCTCATTAGAAAAGAATTGGTGCAAATCAAAAATACTCTAACTGAAACACAACTTCGGGCTGAATTTGAAAGTAAGCTGCTAAAAGATCGTCGAACATTAATCGATATGCTGGCCCATGAACTAAAAAATCCACTGGCATCTATTGGTTTAGCTTCAGAGACATTAAGTCAATCTATTGCAACCAAGAACGACAATGATCAAAAGCGTTTACAAAATATTAATCATGCAATATTAAGCATGGACACCATCATAGAGCGCTGTAGCCTTATAAATGCAATTGATCAGGGTCCAATTCCACTGAACCCCTCGCTGATTAATATTTGCAGCTTTACAGAGAACCTTCTTGAAAATGCTCACTGCAAAAATCGAGTTAACTTGCTGACAGAGGGAAGTATTGAAATGCGTACTGACTCTCAATTTCTTAAAATTATCCTAACCAATCTCATTGAAAATGGCCTGAAATACTCGCCAGCAGATTCACCAGTCAGGATTACTATTCAAGAACTGATTGATGACGCCGGAACACGTATTCGGATCAGTCTAAGCAATTTCATCCAAAAAGATTTTGAGCCAGACCCAAGACTTTTATTCAAGCGATTTTATCGACACCCCTTAGCTAAGCAAACCAGAGGGTCAGGTTTAGGATTGAGTATCTGCAAAGAATTATGTAACGCTCTCAGTGGAACAATTCAATATCGACTCTTAAATAATGAAGTCACTTTCATCCTCGAGCTACCAAAATGAATCGCCCGGCTAAATTAATCAGGATTGTCATCGTCGAAGACGATGCGATATTACGAGAAGAATTGAGTCAATTTCTACAGTCTCGAAAATTCATCGTATATGAAGTAAACAACGGCATAGCCTTGAATGACCTTCTTCTGAGAGAATCCGTAGATCTCGTCATTTTGGACTTAAATTTGCCAGGTCAATCAGGCTTTGTTATTGCTAAATCAATCCGACATCAATACCCCCAGATGGGCATAGTAATGCTCACTGCACGCACAGGTTTAATTGATCGTATAAATAGCTATGAGTCAGGTGCGGATATATACCTACCTAAGCCAACCCCTGCCTTAGAGCTGTTGGCGGCCATAAATAGTCTCACTAGACGCTTTGCCGAAAATGATCTTGAGAATTGGATTTTGCACAGCCACTCAAGTCAACTCAGCCCTCCGCATGGAGCAAACAGAATTAACCTCATTGCTGCTGAATCCACGTTACTCAAAGCGCTTGCACAAGCCCCCAACCGATCGTTAGAGTCTGAAACTATCTGCGAAATTCTTTCAGAGCAATTAGCGGCGGAGCAAATGACAAAACGATCACTAGAAAATGTGATTAGCAGGTTAAGAAAGAAGCTTCAACCTATACTAGTAGGGCAAGAACGCAGAATTATTCATTCAATATGGGGGACTGGCTACCAACTTTGTCTACCAATAATCGTTGTTAATAACTAAAAGAGCACCTTTAAACTTGCTCCCACTGCGTTGTAAAGCGTTCTGTTATTAAACGGTAACTGCCTAAAGTTTTGGGTATAGGTGTATTGATTGCTTCCAATGTTGTAATTAACCCCAGCCCATACCCGATCACTAAATTGACGACTGATTTCTACCCCCCCTGAATACAGATAGGATGAGGCAGCATAACCCGTGGTCATTAAAATAGAGGGAAAGCGGGTAACGCCAACATTGAAATTGATCACGTATAGTCCGACTTGTTTGGATACCGTTCCCAGAATTGAAGGTGCACCCCCGTAACCAGCATCATTCGTAGTCTCATTAACACCAATGCTTGACTCCCAGCCATCCGAACTAATAAAAATTGCACTAGCTCCTAAGTTATAGGTACTCACACCAGCCTTAACACCTAGATTAGGCTGAACGCTTCCAAGCACTTTTAATAAAACACCGCTATTTATACTCCATAACTTAGCGCCAGAAATTACGGGATTCTTAAATCCCGGAGTTGCAGCATTGATATTTAATGGGTTGCTAATAACGGACTGTACATAAAGCTCAGAAATCCCAACTGCAAAGTTATAGGGCAACCCCATAGAAAATTTTTGCGCATAATTATTATTAATGGAATTTGCAGAATTCTTTAAAGCGGGTGAATTAATGGTGTAATTGGTTCGAATATTATCAATATTGGTATCTGACTCAATCTGATATGGCTTTAAAAAAAAGGATGGCGAATACGGTGATACTTCATCGGCAACCGCAAAGTGCATCAAACCCAATAGGAACAAGAAGGTTGCAAATTTTTTTTGGGCTGGGAGCATTTGAGATCTGTAAATTTAATAATAATTACCAGTATTATGGATGCTAGAGATCTCCTGAACCATTCTTTGGCACCCCTCTCTGGGGCAAATCCATGCACAATAATAAATTAGTAAGCTAATTCATTTTGAAAATTTGTAGTAATCCGTGGTGTATGGGGTCAGTCAGCGCTAATCGGCTTTTTTAATCCGTTGGTTGTGAGTAAAAATGTCGCCTGATACGCCAACGGATCACCAACCCAGCGAATTCAACCTCTATTTAAGTAGAGCAAGCATACGCTGGCTGATTTGACTGGAATCCCTTCTCATATCTAAAGCAGCGATAGTTATTGAGTGCTCTCGCACTCTAATTTTGTAGTCAAATTCTTCATTAGTTGCCGGGTAAAGCAAGATTCCATCTATCTTTTGGCCTGAGTTACGCGTACGTTCTGTACAGTCCAGGTAAGTGTTAAGTTGGTACAAGTGAGAGCTATGAAAAGAGCTTTTACCCCAATTGGACTGGAATGCGTCCTGATAGTACTTTGTATCTAAAATTATCTTTCGTGATGGGGAGTTTAAGGTCACATCTGTATACATATATGGGAGCAGACTTAAGTCAGTTTCATCGCCACTAGCACCCCAAGATAAACGCTCAGAGTAAACATCGTATTCAGTTTGATTTGTTTTGTAGAAGTTATATGCAAAGTCTTGAAATACTTTACGCATCTTCACTTCATCGCGGCTAAAGTCACGCATCTTTAACTCCCCCCGCTCGGCATCAGGAGATAAATGCAGATAGATTAGCTCGCAAATATTGATCAAAAAGGCATAAAATGCATTGTTCTGATGTATTTGAACTCTCTTAAAAATGGGTGCAGTTAACTTTATCAAATCAACATCACGAAAATTCTTTAATACCTTTTCAAGATCACCCCGTATAGATGAATCTATTGATGGGCTTTTTGAAAGTAAATTAATAGTTGATTTAAGAATCTGGTTGTGCAGAATGTTATGCGATAACTCATCTACAAATGTAGCAGCCTTCGCTTGCTCAAAAAGCAAACGTGAAATTGAGCCCGCAAAATCAATCCTTCCTCTTAAACTTGCTGACTCCTCGGCAAGTGCCAAATAACCCCTATCTAATCCATCTTTAAGTACGCGATTTGCACCTTTTATCAATACTCGAGCCAATAAATCTTGGGGCGTCTTTATATCGTCTATAGATGCACTTACTAGCTCCCCTTCATCCAACCTACCCCATGAGTAGCAAAGAATGAAGAATAAATTTTTTATTGGGATCATTTAATTAACAGGAGTTCAATTTCCTGATCAACTTCGCTACGCTTCTTATCAAACCAATATTCCCGCAAAAGTGGAGCAATCTCATTTCTGATTACCCCGTTGTACCAATCAGTGGAGTTTTGGACCTGGTGCGTAGGGACAAAGAAACTATGCCCAACCATGAACCCGGCTCCTAAATCTGGGGAAGCGTCAATTTTTTTGTTCAATTCACCCATTCTGGCTTGAATGACGTCAATTACTACGTGATCTACCCCCTTAGCTTCAAGCAGAGGCTTAAAGTTAGGACTTATAAAGCCGGGGGGAATATCTTTAAATACAAAACGTCTTCTTAGCGCATAGTCAACAATAGCTAGAGACCTATCAGCAGTATTCATCATGCCGAGAATATGAACATTGGCTGGAATATAAAACTTTTTCGCCACTTCATCAGAGTAAGTTAATGAAACTGCCCAATCAGGGCCACGCTTGTCTGACTCAATTAACAACATAACCTCACCAAATATCTTGCTAAGGTTGCCTCGATTAATCTCATCAATCAAAAATACATATGGTTTGCTTGGGTTCTGCAATGCCTGTTGACAAAATCTATAAAAAACACCATTACGTAACGCAAAACCGGAAGAATCCTTTTTAGGCCGAAACCCTTGAATAAAATCTTCGTAAGAGAATGATTGATGAAATTGAACGGATTGGATGCGGGTATCATCCTTGGAGCCAAGAAGAGTGTAGGCCAAGCGTTTAGCAATAAAACTTTTTCCTGTACCGGGAGGACCCTGAAGAATTAAATTCTTTTTAATCTTTATTGAATCAATCATCCCCTCAAACTCAGAACGGGAAAGCAACACTCCATTTAATGCATTATCGATACCATACTGCTCTATAGGCGCAATCGCTTGATTATTGAATTCATCAGGGGTGATGTATGGAATATTTTCCCCGGCACTCTGTCTGTATATGCGATTGAATAACTCAACAAGCTCCAATGGTGCAGCTGTTAAATATCCGCCCTGCACAAGATTTAAATCTTTGTTATAAAAAAGGCCGTTATTAGACGCAAGAATAGCCTCAAGTTCGCTTGCATAACTAAAAATTTCTTCTCTTGTTATTGGCTTATCTAAAAGCCTATAGTCTTTTAGTGCAATTCGGTAGCCAGGAAGACCTTCCCAATCCGTGCCATTCAAGCACTTAAATGTGTCATCAGCTGACTCCGTTGCTATGGAGATACCAGTGATAGCCTTGTTATCGGTGAAATGAAATATTACGTCGCCAGCCTGGACCTTCCTCATGTTTGCATAAATATCGGCCTGACGCTCACCCTTTGACTTTTGAGGTGACCATAATGCCTGACCTAGACTTTCGCTGCCATACTCTCTATCTGGACGACCCTTTACCAAGGTCTTTTCTATCCAATAATGTGAATTTGATTCGCCAGTCTTTGGGGCATCTTTAGGGTGCTCATTAGCGGTTAATTCGGGTTCAAGTTCTTCGCAAAATTCATCATATGTGACTGGAAAGTTTTTAATAGAACTTACACCCCAGTCAATAAGCTCATCCATAGACATCTTGACCCCCTCTAGCGCCGGGAGTTGTGCAGTAAACCTTTCTTCGCCACCATGTTCGTTTCTAACTAATTCCACCTTACGCCTAAGATTTAAGTCAGCCTTATCTTCATTAACGCCTAAGGTGATCCTGAAATAGATCTCGTTATTACTTGAAGTTCTGTCACTCCACAGATAGACCCAATACGAGATAACTGAAGGAGAGTCCGCTGAAGGCTCAAACGTTTGAGGAAGGTAATCCCTAAAATTCCCACGCTGATTAGTGGCAGTAACGGTCTTATCAGGATTGGTACCATTCGGAAACAACCTATCACGAATTCCTTGAGCCCAAACCTTAACGAGGCGATGAGCGTCTTTAATAATTATCTGAGCTTCGCGGTTTTCAGAAGGGACATACTTGTTACCTCTTTCGTCCACCAAATTTAACGGCTTTCCGACATTTTTCTGGTAAATGTTGATGTGATTTTCATTAAACGCACCAACCTGATCATCAATATCATCACCTGGATCACTAAAGTCAGACTCTTGGTAACTATGATCTGGAACTGCTGAAGACTTAGCTCTAGTCCACATTCCTCTCGCTACCTGCTCAATTTTCTTTTCGGCATGCAATTTAACTAAAATCTTTTTCAGCACATTGTCGGGTTTTTGCACCCCTTCAACGCCACCATTCTTCGAATGCATTTCAAGCACAGCTTTTGTTAGATCCTCTCTCCGCCAATATTTTTGAGAATCAAATAACTCCAGCACCAACTTAATGGCGTTGCTTGGCTGCAAGGGAATTCCGGAAACCTCGGTCATATAATCAACCCACAAAGTAATAACGTTCTAATCAAAGTAGCTCAAAAGCCTGCAATCAATCTTTATTCTACTTTTTATAATGGCTGCTACCGCCTTAAATTTAGATTCAAACAAAACTCGTATTTAAGGACACTAACCTATTACAAGTCTTGTAAATTTATACAAATGATTTAGAATCATTTCAGCTAGTTAAATACTTGATTTTTAAGGAAATGCTCTGTTAATCCGTAGGTCCCTGGTTCGAGCCCAGGTCGAGGAGCCATATAAAAATTAAGCCCCTAAATTACTTTAGGGGCTTTTTTGTTTCAAAATTTGAAATGCAAAAATAGTGTTACCAAGGCTTTTTGGCAGCCTTTTCAATTGAAATGGCGGTACTAGAAATAAACATTTTCTTGATATCGGGACAAATCAAGACACTGCTTGAGGAATTAGGCGTATAGGAATGTGCGGTTCCAGCCACCCGCCAAGAACTTCCGTCAGCTAATTCAAAGCTATCTCCAGACATCCCTAGGAATGCATAGGGATTTTTAAGTTGGGATAAATAACAAATAACTTGATTTGCATCAGATTTCTGCGCATAAACTTCTGCGGATAAGAGCAGCACAATCAACAATAAAAACTTAGGCAATAAACGATTAACTAGGCACTTCATTATTTACAGTGATTGCGAATAATAATTTCACACTCTTTTAGGCGTTTTAATGCCAACTTTGTTGGCAATACTAGCTTTATCCGTCCATCAGTGGGGTCGAACTTCATTTCGACCAGTTTTTTTGCTTGCAAAGACTTCAGAGTTGCATGGAGAGTTGCCTGGGAGGCCAGACCCTCAAGCAATAAGAGGTCGAGAACGCGTAGCTGAATTTGGTCAAGATAAGCCTCGTAGACCGCATTTAACATGCTTATTTCAAGCTGCTTACTTAGGCCAAAACGCTTATTGGCTAACCTTATATCGTTATATATAGCCAAGTAAACAGAGCTATTCTTTCTATTCATGCACCAATTCTAGGCATAGAATAGCCGTATGGCTATTATTATCGATTTGAACTTATTGAATTAATTTTTATAAATAGTTAAGGCTTTGTAATAAAGCAAATCTCAATACGCATCTAATCGAAACCCCACTCTATTAATCTTTAGGTAATATTTATCATCACAGAGTGCTATTAATAAAAATATGGGAGGCAGTAATGATCCAATTCGAACCATGTAATTTGTTTCGCCGATTTTTTCAGCTCATCTCACTTTCAATATTTCTACTGATTTCTAGTCAGAGTGTATTTGCCCAATCCGATTACCCCAACAAGCCTATTCGTTTTGTTGTGCCATTTCCTGCTGGTGGGGCTACTGACAATATCGCAAGACCTTTACAAAATGAACTATTAAATTCCTATAAATGGAGTGTAGTGATTGATAACAAGCCGGGGGCTGGCGGTAATATCGGTGCGGAAATTGTTTCTAAATCAGCCCCAGATGGTTACACATGGCTAATGGCTTCCGTTGGTACACATGGAATAAATTTACCGCTCTACACACAGGGTGGCGGCAAATTGCCTTTTGACCCCGTCAAAGATTTCACACCGATTTCTTTAGTGGCTGAATTACCAAACGTGCTTGTTCTAAATCCTGAATTTGCAGCCAAGAACAACATCAATACTGTGAATGACTTAATCGCCTATGCAAAAGCCAACCCCGGAAAGATCAATATGGCCTCTAGCGGCAATGGCACATCCATTCATATGGCAGGAGAGCTATTTAAGACAATGACAAAAACCTATATGGTCCACTTGCCTTATAAGGGCAGTCCTCCAGCTGTAACGGATTTATTAGCAGGCAATGTGGACATCATGTTTGATAATCTACCCTCTTGCATTAATTACATTCGCGCAGGTCGTTTGAAGGCTTTAGCAGTAACCAGCGCAAAACGCTCTCCCGCATTTCCAGATTTACCAACCATTGCTGAAGCTGCTAACCTTCCTGGCTACGAGGCTACCTCCTGGTTTGGCGTTGTCGGCCCAGCCAACATGCCTGCGGACATTCTCAATAAAGATAGCACCACATTAATGGCTGCTATTAACAGCCCATCTGTGAAAGAAAAGTATTTGGCTATGGGCGCACAACCAGTAGGTAATACACCTGCCCAGTTTTCAACTTTCATTAAAAATGAAATTACTAAATGGACTAAGGTTGTTAAAGACTCTGGCGCAAAGGTTGACTAAATAACCTGCAAAGCAATTGAGTCTGCATGATTAAATAAAAAAGAGGGTTACCTGCCCTCTTTTTTTTATTGGACAGCCACATCTAAAGTTACTTGCCCAATTGCGACAATAGTTTACTTGGCGATATCACCTCTTGATCTAGGATCAACTCAATAAGAGCGCCATATTTGCTCTCAAGAGCTTTAGCAAACGCAGGTGCAAATTCTTCTGTTTTACTAACCCTAAATCCAGGGATACCAAAACTATCTGCAAACTTCACAAAATCTGGGTTTGTTAATCCAGTGGCGATTACTCGGGATTTAAATTCACGTTCTTGATGCATGCGAATCGTACCCAACATATTATTATTAACAATAAAAACTATTGGGAAAGCTTCGTACCTTGCCGCGGTTGCTAGCTCTTGGCAGTTCATCATGAAATCTCCATCCCCACAGACTGCTATTGCCACTCTTTCAGGATGAACAATCTTTGCTGCAATTGCTGCTGGCAAGCCATAACCCATAGAGCCATTTGCTGGAGCTAATTGTGTTTTAAAAGGTCCATATGGATAAAAACGATGCACCCATGTTGCAAAATTTCCTGCACCATTAGTAACAATTGAATCGCGAGGAATAGATTTTGGCAAAGAACTCATAATCTGCGCTAATTGCAGATCACCTGGCACAGTTACTGGACTTGAAAAAGCCAGATATTCGGCATGAGCCGAATGCGAATCATCTGAACTGTGATTGCTACCCATCGTTACATTACTTAAGGCTGTACAAAAATTTTCTGGACTGCAATTGAGTGCAAAATCAGGGCGATAAACGCGACCCAGCTCTTCTGGTCCTGAATGAACATGTATCAAAGTATTTTTAGCTTTAGGCACACTTAATACGCTATATCCTGCAGTCGTCATCTCTCCAAGGCGCTCACCAATAACCAATAAAACATCGGCATCCTGAACACGTTTCACCAAGGATGGATTAGCACCAATACCTAAATCGCCAGCGAATGCGGGGTTCAGATTATCCAAAAGATCTTGTGAACGAAAACTGGTGGCGACAGGAATGCCTTCACGATTAGCCCAAGCGCTCAGAGAATCACATGCAGCACGGCTCCAATTTCCACCACCGGCAATAATCATTGGACGTTTAGCACTAGCGAATGCTTTCATTGCCTCATCAAAAGCTTTTATATCAAGGCCTGGCTGCACAACATGGGCTGGTGCAACTGGATGCTCTTCTCCAGTCATATAAAGAACATCCTCTGGTAATGCTAGAACAACGGGACCTTTACGTCCCGCTTGTGCCACATGAAATGCGTGGGATACAAACTCATCAATTCGATCAACGCGATCAATGCTACCAACCCATTTTGCACACTCAGAATACATGCGACGATAGTCGACCTCCTGAAATGCCTCTCGTTCGACCATATCAGTTCCTACTTGGCCAACTAATAAGACCATTGGAGTGGAATCTTGATATGCGGTATGCACACCCACCATCGCATTTGATGCGCCTGGACCACGAGTAACCATCAGCACCCCTGGCTTGCCTGTCAATTTGCCATAGGCCTCTGCCATATAAGCAGCACCACCTTCTTGACGGCAGGTAATAAATTGAAATTCGGGGTGATCTACCAAGCCATTTAATAAAGGCAGAAAGCTTTCTCCAGGAACGCCAAACGCTACGTCTACGCCCTGCCTCACCAAAGCGTTAGCTAGAATTTGGCCGCCATTAAGTGACTTACCAGGTGTCTCCATGCCCCTATACCTTCTTCTTTATAACTTCATGCTGAAGTCAATGGTGTGTTTATTGAAAGTTATCACACTTTATCAACTCTACCGTGAATTCGGGGCATTGCCTGACATATACTCTACAAAACAACTACATAACAAACCAATTTAGCTGGAGACAATATTATGAGACTGTTCGCCTATCAGGGATCAGATGGTATTGAAAGCATAGGTGCACTTATTAAGAGTGGAACAGATGAGTTTATCGACCTATGTGCCACCGATAACCAGATACCAAGAAGCTTGCAATCGATCATTCAGAGCCCAGACCTATTGAGTCGAGCAAATTCCGCCCTGAGCACTCAAAATACCGTTCGCGGCAATACTAGCTCCATTTCTTTTAAGCCCCCGATAGATAGACCAGGAAAAATTGTTTGCATGGGGTTGAATTACGCAGACCACGCTAAAGAAGGTGGCAATGCAAGACCAGAATACCCTAGCTTTTTTATGCGTGGTCCGAGCTCACTCACTGCACACTTATGCCCTATCATCAAGCCTCGCGTTTCTGACAAGCTGGACTATGAGGCAGAGCTTGCATTTGTGGTTGGCAAAAAGTCACGTCATCTCACTTTAGATAATGCATTAGATTGTGTTGCTGGCTACAGCATTTTTAATGACGGTAGCGTTCGTGATTACCAACGCAAGACAACACAATGGACTATCGGCAAAAACTTTGATCAAACCGGTGCGTTTGGTCCATGGCTTGTTACACCAGATGAACTGCCTCCTGGGTGTCACGGCCTGAACATTCAATCACGACTAAATGGTCAGGTGATGCAGAATGCAAACACCAAAGATTTTCTTTGGGGCATTGCGGAAACGATTGTGCTGATCTCTGAATGCATGACCTTAGAGCCAGGTGATGTTGTTATCACTGGGACGCCAGCAGGTGTCGGCTATGCCAGAACCCCACCCGTCTTTATGAAGGCTGGAGATATTTGCGAGATTGAGATTGAGTCTATTGGCGTCTTGCGCAACACCATTGTTAACGAGTAGCCAATAAAACTGATGCTGAGTCGACAAAAGCCATATCTAATGGCCCTCAGAGGCTATTTAGACAGGTTTTAATTCAGGCAAATACCCAAATCAAGCATTAAAATAGCGTCATGATAAAAATGCCTGAACTCCTTGCCCCAGCGGGCAGCCTACAGATGCTCCAAACTGCTTTTGATTTTGGAGCAGATGCAATTTACGCTGGCCAGCCTCGCTATTCCTTACGCGTCCGAAATAATGACTTTGGAAAAATTGAGGTCTTAAAGCAAGGCATCGATACCGCTCATGATTTAGGCAAGAAATTCTACCTAGTCTCAAACCTATTGCCCCATGGAGCGAAGACTCGCACTTATATTCGCGATATGTCTCCTGTGGTGGCATTAAAACCTGATGCCTTAATCATGTCGGACCCCGGGCTCATCATGATGGCAAGAGAAGCTTGGCCAGATATGCCAATTCATTTATCAGTACAGGCTAACACTGTAAATGGGGCATCCGCTAAATTCTGGCGCTCTGTTGGCATCAGTCGCGTGATCCTTTCGCGGGAACTTTCCTTTGATGAAATTGAAGAGGTTCGCCAAGATTGCCCAGAAATGGAGTTAGAAGTTTTTGTTCATGGTGCTTTATGTATTGCTTACTCTGGACGGTGCCTCCTTTCAGGCTACATGTCTCACCGCGACTCAAATCAAGGCGCCTGCACTAACGCTTGCCGGTGGGACTACAAAGTGAAACCTGGGCAGCAAAATCAAAGCGGCGATGTTGTCTTACTACAAGAAGCAAGACGACCAGATGAGTTAATACCCATGGAAGAAGATGAGCATGGCACTTACATCATGAATTCAAAGGATTTACGCGCCATTGAGCACATTGAGCGACTCACCAAAATGGGTGTCGATTCGTTCAAGATTGAGGGTCGCACAAAATCACCATATTACGTAGCTCGCACTTGCCAGGCCTATCGTGCTGCAATCAATGATGCCGTAGCAGGAAAACCTTTTGATACAACCTTGCTTGGTAATTTAGAAGGTCTAGCCAATCGCGGCTATACCGATGGGTTTTATGAGCGTCATCACGACAAGGAATATCAGCTCTACATGCGTGGCCACTCCTTATCTGGAAGAAGCCTGTATGTTGGAGAGACATTGGAAATCGACCATGAGAATGGACGTGTAAAAGTAGATGTTAAAAATCGTTTTTCTATTGGCGACAAATTAGAAATAATTGAGCCCAATGGCAATCAAGACATCGTCTTAGATCAGATGTGGAATATGAACGGCGAACCCATATCTGTTGCCCCAGGATCGGGCCACTTTGTTTGGATTAAATTAGATCTCAAGGATAGCAAAGCGTATATAGCGCGCTACACCAAGGATCCAGCTCCTATTGAGACTACCTCCTCTTGCTCAAACAGCGAATCCTGCTGCAACGCTTAACTCAGATTTATTGAATCTAGAACATGAATAATGTCTCAAACGTCAATTTAGCAAAATCCACCTTTAAAGAAAAATTAGTTGACGAGGCAAAGAAAGCATTTGTTCTCACCTTATATCTAGGAACATGGTTCTGTGCACTTGCATTTTTGGCGGCAACTTTATTAGATGAGCGCCCTATCCCTCTTAGCATTTTTGGATTTGCATTAATCAAAGCTGGTATTACTGCAAAGTTTTTATTGATTGGGCAGGCCATTTATCCAATTACAGTAGATAAAACTCATGGGATTGTGAGATCGCTATTGGTTGAATCGCTTATTTATATCGCAATAGTTTTAGGTTTGAACTACCTTGAGGCTGGCATTGATGGCGTTCTACATGGTAAAAACTTTTTAGTTTCCATGACCGCTTTTGGACAGGCCGACCCATTGAAAATAGTCGCCTTCTCTTTTGTGTATTGGCTCATTATTTGGCCATATCTAATGCTTGCTGGCATGCAATTATTGTTAGGCAAAGAACATATTTGGAGCCTATTTTTTGGCTCCAAAAATTTAAGTAGCAACTAACTTAATGAATTTGAATTTGCTGTCCAGGTCTTGGTCATCATTTCAATTACTGTTTTACCAGGCTGGATTTTTATGTGTAGCGCTACTACTTTCAATAAATACATATGCACAAGAAATTGAAGCGCGAGCCTACTCTAATGCCCCCATTGGCATGAACTTTATTACTGGCGGCCTAGCTCAAGCAAAGAGTGGCTCCTATACACTTAATACGCAAGCCTTAAGCCTTACCCATGTCATTGATGTGGCAGGTCAATCTGGTAGATTAACCATGGTGCTACCCTATTCCGAGCTTTCAGGAACGGGGCAATTAGGCACACAAACCATTAATGCCTCTGCTGAGGGACTATCGGACCCTCTTGTTAAGGCCTCAGTTAACCTCTATGGTGCTCCAGCACTCACCAATAGTGAGTTCATAAAATACAAACAAGATTTAATTATTGGTGCGAGTATTGCCGCAACCATTCCCTGGGGAAAATACAACAGCAATCAAATGATTAATGTTGGAGCTAATCGGTCACTCATTCAGCCAGCCATGGGACTCTCTCAAGCAGTCGGGCCTTGGCGATTAGAGCTTGCAGGTATGGCCACAATCTATACCAGCAATAACAACTTCATGGGCAACAATACCCTATCGCAAAATCCAATCTACTCAGGCGAGACCCATGTGATTTACTATTTTCCTAATACAGCATGGATTTCTGCTGATGCAACATATTTCACAGGCGGCCAAACCTATGTCAATGGCTTGGCAATTAATGGCGTTCAAGAGAACTGGCGTTTTGGCAGCACCCTGTCCTATCCAATAGATAAAAACAACTCTATTCGTCTAAGCGGCAGCAAAGGGGTCTACTCACGGACCGATACTAGTTACAACGCATTAGGCATATCCTGGCAGTACCGCTGGGGTGGCACTCCTTAGAAACAGCAATACTGCTATCGCTACAATTAGACAAAACATAATTACTAGACTGACAACGAGACAAATATGACCTCCAAACCAAAAGATCCTAAATCTGCAGTAGAAAGTGGTCTACGCAAAGGCTTAACCAGCTATGGAGATAAAGGCTTCTCCTTGTTTTTGCGTAAAGCTTTCATCAAGGGTGCGGGCTACACCAATAGCGCATTAGACCGCCCTGTGATTGGCATTATCAATACTGGTAGCTCTTACAACCCTTGCCACGGCAATATGCCTCAATTGATTGAAGCGGTGAAGCGTGGAGTCATGTTGGCTGGCGGCCTACCAATGGACTTCCCCACCATCTCCATTCATGAGAGTTTTTCATCGCCCACATCAATGTACCTACGTAACCTGATGTCAATGGATACGGAAGAAATGTTGCGCGCACAACCCATGGATGCGGTTGTCATGATTGGGGGTTGCGACAAGACCGTGCCAGCACAAATGATGGGTGCAGCGTCTGCAGGATTGCCCGCCATTCAACTCATTACCGGCTCTATGCTTACCGGATCACACCGTAGCGAACGTGTTGGAGCCTGCACAGACTGTCGTCGCTATTGGGGCAAATTCCGCGCCGGCGAGATTGACGAGGTCGAAAAAGATGAAGTAAACGATCAGCTTGTTGCCAGCGTTGGCACCTGCTCTGTAATGGGTACGGCTAGCACAATGGCTTGCATATCTGAGGCACTTGGAATGACTGTGCCCGGTGGTGCATCACCACCAGCGGTAACCGCAGATCGTATCCGGATTGCGGAAGAAACCGGGGCCAGAGCCGTGCAAATGGCAAAAGATGGTCTCACTATTGACAAAATTCTGACAGCAGATGCCTTTGAGAATGCCATGCGTGTTCTGTTAGCAATCGGTGGATCAACCAACGGCATTGTTCATTTGGCTGCCATTGCGGGACGTATGGGGCTTGAAATTGATCTAGATGCCCTAGACAAGATGGGCGATGAAACCCCAGTACTGCTTGATCTCAAACCATCAGGCGATCATTACATGGAGAACTTCCATGATGCTGGTGGTATGACTACTTTGCTACGTGAACTCAAACCACTTCTTAAGCTCAATGCCATGACTGTGACAGGCAGAACCTTGGGCGAAGAGATCGATGCAGGTCCGCCTAGCTTTAAACAAGATGTTGTTCGCCAGTTTAATAATCCAATCTATCCAAGAGGCAGTATTGCGGTTTTACATGGAAATTTGGCTCCTGGTGGTGCGATCATTAAACAGTCTGCCGCTAATGAAAAGCTCATGGAGCATGAGGGTCGTGCCGTAGTATTCGAAAATGCAGAAGATCTAGCAAACCGTATTGATAGCCAAGACTTAGACGTGACCGCTGATGATATTTTGGTGTTAAAGAATATCGGCCCTAAGGGTGCTCCTGGAATGCCGGAAGCTGGATACATCCCCATTCCGATGAAACTAGCTCGTGCTGGGGTTAAAGATATTGTGCGTATTTCTGACGGTCGTATGAGTGGTACCGCATTTGGAACTATTGTTTTACACGTTACGCCTGAGTCAGCCATTGGTGGGCCATTGGCTTTTGTTCGCAATGGCGACCGTATTCGTTTATCAGTCAAGAATCGCGAGATTAGCCTACTCATCTCTGAAGAAGAATTTGCTAAGCGGGCTAAAGACAATCCAGTAGTTGAGCCAACAGCTGAACGTGGCTACAAGAAATTATTCCTCGATACTGTTACTCAAGCAGATAAAGGCGTTGATTTCGACTTCCTGAGGGCACCAAAAATCATCGGCAAAACGCCTAAAAAATAGCTGGAAATTAGCTGCCGCTCTTTTTATAGCGTTTGACCTGAAGGATTAAATATTGCGGAGCTCTCGCCGCAATATCTTACCTACATTAGATTTAGGCAGCTCGTGTACAAATACAACCTTTCTAGGCCTCTTATAGCTAGTAAGCGTGTCTTTGCAATATTGCATGATATCGGCCTCGGTCAAATGACGATCAGACTTAACGACATATGCTTTAACAATCTCACCAAGTTTACGGTGTGGTATGCCTATAACTGCACACTCACGTACCCCAGGCATTTGAGCTAAAACATCTTCAACATCATTTGGAAATACCTTGAATCCAGCGACAACAATCATATCCTTCTTACGATCTACGATTTGGATATGCCCGCTTTCAGTAATTAAACCAATATCACCAGATTTAAAATAACCATCAGCCGTCATACAATGCGCTGTCTCATCTGGTTTATTCCAATATCCAGCCATCACCTGGGGGCCTTTGATACAAATCTCTCCTGGAGTGCCATCGGGAAGCTGAACCCCATCATCATCCAAGATAATGACATCTGTACTTGGCATCGGAGGTCCAATATGACCAGTGAAATGAGTTTCTAGCGGGCTATTTACGCAAACAACGGGGGATGTTTCTGATAAACCATAACCTTGAGCGATTGGGCATCCTGTTATGGCCTGCCAATGGTCGGCGGTCTTGCGGTGAACCGCCATGCCACCACCAATAGTAACCAGTAAGTTTGCAAACTTCACTTTTTTAAACTCTGGTCGGTGAATTAGCGCATGAAATAGAGTATTCACGCCAGGAAAAATGTTGATTTTAGGGTGCTTAATAAGTAACTTTATAAAGCCATCTATATCTCGCGGGTTAGCAACTAAGATAAGCATGGCGCCTTTTGCAATCCCAAGAAAAGCACAAGCAGTTAATGCAAAGATATGCGTCATCGGTAGTGCGCACAAAAATTGTAATTGTTCATCCACCTTCTTAAGGCCTGGATTCAACCACATTTCTATTTGCGCTACATTCGATAGAATATTTCTATGAAGCAATACTGCGCCTTTTGAAATCCCAGTTGTTCCGCCAGTGTATTGTAGAAAAGCAATATCACTCAATGAAATAGCAGGCTTATGAAAAGCGCTTTTTTGCCCAATTCCGAGCGCCTCATTAAAGGCAATATGATCGATATTCCATTTTGGAATAAGTCTTTTGACATTGCGCGCAACCCAATTAACAAGATAGCCTTTAAGACCCAATAATTCACCGGGGCTACTCACGATAACTTTACTAACAGGGGCTGCAACAGTAATTTGCTCATAGATATGAGCAAAATTTTCCATCATGACCAATACACTTGCGCCACTATCGAGTAATTGCAATTCCAGCTCGCGCGCTGTGTATAGAGGATTAATGTTCACTACCACGTAGCCAGCTCGCAATACGCCAATCATCGCGACCATATACTCGATAACATTTGGATACATCAAGGCAATTCGAGCACCCTTCTCCAAATTTAGGCTCTGCAAATAGGATGCAAAGTCGATTGACAGACGATCAATCTGCCGATACGTAAAGGATTTTCCCATTGACTCAGCAATCTTGCGATTACCGAAGCGATCAAACGAAGTTTCAAAGAATTCTACAAGAGATGAATATGCCAATGGACTGATTTCCGGATCCACTCCAGAGGGATAATTCTTAATCCATGGTTTTGAGGCGCTCATGCCGTATTTAAATATCAGTAAGTAGCTAATTAGTCAGCAGCCTAAACAAACTTTTTGGCACCCTTAAAGACTTTTATAGCACCCCATCCTAAAGCCAAAACCTTGCTAGCCAATTTAGGCTTGTAATGCGCTAGAGCAGCAAAAGCACTTGTCCAAAGCAAAGGATTATCTCTAACGAAATGAAATGCGTCGATAGTCTTGTCAGCCCATGATAAAGGCTTTACCCAAGGCTCAAAGTGCCTTGCAAAATCAAGTCGCTCTCTCTGAGACTGCATTTGTAACTCAGAGCGTCTAAGTAGTAGACCTTTTATCTTTTGATTCATAAATTAGCGATTTAGCTCTTCAGCATCTTTTGCCAACTCAGCGATAGATGCCTCAAATAGTTTAGGCATCGTACGCAAAGACCGAATCACAATTAGAGCCAAAATAATGCCAATGGTTATAAATGCGCCAGTCAATAAACCAAGCACCAGGGTTCTGTCAGACTCCCAGCTATAAATCACGATTAATAGAGCAAGCATCACTAATCCAAAAAATAAAAAAAATAATGCGGACACTACCATCACAAGAGATTGCAGAAATTTACTTCTAGCAATTTGCACATCTATCGAGAGCAACTCTAAACGCGTTTGCGCAATCGATGCGCCTGTTGCCGCCAGATTTTTTATTGAGGACAGTAAGTTTTCTTGAGACATAATTACCTAGCGTCGACGAATAAATAATCCAATTAATAGACCCAATCCAGCAGCCACACCAATCGCCTCCCAAGGGTTTCGATGCACAAAATCATCCGCACCGGCAGCCACAACTTTTGCCTTATCGGCCAGATCACCCTCTAAGCTAGATATCTTTTCTTTTGCACCGGAAATTGTTTCCAACGCCTTGTTACGTAGGTTGCCAATGGTTTCGTCTGGATGATCCTGGGTTGCCTTGATTAACGTCTCCGCATCCGCAACTAGGGATTTAAATTCATCGATCAGTTGATCTGCTTGCTCTATTTTTTTTGCTGTCATGATAATTTCCTATGGTCATAGCTATTCTAAGCACTTCTGTAGCCAGACCCTAACAGCAATACAGTCATACCAGCGTTTGAGGCCTTGAAATGCCTCAAATACCGCTTCAGGCCGGGTCGTTTCTTTATTAACTCCAGATAGGCAGGGCTGCCATACGGCACATTTTCTCCGTAAATATACTCGTCCACTCGGTCTGCATAACGATTATTTTCTAAGGCCTCATGTATCGCCCTCTTGATATGCCCGCCCTGGCCAGATGAGCCATACCCATGAATGAGGATAACAGCCTTCACACCTAGCTCTAGAAATTCGCGAATTTTTACTGCGAGTATTTCTAATGCATCATCTACGCTAGGATTGCCGAGTTTTATATTGAATTCAATCACATCAACTGCCAATAACGGAATCTGAGGACTTCCACAGTGAGGGCAATCGCCAAATAGACTGCGAGCATTTCCACACTCAGAACATTCTGCTATCTGAGCCATAAAAGCTTAAATGCAACTTAAGAGCAGTATTTTGATTCGAGCGTGGCGGCGTTACTTGACTTGTCATCCACCATCAAGTTCAACTTCTTGTAGGCTATCTCCTTATTTTCCGGTGTCTTGAGATGACGCTCAATCAAGCTAGCCACATCCTTGCGAATGGATGTATTGCCATACTGTAAGCCCTTTAATGTAGATACAGCCTCAGCGGAAATCTTGCACTGTTGACTAACTAACGCTGATGAATCAGACGATGTGCTTGCGTATGCAAATGCCGCAAGCGAAATTGTTACGCCTGCTAATAGAGTTTTTTTCATCTTAGTTCCTTATTTTGTGACCACATGTTGGACAGCAACCCATATCTTTTGCTCTCGTTTTTCTGAGAGCGGCATACACGCTGGATTCTGAAATTTCCATCTTTCTTGCGGCTTGAGCTGCGCTCATACCCTTCCCTATCCACTCCAAAGCTTGATGTGTTTTCGGTATTCGTCTTTTCATTTCATCTCCCAGTTCTAAGACTATATCACAACTTCACAACTTGTGAAGTTGTGAAGTATAGTAATTTCATCATGACAAACCCTAATAAACGGAGCCTTTGAAATGAATTACGGAACGAAAGTTAGATAAATAGCCAGAAAAGCCAATGAGGTAATGGCAATAGTATGATTTGGAAAACTAAGGAGCTATATATGTACCGACTTTCACGTCTTGTTTTAATCACTTCCATCGCCCTGGGCCTTAACGCATGCGCAAATAACGATAAAAAGATCAGCTCATGGGAGATAAATGATGTTTACCAATCCACAACAGTTACCCCAAATCCCACAACCGGCGGTAAAACATATCTAGGGCCTTCAATTAATACAATGGATAAAGCTAACACCTATGAAATGTTTAATATTCGTACGGCTGAATCCCAACAAGGAATGAAAACGTATGAGCTACAGATTCACCTCACCTATTTCAATCAGGTGCGTGACTACAACTCTGCTAGCCTCATTAATGGTCCAGTAAACAGCTTTAAAGTAATTTCCAAAGAAGCCGGTCTTTGTGAATCTAGAGGTTGCATGTTTAAGGAATTGCTATCCATCAAAGTGACCGATGCGTTCTTAAAACAGAACATGAAAACTGGTTTTGAACTAAAGATTGGCTCTAAGGCTGGGGTTACAAGCGTTGTATACATTCCACCACAGTACATCCAGGGATACTTAAAGGCAGTAGATGGAGTCGCCTACTAGGCCACAGAGTTAAAGGGCTTGCCCTTATTTGATTTCATTGGAGCAATAAAAAACCGCCCGAAGGCGGTTTTTTAATTAAACAATTACTAATAATTAAGCAGCAGCTTTACGGCTTTTAGCAGCTGGCTTAGCTACAGCGTATTGACCTTGAAAGTTAGCCAATGCAGCGTCAACATTCTTTTCAAAAGTAGCGAATGCATCAGTAGCAGTTGCACGCACTTGGTCAAATTGTTGAATAGAAGCTTCGAAAGCTGTTTTGAATGCAGATACAAATGCCTCAGAACCAGCAGGAGCAGATTTAGTAGCTTCTTTAACAAACTTAACTAAGTCATCGCGTGCGTCATCGATAGAAGCATCAACAACTTGAGCAACTTCTTTGTTACCGTTGCGAACAACTTTGTTAACTTTTGCCTGGTATGCAGCAGCATACTTAGCAGCTTCTTGAGCAGCTTCAGGTTGAGCCAATTTAGCTAATTGCTGTGCATCTTTGATAGCCAACAACTGTGAGCTAGCATCTTGTGCAGCAGCCAATGCATCTTTAGCAGCGGCTTGGTTGATTTCTGCTAATTCTTGAGCACTTTCAACAGCTACTTGTGCCAAATGTTTAGCATTCTCAACAGCTTTAGCTTGAGCTTGAGCGATTTGATCGTTTAATTGATTCTGGAACATGATTAATCCTTTAAAAAATGTGGTTACGTTTCTTGTTGCGATGCACCATTGTTCCAAACTTTTTGCTGTATTGCAACAATTATTTGCTGCTAAGCAACAAATAATTTAAATATTTTACTTTTTACCTTTATTTTCAATGGCTTAAGACTAACTAGGAGACAACAAAAAACCCAGAAAATCATTAAATTTACTGGGTTTTATTGAAAAAGTACTGGCGGAGACGAGAGGATTCGAACCTCCGATCAGAGTTTTAGCCCCGATGCTCCCTTAGCAGGGGAGTGCCTTCGACCAGCTCGGCCACGTCTCCGTACTTTTTATCCGCCCCACAGTTTAACGGATAACCGCCTCTGAGGGGTTTTATTAACCTTTTAATGCGTTTACTTCTGATCCAACTCAAACGCTTTATGCAAGGCGCGTACTGCTAACTCCATATATTTCTCATCGATCACTACAGAAATTTTGATTTCACTAGTAGAAATCATAAGGATGTTGATGCCCTCTTCTGATAGGGTGCGGAACATTTTGCTAGCAATGCCAACGTGAGAGCGCATGCCAACACCTACAACTGATACTTTAGAAACCTTGGGATCCCCTGAAATTTCTTTAGCCTCGATATGAGCCTGTACAGTTCCTTTGAGAATGTCCAAGGCTTTTTGATAATCAGCGCGCGGTACAGTGAATGTGAAATCAGTTTTACCTTCAACTGATTGATTCTGAATAATGATGTCTACATCAATATTCGCATCAGCGATTGGGCCTAGGATTTGATATGCAATACCTGGGCGATCAGGAACTCCAAGTACGGTAATCTTAGCTTCATCGCGAGCAAAGGCGATACCGGAAATAACGGCGGCTTCCATAGTGCTGTCCTCTTCAAATGTAATCAAGGTGCCCGACTTCATCTCTTGGTCTAAGGGCATCAATGGATCTGTCAGTGATGACAGAACGCGGGTTTTAACTTTGTACTTACCAGCAAACTCAACTGAGCGAATTTGCAACACCTTTGAGCCTAAGCTTGCCATCTCAAGCATCTCTTCAAAGGTAATCTTATCTAGGCGACGCGCATCCTCACAGACACGTGGATCAGTTGTATAAACACCATCAACGTCTGTATAGATAAGGCACTCATCCGCTTTTAACGCAGCAGCCATGGCAACTGCAGATGTATCAGAACCACCACGACCTAATGTAGTGATATTGCCTTCTGGATCTACCCCTTGAAATCCAGTAACAACAACTGCTCGACCGGCATTCAGATCATTCAAAATCTTTTTACTATCGATGCTTTTAATGCGCGCTTTAGTAAACGATGAGTCCGTGTTCACGGCTACTTGCCAACCAGCATAACTAACCGCATCAATACCCTCTTTCATCAATGCCAATGCCAACAAACCAGAGCTGACTTGCTCACCCGTAGAAGCAATTTGATCAAGCTCGCGAGGACTTGGGTTGGGATTGATTTCTTTTGCCAACCCTAGCAAGCGATTGGTTTCGCCTGACATAGCTGATGGCACAACTACTACTTGATGGCCAGCACGCATCCATTTAGCAACGCGTTTTGCAACGTTCGCGATACGCTCAACCGAACCCATCGAGGTGCCACCATACTTATGAACAATAAGAGCCATAAAAACCGTTTGCCGTCTATTAAGCAGGAATGTAATTCCTGATGATCTAAAAAGGCTATATTTTACAGGGTTTTACCCCCTAGTTTGACGTCCGCTGCCACTCTGGCCAAACCCTAGACCCCGAATGAACCAAATGCGGGTAACTTACCCCAACACCAGCAACAGCAATTAACTCCTGACCAATGTAGAGAAGTGGCGCATGACGCTGCCAGGGGGGAACATTGCCTTCTTGAAACAGATTTTTAAGGGTTCTACGTGGCGCATTTGCCTTGATCTGCAATTTTTCAGCACCCGACCTCACCTTCGCGGAGACTAAGCCGTCTTTTTGAGCTTTCTTAAACCAGGCAGCACTTAATCCTGGTTTTTTACTCTTACTCGAAATGGATCTAAAAACCCACTGCCCTTCTTGATTTGAGGCTAACTGCAGCTGGCCTCGCCAAAGCCGAATGACTTGTCCATCATGCACCCACTCTAACTGGGCATCTGACTTAACCGTCTCAAGGTCTTTCCACCACGCACTAAGCCTGTCTTGTGAAGGCATAGGAAGTCCTTTGGTTTTTAGCCAATAACGCAATACATTATTTGCGGCTGGCAGATCATGACTTGCCAGAGCCTTAAATGGTTTTATAGCAATACCCTCTTCTTGGTAAATATTCTGACCGTCAACTCGAGCCAAGCGATCTAATAAGATCTGAGAATCACCGATTAAGCCAGCGCTTCTGGCAAGATTTGCAACTGCTTCTGGTTGTAGTTTTTCAAGTCTGGGGATAATTTGTTTGCGAATAGCATTACGCTTAAACATATCGTCCTGATTGCTTGGATCCTCTACCCACTTGAGCTTATGCTCTCTCGCGTAAGACTCTAATTCAGCGCGACTTTGATTGAGTAACGGTCTCCATAAGGTGATTTGCTTATTAGACAACCTCAGCTCGCGGGCATTGGGCATTCCAGATAATCCAGCAACACCAGAACCTCGTAGTAGCTGCAAGAGAATGGTCTCCGCTTGATCGTTTTGGTGGTGCGCCAACAGCAAGTCCGCGATTCCATACTGTTCACAAAGCTCCGCTAAAGCTTCATATCGTGCCTTGCGAGCTCGGCCCTCTAAATTGCCGCTACTTTTTTGATTGCCAAGGTGTAGCAATCGAAAATCGAATTTAATTTGATATTTTTTGGCAAGCTTTTCACAAAAAAGCAGCCAATCATCTGCAGGCTTTTGCAAGCCATGATGAATATGAAAAGCGTAGATTTCTACGGTAGGTTTTTTACCAACGGTTTTTGATCGACAAACCGTATCAAGCAACACCACAGAATCGAGGCCACCACTTAAAGCAACCGCAATTCGTTTTGGTGATTTAGGACTTTGCTGCAACTTCCTTGAACTTGCCATAACTCATTAGGCGCTCATGGCGACGCTCAAGCAAAGCATCTGTTTTCATGCCATCAAAAGTTTTTAGAGATTCAGCAAGTGCTTTGCGCATATTGCCCATCATCACATCGTAATCACGATGTGCACCGCCAATAGGCTCGGCAACAATCTTGTCGATCAAACCCAGCGCTTTTAACCGCTGAGCAGTCAAACCCAGCTGTTCAGCCGCCTCTGAAGCCTTATCGGCAGTCTTCCACAAAATCGAGGCGCAGCCCTCAGGAGAAATCACAGAATAGGTAGAGTTTTGCAGCATCAGAACTACGTCACCCATCGCAATCGCCAAAGCTCCTCCAGAACCGCCTTCACCAATGATGGTAGCGATGATGGGTACTTCTAACTCTGCCTGAACATAAAGATTGCGACCAATCGCTTCAGATTGATTACGCTCTTCCGCATCAATTCCTGGAAAGGCACCTGGTGTATCTACAAATGTAAATACTGGGATGCCAAATTTTTCTGCAAGGCGCATCAAACGCATTGCCTTGCGATAACCCTCAGGGCGACTCATGCCAAAGTTGCGCAATGCACGCTCTTTAGTATCGCGACCCTTTTGGTGGCCAATCACCATGCACGGTTGATTATCGAAACGCGCTAAACCTCCGATGATAGATTGATCATCTGCAAAACTACGGTCGCCATGCAATTCATGAAAATCTGTAAATAGTGCGCCTACATAATCTAACGTGTAAGGTCTTTGAGGATGTCGTGCAACTTGAGACACTTGCCATGGAGTTAAATTGGCGTAAACATCTTTAGTAAGCTGCAGACTTTTTTCAGAAAGCGTTTTGATCTCATCGGATATATCCACCGATGACTCATCTTGCACAAAACGCAGCTCTTCAATCTTTGACTCTAATTCGGCGATTTGCTGCTCAAAATCCAGGAAAGTCGTTTTCATAGTCTGATTTTAATATTCAACTGGAATGGGGTCGATACTTCTCCACATATACCAGGTGGCAACCGTACGCCATGGGGCCCAGTTAGCCGCCACCTCTCTAGCCTCATGGCGACTTACAGGCTCGCCACTAAAGTAATTGAGGGAAATGGCCTTAATTAGCCCCACATCATCCAAAGGAAGGATATTGGGGCGTATCAGGTTAAAAATGAGGAACATTTCCGCGGTCCAGCGCCCAATGCCCCGAATAGCGCTCAATTCCTGAATGACGCTCTCATCATCCATATTTTTCCATTGATTGGCGTGAAGACGACCAGAATCAAAATGATCAGCTAAATCCCGAATATATTCGACTTTGCGACCAGATAAGCCCGCAGCGCGCAATTCCTCAACCGATAAAGCTAAGATATTTTTGGGATTCATCTTTCTCTTGCTGGCGACAAGAACTCGATCCCAAACTGCTTGAGCCGCCGCCACAGAAATTTGCTGACCTACAATCGCTCTTGCGAGAGTTGTAAATGCATCGCCTCGTGTAACCAAAAAACCAGAGCCATATTTGGGAATGATTTTTTTCATGATGCGATCTTGTTTCATTAAATCACGACAAGCTTGCCCCCAATAATCTGGGGCGCCATCAATTGATGCAACTTTTTCTTTTGCAGTCGACACTACGCTCTACGCCATTCAGTAATGCCGCCCGGCTTGTCTTCCAAAACGATACCTTGCTCAAGCAAGGTCTTTCTAATGAGATCTGCCTTTACAAAATCTTTTGCTTGTTTAGCAGCAGCACGGGCAGCAATTTGATCTTCAATATCTTGCGCTTGTAATCCATCCTCACTCTTCGATCCCATTTGCAAAAATGTGGTTGGATCTCTTTGCAAGAAATGAAGCATGCCACCAAGAGCCTTAAGTGTGGCAGCTAGAGCAACTTTATCTTGACCTTGAGCGCGATTGACTTCACTTGCCAACTCAAAAAGTACAGCTATCGCTTCTGGCGTATTGAAATCATCATTCATCGCCTCAGTAAAGCGCTGAACCCAAGAGCTCTTAGCATCTAATGAAAAGTTGCTGGAAGATGGCACTTGAGCAAGAGCGGTATATAAACGCACTAAGCCTGCACGCGCCTCTTCTAACTGCGCATTACTATAGTTGATTGGACTACGGTAATGCGCTTTGAGCATGAAGAATCTTAATACCTCTGGATCAAAGCTTTTTAGAACATCTCGAATCAAAAAGAAATTGCCTAATGATTTAGACATCTTTTCTTCATTTACGCGAATATGTCCGTTATGCATCCAATAATTTACAAATGGAGCATCGCCCTCTTTTCGATTCTGACCATACAAAGCACCTTCGCTCTGAGCGATCTCATTCTCATGATGAGGAAACTGCAAATCGGCACCACCGCCATGAATGTCAAAATGTTCGCCTAACAAGTCGCATGACATGGCTGAGCACTCAATGTGCCAGCCCGGCCTACCCTCACCCCATGGGGAAGCCCAGCGAGTATCAACTGGCTCCTCAGGCTTGGCAGTCTTCCACAAAACGAAGTCGAGGGGATCACGTTTACCACCACCGACCGCTACACGTTCACCCGCATTTAGTTCATCTAAAGTTTTGCCAGATAGTTGACCATAATGAGGAAGTAAGCGAACTGCAAAATTTACATCGCCGTCTTCTGCCTGATAGGCAAGCTCATTTTCAATAAGTTTGCCAATCATCCCTTGCATTTGTTTGATGTAATCCGTTGCTCGAGGCTCCAGATCTGGATGCATTAAACCTAATTCATCCGAATCAGCATGCATGGCGTCAATAAAGCGATTGGTTAAGGCTGAGATTGGTTCGCCATTCTCTAATGCGCGATTAATAATCTTGTCGTCGATGTCCGTGATATTACGAACATAAAGCACTTCATATCCACTTGCCCTTAACCAGCGAACCACCATATCAAAGACAATCATGACCCTAGCATGACCAATATGACAAAAATCATAGACTGTCATGCCGCAGACATACATCTTTACCTTACCCGGCTCGATGGGCTTAAAAACCTGCTTAGAACGGTTAAGTGTGTTATAGATTTGCAGCATAGGGCTATAAAGGAAGGGTAAGACGGTGCTAATTTGTTAGACTGAGCGCTGAGTATATCGAATGAGCCAGTTTTCCACCGTCAGCCCTATGATTGAGTCCCGAAAAGTACTGTTTTCCAGCCCTATCAAGGCTTTAACCACTTTTGCCACTGTGGCGGCACTTCTTGGCTGCAGCACTCCAGCGCAGCAGCTTGCAGATGCTCAAATTGCAGCTCTGAACAAACAAGAAGCAAAGTCTCCAGAGGCACAAACGCAACCCTATTTGGGTGGCTATGGTCCAAACGATCCGCCACGCCTTTCTACTGACGCTCCTTACGATCCTTTAAACCCTGAGCTATCAGAAACTGTTGGCGTTCCCTTTTTATCATTTCTGATAATTGAACCAGACCCAGTAACCAAAAATGCAGTGCCGTCTGATATTGAAAAACTTGTTAAAGCGCGCAAATATCAAGATGCGATTAATGCGATCAATGATCGACTGAAAAAGACTCCACGTAATGTGCAACTGCGTTACGTAAAAGCACGTTTACAAATTGAATTGCGTGACTTTGATGGTGCCAAGAAAACCTTAATTGAAATTACCCAACAATTTCCAGAGCTTCCAGAGCCCTATAACAATCTCGCAGCAATTGCCGCCAACCAGGGAAAATGGATTGAAGCTCGCGACTATCTTGAGTTGGCGCTCAAGCTTCGACCTAGTTATAGCCTTGCCGCCGCTAACTTAGGCGAAGTCTATGTCCGCCTTGGTGCAAAAGCCTACGAAGATGCAGCCGCCAATACCCAGTTAAATCAGCGCCTCTATTCCAATCGCGCTAAATTCTTATTAAATTTATTGAAGCCTCAAACCAAAGGCATCAATAACACCGTTAATCCCGCATCAAATTCTTCCACTAACACACAAGAAGGTAAATAAAGCAATGGCGAAGGTACTCCTAAAAACTAATAAGGGCGACATCACCCTCTCCCTCGATTCCGCTAAGGCACCAAAAAGCGTTGCCAATTTTTTACAGTATGTAAAAAGTGGTCACTACGATGGCACAATCTTCCATCGCGTTATTGATAACTTTATGATTCAGGGTGGCGGTATGGCTCCTGGCATGAAACAAAAACCAACAGGGGCTGAAATTGAAAATGAAGCCAACAACGGTCTTAAAAATGAGCGTGGCACTATTGCAATGGCTCGCACTAGCGATCCCCACTCTGCAACCGCGCAATTTTTTATCAACGTAAATAACAATGATTTCTTAAACCATACCGCACCAAATGCTCAAGGTTGGGGCTATGCGGTATTTGGCAAGGTAAGCGATGGTATGGATGTTGTTGACGCTATTCGTAAGGTGAAAACTGGTAATGCGGGCTTTCATCAGGATGTTCCAACAGAAGATGTCGTCATTGAGAAGGCTACCGTTCTCGAGGAATGATTCCGCAACACGCGAGCGCACTGCTCATTTCAGATATCCATCTGACGCCGTCAATGCCTTTGACGGCTCAACGTTTCTTTGACTTCTGTGAAAAGGATGCCCCCCAAGCGGAGGCTGTCTTCATATTAGGAGATCTCTTTGAATACTGGGTTGGCGATGATGCAGCAAGTCACTCACCCTTCCAGCATGAGGTAAAGCAGGCGCTCTCAAATCTATCAAGCAAGGTTAAGACCTACTATATCCACGGCAACCGGGATTTTTTATTGGGCTCTGCGTTTCTGAAAAAAACCTGCCTGACTTTACTGGCCGACCCCTCACTGGTAGAAATTGCAGGAAATAAATATCTTCTTGCCCATGGTGATGCACTTTGCACTGCTGATATTGGCTATCAAATATTTCGTGGTTGGGTCAGAAAACCTTGGTTGCAAAAATTATTTCTCGCTCTGCCAATTACCTGGAGACGTTCAATTGCAAACCAATTGCGCACTAATAGTCATGCTAACTACACACGTGGTGCCCAAGCATCCCGCCAGCAGAATCAAATAAAAACTGATGTCACCAAAGAAGCTTGCGCAGCAATCTTACGTGAACACTCTAGCGAAAAATTGATTCATGGTCATACACATAGACCATCGCATCATCGAGAATCTTTAGAAAATCAATCTTGGCAACGCTGGGTTCTGTCCGACTGGGACTTAGATCACCCAGATGCCACCGCTCCACGCGCAAATGCGCTTTTGATCGATGCGCAAGGAGTGCATGCAATTGATTTAATTAACTCTTAGGATTTGGAGTATTTAGAAAGGCACTGCACCATTTGCGCATAAATTCGTGGATTAGCGGCCATGACTTCACCGCTCTTAAGGAATCCCTCTTCTCCACGATAGTTACCGATCAAGCCACCTGCTTCAGTCACAAGCAAAGCCCCTGCAGCCATATCCCAAGGTTTCAGGTCGCTTTCAAAAAAGCCATCATAACGACCCGCTGCAACATAGGCCAAATCCAATGAGGCTGCGCCTGGACGACGTAAGCCAGCACATTGACGTGACATCTCCGCAAAAATCTTCAAGTACTTTTCCAAGTCCTGATCTTCGCGATAAGGGAAGCCTGTTCCGATTAGTGAATTGCTCAAGCGATCTTGTGTCGCTACGCGCAAACGGCGGCGATCAAGATAAGCGCCAGCTCCGCGGGTTGCTGTAAATAATTCATCGCGGTTAGGGTCATACACAACCGCTTGCTGAGTGACACCGTTTACTGCTAATGCAATAGAGACTGCGTACTGAGGGAATCCGTGTATGAAATTAGTTGTGCCATCCAGTGGATCTATGATCCAAACATTTTCGGCATTGATGTTTTGTTCACCTGTTTCTTCAGCCAAAAAACCATGGGTTGGATACGCCTCACTTAAGGTCTCAATGATGGCTGCTTCAGCAGCTTTGTCCACCTCTGTCACAAAATCATTGTGCTGCTTGCGATCCACCTGAAGCCTCTCTAAATTAAGAGATGCACGATTAATTACAGTTCCTGCGCGACGGGCGGCCTTGACGGCCACATTTAACATGGGATGCATAGTTTGGATGGACAAATTAAATAAGAACAGGGCTGAAATATTGCCGAAACTGCATGACAATACAAAGCTAATACTATGATTCTAAACGATTTACTCTTTCGCTGTCTCGGCGCATAAACCATGAACCTTAATAAAGCCCATTTGCTACGCTGGATTATGGTGGAAACCAGCCACCCTGGGAATGTTGGGTCTGCTGCCAGGGCCATGAAAACCATGGGTTTTCAGGATTTACATTTAGTTAATCCGAAAATTCAGGGAATCGCCAAAGAGCCTGAAGCCATTGCCCTTGCCAGTGGTGCGGTGGATCTTCTTGAGCCAGCTATTGAACATACGTCACTTGAGCAAGCTGTGGAAGGATGCTCCTTGGTATTGGGTCTAACTAGCAGAGATCGGGAGTTTGGGCCGCCTGCAATGGATTGGCAGTCTGCACTAAATTTGATTTCTGAAAATATTCAGAATCAAGGTAAAACTGCTCTGGTATTTGGCCCAGAAAGAACCGGACTAGAAAATCACCACTTATCCTTATGCACTCATCGCATATGGCTTGATGCTAACCCAGATTACCCCTCCCTAAATCTGGCTCAGGCTCTCATGGTCTGCGCCTATACCCTGCGGCAAGCTCTTCAAAGCTCGAGCCTTATTGATGCGCCTAAAAGTCACGACTCTAGAATCGATTTAGCAGACCCAGTTGCTATTAATGCGATGTTGGAGCATTGGCAGGCAGGTCTTGAAGCCATTGGCTACCTCGATCCAGCCAATCCTAAGAAGTTGATGCCTCGGCTGGAGGCCCTATTTGCACGCAGTAGACTGCACAAGGAGGAAATCGATCTTTTGAGGGGCATCGCAAAACAGATGCTCCTGAGAAAATAATCTAGCCCCGTTAAAATCAAGTTATGTTTAATTCACTATTCGACCAAGTCGACTCCATCATCGTCCGAGATCCGGCTGCAAGAAACCGTCTTGAGGTAATTACCTGCTATCCGGGTTTGCATGCAGTTTGGTTACATCGCGTCTCTCATTTTTTTTGGAATCTTGGCTTAAAGTGGATTGCACGATTTCTGTCGATGTTTTCTAGACTAATTACCGGCATTGAAATCCATCCTGGCGCAAAGATTGGTCGTCGCGTATTTTTAGATCATGGTTTAGGAATTGTGATTGGTGAGACCACTGAAATTGGTGATGACTGCACAATCTATCAAGGTGTCACCTTAGGCGGCACATCCCTCTATAAAGGTGTAAAACGTCACCCTACTTTAGGCAATGGTGTTGTGGTTAGCGCTGGCGCAAAAGTACTAGGTGGTTTTACTGTTGGAGATGGTGCACGCATTGGTTCGAATGCGGTTGTTCTTAAAGAAATTCCGCCTGGCGCTACTGCAGTTGGTATTCCTGCGCGTATTCTGCATCCAGATTTACCACAAAGTGCTGATAGCAAAACTAAAGAATACTTTTCTGCATATGGCGTTACACCAAATGTGGATGACCCTGTATCCATGGCTCTCAAAGGCTTAATCGATGCAACGATTGAACAAGAGCTAAAGATCGCTCAATTAGAAAAAGCGCTAGCTAAGTTCAGCAATACGCCCACTGATGTTGGCGGCAATACTGATACAAAACGAGATCTTGGCGCCATCAAAGAATGGCTTAAAGAATAGTTGAGACTAATTAGTGAAGCGTTCTTGAGGTATGGCCTTGAAGGCCAAGAGCCTTCTCTAAAAACTCTTCCTCCTCATCATCTTCAGCATCATTAGGCATGCCAAAAGTGAAACTCTCGCCACCCTCTGGATGACGATTTTCAATTTCATCTTCAGTAGCAGCTCGGACATCTTCTACCTGAACCCAAAAACGTAAAGCCATTCCGGCTAGTGGATGATTACCATCCAACACCACTTGATTATCAGCAACATCAGTAACGGTATAAATCAAAGGCTCTGTATCGGCATCCTCATCCTCTTCTGCGCCTGCAACTTGCCCAGCATCCTCAGGCTCGGCATCAATATCCGGAACACCCTCAAACTGCATCCCTACTTCTAGCGGCTCAGGAAAACGTGCACGTGGCTCAATCTTGAGTAACTCTGGGTCATACTCACCAAAAGCCTCATTAGGCTCCAACTGAATTGTGGCTTCGTAGCCAATATCCTGACCATCAACCAATGCCTCAATTTTTGGAAAAGTACCCTCATACCCCCCATGCAAATAGATCATTGGAGCATCTGGCTCTTCAATCACATTATTTTGTGCATCGGTGAGCTTGTAACGAAGGGATACGATCGTATTTTTTTGAATCTTCATGCGCAAATTGCCGTACATTTATTTTTTAATGATTTATCACTGCTTTACACTGACCTCTCCAGTCAGCCTTTTTGCCTTTAACTTATGAGTTCATTTTACTTGAGCAAGCCCTATCAGCCACCTCCAGCACCTAAAAACCTGCCCATTAGCGATCCATGGGCCTTATTTGGTGGAATTAGCCCCGAGCGCTTTATGAAGGAATGCTGGCAAAAGAAACCACTACTAGTTCGAGGCGCAATTCCCGCATTCTCTCTTGCCTCTCAAAATGGCAGCTCTTGTTTAGCAAGCCCGATTTCTTATGAAGAGTTGGTTGAGCTGTCAGGGAGTGAAGATGTTGAAAGTCGCTTAATCCAATCTCAACCATGGCGTTTTCAACAGGGCCCATTTCAAAAGAAAGTTATTCCAAGCCTAAAGAAGTCAAGCTGGACCCTACTCTTGCAGGGGATGGAAGCGCATCACCAGGCTGCAGCAAATATTCTTTCTTGGTTTCGCTTTATACCGGATGCCCGTCTTGATGACCTCATGATTAGTATTGCTGGTATTGGCGGTGGAGTTGGGCCGCATTTTGATTCATACGATGTTTTCTTAATTCAGATGTCTGGACGTAGAAAGTGGCGCATCTCTGAGCAAAAGGATTTAAGCCTCAACCCAAAACTACCTCTAAAGATTTTGCGCAACTTTCAATGTGCGCAGGAATGGGTTTTAGAACCAGGCGATATGCTTTATCTACCACCTCATGTTGCCCACGATGGGGTTGCATTGGATGCTGGCTGTCAAACCTGGTCTGTTGGGTTTCGCTCCCCTAGCTTTAAAGAGCTTCTTCAAGAAGGCCTTTGGCGTCTTGCTGAGTCTCTTGAGGATTTTCCAGAATTGGAGGAAAAATTTGCGGACCCAAAACAGGCGGCAACCAAGAATGCTGAGCAACTTCCCGCGGAACTCATCAAGCAGCTGACTGCTCAGGTTCAAAAACTCAAGCTGCACCAAATAGATGCATTTCTACCAGGGGTTGCAGCCTATCTTTCCGAGCCAAAACAGCAGGCGTTTTTCGATGGACCTGCTAAACCTCTGAATCCAAAAGCTTTTCTAAATAAACTAGCTCAAAAACACCTAAAACCAAGCCCTCAAACTCGGATCTTAAGCCTAGGAAAATCGGTGTATTGCAATGGGGATGATGTAACAAAAAACCAAGCCCCCAAGATTGCCTCGGCATGGAACACCCTATCTGCAAAGAAGGCTCTAAAGACCTCAAAACTGAGCCCTATTTATGCTTCTAGTCTTTATGATGCCTACCTAGCAGGATGGCTTATTTTCGATCAATGAACCAAGACGTGGCTATAATATTTACAGGAAAATACTTAAGGATTTGCCCTTAGTTTCTCCAACAACAATTATCGATAATTGATGTTTAATTTTTTTAAGAGGAAATTACAAATGAAGAAGTCACTCGTATTCGCTGCTATGTTAGCTATTGCTTTGGCCGCTTGCGGTAAAAAAGAAGAAGCAAAACCTGCTGAAGCTCCTGCTGCCGCTCCTGCTGCACCTGCTGCTGACGCTGCTAAAGATGCTGCTCCAGCTGCTCCTGCTGCCGCTCCTGCTGCACCTGCTGCTGACGCTAAGAAGTAATCTTCTTCTTAAAAGAAAAAGCCGCTCTAGAGCGGCTTTTTTTATTATCTAAATTATTTGATTGCTTAGTTTTTCGCAGTTATACGCAATTATTTAGTTAGCTGATCAGTCAAGATCGTCAGCAACTGTATACCAGCAGGAGTATTTTCAGGTTTACCATCAGCGTCCTGAACATACACATTCGCTGAATTTTCACCGGTGCCCTTGACTATAACTTGATATTTCTTCGCCTGTAGTTTCGAATCATCTTTACTACTAAAAAGATTGCTAAAGAAACCTTTCGAATCACCCACATCCTTGGCATTGACGTAGCGAACAAAATAAACGCCTGCTGAGCGATTGCGATCTTCTACAGTGAAATTGGAACGGTCGAGCGCCAAGCCAACATCCCTCCAAGAACGATCAAAACCAGCACTCAGCTCAATATGGGCCTTGTTGCCACCCTCTTCAATGAACTTCGCTTTTGGTGTTTTTGGACCCAATGGCGTTGCAACCATAGCTTTAGCTTGCTCTTGGGTCATGCCAAGACGTTCCATCAAGCGCGCCAAGAAAACAGCCTCAAGCTCAGGATCATTCGGGCGTGGAGTCCAAATGGTTGAGAGGCAGGCACCGGTTGAATCAGTTGTACATTTCTCGATCGCGCCACGCTGAGTGATGTAAATCTCGGTTTCACCAGGCTTAGTCACCTCTAAACGTGTCTTATATTTATCGCGCTCACCGGTGTCGTAAATAGAATCTCCGAACACACCAAGCACGTTGGTGCGAATCCAGTCTTGCGCAATTTTGGCGCGATTCTCTGCCCAATCGGTTTCCATGATTCCGGTAGAAGGAGAGTCAACCACCAACAAAAATCCGTTCTCCTGCCAGAAGTCTTTAACCTGTGGATATAGTTCACTCGCAGGCTTTTCAACCACTAACCAGCGACGCTCACCATCTTTAGCAATCCGCATGCCTGGGATACCAGTCATCACATTGCTACGCATCTGAGCGGATTTCTTCACTGCCGCGTTGTACTCAGACATCGTTGCAGTGCCGTCTTGAACGATATAGCGACGATCAGCCTGTGCGGTAATCAAGTCTGGTGGATAAGATAAATTGGGTCCACGAACCGCACCCGAACTCTTGTAGTCAACAGTATCGTTGCTTGTAACTGATTTACATGAACTCAACACTAGAGCGATTGCTAGCACCGCCAGAATTGAAGTCAATAGACGCGACAAGGAAAACACATTCTTCATAATAAATTAGCCTGTTTTAATGCCGCCTTCAAAGGTTCTCTTAATGCGTTACTTAAAGGGGTTAAAGGCAAACGAATACCTGCGGTAATCTTGCCCATTTCATGAAGGGCCCACTTCACTGGTATTGGATTTGCTTCGGTGAACATGGCTTTATGAACCGCAATGAGTCGATACTGTATTTCACGAGTGCGCTTCACATCATCCGACATAGCGGCAACACAGAGTTCATGCATCAAACGAGGTGCAACGTTTGCAGTAACTGAAATATTTCCTTTGCCGCCCATCAACATCAACATAGCGGCAGTAAGATCATCCCCTGAAAACACAGAAAAATCGCTATGACCAGCACGCTTGAGGGCATCTATTAGCAAAGTCCCACGCTCCAAACTACCAGTTGCATCCTTGATGCCAATAATGCCTGGCACAGCAGCCAAGCGAACAACAGTATCACCGGCTAAATCCGCTACAGTACGGCCGGGAACGTTGTACAAAATAACTGGCAACTCAACTGATTCCGCAATTTTTTTGAAGTGGGCATACATGCCTTCTTGCGTAGGCTTGTTGTAATACGGCACCACCTGGAGACTCGCATCAGCACCAACTTTCTTGGCAAACTCAGTCAACTCTATTGCTTCAGCTGTGGAATTGCCCCCTGTTCCAGCTATCACTGGAATACGTCCTGCAATGTGTTCCACAGTCACACGAATCAACTCACAATGCTCTTCAACTGAAACCGTAGGAGACTCACCGCTAGTTCCCACGATCACAATGCCATCAGAGCCCTCGGCTACATGCCAATCCAATAATGATTTGAGACCATCAAAGTCGAGACTACCATCCTCAAACATTGGCGTCACGATGGCTGGCATGCTGCCAGAAATGGTCTTTTTGCTACCTTTGGATTGAGCTGTGTTTGTCACCGAATGTATACCGATTCTTAGCTATCTTAACCTTGAAATTGTAACGGAATGTGCGCTTTTTACCCCTCTTTTACAGCGCATAGGCGTTGAACCAGAGCTGGTTTAGGCTCACCCTGGTAAATATCCTCGTAGGCAAGGACTTTAAGGCCATGACGTTGGGATAACCCTAGCAATTCCCCTGTTTTTAGAAGGAAATTGGGGTTGGAAGGTTTCCCAAATTGCTCGTTTCCCTGGGCAAAGGTTTCGTAGATCAAAACCCCATGCTTCTCCAGCATTTCTGGCAAACGATCTAAGTGGGGTCTATAAAGGTAATTAGTCACCACAATGCCAGTAAATTTGTCACCCCCTAGCGGCCAAATTTCCTCTTCAAGATTTAGCTCTTTTGAGTATATAAAGGGGTTTGCAGTTTTTTCAATCTCGCTAATGTTTTGGTCAACCGCCAATACTGAATAGCCCATTTCAGCCAGCAGAAAAGAATGGCGACCTCCTCCACATGCGAGATCTAAAACAGTACCTGTTTTTGGAATCTGAGAAACAAAACGCCTCACCCATGGTGAAGCGTTGTCTACCGAAACATGAGCAATCGTCAAGGCATCCTCATTAGTCGTATGCCAGACCCATGGCTTCACGCACCTCTCTCATAGTCTCTTGCGCAACCTTACGAGCTTTATCGCAACCATCGGCAATAATCGATCTGAGTAGACTTGGGTCATCCAAATATTTCTGGGCACGCTCAAACATCGGCTGTTGTTCAGCCAGAATGGCATCAATCACTGGTTGCTTGCACTCCAAGCAGCCAATACCTGCAGACTTACATCCTTTGTCAACCCACTGCTTGGTTTCTTCATTCGAATAAACCGTGTGCAATTGCCATACCGGACAGCGAGCAGGATCACCCACATCAGTCCTACGCACCCGTGCAGGATCAGTTGGCATAGTCCGAATCTTTTTAATCACATCTTCAGGTTGCTCGCGAACACTAATCGTATTGCTATAGGACTTAGACATTTTCTGACCGTCAATGCCTGGCATGCGGGATGCTGTTGTTAGGAGAGCCTGAGGTTCGGGAAGAATAATTTTGCGTGCGCCTTCCAAGAAGCCAAAAAGTCTTTCGCGATCGGCCATAGATAAACTTTGTGACTCTTGTAGCAATGCCTTTGCTTGCTCCAAAGCCTCTTCGTCGCCGCGCTCTTGAAACGCTACTCGCAACTCCAAGTACATCTTGGCTCGTTTGCTACCCAATTTCTTGGCAGCCTCTAGTGCCTTCTCCTCAAAACCAGGCTCGCGACCATAGAGGTAATTAAAGCGACGAGCAACTTCACGAGTCATCTCTACGTGTGGAACTTGATCTTCGCCTACAGGCACATGTTGAGCCCGATAAATCAAAATATCTGCCGCCTGAAGCAAAGGGTAGCCCAAGAACCCATAGGTTTGCAGGTCTTTTTCCTTGAGCTTCTCAATTTGATCTTTATAGGTCGGCACACGCTCTAACCAACCCAAAGGCGTGCCCATAGAGAGCAGCAAAAATAACTCTGCATGCTCAGGCACTTTGCTTTGAATAAACAGGGTGGCTTGATTTGGATCAACTCCAGCAGCCAGCCAATCAATCACCATATCCCAAACGGATTGCTCGATGACTTCAGGAGATTCGTAATGTGTAGTTAATGCATGCCAATCAGCGACAAAGAAAAAGCATGGGTACTCTGATTGCAATCGCACCCAGTTTTTTAATACTCCGTGGTAATGGCCAAGGTGCAAATTACCCGTAGGTCGCATGCCAGAGAGAACACGTTCAGCAAACATTGTTTTTCTTTATCGTTAGTGTGAAATGAATTAATGAAATACTGACCAAACAGGGGTCAGGTGATCTGGTAGGTGTGGCAAGGTACCCAGGTCAATATGACTTTCGCCTGGATCATGAAAATCAGATCCGCGAGAGGCTAAAAAGCCATACTTTTGTGCAATCTTTCCGTAAGTCGTATATTGGTCTGGACTATGACTGCCCGTTATGACTTCGATACCAAGACCACCAATATCCCTAAAGTGCTCATATAGCTCGTTCATCTGCAGAGCATTTAGGTTATATCTACCAGGGTGAGCAATAACCGCCACACCACCAGCGGCTCTAATCCATGCCACAGCGTCATCCAGAGTCGCCCACTGATGCGGAACAAATCCTGGTTTATTTTCAACCAAATAATTTTTAAACACCTCTTCCGTATCGCGACAGACACCCTGCTCTACTAAATATCTTGCAAAGTGTGTTCTAGAAATGAGTTCAGGATTTCCTGCAAAATGCAGAGCGCCCTCGTAAGCTCCCGGAATACCCGCCTTTGATAACTGCTCCGCCATCAGCTTTGCGCGGTCTCCACGTCCACCACGAGTACGACGCAAACCTTCGACAATGCCAAGATGATTGGCATCAATACCAAGGCCTACGATGTGAATGGTTTGTCCTGCCCAGGTAACTGAAATTTCAACGCCGGATACGTAATCGATATTGAGCGTTTTTGCAGCCTCACGAGCTCGTTGCTGACCACCCAACTCATCGTGATCAGTAAGCGCCCATAAATGAACGCCATTAGCTTTTGCGCGTTCAGCTAAGGCTTCAGGCGTTAGCGTGCCATCAGAGACCACAGAGTGGCAATGGAGATCGGCATTTAGGGTAGAAAAACTGCTCATACCCTTATTTTAGGTCAAGCTGGTATCGATGACACGGCGAGGCGCATCTAGATAGTCTCGGGACTGCATCTCAATCAAGCGGGAGACTGTTCTAGAGAATTCAGCTGTAATTTGACCTTCTGTATACAAATCGGGCGCCGGCACATCAGCCGACATAATCAACTTGATTTTATGGTCATATAAAACATCAATTAACCAGATAAACCGGCGCGCCTCATTGGTCATTTTAGGGGGCATATAAGGTACCCCGGACAAGATGACCGTATGAAATTGATTGGCGATTTCTAAATAATCATTCTGGGAACGTGGACCACAACAGAGCGTCTGGAAATCAAACCACACTACACCATCAGCCATGTGCAATGGTCTCAGTTCACGAGATTCAATATGTAAGACGGGGTTACGAGTCTCTTTTTGATTTCCAATTAGCATTTGAAACATCTGCCCAAGAGCTGCATGAGTTTGGGCATTCACTGGTGTGAGGTAAGCCTCTACTTGAGCCATCTGCACACGGCGATAATCATTACCAGCATCCACATTGAGAACATCAAGTTTTTCTTCTAGCAACTTAATTGCAGGAAGTAAACGATCTCGATGCAAACCATTGGGATAGAGCTGATCAGGCCGATAATTAGAGGTCATCACAAACTGCACACGATCAGCAAATAATGCATTGAGCAAGCGATACAGAATCATCGCATCAGCAATATCATTAATGTGAAACTCATCAAAGCAAATCAAGCGGTAGCGTTTGGCGATCCGCTTAGAAAGCTCATCCAAAGGATCCGACAGTCCCGAGAGTTCATGCAACTCACGATGCACTTCTCTCATGAATTCATGAAAATGAATGCGAATCTTTTTTTCTAAAGGAGATGCAGCATAAAAACAGTCCATTAAGAAGGACTTGCCGCGCCCTACCCCACCCCAAAGATATAAACCCCTTGGTAGGGTTGGTTTAAATAATTTCTTTTTGAGATTGTTGCTGCGGATTTCTTTATAGGCAATCCACTCATCTTCGCATTTTTGTAAACGCTCAACAGCACGAAGCTGCGCGGGATCACTTTGATACCCGCGCGCTTTTAACTCCTGTTGGTAAAACTCAATGGTTTTCAATTACATATTGAGTGCACGTTGATCTGTCGCCAATGCTGCTTCGCGCACCACTTCCGACAAGCTTGGATGTGGATGACAGATACGTGCAATATCTTCAGCTGCTGCCTTGAACTCCATTGCAACTGCTGCTTCAGCAATTAAGTCTGAGGCATTTGGCCCAATAATGTGAACACCCAGAATTTCATCGGTTTTCGCATCAGCCAATACTTTGACAAAACCATCGGAGCGGCCCATGCCCAAAGCACGACCGTTAGCCATGAATGGGAACTGACCAGCCTTGTATGCAACACCCGCTTCTTTAAGAGCCTGTTCTGTTTTGCCAACCCAAGCGATTTCTGGATCGGTATAAATTACCCAAGGAATACAGTTGTAATCGATGTGTGGTTTCTGTCCTGCAATCACTTCTGCAGCCAAAACACCTTCATCCTCTGCTTTATGAGCCAACATCGGGCCACGAACTACGTCACCTACCGCATACACGCCAGGAGCCGCAGTTGCACAGGTATGATCGTCAATTGGAATAAAGCCACGCTCATCCACCTTGAGACCAATCTTGTCTAGGCCTAATTTATCGGTATTCGGTACGCGTCCAACAGAAACGATCAAGCGATCGCACTCCAACTTCGCAGCTTTACCAGCACTATCAGTGTAATTAACCACTACACCTTTTTTATCCGCTTTCACATCGCCAATCTTCACACCCATATTGATGTTCAAGCCTTGCTTAGTGAAAAGCTTTTGCGCTTCTTTAGCAATGCTGACATCGCAAGCAGCTAAGAATGAAGGCAATGCTTCAAGCACTGTAACTTCAGAGCCCAAACGACGCCAAACGGAGCCAAGCTCAAGACCAATCACTCCCGCACCAATCACGCCTAACTTCTTAGGCACAGAATCAAACTTCAATGCGCCTTCGTTATCGCAAATCAACACGTTATCTACCGGCAAACCTGGTAAATGACGCGCTTTAGATCCAGTTGCAATGATGACGTTCTTCGCAGTAACGGTTTCTTTATCTTTGCCATCAATCTTGACTTGATATCCGTCACCGCCCTTGCCCTCAAATGAAGCATGGCCTTTTAACAAAGTAATTTTGTTTTTACGGAATAAGAACTGAATGCCGCCAGTCATTTTGGTGACGATGTCATCTTTGCGTTGAACCATCTTTTTGGAATCAATGCTGACAGAGCCAACCTTAATACCATGGTCTGCTGCGTGATGACCAATCTTCTCGAACTCTTCAGATGAGGCTAATAAAGCTTTAGAAGGAATACAGCCAACATTCAAGCATGTGCCGCCCAAACGTGGCTCACCTTTTGGATCATCATAGGCATTGGATTCAGCGCACGCAACCTTGAAACCCAATTGCGCTGCACGAATTGCGGCGATGTAGCCACCAGGGCCACCGCCGATTACGAGTACATCAAAAGCTTGACTCATGATCTTCCCTTCTTACAAATCAAGGAGGAGACGTGAAGGATCTTCTAATGCATCCTTCATAGCAACCAAGCCAAGCACTGCTTCGCGACCATCAATAATGCGGTGGTCATAAGACAAGGCGAGATAGTTGATTGGACGAACAACCACTTGTCCATTCTCAACTACTGCACGATCCTTAGTCGCATGGATACCCAAAATTGCAGACTGTGGAGGATTAATAATTGGGGTTGAGAGCATAGAGCCGAACACACCGCCGTTAGAAATAGAGAATGTACCGCCGGTCAACTCTTCAATCGATAGCTTACCTTCGCGTGCTTTAACACCAAATTCAGCAATCTTCTTCTCAATATCAGCCAAGTTCATCTGATCAACATCACGCAAAATTGGCACTACCAGGCCGCGTGGTGAGCTAACAGCGATACCAATATCAAAGTAGCCGTGATAAACGATATCGTTTCCATCAACAGATGCGTTCAACAATGGGAACTTCTTCAGGGCATGGGTTGCTGCCTTAACAAAGAAAGACATAAAGCCGAGCTTTACGCCATGGGTTTTCTCAAACTGATCTTTGTATTTATTGCGCAATGCAATCACTGGCCCCATATTGACTTCATTGAATGTCGTCAAAATTGCGTTGTTCGCTTGTGACTCCAACAAACGTTCTGCAATACGAGCGCGCAAGCGGCTCATTGGCACACGCTCTTCAGGACGATCGCCTGTTGGAATTGGTGCGCTTGGCAATGCGGCTGACTTAGCACCACCAGCAGAGGCATTTAATGCATCGCCTTTAGTGATACGGCCATCGCGACCAGAACCAGCTACCTGACTTGCATCCACATTCTTTTCAGCAAGAATTTTTGCTGCTGAGGGTGAAGCAGCTGCGCCAGTAGCTTTAGTTGGAGCTGCTGCTTTTGCTGGTGCTGCCGCAGGAGCGGGAGCAGGCGCCGCAGCAGCTGGTGCAGCTGCTGCAACAGCAGTGCTATCGATCTTCGCGATTAACTGATCAGCCACTACAGTACCGCCATCAGCAACAACGATTTCTGTTAATACGCCAGCAGATGGAGCTGGCACCTCGAGAACCACTTTATCTGTTTCGATTTCAATCAAAATCTCATCTTGACCGACTGCATCACCAACCTTCTTCTTCCATTGCAACAATGTTGCTTCAGCAACTGACTCGGAGAGTTGTGGAACTTTAACTTCGAAAATAGCCATGATTAATCCTGTTTATCTATATGTGTATGAGTATTGGTTTGCGATTGATTATTTAGTAATCACATAACCCTTTAATTTGGCAAATGCCGCGTTGAGAAGAGATTTCTGCTGCTCTTGGTGCAAATGGGCATATCCACAAGCAGGAGAAGCAGATGCGGGACGTCCTGCATATGCCAACTTCATACCATCAGACATGTTTTCCAAAATGTTGTGCTGAACAAAGAACCACGCACCTTGGTTTTGTGGCTCATCTTGACACCAAACAACCTCTTCCAGCTTTGGATACTTCTTCAACTCTGAGGCTAAAGCCTTGTGCGGGAATGGATACAACTGCTCAACACGAATGATTGCAACATCAGTCGCTTTCTTTTCAGTGCGCTGCTTCACTAAGTCGTAATAGACTTTTCCAGAACAAGCAATCAAACGGGTCACTTGCTTAGCGTCGATTGTTTCATCACGCTCGCCAATAACAGTTTGAAAACCACCCTTAGTAAATTCTGAAAGCGGTGAAGCAGCATCTTTGTTGCGCAACAATGATTTTGGCGTAAACAAAATAAGTGGCTTGCGGAACTGGCGAATCATTTGACGACGCAGCACATGGAAAATTTGTGATGCGGTCGTCGGCTGAATAACCTGCATATTGGTATCAGCACATAATTGCATGAAACGTTCCAAACGCGCAGATGAGTGCTCAGGGCCCTGACCTTCGTAACCGTGCGGCAACATCATGACCAAGCCATTTGCACGGCCCCACTTCACTTCGCCTGAGGCGATGAACTGGTCAATCACCACCTGTGCGCCATTTGCGAAGTCGCCAAACTGAGCTTCCCAAATGGTTAAGGTATTTGGCTCTGCCGCTGCATATCCATATTCAAAACCAAGAACCGCTTCTTCAGAAAGAATGGAATCAATCACAACAAATGGTGCCTGGTCTTTAGTTACATGCTGCAAGGCTACATACGTCCCGGTATCCCACTTTTCGCGATTTTGATCATGAAGAACTGCATGGCGGTGGGTAAATGTACCGCGACCACTGTCCTCGCCCGATAGACGAATTGGATAGCCGCTCGCAACCAGAGAGGCGAAAGCCATATGCTCGCCCATACCCCAGTCGATATTCGCCTCACCGCGACCCATCGCAGCACGATCGTTGTAAACCTTCGCTACCAATGGGTGCGCTTTGAAACCTTCTGGAATCGTAGAAATCTTTTCCGCCAAGCGCTTCCACTCTGTTAATGGAATGGAGGTATCGGCCTCATCAGTCCACTTCTTGTTTAAGAATGGAGACCAATCTACCGCAAACTTACCTTTGAAATTACTCAGTACCGGATCGGAGGTTTGCTTACCTGCATCCATTGCGGCGCGGTACTCTTTAACCATCAAGTCACCAGTGCCGGCGGGCAATACACCTTGAGTTTCTAACTTGTCGGCATATAACTTACGAGTACCAGGGTGGGCTGCAATGATTTTGTACATCAAAGGCTGAGTCATTGCAGGCGTATCTTGCTCGTTATGACCCAACTTACGGAAACAGATGATATCGATTGCGACATCTTTATGGAACTTGGTGCGGAACTCTACTGCCAGCTTCGTTGCAAGAACTACCGCCTCAGGATCATCACCATTCACATGAAGAACTGGGGCATCGACCACCTTCATGATGTCGGTGCAGTACAAGCTCGAACGCAAGTCACGCGGATCAGATGTCGTAAAACCAATCTGGTTGTTAATCACGATATGAACCGTGCCACCAGTGGAGTAGCCGCGAACCTCGGACATTGCCAAAGTTTCTTGCATCACGCCCTGACCCGCAATCGCAGCATCGCCGTGTACTAAAACTGGCATCACTTGCTCGCCTAACATATCACCACGTCGCTCCATACGCGCACGTGCTGAACCCTCAACGACTGGATTAACAATCTCAAGGTGCGATGGATTAAATGCAAGTGATAAATGAACAGGGCCGCCTGGAGTAGATATATCGCTTGAGAAACCTTGGTGATACTTCACGTCACCGGCAGGCAATGTCTCAGGACCTTTGTGCTCAAATTCGGCAAATAAGTCTTTAGGCATCTTGCCCAAGGTGTTCACTAATACGTTCAGACGACCACGGTGCGCCATACCAATAACGATTTCTTGTACGCCTTTGCTACCAGCATCACGAATGAGCTCGTCCATGCAGGCAATAAAGCTTTCACCCCCCTCTAGAGAGAAGCGCTTTTGACCGACATACTTAGCCTGCAGATAACGCTCCAGACCCTCTGCTGCTGTGAGGCGATCCAAGATTTGACGCTTCTCCTCTACATTGAAACTTGCAGTAGAGCGAATCGATTCCAACTTTTCTTGCCACCACTTCTTAATTTTCTGATCAGCAATAAACATGAACTCGGCGCCAATCGTGCCGCAGTAAGTCTCGCGTAATGCCTGTAGCAAATCACGCAAGGTCATTTCTGACTTACCAAAGAATGTATTACTTGTGTTGAAGACGATATCCATATCGCCATCAGTAAAGCCATAGAAAGCAGGATCCAATTCAGGGATATCCTGACGCTCAGTCCGCTTTAATGGATCAAGATTGGCCCAGCGATTGCCAACGTTTCGATACGCTGCAATTAATTGCTGGACCGCAACGCGCTTACGTCCCAACTCGGAATCAGCTGAATCCGAAATCGTTCTAATCGGACCTTGTTTAGCGCGCTCAGCAAATGAGGCAACAATTGGTCCGTGAGCAATATCAGTTCGCGATGAACCATCGACTGCTGGAACTTGTTTCACGTTATCGAAATAGTCACGCCAATGATCCTCAACGGAAGCAGGGTCGTGCAAATAAGATTCGTAGAGCTCCTCTACGTAGGGGGCGTTTCCGCCGAAGAGATAGGATTTATCTCTTTGGTCCTGCATCATGATGCTCACCTTTCATCGGGTTTCCCGAATAAAAACTGTGGTTATAACCATCCGTTACACGGCTGTACCGCTTCACGAATTGATCTGTGCAAATACTGGTACTACGACAGTAATTTAACACGAGTGACCATAGGCACATAAAGGGCTTTCCCTGATTTCAGGGGATTTGGGGGTATATCCCTATAAATAACAGAAACTGAATAAGAAATTTCCTACTGCTCTTTCAATATATACGGACAGATTCCAACGAAATTCGTTTTTATTCTCTAAATCTTCAAATGAATTAATGAAATCAAGGGAGAATATGAAAGCAATTACGCCAGAAATGGAATATCTAAGCACTAGACAAAGCGCCAAAGTTTTACAAGTTTCTCTGGGAACAGTGCAAAAAATGGTGGAATTAGGTGAATTAATCGCCTGGAAAACCCGTGGCGGACATCGACGCATTTTGGCAAGCTCCTTAGAGCAGCAATTACAAAGGCGTAAACGGGCTATGCGCCAAAAAAGTACCCAAAATTGTGTTGCCATGGGAATCTTTCGCCGCAGCGAAAATAGCATAGCGCTTTTAGAGGCTATTGGCGATTGGCAACTCAAAGTAGAAATGGAGGTTGCGGTAGATAGTCTAGAAGGCCTAATGAAGGCAGTATCAATTGCCCCCGATCTCATCTATTTAGATGCACTAATTCCGCCTGTAGAGCAGGTACATCTGATTCATTATTTGAGCAAAAACAAAGACACACAGCGTATTCCTATACTAGTAGATGAAGGTTTTATTAAACTTCATCCAGGAGTCGTTACCCTAGCGGATGAAAACGCTGGAACTAGATCGAGCATCCCAGAGGCACTCAAAGAGGAGCTGGAGAATGGCTTAATCGAACTCAATCCATTGATTATTGGCTACCCAGCCACTGACCCGGAAATGGATGCGGCACTTAACCCCGATAACCGGCATGAACTACTCGAGCCCCTGTTTTTAGAAGCACTATCGAGAAAGTGCTTTTAAGGGAAGCAACAAAAAGGCCACATTTGTGGCCTTTTTTAATAACTCAATTAAATCAAATAGTTATATAAGGTAATTACTGCGATCTCTACCCTCGATCCACTTAGGAGCCTTGCCACGACCAGTCCAGGTTTCGCCGGTCGATGGATTGCGATACTTTGGTGCTACCTTGCCGCCTGCACTTTTGCCGCCTGCTTTACGACTAAATAGGTCTGAAGCTGACAAGCCATATTGTTCAATAATGAGCTTAGCTTTTGCAATTCCATCCGCTTTTTCACGGGCAATTGCCTCTTTAATTTGCTTATCTAATTGCTCACGTTGAGCCAATAGTTCTTTGTAGGAAGACATTTATGGGTTTCTCCAGATAATAAGTTATAGAAACACGTATTAATCTTGCAATACAGTATTTTAAGCAAATATTATATATAGAAAAAATATTATGGGTAAATATTCTGAAAATTGAGTATTAACCTATATTTATCATGGATTTATGTTTATCAAAAATAATCAAATAAGCATAATCATTATAAATAATATTATTAATTAAACCATTAACAGAATAAATTAACGCCTTAAAACAAATGTACCGCTCGCCTTAGCGGTAATCTCCCCTGCCTCGTTAAGAGCCACTGCCTCACAGTAGTTAATCGATTTTCCCGCCTTTAGTAATCTACCCTCGACAGTGATCTTGCCAAGGCTTGGGCGCAAGAAACTGGTTGTCATATCGATGGTGATGGCGCCAAGCTGATGATTTGAAGCCGTTCGAGCTGCAGCCCCCATTGCAAAGTCTAAAAGAGTCATGATGACTCCACCTTGAGCCACATGAAAGCTATTGGTGTGCTCAGGCTTGACTACATAACTAATGCGCACCTTCCCATTTTCTGCAGACTCAGGCACAACGCCTAAATGATCTAAAAAAGGAATATCCAAACCAAAAAAGATGGTTCGTTGAGGTTTTTGAGAATTGGGGTTAGTTGTAGTCATGCTCACTAGATTAACGTAATTAGCTTAATGGTCGGGGCGAGAGGATTTGAACCTCCGACCACTTGCACCCCATGCAAGTACGCTACCAGGCTGCGCTACGCCCCGACGAAAGACGAAATTGTATCAGCTACTACTTGGATAGAATTTGCAAGACCGCAAGTAACTCATCACGCAAACGAAGCTCTCCGCGAGCTTCTTCAAGACGATTTCTGGCACCGGAAATCGTAAAACCCTCTTCATAAAGCAAGGCACGAATTTTACGAATCAATACCACTTCATGGTGTTGATAGTAGCGGCGGTTGCCACGACGTTTTTGAGGACTTAGCTGAGAGAACTCCTGTTCCCAGTAACGCAGGACATGGGAGCGAACACCACACAGATCCGCCACTTCACCAATCGTGAAATAGCGCTTTGCTGGTATAGGGGGAAGTTGAGAGCTCGGTAGTGCCGAGCTAGCATCAAACTCGGTTTTCTCGAGCATGTGACTCCACTACATCTTTGAGCTTTTGACTTGCATGAAATGTCACTACACGTCTAGCAGCGATTGGAATCATTTGACCTGTCTTTGGATTTCGGCCAGGACGAGCCGATTTATTGCGCAACTGGAAATTACCAAAACCGGAAATCTTCACTTCAGTGCCAGACTCAAGCGACTGACCAATTCGATCAAAAAAAGCATCGATCATATCTTTGGCTTCACGCTTATTCAGACCCACTTGATCAAAGAGCGCTTCAGATAGCTCATTTTTTGTTACGGTATCGTTGGAATTAAACTCACTCATCGTCGGATTCTTTTTTTTGAAGTGTCTCTATTTTTATTAAGTATTTCGTAATAGTAAACCTAGCGCAGACGGGCTGCACACTTTTTCTCAACGGCACCTAACAAGGCGCTCATTACAGCATCAATTTGAGCATCTTGTAAAGTTTCGGCGGGATTTAATAGGGTTACTCGGAATGCCAAGCTCTTTTCATCATCTGCCATACTGTTAGAAGCTGCTTTTGGCTTAAATTCATCAAACAACTCAATGGCGCACACAAAATTTTGCTTGCTGTCAGCCATAGCATCTAACAATGATTGAGCAGATACACCCTGCTTCACTACCAATGCTAAATCACGTTGCACTGCGGGAAATTTGCTTAATTCTTGTGGCACGGGCAAACCAAGCTCACGAATTGGATCCAAATCTAACTCAAACAATACTGGAGCTTGAGGCAATTCATAAGCCTGTTGTAGACCTGGATGCAATTCACCAATCCAGCCTATATCAATTCGATTTTTAGGTCCAGCCAAGAAAACCTTTGCGCTACGGCCAGGATGCAATGCGGGATGTTGTGCTGCTTCAGTAACAATACGCAAAGGATCAAGAACTCGCTCTAGATCGCCTTTGACATCGAAGAAATCTACCGCTCTCGTAGCGCTAGCCCACTGCTCCGGTACAAATGCGCCGTAAGCAATACCGCCTACTTTCTGTGGCTGTAGGAAACCAGCAACTTTGCCTGCCGCTTCCTGAACATTGGAATCTCGCTTAAATACTCGTCCTGTTTCAAATAAACGAACACGACCCGCTCCACGATTGAGGTTTGATTTAAGGTTTGATAGTAAACCGCCCCACAAGGTACTGCGCATGACACCATACTGATTGGCGATTGGATTTAGAACCGCAATCACATCCTTATCAGTTGCTCCAGTTAACCGCTGCTCGCTCTCAAGGTCGGTAAATCCAAAATTTACGGCCTCTTGATAGCCTTGCAGCGCTAAACGTTGACGCAGCAAATGAGTGCCACGCTTGGCCTCATCCTTGGCACTCATCTTGAGTGACGCAACTGGCGGTTGATCAGGGATATTTTCAAAGCCGTACAGACGCGCGACTTCTTCAATCAAGTCTTCTTCAATTTCGATATCAAAGCGATAGCTTGGTGGCGTAACAACAAAAGTATCGCCCTCTTGCTTGAACTCAAAACCAAGACGCTTGAATACGTCCGCGACGATTTCATTTGTTAACTGAATACCAATTACTTTCTGGGCTCTGGCCAAGCGCATTTTGACTGACTTTCGCTCAGGCACATTCAAAATCTGATCGTCGACTGGGCCTGCTTGACCGCCACAAACTTCGGTAATTAATGCAGAAAGGTATTCAAGACAATTTACGGTATTTTGAGGGTCAACACCACGCTCAAAACGATGTGCTGCATCCGTGCTGAAATTAAAGCGACGAGCACGACCTTGAATGGCCGACGGGAGCCAGTAAGCCGCCTCTACATAAACATTCTTGGTGTCATCGCTTACCGCGCAATGATTGCCGCCCATAATTCCAGCAAGCGCAACTGGGCCTTTTTGATCGGCCACTACTCCAGCATCCTGAAGTTTTCCAGCTGCATCGGAACCCTGCAAAGTTACTGTCTGCTCATTTAATAACTCAAGTGTCTCACCTGCTTTAGCCCAGCGAACAGTGATATCACCGTCAAGCTTATCAATATCAAATACATGGGTTGGCTGACCCATTTCTAGCATGATGTAGTTTGATAAATCCACCAAAGCAGAAATACTTCTTTGGCCTGCACGAGATAAGCGCTTCACAATCCAATCTGGCGTTTTCGCTTGAGGATTTACACCACGAATGACGCGCCCAGCAAATCGTCCGCAAAGCTCTTTATTTTCAACAGTAACTTTGCGCTTCTCATTGATTGCAGCTGCAGGAGCATTCCATTTGGGAGTACATAATGCAGCCCCCGTAATTGCAGACACCTCCCTAGCAACACCAATTAAAGAAAGGCAGTCTGCTTTGTTAGGAGTTAACTTAATAACAAAGATTTGATCATCTAAGTCGAGGTATTGACGAATATCCTCGCCCACTGGAGCATCGGCAGGCAATTCTAGGATGCCTTCATGGTCATCACCCAAGCCAAGCTCACGGCCTGAACACAACATTCCTTGGCTCTCTACGCCACGAAGCTTGCCCACCTTAATCACAAAAGGCTTGCCACCCGCTTCCGCTGGAGGCAGTTCAGCGCCAACCATGGCACAAGGGATCTTGATACCAGCGCGTGCATTTGGAGCACCACAAACAATTTGTAACTCTTGACCGGTGCCAGCATCGACTTTGCAAACCCGCAAACGATCTGCATCAGGATGTTGCTCGGCAGACAGAATTTGCGCAACAACGACTTTAGTAAATGGAGGTGCAACAGAGTGCTGTTCTTCGACTTCAAGGCCAGCCATCGTCAAGGCATGACCTAAAGCCTCGCTATCAAGCGATGGATTTACATATTGACGAAGCCAAGATTCTGAAAATTGCATAGCGCTTTCTAGTAATGATTTTTATGCAGGGAACTGCGCCAAGAAACGCAGATCATTTTCAAAGAAGAGACGCAAGTCATCGATGCCATAGCGCAACATAGTTAAGCGCTCAAGACCTGATCCGAAGGCAAAGCCAGTGTATCGCTCAGGGTCGATACCCATGTTGCGTAACACATTTGGGTGAACCTGCCCTGCCCCGGAGATTTCTAACCAACGGCCTGCTAACTTGCCAGAGCCAAATGCCATATCGATTTCAGCCGATGGCTCTGTAAATGGGAAATAGGATGGACGGAAACGCACTTGCAACTCATTCGTTTCAAAAAAGGTTCTCAAGAAATCGGTATAGACGCCTTTGAGATCAGCGAATGAAACACTCTCTGCGATCCACAATCCTTCTACTTGATGGAACATTGGAGAGTGAGTTGCATCACTATCAACGCGATATGTTCTTCCAGGCGCAATAACCTTAATAGGAGGCATCGCATCAGCATTAGCGAATTTCTTGACGTGCTCACTGGCATAACGAACCTGAATTGGGCTGGTATGCGTACGTAACAGTAAAGGCTTCCCTAAAGAGTCTTTGCCATCGATATAAAAGGTATCCTGCATTGAACGGGCAGGATGATTTTCTGGGCTATTAAGTGCCGTGAAATTAAACCAGTCAGTTTCAATTTCAGGGCCATCAGCCACATCAAAACCAATGGAACGGAAGATTTCTTCTACTCGTTCCCAAGTACGCATCACCGGATGCAAACTACCAACTGCTTGACCGCGCCCTGGCAAGGACACATCAATCGATTCTGCAGCGAGACGCTGTTGCAATACAGCATCAGCCAATGCTTGGCGACGCTCTTGTAATGCAGCCTCTACTTGAGTTTTGATTTGATTAATTTGGGCGCCAGCACTCTTGCGCTCCTCAGGCGACATTCCACCAAGCGCTTTTAAACGCTCAGTAAGAACACCTGATTTACCGAGATACCTGGCTTTCGCGTCCTCAAGAGCGGCCGAATCGGAAGCTCTTGAGAAATCACATTTGGCATCCTCGACAATTTGGTCGAGAGAAACCATTGCAGCTTAGTTCGCTTAGAAACTAAGAATTAAGCTGCAGCGTTTACTACGGATCTGATCCGAGTAACCAAAGCAGCGAAAGCTGCTTTGTCAGCAATAGCCATATCAGAAAGCACTTTGCGGTCGAGCTCGATCGCAGCTTTCTTCATACCATTCATGAATACGCTATAGGTCATGTCGTGCTCACGCACTGCCGCATTGATACGGGCAATCCACAGAGCGCGGAATACACGTTTCTTATTACGACGATCACGATATGCATATTGACCAGCACGCATAACCGCTTGCTTAGCAATACGGAATACGTTTTTACGACGACCGCGGTAACCTGTTGCGGCATCGGTAATTTTCTTATGACGGGCTCTTGCTGTAACCCCACGTTTGACTCTTGGCATTGAATTCTCCTAATCTAGTCTGAGGTTAAGCGTATGGAAGCATGGAGCGAATTGACTTGATGTCAGATTTCGCAACTTCAGCGGAACCACGCAAATGACGCTTGTTCTTTGTGGTCTTCTTGGTGAGGATGTGGCGTTTGAAAGCCTGACCCCGTTTAATCGATCCGCCTGCGCGAACCGTGAAGCGCTTTTTCGCGCTACTCTTGCTCTTCATCTTGGGCATAAAGCACCCCTCCTTCTACTTGTGCAACATAGGTGGTAACCGACGGTTACTCTTCCTGTACCCAGAAGCACTTCTTAACTGCCAGCGCCTTCGTTATTCACTCAGAACGCCTCCCTACATAAGAACTGGGTCTTATTAATTCCCTAGTTACTTAGCCTTACGAACGGGGGCCAATACCATCACCATTTGACGACCCTCCATCTTTGGAAACTGTTCAACTTGGCCGTACTCTTGTAGGTCCAACTTCAAACGCTCCAACATTCTTGCTCCGATTTCTTGGTGAGCCATTTCACGACCACGAAAACGTAAAGTAATCTTTGTCTTATCGCCATCTTCTAAAAAGCGGATCAGATTGCGTAGCTTCACACCATAGTCACCATCGTCAGTACCAGGGCGGAATTTCACTTCCTTCACCTGAATTACTTTTTGCTTCAGCTTAGCTTCATGCTGACGCTTGGCTTCTTGGTATTTGAATTTGCCAAAGTCCATGATGCGGACTACAGGTGGAACAGCTGTTGGAGCAATTTCAACCAAATCGGTATCTTTCTCTTCTGCTGCAGCCAAGGCTTCACTCAACTTAACTACACCAATGGGTTCCCCATCGATTCCAATCAAACGCACTTCAGGAGCGGTAATTTCCCGATTAATGCGCTGCAATTTTTCAGTAGCGATCTTCTTAATTCCTTTAAAAAACAATAAATACCGTTCTAACCCTAGCTAGGCTCGGGTCCGACTTTCTGGGAAATATCCTGCTGGAGTCGGGCAACGAAGGCATCAATAGGCATTACACCCAAATCCACTCCGCCACGGGCACGAACAGCCACCGAATTACTTTCTGATTCCTTATCTCCTACAACGAGTAAAAATGGGATCTTCTGTAATGCGTGCTCGCGTATTTTATACGTAATTTTCTCGTTCCGCAAATCCGCCTCGACTCTAAACCCTTGTTTTTTCAGGATTTGCTGGACTTGTTGTGCATATGCAGCAGAATTTCCTGAAATATTAAGGACTACAGCCTGAGTCGGGGCGAGCCAAACTGGCATATTTCCAGCATGGTTTTCGATCAAAATACCGATAAAACGCTCTAAAGATCCCACAATAGCCCTATGGAGCATGACCGGAGTCTTACGGCTATTGTCCTCAGCCACATATTCCGCTCCTAAACGGGCCGGCATTGAAAAATCTACCTGAATGGTGCCGCACTGCCAAGTACGCCCAATTGAGTCTTTGAGGTGATATTCGATCTTAGGACCATAAAATGCACCCTCGCCCGGCAACTCTTCCCACTCTTGCCCTGATGCCTTCAACGCCCCACGGAGAGCCTCTTCAGCTTTATCCCAAATAGCATCATCGCCAACACGCTTGTCTGGACGCAAAGCCAGCTTGACCGCAACCTCGGTAAAGCCAAAGTCCTGATAAACAGCGCGTACCGCTTTATCGAAGTCCGCCACCTCAGACTGAATTTGATCCTCAGTGCAGAAAATGTGTCCGTCATCTTGAGTAAAGCCGCGAACACGCATCAAGCCATGCAGTGCGCCTGAGGGTTCATTACGATGACACTGACCAAACTCACCGAAGCGCAAAGGCAGTTCGCGATAACTATGCAAACCAGAGTTATAAATTTGCACATGCCCAGGACAGTTCATCGGCTTTAATGCATAAGCGCGATTTTCCGACTCTGTCGTAAACATATTTTCTTTATAGTTTTCCCAGTGGCCAGACTTTTCCCATAGCGCGCGATCCAAAATTTGTGGGGCCTTCACTTCTTGGTAGCCTTCTTGTTGATACACGCGACGCATGTATTGCTCAACTTCTTGCCAGATTGACCAGCCTTTTGGATGCCAGAAAATTAATCCTGGCGCCTCTTCCTGGAAATGGAATAAATCGAGTTGCTTACCTAAGCGGCGATGATCACGCTTTTCAGATTCTTCGAGCATGTGCAAGTAAGCGTCTTGATCCTCCTTGCGCAACCATGCAGTTCCATAAATACGCTGGAGCATCTCATTCTTGCTATCACCACGCCAGTAAGCACCAGCAAGCTTCATGAGCTTAAATACCTTTAACTTACCAGTGGACGGTACGTGTGGGCCACGGCATAGATCTGTGAACTTGCCTTCCGCGTAAAGCGAAACATCTTCGCCCTGTGGAATGCTGGCAATAATTTCGGCCTTGTAATGCTCGCCCTGATCCTTAAAGAATTTCACTGCTTCATCACGAGGCAAAACACTACGCACTACTGGCTCATCTTTTTTAGCCAGCTCAACCATCTTCTTTTCTAGCGCGACTAAATCATCAGGAGTGAATGGACGGTGATATGAGAAGTCGTAGTAAAAACCATTCTCGACAACAGGACCAATGGTTACCTGCGCTTCTGGAAATAATTCTTTAACAGCATATGCCAACAAGTGCGCAGTAGAGTGACGCACAATGTCTAAAGCTTCTGGGCTCTTGTCAGTGATGATGGCGAGTTGACTATCTTTGTCAATCACAAAACTGGTATCGACCATCTTGCCATCAACGATTCCACCTAAGGCGGCTTTTGCTAGACCACTACCGATGCTTTGCGCCACATCCGCTACGCGAACTGGGGCCTCAAACTCTCGTTTTGATCCATCTGGCAGAGTAACTACTGGCATGACAACTCCATCTTCTTAACTGAACTCCAGTTTCACTTCACAGACCTAAAAAGAAAGCGCGGGAGCTTGTGGGCAACCGCGCATCTTGGGTCATTATTCGTTGGTAGGCTCGATTGGACTCGAACCAACGACCCCCACCATGTCAAGGTGGTGCTCTAACCAGCTGAGCTACGAGCCTATACAGCCCTAGAGTTTATCACCGGCGACGTACTTGCGTGACCCCTTTAAGCTCTTCTAGGCTATTCTGAACCACCCTCAGTACCTCAGAGTCTTTGACCTCCACAGTCAAAAGGATCTGGGCTAAGCCCTTTTTTACGGATTTCCGTAAATCAATCACATGCACACCCTGACGAGTCAGGATTTCGAATAACTCGCGCATGAGCTCAGGTCGATCCAGCCCCGAAACCAGCAAATCAGCAGGAAAGACGCGCTTTTGATCTGTCTTAGCATCTGGATCAACGGCTGCCGCTGTCCAAGCCGTTTGAATCACTCGCTCAGGCGCTCTTTCCAATAAACCCCTGAATGTTTTGCATGAGCGACGATGGATCGAGACCCCTCTTCCTTGCGTAACAAAACCAGCAATAGCATCAGGTGGTACAGGACGACAACATCTTGCCAATTGCGTCAGCAATGAGTCCACTCCCACTACCAATACATCACCGCCTTGACCTGCCTTGCGGCTACTATGGCGCAGAATAATTTCAGGAGTAATTGGTTTTGCTTCTGTTGAAGTCTCTGATTTTGCTTCAATCCCTTTTGAAGCTGGAGGAGCATCCACATCGTCCAATGCGTTAAACCAGGCACGTACACGCTGACGAGCACGTTGCGAGCCAACATAATGCTTATCGGGGCTAATCCAATCACGCGAAGGACCACCATCTTTTACAGCAATGATTTCAATGGTTTGCCCATTCTTGAGAGCAGTCTCCAAGGGCACCATGGCACCGTCTACGCGAGCACCCCGACAACGATGGCCCAGATTTGTATGAACTGCATATGCAAAATCAATTGGTGTTGATCCCTTCTCCAATGAGATTACTTTACCCAATGGCGTTAACACATATATGTGGTTATCAATCTCATGATGCTTAAGCTGATCCCATGCATCCTCTTTCCAAGAAATGAGCTGTCTTGCCCAAGCAATTTGGCGTTCATAAGCAACTTCCGCACTATGAGTTCCAGGTTGATAGGCTTTATTACCCTGACTAGCTTTAGCTTGGTTTGGGGGAGTCGCCATCCCAATGTATGCCCCTTCCTTATAGCGCCAGTGCGCAGCCAAACCATACTCCGCCTGTTGATGCATATCATGAGTACGTAGTTGAATCTCAAATGCGGTGCCATCTTCATTCATTACTACGGTATGAAGCGATTGATATCCATTTGGTTTTGGTCTAGCGATGTAATCATCAAACTCTCGTGGCACTGGCTGCCAAATGTTGTGCACAATTCCCAAAACAGCGTAGCAAGTTTTTATATCATCAACCAACACCCGAAAAGCACGGACGTCATATAAATTTGCAAAGTCCAATGACTTGCCTTGCATTTTTTTCCAAATACTATAGATGTGTTTTGGTCTACCAAATACCTCGCCTGAAATTTGTGCTGCTTTTAATTCTTCTTGAAGTTGCTGGACAATCTTCTCAATAAATACTTGGCGTTCTATACGCTTGGCATCAAGCATCTTGGCGATATCGCGATAGATTTCAGGAGAAAGTGCTCTGAAGGCAAGATCCTCCATCTCCCATTTCATCTGCCATATACCTAGACGATTGGCTAATGACGCATCAATATCTAAGATCTCTTGAGCCCATGGCGCTGGCACCGAAATTTTTTCTTGAGTAATCCAACGCAATGTCTGAAGACGTGAGGCAAGATAAATCAATACCACCCGAAGATCATCGCCAAATGCTAATAGCATCTTGCGCAACATCTCTTCTTGCCCTGAGACGCTAAGACCACCATCATCACGAACTAGCTTTGCTTGAGCCTGTCGGAGCCCACGATAGCCAATCAATAGCTTGGCAGACTCCTCACCAATTAATTTAACCAGCGCCTCTTTATTGTATGTGCGCGCAATATTACTAGCGGCAAGCAAAGTGGCTTCATCTAGATTAAGCCCTTGCAAAATTTGTGAGACCCCCAAAGCATGGGTTTCAGAAGGCTCACCGTACCATGCATCTACGAAAATGGTGGGTTTACTGGGGGAATTTGCCATAGGCAAAATTAATTAATGAAATTAACTGAAGAATTCTTTTGCCAGCGCTATTTGCTCAGGCTTAACAAATGCTGGGGCATGACCCACATTCGGAATCTCAATACTGCGAGCATATGGATTAACCTTACACATTTCAGCGACTGTCGCCGCTGAAAGTAAGTCAGAATCAGCGCCGCGCACGATCAACATCGGAATGTGTATTTGCTTGAATGCATGCCACATCGCGACTTCACCTGCTTTAGCCATAATGGGATTAACGGAGGCAAAAGGAACGGCGATACTAGGGTCGTAATGCATTACCCACATTCCATCACGTTGCACTAACATCGGCCCGTTATACACTTCCCACTCCTCAGGGGTATGTTCACCAAAAGTAGCGCAGATTTGATTTAAGCGGTTTAATGCATCGGCACGATTGGCAAATGCAAAAGGTTGGCCAACGTAAGAACCTAAGCGCTTAATCGCGTCTGGTTCAATTCTGGGACCTACATCATTGATCAACATTCTGCGTATAGGTGAATTTGGCATTGCCGCATACACCATACCAATCAAGCCACCCATCGAAGTACCTAGCCAATCGACTTGTGCTACCCCAAGTTGCTTTACCAGTTGCGCAATATCCGCAACATACTGGGGAACAGCATATTGCATTGGGTTGCTTAAGCGATCAGAGTCGCCACGACCTACTACATCTGGACAGACTACGTAATAGTCTTTACACATTGCTTGAGCGAGAGTCTTAAAATCACTACCACGACGCGTTAAGCCATGCACACATAAGAGAACTTTAGAATTTCTGGGGTCACCCCAGGCGTGGTATGCCATGCGATGCGTGGATTCACCGCTGGTACATTGCACATAGAAAGTGTCGCCCGCATGAATTACATCGGCTTGCTGATGAAAATGGTGTGCATCACCATCCTCAACACAATCAATCACCGCATGCACTTCTTCTGGTTGCAGAGTGACGTGATCGATCCCGTGCTTATCTAGCAGCATCTGATTTATTCTGGTCATGATTTCTGGCCACTCTTTTATATCAGCAATTTCGATATGACCAATCAGCGCTGGAAAACTAGGCGTCATCTCCCAAACATGCAAATCATGGACCGCAAGAACTCCAGGCACGCTCTTTAAATCTTTCCCCACTTGCAAGTAATCAATGTGTAATGGGACACCCTCCATTAAGAAGTGATATGACTCATGCAGGATTGAAATGGTGGACTTGAGGATCAGCAAAGATACCAAAATGGATAGGATCGCATCGATTGGCATCCAGCCAGTCAGTTGAATCACCACGCCAGCCACTAATGCTGCAATCGAGCCTAATAAGTCACCCATGACATGGATTAGTGCTGCGCGTGTATTAACACTTTTCTTATCTCGTGATAGAACCCAAGCTACCACGATGTTCATTAGCAGACCAATCGCAGCAACCACCGTTACCGTAAGACCATCCACCTTATGCGGATCGTAAAAGCGACTGATAGCCTCAACGACAATCCAAATTACTAAGCCGAGCATCGCAATACTATTAACAAAGGCGGCAAGAGCCTCCGCCCTGCCAAAACCAAATGAATGTTTGGGAGATGGCGGACGACGAGAAATAATTTGTGCCAACAGCGCGAGACCTAATGCAGCTGCATCGGTCACCATATGACCGGCATCTGATATTAAGGCTAGTGAATTTGCAAAATACGCTGCGGCACCTTCAACACCAGAAAAGCCGAGTGTCAGTACTAAGGCAATTAGCAGCAAATTTTGATTAGAGACCTCTTTGCTATGAGAGTGTTTTGCATCACCCTTCTTATGCGCATGCAGAGAAGGATCAACACCAGAATGACTTTGGTGCTTATGCGACCTTGAATGGAAATGATGGGATCCCGACATGGTGAACCCATTATTCCATTAATTGATGACGCTTGTTAGAAACCCGCTGTATCAACAGGGGCACCCGTCTTGGCGATAACCTCTTCCTTAGTAACACCAGGAGCCAACTCGACCAACTTCAGCCCTTTTGGAGTGATATCTAAAACACAGAGATCCGTGATGATCTTGCTGATGACCTTTACACCTGTCAGGGGTAATGTGCACTTAGGCAAAATTTTGAGCTCTTCTGTGCCATCTTTCTTTTTGGCAACGTGCTCCATCAAAACGACCACGTGCTTTACACCGGCAACCAAATCCATTGCACCGCCCATACCCTTCACCATTTTTCCTGGAATCATCCAGTTGGCTAGGTCGCCATGCTCGCTCACTTGCATCGCACCCAAAATAGCAATGTTGATTTTTCCGCCACGAATCATTCCAAAAGAATCGGCAGAAGAAAAGATAGAAGAGCCTGGCAAGGTTGTAACAGTTTGTTTGCCAGCGTTAATCAAATCAGCATCAATAGTCGCTTCAGTTGGGAATGGTCCAATACCCAACAAACCGTTCTCTGACTGAAGCCATACTTCCATATCTTTTGGCACATGATTAGCCACCAATGTAGGCATACCAATACCTAGGTTCACGTAGTAACCGTCTTTTAATTCTTTCGCAGCACGTGCTGCCATCTCATCTCTATTCCAAGGCATATCGATCTCTCTAATTCTTTCTAATAATTAAGAAGCTGAAAGCGTACGTTGCTCAATACGCTTCTCTGGAGTTTTATTAATCACTAAGCGGTGCACATAAATGCCTGGAGTATGAATCTCATCAGGATGCAATTGTCCGTTCTCCACAATCTCCTCTACTTCAGCCACGGTAATCTTGCCCGCCATTGCCACCACCGGATTGAAGTTACGTGCGGTATAGCGATAAACCAAGTTACCAGACTTGTCTGCCTTCCATGCTTTCACTAAAGAAATATCTGAGACGATAGAACGCTCCATGATGTATTTCTCGCCATCGAATTCTTTTTCTTCTTTACCTTCGGCAACTAATGTACCTACGCCCGTTTTTGTGTAAAACGCAGGAATGCCGCAACCTCCAGCGCGTAATTTTTCTGCCAATGTTCCCTGCGGCGTAAATTCCAGCTCTAACTCACCCGCTAAGTATTGACGCTCAAATTCTTTGTTTTCGCCAACATAAGATGCAACCATTTTCTTTACTTGGCGAGAATTCAATAACAAGCCCAAGCCAAAGCCATCGACGCCAGCATTATTTGCAATAGCAGTAAGATTTTGTGCGCCAAGATCCTTCACTGCCTGAATCAATGCTTCAGGAATGCCGCACAAACCAAAACCACCAACGGCAATTTTTTGGCCGTCCTTCAAAATATCCCGCAGGGCATCAACTGCCGATGGGTAAGTTTTATTCATAACTTTTGTCCTAATATTGCCGAAAATGGTAAAAAAGTAATCATAATGCTTTAGGCGCCCAAGCCCAGCCAGTCTTGGCACCAAACTAGTTTTAGGCACTTGGAACTAAACTATCTAAGCTTAAATACCCCATTTTTTAAGAAATCTCGGAGAAATTGCATGAATCCAGCGCAGTTATTAGAACAGTTCGGGCCTCGCGAATCCATGGACTATGACCTTGTGATCGTAGGGGGCGGACCCGCTGGTTTATCAGCTGCAATCCGAGCAAAGCAGCTCGCTAATGAATCCGGAAAAGAAATTAGCGTCTGCGTATTGGAAAAAGGCTCTGAAATTGGTGCGCATATTTTGTCTGGCGCCGTTATGGACCCCAGAGCCTTATCCGAATTATTTCCCAATTGGAAAGAATTAGGTGCCCCACTCCATACTGAAGTTACTCAAGATCAGTTCCTCTTTTTAACAAAAAACAATTCCTATCAAGTACCAAACTGGATGTTGCCGCATTGCTTCCAGAATGAGGGTAACTACATCATCAGCCTTGCAAATGTCACCCGCTGGTTAGGAGAGCAAGCGGAGGCGCTTGGTGTAGAAATTTTCCCAGGCTTTCCTGCTGCAGAAGTTTTATATAACGAACAAGGTGCTGTTGCTGGAGTAATCACTGGTGCAATGGGTTTAGATAAAGAGGGCAACCCAACCGACCAGTTTCAGCTCGGCATGGAATTGCGTGGCAAATACACCTTATTCGCAGAGGGCGCTCGTGGCCACCTAGGTAGGCAATTAATTTCTAAGTTCGCATTGGATAAGGACTCTGATCCACAAAGCTATGGTATTGGAATCAAAGAGCTCTGGGAAGTTGAGCCATCCAAGAGTAAGCCTGGTTTAGTGGTTCATACCGCCGGTTGGCCTTTAGAGAACGACACCTATGGTGGATCATTCCTTTATCACTTAGGGGACAACAAAGTGGCTGTGGGTCTGGTTGTTGGCCTCTCCTACAAGAACCCCTACCTCTCTCCGTTTGAAGAATTCCAAAGATATAAGTTGCATCCGAAGATTCGCGAAACCTTTGAGGGTGGTAAACGCATTGCCTATGGTGCACGCGCATTAACTGCTGGTGGTTTGAATAGCTTGCCTAAGACAGTCTTTCCTGGTGGCGCGCTCATCGGTTGTGATGCAGGCTTCTTAAACGCATCTCGTATTAAAGGTAGTCATGCTGCTATCAAGACAGGCATGCTGGCTGCTGAAGCAGCTATTGCTGCATTGGCTGATAACCGCTCAGCAGATGTGCTTGCAGGCTACCCAACTGCCTTCCAAAATAGCTGGTTACACACCGAACTTAACCAGGCCCGTAACTTCAAAGCTTGGATGTCAAAAGGCCTTTATCTAGGCACGCTAATGGTGGGTCTTGAACAGAAAGTACTGGGTGGCAATATGCCATGGACCGTACATCTTAAGCACGCTGACCATGAGTGCCTTGAGCCAGCTTCACAGCACAAGCCAATTGATTATCCAAAGCCTGATGGCAAGATTAGTTTTGATCGCCTGTCCTCAGTATTTATCTCCAATACCAATCATGCAGAGAGTCAGCCAGTTCACCTCACTCTGAAAGATGCAGCTATTCCGGTAAGCCTTAATCTGAAGACTTACGCTGGGCCGGAGCAGCGATATTGCCCTGCCGGTGTTTATGAATATGTTGAAGCAGATGGTCACCCTAAACTGCAGATCAACTCGCAGAACTGTGTGCACTGCAAAACCTGTGATATCAAAGACCCAAGTCAAAACATTGTTTGGGTAACACCTGAAGGTGGTGGCGGACCAAACTACGGAGCGATGTAATTCATGATGCTATTGCACACCATGTTGCGTGTTGGCGACCTCCAGCGCTCGATTGATTTTTACACCAAAGTATTGGGCATGAATCTCTTGCGCACCACTGAGCGACCAACACAAAAATACTCATTAGCCTTTGTTGGATTCGGTAAAGGCAACGCAGATGGCCAAGCGGAAATTGAGCTGACCTATAACTATGGCGTTGACTCCTATGACTTGGGCAGTGCTTACGGCCATATTGCGATTGGAGTACCTGATGCCTATGCTGCTTGCGAAAAGATTAAAGCGGCTGGCGGTAATGTGACTCGCGAAGCTGGCCCTGTAGCCGGGGGAGATACCATCATCGCCTTTATAACCGATCCAGACGGCTACAAAATCGAACTGATTCAACGATAGTAGTGACAGAGTCTGGGCAATTTCATCTCGAGATACTCACCAAGATATCTGATGTAACGTCACCAGAATGGAATGGCCTACTTTCAGATGATGCAGGCCCTTTCCTAAAACATGAATTTCTGTCCTCACTAGAAGAGACAGCTTGCGTTGGCAACAATACTGGATGGCAAATCGCCCATCTAGTTCTCAGGTGTAATGATGAAATAGTTGGCGCTATTCCCTTGTATTTGAAGCAACACTCATACGGTGAATATGTCTTTGATTGGTCGTGGGCGCAGGCCTATGAGCAGCAAGGTATGAACTATTACCCAAAAGTACTCTGCGCTATTCCATTTACGCCTGTTCAGGGCTCTCGCCTACTATCCAAACCAGGATTTAATAAAGCGTTAATTTATTCGAAACTAATTTCTGGTCTGAAGTCCTTGGTCATAGACAATCAGTTATCTTCAGCACATGTCTTATTCCCCCAGAAGCATGAGGTTGACATACTCAATACACAAGGATTTTTACTAAGAGACTCCGTTCAGTTTCATTGGCATAACCAGGGTTATCAATCCTTTGAACAATTTTTATCATCTCTCACCATGAAGAGGCGGAAAAATATACGTCGCGAACGAGAGTCTGTTGCAAGACAAAACATTTCATTTAGACATATCCCTGGAAGAGTCTCGACCGATCATGATTGGGAATTTTTCTACGCATGTTATGCAAACACCTATTTTGAACATCAATCACAGCCCTATCTCAATGAATCGTTCTTTAAACTTTGGGGTAAACGTCTCCCAGAAAATCTACATTTAATTGTGGCTGAGAGAAATGGTGCTCCAATTGCATCCTCATTACTTGTTGTAGATGCCGTTATGTCGAAGGCATATGGTCGCTATTGGGGTGCGCTTGAGCATATTCCTCTTTTGCATTTTGAAACCGCCTACTACCAAGCAATTGAATATTGCATAGCTGCAGGTATTCAAACCTTTGAGGGTGGCGCACAAGGCGAGCATAAAATGGCGCGCGGCTTTTTGCCTACTACTATTCAATCTGCCCATTTCATTAAAGACCCTAGGTTTGCCAAGGCTGTTGAGCAATTCTTAGGAAGAGAACATCAGGGAATTGAGGCTTATGTGGACGAGCTTGCAGAGCACAGTCCTTTGAAATCGTCTAAAGTACTCAAATGAATTCTGAAAGCAATCTTCCGATCCAACAAGACGGCTCACACTCTCTATCTACTGGAGATGATGAGTCTGACTCACCCTGCATTGGCGTGTGCACTACCCTCTATGATGAGATTTGTCAGGGATGTGGCCGCACCCTCAACGAAGTCAGCAATTGGGTATTTTTTTCTGATGAAGAAAAGGCATCGGTATGGAAACGCATTCGAGCCGATGGAACGGCGATGCGCTTTCAGCGTCAGCTTAAAGAAAATAAGCCCACTTGATGGTGGGCTTATTTTTAACTTAGTTCTATTAACTGCATCAACCCGCCAAGGCTTGACTTCGTAAGTACTCTTCGTAAGTACCAGAGTAGTCCTCAACCGTACCATCCATCTTCACTTCTAAGATCCGGTTAGCTAAAGCCTGAACAAATTCACGGTCATGAGATACAAAGATTAAGGTGCCTTCAAACTTCTCAAGCGCAATCTGTAGACTCTCGATTGATTCCATATCCATGTGGTTGGTTGGCTCATCCATTGCAAGCACGTTATGCTTTTGAAGCATCAACTTGCCCCAGATCATGCGACCCTTCTCGCCACCAGAAAGCACTTTCACATCTTTACCAATGTCATCACCCGAGAACAATAAACGTCCCAAGGTGCCACGCACGACCTGATCATCATCACCAGTATTACGCCAATTACTCATCCATTCCATGAGCGTTTCTTCTTTGGCAAAGAGTTCAGTGTTGTCTTGCGGCATTACACCCACATTTGCATTCTCCGCCCACTTCACATCACCACTATCAGCGGCAATGCCATCAAAGCGTTTACTCAAGATTGTTTTTAATAAAGTAGTTTTACCGGCACCGTTTTGACCAATAATGGCAATCTTTTCACCTGCACGAATGCCTAGTTTCAGATTCTTGAAAATAGTTCTGTCGTACGCCTTAGTGAGCGCATTGCATTCGACGGCCATGTTGTGTAACTTCTTCTCATAGTCAAAACGGATAAATGGGTTTTGACGAGATGAGGGTTTAATTTCAGCGATCTCAATTTTTTCTAGCTGGCGTTGACGAGATGTTGCCTGGCGTGCTTTAGAAGCATTTGCCGAGAATCGACTTACGAAAGCCTGTAATTCAGCAATCTTTTCTTTGGCCTTGGCGTTTGATGCTAACTGCTGCGCTCTTGCTTGGGTAGATGCCAGCATATAAGAGTCATAGTTCCCTGGGTAAACCTTCAAGGTTCCATAGTCCATATCAGCCATATGCGTACACACTTCATTTAGAAAGTGTCGATCATGGGAGATGATGATGATGGTGCTATTAAATTGATTGAGAATTTCTTCCAGCCAATGAATCGAATGAATATCCAAGTTATTTGTTGGCTCATCTAACAACAAGACATCTGGATCTGAGAACAAGGCCTGAGCAAGTAAGACACGCAATTTCCAACCGGGTGCGACATTGCTCATTGGGCCATTGTGTTGCTCAATCGGAATACCAATACCTAATAACAACTCACCCGCTTTTGCTTCAGCTGTGTAGCCGCCGTACTCTGCATACTTACCCTCAAGCTCTGCAGCTCTCATGTAATCTTCATCGCTAGCTTCTGGGTTCGCATAAATAGCATCGCGTTCAGCAGCAGCTCTCCACATCTCTTCGTGACCCATCATCACGACGTCGAGAACACGAACATCTTCGTAGGCAAACTGATCCTGGCGTAATTTACCGAGACGAATGCCTGGGTCTAAACTCACGTTACCACTTGAAGGCTCTAACTCGCCACCAAGAATTTTCATGAAAGTGGATTTACCACAACCGTTGGCGCCAATCAGGCCATAGCGATTGCCACCGCCAAATTTCACGGAAATATTTTCAAATAGAGGCTTTGCCCCAAACTGCATGGTGATATTAGATGCGGACAGCACGGATGTTTCTCTAACTTTCTACGAATCAAGTGGAACGAATGCGCATTGATAATGCGGCCTCATTTGAGGCAAATACCATTATTTTAACGGTTTAAAGCCCCAAAAGGCTAAGGACGTCGACTACCTAGACTTTGACCCGAAATGGCGTGAAATTCGTATGAATATCGTAGTAATCTTCGTTTTCCTTACGTTTAAGGAAATTCACTACCCAATAGGTTAAGGGTGTAGCCAATACCTCCCAGCCTGTTTTTAGAGCATATTGAGCCAAAGCTACCGCAACTACTTCATGAGTTGGCCAAATGCCATAGAAAGCCAGCATATAAAAGAATGAAGAGTCTACTAATTCACCAACTGCTGTTGAACCAATAGTGCGCATCCACAAGTAGCGACCCTGCGTCCAAATTTTCATTTTGGCCAAAACAAAGCTATTCGCAAAACTGCCGCACCAAAATGAAAACATTGAAGCTAATGCGATACGCCAAGAATTCCCAAAAACTGTTTCTAATCCATGCTGATAATTGGCCATGTATTCACCTGGCGCAACAGGCAAGGCAATCACAATCTGCGCCATGATTGCGGCAAACAGTAGCGCTGCAAATCCAGCCCAAACCGCCCTTCGATCATATGCATATCCATACACCTCAGTCAAAATATCGCCGAAGAAATAGGAGATAGGGAAAAATAGGATACCTCCACCAAAAGGCATTTCGCCAAAATATGGCAAGGTCACCACTGCAGCCTTGCCAGCCCCAATAAAGTTAGAGCACAACAAGACAACCACAAAAGCAGCCAAAATCAAGTCGTAGTAGCGGTGGTGACGTCTTAGTGTGTCCATGGCTCTAAAAAATGGATAATAGAGAAAGAATATCCCCTTTCAGCCAACCTCGCTGAGGACCGGATAAATCGCCACCAGCAATTACTAGGATGACTAAAGACGATGAGTAAAGCGAGCTTTAATTGGGAAGATCCCCTTCTACTAGACACACAACTGAGCGAAGACGAGCGCATGATTCGCGATGCTGCAGCCGAGTACGCACAAGGCCGTTTAATGCCGCGTATTTTAGAGGCGTATCGCAATGAAACAACTGACCCCGCCATCTTCCGTGAAATGGGTGAACTAGGCCTGCTAGGTATCACCATTCCAGAACAATACGGCGGGGCTAATCTCAACTATGTCTCTTATGGCTTAATTGCCCGCGAAATCGAGCGAGTTGATTCTGGCTATCGATCCATGATGAGTGTTCAATCTTCTTTGGTCATGGTTCCTATCAATGAATTTGGTAGCGAAGCGCAAAAGCAGAAGTACCTGCCTAAATTAGCTAGCGGCGAATGGATTGGTTGCTTTGGTCTGACTGAACCAAACTATGGCTCTGATGCTGGTGGCATGATCACCAGGGCAAAAAAAGTTCCAGGTGGCTTCTCATTGACTGGCTCCAAAATGTGGATCTCTAATGCTCCGATTGCCGATGTATTTGTGGTGTGGGCCAAAAACGATGAAGGTGTCATTCGGGGCTACATTCTTGAAAAAGGTATGAAGGGTTTAAGCGCTCCGAAGATCAGCGGCAAGATGGGTCTACGTGCCTCCATCACTGGTGAAATCGTGATGGATGAAGTCTTTGTTCCCGCTGAAAATGAGTTCCCTGAAATTACTGGTCTGAAAGGCCCATTCACTTGCCTTAACGCAGCACGCTATGGCATCTCTTGGGGTACCTTAGGTGCCGCCGAATGGTGCTGGCATGCAGCGCGTCAGTACACGATGGATCGCAAGCAATTTGGCAAGCCTTTAGCATCCAATCAGCTAATTCAGAAGAAGTTGGCAGATATGCAAACAGAGATCGCATTGGCTCTACAGGGCTGCTTACGCCTAGGCCGTATGAAAGATGAAGGTATTGCCGCTCCTGAGATTACCTCCATCATGAAACGCAACTCTTGTGGCAAATCACTGGATATAGCACGCATGGCACGTGATATGCATGGTGGTAACGGCATCTCTGATGAATATGGCGTAGTACGTCATATGATGAACCTAGAGGTTGTCAACACCTACGAAGGCACGCATGATATTCATGCCCTCATCTTAGGGCGTGCTCAAACGGGTATTCAGGCTTTTAGTTAAGCTTTAGTTTATTGACGATGGCCTTAGCCGCTTTTGCAAAGGCCTCGTCACTATCATCTTCTAGCTGCACAAACTCATCAATTCTGTATTGGGGAAAGTTGCGCACAATAGAAGATTGATACGATGGATCATAGTGTTTAATCAATAGCTCCTCAACCAAGCCCGGAAACTGTCCGGCATCAATTGCTTCATTCCATTTGGCTATCTGCACTTTTCCATAGTGAGCTGTTAACAGGGCTAACTTAGCTTTAAAGTTATCTGTATCAGTCAAAAAATGATGGTATTCGCGTATCAACCAAGAAACGCGAGTTTGCGGACTTGATCTTAATTCGATGCATGCACCGCTGCGAATCTTCTCCATTAAAGCATCCGGAATATGAAGCCCGCCCACTTTCTTGCTCTCTGACTCAACGAGTACAGGTCTTATGGGGTCTAGGGTTCGAAGGGCATTCCATAGAGCCGTCTCAAACCCCTTTTGAGACGGCTGTTCAATATTAGGCTCGTTACCCAGCACAGATCCTCTATGAATAGCCAACGCTTCAAGATCTAATATTTGAGCACCATACCCACGCGCCTCTTGCAGCACTCGAGTTTTACCACTACCAGTCATGCCGCAAATTACCCGAAATGAAAATTGCTTAGCGGCCTCATCTAAGCTTTCGATCACCGTGCGCCGAAAGCCTTGATACCCATCCTCCAGTTGCATAGCCTTCCAACCAATGCGATTCAGAATATGAGTAAAAGCTCCACTTCGCTCTCCACCACGCCAACAGTAAACCAAAGGGCGCCATGTCCGTGGAAAGTCTTGGAAATGTTTCTCTAAATGATTAGCAATGTTGCGAGAAACTAATGCAGCACCTAACTTTTTAGCGGCAAATGGTGAGTCTTGTTTATATAAAGTGCCAATCTGAGCCCGCTCTTCATTCTCAAGAACTGGGTAGTTGACGGCACCAGGAATATGATCTAATGCGAACTCCGCCGGTGATCGCACGTCAATAATGCAATCAAAGGAATCTAACTCCGCAAGAAATTGATCTCTTCTTAAAATTTGAGGATTGCTTGACTGCATACCGCCTGTTTAGCCAATCTTTTGCAAAATATGATTAGGCCATGGTGCAGATTTATTGGTGGTGAGATCAACCCAAACCATGGTTGCGCCACCTATAGCCACTTCTTCATCAGGCGCGGTAGTTAAGGCCATACTCGTATAGACATCCATACTAGTGCGGCCAATCGCGCCAATTGATGTTTTTAGAATTAAGTCTCCAGGATATGAAAGCTGTTTATAGAAATTACAAAAGCCATTCATCATCAGCATCGATTCTCGGCCTGGTGCAACTTGATAGCCTAGAGAAGTGATCCACTCAACCCGTGCTTGCTCCATGTAGCGGAAGTAAATCGTATTATTGACATGACCATATGCATCCATATCGCCCCACCGAATTGGTGCGACCATTTCGTGAACTAATTTTCGATCTTCAGGAATGACGATACGCATTAGTATGTCGCGTTAATGAATTGTTTACTTTACTTGCAAGGCAAGTTGATAGAGATTCGTTGAGCGCGCACCTGATCGGCAAAATGCCAACACAGGACCAGGCAAAGTTTTTAGCAGGCGAGCCATCTCAATTACTTGGTCTGGAGTAATAGCGCCGGAGACAACTGGCAGATATACATAGTTCAAGCCTAACTTTTCTGCCTCAGCTTGAATATCAGCGTTTTTAGGCTGGTCTGGACCGCCTTCTCCATCAGGGCGATTATTAATAACGCTCTTATAGCCCTGCTTTGCAATTTCAGCTAAATGGGCTGGCTCGATTTGACCTAGAGTACCAAACTGATCGTTGTGGCATGCAATTGGAAGACTCATGACATCCTCTGATTTAAGTATGTTTTTGAAAAATTTCATTGAATACTGAACAGCAATATTTTAGTAATGATGGATCTATTGATTATTTTGGCGCTTGTTTATGTGCGGTAAAAAACCGTTCGCAAACTCGCATACCGACCAGCATCGCCACGACAAATGCTAGAGCCTTTAAATATCCCGCACCCATAGCGACTAATGCAGGACCAGGACAAATACCAGCGATCCCCCAACCGACTCCAAAAATAAAGCTGCCTATTACCAAAGCCTTTGATATGTCGCGTCTTGTTGGAATATGCAAAGCGCCACCAAAAAATGCTTCACTACGCTTTTTAACTACATAGAACCCTGCTAGACCAACCAGGATTGCCCCTAGCATCACAAAAATCAAAGACGGGTCCCACGCACCAGCAAGATCCAAAAAGCCCAACACTTTTTTTGGATTACTCATTCCTGAAATGATTAGCCCAAATCCAAACAACACGCCAATTGCATACTGGCTAAAGAGACTGAAATGTTTTTTCATATCAAGCCCCAAATAAATGGCGAATAAGGAATACAGTCACAAATCCTGCACCCATAAAAGTGAATGTCGCTACCAATGAGCGTGGAGACAGTCTCGATAATCCACAGATGCCATGCCCACTAGTGCAACCGGATCCATACTGTGCACCGAAACCCACAAGTAGTCCCGCCACTAATATGGCATACCAGTCTGTATCGATTTGCACAATTGGACGAATATCGAAAAACAAGGCGGCCCAAAGTGGCGCGGATAATAGGCCAAGCACTATGGCAAAGCGCCACACAACATCACTTGGCTTTGGGTGCAATAGGCCCGAAACAATTCCACTGATACCCAGAATTCTGCCATGGAGCAGTACATAAAGAGCTGCCGCAATACCCAATAACACCCCACCCAATAAAGATGGGATAGGCGTAAAAGAAAGCCAATCAATTTGCATAGAATATCCTTAAAAATTTATGCGCAAGGATTGGGGGCTAAGCGCAATTGAAGATAGCGAACACCCAAGAAACCACCGAAAATGAACCCTGGTAATGCCAATAGAGAACCCAATGCTAAGGTTGATATTCCACTTAAACCCTGACCTACTGTGCAACCCAAGGCAGTAACACCACCAAAGCCCATTAATGCAGCACCTACTAAATGGTTAGCAGTATCTTCCGCATTTCTAAAAGTTTCCCAACGAAAGGTCTTGCTTGAAATTGCAATCACAGCAGAGCCTAAAATCATACCCACTACAGCCACTATGCCAACGGTGAGAACTTTTGACGTATCGCTGTACATCATTAGCCAATCTAATGAATAGGCGTAAGGCGCTACAAAAGACAAACTTTCCATCCGACCAGAATTGGTTACCAAAAATACTTCTTCTAAGGTATTCGGGTCTTCAGCCACATGACCCAAATAACCTGAAACCCACCATACAGCAGTGATGGCTAGACCTACAGAAATACCTGCAAAAAGATTTTCAAAATTACGGAAGGCTTTATCAGCCAAGGCAAACGCAATAAATACCAACCCAATAATAAGCCCGAGTGCCAAATGCAAATTTGCCCTAGCAACACCCAATGGGCCAGAGAGCAAACTTGGTAAATCTTGTGGAGTTGCAAAGCTGACAAATACGAGATCCAAAGTGTTCGTACGAATCACCCCCAAAAAACCACGCAATGTCATGTAAGCCGTTAAGCCCAAAACCATAAAGACTACTATCGACTTTAGATTACCGCCACCTATACGAACTAAGGTTTTACTACCACATCCAGAAGCCAAGACCATTCCAAAACCAAATAGAATGCTCCCCACTGCCGTTGACAACCACAAAAATTTATTGCCCGTATAGATTGATTTAAGCGAATCAATCAATCCAAGATGCGCTAAAAAAGTAAATCCTAAAATGGCTGTGCCAATCGCCAAGAACCATTGCCTTAGACGATTCCAATTAGAAATGATGAAAACATCTGATACTGCACCCATGCTACAGAAGCCCGTTTTTTGCATCACCATACCTAAAATAAAGGTGATCGCAAACGTTGCCCAAAGCACTGTTTTACTTAAAAAGGGGATATCCACAACTTCCATAGAAATCTATAAAAAAATTATTGTTTGAATTTATAAAACTGCTTATTTAAATAAGCGGCAACATCTGCTTCGTCTTCAGGAAATAAATCTAGCCTTAACTCAGTATTGCAGCGCTCCACCATCGTTTTTAATTTCGCAAAAGAGTTCACCTTGCTATCCGATCGGGTATAAATCATGTCCCCATTTCCAAAGCCAGTTTTCTTGGCATGGCAAGCGTAGCACTTGTTTTGGTCAATTTGCTTGCCATTCTCAACATTTACGTTCGCCATAGCGCTAGCACTCAAGCCAATCAAGGCGCAAGCAAAGACCTGTCGAGAAAATACGGAAAAATTCATTAATAATCGGAATTCAAGGGCAAAGGGCTATTTTAGAGCCAAGTCGCCAATTTCGCCCTCAAGCCCTACTCGGCTTGAATTGATAGGTAGACGTTGTATGCATTCATTCGATTGGCAGCCCTAAATAATGGCATCCCTTCATATTCTGACCAGTCCGTAGACTGATATGCCGCTTCAAATGGATCTAGGTTTAGCGCGGCTGGAGCCATTGATTCACGCAAATACTTCAAGTAATTCCGTGTGAATGCAATATCCTCAAGTGGCTTAGTTGAATATGCTCCATGACCAGGAATCACAACATTAGGGCTGAGTCTCTCAATCTCATCTAAAGCTAACAACCAACCTTTACTATCGGCATTGCCCACAAACGGAATCCGCCCCCGAAAAACTAAATCTCCAGCAAATAGGACTTTCTCGGAAGGCACATAAACCATCAAATCCTCAGGCGCATGTGCGGGACCTACTCTGGATATCAAGAAATCTACTCCACCAACCTTGAGGATAAATGTTTTGTCAATCCAAACATCTGCCGAAATCAGCCTTGTCTTCTCATCTACCCAGGGTGCAAAATCGATCCTCGAGGCAATTAATCGTTGTTTAGCTGTTTCAGAAGATAGATAGTTTCTACCTTCACCCTGAGCATAAATAGTTGCACCGATCTTTTTAAATTCTTGCAGACCATATATATGATCCGCATGATAGTGACTCACAATAACAGCCACCACTTTCTGATTGGTTACCCTCTTAATTTCGTCGATTAGTTTTTTAGCCAAGATTGGTGAGCCAAGCGCATCCACCACAACAACTCCACCGGGAGTGACAATAAATCCCGCATTCGAAATAAAGTTTTGATTTGAGGTATTGCCCATCTCTGGGCGACCCTGAACAAAATACGTATGTGGTGCCACTTGAACAGGCTTTACTGGTACCCCATCTACCACTATCGTATTTTGAGCAATGGCTTGCCCAAAGAAAACAAAGGACCCAATCAGGATCCCAAGGCAAAGCTGGATAAGGCGATTACTAGTTGCCATTTCAAAAAATTATGGCTTGATGTAAGCAAAGCCATCTTTATATTGAAGGTCAGCAACCCGCACTACGCCTGATGGAGTGAAATCTGCATCTAATACGAATTGATCTTTTTTGAGATTACGATTCTTCAAGGTAATCTCACAGACTTCAAATTTGACACCGCGAGACTTCAGAGCGGAGACTAATGGCGCATATTCGATATTGTTCTTTTTATCTTTTGCACCCTCCATTAATAGGTCAACCCCATTTGCGTGCGTCACGACAATAATGGTAGTATTCGGAGCGGTATCTAAATGATTGCGAATGTTGCGCAAACCTTTAATTCCCTGCAATTCTGCATCATCAATGTGGTAAACCACTTTTGTAGCACCTGAACTTTGCGCATGAGCGCCTGAAATTAAGCCAAATGCAATGACAAGAAAAGTAACTAATTGAATCGCCTTTTTCAACATAATCGCTCCACGTATTAGCTTAAATAGGTGCCATGCCAGGATTATTGGCGACGCCTTTGATTACGGGCTCATTTAGCTTCACAGCCTTCACAGTCTTAACCTCTTTTAGGTGACGCTCAATCACATCCCAAATTGGTTCGCCCCCCGCATTTTTAGCATCCTCACTAACTGGCGCCCAACCAGCAACCTTATAGGTCTTGCTGGCTTCAATTGATTTACCATTAAGGCGCATATCAGAAATTCGATTCCCTGCGCTCTGCGCTGGATCGATGGTGTATTGCATTCCACCTACACGAACCATATCACCCCCCTGTTGGTAATAGGGATCTGGATTAAACAGGTTATCCGCCACATCTTCCAGGATTGTCTTGATTGTCTCACCAGACATATTGGTGACAGTGGTGTAAGGATAAGTAATCGCGGTTTGATCCATTAAGTTCTCGCGAGTAATAGCTTGACCAGGAAGTAAGCTGGTACCCCAGCGGAATCCAGGTGAGAATGCAATCTCTGCATCTTTTTGAGCCATTAACCCATCAAGAATCAATTGATCAAAGCTGCCATTAAAGTTGCCGCGGCGATATAAGAGCCCATCGGTAGTAGCCAGCTTTTCTCCAAGCTTAGCCTCATATGGTGCCCTTACCTTGGCGATCAATTTTGACATTGTAGGATCCGCCGGAATCATATTGGAGAAGATTGGCAAAAGCTTGTATCGGAAATCAACTGGCTTATCACCCTTCACATCAAAATCTAACACCCCCAAAAATTTCCCATTTGATCCGGCATTAGTCACAAGCGTCATACCACCACGATTATTCACCTGCACTGGAACGGGCACCCCATCATGCGTATGGCCACCCAAAATGGCATGTAATCCACTGACACGCGACGCCATTTTTAAATCCACATCCATGCCGTTATGCGAGAGCAGCACAACAACTTTAGCCCCTTTTGCTTTCACTTCATCAATTGTCTTTTGGAGATTCTCTTCTTGAATTCCAAATGTCCAGTCTGGCGTGAAATATCTTGGGTTTGCAATTGGTGTATAGGGAAATGCTTGACCGATGATGGCAACTTGAACGCCATTCATATTCTTCAAGACATATGGGTTAAATACCATATCGCCAAAATCGGATGTTTTTATATTTTGCGCAATGAATGAAACTTTCCCCTTAAAGTCGCCATTCACAATATCCATCACGCGCTTTTCGCCTAGCGTCATTTCCCAGTGAGGTGTCATCACATCTACACCGAGCGCGAGAGCGGCATCCACCATATCTTGACCATTAGTCCATAACGCTGTGCCGGAGCCTTGCCAGGTATCACCACCATCCAATAGTTGCGCGCCAGGGCGTCCTGCTTTTAATTGCTTAATCAGTGTTGCCATATGAGCAAAACCGCCCATCTTTCCATAGTTTTGAGCTGCAGCAACAAAATCTAAATAGGTAAAGGCGTGAGCATCGCGTGTTCCTGGTGCAATACCATTGGCTTTCAGGAAATATTCGCCCACCAAGTGTGGGGTCTTGCCCTCTTGTGCACCAATACCTAGATTGACATTGGGCTCACGAAAATAGATTGGCAATAATTGCGCGTGGCAATCCGTAAAGTGCAATAGATGAACATTACCAAACTTTGGAACATCATAAAATTTTTGAGCTGCAACTTGTGCGCCCGCAAAATTTGATTGCAAACTCATTCCGCCTGCCGAAGCAAAAGCTAGAGCCTGCAAGAAATCGCGACGACTTAAAGACATAAATTTCCCCTGATAAAAAACAGGCCTTACGGCCTGCTTTTGATTTATTGATTTACTGGTGAGGCGGGATCCAGCAATAAAGCCATCAAGTCCTGAATCTGCTGCTCATTTAGTAACTTAAAGTGTGCAAATCGTGGCATATTGCTGCAGGCGTTATATGCCTTGGAGTTATTGATGCGATTCCATGTGTATACAACTAACTCTTGGGAATTGCCACGCAACTTGCCATAATTCCAGAGTGATGGCCCTATCGTGCCGTATGAAATTTCTTTCTTATCAATTTGATGACAGTTGTAACAGCCACCACCAATTGGGGTATCGGCTTTATCAGTCCAAGTAGCGCCACGACCGCTTTGTGCAATCGCCTCACCCTTCTTCCAATCTCCGATGTATTTGCCATCGGAAGGTTGCTTAATACTATCCATATTGATTTTTTGGATCTTTTCACGCATCGCCTGACCCTTATCGCTATTTGCAAATACAGGATCGGAACAGAACTTTTGAGTTGCATCTTGATCGATACGATCTAGCCCAGCAATGCCCTCTGCACGGAAACCATCCTTCATCATTTTGTTGAACTTCGGATCATTCGCTTGCTGAGCAAAAACAGAACCCTGGAAACACATTGCTGAAAAAGCAATAGCGCTAAGGACCAAGAGGGATTTAATGTTTTTCATTTTCATGTTCTCTATCTCTTATCCATTAACGCTTTAAACCAGGAGTTTCAACTGTGCCACCGTTGGCATTCTTTGCCATATACATTGACAAGGCGATAGTTAGATCAGATCCATAAATGGGGAATGGGAAGCGCTGTTGACGATAGCAATCATTCAAACGTTGTTGCATGGTCCAAAACTGTCCACTAGATACGCGGTATGCAGGCCAATAGCCCCAACCCATTGCGGCACCTTTTTGGGTCGTCAAATTAGGCAAGTCCTGCAGGCGAATCCGCTTTCCATCTTCACCATGGCAAGATGCGCATGAGAAATCCATCGGACCACCCTGAAAATAAAATGCGCGCTTACCAAGCTCATACATCTCTTTTTCTTTTGGATGATTGGTGCTTACTTTAATCTTGTCACCCTTTGATGCTGTTACCACATAAGCAACAATTGCCTCCATATCTTTCTTGGGGCCTTTTTGGAAAGGCGCATCAACCATCTCTTGAGGGTCGCGTCCTTGTAGCTTTTGCATACAGGTCATCAATCGAGATTCGAGATCTTGAACCTTGTTGGTATCTTTGAAATAGCGTGGCAATTGTGCGGCTGCGCCTTTAACAACTCCAGGCCCTAAACCCAAATCACATTTCTCTAGGGTTGCGTTTTTAGGTCCTGCAGGCTTTTTCCACAAATCTTCACCAGCTGCTTCATAAAGCTCCGAAGGGTTTCCATCTGCAATCATTTCACGATATTTTGCAATCTCATCTGTCGCTGTTTGAGCAAACAAAGTGGATGAGATTGATAAGCTTGCCACTAATATTCCTGAGGACAAGCCTAAGGTGAATTTACGCTGCATTTGATTCCCTTTCAAAGCCATAGTGAATTAAGAGTTCTTAAGAAGCCGTTGCCTCATCGGTACGCTTATCACCCTTGTTGTCGACCCAGCTCACCACAATCTTGTCGCCCTTGGCACCTTTATATTTAAAGTTCAAGAATGGATCCTTAGAGACAGCTGGACCAAACTGACCATTAAATACATCTTTGCCGTTTGCTTTCACATTGATTGTTGTAATGTGCCATGCTGGAATAACTTTTCCGGAAGCGTCTTTACGCTGACCAGATTCCATATCATGCTTCATCAAAATTTTTACATCTACAATTCCACCATTTTCAGCGGCTCTAACGCGCATTGGATCAGCCATATTTTCCTCTTGAATTCGTAATTAGTTTATTGATCTTGATTGTTTGGCATTAGCCGCCACAACCACCTAGAGTGACCTTTACTTCTTTAACAGCCATACTCCATTTTCCATCCGCCTTTACTAAAGCGTAAACATTTGAGGTTTGACCCATCTTGATACGCGTTGTTACAAATGACTCAGTTCCGGATGGAATAAAGAATTGTGCAGCTAATGCACTAGGATTCTTTTCCACGAGAATAGCCATTTGCTCCGCTTTCAATGAAGTGGTGATGCCCACTGGCACAACAGCACCATTTTCTGCAATATCAGGAGCATTTAAAGTGACTGCACTTGATTTATCTGGACTGCCGGCACCCAATATTTTGAATACGTCATCTAGACCCTTGCCTTCAAAAGCGGCTTTATTCCACTCTTGTGCTTGAGCCACGCTGATGAGACCTGCCGAGGCCATTAATCCAAAGACGGCTGAATACTTCAATACACTGCGTCGCTGTTGATTCATAAATACTCCTTTATTAATTCTTTTGCCCTGAATATATTATCTACTTTTGAAAAATACATGCTGGTTATTACTTAAACTGCATTTATTTTCCACCCGAAAGCACCCAAGTGACTAGCGCTTTGCGATCCTCATCTGACAATTGTGCTTGTGGTGGCATTGGAATCGACCCCCAAACACCTGAACCGCCATTTTTAACCTTCTCCATCAACTTATCTAAAGCGCCACCCTGCCCCTGATACTTAGCCGCAATATCATTAATAGATGGGCCTACGAGCTTGGCATTTTGAGCATGACAAGCTGAGCAGTTCTCACTCTTAAATAAGGCAGCTGGCCCTTTTGAGCTAGCAGCATGAGTATCAGATGCATGCGCTAAACCTTCACCAGCAGCTCCCGGCAGCTTAGCTAAAGGTGGCTTAGTAGAGTCTGCCCCACGGAAAGGTCCATATTGGCGATTTTGTTCAGCGATATTGCCATGGGCATTACGCGCATAGTCTGGCAACTCAGAGCCTATTTGAACAAACTGCACGCAATTATTCATGCAAGCCTTAGCGTGAACATCTGGACTACCCTTCGCGCTCCACAAACCATGCTTTAGTGTCATACCATTGCGATTAGGCATCCGTTTTTGCACTTCAGCAATATTGCTATTGCTTAATACATAATCGTCCGGCACTACTTCTGCCATACTCAACAAATAGGCAACCAATGCATAAGTATCATCTGGTGTTAATGACCGAGGTGCATTCCATGGCATTGCGCGATAGATGTAATCCCACAAAGAAGATACCGTGGCCACCTTCATGATGGTCGTCCTTTGAGGTTGTTTACGATCAGCCAGAGAAGCCACGCGACCCGTTTTGATATCGTCAACCGTAGTACCCCCAATGATGGGTGTAAAGATCTCATTGGACTCGCCAAATGTTCCATGGCAAACAGAGCATTTAGATTCCCACAATTGCTGCCCTTTATCTACTGAGCCGGACCCTTTTGGAAGACCCTTGAAATCAGGGCGAACATCAATATCCCATGCTGAAACCTCTGCCGATGTTGCGTCTCTGCCGATGCCAGGAAAACGTGATCCTGAATTTTGCGCAAATGAAATGTCTGTTACCAAGCAACTTGATAACAAAAGGGAGGTTAAATTTAAGAATTTAGCCAACTTGTACATTGCTGACCTCCCCGTTTGGACTAACTTTCCATGACTGAATCGCGTTATTGTGATAAATCGATCTAGTGCCACGAACATCCCTTAGCATTTTGATTGTTGGCTGAACATATCCAGTATCGTCAATCGCGCGCGACTGCAAAATTGCTGGCGCACCATCCCAAACCCAATCAATATTGAAGCGTGTCAATGCTTTGCTTAAAACAGGAGTTTCAAGTCGCGCAGTCTTCCAGTGATTGCCACCATCAAAGGAAACATCAACGCGTTTGATTTTTCCTCTTCCTGACCACGCTAAGCCACTGACGTTATAAAAACCCTTATCCAGTAACTGCTGTCCGCCAGAAGGCGTCGTAATTACAGATTTACATTCTTGAATCGAGGTGTACTGACGCGCCAATCCATCTGGCATCAAATCGTTATAGTGCACCGCCTCATCCTTGGTCGCATAGGGCATGTTACCTACCTCTAGGCGTCGTAACCACTTCACCCAACTAACGCCCTGCACTCCAGGAATCACTAGTCTTAATGGAAAACCATTTTCAGGGCGCAACATTTCTCCGTTCATACCCCAAGCAACGATCGCTTCATTCAATACATCTGGCAAGTTGATGGTTCGCGTCATGCCAGAACCATCACCACCTTCAGCTAATAAATATTTGCCTTTCTTTAAATCTGCACCACACTCTTCTAGCAAGACAGACAAAGGTACTCCAGTGAACTCACAACATGACAACATGCCATGGGTGTACTGAACTGTAGGGACAGCAACATTCCCCCACTCCAAGCCCGTATTAGCGCCGCACTCAATAAAGTGAATCCGTGATACCGAGGGTAATCGCATCAAGTCATTCATGGTGAATACTCGATTATGTTTAACCAAGCCATTAATCATTAAACGATGCTTCTCAGGATCAATGTTGTACCAGCCCTGATGATGGCGCTCAAAATGCAAACCATTGGGCGTAATAATGCCGAACAAGCCTTGCAATGGAGTAAAAGCTACTGAAGCGGCAGATACCCTAGTTAGGCCAGGTGATTCGCGACGAATTAAATTGGCTTCGTAGATAGATGGCATTCCATACGGCATAGTCGCCACATTCTTGCCCAAGGTGGTTTGCCATTCTTGCTTTTCTAAAATGACTGGATCGCCATCTGACGCGAACACATCAGCGGAGCCAGTGCCAACCGTACTACCAAGCGCAGCCATAAAACCTTTACGCAAGAAACCTCGGCGTGCGTCATCCATCCCATTCTGATTCAAGTCAGCAATCAACTCTTGAGAAATAAAGTTCTCAGGGGCCTGCTTAATTTGTCCTTTGCGTTTTTGATCAGCCATTAAATGAATACCTTCAAAAAAATATAAATGAGTCCTGATTTCAACCTTGATGTTGCTGTAACTTAAACCGCGTTAACAGGAATCTTTAAATAAGAAACTCCATTAGCCTCTTTCGGAGGAAATTCTCCTGCGCGTATATTGACCTGAATTGCTGGCAATATCAGCACTGGCATTTCTAAAGTTGCATCACGTTTCGTGCGCATCTCAATAAACTGCTCTTCTGAAATTCCGTCATGCATATGAATGTTGGACTTCTTCTCTGCAGCGACCGTAGTCTCAAACTGTATGGGTCGATTATTTGGAGGATAGTCGTGACACATAAATAATCGCGTTTCTGGCGGATTACTTAAAATCTTTTTCATCGATTGATATAGGACGCTCGCATTACCACCCGGGAAGTCACAACGCGCCGTCCCAACGTCAGGCATAAACATCGTATCGCCAACAAAAATCGCATCCCCAATCTGGTAAGCCATACAAGCAGGCGTATGTCCGGGGACAAAAATAGCCTTTAGGCTCAGACCGCCAAAATCAATCTTCTCTCCATCCTTGAGTAGCCGATCGAATTGGGAACCATCGGTTGGGAATGTGCTCTCTAAATTAAAGATGTCCTTAAAGACATCTTGAACTACAGAGATATGATCACCGATAGCAAGCTGTCCACCAAGCTTCGATTTCAAATAAGGAGCTGCAGTGACATGATCAGCGTGCGCATGAGTTTCTAAGATCCACTCAACCTTTAATGCATTCTCTTTTACAAACCGGATAACTTCATCAGCCATCTTGGTATTAGTACGACCTGACTTAGGATCGTATCCAAGAACACTATCAATGATGATGCATGGGGCGTTAGGCTTCTCATAAACAACATAAGTCACCGTCCAGGTATCGACATCAAAAAAGCCTTTTACAACCGGATTCATCTTTCACTCAACTAGGTAATTTTTCTAGGTGAAATTATTTAATAAAGCTGGTAAAAATACACTAATAACTAACCCTTATATATATATTACTATTAGTAATAAAGACTGTTTAGCTATATAACCATTGAACTTGAAAGCGAATTAGATGAACACAATACAGCGCAATACTGAATATGACGTCTTAATTGCAGGTGGCGGTGCTGCTGGCATCGGATTGGCAGCAAGCCTCAAAAATAGGGATAAATCACTCAAAATTGGAATTATCGAGCCTTCTGAGGATCACTACTACCAACCATCTTGGACCCTTGTTGGTGGTGGGGCCTTCGACGTCAAAAGCAGCAAGCGCAAAACTAAAGACATCATTCCAGCAGGCGTTACTTGGATCAAAGACAAAATAACGGGCTTTAATCCTGATGCAAATGAAGTACGAGTTGCTCACGGGAATCCAATTCACTACCAATATCTGGCAATTGCCACAGGGCTCAAAATGAAGTGGGAGGCAATCCCTGGATTGGTAGACACCATTGGAAAGAATGGTGTTACATCTAATTATAGTTATGACTACTCCCCTTACACCTGGGAGCTAGTCAAACAAATGAAATCTGGAAAGGCGATCTTCACACAACCGCCAATGCCAATTAAATGTCCAGGTGCCCCACAAAAGGCAATGTACCTCTCTTGTTATGAATGGGAAAAACAAGGCAGACTTAAAAATATTGATGTTGAACTAAACAATGCTGGCGCAGCTTTGTTTGGTGTGGCAGATTTTGTGCCACCGTTAATGGAATACGTTAAAAAATATGATGCCACTTTGAACTTTAACTGCAATCTCATCTCGGTTGATGGTCCGAATAAGAAAGCGATCTTTGCCGTTAAAGATGCCGATGGCAATACTTCCCAAATAGAAAAATCTTTTGACATGCTGCACGTTGTACCACCACAAGGGCCCCAAGATTGTTTGATAGGTAGTCCTGTTGCTAATGCAGATGGTTGGGTAGAGGTAGATGAGTTCACTCTGCAGCACACCCGTTATCCAAATATATTTAGCTTGGGTGATTGCTGCTCCTCACCGAATTCAAAAACGGCTGCCGCTGCCAGAAAACAAGTGGTTGTCGTTGCCGAGAATTTATTGGCACATAAACATCATCAACCAATGCCTCTCAAGTATGACGGGTACGGTTCTTGTCCATTAACCGTTGAAAGAGGAAAAATTGTTCTTGCAGAATTTGGATACGGCGGAAAGTTATTGCCAACCTTCCCATGGTTAATTAATCCACTTAAGGCTACCAAGCTAGCTTGGATATTGAAGAAGGATGTGCTGCCCTGGCTTTATTGGAATGCAATGCTCAAAGGAAGGGAGTGGCTCGCACGACCATTTGAAAATTAAAGCATGGAACACATTCTTCTAGCTCCGGCCCTGGGGATGTTTATTGGCGTCCTCATGGGGCTGACTGGCGCAGGTGGAGGCATACTTTCAGTACCGCTTCTGGTTTTTGCTTTTCACATGCCAATTGCTGATGCGGGTCCTATTGCATTAACTGCAATTGCTTTGTCAGCTGGCGTAGGTGCATTGATTGGACTCTATTCCAAAGTGTTGCGCTATAAGGCGGCTATGTTCATGGCTGGCTTTGGTCTTTTACTTTCACCTCTGGGTCTATGGGTCGCTCAGAGAGCGCCAAACACACCAATGCTACTGATCTTTAGCGCTGTGCTCATTTATGTATCGAGCAAAATGTTCATTCAGGCTACACAAACCATTGCAGGCAAACCTCCTGTGCTAACTAAGCCTCCTCCATGCCAATTGGATCTGTCCATTGGCAAATTAATTTGGACGGTGCCATGCGCCAGATCATTGATGCTCGCAGGAGCATGTGCTGGATTTTTATCTGGGCTACTTGGGGTTGGTGGTGGCTTTATCATCGTCCCCTCGCTGAAGAAATTTACCGACCTCCCAATGAAGGCTATTGTCGCCACCTCTTTAGGCGTGTTGGCAATAGTCTCCGCTGGTGGCGCAGCGATATCTCTTGTTTCAGGAACGCTTGATTTATCGATTGCCATACCTTTTAGCGGCGGCTCTCTTATTGGGCTATTGATTGGAAAAATTCTCGAAAGAAAAATGAGTGGCCCTCGAGTCCAGCAAATTTTTTCCATATTTACCTTTCTGGTAGCTATCAGCCTAATTTATAAGTGCGCTACTTAATGTAGAGAGAATCTATTGAGAAAAGGCTAAAGGCCGCAGAAGCGGTCTTTTTTATAGCCAATGGCAATACAATTCAAGGGTGATTGATATTGATGCCCTTCTTCTCTCCCTAAAGTTAGCCTTATGGACTTTGGTCCTAATTCTGCCTTTTGGAGTTTGGGTAGCGCACTACCTTCAGAGGATGCGCAAAGGACGATCTTGGATTGAGGCAGCCCTTGCCCTCCCTTTGGTTCTACCCCCTACCGTTCTTGGCTACTATCTTCTTGTTGGCTTGGGCGGA